>JAVJQW010000019.1:0-440849 GCA_040218735.1 Deltaproteobacteria bacterium
GAGGCCGGCGAAGCCGCGAACGCGGAGGCCGGCGAAGCCGCGAACGCGGAGGCCGGCGAAGCCGCGAACGCGGAGGCCGGCGAAGCCGCGAACGCGGAGGCCGGCGAAGCCGCGAACGCGGAGGCCGGCGAAGCCGAAGCAGCCGAGAACGCCGCGGCGCCGAAGTTCCTCGCGCGCACCTCCACGACCGCGCGGGCGAAGCGCCGCGCCGCGAAGGCCCCCTCGACGCAAACCGCCACCACCGCCCGGCCCGCACCACCCCCCAAGCCCCGCACGCCGCGGGCGCGCCGCCGCTGGATGCCCGCCGAGGACGTCCCCCGCGCGAGCGACGCGGGGCTCCTGGTCACGGGCGGCCTCGGCGGCGCCATCGCGCTGCTCGCGTACCGGCTCCTCTTCTTCTCGCTCGTCACCGGCAGCTTCACGGAGGGGCGCGTCGTCGCGACGGTCCTCGCGGTGGACGGGCTCGTGGCGCCGCTCGTCACGGCCCTGCCCTTCTACGGGCTCATGTCCGGGAGCGACGACTGGGACTACGGCTTCACCGAGACCTACCTGGGCGCCGGCCTCGTGAACCTGCTGCTCCTCGCCGCGGCGCTCGGCGCCGGGCAGAACAGCGAGACCGCCGCGAGCGCGATCCTCTTCGCGGACCTGTTCATCGTGCCGCTCGCCGCGGTGATCACCGGCGCGTGGACCCGGGAGATCGGCGAGGGGGCCCGCCCCGTCTGGTCGGAGGAGGCGCGCAAGATCACGCGGCCGCCCGACGACGCCAGCGCTACGCTCCCGCCTCTGCGAACGCCGTTCGCCGCGCGCTTCAGCTTCTGACCGTCAGCGCAGCCCTTTGCGCTGGATGCGCGCGGGCTGCGTCCCGGCGTCGTTGCTGTCGCGCCCGTTGGTGTCGACGCCCGGATCGTCGGCCTCCGAGCGCACGGAGATCTTCTTCGCCTCGACCATCTTCTGGAACGCGGCGCGCTCGGTCGCGGCCTGCAAGACGTGGGCGCTCCCGCGCGGCGCGAGGTGCAGCACCTTGCCCTTCCCCAGCGGGACGCGCAGCGGGCCTTTCGTCTCGTTCGTCACGATCATCAATCGCACGGATAGGCCACCGCGCAGCGCCTGTCGACCGCCTGGGGGTTCTCACAGCCACCAAAAGCCCGGGCGCGACGTTGGCGGTTGACTGCGCCCCCACGCCCGCCGAAAAGCGGCGCGACGTGATCCCGCGCGAAAAAGACAACGTCGTCTACATCGACTCGGACAGCGCTCCCCGCATCATCCACTCGGGCGAGGACTTCCTCTACGAGCACCTGCCGATCGGCACGCGCGTCATCTACCCGAACCCGCCGATCAAGGGCCTCCCGCACCCCGACGCCGCGATCCGCTACGCGCTGAACCACCCGGAGGAGATGGAGCCGCTGTACGCGCTCCTCGAGCCGTCGATGCGGGTGTGCATCGTCATGGACGACATCTCGCTGCCGCTCCCGCCGATGCGCCTGCCGGACGTCCGCCAGCGTGTGCTGGAGATCGTGCTGCAGATCCTCGGCGACCACGGCGTCGACGACATCGACCTCCTCATCGCCAACGCGCTCCACCGCCGCATGACCGCGGACGAGATGAAGCGGATGGTCGGCTCCAAGATCTTCGAGCGCTTCTACCCGAAGCGCTTCATCAACCACGACGCCGAGGACCCCGAGGTGATGGTCACGCTCGGCGAGACGGAGCTCGGCGAGGTGGTGAAGACCCACCGGCTGTGCGCGGAGGCCGACCTCACGATCTACATCAACATCAACCTGGTCCCGATGGACGGCGGCCACAAGTCGATGGGGATCGGGACGACGGACTACCAGGGGCTGAAGGCCCACCACAACCCGAAGACCATGCTCGAGGTCGACTCGTACATGGACCCGGAGAACTCGGAGCTCGCGAACAGCGGCAACCGAATCGGCAAGATCCTCGACCAGCACGTCAAGGTCTTCCACATCGAGACGGCGCTCAACAACCGCATGTACGACCGCTCGATGGAGTTCCTCGGCAAGAACGAGGACGACTTCACGGAGCTGGATCGCCTCGCGTTCCAGTCGCTGCGCTGGACGCTCAAGAAGCTCCCGCAGTCCGCGAAGCGCGCCATCTTCCAGAAGGTACCGGCGCCCTACGATCTCATCGCCGTGCACGCCGGCGCGACGGAGCCGGTGCACGACAAGATCCTCGAGAAGAACTACGAGCAGTACTGCGTCCCGGTGCGCGGGCAGGCCGACGTGCTCCTCATGGGCATCCCGTTCATCAGCCCGTACAACGTCAACGCGGTGTTGAACCCGCTCCTCGTACAGGTCATGGCGCTCGGCTACCTGTACAACCTCTACCGCGGCGCGCCGCTGGTGAAGGACGGCGGCGTCATGATCATCGCGCACCCGCTGCACGACGACTTCGACCAGCGCTTCCACCCGAGCTACATCGAGTTCTTCCACCGCTGCCTCCCCGAGACGCGCGACAGCTTCGAGCTGCACAAGCGCTTCGAGAAGGAGTTCGCGACGAACCCGACGTACATCGAGATGTACCGCCGCGGGAACGCCTTCCACGGCGCCCACCCCTTCTACATGTGGTACTGGGGCGACGCCGGTCGCAAGCGCGTCGGCAAGGTCATCTGCGTCGGCGCGAAGAACGAACACGTCGCGCGCATCCTCGGCTGGGAGACCGCCGACACCCTGACGGATGCGATCGAGCGCGCGAAGGACCTGACGCGCCCGAACCCGGACATCACGATGCTGCACATCCCGCCGATCCTGATGACCGACGTGACGAAGTAACTTCGTCTGACAGATCCACCCGACAGCTTCGACGGGCCCGTCCGACGAAGCTGACAGGTCCAGCCTTCGCCTCTGGTTTCCGCGAGTTACGTGCGCCCGCCGCGCGCGTGGCACGTGGGTTGCTCTTCCCTCGGGCAACCATGACGGCGCCCTGGCGCCATGCACCAAGAAGGGAACACACCATGAAGAAGACGATCATCACCCTCGCCACCTCCTTCGCGCTCGGCTTCGCGCTCGCGGCCTGCGGCGGTCCGGACGAGGGGGTCGAGTACGACGAGACCGGCGCAGAGATCACCGTGCAGGTCGGCGGGAGTCAGTCCGATCGCGTCGAGGGCGGGCGCGAGCCGATCGCGCCGGTGGGGAACAACGGCTACTGCTGCAATACGAGCACCGGGCTCGTCTCCAAGACGCAGTCGCACGGCTGCGACGCGAGCGACGAGACGTGGCACAGCACCTACGCCGACTGCGTGAACAACTCGATCTGCGGCTCCAACTGCAACATCAACTGACGGCGTGGGGACTTCCGACCCACTTCGGTAGTAGGATGTAAGTATCCGATTACACTAAAGTTTTTCGTTCGATTCGCGCAACACGACTCGACGCCTACCGATAACCTCGATCGTGAAAGTCCGCTTCGAACGGGCCGTGCACGGAGCGCTCCTGCCAGGAGGGCAAGAGCGCTTCGAGCTGCCGCAGCACGCGCTGCCGTGGCTGACCTCCGTGCTTGCACGAGCGGCGACCTCTTCGAACGCGGACCTCGAGATCGAACGCGGGCTCCGGCTGATCTGTGCGCTGAAGGGGACGCTCGCGTCGCCGACGGCCGCGGAGCGACTCCGCTCCGTGATGCGCTCCGTGCCCGAGGTGAAGGCGCACCTCAAAGCCAAGCGCAGGAAGAAGGGCGGCATCGACGCGACCCGCGGCTTCCTCGCGCGGGAGGGGCGACAGCAACGGCTCTGTGCACCCCAGCTCGCCCCGCGCCGGGCCGCCTCGCTCACGATCTCGAGCTTCTACCGCACCAAGGATCGACGGTGCTGATCCGCGACTTCTTTCCAGGACGAAAGAGAGTGAACCATGGCAGGTGATGGCGTTTCCAACGATGGCGGACCGGGCGGACCTTCCGGCGTAGACAGCTCCCGAGACACCGGCGGCGTCAACGACACGGATGCAGCCGACGTCTCGAGCGCCACCGACGCCGTCGACAGCGCGGACGTCGACGCCGAAGCCGACGCGATCGCCGGCCCCGACGACGACGGCTACGAAGCCGCCGCGCCGACCGGCGTCGACGGTGACGATGTCGCGGTCGACGAAGCGGCCGAGGAAGCCGCGATCGACGACGCGGCCGACGTCGACGAGGCCAAGCGCGCCGAGGAAGCCGCGCTCGAGGCCGCGCTCGCCGCGAACCCGGCGGCGCCCCTCGCGAACCCCGATCTCTCCCGCGCAGATCTCGACGCCCACCTGCAGGGCCTCACCACGCCGGAGCTGACCGGCGTCGTGAAGGGCGTCGACCAGCCGGAGATGGGTTACGGCGAGAAGGTCACCGAGCAGGGCTGGGAGGCGCTCCGCGCCGAGGTCGACGCGCGCTTCGAACGCGCCCGCGAAGAAGAAGACTGGGCGAACCCGGACCTCGCCGAGCTCTCCGTCGAGACGGTGCGTCAGCGTGACTTCGGCGGGCTCGGTCCGTCGCAGGCGGAGCGCGACTACCGAACCATCGCGAGCGGCTTCACGGGGATCTCGGCCGACCCGGCCGCGATGGAGGTCAGCGCCAAGCTCGAGCACGCGACGCGCCTCGAGCAGTACCAGATCATGGGGGACATGCCGGTCACGGAGATGACGAACCGGCAGCTCATCGACAGCGTCGCGGGCGCGAACGGTCTTCGCACCGCGGGCAACATCATGTCGGTCGCCGGCATCCCGGGCCTCGTCGCGGGGATGATGGCGGAGGGCAAGGTCAACGAGCGCACCACCGAGCTCGCGGCGCGCCTCGAAGACGGGCGCATCACCAACATCGATCCGAACCTCGGCGAGGTCAACAACACGACGCGGGTGGTCGGCGGCGTCGTCGCGGCGGCGGAGATCGCAGCGATGGCGCACCCGAAGAGCTGGGCCGGCGGCATGTTCGACGCGGTCCGCGCGGCGTTCCGTCGCGGGGACGACGTGGCGAGCGCGTTGAACAAGACGTTCACGAACGTCCCGGTCGGCGAGCTACGCGCACCGAACGCGGCGCGCCATTTCGTGGATCGCATCGGTCCGAAGTCGTGGACGAAGGGCACCAACACGGTGGTCGAGAACCCGCAGCTCGTCGCCGACGACGTCGCGGCGATCCGGCGCGGCGAGGGTGTGATCGACGGCGACCGCATCACGATCAACGGCCGCACCTACGGCGCGCACGACGGGACGCTCTTCCCGGTCGAAGGCCCCGGCTTCCACCAGCTCGACCGCGGCGGCTTCAAGGCGATCCAAGAGATCAAACGCGCCGGGAGCCTGGAGGGCGCGCAGCAAGCCCTGGACGGGATGGGCATCCCGCAGGCGACCCGCGAGCTCGCCGCGCGACTTCTGGGATTGAACTGAGGACGCTACGATGCACATGAGGACGCCCACCGTGAAGCAACGCGAAATCCTGGAGGTCGCGCTCGCCGCCGACGTCGCCGACGTGAAGTCGCTGCTCGCCCCGCTCTTCGCGCTCGACGCAAACGACATCGCCGAGCTGCGCACCGACGTCGGCGAGTCGGCCGTGCGCTACGAGCTGGAGAAGATGCCCGGGAGCTTCAGCACGAAGCTCACCCTCTACATCGACCCGGACCGCACCAACGGCATCGACACCGACGCGGCCCTCGCCGAGGCCCTGGTCGGCGCGACGCAGGATCGCGCCGTCGCCTCGCTCCCGGCGGATCACCCGCAGGCCGCGAACCCGGCCGCCTGGATGCTGTACGCGCCCGGCGCCCCGCCGAAGCTGGTGCACCAAAAGGCCCGCGACGACGACGGCATCGACCTCGCGTAGCCCCCGGGAACCTTCTTCGGCGCTCGTTTGTTAGGGTCGGGTCATGGCCGGACCCATCCTCCGCATCGCCCAACTCCAGTTCGTCTGGGAGACGCAGGACCCGTTCCTCTTCTGCGTCCACCACGACGACGCCTACCCGAAGGGCAACCCACAGCTCGGTCCGGACGCGTCCCTGAAGGGGCGTAACATCGGGATGGACTTCGAGGGGATCGACGGTTGGCGCATGTACCACGGCGACGTCGTGCCCGGGTTCCCGTCGCACCCGCACCGCGGCTTCGAGACCGTGACGGTGGTGCGTGACGGGCTCGTCGATCACTGTGACTCCCTCGGCGCGGCCGGGCGCTACGGCCAGGGCGACGTGCAGTGGATGACGGCGGGCGCCGGCATCGTGCACTCCGAGATGTTCCCGTGCCTGAACCAGGACGCCCCCAACCACTGCGAGCTGTTCCAGATCTGGTTGAACCTCCCGGCGAAGAACAAGATGGCGAAGCCGCACTTCAAGATGCTGTGGGGGCCGACGATCCCGCACGGCTGGGAGAAGGACGACGCCGGCAAGAAGATCCACCTGCGCGCGTACGCCGGTCAGCTCGCGGGGCTGCCGAAGCCGCCGACGCCGCCGCCCGAGTCATGGGCGTCGCAGCCGAACGCGGACGTGGTCATCGCGACGATCAAACTCGAAGCCGGCGCGAAGTGGACGCTCCCCGCCGGACCGAAGGGGGTGAACCGCACGCTGTACCCGTTCAGCGGCGTGGACCTCACGATCGCCGGCGAGCGCGTGACGCCGCCCGTCGGTGTGTTCCTGAAGGGCGACGCGGACGTCGAGATCGTCAACGGCCACCACGAATCGGAGCTGCTCCTGCTCCAGGGCCGCCCGATCGGCGAGCCCGTCGTGCAGCACGGCCCGTTCGTGATGAACACCCGCGAAGAGATCGCGCAGGCGTTCCGTGACTACCAGCGCACGCAGTTCGGCGGCTGGCCGTGGAAGCGGAACGACCCGGTCCACCCCGAGAACGAGGGCCGCTTCGCGAAGGACGCGAGCGGCAAGGTCACGAAGCCCGACGTCTGACACGCCTGTCACGGGCTGACATCGGTGTCCGGCGGAGGGCGCCCCGAGCGCGTCGATCGGGGTCGGCACGATCGCTGCTATCCCCTCCCGCCGATGCTGAAACAAACGACGCCGATCTTCCTCTCCTTCCTCACCGCCTGCGCCGCCGCCGACCTCGCCTCGGGCGACGGCGTCAGCACGGGCCCAGGCCCCGGCGCAGGTACCATCGAAGCCGGCACACTCACGGCCGGCGTGTGGGACGACAACTTCAACTACGCGACGTTCGACGCGTACGTCGACAAGACCGCCAACCTCGACGGCCTGCCCGACATCTCCCAGGCCCAGCGCGACGAAGCGAACCGGCACTGGGCCCAGCGCGGCAAACGCGACCGCCTCGACATCGCGTTCGTGCTCGATACGACCGGCAGCATGTGGGACGAGCTCGACTACCTGCGCGCGGAGTTCGCGGCGCTCGCGGAGCAGATCGAACGCAACAACCCGAACGCCGACCCGCGCTACGCGCTCGTGGCCTACGGCGACGAAGGCGAAGCGTTCGTCACCGACGTCACCGACTTCACCGCCGACACGGCCGAGTTCCAACGCACGATCGACGAGCAAGCCACGACGGGCGGCGGCGACTACCCGGAGGCCCCCGACCGCGGACTCGAAGACGCGCTGAAGCTCGAGTGGCGCAAGGGCAGCGTAGCGCGGATGATCTTCTGGATCGCGGACGCGCCGCACCACCGCGAAGACAGCGACCGCCTCACCCGCGCGATCCACGGCGCGCGCGAGAACGACATCCACATCTACCCGGTCGCCGCGAGCGGCGCCGACGAGCGCACCGAACGCTCGATGCGCGGCGCAGCGCAGTACACCGGCGGGCGCTACATCTTCATCACCGACGACTCCGGCGTCGGCGGCGCCCACAAGGAGCCGACGGTCCCGTGTTACTTCGTCACCAAGCTGGACGCCGCCGTCCGCCGCATGGTCGACATCGAGCTGACGGGCGTCTACCGCGAGCCCTCGTCCGACGAGGTCATCCGCACCGGCGGCAACCCGAACGACGGCGCGTGTGTCATGGAGGACGGCGAGGAGCTACTCGTCTTCTGACGGACGTCCAAGCTACGGCGACGCATGGAGGACGATGGCCTCGGCCGTCGCGGCGTCGAGGGGGGCCGACAACTTCACCCCGTTGGCATCGAGCGCAAACGCCATGATCGCAAGGTACTCTTCGTCCGTCAGGCTCCCGGGGTCTTCGCCGGGCATCGTCCGCTTCACCCAGGTGAACACGTCGAGGGCCGTCCGGAAGTTGATGTCGCGTTGAGAATCCGCGCGCGGCGCGTACGGAAGGGCCCCCTCGCCCACGACGCGAGGTCCGCGGTCGGTGCCTTGGCCGCCGTCGCCGTGGCAATGCGCGCACTCCTCGCCGTACAACGCAGCGCCGCGCTGGATCATCGTCGGTGCGTCGGTCGTGGTTTGGGTCGTCGACCCGCACGCGGCGCAAGCGAGGATAGAGAGAAGCAGAGTCAGTTTGTTCATCGTTTCGTGAAACCTCCGCGCGTCGGATGCGCGACGGTCACGAAGCGTTACGAGAATCCGAGCTGCCGTGCGACGGCGGCGACGATTCGATCGCAGCGTTCCCCGTCGAAACGGAACGCGTGCGGCGCCGCCTCGAGCACCCCCGAGAGCCGCTCCCGGAGCAGCCGACGACCGCGGTGGAGTCGTACCCGCACGGCCTCCTCCGAGAGACCGAGGCAGTCGGCGGTCTGGGCCGTAGACATCTCCTCGACGTCCCGGAGCACGAAGACGGTGCGGAGCGACTCTGGCATCCCGTCCACGTAGACCTCGAGGAGCTTCGCGACTTCGGCTCGATACACTTCCGCCTCCGGGGTCGTCGGATCCGCCTCACCTTCGATGACTTCGAACGGTCGCTCACGCCGCCGACGCTGGAGCGCCTCGTTGATCGCGATACGCGTGAGCCACGTCGAGAACCGAGCGTCCCCGCGAAACTGCGACAGCTTCGCGAACGCAGAGACGTACGCCTGCTGGACGATGTCCTCGGCTTCCGCGTCGGAGGTCGCAATGGAACGAATCGAGCGAAATACCCGCTGGTTGTAGCGGCGCATCAGGATCGCGAACTCGGCCGGGCGGCCGGCGACGATACGCGCGACGATCTCGCGATCGGACGCTGTCTCTTCGGCGGGGAGGGCTGGAAGCTGCGGCATGACCGTTGGATGCGCCACGCTGCGATCCGTTACGAGAAATGCGGCGCCCGCCTAGGGGTCGTGCCGGGGCTGACCCTCGTCGTCGTAGACCTGCTGGACCTCGTCGAGGTTCATCGGCCGCGAGACGACGAACTCTTCGCCGAACCACTTGCCGAGATCGACGTCCTTGCAGCGCGCCGAGCAGAACGGTCGGTGCTCCGCTGCCGCGGGCACGGGGGCTTCGCAGGTCGGGCACTTTTGCGTCATCGCCGACACTGTAGCGCATCCGTTGGCGGACGCGAGCGTCAATGACGTAGCGAGTCGGTAGGGCTCGGGCCGGCCTTCGTTACGTCCCGGAAACGCCGCAGGGCGGATCACGTCACCGACTGCGGCAGGCACCGAAGTTGCTCGCGGAGGGGGGATGGCTACTCGGCACGTCACCCTGGACGGCAACGAAGCCGTGGCGCGCGTCGCGCACGCGGTGAACGACGTCATCGCGATCTATCCCATCACCCCCGCGTCCCCGATGGGCGAACACGCGGACGCGTGGAGCGCGGCGAAGCGTACCAACCTGTGGGGCGAGGTCCCGCGTGTCATCGAGATGCAGAGCGAGGGCGGCGCGGCCGGCGCCGTGCACGGATCCCTCCAGGCGGGCGCCCTCACCACGACCTTCACCGCGTCGCAGGGGCTCCTGCTGATGATCCCCAACCTCTTCAAGATCGCCGGTGAGCTCACCCCGGCCGTCATCCACGTCGCGGCGCGCTCCGTCGCGACCCACGCGTTGTCGATCTTCGGCGATCACAGCGACGTCATGGCCGCCCGCAGCACGGGCTTCGCGATGCTGTGCTCCGGCTCCGTGCAAGAGGCGCACGACTTCGCGCTCGTCGCGCAGTCCGCGACGCTCGAAGCGCGCGTCCCCTTCCTGCACTTCTTCGACGGCTTCCGGACGTCGCACGAAGTGAACAAGATCGCGGTCCTCGACGACGACGATCTGTCCGCGCTGATCGACGACGCGCTGGTCGCCGCCCACCGCGCGCGGGCGCTCACGCCGAACGCCCCCGTCCTGCGCGGCACCGCGCAGAACCCGGACGTCTTCTTCCAAGCGCGCGAAGCGGCCAACCCGTTCTACGAAGCCACCCCCGAGATCGTACGCCGTGCGTTCGATCGTTTCGCGGAGCGCACCGGTCGGCGCTACGGCCTGTTCGACTACGCCGGTGACCCGGACGCCGAGCACGTGGTCGTGATGATGGGCTCGGGCACCGGCGCCGCCGAGGCCGCGATCGCCCACGCGACCGCGCGCGGGGAGAAGGTCGGGCTCGTGACCGTGCGCCTCTACCGACCGTTCGATCGCACGGCGTTCCTCGCGGCGTTGCCGTCGACCACGCGCCGCATCTCCGTCCTCGATCGCACGAAAGAGCCCGGCGCCCCCGGCGAGCCGCTCTACCTCGACGTCGCCGCGACCGTCGCGGCACTCGACGATCCCCCTACCGTGGCGGGCGGTCGCTACGGGCTGTCTTCCAAGGAGCTCACCCCGGCGATGGTCGAAGCGGTCTTGGCGTCGCGACCGAAACACGACTTCACGATCGGTATCCGCGACGACGTCACGCACAAGAGCGTGGAGTGGGACGCGACGCCCGCCGCGGAGCCGGACGACGTCTACGCGGCGGTGTTCTTCGGGCTCGGTAGCGACGGCACCGTCGGCGCGAGCAAGAACACGGTGAAGATCATCGGCGAGCACACCGACCAGCACGCGCAAGGCTACTTCGTCTACGACTCGAAGAAGTCCGGCGCGATCACCGTGTCGCATCTGCGCTTCGCACCGCGTCCGATTCACGCGACGTACCTCGTCGAGCAGGCCCGCTTCGTCGGGTGCCATCAGTTCGGGTTCCTCGAGAAGATGGACGTGCTGTCGCGCGCGGCGGACGGCGCGACGCTGCTCCTCAACAGCCCGTACCCTGGCAGCGAGGTTTGGGATCACATCCCGGTCGAAGCGCAGCAGCAGATCATCGACAAGAAGCTGGCCGTCTACACGATCGACGCGAGCCGCATCGCGTTGGAGGCCGGGCTGCGCGGACGCATCAACACCGTGATGCAGACGTGTTTCTTCGCGCTCGCGAAGGTGCTCCCGGGCGACGCGGGCCTACGCGCGGTGCGCGACGCGACCGAGAAGACGTACGCGAAGCGCGGCCCGGTCGTCGTGGCGAAGAACCTCGCGGCGATCGACGCCGCCGTCGATGCGCTCGAACGCGTCGAGGTCCCGGCGAAGGCCGAGGGGCATCGCCACCGCCGCGCGACCGTCCCGCACCGTGTGCCGGACTTCGTCGCGCGCGTCACGGCGATGATCCTCGAGGGGCGCGGCGATCAGCTCCCGGTGTCGGCGATGCCGGTCGACGGCACGTTCCCGACGGGCACGGCGCAGTACGAGAAGCGGAGCATCGCGGAGACGATTCCGATCTGGGACCCCGACGTCTGCACGCAGTGTGGCCTCTGCCCGCTCGTGTGCCCGCACGCGGCGATTCGTCTGAAGTCGTTCGACCCCGACGTCGCGCGGGAAGCGCCCGACGGGTTCCGCACCCACGACTACAAGGGGAAGGACCGCGCGGGCGAGGTGATGACCATCCAGGTCGCGCCGGACGACTGCACGGGGTGCGGCGTCTGCGTCGACGTGTGCCCGGCGAAGAGCAAAGAGATCGTCAAACACAAGGCGATCAACATGGCCGACAAACGCGAGCACCTCGAACAGGAGCGCGACAACTACGAGTTCTTCTTGGACATCCCCGAGGCGCCGAGGCCCTCGCTCGACCTGCTGTCGGTGAAGGGATCGCAGATCGCGCAGCCGTTGTTCGAGTACTCGGGCGCGTGCGCGGGGTGCGGCGAGACGCCCTACCTCAAGCTCCTCACGCAGATGTTCGGCGACCGTTTGATCGTCGCGAATGCAACGGGGTGTTCTTCGATCTTCGGCGGCAACCTCCCCACGACGCCGTGGACGAGGAACGCGGAGGGCCGAGGGCCCGCGTGGTCCAACAGCCTCTTCGAGGACAACGCCGAGTTCGGGCTCGGGATGCGGCTCGCCGTCGACGCGCAGACGCGCCTCGCGGAGGGGTTGTTGTGGCGGCTGCGGGATCGGCTCGACGCGGACCTCGTGGACACGGTGCTGTCTTCCCGGTCGGCGGGCGAGGCCGAGATCATCGCGCAGCGCGAGCGCATCGCGAAGCTGAAGGCCGCGCTCTCGAAGCTCGACGACGAACGGGCGCGCCGGTTGGAGAGCGTCGCGGATCACCTCGAGCCGCGGTCGGTGTGGATCGTCGGCGGTGACGGGTGGGCTTACGACATCGGCTTCGGCGGCGTGGACCACGCGCTCGCGTCGGGGCTCGACATCAACGTGCTCGTCCTCGACACCGAGGTCTACTCGAACACGGGTGGGCAGGCGTCGAAGGCGACGCCGCGCGCCGCGGTCGCGAAGTTCGCGGCGGCGGGGAAGGAGATCGGCAAGAAGGACCTCGGGATGATCGCGATGGCGTACGGCAACGTGTACGTCGCGCAGATCGCGCTGGGCGCGAGCCCGAAGCAGACGCTGAAGGCGTTCGCGGAGGCGGCGGCCTATCCGGGACCGTCGCTGATCATCGCGTACAGCACGTGCATCGCGCACGGCATCGACATGGCGCAGTCCATGACGCACCAGCGCGACGCGACGAAGAGCGGGTACTGGCCGCTGTACCGCTTCGACCCGCGGCGCGCGGACGACGGGCACCCGTTTGCGCTCGACAGCAAACGACCGTCGCTCCCGTTCAAGGTGTTCGCGGAGAAGGAGGCGCGTTTCGCGATGCTGGCTCGCACGGATCCGGAGCGCGCGACGCACCTCGCGCAGCTCGCGCAGCGCGACATCGACGAACGCTGGAGCTACTACGAGCAGCTCGCCGGCGTGGAGCGCCACCCCGTGGCGAACGAGGAGAACAAGGCATGATCGACCTCAGCACGCGCTACCTGGGCCTGGAGCTCGCGAACCCGATCGTCGCGTCGGCGTCGCCGTTGACGGGGCACGTCGAGACGCTGCGACGCCTGGAGGAGGCGGGCGTCTCGGCGGTGGTGTTGCCGTCGCTGTTCGAGGAGCAGATCGAGCACGAGCAGATGGAGGCGTACGCGCTCGACAACCTCGGCTCGGAGGCGTTCGCGGAGGCGATGTCCGGCTACTTCCCGGAGCTCCCGGCGACGGTGTCACGGAGCGAGAAGCAGCTGCAGCTGATCACCGACGCGAAGCGTGCGCTGTCGGTGCCGGTGATCGCGAGCCTGAACGGCACGACGACGGGCGGCTGGCTCGCGTACGCGAAGTTGATGGAGGACGCGGGCGCCGACGCGATCGAGCTCAACGTGTACTTCGTACCCGCGGATCCGACGGAGACGAGCGCGCACGTCGAGGCCCGGTACGTCCACCTGGTGGAGACACTCGCGTCGAAGATCTCGATCCCGCTCACGGTGAAGATGTCGCCGTTCTTCAGCGCACCGGCGAACATGGCGATGCGGCTGGTGGAGGCCGGCGCGCACGGCATCGTGATGTTCAACCGCTTCATGCAGCCGGACATCGACCTCGAGACGCTGACGGTCACCCCGCACGTGCAGCTGAGCACCCCGGCGGAGGTGCGGCTGCCGCTGCGGTGGATCGCGATCCTGCGCCACCACGTGCAGGCCTCGATCGCCGCGACGACCGGCGCGCACACGAGCGAAGACGTGCTGAAGCTCCTCCTCGCCGGCGCGGACGCGGTGTGCCTGGCTTCGGCGCTGCTGCGCAACGGCCCGGGCCACGCGGAGCGCCTGCTGAGCGGCGTGCGCGCGTGGATGGAGGAGCGCGAGTATGCGTCGGTGGAACAGCTCAAGGGGAGCGTGGCGCAGCGGTCGATCCAGGACCCGAACGCCTACGAGCGCGCGAACTACATGAGCGCGCTGACGAGCTACACGCCGACCGTGACCTGAAAGGGACACAGGAGACGGGAGCGCGGGAGGGGCCGTGCCCAGACGCCACCGTTCGACGAGAATTCAACGCCAACTCATTGGGTTCGCGCCGAGGTCACGCGATGCATCGATGACAGGAGCGAAGCGTCGGAATCTCCCGAACTCACCGTCTCCCTGTTCACCCAGACGGAGCGCGCACGTGCTGACGGCCTACGCGACAGCGCTGACCTGATGGATGAACAGGAGACGGGAGCGCAGAAGGGGCCGTGCCCAGCCGCCGCCGTTCAACGAAGACTCAACCCCACCCCACACACGCCGAGGTCACGCGCCACCTCGATGACGAGAGCGAAGCGTCGGCACCTCCCGCGCTCCCGTCTCCCTGTTCACCCCAGACGGAGCAACGCCCATCCGCTAGCGGTCACCCAAAAGCACGGCGAGCCGATCCACATCCTCAGAAGAATGCGCCGCCGAGAGCGTCACGCGCAGCCGCGAGGTCCCCTCGGGCACCGTCGGCGGCCGCACGCCCGCGACGAGGACGCCCGCTTCGAACAGACGCTCACGCTCGCGGATCGTCGCGTCCGGAGCGCCGATGATCACCGGGACGATGGGCCCGACGAGCTCACGATCGAGGTGGACCGCGAGACGCGCGACGTTGGCGCCGAGGCGGGCGCGCAGCTCCGTACGATCGAGCCGAAGCGCCGCGCGGATCGCCGCGACGATCGGCAGTGGCATCGCCGTCGAGAACACGTACGCGCGCCCGCGGTTCCTCAGCAGTCGCACCGTCGCTTCGTCGGCGGCGACGAACCCACCGACCGCGCCGAACGCCTTGCTCGCGGTGCCGACGTGGACGTCCACCGCGACGCCCTGCGCCTCTGCGATCCCCGCGCCGCGTGCGCCGAACAGCAGCGTCGCGTGGCCTTCGTCGGTGACGAGCGTGAAGTCCCGGCGCGCCTTCAACGCCGCGATCGCGGCGAGCGGCGCGACGTCGCCGTCCATGCTGAACACCGTCTCGGTCACCACCAACAACCGCGCGCGGTCCGAGGCGAGGAGGCGCCGCTCGAGGTCTTCGACGTCGGCGTGCCGATAGATCTCTACCCGCGCCCCGCGACGCTTCGCGCGAGCGCACCCGTCGACGATCGACGCGTGGTTCAACGCATCGGAGAACACGTGGAGGTCCTCGCCCGCGAACGCGTCGAGCACCGCGAGGTTCGCGGCGTACCCGGTCGGCGTGAGCATCGCGGCGGGCTGCGCGACGAACGCCGCGAGCTCGGCTTCGAGCGCCTCGTGCTCGGTCGTGTGTCCGCAGATCAGCGCCGACGCACGCGGCCCGAGCCCGTGCTCGAGCACCGCCGCGGCGGCCGCTTCGCGGATCGCAGGGTGGGACGACAGGCCGAGGTAGTCGTTGCTCGCGAACGACAGGACGCGTCGCCCGTCGACCACGAACGCCACGGGGCCGTCGGGCCGCACCGCGCGAACATCCCGCAGGTGCCCCGCGGCCTGCAGCTCGGCCAACGCCTCGTCGACGAAGCGCGGGCGCTGCCGAGCGGGGAGGCTCACGCCTCCGCCATCCAGTGCGCGACGGCGCGCGCGTCGCCGTCGCGACGCACCGAGACCATGGGCCGCGGGTCGAGGCGTCGGAGGACTTCGAGGTTCGTGTCGGTCGCGACGCTGTCCTCGTCGGTGTCGCTCAACACGACGCCGAGGGTGTTGATGCGCGCGGTGTCGAGCGCGCGCAGCGTCAGGAGCGTGTGGTTGATCGCCCCGAGCCGATTCGCCGCGACGACGATCGTCTTCGCGGAGAGCTGCACCGCGAGGTCGATCGCGTTGTACGTCCACGTCATCGGCGACAGCACGCCGCCCGCGCTCTCCACCACGACGATGTCGTGTTTCTCCTCGAGCGCGCGGATCGTCTGACACCACCGCTCCGGATCGAGCGGGACGTCTTCTTGCTCCGCGGCGAGCGCGGGGGTGACCGGAGTCTTCAACCGCTGAAGCGCCGCGGTCGGCGCCGCCTGACGTGCGGCGTGCGCGAGCTGCGTCCCATCTTCGGGGAGCTCACTGCCGCACCCGGACTCGACCGGCTTCACGGCGACCACGTCGTGCCCGTCCGCGACGAGCGCCTCCACCGCGCGGCACGCGACGTACGTCTTGCCGACCTCCGTGTCCGTTCCGATCACCAACACCACCGTCATGGCTCACCCCCGCGTCTGTTTCACCCGCCATCTTCCACGGATTCGAGGCCGTACGCGATGGCGTCGACGATGCGGTCGATCTCCTCCGTGGAGACGGTGAGCGGCGGCATGATCACGAGCACGTCCCCCAGCGGGCGCAGGAACACCCCCTTGTCGCGCGCGCGCAGACACACACGGATGCCGGTGCGGTCGTTGGGGTCGAAGGGCCCGTCGGGCCGCCCCAGCTCGATCCCCGCCGCGAGCCCGTAGCTCCGAACGTCCTGCACACCCGGCTTACCGGCGAGGCGACGCGCCGCGGACGCGAGGTGCTCGACCTTCGCGGGGAGCGCGTCGAGCACGCCCTCCTGCTCGAACACGTCGAGCGTCGCGAGCGCCGCAGCGCAGCCCAGCGCGTTCCCGGTGTACGTGTGGCCGTGGAAGAACGTCTTCTTGTCGCCCGGCGGCGCGACGAACGCATCGAACACCGTCTGCGTCGTCAGCGTCGCCGCGAGCGGCAGGTAACCCGCGGTGAGTCCCTTCGCGATGCAGAGGAAGTCGGGCGTAACGCCTTCGCGTTCGCAGCAGAACATCGCGCCGGAGCGCCCCATCCCGACCGCGACCTCGTCGAACACCACGAGCGTGCCGTGGTTCTTCGCGATCTGCACCGCTTCGGCGAGGAAGCCGTTCGGGAGCGGGAGGATGCCGCCGGCGCCCTGGAAGCCGGGCTCGATGACGAGCGCGCCGATCTCCCCTTCGTGACGATCGAACAGCTCCGCGAGCGCGGTGAGCGACGCTTCCGGCTGGCCGTACGGGGACGGCGCGCGGAGCACGTCGAAGAGCATCGGGTGGAAGATGCGGTGGAAGAGGTCGATGCCGCCGACCGACACCGCGCCGATCGTGTCGCCGTTGTATGCGGCGTCGAACGCGAGGAACCGCGTGCGCTTCGTTTCGCCGACCTGCTGCCAATACTGGTAGGTCATCTTCAGCGCGATCTCGACGGCGGTGCTGCCGTTGTCGGAGTAGAAGACCTTCGTCAGCGGATCGGGCGCGAGGTCCGCGAGGCGCTTCGCGAGCTGAACCGACGGCACCGTCGCGTGGCCGAGCAGCGTCGCGTGCGCGATGCGATCGAGCTGCGCGCGGATCGCGGCGTCGATCTTGTCGTGCCGGTGGCCGAAGGTGTTGCACCAGATCGAAGCGACACCATCGAGGTAGCGGTTGCCGTCGACGTCGATCAGGTCGTGGCCTTCGCCGCGTTCGATCAGGAGCGGCTGCTCGTCGCGGTAGACGGCGTGCGGCGTGAAGGGGTGCCAGAGGTGGGCGTCGTCCCAGGCCTCGAGTACCCGGCCGTCGACGCGGCTTCGCCGCGCCCCCTGGGCACCTCGTCGGCTTTCCCCCTCCCGGGGGGGCGCCTCCTCGAGTACCCGGCCGTCGACGCGGCTTCGCCGCGTCCCCTGGGCACCTCGTCGGCTTTCCCCCTCCCGGGGGGACGCCTCCTCGAGTACCCGGCCGTCGACGCGGCTTCGCCGCGTCCCCTGGGCACCTCGTCGGCTTTCCCCCTCCCGGGGGTGCGCCTCCTCGAGCACCCGGCCGTCGACGCGGCTTCGCCGCGTCCCCTGGGCACCTCGTCGGCTTTCCCCCTCCCGGGGGTGCGCCTCCTCGAGCTGCTTTTGGTCAGCCATCGCGTCGGCCTTCGAAGCCGCTCTCGCGGATCATTCGGAAGTCGGCGTCTTCGCCTTGGCCGAGGGTGGTGAGGTAGCCGTTGGCGAAGATCGAGTTGGCGACGTGCAGGGCGAGGGGCTGCAGGCTCCCGAGCGTGACCTCGCGACCGCCGGCGGCGCGGAGGTCCTGCGACGGGTGCACGAAGCGGAACATCGCGAGCGTGCGTAGCGCGTCGTTCGGGCTGAGGCGCTTCGCTTGTTGCAGCGGCGTACCAGGGCGCGGGTCGAGGAAGTTCACCGGCACCGATTCGACGCCGAGCTCCGAGAGCGCGAAGGCGAGCTCGACGCGGTCCTCGATCGTCTCGCCCATCCCGACGATTCCGCCGGAGCACGCTTCGAGGCCGGCGGCCCGCGCGGACTGAACGGTGGTGAGGCGGTCCTCGTACTGGTGGGTGCTGACGACCTCGCCGAAGAAGCGCTGCGACGTCTCGAGGTTGTGGTTGTAACGGGTGACCCCCGCGTCGGCGAGCGCCTCGGCCTGGCCGGGTTTGAGCAGGCCCAGGGAAGTGCAGATGCCGAGCGTGGGAAATTCAGAGCGGATCGTTTGGACCGCGTCGCAGATTTCCCTCAGCTCCTTCGCCGAGGGCCCCCTTGTCGCGGTGACCATGCAATACGTGGACGCGCCGGCCCGTACCGCGCGACGCGCTGCCGTCACGAGGGTCTCTGCGGATTGCATTGCGTACGTGTCGACCTGCGTTTCGAATTTCGTCGACTGACTGCAGAAGCCACAGTCCTCGGGGCACGCGTCGCTCTTGGCGTTCTGGAGGACGTGCACCTTCACGAGCGTGCCGTGGTGGTGGCGCCGCACCCGCGACGCCGCGTGGAGCAACAGGAGCAGGTCTTCGTCGGGGCTCTTCAGCAGGTCGGTCGCTTCGGCGCGTGTGATTCGTTCTCCGCCGAGGACCCGTTCCGCGAGGGCTTCGTACTGCATCGCGGCCCCGTACTCCGGGGTGGGGACGACGGTCAACGCGAGTCCCGGCGCGAAAAATCATGAAGGTCGGGGCCGCGCCCGGCGACCCATGGGCGTGCATCGCTGGGTCCTCGCATGGCTTGTTCTCATGGGCGCCGCTTGCGGCACGGAGCCCCTGACGGCGCTCGAAATGTGCGACGTGCCAGGGGGCTGCGCTCCGCCGGTCGACGACGGCGGACGGGACGACCCGCCGGGCAGCGGACGGGTGTACGTGGTCGACACCTTGGCGATCGGCGAGCCGGAGGTCGGCTTCGACGTCGACGAGCGGTGCCAACCCGACTGCGTGGACAACGCGCTCACCGGGCTCGGGCGCTTCGCCAACCCCACGCTGCAGTCCGGGGTGCAGTTCTCACACGACGTCCTCCTCTTCGAGGTGCTCGGGATCGACGAGGGCTTCGCGGGGGACGACGAAGCCGTGACCTTGGCCGTCTACCGAGGCCTGGACGTCGACGACGACCGCACCAATAACTTCGACGGCGCGGGACGGCTCCTCCTGGACCGCGCCTCGCTCACCGCCGACGGCCTCGCACGAACGCGGGTCCCCGCGAAGATCCGTGACGGCCGGCTCGCCACGGAGGTTCCGTTCGACGCCGCGATCACGATGTCGCTGAGCCTGATGCAACGGCCCGCGCTCCCGTTCCGCGAAGTGCGGGTGGCGTTCGATCTCGACCGGGACACGTTCGCAAACGGCGTCCTCGGAGGTGCCGTCCCGGCCGAGGCGCTCTTCGCGCTGGAGGAGCCGTTCTGCAAGACCGTGAGCGCGCGTTGTCCGGCGCCCATCTTCGACCCGACGCTCCTGGACTTCGTCGCCCAGACCCTCGGCGGACAGCCGGACATCGACCTCGACGGCGACGGCGCGGAGTGTGTCGTGGACGGCGACGGCGACGGGAAACTCGACGT
Source organism: Deltaproteobacteria bacterium (assembly GCA_040218735.1). Lineage (GTDB taxonomy): Bacteria > Myxococcota > Kuafuiibacteriia > Kuafuiibacteriales > Kuafuiibacteriaceae > JAUHYN01. The sequence goes on from JAVJQW010000019.1 coordinate 19,746, forward strand.
CTGCTGCGACGCGCTCCCCGACGGGTTCTGTTCGCCGATGTGCGCCAACCAAGCACCGCCCCTCGACGCGGCGAACCCGGCGAGCTGCGTAGGCCACGAGGCGATCGCGGACGGGTACTCGATCGGGCTCGAGGTGACGGGCGTCGCCGCGACGATCGTGGGGGTCGCCGAGTGAGCCAGAACGGTTCGTCGCGGCGCGAGCACCGGCCGGCGACGCAGCGCCACCCGACGAGCGGCGGTGGTTTTCGACGGCCGGGCCGGCGACCGAAGGCCCGACGGCCGTACGCATTCAGACGTAGAGCTTCGCGATCGCGTTGATGTTCTCTTCGCCGTACCCCGCGTCGACCGCCAGATCGTACGCGGCGCGGGTAGCGCGGAGGAGCGGGGCCTCGGCGCCCTTCGCCATCGCACACGCGTAGCCGAGGTCCTTGGCGACGAGCTCGACCGGGAACATCGGCGCGAACTTCGCCGCGGCGACGGCGCGCATGACGTTTGCGGCGGCCGGGCTCGTGACCGGGAGGTCCGCCAGCAGCTCGACGGCTTCGCCCGTCGTGACACCCTGTCGCGCGAGCACGCCGATCAGCTCCGACCACAGCGCCGCCTGCGCGGCGAACGCCGCGTTGACGACGAGCTTCGCGCGCGCGCCGGCGCCGACCGGTCCAAGGTGGACGACCTTCGTCGCGAGCACGTCGAGGAGCGGGCGCACGCGCTCGAGGTGCGCCGACTCGCCGCCTGCGAGGACGGTCAACTGGCCGCCTTCGGCGTGCGGTCGCGTGCCGACGACGGGGGCCTCGACGAACGCGCGCTCCACGAACGCGGAGGCCAGCTCCACGACCCCCGCGAGCGACAACGTGCTGTGCTCGACCGCGACCGCGTCGGCGGGCATCGCCGCGAGCGCGCCGGCTTCGCCGAGCCAGACCTCGCGCGAAGCGGCGTCGTCGCGGACCATCGACAGGACCACCTCCGCGTCGGCGACGGCCTCCGCGGGCGTCGCTGCGGCGGTCGCGCCGTCGAGCTCCCGAGGCGTTCGGTTGTACACCGTGACCGTGTGACCGGCGGCGACCAGGCGCGCCGCCATCCGTGAACCCATCGCGCCCAACCCGAGCACTGCAATCTTCGTCATGGGGGGAGCGTGGCTCATTCCAGGATCCGGTATCGACACCAGACTTGGCCTATCATTGATGCTGATATGGAATAGGCGTCATGGACCGCATCGAAGCGATGAACGCGTTCGTCCGCGTCGTCGACACCGGCAGCTTCTCCCGCGCGGCGAGGGCGCTCCGCGTGGAGCAGTCGACCGTGAGCAAGTGGATCCAGCGGCTCGAGGCCGAGCTCGCGTGCACGCTGATCCAACGTACGACGCGCCAACAGCAAATCACGGACGCGGGGCGCCTCTTCTACACCCGCGCACGCGAGCTGCTCGCGCTCTACGACGCCACGACGGCGGAGCTGACGAACGACACCACGATCCGGGGTCACCTGACGGTCAGCGTCCCGGTGGTGTTCGGGCAGCGGCACGTCGTGCCGTTCGTGGCGAAGTTCTTGCGGCAGCACCCCGAGATCGATCTGGAGCTCCGGTTCTCCGACCGCTACGTGAACCTCGTCGACGACAACGTCGACGTCGCGATCCGCGTCGGCACGCCCGTTGACTCGTCGTTCCGCGCGCGGACGATCGCGAGGGCGGGGCGCGTGCTCGTGGCTTCACCCGGCTACCTGAAGAAACACGGAACGCCGCGCTCGCCGGAGCAGCTCGGCAAACACGAGTGCCTACGTCACAGCGGCGTGGCGGCGGCGGTGTGGACGTTCGAGCGCGACGGCGCGGAGGTGCGCGCACGCGTGCACGGGCGCTTCACCGCGAACCACAGCGAGGCGCTCCTCGCGCTCGCGCGCGGCGGACACGGGATCGCGCTGCTCGCGACGTGGTTGGTCGCCGAGGACGTGAAACGCGGGCGCCTGGTCCCGGTGTTCGGAGCGCGCAGCGTGTACCAAACGACGCCGGCCCCCGTGCAGGCGGTGTTCCCGCCCGCGGGACGCCCGCACCCGAGGGTCAGGGCGTTCGTCGATGCGGTGGAGCTGCACTTGGAAGCGACCCTGCCGCGCTGACACAAAGGTCGCGTGCCAACGCTCCCGCCTCGACGCGAAGGACGGCGGGCAGTTCGAGCCAACGACCGTGCGTCACGGAGCCCCGTGCGCCGCCGCCGTCCTCGCGCGCAGCTCGCGCAGCGCGGTCAGCTCCGCCTCCGTCGGCGCCGGTGACACCGCGAGATCCGGAGCCACCGCCAACGGCCACGCCGTCTTCGCGCGGGCCTCCTCCACCGAGACGCCCGGGTGCAGGTGCGTCAGGACCAGCGCCCGGGTCTCGGCATCCGGCTGAAGGACTCCCAGGTCCGTGATCACCGCGCGCGGCCCGGCGCCGGTGACACCCAAGCCCTCACGAGAATCGCCACCGCGGTGAAAGCCCACCGTCGTCACGAAGTCCAAGCGCTCCACGAAGGTCCGCGGCGAGTGCTTCGTCACCAGCACTACCTCCTTCGCGTGCGCGGCGATCTCCGGCGCGCCGCCCGCGCCCGGCAGCCGCACGCGCGGCGCGCCATAGTCACCGATCACCGTCGTGTTGATGTTGGCGAATCGATCGATCTGCGCCGCGCCCAGGAAACCGACGTCGATGCGTCCGCCCTGCAGCCAGTACCTGAAGACCTCGTGCGTCGGCACCACGGCGTCGGCGGTCTCCGCCAACTCACCGTCGCCGATCGAGAGCGGGAGCACCGAAGGCTTCGCGCCGATCGTGCCCGACTCGTAGATCAACACCACCTTCGGCGCGTGCGTCAGCCGCGCGAGGTTCGCCGCCGCGCTCGGTAGGCCGATCCCCACGAAACACACCGCGCCGTCCTTCAGGCGACGCGACGCCGCGATCGTCATCATCTCGTCGGGGGTGTACTCAGCCATCCGCCAAACTCCTCCGGTAGGCTTCGAAGTCCGCCGTGTTCAACACGTGGCGATCCATCCACGCCCGGAACCGATCCCGGTCGCGCGAGATCTCATCCCACGCCTGATAGAAACGGTTGTCCCGCTCCGAGTACCCGTGCGCGTACGACGGGTGCGCCCCGCCGGGCACCAGCGCCACCGCGTTCACCGTCCAGGACGGCAAGATCACTCCGGTCGGCACCGGGACGATTCGCTCCACGACCTCCTCCACCGTCACGATCACACGCCGCGCCGCGAGCGCCGCTTCCTTCTGCACGCCCGCGATGCCCCACAGCTGCACGTTCCCCGCGAGGTCCGCCTGCTGGGCGTGGATGATCGTTACGTCAGGTCGAATCGAAGGCACCGCCGTCAGCACCTCGCCGGTGAACGGACAGGTCACCGTCCGAATCCGATCGTTGTGCTTCGGCAGATCCGATCCAGCGTACCCGCGCAGCACCGCGAACGGCAGCCCGCTCGCGCCCGCGACGTACGCGTTGGCGATGTCCGCGTGGCTCCGCTCCTCGATCTCGATCGGGTGCGGATGACCGCGCTCCACCGCGTCCCGCAGGCGGTGCAGCGATCCGACGCCGGGGTTGCCACCCCACGAGAACACCACGCGCTTCGCGGCGCCCATCCCGATCAGCTGGTCGTACACGACGTCCGGGGTCATCCGGTACAGCGTGAGGTCGCGCCGGCCCTGCCGGACGAGCTCGTGGCCCGCCGCGTGAGGGATGAGGTGCGTGAATCCTTCAAGCGCCACCGCGTCGCCGTCGTGGACGTGCTCCGCGATCGCCTCCTTCAGGGATATGTGTTTGTTCACCATACGAACACTTGTTTGTATTGTGAACCCGAGCTAGAAAAGGTGTCAACGTGAGCACGACCTTCGTCGCTGCCTTCGCCAAGGGCCTCCGCGTCATCGCAGCGTTCGACGCGCAACACCGCCGCATGACGCTCTCCGAGGTCGCCGAACGCACCGGCTTCGACCGCGCCGCCGCGCGGCGGTTCCTGCTGACGCTGGTCGAGGTCGGCTACGCGAAGCAGGACGGCAAACACTTCCAGCTCACGCCGAAGGTGCTTGAGCTCGGCTTCGCCTACCTCGCATCGCTCGGGCTCCCGTCCATCATGGAGCCGATACTCGAGCGCGTGAGCGACGCCCTCGACGAGTCGTCGAGCGTCGCCGTCCTGGACGACCTCGACGTCGTCTACGTCGCGCGCGTGCAGACGCAGCGGATCATGTCGGTGGGGCTCGGCGTCGGTTCGCGGCTCCCGGCGGCCACCACTTCGATGGGACGGGTGTTGCTCGCGCAGCTCGATCCGAAGGACCTCGCCGAGCGCCTCGGGCGCTGCCGACTCGAAGCCCACACGCCGCGCACGCTCACCAAGAAGCGCGACCTCCTCCGCACCATCGAGCAGATCCGAAAGGACGGCTTCGCGGTGGTCGACCAGGAGCTCGAAGAGGGCCTACGGTCCATCGCGGTGCCGATCACGAACCGCAGCGGGGAGGTCGTCGCCGCCATCAACGTGGGCACGCTGGCCAGCCGCGTCCCGAAGCAGACGCTGTTGAAGCACCATCTCGCCGTGCTCCGCGAGGCCGCTGCCTCCGCGCGCGAAGCGCTGGTCTGAGGAGACACCATGAGCCGAGTCGAATTCACCACGAACGCCGCCGCCGTCCTCGCCGAGGCTCTCGCCGACCGATCGCGCGTCCTCCTGATCACGAACCCGTCCCGGCGCTTCGAAGAACAGATCCGCGCCGCGCTCGGGGACGCCACGATCGAGGTCTTCGACGGCGCCCGCGTGCACGTCCCCGCGGACGTGGTGCGCGCAGCGAAGGAGCGGCTCGACACCTTCCAACCGGACGCCGTCGTCACCCTCGGCGGGGGCGCGGCGACCGGCCTCGGGAAGATGCTGAAACGCGAGGCCTCGTTCTTCTTCGTCGCCGTCCCCACGACCTACGCCGGCTCCGAGATGACGAACATCTGGGGCACCACGGACGGAGGGAACAAACAGACCGGCCGCGACGACGTCGTCCGGCCCGACCTCGTCGTCTACGACCCGGCGTTCACCGCCACGCTCCCGCCGAAGCTCACGATGCAGAGCCTCTTCAACGCGCTCGCACATCCGATCAGCGCGCTGGAGGCGGGCTCCGAAGATCCCGACGCGCTCCGCGCCATCCGCGAGATCGTCGACGCCGCCACGCAGCTCGCCGAGTCCCCGCGCCACGCCGGCGCACGCGCCGAAGCGCTCCGCGGCGCCTCCCTCGCCGGCGCCGTCCTCGACGCCGGGCAGCTCGGCGTACACCACAAACTCGCGCACTTCGTCGGAGGCCGCTTCGACCTCGATCACTCCGCGCTCCACGCCGTGCTCCTCGTGGGCACGGTCCACCGCATCCGCGCGACCCAGCCCGAGCTCTACGAGCGCATCCGCGACGCCGCGGGCCTCGTCGATCTCCCAGCGCAGCTCTTCGACCTCCTCCGACGCGTCGGCGCACCGACCAGCCTCCGCACGCTCGGCGTCGCGTGGGACGATCTGCAAGCCAACTTGCAAGACGCCCCGCTCCCCGACGCCCTCGTGTTCGCGCACCAGGGGCGCCGCCCGCTCGCAACCACACGCTACGAAGTGGACGGCACGAGCATCGACGGAGACCTCCGCGAGGCCGACACCATCGTCGTCGGCGTCCACGGCCGCGGCGTCTGCGCCGACGCGATCGTCCGCGCCATCCGCGAGATCGGCGGCCACGAGATCGCCGTCCTCGCGCCGCAGGCCACCGACAACCAGTGGTACGGATGCGGCTACCGCGAGCCCTACGGCGAAGCGACCGCCGCCGCCGTCGCCCGGATCGAAGCCGCGCTCCAGCACACTCAGGCCGTCAACCCGCGCGCACGGCGCGTGCTGTTCGGCTTCTCGCAGGGGGCCTGCCTCGCCCTCGAAGCCGCGGCCCGCACGGAGGTCCCGCTCGACGCCGTCATCGCGATCAACGGTGCGCGCATCGGTCCGCCCGAGGCCTACGCCGAATCCAAACGCGAGCACGAAGGCACCCCAGCGGCGAGGCCGCTGAGCGCCTCGGAGGGCACCCCATCTTCGGACCTCGCTCCGCTCGGGCCGAGGGCACGTTCCGTCGGACGCCCAGCGGCGAGGCCGCTGAGCGCCTCGGAGGGCACCCGCGTGCTGGTCGGCGTCGCGGAGGACGACCGCTGGGTCGCCACCGCCGACGTCGACGCCACCGCGACCTGGTTTTGCGGCGTCGGCGCCGACGTCACCGTGCTGCACGCCCCCGGCGACGCCCACGAGATCGATGCCCGCCAACGCATCGCCGCCGCCGAGCTCCTGACCGGGCGCTCGATTCGCGAAGGCCAGTCCGGCTTCGGCAACGCCCACGAAACCGAAGCGCTCCCCGGCGCCGTGCCGCGCCGAATGAACAGCCCGCGCCACGTCCGCTACGGCCTGTACGCCGAGCAGATCAACGGCACCGGCTTCGTCGCCGACCGCGAGCACAACCTGAGGACGTGGACCTACCGCGTGCGCCCGACCGCGCAGCACACGCCGTTCGCGCCCCTCGACCACACCGGCGTCACCGCCGACTTCGCGACGCCCCCCGAGCCCAACCTCGCCGGCTGGGGCCCCGTCCCCGCGCCGAAGGAGGCGCGCGACTTCGTCGATGGGCTCATCACCTTCGGCGGCGCCGGGCACCCCTCACTCCGCCGCGGGTTCGCCGTGCACCTCTACGCCGCGAACCGGAGCATGAACCATCGCGCGTTCTCGAACGCGGACGGCGACCTGCTCATCGTCCCGCAGGAAGGTCGCCTCACGCTGCTCACGGAGCTCGGGGTGTTGGAGGCCCCGCCCGGGCACATCGCGATCGTGCCGCGCGGCATTCGGTTTTCGGTGCTCGTCGACGGGTTCGCGCGCGGGTACGTCGCGGAGGTCTACGGGCGCCACTTCGAGCTCCCACCGCGCGGCCCGGTCGGCGCCAACGGGCTGACGGACCCACGCCACTTCAAAGCGCCGACGGCCTGGTACGAGGACCGCGTCGACCCCGGCTACCGCCTCGCGAACAAGTTCGGCGGGCGGCTCTTCGAAGCGACGCAGGACTACGCGCCGCACGACGTCGTCGGGTGGCACGGCAACTACACGCCGTACGTCTACGACCTCCTCGACTTCAGCCCGGTGTCGGCGGCGCGCTTCGATCACCCCGACCCGTCGATCTTCACGGTGCTGACCTGCCCGCTCGACGAACCCGGCGCGCACACCCTCGACTTCGTGTTCTTCCCACCGCGATGGGACGTCAGCGAGGGCACGTTCCGCCCGCCGTTCTTCCACCGCAACGCGACGACCGAGATCAACGGCATCATCAAGGACCCCGGCGGCGACCGCCCGCCGTTCTACGCGGGCGGCGTCTTCGTCACGCCGAACATGACGCCGCACGGCGTCCGGAACCGCGCGGTGCACCGCATCCTCTCGACCGACGCCGAAGACGAACCGCGCCGCACCACGGAGGACTCGATGTGGTTCCAGTTCGAGTCGGCGCTGCCACTTCAGCTCACCCGCTGGGCGGCGAGCACCCGGACGCGCCTCGACGACTGGACGGACATGTGGGGCACCTACCGGACCTTCTTCAACGCAGGTGACCCCAACCGTCCGGGAGACGTTTGATCGTGCAGTTCGCCGCGCCGCCGCCCGCGAGCAGGCTCCGCGCCGCGGCGTCGGGCATCGCGAAGTAGACGCGCACGGGGACGTCCTGCGGGAGCGAGGTGAGGAACGCGTCTTCGAAGGCGCGCGGGCCGCGTTGCGTGATGAAGTACGCTTCCCCGTGGGTGTTGCTGCCGGCTTCGCCGTTCATGAAGTTGGCGACGTCGAGGGACCGCCCCCTCGAATCGAACCCGACGAAGCGCCCCGGCACACGGATGACCTCGAAACCCGCGGCCTTCAGTTCTTCCGCGGTGCGCGCCTCGAGCACGGATCGCCGCGCGCCCTCGGTGCGGATCCGCTGGGCCTCCGCCGACCCCGGATCCAGACCCTGCGCCTGGATCTGCGCCTCGGCCGCGGCGCGCGCGTCGTTGAGGAGCATCTGCCCCTCGCCCCACGGGGCCATCGCGACGTCGAGGTGGAAGTCGGCCGGCTGCTCGACGAAGTGCAGGTCCTCGGGGGCGACGCCGAGGTCCTTCGCCATCGCCGCCCGCACCCCGGCCTCGTCGGTGCCGAGGAGCTCCTTGTTGCGCGCGAGCGCGTCGGCGCCGACGACGGCGTACGGACGCCCGTCGCGCATGCCGTTGATGATGTTGCCGCCCTCGACGAACGTCGTCCCGCGGCGGGCCTCGCCACCGAGCGCAGCGACGGCTGCGGCCGAGGGTTCGGCGGCCCCCTCCTTGATCGTCATGCCGGAGCCCGCGTAGTGCAGCACCGGATGCGCGGCGAACGACTGCTTCGGGTCGTCGGGGACCGCGCCGACGAAGCGCTCCACGCGGCCTGACATGATCGGGAGGGTCATCGCTCGGTAGTCATGGTCGCGCGGAACGACCGCGCGGCCGTCCGTGTAGAAGTGCAGGCTGTCCTCGGGCCACGCGTACCCTTCGCCGATCATGGGGATGACGTTTTCGGCGTCCCCCGTCGCGGCGCGGAGCTGGTCGGCGACCGCCTCGCTCGGCACGGTGACGACCACGTTGAAGCCCTCGGCGCGCCCGATCTCCGCCATGCGCTGGATGTACGTGAGGCGGGCCGGGTCGCCGGCCCCGTTGTAGTCCATGAGGAACTGCCCGCTCGTCGCCGCGAAGTCCTCGGGCATCGCGACCGCCGCGCCGAAGCCGCCGTGGCTTCGTCCGTCGCCCGGCGTGACCTCGCTCCAGGCCTCGTGCTCCAACATCTTCGCGGCCTCGCCGTTCGGGACGTGACGAACGTCCGGCGGGGGCGGCGGCGTCAGCCCGATCGCCTCCGCTGCGGCGCCGCCGAGGGGCTCGACGCGGATCGCGTCGGGGGAGGGCCGCGGCACCGGCTCCGGGGCCTGCAGCGGGTCGGGGCGGCTCGGTCTACGGGGAGGCAGCGGGGCGCGTTCGACGGCTCCGGGGCCGATTCGGGGGGATACGGATCCTGCGGCGGGGGCGACCATTCGGGTTGGGCTTCGCAAACCACGTGCCGAGAGCGCCCTGCCGTCGAACCGCGCGCCGGGGTCGGCGATCACCAACACATGGCCGTATGCCTTCGCCGACCTCGCATCGACCGCAGTACACAAGGGACAAGATGCGAATCGCGATCTTCGTCGCGCTCGCGATGTTCTTCGGGAGCACCGCCTGGGCGCTGAGCTGTCTGTATCAAGACGTCGAGGTCGTCGCCCTGCGCACGGCGGACGGGGAGCTCGACGGGCGATGCCTGTTCCTGCTCGGCAAGGGCGAGGACTTCGTGCACCTCTTCGACTGCGACGACACGTTCATCTACGACGACGCGGAGTTCTCGCGATGAAGCGCGCTGCGCTCCTGCTCCTGCTCACCGGCTGCGGCACGGGCTTCTACGACGACGACGGCGGTTGCGGGGAGCCGACGTACCGCGGCCTGTTCACCGCACAAGACGGCCGCACCGCGCTGGTCTCCGCGGAGCAGGTCCTCCTCACGCACCCGGACGGCACGACCGAGGAGCTGTTCTTCGACCGCTTCCAGCGGCCCGCGCCGACCCTCCCGACGTTCTGCGGCGCGCGCTCGCCCGCGGACGGGTTCCGTCGCGTTCGCCTGCAGGGAGGCTCCAAGGCCGCGTTCGGGTCGATCTGGCTGGAGGCCCTCGAGGGGGCGACGATCGTGAGCCACGAGGTCGACTTCACCTTCGACCAAACCCGCGCCGAGAACCGCTACACGGTGACCGCGACCGCGACCCGCGTCGCGATCGACTACATGAGCCCCGGCCCGATCGAGGCCGACGTCCGCATCCGTCACGCCCTGAGGCTCGCGGAGGGCTCGACGGTCGCCGAGACCCTCGACCTGCGCTTGGAGCGGGACGGCGACACGTTCATCAAGCTGACCGGTACGCCCTGCCGGTGAAGAGATTCGGGGCAAACCAAACGTGACGGAATGCCAGCGCTCGTGGAAGGTTGAACCTTCCGCGTGACGTGCACACGGACAGCCTGGCTCCTCGCCGCCGCGGTCATGATGCCGCGGATCGCCGCAGCGCACGGAGGCGCCGAGGCGGCCGCTTTCATCCTGGACCCCGTAACCCACGACGTCGTGGTCGACGACGCCTACACCTTCACCTGGACCGACTTCGACACCGACGGCGAGGGCGGCGTCGCCTTCCAGGACTTCTACTTCACGACGGAGCGCCCGCCGCCCTGGCCGATCTGGAGCGGTCCGGCGTTCCTCGAAGGCGCCCCGATCGCCGCAGACATCCGCCTCGCCGACACCACCAACCAGCTCACGTGGGACACCTCCACGGTCGCCGCCGGCGCCTACTGGCTGTGGTCCATCGCGCGCGACCCGGACATCCTCAACGACGCGACCACGATCCGCTTCTCGCCCTTCCCCGTATCCGTAGCGCACGCCGGGGACGAGGTCGCCCCGTCCGTCGTGCTGACGAGCCCCGCGGATGCGTTCGACATCGCCGACGACACCTACGCCATCACCTGGTCCGCGTTCGACCCGGACGGCTCCGCGACGGTCACCCTGGAGGCCGGCACGAGCACCGACGGGTCCGCGCTCGACGTCATCACGACCGAGGTCGCGGCTGCGGACGGATCGTACGCCTGGGACACGTCGGCCCTGCCGGAAGGGGACTACCTGCTGCGCATCCGGCTCGAGGACGCGCGCGGGATGACCTTCACCGCGTACGCACCGAACCTGCTCCTGGTCGCCCACCGCACCATCCCGCGGGACGGCGGCGTCGCGACGCCCGACGCGGGATTTGCGGACGCCGGCGCGACGACGCCCGCGCCGACCCCGGAGGAACCCGACGGATGCCGCTGCGCCGGCACGAACGGTCCCCGCGGGCGCTGGGCGTGGCTGATCTTCGGGGCGCTTGCGCTCCTGACCCGGCGACATTCGACTGGACGCACCCGGAGCGTCCCCACTAGCTTCGCATCCGGGACGACGGAGGACTGATGACAGACCGAACCTTGAGCTTTGCCCTGCGCGCCAGCGCCATCTTCGCGCTCGCGCTCTCGACCGCCTGTGCGGGCGGGGACGACGACGACACCAGCATCGTGACCCCGCGCGACGGCGGCGCCCCCCGTGACGGCGGGCCCGAGTTCGAGTGCACGGTCAACCTCGACTGCGACGCCGCGACGCCGTTCTGCGACGGAAACCGCATCTGCGCCCAGCCGCCGGCCGGCTTCGAGATCGGCTACGGCGACCAGACGGCGCAGTCCGTCGACCTCACGCTGATCCACGAGCCGACTCGGAACGTGCAGACCACGGACCTGGAGTTCCACCCCACGCGCACCAACGAGCTGTGGGTCCTGCACCGCTGGGCCTACCAGGCGCGCCCCTGCACCCAGGCGGACAACAGCGGCTGCGGCTCGCTCGACGGGAGCACGACGACGATCTCGAACGTCGGCACCCAGGACCAGGTCGCCGAGTGGAAGACCGACGGCAACGCGTGGCACTTCATGCGCCGTCCGCCGGCCCTCGCGTTCAGCGCCGACAACGACAACTTCGCGACCTGCGGCGAAGCGTGGTCCGGCAACTTCCTCCCCGTGCCGTGGGACGACAGTGTCACCTTCATCGGGCCGTCGCTGTGGTCGTCGGATCCGGCGGTCTACGCGATCACCCCGCCGGGCGGGAACGGCTCCCACCTCGACATGCTCCACGAGACGCCGCTGTGCACCGGCATCGCCTGGGAGCCGGGCAACACGAGCGGCAACGTCTTCTGGCTGATCAACGGCGAGACCGGCTCGCTCGACCGCTACGACTTCCAGAACGACCACGGCCCCGGCAACGACGACCACTCGGACGGCGAGCTCCTCCGGTACGCGCCGGGGACGATCGCGCGCGTCGAGCACGTGCCGAGCCACATGGTCTTCGACGCGTCGAACGGCCTCCTCTTCGTCGCCGACACCGGCAACAAGCGCATCGTCGCGCTCGACACCACGACCGGCTCGCGCGGCGGCGGCATCAACCCCGTCTGGGAGCCGCTGGCCGTGGACGCGATGATGAACAACGCGATGGTCTACGAGATCGTGCCCCCGGGGCTCCTCGAGGCGCCGAGCGGCCTCGAGCTGCACAACGACCTGCTCTACGTCTCGGACACCACCCAGTCGCGCATCTACGTGTTCGACCGCGGCGGCAACGAGATCAACCGCCTCGACACCGGCCTCGCCGCGGGTGAGCTCGGCGGCATGGCGTTCGGCCCGGACGGGAAGCTCTACCTCGGGCTCGTCAACTCGGGCGACGTCTACCGCATCGACCCCAAGCAATAGCCCCTACCCGCCTCGAAACCTTGACTCCCCTCGCCCGAGCCTCTTTGTAGGGCGGGCGATGGGGGAGCGTAAGGCCGCCGCGTTCTTCGACATGGACGGGACCCTGGTGAGCACGAACCTCGTGCACTCCTACCTGTTCATGGCGGCCCACGAGCCGTCGATCGCCGGCAGCGTCGTCAGCACCGCGAAGGGGCTCGCCAAGATCCCCGCGTTCTTCGCCGTCGACCAGTTCAGCCGCCTCGCGTTCAACGACCTCCTCTTCGCGGGGTACGCCGGCTCCTACGAGGACCGGCTGATCGACTACGCCGAAGACCACTTCGAGAAGGTGCTCAAGCCGAACATCTTCCCCGGGTCCTACGACCTCGTCGCGAACGGGAAGAAGAAGGGCCTTCGGCAGGTCATCGTGTCCGGCAGCCTCGACTTCATGGTCGCGCCGCTCGCCCGGCACCTCGGCATCGACGACATCATCACGAACCGCCTGGAGATGAAGAACGGCGTGGCGACGGGGAAGCTCCTCAAGCCGATCGTCGCGGGCGCCAACAAGGCGCGCATCATCCAGGAGTACGCCCGCGACTACGACATCGACCTGCTCGACAGCTACGGCTTCTCCGACAGCTATTCGGACTATTCGATGCTGGCCGTCGTCGGCCGCCCGGCCGCGGTGAATCCGGACCGCCGTCTGCGCCGCTCCGCCAAGGAGCTGAACTGGCCGATCCTCGACGTGCGCTGACTTGTGTTAGTGATCGAGGGATGTGCCGGCTGTTCGGCTTTCGGAGCGTCATCCCGAGCATGGTCCACCGCTCGCTGATCGACGCGGACAACGCGCTCGGCGTGCAGAGCGAGAACCACCCCGACGGCTGGGGCGTCGCCTACTACATCGACAACGCGCCGCACGTGATGAAGAGCGTGTCGACGGCGCTGACCGATCAGCTGTTTCAGCGGGTGAGCGGCATCGTGTCGTCGGAGACCGTCGTCGCGCACGTGCGCAAGGCGACGCAGGGTGACCTGTCCGTCCTCAACGCGCACCCGTTCCAGTACGGGCGCTGGGTGTTCGCGCACAACGGCGACATCCCGGAGTTCGGCGAGGTGCGCAAGACACTGCTGAACGAGGTCGCGCCGCGCCTGCGCCGCTTCGTCCTCGGCGACACCGACAGCGAAGTCATCTTCTTCATGTTCCTCTCCGAGCTGCAGCGGCACGGCGCGCTCGCCAACAACCACGGCACCGACGAGGTCTTCGCCGCGCTCAGCACGACGGTCGAGCGCGTGCGCGAGATCTGCGACACGAAGCAGCGCGGACACACCTCGCTGCTCACGCTCCTCGCGACGAACGGCGCGACGCTCGCGGCGACGCGCGGCGGTAAGGAGCTGTACTGGTCGTCGTACAAGACGCGCTGCGCGGACCGCGACACGTGCCCATCGCTATCCGACGAGTGTGAAGCGCCGACGCTCACCGGATTCGTGAACCACCTGATCCTCTCGAGTGAGCCGCTCGGCGGTGAAAACGTCTGGCACGAGCTCGACGACGGCGGGCTCATCGGCGTCGACTGGCGGATGCGGTTGGTTCACCGCGGGCTCGACGAGTCGCGCTCCCTCCCGATCGTCCACGACGCGGCGAGCTGAATCGAATGGTCACCATCGCCGTCGACGCCATGGGAGGCGACAACGCCCCCGACGCGATCGTGCGCGGAGCCGCCGAGGCTTCGCTGGCGATCGACGGCGAGGTGTTGCTCGTCGGCGACGAAGCGAAGATCGCTCCGCTCCTGGAGAACGCGAAACACGATCCGGAGCGCATCCGCATCCACCACGCCCCGCAGGCGATACCGATGGACTGCAAACCGCGGGCGGCGCTCGACGCGATGCCGGAGTCGTCGCTGTGCGTGGCGACGAAGCTCGTCGCCGCGGAGGGTCACGCGGACGCGCTGGTCAGCGCCGGCAACACCGGCGCGGTGATCCTCGCGTGCGCCGACGCGTTCGAGTGCATCCCGGGCGTACGCCGTACGGCGCTGGCGGCGGTGATCCCGACGGAGCGCCGACGCGGCAAGAAGCAGGACCCCTTCACGTTGCTGCTCGACGCGGGCGCGACGCTGCGGGTGTCGGCGGAGGACCTCGTCGGCTTCGCGTTGATGGGCGCGGCGTACGCTTCGATCGTCTCGAAGAACGACCGCCCGCGCGTCGCGCTGCTGTCGAACGGCACCGAGCCGACGAAGGGCACGCCGGAGATCGTCGAGGCGCACCAGCTGCTGCTGACGGCGGACGGGATCGACTTCGTCGGCAACCTCGAGGGCATCGACATCCCGCGCGGCAAAGCCGACGTCATCGTGTGCGACGGCTTCACCGGGAACATCACGCTGAAGATGCTCGAGGGCGTCTCCCAGACCGTGAAGAACCTCGCGCGCTACGCGTACCGGCGGAAGGTGTCGTGGAAGCTCGCGATGTGGCTGCTGTCGAGCGGCATCAAGCGCATCAAGGAAGTCACCGACTGGCAGCAGTACGGCGGCGCGCCGATCCTCGGGTTCGATCGGCTCTGCATCAAGGCGCACGGCCGCAGCGGTCCGCGCGCGATCCGCAACGCGATCAAGGTGGCGGAGCGCTGCGTGAATCAGGACCTGGCGGGGCGGATCGAGAAGTACGTCGCGTCGGTCGACCGAAGCTGACTACGCGAGCGCGGTCTTCGCGACCGTGCCTTCGGTCGGTGCATTCGCGGCGTCGAGTCGGCGGGAGGCCGGACGCAAGATGTAGGACGCGACGGCGACGGACAGCACGACGAGCGGCGCGAGCGAGTCGGCGACGGGATCGCCGGAGGCGAGGTGCGAGACGAACGCGCCGGTGAGCAGGAATCCGATCCCGGCGTACGCCCACTCCTTGATGCGCGCGAAGCCCGGGACGAGGAGAGCGACCGCAGCGCCGACCTTCCAGATGCCGAGGAGCGGGAGGATGTAGGCGGGGTAGCCGAGGCGGGCCATGTTCTGCTGCATCTCTTCGCTCCCGCTGAGCTGACCGACACCGCCGCCGAGCAGCGCGAGCGCGACCAGGACCGTGAGCACCCAATAGATCTTCTTGTTCATGGCACCACCCTAAGAATCGACTCATAAGTGGACAAGACGTCGACTTCGGGCACCACCTGAACGAAAATCGAGCAGATGATTGCGGATGCGCTGCGGGAGTTCGTCACCATCGTGGAGCAGGGCTCCGTGTCGAAGGCGGCCCGATCGCTGGAGCTTCCGCGGGCGACGCTCTCCCGCCACCTCGCGGCGATGGAGGACGACCTCGGCGTGACCCTCCTGCACCGGCAGACGCGCCGCCTCACGCTGACCGCGGCCGGCGAGACGTTGTACCGGCGCGCGCTCAAGCTCGTCGCCGATGCGCAGGCGTTGGAGGTCGCGGTGCGGGAGCTCGACGGGGTGCCGCGCGGCGTGCTGCGGGTCTCCCTGCCGCCCGCGATCGGAGCCCGCGGCGGTGAGCTGCTGGGGCGCTACCTCGACAAGTACCCTCAGGTGTCGATCGACGTGGTCTCGACCGCGCGACACGTGGACCTCGTCGGCGAGGGGATCGACGTCGCGCTGCGCGGCGGGCTCGTCCGCGATCCGTCGTTGATGGTGCGGCAGCTGATGCCATCACGCATTCGCCTCGTGGCGGCGCCCGCGTTGCTGGAGGTGACCGGCCCGATCGAATCGGTGGAGGACCTCGCGCGGCTCCCGTGCGTGCGGATGTACGAAGGGGGCTGGCGGCCGATCGATCACTACCCGCTCACGGCCGGCGGCGCGGTGCAGGTCGACGGGCGGCTTCGCTGCAACGACGTGGTGCTCGCGCGTTCGTTTGTGTTGGAGGGGCGCGCGGCGGCGTTGCTCCCGGACGAGTTCACCGTGCACGACCTCGAGCGCGGGGCGATGGTCGAAGTGCTCCCCGAAGTGATCGGCGCTCGGGGCGCCGTGTCGGTGGTGTGGCCGCAGCAAGACCACCTCGACCCGAAGGTACGTGCGTTCATCGACGAGGCGGTCGCGTACTTCGCCGAGTGGAAGTCGGGCGACCTGATGCGTCACCAGTAGAGCTGCCAGACGCCGTCGTCGAGGACGCCGTGGCCCTGGAACGTGACGCGCTCCTCGCCCGGTTCGAGCGGGCGGTCGGCGGCGATCTGGTGGAGGTGCGCGCCGTCGTGCACGAACAGATCGCCGAGCGCGTAGGGGTGGTAGGTCGCGTCGGCTTCGGTGGGGCGGTGGTCCTCGCCGTGGAGGATCGGCCAAGTGTAGAGGCCGGCGCCGGCGGCGGGGATCGCGATCGGGACGGTGAAGGAGAAGCGGCGCGACGGGTCCGCGTTCGGGGAGACGTTCCAGTCGAGGTGCTCGTGCTGGAGGTCGTAGTGCAACTTGGGTTGCAAGTCACCGAGGCGGTCGTGGTGTTGGAACAGGTGGAAGCCGGGCGGCGCGTAGACGTTGGTAATGGCGGCCGGAGCTCCGAGCGCGCCTTCGACGGCGATGACGAGGCGGTCGTAGAGCCAGCCGAGCTCCCGGTGCAACGCGCGTCGCGCGCGGGTCGCGCGAGTGTAGTACTGGCGGACGCCGTCGGTGGGGATGTCGAGGTAGGCCGCGGCGCCGATCGTGAAGGACGGCAGCTCGGGGTGACGCGGGATCCAGTAGCGCTTCAACGCGTCGACGGCGGCGCGCGCGCGGGTGCAGTCGGCGGCGTCGAGGAATCGGTGCGCGGTGGGCTGCATGAGGAGCGATCTTGTCCGACGCGGCGTTTTCGGTCGAGCCGCGGTACCCTTCGGTGATGGACGATCTGACGCGCGATCGACTCGAAGAGCTCCTGGACCGGCGAGGCACGTTCTTCGAGGCGCGCTGGCGAGGCGTCGACTTCCTCGTGCTCGACACGCTCGCTTTCGGCGCGGGCGAGAAACGGTGGGACGAGGAGATCGGCTACCTGCTCGTCGACCTTCCGCGCCCGAACCCGTGTGATCTCCTCCTCGACTCGCGGCGCGAGGCGGACGACGGAGCGGGAGACGATCTACATCGTTACTTCACGTGGTCGGCGACGAACGACCAGCTCGTGACGTCGCAGATCTGCGGCGCGCTCCTCGACGTGATGCTGTCGCTGCGCGAGCGCTACAAGCGCGTCACCGTCACGGACGACTGGGTGGGCTTCGGGCCGATCGCCCGTGCGCCGTCGGAGTTGGTGGACGACCTCGACCGCGTCGTACAGCTCGCGCTCGCGTCGCGCGGCGAGGACTTCGACGCCGGCCCGCCCGGATGGGAGACGAAGGGGAGCTTCCCGACCCGGCGCCGATCCGCCGAGGCGCAGTTCGTCGCACCGCCGGTGGGGTGGTCCACGGACAGCGCACCGGACGGCCCGAACGCCGAACCGGCGGAGGGCGCCGAGCTCCCGTTCTGTTACTTCTGCGGCGCCGCGATGGAGCGCGTCGCACGCGTGTGCCCGGAGTGCGGCGCGGACCTCAGCGACGACTGAACACACTCCGCGCCGAGCAGTGGTATCTTCGCGGCGTGGGCAAACGCGCTTGGGGCTCCGCTGGCGTGGTGTTCGCGCTGCTCGCGACCGCGGCGGCCCGCGCGGAGGAGCCCGGGGCCCCCGAGCTCACCCCGACCGCCGCGAGCCTCGACGTCCTGATCCCCATCATCACGCACGTCGGCACGTTCGTGGAGTATCGGCGGGTGATGGTTGCGCGGGGTCGGCCGCCCTTGATCCCAATCGTGACGCCGCACGGGACGCTGGTGCACCCTACCGGTACCGGTACCGGTCCGGGTCCCGACGGCGGCGCCGCGATTGAGGCACGAGGGGTGGGCGCCGCTTCCGTTTCCGCGTCCGTTTCCGCTTCCGCTTCCGAGTCCGCTTCCGAGTCCGTCACCAGCTTCGGTTCCGGCTCCGCGTCCGCCTCGGAATCCGGCTCTGTCCCCCCGCCGCGTAGCGCGGATCGCGGAGCTTCGTCGAAGGGCGAGGGTAGCGTCGCCGGCTCCGCCGCGACCGCGGGCGCGAAGGTCGCCGCCCCGACGGCGCGGCCCCGCTCCGCGCTCTCCCTCGCGCTCCACTACGAGGCCGGCTACTTCGGCCCCGCCGACGTGAACGCCGAGCTCACGGCCCGGGCGGGCGTCGAGCGTAACTTCGTCCTCTTCGGGGGCCTCGGCCTCGGGCTCGAGGTTCGTCCGCACCCTTGGGTCGGGCTGTCGGCGACGACGAGTTACCTCCTCGCGCCGCCGGAGACGATCAACCTCGAGGTCCACTATCTGCACGCGTTCGCGGGCACGGTCGCGGCGCGGCTCTACGTCCCCACGGTCGACGCGCTCGACATCGCGATGGGCGTCGAGGGCTCGATCCACTGGGCCGGCTACCAGGACACCAGCGCCGTAGGCCCCGGGTTCGTGTGGCGCTTCGGCGTCCAGCTCCTCGACCCGGACCTCCCCGCCGTGCTCGCCACGATCTACGTCCGCCGCGCCAAGCTCCGCGACGACGACGGCTTCGAGCTCGACCTCTCCGGGATCGGCGCGATGGCCGACTTCTCGTTCGACCTATAACGCGTCGGTCGACGCGAGCAGCTCGGGACGGAAGTCCCCACGCACCCGCACCAGCGGGGCGAACCGCGTCTTCCGTCGCACCCGCACCAGCGTCGCGCTCGGTTTGACGAGCTCCCCGGACAGCCGCACCTCCGAGAACTCGATGACCGTCTTCTTCTTGAAGGCCTCCTGAGGCGCCTCCTCCTCCGCGAACGCGACGCCGGGGACCGTGAGCATCAGGGTCAGCAACCCCGTGAACCATCTGTTCATGTTCCTTCGGTGCTTCGAAGGTGGCGAAGCCTTACAGAATGAAGTTGACTACGGCTCCGGTGGCCAAGAAATCGGATGTCATCTGGAACGAGCTCAGCCTCGTTCTGCAGGCGGGCAAGCCCAAGGAGATCGCCCGCCACCTGCACCTGCTCTCGAAGCAGCAGCTGCACCCGCTCTTCCGCGCCGCCCTCGACGCGCAGATCCTCTGGAACGAAGGCGCGATCGCGCAGGCCTGCGAGGAGCTCGAGAACGCGCAGAAGACCCGCAAGCTCGGGCCGCACGAGATCCTGATGCTCGGCCTCATCCTCTACGAGAAAGAGGAGTTCGACGAGGCCGAGAAGCAGCTCGACTTCGCGTTCGAGAAGGGCGTCCTCGACAGTCGCCTCGTCCTCGCGCGCGCCGGGGTCCAGATCGCGAAAGAGAAGTACACCGTCGCGCGGAAGATCCTCCACACGTCGCTCAAGGCCGAGATGAACCAGTGGCGCGCGTGGCTGCTGCTCGGCGAGGTGGAGATCCTCCGCAAGGATCTCCGCGCCGCCGCCGACGCTTTCCTCGCCGTCACGCGCCTCGCCCCGAACTTCGAGCCCGGCTGGACCCACGCCGCCGGCGTGCTCGTCGACCTCGGCTACCCCGAGCGCGCCGCCGAGCTGCTCCGCCGCATCTGCAGCGTGCGTCCGAGCTTCGTCGCCGCGCAGCTCGCCTTCGCGCAGGTGCTCCAGAACCTCGGGCAGTTCAAAGAGGCCCTCCACTGTCTCCGCACCGTCGGCCGCTACGCGATGGAGCCGACGATGCTCATGGAGATCGCGGAGATGATGTTCAAGCTGCAGGAGTACCAGGACTGCGCGAACATCCTGAACCGCGCGCAAGAGCAGGCGCAGCACCTCCCCAAGCTCTGGTTCCTCCGCGGCGAGCTCGCCAACGCCGCCGGACTCGAAGGTCGCGCCAACGCGATCCAACACTACCGAGAAGCCCTGCTCCGCGACCGCGAGTTCAAACCCGCACGCGAGCGCCTCGACGCCCTCCTCGCCCAGATCTGAAGCGGGCCTGACGCAACGCGACGTCGACAATAGGTGTAGCGACCGGCTCGCCGGGCCCGTAGGCTCCGCGCCGCATGGGCCGCCGCCGCAAGTACGCCAGCGCATCCCCCCCCGCGCCGATCGACCTCAACCCGATCTCCGAGCCCGTCCTCGACTTCCCCGACCGCGACCTCGCGGACATGACGCCCGACGACTACGCCCGCCTCGGCTTCATCTGCGGGCTCGAGGTGCACCAGCAGCTCCTCACGCAGCGCAAGCTCTTCTGCCGCTGCCCCGCCGGCGTGCGCACGCGCGAGGTCGACGCCGAGGTCCTCCGCCACATGCGCCCCACCCTCTCCGAGCTCGGCGAGTACGACGGCTGCGCGCTGATGGAGTTCAAGACGAAGAAGGAGATCCTGTATCTCCTCGCGCACGGCCTCGTCTGCACCTACGAGATGGACGACACGCCGCCGTTCGAGATCGACCCGCTCGCCGTGAAGCGCGCGCTCGAGGTCTCGGCGATGTTCGACATGAACCTCGTCTCCGAGCTGCAGGTCATGCGGAAGCAATACCTCGACGGCTCGATCCCCACCGGCTTCCAACGCACCGCGATGGTCGCGCTCGGCGGACAGATCCCCATGCGCGAGAGTGAGCTCGGTCCGGACCGTGTGCTCCGCATCCGCCAACTCACGCTCGAAGAAGACAGCTGCCGCGAAGTCCGCGACCACGGCCACAACATCATCTTCCGCACTGACCGCCTCGGCACGCCGCTCATCGAGACCGTCACGGAGCCGGACCTCGTCACGCCCCACGACGTCGCGGTCGGCGGGCGCCTAATCGCCTCCGTCGCGCGCGCGTCGAACAAGGTACGACGCGGGCCGGGCGCCGCGCGTCAGGACGTGAACGTCTCGATCGCCGGCAGCCGCCGCGTCGAGATCAAGGGCGTCCCGAACCACCGCATCCTCCCGCGCCTCGTGCACAACGAAGCGTTCCGGCACCTCAACCTGCTGCGCATCCGCGACCTGATGCACAAACGCGAGCTCGCGGAGAGGGACTTCCAGATCGACGACAGCGAAGACGCGTGGACGTCGAGCCTCGTCGTCGACGCGCGGCGACTGCTCCGCGGCTCCGCGTTCCTCCCGATCGTGGAGGCGCGCGCGCAGGGCGAGATGGTCTGCGCCGTTCGCATCCCGCGCTGCGCGGGCCTGCTCGCGCACCGCACCCAACCCGGGCACGTCTTCCTGCAGGAGCTGTCGGAGCGCGTGCGGGTGATCGCCTGCCTGACGCCGCCGTTCATGATCTCGTCGGACACCCACGCGGACGCGCTGTCGAGCGTGGTGTGGCAGCAGCTCCGCTCCGCGACCGGCGCGACGCGCGACGACGCGATCGTCGTGGTGTGGGGCCCCGAGGACGACGTCGACACCGCCGCGCGCGAGATCCTGACCCGCGCCGCCGACGCGACCGTCGGCGTCCCCTCCGAGACACGCCAGGCCCACGGCGACGCCTCGACCGGCTTCGAGCGCATCCTCCCCGGCCCCGAGCGCATGTACCCGGACACCGACACGCCGCCCCTCCCGATCCCCGACGTGTGGCTCGAGGACAACGCGGCACACATGGCGCCGCGTCCGTGGGAGCGCGAGGACCGCTACCTCGCGGACGGCGTCACACCGGCGCTCGCAAGGCAGCTTGCATCTTCGGTGCACGCGCCCACCTACGAAGCGCTCGCGCCGAAGACGAAGGACGCCGCGGTGCGTGTCGCCGCGATCCT
Organism: Deltaproteobacteria bacterium; assembly: GCA_040218735.1. GTDB lineage: Bacteria > Myxococcota > Kuafuiibacteriia > Kuafuiibacteriales > Kuafuiibacteriaceae > JAUHYN01. Next base: position 41,652 of record JAVJQW010000019.1, read on the forward strand.
CGTCGGGCGGCTGCGGCGGTTGAACACGATCGAACCGGAGCGCGTCGCGCCGCTGGTTCGTGCGGTGGAGGCGGGGACGCTGCTCCCCGAAGCGCTCGACCTCGCGTTCCTCCGCGTGCGGGACGGCGAGAAGGCCGAGACGGTGCTGCGTGACTTCGAGGTCGCGCGTGATCCCGACGCGCGCCTGTCGGAGGCCGTGGCGAAGGTCGAAGCCGCGAAGAAGGCCGTCCTCACGAAGGACGTCGAAGCGCGTTGCCGGTGGGCGATGGGCTTGGTGATGCCGGACCTGATCGGGCGCGTCGCGCGCACGACGGTCGAGGCGCGCGTGCGGGAGGTCCTGTGAGCGATCCGAAAGAAGACTTCAAGGGCTACCGCGATCCGACGCGGAGCGTGATGCAGAAGTTCGGCGTGACTGTCTGGAGCCAGGTCGTCGCGAAGACGACGCGAGGGACCTTCGAAGGTCTCGTGCTCCCGCGCTCGGAGACGTCGGACGCCGACCACCTCGTGCTGAAGATGTGGACCGGCTACAACATCGGGATCCGCCACGACACGATCGAGTCGCTCGACAAACGCGGGTACAAGAAGGCCGAGTACAAGATCCCGGAGGAGGAGTTCCCGAAGGATCCCGAGAAGCCGCGCGTGATGTTGTTCGGCACCGGCGGCACGATCGCTTCGCGCCTCGACTACCGCACCGGCGCCGTCATCCCCGCGTTCAGCCCCGGCGAGCTCTACGGCTCGGTCCCCGAGCTCGCGGACGTCTGCAACCTCGATACGGAGAAGCTGTTCGGCGTCTTCTCGGAGAACATGGGCGCCGAGCAGTACCGCGTGCTGGCGGCGCGATGCGGCGAGGCGATCGAAGCCGGCTACGACGGCATCGTCATCGGCCATGGCACCGACACGATGCACCACACGGCGGCGGCGCTGACGTACATGGTGCAGGACACGCCCATCCCGATCGTGATGGTCGGGAGTCAGCGTTCGTCGGACCGGCCGTCGTCGGACGCCGCGCGCAACCTGATCGCGGCGGCGAACGCGGCGGCGCACGGGAAGATCGCCGAGGTGATGGTCTGTATGTTCGGGCCGACCTCGGATCAGTACAACCTGCTCCACCGCGGCCCGCGCGTGCGCAAGATGCACAGCTCCTACCGGAGCACGTTCCGCACGCTCGGTGATCTACCGCTGGCGATGATCGAGGACGGGAAGCTCACGCCGATCAAGAAGGAGTTCCGTCAGCGCGATCCGCTGCGCAAGGCGAAGGTGACGCCGGTCTTCGAGGAGCGCGTCACGATCCTCTACTACTACCCGAACATGCAGCCCGACGTGATCGATGCGCTGGTCGACTGCGGCTACAAGGGCATCGTCATCGCGGGCACCGGCCTCGGCCACGTGAACCGCCTCGTGTACCCCGCGCTCGAACGCGCGCGCGACAAGGGCGTGCAGGTGTACATGACGCTGCAGACGCTGTGGGGCTTCGTGCAAATGCACGTCTACGAGACGGGCCGCGAGATCCTGCAGCTCGGCGTCGTCCCGCTCGCGAACATGCTGCCGGAGGTCGGGTACATCAAACTCGGCTGGGCGCTCGGCCGGCACCCCGACGATCCGGAAGCCGTGCGGGCGCTGATGCAGACCCCGATCGGCGACGACATGACGGAGCGCGAGCCCTTCGGCGGCTACCTGGTGTTCCAGGGCGGCGTCCCGGAGATCACGGGGTTCGTGAAGAAGATCCTGTCGTAATCTTACACGCCCGCGTAATCCAACGGAGCACAACGCTGGGATGCGGCGACCGATAAGACCGGTATGACGCGGCAGGTACCATTGGGCAGCCCCGTGCTGTTCCAGAAGCCGGGCGTCGAGCGCTTCGACGCCGACGGCGACCAGCACGTCTCGACGGACGAGCTCGACCTCGCCGAGAAGGCGGCGCGCGGGGCCCTCTCGGGGCTTCGGCTCGAGAACGCACTGCGCCAGCTCGACGAGCTGCGCGACAAAGTCGATGCGCAGGGCACCCCGGGCACGCCGCTGCCCGCGGACGCGGTTCCGACACCCGAGATCGTCGAAGGCGTAGAGCTGCTCGCCGGGCCGCTCGGGATCCTCGTCCCGCTCGAGCTGCACGTACGGCCCGAGGTGGTCCTCGCGACCTCCAACGCACAGCGAACCTCGGCGCGTCTCGAGCTGCACTTCCCGCTCGAAGATCTCGGGTTGCCGGACGACGACGCGAAGATCCTCCTCGAAGGCAGCGGTGCATGGGGCGCCGGCCCGAGCACACGCGTCGACGACGACGCATCGGTGAAGCTCACGCTGCACACGCGCGACGACGGAGGAATCGTGGCTTCGCTCGAAGCCGACCGCGTGCTCATCGCGAGCCTCGGCAAGCTGCAGTTCGTCTACGAGACCGAAGGCGGGACGGACCGCGCCCTCCGCGTGACCCCCGAAGAGGTTCGGCTCGACGACTCGGCGGGTCACCGCGTGGACCTTCGCGATCGAATCGAGCGATCCCAAAGCCAGCTCGCGAAACTCGAGGATCGCGTCGCGCGGCTGCGCGACCCGGCGATCGACACCGACGTGGAGGCCTACTACGTGGAGCTCACCGCGGAGCAACGGACGCTGAGCGGGCGGGTAGCGACGCTCGAGGGCGAGCTCACCCGGGTGAAGACCGCGTACGCCGAAGCACAGGGCGCGGCGATCGAACGTCTGGACGCGGGCGACCTCCCGGCGGCGTTGATGTCGCGCGTCGGCGCGGATCTATTGCCGCCGGCGTGCCTGGATGATCTGAACGTCATCACCGCGGCCGACGCGACGCGCGCGGAGGCGGAGGAGCGTGCGACGCTCTTGAAGCAGATGCTCGACGTGCTCAGCGCCGCGCCACCCGATCAAACCGAAGAGATGGCGCGCGAGCTGCGGGAGGTCGAGGCGAAGGCGGCGGACGCTGCGGCGACCGCGGCGGCGCGCTGGGCGCAGGTGAAGGGGGCGATCACCGACCTCGCGGGCACGCCCGAGGTCGACGACTTCCTCGTGCGCATCGAAGGCTACGGGCGGGATCGTCCGCTCGCGACGCTCCGGTCGGAGCGGAGCGCGATCGAGTCGGACCACGCCAACGTTTCTCGCGAGCTGCGTGAGGTCGAAGCAGACCTGGGGAATCGCGACGTTACGATCGAAGCCATCGCGCAGCGAACCGCCGACAAGTGCGCGGAGGTTTCGGATCGCATCGTCGCGCTCCAAGCGGAGCTCGACAGCGGCGCGACCCGAATCGTGACACGCCGGTTCGACGCCGACGGCCAGCCGGTCTGAGCTCGGTCAGAGTGTCTCGAGGAACGTGACGAGATCGTCGCGCTGAGCTGCGTCGAGCCCTTCGACGTCGCCGTGCTCGCGGCCGCCGCACGTCCAGTCGAAGCGTTGGTGCAGCGTCGCCGCGCAGCCGTCGTGCATGTAGGGCGCGCGAGAGCGTACGCCGCGGAGGCTCGGCACTTGGAACGCCGCGCCGGTGCCGACGTGGACCGTCTCGTTGTTCGTGAGCGCGTCGCCGCTGTGGCAGTCGCCGCATCGTGCCTGCTGGAAGACGGCGCGACCGCGATCGATCGCGGCGTGGTCGGTCGGGCGTCGAGTCTCGAGCGGCGCGAGCGTTTCGAGCCATCGTTCGAGGAGCTCCGTGTCGATGCCCTCCACGGGACCGCTGCCCATGCGGCCCACCATCACGACCGACATGATGTGGCCGAGGTCTTCCATGTCGCCGTCCCAGTGGAACGGTTCGGTGCCCGCGAGGCCGCGTACGGTCTGCGTGCGTCGCAGGCCGATGTCGGCGAAGTTCCAAGTGTGTCCGTCGTCCCGGCCTTCGGGGTGGCAGTGCGCACAGGCGACGCCTCCGCTCTGCGCGCGATGGAACATGTCGTGGCCCGTGTCGCGAACGTTCGCGCCGGCGAGGTCGACGTGTCGGTCGCCGATCGAGAGCTGCGGCGGCTCGCGAGAGAACGCGATCAGCTTGCCGGTCTTCCCCATCTCGACGGCGACCGCCTGACCGCCTTCGCGACCGGTCTCGGGGTCGATCATGAACGGGCGTTGCAACACGCTGCCGCGGGCGAACTCGAACTCGATCAGCGTCGACGTGCTTCGGTGAGCCCCGGGTGCGGCGAGGAACGCCCAGCCCTCTTGGGGTCGCAGGACGAAGTCGACGGCCAGCCCGTCGGTCGAGCCGGACGTCACGTACGTGAGGTCGGGCGCGAACTGCGTGATGTTCGTCGTGACCAGCGGCGCGAACCCGCCGCCCCCGTACGGGGAGCCGCGCTGCGGCCCTGGAGCGGGCTCAGTTTCGACGACGGCGGTCGTGGCCATCTGGTGGAGCACGAGGACGCCGCCTTCGGGTGCGGCGCGCATGCGCCAGGCGGTGCTCGCCTCGAAGTCCCGGTGGAACAAGGTGCGCACCGGCCGAACGCGCCCGACGGGTGCGTCGCTCTCCAGCCGTAGCAGCTCGGCGCGGCGGAAGGTCGACACCCACGTGCGTCCGCCTTCGACGACGATGTCGCGCAGGTCGTCGGCGACGTAGACCGAAGTCGTCGGACGTTCGCCGCGCGGATCGATGCGGAACATCTCGCCGCCGACGCAGACCACGAGCACGAGCACGCGGTCGGGATCGAATGCGATCCCGCGCGGCGCCGGGCAGACGTCGAGGCGTTCGACGAGGCGCTCTTCGATCGGATCGATCGCGGCGACCGCGCCCGCCGAACGCAAGACCACGAAGAGCGAGCCGTCGGGGAGGAAGAGCGCGCGACCGGGGTCGTCGCCTTGCGTCAGCGCGATCGTGCGCGGCGGACGCGTTTCACCGAGCGAGACGATGTGGACGACGTCGCGATCGCTGTCCGCGACGGCGACGAGCCCGCGTGCTTCGTCGAGCGCCATCGTGCCGCCGGAGATCGGTTTGGGGATCGGATCCGCCTTCACACGCTGGCCGAAGGACCCTGTGCCCAGGTCGTCCGAGCACGCCCACGGGGCGCAGCACATCGCCGCGGTGATGATCGAAAGTCGTCGCACACATACCTCCCCGCGCTTCGGCCCGATCGGGTTCGACCCGACCGGCACCGGCACGCAGGAGATACGTTGCCGCCTCGCCCGAAAACTTCCGTTCTTTCTAGCGGACCTCGACGACGCGCTGCGCGGTGCCGACGTGCACGCCGTCGTCGACCGTCACCTCGACCACGTAGGTTCCGGCTTCGCGCGGGCGCCAGCTCACCGCGCGGCGGGCGGTCTCGGGGCCGACGCGTTCGCCGTCGACGCGGAAGCGGTGCCCGACGATCGCCGAGTCGAGGTCGTGCGCGACGGTGAGTTGGATCTCCTCTTCGGCGCGAACGACGTCCGGCACCTCGAGGGCGACGTCGACCGCCTGCGGGGCGGGCGCTTCGATCGCACAACCGTGCATCGCGAACTCGTGCTCGTACTGCACGGCGAGGTTCGCGTGGTCCGGCGTGAACGCGACACTCACGGGGAGCGCCGGGCCCGGCACGTGCGCGCGCTCCGACATCGGGCGCGGTGGCAACGCGATGATCTCCTCACCGCGGGCCTCGACGATGAGCTCCCCGTCGGCGCGCAGGTACGCGAACATCGAACCGTCGGGCGACCACGCGACGGGCGTGACCTGCACGAGCGGCGCATAGATGTTCTCGTTGACTTGCACGACGAGTCCGCCGCGCTGCGGCTCGAGCTCGGAGAAGTCGTTCGAGTCGAGGAGGAAGATTCGACCTTCGTCGGTGGTGACGGCGAGGCGCGTCGCGTCGGGGGACAGCACCACGTTGACGAGCAGCTCGTTGTTCGAAACGAGCTGCGGGGAGCGCCGGGACGCGCCGGTCTCGACGTCGACGACGACGATCTCCTGCGGCGCGGTGATGAACACCGAGGTGTCGGAGACGACGTCGAGGTGGGCGCTGTACAGGCCTTCCTCGGCGAAGAGCCGCGTGACCTCGCCGCGCTCGTTCCAGCGTTCGACGACGGTCTCGCCGTAGCCGCGGAGCGTGATGACGTAGCGGCCGTCCGGCGTGAGCGCGACGTCGCGCACGCCGTCTTCGCCGAGCGTCGCGATCGTGTCGCCGGTGGCGAAGTCGAAGAGCGTGGGGATCTCGTTCGCCACGCGCACGGCGCGCGTGCGGTCGCGGTCGACGCTCACGATCTCGGCACCGTCCACGATGACGACCTGCCCGTCGTGCGCGCGGAGGAACGCGGTCGTACCGAAGTAGATCGCGCGGCCGCGCGCGACGAGGCCTTGGCTATCGACGAACCACGGCGTGCGCGGGTCGAGGCCGTAGGTGCCGAGCACCTGGTTCGCCCACTGCTCTGTGCCGCCGCACTCCTCGAGGCGCGACGTCGTGGTCTCGACCTCGGGCGGCGGCGTCTTCTCGGGACCCAGCTCCATGGTCGCGGGCTCCGCGCAGGCGACGGTGAGGAGCAGGGCGAGCAGACGGCGATCCATGCTGACGATGGTCGCCGAATCCGTCCCTCGCGACAAACCGAACGTTCCGTATTCGATTGTATCGCTGGGCCGTTCAATTTGCGACGATGACGGCTGTGGAGATCCAACGCATCGCGGCGTTCGCGGACGCGACCCACGCCGGCAACCCCGCGGGCGTGTGCCTGCTCGACGATTGGTCGCCCTGGCCCGACGACGCCGTGCTGCTGCGGATCGCGGCGGCGGTCGGGCTCTCCGAGACGGCGTTCCTGCGCGGGCGGGCTCTGCGTTGGTTCACGCCGGCGGTCGAGATGCCGCTGTGCGGCCACGCGACCCTCGCGACGGCGTTCGTCCTCGGCGAAGCGCACGTCGCGTTCGAGACCCGCGAGGCGGGCGTGCTCACGGCGGACATCGACGGCGCCGACGTCACGATGGACTTCCCGGCCCACCCGCCCACGCCTCGTGCGATCGACGACGCGATGATCGCCGCGCTCGGCGCGCGACCGGACGCGGCGTTCGACGGCTTCAAAGGCCTCGTACGCTTCGGCAGCGAAGCGGAGGTCGCCGCACTCGAGCCCGATTTCGAACGCATGGCGGCGCTCGACGTGAACGGCGTCATCGCCACGGCGCCGGGGCGCGACGTGGACTTCGTCTCCCGCTTCTTCGCCCCGAAGCTCGGCGTTCCCGAGGACCCGGTGACGGGATCGGCGCACACCGTGCTCGCGCCGTACTGGGCCCAGGCGCTCGGCCGCGACGACGTGGTCGGCCGGCAGATCCCGCGCGACCCACCGCCCGAGGGCGGCCTCGCGTGGGAGGACGTGGCGCCGATGAGCGCGCGCCCGGGCGGCGTGGTCCGGTGCACGGTGCGGGGGGAGCGCGTCGTGATGCGCGGGAGCGCGCGGAGGACCGGGAGAGGGCGCGTGGTGGGCTGAGCGCGGGGGCGGGCGGGCTCGTTGGGGTCGACAGGAGGCGGGGAGGTTGGGAGGGCCATGCGCCGAGACCGAATCCGAATCCGAGTCCGAATCCGATTCCGATTCCACGCCCGCGTTTCGTGCGGAGCACGGCGCGCCGGAATCGGGACCGGGACCGGAACCGGGACCGGGACCGGGTGGGGGGGCCGAAACCAACGGCGAGCATCGTGAACGACCACGAGGCGTCGGACTCGGCGCATGGCCCTCCCGGCCTCCCCGCCTCCTGTTGATCCCCAACGAGCCCCGCGCCGGATTCGGGACCGGAACCGGGACCGGGACCGGGACCGGGTGGGGGGCCTGACAGATCGGCGCACCGCGGAGCCTCACCCCGACAATTCGGCAGCCCTCGACCCGGACCACGCCAGCGCGGCGCGTGGCCTGGCCCGTGCAATCGGCTCCCCACGATGCTCACCGCCCTCTTCGTCGTCAGCTGCATCTCCTTTGCGCTCGCGCTCGGCTGCCACGCCGCGCGCGTCCGCATGCCCGTGCTCGAAGAGCTCCGTCCGCCCGACCCCGACGTGTGGCCCACGGTCTCCGTCGTCATCGCGGCGCGCGACGAGATCGATGGCATCGAAGCCGCCATCCAGTCGCGCCTCGCCGACGACTACCCCGCGCTCAGAATCATCATCGTCGACGACCGATCCACCGACGGCACGAGCGCCGTCGCGGATCGACTCGCCGAGGATCCGCGGGTCACCGCGGTGCACGTCGACGCGCTCCCCGACGGTTGGCTCGGGAAGGTGCACGCGATGCACCGCGGGATCGAGGCGGCGCGCGGAGAGTGGATCCTGCTCTCCGACGCCGACGTGCACCTCGAACCCGGGGCGCTCCGCACGGTCGTCGCGCACGCGGAGGCCAACGGCATCGACCACGTCGGCGTGCTCCCGACGGTGTGGCCGAAGGGGGTCGTGTTCGACGCGGTGCTCGCCGCGTTCGTTCGGCTCATGTCGGTGGCGACGCTCGTGACGCCGATCGGCGTTGGCGCGTTCAACCTCGTGCGGCGGCGCGCGTACGACGCGTCGCCCGGGATGCCCGCGCTGCGGATGGAGGTGGGCGACGACGTGGAGCTCGCGCGCCTCCTCGTGCGATCCGGCGCGAAGAGCGTCGGGCTCAACGGGCGTCGCGTCGTGCACCTGGAGTTCTATCGATCGCTGCGCTCGATGGCGAAACACATGGAGAAGGTCGCCGGGATCCAAGGGGGGCACCCGCTGGGGCTCGTCGTGGCTTCCTGCGTGTTCGCGCTCGTGGAGATCGCGCCGTTCGTCGGCGCGCTGTTCGAACCGTGGCGCGTCCCCTCGCTCGCGATCGGCGCGTTCGTGCTGCTCACCTCGGTCGTCATGAACCGCGCGTTCGCGCAGCCCGGTCCGGCCGCGCTGCTGTCACCGTTCGGCGCGCTGATCGGCGCCGCGTTCCTCGCGCGCGCCGGCTTGCTCGCGCTGTGGCGCGGCGGCATCGAGTGGCGCGGGACGTTCTACCCGCAGTCCACCCTTCAACGCGCGGCGACACACCAACGACGCACCCGCGACGCGTAGGACGCCGCCGGCGAACGCGGCGCGAGGCGCTCCACGCGAGAGAGATCCGCGAGCGCATCCCGACAACGCTCCGCCTCGACGCGCAACGCACCGCGGAGCGCGATGACGTCGGGATCGTCGATCGCGATCCGATCGAGCTGCGCGAGCATCGAACGCCGATCCGTGAGCGCGAGGATCCGACGCACCTCCGCCGTGAGCTCCCGCTCCGCGAGCCGCTGCGTCCCGAGCTCCACGAGCTCCCGCACCGCGCGCGGCCGGTACGCGGGCAACGTTCGACGCAGGCCCTTCGGACGCGAACGCCGCGAATCACGGAACGAAGGCGCGACCGCCGCGGGCGGCGACACCGCCGACTCCGAGCCACCGGAAGCCAACGCACCCGAAGCGGACTCCGAGCCGCCGAAAGCCAACGCACCCGAAGCGGACTCCGAGCCACCGACGGCAACCGCACGCGACACCGACTCCGAGCCACCGGAAGCCAACGCACCCGAAGCGGACTCCGAGCCGCCGGACACGACCGCACGCGACGCCGACTCCGAGCTACCGGAAGCCACCGCAGCCGACGCCAACTCCGAGCCACCTGAAGCCAACGCACCCGAAGCGAACTCCGCGCCACCGACGGCAACCGCACCCGAAGCGGACTCCGAGCCACCGACCACAACCGCACCCGACACCGACTCCACGCCGCCGGACGCAACCGCGCCCGACGCGGCTCCCGAACCTTCGTCCCCGGCCGCACCGGACGCGGCCGTCGGAACCTCGAACGCGGCCCCTTCGGACGGCGACGCGGCACTCGCGTCGAGCACGTGGCCGGGCCGCGACGACTCGGCACCGCGTCGGCTCCCCGACGCCCGTGGGGGCACCGCCTCGCGTGCGCGTCGCGAGCGACCCGCCCCTTCGATCTCCGCTCCGCGCGACGACGGCTCTTCGGGTCCCGCCGCCCGCGCGATCTCCACCGCACCATCAACGGCCGGGCCGAGGGTCGGCGAGTGGGCCGGGACCGTTCGAACCGCGACGGGCTTCGGCGTACGCACCGACGTCCGCGACTGCACCAAGACCACGCCGCCTGCGATGACCATCGCAACCGCGAAGACCCACCGTCGCTGCGCGCCCCGGGCCTCGGGCGGCCCGCGACGCTCGATGCGCGCGAGCGCCTCCGGCGTCACCGGCTCGGACCGTCGCGCCGACTCGAACAACCGCTCCATCGGTGTCATCGCTCCGCCTCCAGCACCCGGGCGAGCTTCTTCTTCGCGCGGTGCAATCGCACCCAAACGACGTTCGGCTCCACCTCCAACAGCGCCGCGATCTCCGGCCCGGTGAGCCCTTCGATCTCGTGCAGGATCACCACGGTGCGCAGCCGCTCACTCAGGCGATCCAGCGCCCGGTACAACCGCGCCACGTCCTGCCTCCGCGCCGCGACGACCTCGGGATCGTCGCGCTCGTCCGCGAAGTCGAGCCCCTCGTCGGAGCGCCACCACCGCCCCCACCGCGCACGACGGCGCTCCCGGCGGACGACGTTCTCCGTGATGCGGAAGAGCCAGGTGGTGATCGGCGCGTCGCCCCGGAAGTCGGCGAGCCGCGGCCGCACCACGACGAAGACCTCGTGCACCAGGTCCTCGACGTCGAGCTCCGGACCGGCGAGGCGCCCCGCCCACCGCGCGACGTCGGCGGCGTGCGCGCGGTACAGGTCTTCGAGCGCCCACGCGACGGGCGCCTCCCGGGCTCGGGGGACAGCTGCGTCCACGAGGGCTCGTGCGTCGACCCCGCCCGAACCTTTCACGCTTTTTTCAGGGTGGCCGATCCGGGCCGCGGAGCCAATCAGTCCTGCGAGCGCTGCGCCCAGGTGAAGTAGAAGTTCGACACCAGGTTCCAGGCCATCGCGACGCCGATGCCCACCAGCTGCGCCGGGTACTTCCAGATGCCAACGTCGTCGAGCTCGAACATCCGCACGAACATGGCGGAGAGGGCCACGAACGCCGCGAGCTGGATCACCAGCCCCACCAGGCTCACCACGTTGTAACGCACCATCCGCGCGAGGAAGCCGGCGCTCGCCTGGGCGTTGCGGTCGGAGAACGTCCACGCGTTGTTGAGCAGGAAGTTCCAGATGATGCTCACCTCGATCGCGAGCGCCGAGCTGAGCGTGCTCTTCACCCCGAACACGGCGAGCGGTTGTTTCAACGCGGCCGCGACGCGCTCGTCGACGTGCAGGACGTCCGCGAACAACCACAGCATCCCGAGGTTGATGAACACCCCGGAGAATCCAACCGCCGCGAAGCGCCACAGGCGCGGCGACTTCAGTCGCTGGATGAAGTTCGCGAGCAAGGCCGCCCCCCGCATAGGTCGGTTCGCGCTCGCGCGCCAGTCCCACGACGGGCCGCGCGGTGATACCTTCGGAGCCGCCCCGTGAAGATCCTGTTTTCCGCCAAGACCTGGTTCTTCCTCTGCGCGCTGTTCATCTTCTACGCGACGACGATCCCTTGGGACATCGCCCACGCCCCCACCCTCGAAGGGATCTCCTGGATTCCCGGGTGGGATGCGAAGCGGGATCGCATCTGGTCGATCCCCGACATGGTGCAAAACGTCGTGCTGTTCGGCCCGTTCGGTTTCTTCGGCTTCGTCGGCCTCGGGTTCATCCGTCGGCGCGGCGCGATCGTCGGCGCGGTGGCGATGGGTTTCCTGGGGCTCGCGTTGTCCCTCTCCGTCGAAGCGCTCCAGACGATGAGCGCCACCCGCTCACCCTCCACGACGGACCTCCTCACCAACTTCCTGGGCGCGCTCGGCGGCGGCATCGCTGCGGCGATCTACGTCGTCCACCTCGAAGCGCGCCTCGTCCGCGCGCTCCGCGAGACGGCGCGCGAACGACCGGGCCTGTTGATCCTCCTCGCGTACTTCGCGGCCATTACCCTCGGCTCGCTCGCGCCGTTCATCCCCACCCTCGACCTGTCTACGGTGTGGGAGAACGTGAAGGCCTTTCGTGCCGATCCGTGGGGCGCCAAACCGTTCGGCGCGCTCATCACCGATGGCCTCCTCTTCGGCGCGCTCGCGTACCTCACCGCGAAGGAGCTGCCCCCTTACCTGTCGAGCAAACGTTGGATGTTCAAGTCGCAGCCGATCGCGCCCGCGAGCGCCGCGATCTTTGCGTTTGTCCTCGTCTCCGCCCTCGCCCTCGCGCTCGAAGCCGCGCAGATGATCATCATCGGCCACAGCCCGGGCCTGCAGGACGCGGTCGTCGGGATGCTGCTCGCGGGCGTCGGCGCCGGGCTCGCCGCGGGCCTCCCCGGCGGGATTCGCCCCGCCACGGAGCTCGGCGAGCTCACGCGTCGGACGCCGTGGTTGGTGCTCGCGTTTGCGATCCTCGCGCCCACGACGCGTGCGATGTCGCCGTTCATCTTCCAGACGGTCGGGCAGGGCCTGGAGGAGATCACCGTGTGGCAGTGGGTGCCGTTCTGGGCGCTCTTTCAGAACATCAACGTGTCCACGTTCCGGAACGTCTTCGAAGCCGCCGCCTTCTACCTCCCCCTCGGCTACGCCGTGCACGCGCTCGGCCGTCGCCCGCGCGTGGGGTTCGTGGTGTGCCTCGTGCTCGGCGAGGCGCTCGAGCTGCTGCAGATCCCCGTGGTCGGCCGGGTCTTCGACATCACCGAAGGGCTCTACGCGGGCTTGATGGGACTCGTCGGGGCGTGGATCCTCACGTCACTGTCGACCCCCGACGCCCCGACGAGACCGGCGATGAACATCGACGACGCCAAGACGATCCCGCTGCAGGCCCCCCCGATCGCGCGATGACCGACGTCGACGACACGCAGACCCGCCAGGGCATCGGGCCCGGCTCCGTGGTCGACGGCCGCTACCGCGTCGTCGAGCGCCTCGGCGAGGGGGGCGTCGGCTCCGTCTTCGTCGTGGAGCACGAGCGCATGGCGAAGCGGATGGCGATGAAGATCCTCCGCCCCGAGCTCTCCGCGATCACCGAAGTCCAGGAGCGGTTCGAACGCGAAGCCCGCTCCGCGTCGCGCCTCGACGATCCGCGCATCGTCCGCGCCACCGACTTCGGCCGCGACGCCGGCGGACAGCTCTACTTCGTGATGGAGCTGGTCGACGGCAAGCCGTTGTCCGAAGCGCTGCGCGCGTCGATACCAAAAGACGAGGTGCTCGATGTCATCGACGACCTCCTCGGCGCGGTCGGCCACGCGCACGACTGCGACGTCATCCACCGCGACCTCAAACCCGACAACGTCATGGTCGTCGCGCCGGGCGGTCCGGTGCGCGTAAAGGTGCTCGACTTCGGCCTCGCGAAGATCACCGAGACCGGCGCCGACCAGACGCTCACGCAGGCGGGCGCCGTGTTCGGGACGCCGCGTTACATGTCGCCCGAGCAGGCGGCGGCCGAGCCGGCGGATCATCGCGCGGATCTCTATGCGGTGGGCGTGATCCTCTACGAGGCGCTCGCGGGCCGCCCGCCGTTCACGGGCGCGAGCGCGATCGACGTGCTGCGCTCGCACATCACGCAGCCACCGCCGGCGATCGACGATCTCCCCGCACCGCTGTCCGCGGTCGTGGAGCGCGCGCTCGCGAAGCGGCCCGGCGAACGGTTCCAGTCCGCGGCGGCCTTCGCCGAAGCGCTGCGCGCGGCGCGCGACACGAAGGCGGTCGCGCCCGCGCCCAAGACGAAGTCGATGCGCGCACCGGCGCCGCGTGAGCAGAGCCACGCCGTGGAGCCGAAGCAACGTCACCCGTTGTTACTCGCTGGCATCGCGCTGTTCGGCGTGTTGGTCGCCGCGATGTTGATGATGGGCGGCGGCCCCGAGACGGTCGAGGCGGCGCTCGACCGCGGCGACATCGCGGAGGCGCGCAAGGCCGCCGACCGCCTGGCCGCGGAGCACCCGAACGATCCCACGACGTACCTCGCGCTCGGCCACGTCGCACTCGCGGAGAAGGCGCCGAACCAGGCGCGCGACGCGTTTGCGAAGGCGCTCGACCTCGACCAGGAGATCGCGAGTGAGATCCGCTTCGCGACGACGATGATGAAGCTCGTCGAAACGGACACACCGCCGTCGAGCGACGTCGTGAAAGACATCGCCGCGACCGGCGGCCTCGGCTCGGTCCCGTTCCTCGCGGAGGTGTTCGCCAAGAGCCCGTCGGCGTCGGTGCGCCGCCGCGCCTACGCGGGCCTCGAACGCCTCGAGTCCGCCGCGCAGGCCCCGAAGCGCATCGCCACGCTGATCGACGACCTCGCGAAGGTCCCCACCCGAAGCTGCGAAGTCCGCCGCTGGTACGTGCGGCGCCTCCTCGACATCGAGGACCCGAAGGTCGACGAAGCGATCGAAAGGGAGCGCAACCGCAGCGGCGCGCTCCCGTTCATCCCGGTGAACGGCTGCATGGAAAAAGAGCTCCGCGCCGGCGTCAAGAAAGAGTAGAGCCCGCAGCCGGCATTCACACTCCGCCGCCGCGGCAAAGTCGGAGCGCCTCTTCCTGCGAGCTGCAACCTGCCGCCTGCAGGCCCCGGCGGTAGCCCCTCGCCGACGCCGGGCGCGACCATCGCGCTGCGCCCGAAGCTACACGTCAGGCTTCTTCGCCCGCATCCCGATCCAGCCTTCGCCGTTGATCCACGGCGTCCGCTTCACCAGCGGGTGCAGCGCCGGGTCCGTGCGCAGCGGCTCCACCAACCCGGCGCGCTGCAACCAGGCATGCACCTCCGGCTCGCGGTACTGGTAGCGGTACGGCGTGTACATCGCGTCGAGCACTTCGTAGCGGCGCAGCGGCGGGAAGCGCAGCAGGTCGAGCACCTTTCGCGTCGTCGTCTCGGGGATGATCTTGCGAAACGCACGAGCGCCCGGGATCAGGAATCCACTGAGTAGACCGCCCGCGCCGTACAGCCCGATCCACACGATGCCCCCCGGCTTGAGGATGCGGATCAGCTCGCGGAAGCCGCCCTCGGGATCCTCCGTGTGGTGCAGGACGCCGGCGGAGTAGACGACGTCGAACGTCGCGTCCTCGTACGGCAGCTCCAACACACTCGCGTGGCGCAGCTCCATCCGCTCCGCACGGTCCGGCGCGAAGCGCTCGACGAGCCTGCGCGTGTGCCCCAGCGCCTGCTCCGACAGGTCGACCCCGACCACGCGGCTCGCGCCTTCCAGCAACGACGTGTAGACCAACGCGCCGCCGCCGCACCCGGCGTCGAGGACGGCGGCGTCCTTCATGAAGCGGCCGACGGGCTCGGAGAGCTTGTAGTAGTCGAACCACATCCACTTGGCGAAGCGCTCGTATTCCTCGTCGGTAAAGAGCTCCCAAAGACCCCCGTACAGCTTCTGCGCGGCGTCTTCGTTTTCGGTCAGATTCAAGGTCGAGTCGGTCACGAGAGCGGGAAGCCTAACCCGAGAATGGGGGACGGTCCCATGTGCGACCGAATTCTACGGGTGTTCATTCGAACGCGATTTGTGAAAGACTAGGCCCGCCGATGGTCGCGCCCAACCCGGCAATCGACGCGGTCCAACCTCAGCCCTGGGGCCGGAACTTCCTCGCGCGCCCCATCCCGCTCGCGCTCATCTTCGGCGCGTTCTTCTTCATGACGATTCCGCTGATCGTCCTGGAATCTGCGGGCGCGTTCGAAGGCTGGCGCCTCTCCCCCACGTTCCTGTTCGTGGCGGTCTTCGGGATGAGCCACTTCCTCATCACGTTCCCGATCTACCTCAACAAGACGAACATCGAGCACTTCGTCAGCCGGCCGCGCTACTTCGTCCTGCACTTCGTGGTGCCCGTCGCGCTGATCGGCGTCATCGCGCTCGGCTACTACCTACAGACCTGGAACCGCGGTTACAGCGCCGTCGCCATCTTCGGGTTCTGGCTCTTCCTCGGGCTACGCGGGCTCGACTTCTACCACGTCGTCCGCCAGAGCTTCGGCGTCCTCGAGCTCACGAAGGGTCAAGCGAAGCTGAAGATCCCACCGCACACCAAGGTCATGGCGAAGGCCCTCTTCATGACGTTCTTCTGCCTGCAGATGCACACGTTCATGAACGGCAAGACGTTCACGGCCGAACCGCTCTCCGTCGGGCTGTGCGTCCTCGCCGGCGCCCTCTTCCTCGGGCTCCTCGCCTACTACGTTCGAAACCTCCTGGCGGTCGACGCGGAGGACCGAAGCTACGCGCTGATCCCGATCGCGTACCTCGTCTGCCAAGGCAGCTGCGCCGCGCTCGCGGTGTGGCGCACCGAGTTCTACCTGGCCGCGCTCGGGATGCATTACATGGAGTACCACATCCTCATGCAGCCCCGCGTCTTCGCGCACCTCCGCGAAGACGAGTCCGTCGGCGATCGTCTGATGGGGATGTTCAAGCGCAACCAGTGGGTCTTCTACGTCGGCCTGATCGCGCTGAGCCTGTTCATCTACTGCGGCCCCCGCGTCGCGAACGGCTTCGAGCATCCGCTCGGCGGCAGCGGCTGGATCTACTGGGTCTTCGTCATCCAATCGATCATCGGCTCACTCCACTTCTACGTGGATTCACTGCTGTGGCGCTTCTCGAACCCCTTCTACCGAAAGACGCTCGGCCCCCTCTACTTCACGGGATGAGACACACCTTTCGGGCCGTGTCATACAAGTTGATCGCTCGCGATCGGATCATTACGCTGCTGTCGTGCAGAGCAACGTTTGGTTGAGGTCGCGCGCCTACGACCTGTTCTTCCTCCACGCCGGCCTGTGGACGATGTTGATCGTGATTCCCCTCGCGGGGAACGACGTCCTCAAACCGTTCCACTTCACGCTCGGCGTGCTCTTCTGGATCGGCCACCGCCTCGCGACCGCGTACCTCGCGTTCTGCCAGCAGGCGTATCAGGAGCTGCTCGTCGAACAACGCACACGCTTCGTCACGGTGCCGCTCGTGTTCACCGTCGTCGTGTTCGTGATGCTCCTGATCCCGGAGTCGATCCTCCCGATCCCGCTGTTGTACCGCGTGCTCCCGCTCGCCGTGCTCGACTTCGCCTGGGAGTTCTATCACTTCACGATGCAGCACTACGGCGTCGTGTCCGTGTACCGCATTCGCGCGCAGCAAGATCCCGGCGCCGTCCAGGAGAAACGCCTCGAGAAGATCTTCTGCATGACCGTGTTCGGCGGCGGCATCCCCGCGGCCGTCGTCTACCACTCGCTCGTCACGCTCTCCGCGAACAACGCCGACTTCATCGTCCCCGGCTGGGCCATCCAGACGTTCCGCTTCCTCGCGATCGCGTTTGCGCTCGGCTTCACCGCGCGCATGGTGATCAAGGAGCTGTCGATCGCCAACACGTCGATGCCGAAGATCATGTACATGATCGCCGTCGGCGTCCCGGTGTCGCTCGCGCTCATCCTCGACAGCATGGCGCCCGCGCTCCTCGTGCTCGCCATCCAGCACTGGCTCGTCGCGGTCGGCATCAGCGCGCACATGGCGTCGGGCACCGGCCCGGTCCGCAAGGCGCCGAACGCCTGGTACCGCTTCTGGGGCTTCGTGAACCGCACGCCGTTCCGCGTGCTCGTGGTGATGTGCATCTTCTCCGCGGTGCTCGCGCCGGTCATGGAGTTCTCGGACGTCGAGCGCCGACTCGCCGTGAAGACATGGCGCGGCATGTTCTCGCCGACGATGACCGAGCGCTCGTACGTGTACTGGGGCGAGATGTACCTCGACTGGTTCTCGGGCCTCGGCGAGCACACCGTCCTGATGTTCTTCGTCGCCGCGGGCTTCTCGTTCGGCTTCGTCCACTACCTGATGGACCGCGCGATCTTCCGCTTCTCGAACGCCGCCACGCGCCGGAGCAGCCTCCCCCTCCTCCTCGGCCGCGGCTGATGCCGCGCATGTTCCCGCTCCCTGGTGGCGTCCGACGCGACGCCGCCGTCGACGCGTGGTTCACGCCCCGCGGCGAGCTCGGCGCGATCGCGCGGCGCTGGTTCGAGGTCATGCGCGCGCAGGGCGACGACGTCGTGGAGCTGCTTCACGACGACCAACCCACCGCCTGCGTCGGCGACGCACCGTTCGCCTACGTGAACACGTTCAAGGCCCATGTGAACGTCGGTTTCTTCCGCGGCACTGAGCTTTCAGATCCGGCCGGGCTCCTGGAGGGGACCGGTAAGTTCATGCGGCACGTGAAGTTGCGCCCCGAGCGCCCGATCGACGAGGGCGCGCTGGACCACCCGGCCGGCGACGCGGCTGCGCCGCGCCCCCTGGGCACCTCGCTCGCTTCCTCCCTCACGGGAGAGCGCGAGCTCGAGCACCTCATCGCCGAGGCGTACGCCGAGCTGCGCGCCGCGCTCTGACGGTCAGACGCTCGTACCCGCGCTCGATCTCAAGTAGTGTCGCAGGGTCCGTGAGCGGCGACGGGTACAAGGGCGCGCGGCCGACCGGTTCCATCCTCGGTGACGACACCCCGGACGCGTGGGCCGAGGACTCCAACCCCGAAGCCCACACCGAGTTCGAGTTCTCCCCACCGACGCCGCAACGCGCGAAGCGCCCCGACCCCGAGCCTCCCCCGCCCGAGCCCAAACCCAAGGCGCCGCCGAGCGAGGTCGAAGCGCTCCTCGACCAGGTGATCGACGAGGCGGTTCCGCCGCCCGAGACCGACGAGGTCCCACTCCCCGACGCATACTCGACGGAGGAGATGCCCGAGCTGTCGCGCCCCCCCACCTTCGCGCCGAAGCTCGCGCCCCCGGACGACAACCTCGCGACCAACCGCGTCGAGATCCCCAAGACACTCTCGCAGCGACCGAAGGTCCCGGTCGGTCGCGACACCCAGACCGAGATGTTCGACGGCGAGGCCGCGTCGCTGCAGCGCGCGATCGACGCGTCGTTCGGCGACAAGAAGCCGGGCGTCCGCATTCCCGAGGAGCTCACGCCGGAGGTACGCGCGGTGTCGAAGGTGCTGATGGGCCGCACGGGTCCGGGCGCTGACGCCGACGTTCCCGCGAAACCCACGCCCACCGCGAAGAAGGCCCCGACGATGCCCTCGCTGACCGACGACCTGGTCCTCGGCGACGACGCGGGCACGCCCGTGCCGGCGACCCAATCGATCCTGGCCAACGCGCCGCCGCCGAAGCCGCCGCCCCGTCCGGTCGCGCCCGTGAGCTCACCCTCCGGCGCCGAGCTCGACGCCGTGGCGGATGCGTTCGACCTGGAGCCGAGCGAACCGTCCCACCCCGCCGCGGACGCGTCGTCGGGGTTGGAGCTCGCCTACGATCCGCAACGTCCGGCGCCGAAGTTCAGCCCGTCGCGCGGAGCGAGTGCGCCATCGCGGCCTTCGAACGCCGCGCTGAAGACACTCGACGCCGTCGAGCCGACGGCGATGGCCACCACGACGAAGATCCTCATCGCGTTTGCGGTGGTGCTGGTCGCGGTCGCGGTCGTCGCGTTCCTCAGGTAGTCGGCGCGACCGGGAGGTGCGCGCGTTCGTTGAACGTCCGCAGGTGCCACCCGAGCTCGTAGAGCTCGAAGCGGTGAATCGCGCAGTTGTCGGGACGCATCCTCAGCGGGACGCCGCGTGGGATGCCGAGGACGTAGCGCGTGAACCAGCTGATCAGGCCGCCGTGGGTGACGGCGAGGATCGTGTGGTCGGGGTAGCGCACGGCGATGTCGTCGGTGACATCGCGAGCGCGTTTGACGAGGTCGTCGCGGCTCTCGCCGCCGCCCGGCATCGGGAAGTCCGGCTGGCCGCTCTGGAGCGCGGCCTTCACGTCCGGGTGGGCTTCGCGGATCTCCTCCCAGGTGCGGCCCTCGAGTTTACCGAACGACATCTCGCGCAGGCGCGGATCGAGGATCGGCTCGACGGCGTGCGGGACGGCGATGATCCGAGCGGTCGCGACCGCGCGCGTGAGATCGCTCGAATAGATCGCGTGAATCGGCTCGTCGGCGAGCGCCTCCGCGACCGTCTTGGCCTGGAGGATGCCGTGCGCGGTGAGCTCGCTGTTCGACTGGCCCTGGATGCGAAGCTCGCGGTTCCATTCGCTCTCGCCGTGCCGGACGAGGATCAACTTCACGGCGCGGCCTCGGGGACCCCGAGGGCGACGAGGTCCTCGATTAGCGTCGGCGTGTCGACGCGGAGCACGCCGCGCATCCCGACGGCTTCGGCGCCCTTCACGTTGTCGGGGCGATCGTCGACGAAGATGCAGTCCTCGGCGGGCACGCCGAGCGCGTCGACGACGTACTGGTACGCCTCGGGGACCGGCTTCCTGAAACCCATGTGGCAGGAGACGAAGGTCCAGCCGACGTAGCGCGACACCTTCAGCTTGTCTTCGATCAGGCGGTACCAGACGGGGTAGTTGGAGAGCGTGTGTTGCGCGTAGCCCGCAGCGTCGAGGCGGCGGACGAGATCTTCCATGCCGTCGAGCCAGTCGTAGTGCGCGGTCATCGCGGCCTTGAGGCCGTCGACGTCCCAGGCGCGACGGTCGGTGAAGAAGCGCTCGGCGTGGGTCGCTTCGTCGATGAAGCCGCGCTCGAAGTCGACCCACGAGCGCCGGTCCTTCACGGCGTAGAGCTGTTCGAGGGTGAGGCCGAAGAACTGGGGGACGGTCTCGAAGAACGGTTCGGAGACGAGCGTCCCCATCACGTCGAACAGGAGTACCGGGGCCACCGCACCCTTGATTACGGCGCCCCTCGCGCGTTCGCAACCGTTCGGTCACACGATCGCGTGAGCGGGCGCCGTGTTCAGGCTGGGCGACGGGCCTCAGCCTAGTCTCGCGGCCAGGGGTCTTCCTCCACGGGGGCCTGCCGGTCGATGGCGCCGTTGGCGATCATGACGTCGGCGAGTTGCTCGAGGAGCGCGATGTCGAGCTGCATGTCGACGTCGCCTTCGCCGTCGTTCACGCCGTCTTCGTAGTCCGCGACGGCGGCGATCAGACGACGGAGGAGATCCACGCCGTCCGCGCCTTGGCCGCGGTGGAACAGGTCCGTCGCTCCGCGCATCCCGACGAGGATGTTCAACATGACGAACGACTTCGTGACGATGTCGTTGTCGAAGAAGCCCTCGCGCAGGAGGACATCGGCCGGGTGCGGGTAAGCCACCTTGAGGGACTGCGTCACACGCTCGGTCTGGCCGGGCACGCGGTACGACAGCGCGATGCCCGCGACGTCGGTGTCCCCGTCCTGCGCGACGTCGTCGTTCGGCATCAGCTCGAGGAGCAGCGCGGAGCCACCGCCGCGGCGGCCGTTCCCCTCGGTGACGTCGTCGTGCGACGTGCGGTGCGCGAGGAAGACACTCGGGATCGAGAGGCGACCACTCGTGAGGTCGTGCTCGAAGAGCGAGGAGCCGTACGCGTTGCGGAAACGGTAGTCGGCGCCGGCTTCGACTTCGATCTCGAGATCGAACGCGACCGGCACGGTGAAGTAAGCGAGCTCCTCGGTGAAGACCTCCTCCACCGCCGACGCGTCCTCGACGAAGTACGCGTTGCCGTCGCCCTGCAGGGAGAGGTCGCGCATGAGCGCGTAGTTGAACGAGGTGCCGAGGCCGATCGTGGTGAGGCCCACGCCGTCGGAGTTGTAGGCGCGGCTGTTCTCGAGGATCTGAGCGGGGCCGGTGACGCCCGCGGTCGGCTGGCCGTCGGAGAGGAGGATGACGCGGTTCTGCAGGCCGATGTCGTAGTTTTGGAGGACCTGCTGGTAGCCGAGCTCGAGGCCGCCCCACAGGTTGGTCGATCCGCCGGGGACGAGGCCGTCGACGACTTCGCGGAGTCGGTTGCGCGCGCCGCGCACCTCGGCCATCTCGAAGCGAACCTCGGCGTCGCCGGAGTACGCGACGATGGCGATGCGGTCGTCGTCGTAGAGCTCGTTGACCATCTGCATCAGGCCGCTCTTCACGAAGTCCATCTTCCCCTCGGAGGACATCGAGCCGGACACGTCGACGACGATCGCGAGGTTGAGGGGCGGGCGGTTGTTCGGGTCGACGGCGAGCGGCGAGTTCAGACCGACCTGCAGCAGCGTGCAGTTGTTCCCGTTGATGAGGTTGGCCATGACGCCGAGCATCGCTTGGCCGCAGACACGCTCACCGCACTCCGGCTCGGGGAGGGGCGTGTGGTGCTCGGCGAAGAAGCCGGCGTCGTCGACGTCGTCGGGGCGCGGCACCTGGTTCGCGTCGAGGAGGCGGCGGAAGTAGCCGAAGTCCTGCGCGCCGCCGAGGTTCACGTTGGTGTTGTTGCCGGCGTTGGGGTTGTTGGGGTTGCCGCCCGTGTTGTCGGGGGCGGCGATCGAGGTGTCGTCGTAGGCGCCCAGGCCCCCGCAGGCGGAGGCGAAGACGAAGAAGAGGGACGGTGCAAATCGAGTGGCGACTTTGAATTTCATTCGGTGACCTCGGCGCGCCCTAACCGCAAGGCACGTGCCAGAAAACTGAGGCGCCACGAAATCCTTTGCAGTTCGACGACTTGGGCGCGTGCGCGCGGCCACGACGGCGACACGGGTGTCATGCCGCTGCAAGCGCCGTCACCTTCGGCTAGGGTGCGCGTGCTTCGATGCCTCGAAGATCGCGACGAACATTCGGCGGCTACGCGCTCCGCGACATCGCTGTCGCGCTCGCGATCGCGTGTACCGGCTGCGGCGGCCTCACGCGGGGGATGATTCGAACGTCGCCGCCCGCCAAGAACCTCGAACGCCTCGACCACGAGCGCAGCTGGGTCCGCGAGGACGCCGCCACCGCGCTCGGCGCGGCGCGCGCCGCGGAAGCCGTCGGCCCCCTCGAGCAGCTCGTCACGCGCCGCGACGAACGCGACTACGTCCGCGCCGCCGCCGCGCGCGCGCTGGGAGAGATCGGTGCGGCGTCCTCCCTCGGGGTGCTCGCGGGAGTCGCGACCGAACGGGGCGCGCCGCCCGCGCTGCAGATCGCGGTGATCGAAGCGGTGTGCCGGTACGGCAAGACCGACGAGACCGCCGCGCAGGCGATCGCGCCGCTCGCGCAGCACGAGGATCTGCTCGTCTCCGCTTCGGCCCAGCGAGGTTGCCGGTGAGGCGTACGTTCCCCCGGCAAGCTCGATCCTTCGTGACGCCTCGGACGGTGGGCGCCGTAGCGCTCACCGCGGCGCTCGCGCTCGGATGTATCACCACGCCCCCGGACGTCTACGATCTGATGGACGCCCCCGACGAGCCCTCGCGGCTCGACGCTTCCGCCGAAGCCGCGCAGCTCCTCACGCGGCGCGGCCCGATCGCGATCCGGCTCGCCGCCGCGCGCACCCTGGGTCGCCTGCGGGTCGTCGACGCGACCGTGATCGGCGCGCTCCGTTCGACGCTCCTGGCGCGCGACGTCCCCGAGCTCCGCGCCTACGCCGCTTGGGCGCTCGGCGAGCTACGCTCGGACGCATCGCTCGCCGCGCTGCAAGACGGCTTGCGCGTGCAGCTCGAGCCGATCGTCGCCGAGCACGTCATGGAGGCGCTCGCCAAACACTACGCGGTGATGACGAAGGACCGCGAGACCCTCGTGGAGGTCGTCGAGGCGCTCGTCTACTTCGCGGGCAACCACGGGCAAGCGCTGCCGTCGAGCTACGATCTCCTCAGCGCCAACACCCGCACGGTCACGGTGAACGTCGAAGTGCTGCGGCGGACGGTGGACCGCGCCGTCGACCAGGAGAAGCAGGGGAAGAAGCTCAGCGCGGAGGAGCGCGCGGCGACGTACAGCGCGGCGTACGAGCTGCTGACCCGACTGAGTGACAACCGCCCCGAGATCGTCGCGGGGCCCGCCGAGTGGGCGACGCGGGTGGATGCTTCGGTTGACGTGAGCGTCGATGCGATCGCCACCGGTGACCCGCAGACGGCGCTCGTCATCCTCTACTACCTCGGCCGCCTCGCTGAGGTCCCGGAGATCGCGCGTCCCTCCGCGAAGCGCCTCCCGACTCCGCTGCTCGGCGCCGGCCGCGAGATGCGTCGCGACACGCCGCGCGGCCCGACGGATCCCGTTGCGCTCTCGCACCGGATCGTGACGACGTGGGCGGTCGCTCGGATGCAGGTGCACGCGCTCGGACCGCGTCGCGCGCTGCTCCTCGACGTGCTCTCGAAGGAGATCGAGCCGCAGGTGCTGCGACTCCTCGCGGACATGTCGCGACGCAACGGCGACTTCGATCAGCTGCAGAAGATCCTCGGCGTCACCGGAGCGGACGGATGAAGCGGCTCCTCCCGATCCTGCTGGCGCTGGGCTGTACCGGCCTCGAAGCACCGAGGCTCCCGCCGACGGTCGACGTCAGCGGCGTGTTCCGGAGCGGACGCGGCCCCGTCGATCTGCGCGACGTCGAGCTGAGCGCGCTGTACCTCGTCCCGCGCGAGGTCCGCGAGGGTCGGCCGTACACGATCCACGTCGAGGATCGAAACCTCGCGCTCGTCGACTTCGTCGGCGTGCTCGCGAAGGACGGCGCGCTCTACGTGAACGACGTGCTCCACGAGCGGCTCCCGCCGGTCTATCAGTACGACAAGATCTCGCCGCGGCAGATTCGGTTCTCTTCGAAGCAGGGATCGTTCGTCGGACCCCAGCAGCTCTTCGTCCCCGACCCGAACGTCCTCGCGGCGCTCGACACCGGCTACGAGATCGAAGTGCGCGTGAACGACGTCGCGGACCGCTTCGTCTTCCGCCCGCTCTACGACGCCGCGCTCTACCGACCCTACGACCGCGCCGGGAACACCGGCCCCGCGGGGCGCGCGGGCGTGAGCGGCAAAGACGGGCCCGACGGCTCCAACGGATCGGACGGCAGCGACGGCGAAGACGGGAGCGACGGCGGCGACGGCACCGACGGCGAAGACGGCTCCGACGGCAGCAGCGGCGACATCGGTAAGAACGGACGACGCGGCGCCCCCGGCGGCGTGGGTGATCCGGGCCCGGAGCTCCTGCTGACGTTCCGCCCGATCTACTCGAAGTTCTACCCGGACGAGGAGCTGGTGTTCCTGCACGTCGAGGCGCGCTACCGACACGCGCGCCAGTCGAAGCCGTACAAGGTCGAGAACCACCGCTACGTCTTCCACGCCGGCGACAAGTTCCGCATCACCACGCGCGGCGGCGACGGCGGCCAAGGCGGCGCGGGCGGCAACGGCGGCGCGGGCGGCGACGGCGGAAGCGGCGGCGACGGCGGTGATGGCGGCGACGGCGGCGACGGCGCGTCGAGCACCTCCGGCCCCGGCGGCAACGGCGGCAACGGTGGTGACGGCGGAGACGGTGGCGACGGCGGCAACGGCAGCGTCGGCGGCCGCGGCGCCCCCGGCGGACGTGGCGGAGACGGCGGAGACGGCGGCGCGATCACCGCGCGCTTCTTCGGCAACGACGCCTTCACGCGACGCGTCCGCGCCTCGATCCAGCTCGTCAGCGCCGCCGGCGTCGGCGGCAGCGGCGGACGCGGCGGCAGCGGCGGACGCGCCGGCTACCGCGGCAACGGCGGCGACAAAGGCGAAGGCGGAGACGGCGGCCAGGGCGGCTCCGGCACGCCCCGCGGCCAGAACGGCCGCGACGGCAACAACGGCTTCGACGGCGCCGACGGCGAGATCGGCTCAGCCGGCCGCGCCGCACCCCCCGGGCAACCGGGCGCGAACGGCCGGCGCAGTCGCACGGCCTGGTAGCGGCACCGCCATCTTGCACGCCGCGGTCGAGCGCGGCGCCGCGAAGAACGGCACCTTCGACCACGCGCCCACGCCGTCGGGGTTGAGCGGGGAGACGGGAGTACGCCTCCGGCGACGACGACCGCGCCGCACCGACGCGGTCGCCAGCGCAAGCGATCGATCAAGGCACCCCGATCACCACGTACCCGATCTGCTCCGTCGTGTGCCCGACCTCGGCGTCCCCCGACGCCTCCTCCTCGACCTTCACCTGCACGCTCGACGTCCCGAGGTTTCGGTAGCGCACCGCGGCGGGGTCGCTGCCGTCGAACGTCTGCATGGCGGCGAAGAACGACGGCGTGTTCACGCTGTTCGCGAAGCTCACCGTCGACCAGGCGTCGGTCACCGAGTTCCCCGTGCGCCCGACCACGACGCGACGCCCCGCGACCGTCGTCGTCCCGCGCTGGATCGCGATCCAGTGCACCGACTCCGTCGTGTGGGTGCCGTCGTTGCCCTCTTCCTCCTGCAGCCGCATCTGGAACGACGTCGCGGAGACGTTGCGGATGCGCACCGTCACCGCCTGTCCGCCGTTGCGCGAAGCGACCTGCGCCAACACAACCGGCGCCGACGGGAACGACTGCGACAGGTTCACCGTCACCCAGTCGTGGTCCAAGTTCCGCGAGCCCGCCTGCGCCGCGAGCGTTCCGATCTGCCGATTGCCCGAACCCATCGCCCACCAACCGACGCTCTCCGAGACGTGCCCACCGTCGAGGTAGTCCCACTCCTCGAGCTGATACGAGAAGCTCGACGCGCTCACGCTCTGCACGCGCATCACCGCGGGCTGGCTGCCACCGAACGACGGTGGTCCCATCACCACGATCGGGTTCGCAGGCGCGCCGGTCATCGACTGCGTGTAGAAGGTCGCGCCGTCGGCCTGGCTGCGCGTCGCCGTCCCGTACACAAACGGCACCGCCGACGGGCGGAACGCCGCGACGATCGCGGCCGTGTTGTTGATCGTACGGAAGTTCTCCCGCTGGTTCGCGATGCCCGTTGCGAGCCCCTGGTGCGACACGTTCGGGTTCGAGAAGTACGGCGCACGCGCGCAGCCGCCGGTGCACTGGTTCGAGTACGACATCACCGTGCGGTACGCCCCCGAGTGGAAGTGCCCGAACGCGTACGGGTACGACGCCGACGACGGCGATGTACCGTTCGCCGGGTCGTGCTCACACCCCTGGTTGTGACCGAACTCGTGCGCGAAGGACAGGTTGCCGACCGCGCAGCTGCGCGTCGTCACCTGGAACCCGAACGGCGCGAAGCTCGCCCCCGGCGTCCGCTGCACGTAGCCGATACCGCAAGCTCCGTTGCTCTCCACGATCATCGACACGAGGTCGGCGCCGTGGGTGTTGCGGAGGTTCTGCACCGTCGAGTTGTTGCGGAGGTTGTTGAGGTCCGTGCTCGAGTTGTTGCTGTCGTTGATCCCGATCTGCTGCACGTGGACGAGGTTCAAACGCACGTCGACGCCGCTGTTCGCGTACGCGGTGTTCGTGATGTCGACCGCCGCCTGGATCGTCGATTGGATCTGCGCCGTACCACCCGCGCCGTCACGGGCCTGCGGCGTGTAGACGACCATGACGTCGATATCCACGACGTCGCCCGCCACCGCCGCGGTCTGCGCCGCCTGCGCCTTCCCGCCAACCGAAGGCGCATCCTCCTGCGCACACTCCGGGTACATCGCCGGATCGATCATCGCGAGGCGCGGACCGCCGGGGCCCGGGAGCACCTCGTACTGCACCCACGGCGTGTAGATCAGCCCGGAGATCGCGCCGTCGTGCTGCGTGAGGAGGACGTCCCAGCCGCCGTGGATTCGCCCTCGCCACGTGAAGCCGGCCTTGCGCGTGTCGATACGCTCGAGCTTCGCGGTGAACACGCCGTCCGGGAGCACCAGCTCGACCGCGCCGGCGTCGGCGAGCGCGCGCAGGTCGATCTCCAACCGGTGCTCGTCCACGGACGCGATGCCCACGTTCTCCTCGAACAACTCCGCGGCGCGGATCGTCGTGGGCGCCGCGTCGGCGTTCGCCGCGACGAACGTCAATGCAAGCCAGCTTGCCAAACCTGTCGTGTGCTTCATGGCGCGCATCCTCGCGGCGCACCGGAGGACGCGCACTCGGGCGTTCCACTGAAAACGTTCGTCAGGTTGTGTCAGATGTCCGCGTCACGGCGATAACGTACCGGCCAGCTCGAACGTTGCCGCGTCGCGTCCGACGTGCACGCCGTAGTCGATCGCTTCCACGATCCAACCATCGTCGTAATACGCGAGGTGTCGATCTTCCACGCGCAAGCGAACCTGCGCCATCTCCCCCGGTTCGAGCTCGACCCGAGCAAATCCCGCGAGCAAACGCTCCGGTCGCTCGACCGACGACCCCTCGAAGGACACGTAGAGCTGCGCCGTCTCGATGCCCGCGCGCTCGCCGGTGTTCGTCACGTCGAACGAAACCTCGCGACCCTCGATGCGGAGGTTCGTGTACGCAAACGTCGTGTAGCCGAGCCCGAAGCCGAGCGGGAAGTGCGCCTCGATGCCTTGGCGATCCAGGTGACGCTGACCGTGGAAGAGATCGTACGTCACCTCGTCCGCCGCCGGATCGAACGGCACCAGGTCCTCCGCCCGCACCGGGACCACGGTCGGCAGCCGACCCGACGGATTCACGTCGCCGAGCAACACGTCGGCGATCGCGTGGCCGCCCTCCATGCCCGGGTACCAAGCCATCAACACCGCAGCGACGTCGTCGATCCACTCCAGCGTGATCGCGCTGCCCCCCTCCAACACGACGATCGTCGGCACCACCGCCGCCGTCGCACGCACCAGCTCGACGTCCGCCGGATCCAACGCGAGCGACGTCCGATCCCCGCCGCGGTTGGGCGGGATCAGCTCCCCCTCGTCCTCCGCGTCGAGCCCGACGACGACCACCGCCACGTCGAACCCGGCCGCCGCCGAAGCGGTCGTCACGAGCGTCACGTCCGCGCGCGCCGCGAGGCCCTCGTAGGGCGTCGTGACCGAGGTCGGGAACACCGCGCTCGAACCGTTGTCGCCGAGGTTCTCGACGTCGGCCAACGCACCGAGCATCGCGATCCGTTCGTTACCCGCGAGCGGGAGCACCTCGTTCTTCAAGAGCACGATCGACTTGTTCGCCGCCTCGCGCGCGAGCGCACGGTGCGCCTCCGACTCGACGACACGAACATCGACCGGCGCTGGCGAGCTCAACGCGAACTCGGCGTGTTTGCGGAGGATGCGTCGCACCGAAGCGTCGATCGTCGCCTCCTTCACGAAGCCCCGACGCACCGCCGTCCGCAGGTCGTCGCCGAAGAACGTCGCGAACGGCATCTCGATGTCGAGCCCCGCGTTCGCCGACTCGATCGTGCTGTGCGTGCCGAGCACCCAGTCCGACTCGACCCACCCGTCAAAGCCCCACTCCCCCTTGAGGATCGTCGAGAGCAGCGCTTCGTTCTCCGAGCAGTAGGCGCCGTTCACCTTGTTGTACGCGCTCATCACCGACGCGACGTCCGCCTCCACCACCCGCCGAAACGCCGGGAGGTACACCTCGCGGAGCGCGCGGTCGTCCACGCGCACGTCGACCTCGAAGCGGTTGTTCTCGATGCTGTTGAGCGCGAAGTGTTTGACGCTCGCGAGCACGTGCCGCTGCGCGCCTTCGACGAACGCGACGCCGAGCGCACCGAGGTGCTCCGGGTCCTCGCCGTACGTCTCCTGCGCGCGTCCCCACCCCGGGTGGCGCAGCACGTTCACGACCGGCGCGAGGATCACGTTCGCGCCCTTCGCGCGCGCTTCGAGCCCGATCGCCTCGCCGACGCGACGTTCGAGCTCCACGTCCCACGTCGCGCCGCGTGCCATCCCCACCGGAAACGCAGTGGCGTAGGTGGAGCGCACGCCGCGCGGGCCGTCGACCATTCTGTACGGCACGATGCCGAGGCGCTCGTTGCCGCCGGCGTCGTAGATGCCTTCGTTGGACGCGAGGGACGCGCCGCCCTTCATCGCGATCTTCTCTTCGAGCGTCAGCGCCGCGAGCCAGGCGTCGACCTGCGCTTCGACCGGGTCGACCTCGACCGCTTCGGCGCCGCAGCCGGCGAGGAGGAGGAGTGCGAGGGCCCAGCGCATCGCCGGCCGCACCGTCGCCGACCGGGCTACTCCAGGCAAGGCAGACCCGCTGACCTCGCTGGCGCGGGACGACGGAGGGGCCGCAGCCCGGTGCGCGTGACCGCTGTCATTCGCCCCCGCCGACCACCGCGCCTGGCGACTCGGAGTCGGGTGCGGTACGGCTAGGGAGATGCGCCTGTCAGTCGTGGTGCTGCTCCTCTCAACGGCCTGTGCGACCACCACGTCCGCGGACGTGCGGCGAATGCAACGCGCCGGCGACGTGGACGGCCTCGTCACCGCCTGGGACGAAGCCGCGCGCGACAGCATCCGCGTGAGTGTGCTCGACGCGCTCTCGGACCACGCCGTCGATCCACGTGCGCGTTCGATCGTCTTGTCGACGGCCGAGCGCCACCCGAGCGAGCCGGTGCGCGTCGCCGCCGTGCGCGGCC
The DNA here is from genome assembly GCA_040218735.1 of Deltaproteobacteria bacterium. Classification (GTDB taxonomy): domain Bacteria; phylum Myxococcota; class Kuafuiibacteriia; order Kuafuiibacteriales; family Kuafuiibacteriaceae; genus JAUHYN01. The sequence continues at coordinate 71,671 of JAVJQW010000019.1, forward strand.
TGACGCGCATCGACGGCGACGACGCCACACGCACCCTCGTCGCGGGACTCGGCGATCCGTGGCCTTCCGTGCGTGACCTCTCGCGCGCGACGCTGGAGTCGAAGGGCGAGGCCCCCCTCCCGAACCTCGAAGAAGCCGCCGCGGCGCACTCGAACCACCTCGTTCGTGCGTCGTCGCTGCAGCTGCTGGTGCGCGCCGCGACGAAGTGGCCGGCGCGCCGCGCCAACGTGGAGAAGCTCCTCGTCGATCGCGTGCGCACCGACGATGCACCGAAGGTGCGCGTCGCCGCGGTGCGAGGGCTCGGGGTGCTCGCGGTGAAGCCTGCGCAGACGCTCCTCGAGAACGTGAAGCGCACGGACGACGATCAGCTCGTGCGCGTCGCCGCCGACAAGGCGTTGAAGCGGCTCGGCGCGACGACGATCGAGGAACGTGTCGTCGTCGCGGTGCTCCCGATTCAGAACGACGCCAACCAGGACGCCGAGCTGTCGCGGCTCGGTGAGCAGCTCCGTACTTATGTCGCGGCGCGACTGTCGGGCGCTAAGGTCTGCGACGTCGTCGACCGCGACAAACTCGACCGCGCGCTCGAGGAGATGCGGAAGGTCGGCAAGGCGATCTACGACGGTGACGCCCCGAACGCACCGGAGATCGGCAACTTCAAGCTCGCGAACCAGCTCGTGTTCGGCGCGGTCCAGCGCCAGGGCGGGCAGTTCACGATCGTGCTCAACCGCATGGACGTCGCGACGCTCGCGCTCGTCCCCGGCGCGTCGGCGACGGCGACCGGCTACCGCGCGGACCTCGAACAGCTGAAGGTCGAGGTCACGGAGCGCTTCCTCGCGCGGTTCTGATGAAACGGCTCGCGTTCATCCTGCTGCTGTGGCCCGCGGTCGCCTCCGCCGACCCGATCTTCGATCGCGTCGTCGCTGAGGGCACCGACGCATTCCCCACCGAGCTCGGCTCGAAGTGGACCGCCCCGAACGTGCCGCAGGCGCTCGCGAAGACCCTCGTCGACACACGCCTCCTCGAGACGCTCCACCGCTTCGACGCCGCACCGAAACACGACGACGGCGCCATCGACGTGAAGCGCTTCGAGCGCATCGGGGTGTTGGATCAAGGAGGCCGCCACTACACCTTCGCCTACGCGGGCGGTCGCTTGAGTGTATTGCTCGCGCGCATCGCCGTCCCGGTGATCCCGGACCGCGGCGAAGGCTGGTCGAAGGACCGCCTCGCGCGCCGCCGCACCGAGCTCGCTTCGCTCGCGAGGTATCGACTGCAACCGCTGAAGAAGGATCGCTACGGCAACGTCTTCCGCTGGGGCGGCGTCGCCAAGCGCGGACGCGTGTTCGTCGAGTACCGCCCGGAGCGCGACGAGCTGCTGGTGCTCTACGTCGCGCGCTGAGCGAAGGCCTGCATCCTGAGAAATGAACAGGGAGACGGTGAGGGCGGGAGATGCCGTGCACTCGCCGACGACCGCGAGTGCACGGCATCTCCCGCCCTCACCGTCTCCCTGTTGATATTTTCAGGTGGGCACGGCGACCGCTAGCGCAGAGGCTTGGCGACCAAGCACAGCTCCGGCCCGAGGACCGGCTCCCCCGGCGTGGGCTCGTTCCAGCACACGTACAGCGCCGCGGCGTCCACGGTCGTGTGCGTTCCGAGCGCGAGGTCGAGGCGGCCGTCGCGTAGCAGGTCGGTGGCCGTTACGGACGAGCCGCGCAGCAGGCGACTGAGATCGATCGGCAGCGCGCCCTTGCGCTCGCGGCAGCACACGTCGAGGGCGCGCCCGAAGAGATCGTTCGTGGGCCGCAGGTCCTCGCGCACGAAGCGTGGGTCGACTGCGGCGTCGCCGCCCGACACGATCCCCTCCAACCAGATCGCCTCCGAGCCGAAGCGCTGCGTCACGCCGCGGACCTCCGCGCCGAAGACGAGCTGCGCCGTGGTCACCTCGCCGGGGACGCGGTCCACGACGAACGACATGCGCACGCCGTTCGGCTCACCGGGCTGCGCGACGAACGGCCCCTGGTGGCCCTCGTACCAACGCGACAGGCTGCCGACCAACAGCAGCAACACGATCCCGGGCACCGTCATCGCCGCCCAGACGCGCTTCGCGCGCTCCGATTCGATCGTCAGCGCGAGGAACGCGACACAGAGGTAGGCGGTGGCGACGACGACCAGCCGAGCGGCGAGGAGAGGGCGTCGAGCGAAGAACAGCCACCGCATCGATTTTCAATGTAGCGGTTCGGGCCGAGGAAGGGAACGCGAGGGCCTCAATCGGCCTCGTCCTCCGCATTCTTGGCGCGCGCCAGGATGCGGTGCAGCACGTTGCGGTGCACCTGCGCCTGCTCCGCGGCCTTGGTGATGTTCCCGCCCGCGAGCTCCACGACGTACTGCGCGTAGGCCAGCTCGAACGCCTCCAACGCCTGCTTCCGGGCTTCCTTGTACGGCAGCCCGAAGAATCCGCCGACCAACACGCCGCTCGCGCCGTCCTTCGCGTTGCGGATCGTGGTCGCCTTCTGCTTCGCCTTCAGGCGCAGCGCGAGGGACAGCCCCTCGCTCGACAGGGACGCCGCCTGGTCGATCACGTTGCGCAGCTCGCGAACGTTGCCCGGCCAGTCGTACGAAGTGAGCGCCGCGATGATCTCCGGGGTGAGCTCGAGGTCGCTGTTGTCCTCGTGCTCCTGTTTGTGACGCTCGAGGAAGCGGCGCGCGAGCACCGGGATGTCCTCGCGACGCTCGCGCAGCGAGGGGAGGTTCACGCGGATCACCGCGAGGCGGAAATAGAGGTCGCTGCGGAAGCGCTTCTGCTGCACCTCCTCCTCCAACGAACGGTTCGTCGCGGCGATGACGCGTACGTCCACCGGCACGAACTCGTTCGCGCCGACGCGTTTGATTCGGCGCGTCTCCAACACGCGGAGCAAGCGAGGTTGCAGCGCCGGCGGGAGCTCGCCGAGCTCGTCGAGGAAGATCGTGCCGCCGGTCGCCGCCTCGAACGCACCCACGCGATCCGTGACCGCGTTCGTGTACGCGCCCTTCACGTGCCCGAACAGCTCCGACTCGATCAGGTTCGACGGGATCGATGCGCAGTCGACCACCACGAACGGCTCGTCCTTGCGCGCACACGCCTCGTGGATCGCCTCCGCGACCATCTCCTTGCCGGTCCCCGTCTCGCCGCAGATCAGGACCGTCGCGTCCGTGCGCGCGGCGCGCTCGAGGACCGCGAACACCTCGCGCATCTTGCGGCTCTTGCCGATGAGCCGCCCGAACGACGTCTCCTCGGACGGCGGGATCGGATCCACCTTCTCGGGCGCGACGAGCTGCAGCTCCGTCTCGCCGAGCTTGAACACCGCGCCCGGGCCGAGGTCGAGCTGGTCGAAGCGGCTGCCTTCGTAGAAGGACCCGTTCGTCGAGCCCAGATCCCGCGCCGTGACGTACCCGCCGCGGTTGATCAGCTCGATGTGTTTCCGGGACACCGACGCGTCCGGGATTCGCAGCGTGGTCTCGAACCCCGCGCCGATGACGAAGGGCTCCTTGCCGAGGAGGACCGCTTCGCTCCCCTTCAGATCCCCGCTGAGGATCCGGATGATGAGCACACCCTCGGACCCGTCGATGGAGCCCGAATCACCGCCGATGATTCGGGTGAGGCGTGTTCCGTCACCCTCGGTCATGCGGTCCCGGAATCTCGCAGCGTTCGCGCTTTCCGGCAAGGCTCCGGCAGGTTTGACGCAGCGCGAGCCTGACTGCTACTCGCCGTCTCCTATGAAGCGCTGGGGCTGGTTCCTCCTCGCCGCGACGATGCTCGCGGGCTGCGATGGCTGCAAGAAGACCGAGCGGGCTTCCCCGCTCGCGTTCATCGGCAAGGACGCCGACGCGGTCCTCGAGATCCAGGACATCGGCGCGCTGTCGAAGCTGCCGGCCTACGTCGAGCAGCACCTCGGCAAGGTGATCAACAAGGCGCAGGTCGACTCGCTGCGCCAAGAGCTCGAGCTCACGATCGGCTTCGACCCGACCACCCCCGAAGGCCTCGCCCAAGCGGGCCTCCCCAAGACCGGCGTCGTCGCGGCCGCGCTCGATGCGGACGGCAGCGGCGCGCTGTGGCTGATCCCCGTCGCCGACGCGAAGAAGCTCATGCCGCTCCTCACGCGCCAGGTGAAGGCGCGGTCGGGCGCGGACAAGGAGAAGAAGTCGAAGGTCGGCGCGGTGGAGATCACGACGCTCACCAACGAGTTCGGCCCGGACGTCGTCGAACGCGCCGCCTACGCCGTCGACCGCGGGCACGTCCTGCTCGCGTTCGGTCGCGAGGCCACGAAGCACATCACGGAGGCGCTCGGCCGAAAGCCCGCCGACTCGATCGTCGAGCACGCCGAGTACAAGGCGCTCACCGCCGCGCTCGGATCGAAGTACCACGCCCGCGTCATCGCGCCGGCCGGCGGCGCCGCGCTCAACGGCGTGCTGAAGTTCGCCTCGCGCATGGCGCCGGAGCTGTCCGGGATGCCCGTGCCGATGGAAGGTGAGATCCGCGGCGCGGGGTGGAACTTCTCGCTCGACCCCGACGCGCTGCGCGTCACCGGCCGCGTTCGCCTGAGCGATGCCGGGCTCGCCGCCGCGAAGAAGGTGTTCACGCCGAAGACCGCCGTCGGTCCGGGCGTCGTCTCACTCGACCTCCCGGACACGGTCATCCACGCGCAGGTCGCGGTGGACCCGGCCGCGCTGATCTCCACGCTCGCGCCGAAGGGCACGCCCGCGCGCGCGAAGCTCGACGCGACGTTCGGGCGGGTGAAGAACGACGTGAAGATCGACGTCGAACAAGAGCTGGTCCCGATGTTGTCGGGGCACGGCGCGTTGGCACTCGGCGTGGGCAACCTGGAAGGCAAGTCGTTCAAGCAGATCGTGGGCAACCCGCGGGGCTTCCTGTGGACGGCGTTTGCGCTCGGTTCGGACGCGCCGAAGGACATCGTCACCATGGAGAAGCGCCTCGACGAAGGCCTGCAGCTCCGCGGCCTCGACGTCGCGCCGCGCAAGTTCAACAACATCGAGCTTCGCTCCGTGAAACCGAAGATGGGCGACGTCGCGCTGGTCGAGACGTTTGCGCTCCCGAAGGCGTGGGTGTTCGCCAACGAGCCGGCGATCGCTGACCGCATCATCCTGAACGGCGGCGGCAAGGATCAGCTCGCGGGCAAGAACGGGGCGGTCGTGGAGCTGCGCCTGAAGACGCTCGCGTCGCAGGTCGCGAAGTTCGATCAGAACTCGCTGCCGCTGTTGTGGCGCGGCATGGTCTCGAAGGGTCTCGATCTCGTGAAGCTCTTCGACCGCGCCGAGGCCAGGGCGGTGCTCGTCGAGGACGGCTTCGACGTGAGCGGCGGCCTGGTCTTCGCGAAGTGAGCGCGGTCGTCGCCCTGTCGGGCGTCGCCCGTTCGTTCGAAGAGGGCGGACGCCGCCGCGACGTGCTCGCGGGGATCGATCTCGAAGTGAACGCGGGCGAGATGGTCGCCCTCGTCGGTCCGAGCGGCTGCGGCAAGACGACGCTTCTTTCGATCGTCGGCGCGCTCGACGCGGGCTTCGCGGGGCGCGCGGAGCTGCTCGGTCGGGACCTCGCGAAGCTCGACGACGACACCCGCAGCGGCCTCCGCGCCGCGCAGCTCGGCTTCGTGTTCCAGGCGTTCTGCCTACTCGACCACCTGACGGTGCGTCAGAACGTCGAGGTGCCGCTGTGGCTGCTCGACGACGGCCCCGACGCGGAGGCGTCGGCGAGACGGGCGTCCGAGATGCTCGAGCGCGTCGGCCTCGGCGGGCGCGAAGCCGAGTCGGTGATGCAGCTGTCCGGCGGCGAACGCCAGCGCGTGGCGATCGCGCGCGCGATGATCAACCGACCGAAGCTCCTGCTCGCCGACGAGCCGACCGGGAACCTCGACCCGAAGACCGGCGCGCGGATCTTCGAGCTGTTCGACGCGATCCGCGGCGAGGAGGGATGCGCGGTGCTCGTCGCGACCCACGACGCGGCGCTCGCGGAGCGGGCGGATCGGGTGGTGCGGTTGGACGGGGGTCGGGTGGAGGGCTCCCCGCCATGAGGCTCGGCGCCCTGATCCGCAGCGACCTCGCGCGCAGCAAGCGCCGGCTCCTCGTCGTCGTCTCCGCCGTCGCGTCCGGCATCACCGTCCTCGTGCTCCTGGCGAGCATCGCGCTCGGCCTCTACGAAGGTGTCGTCGAGCCGCTCCTCCCACGCCTCCCGCTCGACGTGCTCGAAGTGAAGCCGCGCACCGTCGGCGTCGGGTTCCTCGCGTTCGAAGGGGGCGGCAAGCTCGACGCCGCCGCGGTGAAGAGCCTCGAGCGCATCGAAGGCGTCGAGGCCGTGCACGGCGTACTCGGCGCCGCGTTCCCGATGCGCGCGGAGGGCGGCGAAGGGTTCATCGGCCACCGAATGCGCACCGACGTCTTCGCGACCGGCGTGCCGCCGACCCTCGTCGCGGGCGACGTCGCCGAAGGTTACACGTTCGAAGACGAAGCGGAGGGCAAGGTGCCGGTGCTCGTCGCGCGGCGGCTGCTCGATCTCTACAACACGACCGTCGCCCCCTCGATCGAGAAGCCGCGCCTCACGGAGGAGGCGGTGGTCGGGTTCGAGTTCCTGCTCGTGCTCGGGCAATCGTACGCGAGCGGCACGCCGAACCCGGCGAAGGTCGAGCGGCGCACCGCGCAGATCGTCGGGTTCTCGGATCGCGCGAACCTCGTCGGCATCACCGTGCCCGCGCCGACGCTCGAACGGTGGAACCAACGGATCGCCGCCAAGCCCTCGCCCGTGACCGGCGCGTACGTGAAGACGTCCGGGCCCGGTCAGGTCGGCGCCGTGACGAAGGCGATCGAACGTGCGGGGCTCGCGGTGGACGACACCCCCAAGATCATCGGCGCGGCGCTCGCGGTGATCGGCGCGCTGGGCGGGTTGTTCGCGGGGGCGCTGTTGCTCCTGTCCGCGTTCGGGATCGCGCAGACGTTCTTCCTCCTGATCGCGGAGCGTCGACAGGAGCTGGCGATCCTGCGCGCGGTCGGCGCGCGGCGGAGGGATCTGTCGCGGCTGGTGTGGATCGAGGCGACGCTCGTCGGCGTCGCCGGCGGGCTGGTCGGGGTCGTCCTCGGCGCCGCCCTCGCGCTCGGCCTCGACGCGCTCATCATCGCGACCCTCCCCGACATCCCGTTCAAGCCGGCGCACGTCGTTGCGCTGTCGCCCACGCTCCTGCTCTCGGCGGCGCTGCTCGGGCCCGTCGCCGCGTGGATCGGCGCGGCCGTCCCCGCCGCCTCCGCAGCCCGGGCGAACCCCGCCTCCGCGCTGCGATCCGCGTGATCCGAATCCTTACCCGGCGCCCGTAATTGTGGTGTGGCCGCGGGCTCTTCATCCTGGGGAGGATGTCGAACGCCGCCGAGACCATCGCCCTCCCCAGCCCCGTCACGCCGGAGGAGACGCTCCCGCAGTCGCTCGTGGGCTCCTCGGGCGCGCACGCCGTCTATCGCGGTGGACCGAGCGGCGACGTCACGCGGTACGGCTCGCCCCGGCCGTCGCCGGTGCACGTCCACGGCGCGTCGGATTGGCCGGACGAGGCGCCGACCGTCGGCATCGCGGGCGGCGCGCCCCGCAACGTGCGGGGGTTCGGCGTGAAACGACCCTCCGGGCCCCGCGCCCTCGTCCGCGAGCGCGCCGACACCCGACCGCCCGCGCCAAGTGCAGACGGCCGGCTCCCCCGCGCGCGCCCCGACGCGATCCGCCCCGCCCCCTTCGATTCGAGCGCACGCGTACGCCCCGGGCGGGTCGGCGCGTCGGTCGGGCCCGCGGCGGCGCTGGGTCCGGTGCCGGTGCGACCGCTGCGGATCGACGACCCCGCCGAGGCGCGACCCGCTCGCGCCGTCTCGCCGTTCCGGCCGGAGCCCCTGGCCGCCGTGCACCCCGGCGAGCGCACGCACGACATCGAAGACACCACGCCCTCGCGCCAAGTTCGGGCCTACGTGCCGGCCGAGCAGCACTCCTCGCAGCTCCGCCTGAAGAAGCCGTCCCCGAAGGCCCTCGCGTCGCGGCAGCCCACGGTGCAGTACATGCCGGAGCCCGAGACCCACGCCCTGGGCATCGGCGCGACCTCGCTCTTCCTCACCGCGGCCCTCCTCGCGGGCTGCGCGGCGGGCATGGCCGCTTTCCAGCTATTGATCTGATCCCAAGCTATACTCCCGGCCGGTGGGCGTCTTCCCCGAGCCGCGCCCCGAGAAGTTCGGGCGCTACATCCTCCTCGACCGCATCAACGTCGGTGGTATGGCGGAGGTGTTCCGCGGCAAGAGCTCCGGCGTCGAGGGGTTCGAACGGCTCGTCGCGCTGAAGCGCATCCTCCCGAACATCGCCGCCGACCAGGACTTCATCGACATGTTCGTCGACGAAGCCAAGCTCGCGGTGCAGCTTCAGCACGCGAACATCGCGCAGGTCTACGACCTCGGGAAGCAGGACGAGACCTACTACATCGCGATGGAGTACATCTCCGGCGTCGACCTGAGGTCGATGTGGGATCGCGCGCGCAACCGCAACCGGCTGCTCCCGATCGCGATGTCCTGCCACATCATGCAGAAGGTCTGCGAGGGGCTCGACGCCGCCCACCGCAAGAAGGACCAAGAAGGCAACGACATCAGCCTCGTCCACCGCGACGTGTCGCCGCAGAACGTCCTCGTGTCGTTCGAAGGTGAGGCGAAGGTGATCGACTTCGGCATCGCGCGCGCGGCGAACAAGGTGTCGAAGACGCAGGCCGGCGTGCTGAAGGGCAAGTTCGGTTACATGTCACCCGAGCAGGTGCGCGGCATCGAGCTCGACAACCGCTCTGACATCTTCGCGTGCGGTGTGGTGCTCTACGAGCTGCTCGTCGGCGACCGGCTGTTCCTCGGCGAGTCGGACTTCTCGACGCTCGAGAAGGTCCGCAACGTGGAGCTCGTCCCGCCGACGCGCCTCAACAAGAACCTGTCGCCGCACCTCGAGCGCATCGTGATGAAGGCGCTCGCGAAGAACCGCGAGGATCGTTACCGCTGGGCGAGTGAGATGGCGGAGGACCTCCAGCGCTATCTGTTCGCGACGAACCAACCCTTCGCGCGGACGGATCTGCAGCGCTACATGCAGCAGCACTTCAAGGAGGAGATGGAGAAGGAGCGTCAGCGGCTGGACCGCTACAAGACGATCCACTACGCCGACTTCGACGAGCCCGCTCCGAGCCCCGCGCCGCGCGCGATGTCGGGGCGCGCGGACATCCCGACCGAGGTGTCGACCGGCCTGCAGGAGCAGGTGATGCAGCCGCAGGCGCGCTTCCCGTCGGCGCTGAACGCGGCGCCGATGAACCTGCAGCAGCCGTCGATGGACCAGCTGCCGCGTCAACCCAGCTTGCAGATGCCGCCTCCGCCGCAGGCCCCGCAGAAGGGCGGGTTGCCGACGTGGGCGGCGGTGCTGATCGGCGCGCTGTCGGTGTTGTTGCTGGTAGCGATCGTCGGGATCGTCTACCTCAACGTCGCGAAGCCCAAGCCGGGCGCGGTGACGATCGAGTCCACCCCCGCGAACGCGGAGGTGCTGCTGAACGGCAAGGTCGTCGCGAACAAGACGCCGCTCACGCTCGACAACCTGGAGCCCTCGACCTACGTGCTGACGGTGCAGGCCGAGGGTTACGAGACGGTGATTCGGCCGGTCACGATCGAGGACGGCGAAGCGCGCATCGAGACGATCGAGCTCAAAAAGGAGGTCGGCTCTTCGAGTGTCATCCTGCGCACCAAGCCGCCGGGGCTGAAGGTGATTGTGGACGGTCGCGATACGAAGCAGCAGACGCCCGCCACCGTCACGGGGCTGTCCGCCGGCAAACACCAGTTCATCCTGCAGCGCGACGACGGCACGATCGTGCACCGCGTCCGGATGGATCTCGCGGAGGGCGCGGCGGAGGTGATGGAGGTCGACACGCGGAACCTCCAGCCGCTCCTCGACGTCGCGTCGGTGCCCTCGGGCGCGGCACTGCGCGTGGACGGGAAGCTGAAGGGCACGACGCCGGTGACGGTCGCGGGCCTACGCCCGGGGCGCGCGCGCATCCAGCTCGAGCACGAGGGGTGCGCCAAACACGAGCAGACGATCGAGCTCGAGCGCGCGACGGTGGTGCCGCTGGAGATCACGCTGTCGTGCGGCGGCAAGACGTTCGACGAAGGGGGCTCGGCGGACGGGCGCATGGACGTCACGGCGACGGTGGTCGCGGACGTGTTCGTCGACGGCGTGCGCGTCGGCCGCACGCCCGTCATGGGCGTCGCGGTACCGCGGGGTCGACGGAAGTTGAAGCTGGTGCCGGTCGGCGCGCAGAAGCCGCCGTACGTGACCGAGGTCGTCGTCGGCGAGGGCGTCCGCAGCTTCCACCACCAGTTCTAGTGCCAGCCGTTCCGAAGTCCGTTCCGAGTCGGAATGCTGGCACTACGCTCCCGCTTCGAGCTTCGCGCGGTACGTCTTCTCTTCCTCGCCGAGGTCTTCGATGACGCTCGTGAGGTGATTGGCGATCGCGCGGTACGTCTTCGCGGTCGCGGGGGCGTCGAGGAGCTCGCCGAAGTCGACGGGCGCGCCGTAGACGACCACGACCGGGGTCCCCTTCTTCGTGAAGTTGCCCTTGATCTGCTTGTAGAGATCGTTACCCAGCCCGTTGATGAAGATCGGGATCACCTTGGGGCGCGCGAGGTGAATCAGGCGGCCGATCCCCGCCTGTGCGGGGAGGAGTTTGTAGGGATCGTCACGCATGTTGCGGCGGCCCTCGGGGTGGATGCCGGCGCCGCGGCGGTCGAGCTTCAGCGCGCGCGAAAGCTCGGTCATGGCGACATGATTCAGGCTAATGCGTTTCTTGTCGCGGAAGATGGGCGGGTACATCGAGAACCAGCTCATGATGCCGTTCACGAAGAGGCCGAGCGGGTTGTCGTAGAAGAAGCTCGAGCGCACGGGGAACAGGAGGCGCTGCCTGAAGCCGTGGCGGTAGAGGATCATGTTCACGACGAACATGTCGAAGAACGAGCGGTGATTGCACGCGAGGACGACGCTCTGGCCCTCGCCGATGTCCGTGACGCGCTCGATTCCGACGGCGTGACGGATGTGTTTCGTGCAGTGGTGCACCCAGAAGACGCCCGGCACGCGCTGTCCCCACAGCAGGAACGCGTTGAGCCACTTCAGCTCGAACGTCTTGCGGACGAACCCGATGTTGAAGCGTTCGAGCCAGGAGAGGCGATCCTTCACGTCGGCGAACGACTCGGCGCGCGCGGGTCGGCGTGCGTCCTCTTCGGGGCTCGGGGCGTTCTCTGCGATCGGGGTGCCCACGGCGATGCCCCACACAATCAAAACGGAGCGATCCGCTCAACCGATGAATGCCCGGACGCGATGGAGCGTCCCAGCGCTTGACACCTCATCCATCTGGGAGTTTGTAACCGCCATGCGAAAGACCACTCTGCTTCTCTGTTCGGCCGCTTTCCTCTTCACCGCTTCTTCGGCGCACGCCGGCATCAAGGGCTCGGTGAGCTACAAGGGCAAGGCGACCGCCAAGGCCATCGACATGAGCTCCGACCCGAAGTGCAAGAAGCTCTCGCCGGACGCGAAGTCGAACGACCTCGTCGTCAACGGCGGCAAGGTCCAGGACGTGTTCGTCTACGTGAAGAACCCGCCGAAGGGGAAGTACAAGGCCCCGAAGACGAAGGCCAAGCTCGACCAGAAGGGCTGCCGCTACATCCCGAAGGTGCTCGGGGTGATGAAGAAGCAGAACATCGAGATCATCAACAGCGACCCGACGCTCCACAACGTGCACGCGTTCGCGAAGCGCGGTGAGTTCAACCAGGCCATGCCGAAGCAGGGTCAGAAGATCACCAAGAAGTTCAAGAAGGCGCAGGTGATGGTGCCGATCAAGTGCGACGTCCACTCGTGGATGGAGGCGTACATCGGCGTCATGGAGCACCCCTTCTTCGCGACCAGCGGCTCGGACGGCTCGTTCGAGATCCCCGGCGACGGCCTGAAGGACGGCGAGTACGAGGTCGTCTTCTGGCACAAGACGCTCGGTGAGAAGACCGCCAAGGTGAAGGTCGCGGGCGGCAACGGCGCGCTCGACTTCGGCTACTGAGCCATCGCCATGGCTTCGGACACGGTGACCGTCGATCCTCCTCGCGAGTCCGCGGTGCAGTCGCGGATTGCGGCGATCGTCGGTTCACCGTGGTCCTGGCTCGCCTTCTTCGCGATCGCGTTCGGCTTCCACATCGGCCGCGCGATGCTCGCGGACCCGCCGCGGGACCCGCCGCCCGTCCTCTACACGATGCCCGAGTTCCAGCTGACGGATCAGTTCGGGCGGGAGTTCGGATCGCGTGAGCTCGTCGGCAAGATCTGGGTCGCGAACTTCATCTTCACGCACTGCCCGACGCGCTGTAACGACCTCACGGAGTCGATGAAGAAGGTGCAGAAGCGCCTCAAGTACATGCGCGACGGCGTCTACCTCACGTCGTTCTCCGTCGATCCCGAGCACGACACACCGGAGCGGCTGCTCGCCTACGCCAAGAAACACGAGGCGAAGCAGTCGACTTGGCGCTTCCTCACGGGAGAGCTCGGCGCCGTTCAGGCGGCGGTCGTCGACGGCTTCAAGCAGCCGATCGCCCCCGGCGAGCCGCTCCCTGCGGACGACGAGATGCCGGTCGGGGACCGGCTCATGAACATCACCCACGGCACTCGTTTTGTGCTCGTGGACCGCCAGCATCGCATCCGTGGGTACTACGAGACCGACGAAGCGAGCCTGGACGACCTCCTCGGCGACATCGCCCTCGTCGGCCTCGAATAACCCTGGGACACCCGACCCCTCCGGAGGCCTCGGGTCCGCCATTGGTCCGCTGTTCGCGCGACCCGGTTCTGCGGGATCGTGGCGGCGCCGTGGTGCGTGTGCTGGTGGGCAAGACGATCGTGGAGCAGGACGGCCCTGCGCTCGAACGCCTGCGCGCCGACTATGCGCGCGTCGTGATGGACGTGGGCACCGGCGACGGGCGCTTCGTGCTGCGCGGAGCGCGCGACGACTCGGATGCGCTACACATCGGGATCGACGCGGTGGGCGACAACATGGTCGCGACCGCTCAGAAGGCGAGGAAAAAGCCGGGCAAGGGCGGCGCGCCGAACGCCATGTTCGTGGTGTCGGCGATCGAGCAGCTGCCGGAGGTCTTCGACGGTTGGGCGGACGCGCTCCACGTCGGCTACCCGTGGGGCTCGTTGCTGCGCGCGTTCGTCGCACCCGACCGGGACGTGCTCGACCGCATCGTGCGCCTCGCCAAACCGGGGGGCGCGATCTTCGTGCGCCTCAACCAGAGTGTCTTCGACGACGCCGAGTACATGACGCGGCTCGAGCTGCCTCCGTTCGACCCGTCGCGGCTGGGTGAAGCGCTCGTGGACGTGGGCTTCGAGGTGCAGAGCGCCGAGGTCCTCGCGGGGGACTCCGGGGAGCGGACGACGTGGGAGCGACGGCTGGTCGCGGGGAGTCACCGGAGGACTTACGCGATCAAGGGTGTGCGGGCCGAGGCGCGATCGACCGCCGTCTGAGCTCACAGGAGACGGGAGTCTGAGTGTTCGGGCTGAGGCGCGATCTACCGGCGTCTGAGCTCACAGGAGACGGGAGTCTGAGTGTTCGGGCTGAGGCGCGATCTACCGCCGTTTGATTTCATACGAGACGGGAGTCTGGTTGTGCGGGCCGAGGCGCGATCTACCAGCGTTCGATTTCACACGAGACCGGAGTCCGCGTGTGCGGGCTGAGACGCGATCCACCGCCGTTTGATTTCACATGAGACGGGAGTCTGGGTTGTGCGGGCTGAGGCGCGATCGACCGCCGTCTGAATTTTCACAGGAGACGGGAGCTCGGGAGGTTTGGGGGGGGCGCCGGCGCTTCGATCCGGTGCTTCGAAATTCGTTGGGCCAACGCGTTCTCGCGCGTTCGTTCCCGGTGGGGCGTGCTGAGGCATCTTTTGTCCTCACCGTCTCCTTGTGAATTTCAACGAACGGGCTGGGCGTTCGCGGCTGGGGTCAGAGGCTCACCGGAGGCAACGTCCCGTCGGGCGTGTCCGAGCCGCTGCTCGCGAGGACGACGCCGCCCACCACCGCCCCCGCCACAACGACGGCGGCCGCGGTCCAGAACCACCAACGCGTGTAGATCGGCGGGTCCTCGGGCGTGGGTTTCGGGCGCGTGACGACCGCGGGTGCCGCGGTGCGTGCGACGACGACGGAGAGCGGCGCGGTCGCGTCGGCGACGGTGACGAGCGCGGCGTCTTCGCTGCGACCGACGAGGTAGTAGTCGAGGCGCAGCTGCGACAGGCTCGGCACCTCGACCACGGCCGCCGCGCGATCTTCGCGACGGGTCATCGTGTGCCGTTCGAACGGCTCGTCACCCGCCCGCGCGTAGAGCTCGACCGCGACGAGGGCGTCGCGCGGGTCTTCGATGCGGGCGGAGACGACGACGCGACGCCCCTCGGGGATCGCGGTGACGTCGACGAGGCGCGGCGCGACCTTGGCCTGCGCGCGCTCGAAAACGGCGCGGATCTTCGGGGAGAGGCGGACGTCGAGGGTGTAGCTCGGGTCGATGGCGAGCAGCGCTTCGAACGCAGCCTCCGCGCTCTGCGGTTTGTCGCGCGCGACGTACGCGACACCGAGGAGCCGATACGCCTCGACACGATCCGCTTCGCCGAGGTCACGATCCTCGAGGGCGCGCTCGAGGAGCGTGATCCCCGCCTTGTACCGGAGCTCCTCGCGGATGAGGCGGTCGGCCTGGTCGATGCGCGCATCGGCCGCGAGCGCCGGGGCGGCCGCGAAGACGCAGAGCACGAAGACCAACCGAGGGAGCACCGAAGCGACCGTAGGGCCGGCCGAGGCCCGGGACAAGCGCCGTGCGTGGAGGTGGGCGACGGCGCACGCTGCCGATATCAACCTCACCCCGAGGCCTTATACTCGGCGACGCGTGGGCCGCGGGATACCGTTCGGGGAGTACCGGCTCCTCCGCCGACTGGGTTCGGGGGGGATGGCCGAGGTGTTCCTCGCGAAGCGCGAGGGCCCGGGCGGGTTCGCGAAGCAGCTCGTCATCAAGCGCATCCTCCCGCACCTCGCAGCGTCGGAGCGCTTCACCTCGATGTTCCTGCGCGAGGCGCGGCTGGCCGCGTTGGTCGACCACCCGAACCTCGTGCACGTGTCGAGCTTCGGGGAGATCGACGGCGAGTACTACCTCGCGATGGAGTACGTCGACGGCTTCACGCTGGCCGACCTCCTCCAGCGCACCGCCGTCCTCTCACCCGGCGTGTCCACGCGCATCGCGGTCGACGTGCTCGACGCGCTGTTTGCGATCCACACCGCGAAGAGCGACGAGGGTGAACCGCTCCAGCTCGTGCATCGCGACGTCACCCCGCGCAACGTGATGATCACGCGTGCGGGCGCGGTGAAGCTGCTCGACTTCGGCATCGCGGTGAGCGCGGAAGACGAAGGCCTGTCGTCGATGGGGACGCGCCAGTACATGGCGCCCGAGCAGTACGACGGCGTCGGGATCGATCACCGCGCCGATCTCTTCGGCGTAGGCGTGCTCCTCTACCTCACGATCTGCGGGGGGCTCCCGTTCCCGGGGCGCCCGCTCGAGCGCGCGAAGCGCCACCGCCGGATCCCGGAGGGCGTGTGGAAGGTCGTGAAGACCGCGTTGGAGCTCCACGCAGCGGATCGGCCGCCCGACGCCCGCGCGATGCAAAAGCCGCTGGAGCTGTTCATGGCGTCGCGCGGGGTCGAGGGGACACGCGCGCACCTCGCGGAGATCGCGGGGTCGCTCGCGCCGTCACCGGCCGTGCGCGTGCTCTCGCGCATCACGCAGATCGGGCCGTTCACTCGGCGCACGGGAACGGTGGACGAGAGCGCCGTGGTCACGACGGGTCCGCGCTACGCGCGGGTGGTCGGCGCCGGGATGCTCGCGGGGCTCCTCGGCGTCGGGA
This sequence comes from Deltaproteobacteria bacterium, assembly GCA_040218735.1. GTDB lineage: Bacteria > Myxococcota > Kuafuiibacteriia > Kuafuiibacteriales > Kuafuiibacteriaceae > JAUHYN01. Next base: position 87,652 of record JAVJQW010000019.1, read on the forward strand.
CGTTCGTGCTCGCGGGCGGCGCGGATCGGTGGCTCGACGATTCGAGGGGGGAGGCCGTCGCGTTGGCGAGCGTCGGCGAGGGACTGGATGGCGAAGGCAACGACGCCCGGTCGGGTCAGGGCGGCTCAGGGAACGGTAGAGCGGGCGCCGCGATTCGAGGGGCCCGCGGTGTTTTGGGCGGGTCGACGGGCGAAGAGCGACTGCGCGACGACGCGAGGCCGGGCGCGCGCGAGGCGCTCCGCGGGCCAGCGACGGTGCGCGGCGATCGCCTGACCGAAGATGCCGAGCGCACACGCGATGCGGCGAGGACCAACGCCGCCACCGAGGAGGATGGCCGGAGACCACGCGATCCGACGAGCACCGCGGACGATTCCGCGAACCGCGCGGAGGCCGACGACGCGACCGCGCGCTCGGCGGGCGACGCGACCGCCACGGGCGGAGACGACGACGCGCGCGCGGACACCACCGACGAGGGGCGCGACGACCCGACGAAGGCCCGCGCGACGGAGACGACCCGCGGTCGAGATCCAAGCGAACCGGCGACGACCTCGAGGTCCGAGCGCACCGCAAAGAAATCCGAACGCACCGAGGCCCCCTCCCGGCGCGCCGCAAAGAAATCCGCGCGCAAGAAGGGCACCGGCCAGCTCACGATCGACACGACGCCGTGGACCGTCGTCTACCTCGGCGACAAGAAGCTCGGCATGACACCGCTCCAAGGCGTGAAGCTCCCCAGCGGAAAGCACCGCCTCCGCCTCGCCAACCCGAACAGCGGCGCGGAAGCCTCCATCGTCGTCACAATCCGCGCCGGCCGCACGACCCGCATCCGCCGCACGCTGTGATCCCCTGGGGAGCCCGTCCGCCGATCGTGAAGTCCGCTGCGCAAACGCCAACGAAATCCGTAAGCGCCCGATCTCGCTCTGAATGATCCCCAACGAATTCCGCCCGACCGAGTGACCTGCCAAGTCGACTTCACAAGTCCGCGTCCCGTCGCGGCGCGCTCACCCGCAAAAACATCAACCACCTCCGCGCGCGGCCGCCTTGGCCGGCGTCTTGCTTTTACCTCCACGCATGAAGAAAGCCCTCCTGCTCCCGAGTCTCCTGTTCGTCGCGTGTGTCCCCGGTCCAGGACCCGACGCCGAGCTCGAGGTCGCCACGGTCACCGACAACCTCAGTATCATCGACGACGACGGCGACGGCGTCCCGGACTGCATCGACGTCGATGGCGACGGCACCTGCACCGCCGCCGACCGCGCGCTGCCCGGCATCCCCGGCAACGGCTGCCGCCCGACGCGCCTCGACATCGACGGCGACGGTCAGTTCGACGGCATCGACACCGACTGCGACGGCGTGCTCGACGTGACGTGGAACTTCTGTCGCCCCGCTCCGATCGACAGCGACGGCGACGGTGTCCCCGACGGCATCGACACCAACTGCGACGGCACCGTCGACATCCCGATCGGTGGCTGTCGTCCCGCGCGCCTCGACACGGACGGCGACGGCGTCCCCGACGGCATCGACACCGACTGTGACGGCGTCATCGACGTCCCGCTCAACGGAGGCGGCGGCGGCACGCCGGGCTGCACGCCGACCCCGATCGACAGCGACGGCGACGGCGTCCCCGACGGCATCGACACCGACTGCGACGGCGTCATCGACATCGGGCGCCCCTCCACCGGCGGCTGCGTGCCCACCCCCATCGACGATGACGGCGACGGCATCCCCGACGGCATCGACACCGACTGTGACGGCGTCATCGACGTCGGTCGCCCCGGCGGCGGCGGCGGCGCCTGCATCCCGCAGCCGATCGACACGGACGGCGACGGGCGCCCCGACGGGCTCGACACCGACTGCGACGGTGTCATCGACATCTCCACCTGCCGCCCGCAGGCGGTCGACGATGACGGCGACGGCATCCCGGACGGGATCGACAACGACTGCGACGGGACGATCGACGTGCCCTTCACGCCGCCGAGCGGTGGCGGCCAGTGCGTGCCCCAGGTCCTCGACACCGACGGCGACGGGCGCCCCGACTGCCTCGACGTCGACTGCGACGGCGTCGGTGACATCTGCCGCTGAGGCCCCGGCGGCAGGGACGTCGGCCGTGGTAGCTTCGCGCCATGGCCGACGTCTTCAAGCCCAACGCCTGCATCCTCTGCGAGTGCAACTGCGGAATCGAGGTTCAGCTCGGCGGTGAGGACAACCGTCACCTCGTCAAGATCCGCGGCGACCGCGCCCACCCCAGCTCCCAGGGCTACGCCTGCGAGAAGGCCCAACGCCTCGACCACTACCAGAACGGCCGCGACCGCATCCTCCTCCCGCAGCGACGCCGCCCCGACGGAACCTTCGAGACGATCGACTGGGACACCGCGATCCGCGAGGTCGCCGAACGCCTGACGCGGCTCCGCGACGAACACGGCGGAACCTCGATCTTCTATTACGGCGGCGGCGGCCAAGGGAACCACCTCCCCGGCGCCTACTCCGTGTCGACGCGACGTGTCCTGGGCTCGCGCTACCGCTCGAGCGCCCTCGCCCAGGAGAAGACGGGTGAGTTCTGGGTCAACGACCGCATGCTCGGAACCTACGTCCGCGGTGACTTCGAGCACTGCGAAGTCGCATTCTTCCTCGGCAAGAACCCGTGGTTCTCACACTCCATCCCGCGCGCCCGCGTCACCCTCCGTGAGATCGCGAAGGACCCGCAGCGCAAACTCATCGTGGTCGACCCGCGCCGCACCAAGACCGCGGAGCTCGCGGACATTCACGTGCAGGTCCGACCGGGCACCGACGCCTGGTTCATGTCCGCGCTCGTCGCCGTCCTCTTCGAGGAGGACCTCGTCGACGCCGACTTCTGCGACGCCAACACCGCCGGGCTCGAAGACGTCCGCGCCCGCTTCACGAACGTCCCGATCGCAGAGTACTGCGCCCACGCCGGCGTCGACGAAGCGCAGGTCCGCGAGGTCGCGCGGGTCATCGGCGGCGCGTCGAGCGTCGCGAGCTTCGAAGACCTCGGTGTGCAGATGAATCACCACTCCACGCTGGTGAGTTACCTGCACAAACTCACGTGGCTACTCACCGGCAACTTCGGCAAGGCGGGCACGCAGTTCATCCCCACGCCGATCGTCAACATCGCCGACGGCAAGACCAAACGTGACAGCCCGGTCACCGGTTCGCGCATCGTCGGGGGCCTCGTCCCCTGCAACGCGATCGCCGACGAGATCCTCACCGACCACCCCGACCGGTTCCGCGCGATGATCGTCGAAGCCGCGAACCCCGCGCACTCGCTCGCCGACGCCCCCCGCATGCGTGAAGCGCTCGGCGCGCTCGATACCCTCGTCGTCATCGACGTCGCCATGACCGAGACCGCGCGCCTCGCGGACTATGTGCTCCCCGCCTCGACCCAGTTCGAGAAGGCGGAGGCGACGTTCTTCAACATCGACTTCCCGAAGAACTTCTTCCACCTCCGCCCGCCGCTGTTCGCGGCGCCGGAGGGTCCGCTCCCCGAAGCCGAGATCCACGCGCGCCTCGTGGAAGCGATTCAGACCTTCGACGACGAACCGTTCGCGAGCCTGAGGGCCGCGGCCGACGAAGGTCTCGAGGCCTACGCCGCGAAGTTCATGGAGACCGTCGCCTTCGACGGCAAGCTGAACGTCATCGCCCCCTACGTCCTCTACCGGACGCTCGGACCGTCCCTCGGCGAGCTCGCGGAGGGGGCCGTGCTGTGGGGCCTCGCGCTCCAGGTCGCGGCGAAGTATCCGGCGTCGCTCGCGCGCGCCGGCTTCGAAGGCTCCCCGGTCGACGCCGCCAACGCGATGTTCCGCGCGATCGTCGAACGCCCCTCCGGGACGATCTTCGCCGTCGACGACTGGAGTGAAGTGTTGAAGCGCGTCGGCACCCCCGATCGCAAGATTCAGCTCGCGCTCGACGATCTCCTCGACGAGCTCGGCAAACTCACCGACGGCCCGGCGGCGCCCGACCCCGAGTTCCCGTTCACGCTCTCCGCGGGTGAGCGCCGTGCGTTCACGGCCAACACGATCGTCCGCGACCCCGCGTGGCGGAAGAAGGACGCCGCCGGCGCCCTCCGCGTGCACCCCGACGACGCCGCCGAGCTCGGCGTGGGCGAAGGCGACCGCATCTGGATCCAGACACACCGCGGTCGCGTCGAGGTCGGCGTGACCCTCGACGACGCCATGTCGCGCCGGCACGTCTCCCTCCCCAACGGGATGGGTCTCGCCGGCGACGACGCGAGCTCCGGCGGCATCCCCACCAACGAGCTCACGACGACGGCGCACAAGGATCCGTTCGTCGGCACCCCCTGGCACAAGGCCGTGCCCGCCCGGTTGGAGCGCTGATCAGGGCTGCCGAAAGACGTAGGTCTTGATGCTGCTGGCGTCGTTGAAGTCGCCAGGGTTCGCGCCGTTCGAATGCCACGGGCGCTCCGCGCCGCAGATGATCAGATCGTCCTTACCGTCGCGGTTGAGATCCGCGATGACGTTGCCGCACTCCGCGATCGGATTCGGCATCGGGATCGCGTCCGTCACCCATTCGAAGTCACCGTTGCCCAGGTTCCGGAACAAGAAGTTCTGGAAGATGTACTCCGCGAAACGATCCTCGAGCCAGCGCCGGTGCCCCTGGACGACGACCTCCGGCCACCCGTCGCCGTTCAGGTCACCCACGGCGATCGAAGGGAGGTCCACGTTTCCGACGCCGCTGTTCGTGAAGTCACCGCCGAGGTTTCCGGGCAACCCACCCGCGCCGATGTGAACGTTCTCCCAGGTGACGTAATCCAGCCCCGTGCCGGTGACGTTTCGGAGGATCGCCACGGAGTAGTGCGTGCTCCCGGGGTATTGCGGACCGACGCGACCCGAGAACCCACCCGAGCCCGCGGACACGATATCGTTGAACCCATCGTTGTCGAGGTCGCCTATCCAGTACTGGAGGTTGTCGCCCCCGTTGCAGAAGTTCCCAGTGCGATTCGGGTTGGGCGCGGTGTTGATGTCGTCGCGCCCGTAATTGCGAAGTGAGTAGTTCGGAATCACCGTCCAGTAGTCACGCCCGAACGTCCCGCCGTTGTTCTTGTGAATCTGGCCGTACAGCTCGTTGCCGCAGAAGTAGTCGCCGAAGGGCACCGCCGCGTTTCCGCCGATCGCGATCTCCGGGTACCCATCTCCGTCGAGGTCACCCGCGGCGATCGTTCCGCCGTAGACGATCTGATGCGGGAAGCCTGTCTGCATCTTCGCGAACCCCGCGCCGTTCCAGCGGTACCAGAGCCCGGACCCCGCGCCGCCGAAGCTGTCGGCATAACCGTCGGCGTTGAAGACGATGTCGTCGGTGCCGTCCTGGTCGATGTCCGCGATCGCCATACCGATCGAGTTGGAATGCACGCCGAAGCCGGGTTCGAGCGCGGCCGTCGTGAAGTTGCCGTTGCCGTCGCCGAAGTAGGCGAGGGTGTCGCGCTCGACGCTGATCTGCACCACGAAGTCGCGGTGCCCATCGCCGTTCACGTCGCCGGTCACGACCGACGCTTCACACACGCCCTGGTTGGGCCAGGTCTGCGCGAGGACGAACGACGTCGGGCCGCCCATCGTCGACACGTTCTCGTAGTAGCGCCCCTCCATCGAGCCGCTGCAGTTGATGCCGTCGGAGTGGCCGGCGTCCCAGAATCCGAACATCACGACGTCGTTGTCGCCGTCCTCGTCGAAGTCTTCGACGCCGATGCCGCCGAGGTACATGCCCGGGATGCCCGGGTCCTCGCGGATCAGCCCGAACGGACCGGGGTCGGCGGGGCCGAGGTCGGGCCGCGGCCCGCCGTCGCGCGGGGGCCTGCGGCCCGCGTCGCGGAAGCCGGCGTCGACGCCGCCCGCCGGACCGGCGTCGCGCACGGCGTTCGGTCCGCCGTCGCGCACCGCATTCGGACCGCCGTCGCGGGGCGCCGCGTCCTCGCCGCCACCGTCACCCGGGACCTGCCCCGGGATGTTTCGCTCGAAGCGTGACTCGCCGTCGGGGACACACGCTGCGGCGCAGAGCACGAGCAAGGCAGGCGCACGCAGGTCCATCCCATAGGAATGATAGAACCGGGGGATCTGTGACGACAAAGCCCGACTTCGTCGCCGACGCACCGCGACATCCTACCCTTCCCGGAAATTAGTTGCGTTCGCAACCAATTGGAGTCAGCGTCGCGGCGTGAACGCCCAAGACCTACGGGCCGGGGTGCAGGGGTTCGTCCGCCGCTTCGGACTCCTCGCCCCGGATCGAACGCCCTGCGGGGAGGCGCTGCCCCCCGCGACCGCCCACGCGCTGCTGTTCCTGCTCGACGCGCCCGCGCCCACGCAGCAGGACCTCGTCGAAGCGCTCGGCCTCGACAAGAGCAACGTCGCGCGGCTCTGCCAGCGCCTCGAGCGCGCAGGGCACGTGACCCGGCTCGTCGACGCCGAGGACCGCCGGGCGCGGCGCGTTCGGCTGACGGCGAAGGGCCACCGCCTCGCGTCGCGGGTCGATGCGTCGAGCCGCGCGCGCTTCGACGCGGTGTTCGCGGCGCTGTCCGTCCGTGACCGCTCCGTCGTCGTGGACGCGCTCGCGCGACTGACGGCGGCGATCGACGTCGTCGCCGACGAGCGGGTGAGCGCATGAGCTGCCGACGCAGAATCCTCGTTACTTGCGAAGCCACAGGCTTGGTCCGCGTCGCCGGGGCGTTGTTCGCGGCCGCGCTCCTCGCGGGGTGTCCGGCGGCGAAGACGGTCGAGGCGCAGCCGGCGGCGCCGACGTCCGCGCCCGCCTCGCAGCCCGCCTCGCCGCACGCCGAGCTCACGCAAATGGACGGGCGCATCGTGGTCCCGATGCCGCCGCGCATGGCAAATCATCACCGGCAGCAGATGCGGTCGCACCTGGAGGTCGTGCAGCAGATCGTCGCTGCGCTCGCGACCGACGACTTCGCCCAGGTCCGCAAGGCGGCCGAGCCGATCGCGGCGTCGGCGTCGAACGATCACCAGTGCGAGATGATGGGACGCGGCGCGGAGGGCTTCACGGAGCAGGCGCTTCGTTTTCACGAGACGGCGAACGGGATCCTCGGGGCGGCCGACAAGAAAGACCGCGCCGGCGTGCTCACCGCGCTGTCCGAGACCGTCGCAGTGTGCACCGGGTGCCACGCGGCGTTCCAGCAGGAGATCGTGACCTGGGATGATTGGAAAGCGCGCACGGCGAAGTGACCCGCGCACGGGTTGTCATCCGCCCTCGTCCCCGGGGAAGCTGGAGCCGTGAAAGGTATTCTGCGCTGCCTCGTGGTCGCGGCGTTCGCGCTGGTCGCGGGCTGCGGCGACGGCCCCGACACCACCGGCGCGGGGATGCTCCCGGTGCGCTTCGTCGTCGACCCGCAGGACTACAAGTTCGGCCCGGTCGACGTCGGCACGGTCGCCACCGCGACGATCACCCTGACCAACCTCACGAACCGCTCGGCCCGAGTCGCGCTCGGCGACACCACCTCGGACGTGTTCACGTTCGAGCTCGAATCGATGGACGTCCTCCCGAGCGAGGTCAAGAACCTCCGCGTCACGTTCGAACCGAACGGCACGGGCGCCTTCGAACACGACCTCGACGTGCACCTCAGCCTGACGACCGGCGAGGCGACCATCGCCGTACGCATCGAAGGGCGCGGACTCTAACGGAATAGCCGGCAAGGGAGTGGCCAGGTCACTCACGCAGCGAGAGACCGTCAGGACCTAGCCCTCCCCGTACGGGTCGTTCGTCGCGGCGAGGTGTTCATCGAGCCGACCGCGTAGCCGGGCGAGGACGGGCGCGAGCGCATCGTCGTCGACGCGGTTGTCCTGCTCGTTCGGATCCACTTCGAGATCGTAGAGCTCTTCGGGCGCCCGCGGCGCCCGCCACGGGTGGTCCTCGGCGAGCTCGAGCGCCTGCACCCAGTCTTGCCCGCCGCCCTCCAGCGGAACGGGAAGATCGTTGTCGTTGCGGATGTAGCGGTACCGTCTATCGCGCACGCTGCGCATCGGGAACGCCGGGCCGGTGTGCGCCGTCATCTCGCCGAACACGACGTCGCTCGCCGCGAAGTCATCGCCGGCGAGCAGGGGGGCGAGCGAACGCCCCTGCACCGACGCCGGGATCTCGACGCCGGCGAGGTCGAGCAGCGTGGGCATGAGGTCGACGGACGAGACGAGCTGGGCGCTGCGCCGGCTCTCGAGCGCCGCCGGCCAGTGGAAGAAGAACGGCGTGCCCGTGCCGCGATCGTAGAGCGTCAGTTTGTTGTGCGGGAACGGGCTTCCGTTGTCGCTGATGAACGCGATGAGCGTGTCGTCGAGCAGGCCGTCCGCTTCGAGCGCGGCCACGACCTCGCCGATCATCACGTCCATGCGATCGACCTGGCTGTAGTACGCCGCGAGCTCTTCCCGCGCGCCCGGGACGTCCGGCAGCACCATGTACTCCGGCATCGTCAGCGCCGCGGGATCGCGCGGGTGATCCGCGTGCTGCGTGAACGCGCCGAGCAGGTTGCGGTGCGGGTTCATGTAGTTCAGCTCGAGGAACCACCGCTCGCGGCCCCGGCGTCGGATGAAGTCGATGGTCTGCGACGCGTCGACGATCCACTGCGTCGCGAGCGTCGTCATCACCTCCTGGTACCCGAAGCGATCCGCCTCGCTCGGGAACGCGAGGTGGAACTTGCCTTCGATCGCCGTGACGTACCCCGCGTCGCGCAGGTGCCGCGCGAGCGTCGGCGAGCCGTCCGGCAGCGACAGCTCCGGCATCCGGTGCACCAGCCCGGTCACGCCGTGCGTGTGCGGGTACTGACCGGTCGCGTACGTCGTACGGCTCGACGAACAGGTCGAGGTCACGTCGAACGCGTGGGAGAAGGAGACGCCGCGCGCTTCGAGGCGATCGAGGTTCGGCGTCGAGGCGTTCGGGTTGCCGGCGGACGACAGATCCTTCCAGCCGAGGTCGTCCGCGGTGATGAACAGGATGCGCTCGGGCGTCCGCGCCGAACCGCACGCGAAGAGTGGCCCCACGGCGACGGTCGCGCCCGCCGCACGGAGAACATCGCGCCGCGTCCAGCTCCCGACCACGGGACGAAGACTGCCGCCCGGACACCGACGACGTCCACCGACGGTTGTCACCACCCATCGCGCGAGGAAAGCTGTGCGCGTGGCGCTCTCGCTCCGATTCGCAGCGACCGCGCTCGTCGCGTTCGTCGCGAGCTGCGGCAATGACGTGATGGTGGTCGAAGCCACCGAACGACCTCCGTTCGAGCTCGAGGTTCGGCCCTCCCGCTACAAGTTCGGCGGTGTCGATATCGGCGCCACCGTGACCGCCACGGTCAGCGTCCACAACGTCGGGAGGGAGCCCGTCGCGGTGACCCTCGCGGACCTCAGCGCCGGTCCCTTCACGTTCGCCATGGCGGAGAGCCTCGTCACGCCCGTGCGCTTCGGTGCGCCCCTCCTCGTGACGTTCGCTCCGACCGAGCCGGGCGAAAGCACCCACGTCCTCGAGATCCGCGGCGAGCTGCGAGGCCACGAACACATCGTCACCCTCGACGTGGAAGGCCGAGCGTTCTGACGAGTAGGACCCGCGCTACGGCTTCTTGCCCGCGAACACGTGCGTCACGATCGTCTCCGGCGTGTTCTTGTCGTCCGGGTTGTTGCCGTTCGAGTGGAACGGCTCCTCCGCGCCGCTGACGAGCAGGTCGTTCCACCCGTCGCCGTCGAAGTCCGCGATCACGCCGCCGCCTTCGCCGAAGTCTCGCTGCAGGCCGAGCACGCTGTCGTCCCACTGCCACGTGCCGTCGGCCTGGTTCACGAAGAACAGCGTGTCGAACTTGTAGCCGCCGGGGTTCTTCTCCCAGTCGCGCCGGTGCCCCTGCAGGAAGATCTCCGGCCACCCGTCGCCGTTGAGATCCCCGACCGCGATGCTCTGCAGGTCCACGTTGCCCGCGCCGGTGTTCGTGCTGTCGCCGAAGTTGTGCCCTGCCTTGCCGTCCGGCCCCATCCCCTCGTTCTCCCAGGTCACGAAGTTCTTCCCCGTGCCGTCGACGTTCCGGAGGATCGCGAAGCTGTAGTGCGCCTCGCCCGGCATGTCGCGGCGCCCGAGGAAGCCGGCGGAGCCGGCGGAGATGATGTCGTTGTGCCCGTCGCGATCGACGTCCGCGATCACGTACTGGAGGTTATCGCCGCCGAGACAGCGGTTCGCGAAGCGCTTCGGGTTCGGCGCCTCGTCCGCGCTCGCCCGCCCGTAGTGTTTGAGCGCGAAGTTCGCGACGACCACCATCGCCTCCTTCGCGATCTTCCCGCGCACGTTTGCATGCACCTGTCCGTAGAGGAGGTTCTCGCAGTAGTACGTCCCGAACGGCGCGCCCGCGTTACCGCCCACCGCGATCTCCGGGTACCCGTCGCCCGTCAGATCCCCCGCCGCGATCGTCCCGCCGTAGGACATGCGGTGGCTGAAGTCCTTCTGCATCCCGCGCCAGCGTTTACCGGTCCATCGGTACCAGAGCGCCTCGCCCGCCTTGTAGTGCTCGGCCTCGCCGCTGCTGTTGAAGATCAGATCGTCCTTGCCGTCGCGATCGACGTCCGCCGCCGCGAGCCCCATCGACGTCGAGTGGTTCCCGAAGTTCTTCTCCAGGATCGTTCGCTTGAATGTACCGTCACCGCGACCGAAGTACGCCGACGTGTCGACGCCCTCCCGCACCTCGAACGCAAAGTCCGCGTGACCGTCACCGTCGAAGTCGCCCACCACGACTTGCGCCGCGCACACGCCGATGTCTCGGTACCGCTGCTTCTGCTCGAACCGGATCGGACCGCCCTTCGTCGAACGGCTGAGGAACACGCGCACCTCGATGCCCGGCTGACAGATCTGCTGCGCGTCCAAGCAGCGCTTCTCGAAGTACCCGGCCATCACCACGTCGGCGCGACCGTCTTCGTCGAAGTCCGCCGTCGCGACGCCGCCCATGTACATCCCGGGGACGCCGTGGTCGGCCTGAAGCTCGAGCCGCGGACGCGGCACACGCAGCTTCGGCGGCGCCTCGACCTTCGGTTCGGGCGCCGCGGCCTCGACCGCGACGGGCGGAGGAGGCGCCGGCGGCGGCGCGCTCGTGCAGGCCATCGACACGACGCACAGGACCCACGCTCGAGACCGGTCCGGAGGCACGGTGGATCAGATACCACGCGCAGCGGCGGTCACCGAGGCGGGCGGCGAAGAAGGCCTCAGTGCGTCGCCGTCACCTTGAGGCCGACGACGGACGCGAGGAGCGTCGCGACGAAGAACATCCGAAGAGGCGGGAGACCTTCACCCGCGAGCAGCGCCCCGCCGATCGCGCTCCCCACCACGCCGATGCCGACCCAGACCGCGTAGGCCGTGCCGATGGGGAGCGTTCGTGTCGCGTGCGCGAGGAGGACCATACTGCCGACGATCGCCGCGCCGGTCGCGACGCTCGGAACGAGCCTCGTGAAGCCCTCGGTGTAACTGATGCCGAGGGACCACGCGACTTCGAGTGCGCCAGCGAGAAAGAGGACGAGCCACGCCATGGAAAATCACCTCCACGGCCCGTCGTGCCTACCTGGTACGGGTCGTCCTCGTCAGGGCTCTTGATGAGCGTCCAGGAGGCTACGAAGCGACGCGGCACACGTCAACGCTCGACCTTGGGTGTGCCCGTCGAATCAGAAGTCACGGTACGCAAGGTGCCAACCGCTCGGGACCATCTGGTCGTTGGGTTCGTCGCCGTTGAGTCCGAACACCGCGCCCGCCTTCGACTCCGACGGGCCGAAGTGCATCGCCGGGTTGCGCGTGCGGACGACGGCGTCCCCGAGCGCGACCGCTTCGAAGGCCACGATCGAACGCAGGTCCTTCGACACCACGAAGCGGCCGAGCAACCGACCGTCGTACTTGGTGTCGTTCTCCGGGCGGGAAGCGTCGAGGTGGAACTCGCCGGACAGCTCCAGGTGGACGACGTCCGACGCGACCGTCGACACCTTCGCCTTCAGCCACGAATTCGTCAGGTCCGGCGGGACCCAGGCCTGCCCCTCCGGCGTGAGCAGGTTCGTCAGCCCGAACCGCTCCACGTACTTCGCGTCGAGCGATCGCTCGGCGCCCGGCTTCAGCTGCGACGGCACGAAGTCCGCGACTTCCGACTTCTTGATCCACAGGTAGTCGAAGTGGAAGTACATCGCGTTGCGCTGGTCCAGGTCCGGGAAGCGCGGGTCCGGAAGCGACCGCTTCGTCACGCGGATGTCGATCACGTCCTCACGCGACGGGCGCCAGTGTGGCAGCGCGTCACCGGGCCGCAAGGGCTCTTGCAACAGACGGTCGGACTTCTCCATCCGGTCGTAGTCCCGTTTCGCCGCCTTCAACGCCTCGAGCGCGGACTCGGGATCGTAGTCCGTGTAGTGCTCGAAGAGCTTGCCCGTCGAGCTCGCGAGCATGATGCCCTGGTACGCTCCCGGGAACGGCGACTGCGCGTAGAGCCGCTGCATGATCGCGTACTCCCGCTTCCCCGCCTCCTTGCGGTTCACGTACTCCAGGTCGCTCGTCGCGACCGCCACGAAGTTCTCTCGAATGTATTGCGCCACGCGCGGGTCGTTGCAGACCAACTGCCTGCTTCGTACGCCGTTCTGTCAGCACGCGCCTCGCGGGCCCCCGAAGTACAGCCACAGGAGCAACGGTTTGTCGGTGCGCTGCGATTCGCGGATGCCCTCGTAGGCGGTCGAGTGCCAGTTGACCGCCTGAAACTGCAGGTCACCGGGGCGGAGCCGGACGAGCTCTTTCACACGGTCGTACGTGGAAGGGGTGAGCTCTCGGGGGACCGTCGCGGGGTCGATCGCCGGTACGGACGGCGTGCTCGCGCAGCCGAGCATCGCCACGAACGGGAGCCACTTCTCGATCCGCATCGTCGCCCTCTTCAATCGCGCGAGGCCCGCTTCTTCTTCCGCCGCGCCTTGCCTTTTCGTTTCTTCGGCGGCGCCTTCTTGCCGAGGTCGGGCGTGAGGAGATCTTCCTCTTCGGGATCGAGCCCGTCGAGCGGATCTTCCGGTGCCGGCGGCGGCGGCGGACGACGCATCGCCTCGCGTCGCTCCGCGGGGGAGGCCAGGTGCCAGTACGTGCGCTTCGCGAGCCGCGCGACGACGTCCTCGGAACGTTTGCGCCCGCTGTTCTTCACCGCGATCGCGAACACCACCGGCCGCTTCTCGCTCATGTAGAAAACGGAGAAGTCGCAGATGCGCCGGAACTGGGTGCCCGTCTTGTGTGCGAGCGGGATGGAGTCGGGGAGACCGGCGCGGACGCGGCGCCGGCCGGTCTCGGTGCCGAGCATGACCTTGATCATCGCTTCGCTCGCGGCGCCGTCGATGACCTTCCCGGTGGCGAGTTGTTCGAGGAGAGCCCCCATCGCGGAGACCGGCGCCGTGTTGTAGCCCTGCGCGTAGTAGTCGTAGAACGCGCGCGAGTAGTCGGAGGTGGTGAACGTGCCGGGTGGCTCGTCGAGCATCTGCGTGAACTTGAGGAGGCGTTTCTCGAGCGGACGCGTGACGCCGAGACTGAAGATGTCCTGCGGCGAGAACGACGCGGTGCGGGTGTCGATCTGGCGGTAGACCAGGCGGCGAACGTCGAGGAGCGTGGTGATGGGACCGAAGCCCTCCAGGCCCATCTCTTTCAGCACGGCGTTCACGTTTTCGAGGCCGACGTGGCGGATGACCATGTCGGTCGCGGCGTTGTCGCTCTGCTGGATCATCGCCTCCACGAGGATGCGGAGCGAGACCGGCGTCCCCACGCGAAGGAACGACAGGAGCGGAGCACCGTCACGGACGTCGGCGGCGGTGTAGATCATCTCCTCGTCGAGCGTCGTCTGGCCGGCGCGGATCTGCTTGAAGAGGGCGATCATCACCGGGACCTTCACGCCGGACGCGAGGTACATCGGGGTGTTCGCGTTGTAGGTGTACTTCACCCCCGTGGAGAGGTCCTTCACGTACAGCGCGAACTCGCCGTTGAAGCCCTTGGCGATCTTGACCACGTCCGACTGCAGCTCGACCGGCCACGTCGGCAGATGAGGTTCCTCGGCGCGCGCCGTCGAAGCCGCGAAGACGAACGTGAGCGCGAGGAGGGGGCGCACCGTCGCGATCCTGCCGGGTCGATCGACGTTCCGCAAACGCCTCAGGACCCCTTCTTCGCGTGATCGGCCAGGATGAGGTCGTACGCCTTGCGGGCGATCCGCGCGATCGCCGCCTCCGAGGACGGCACGGTTCCGCCCTTGGTGCAGGCGGTGACGATCATGGGTTTGCCGTCCGGGAGAAACACCACGCCGAGGTCGCAGAGGCGCTCGAACTGACTGCCGGTCTTGTGCGCGACGCGCGTCCCTCGCGGGAGGCGGCCCAGAATGCGGTGCGTGCTCGTGCGCGCGCCGGTCATCAGCTCGAGCATCTCTTCGCTCGCCTTCGCGGAGACGAGCTGCTTGCGGAGCATCTTCTCGAACACGAGTCCGACGGTCGCCATCGGGGCGTTGTTCACTTCGGTGGCGTAGAAGCGGTCGTACGCCTTCATGAGGTCGTCCTTGGAGTAGGTCCGGCGGGGGACCCCGAGCATCTCGTTCAGCTTCGCGATCTGCGGGTTCCAGATGCGGGTCCAGCGGATCGTGCGGACCTCCAGGGGGGTGAGGTCGTCGGCGGTGACGTCGAGGTTGCGGTAGATGCCCCGACGGACGTCGACCAGGTACGTCAGGGGCGTGAACCCTTCGAGGCCCTCGTCGACGAGGCCGCGGTTGATCGCCTGCAGGTCGGCGCGCTCCGCGAGGATGTCCGACGCGGCGTTGTCACTCGACCGCATCATCCAGTCGAGGAGGGTGTGGATCGACACCTGCGTCCCCAGCTCGATCTTGTTCGACCGGGGGCCGCCGTCGCGCAGGTTCTTCTCGGTGAAGGTGATCTTCTCGTCGAACGTGAGCCCGTCGTGCTCCCGCGCCCGAAAAATCCCGATCATGAACGCGATCTTGACTCCCGACGCGAGATAGAACGGTTTGCCAGCGTTGAACCCATACCGGTAGCCGCGGTAGGGGTCGGAGACGTAGGCGGCGAGCTCGCCGGAATAACGACGATTGATGCGCTCGATTTCGCGGTCCAGGTCCTTCGTCCAAGGCGCCGGCTTCAGCTCGGCGATCGGCACGAGCTCGACCTCCTCGGCGGACGCCGAGGACGCGAACAAACCCAGGGCGATGGCGAGCGCGAAGATCCGCAAGAGCGCCGCGAACCTAACACACCGCGTGGCCGTCGTCGTGTCGCTCGCCGCGTTCGTCGGCTGCGCGACGCCGACCGAGTGGCGACGCCAACAGCAGAACGACTTCGAAGACGAAGAAGCGCAGATCGTCGAACGCCAGCCGACGAAGAAGAAGGGCAAGCGCAAACGTCGTCGGCGCCGTCGTCGCTCTCGCGACCCGGAGTCGCGCGAGCTCGACGGGCTCGCGTTGAAGCTCGGCGCCGCCGCGGAGGCGATCGAGAACCCGTGCAAGAACCCGCTGTGCACGAGCCGGGCGCTCGACCCATTCTTCAAGAAGCTCGACGAGATCCAGAAGGACCGTGACGGACACGCACGCGTTCTGCACCTCGGCGACTCACACATCGCGGCCGACTACATCACGCGCGTCGTGCGGCGCCGTCTGCAGGAGCGGTTCGGCAACGGCGGGCGCGGCTTCGTCGCGATCGATCAGCGCGCACGCTACGGCGGTCGGCGCCTCAAACGCGCCGGCTTCACGCGGACGCGCATCGTCGACAAGGGCCACGGCGGCGAGCCGTTCGGCTTCTCCGGTATGGCGATCCACGCTGCGCGCGGCGGTGCGAAGGTTTCGTTCGAGCTGGAGCCGGAGGACGACGACCTCGTCGTCTACTACCTCGCCGAGCGCTCCGGCGCGGAGGTGAAGATCTACGTCGAGAAGGAGGAGGTCGGCACGCTCGACACCCGCGCGCGCAACGTCGCGAGTGAGACGAAGCGCTTCGAGATCCCGATGCACCGCCTCGGCGGCGCGACGCCGCCCGAGTGGATGGAGATGGTCACGGAGTCGCGCGGCCCGACGTTCATGGGGCTGTCGTTCGAGTCGATCGAGCCCGGCGTCATCTACGACTCGATCGGCCCCGTCGGCGCCGACGCGCGGGTGTACCTCAGCCTCGACAAGGAGAGCCTGCGCGACCACATGAAGGCGGCGAAGCCGAACCTCGTGGTGCTGATGGTCGGCGGCAACGACGCGCTGATGGTGCGGCAGAACAAACGCACGCTCGCGCAGGTGAAGAAGGATCACGTCGCGTTGATCCGCCGCCTCAAGAAGTACGCGCCGCAGTCGGCGTGCCTGATGTTCGGACCGATGGACGCCGCCGAGCGCCTCGACGACGGCACCGTCGTCACGAAACGCTTCGTCCCGGAGATCAACGAGATGCAGCGCGAGGTCGCGAAGGAGGAGGGGTGCGCGTTCTGGGACACGTTCGCCTCGATGGGCGGCCCCGGCGCGTTCGGCGTGTGGCTCGAGGAGGGCATCATGAACCAGGACCTCGTGCACCCGCGCTCCAAGGGCGGCGATCTCCTGGGGCACCTCTTCGCGCGCGCCCTGATGGACGCGTACCTCGGGCGATGATCGTCGGGCGATGATCGCGTGGTCCAAGCTCGCGCTGCACCGGCGCGAGATCGCGAAGCGCTGGCGCTCGGTCTACGCACTCCCGATCGTTCGCCGCGGTAAAGCACTCGCGGCGGAGACGATCCAACCGGGGTGGTCGGTCCTCGAAGTCGGCGCGGGGGACGCGAGCCTCGCGAAGCGACTCCCGGACGGCGCGACGTACGCGTCGATGGACATCGACCCAGAGGTCGACGCGACCTACCACGACCTCGACGGCATCGACGTGACGTTCGACTGCGTCGTCGCGATCGAAGTGATCGAGCACCTCCCGGTCGACGACGTGCTGCCTTGGCTCTCGCGCCTGGTGTCGCTCCTGAAACCCGGCGGCACGCTGCTGCTGACGACGCCGAACATCTACTGCCCGTCGGCGTTCCTGCGCGACGCCACGCACCGCACGCCGATCGCCTACGACGAGCTCGGCGGCCTGGTGACCGCGGCGGGGACGACGGTGCGGGCGATGTACCGGATCGACGGCGACGCGGCGCTGCGGCGGGGGATCAACCGATACCTGCTGTTCTGGCTCTATCGTCTGATGCGCCTCGACCACGCGCAGCGCGTGGCGGTGGTCGCGACGCGCGTAGACTGAACGCGGGACGCAGATCATCTTCACGCGATCGCTGCGACGCGGATGTCGTGGTCGACGACGGCGAGGCCAGGGATCTGGTGAAGGCGGCGGTGGTCTCCGGCTTGCTCGATCCGACGCCGTGCATCGACCCTTCGCGCTCGCCGCCCTCTCGACCCTCGTACTGCCCGGTACGGTGCTCGCCGACGCTATCGACATCCCCACGCCCGCGCCCTGCCCGACGACGCAGCTTCGGCACCGCGTCTTGCTGCCGTTCGACCAGGCGCAGGACGTCCCGGTGAACGCGTCCATCTGGGCGATCGAGGACACGCAGAACGGGGGACCGCCCCTCGAGGTCATCGACACCACGACGAACGAGGCGGTCGCGCTCGACGCGTCGTACCACGCCACGGCGGTCGGCGTGGTGGTGCAGCTCGCGCCCGTCGACGCGCTGATGCCCGGGCGGACGTACGAGATCCGCAACGCGGGGACCGACGCTCGGCGGTTCACGACGGGGAGCGACCGCGACGACATCGCCCCGCGCGCACCGTCTTTGGGGAACGGCTACGCGCAGTACCTGACCTGCACATCCGCGTACGGATTGGCGGTGGCGTTCGACGCGGAGATCAACACGCTGACGTTCGCGAGGCGCACCGACGGGACGCTCATCGGATTCGCGGAGCCGTCGTACCCGCTGACCGTCGCCGGCGACCTCGATGCCCAGGTGGAGTTTCGCGCGTACTCGGTCGACCTCGCGGGGAACGTGGGCGACGACAGCGCGACGCGCCGTCAGGAGATCGTGGTGTCGGACGGAGCGACGGATGACGGCGTCGGGTGCACGTGCGCTGCTCCGGGTCGCGCCGGGATCGCAGCGGGCCTCCTGCTGTTCCCGCTCCTGATCGCGGTCCGAAGGCGACTCGCACGCACGAGCGCCGCATGACCCGAATGTCGCGGTGCCGCACGTGACGGTTTCGCGCATCGACGAAACCAGGTGGCCTCGGATTTGCTCCTCCGAGATCACATGAAACGCACCCTCGCCTTCGCTGCCCTGTCGACCTTCGGACTGCCCGCCGCGGCGTTCGCCGACGCCGCCCCCTTCCGGGCGCCGCCCGTTTGTCTGGGGACGCAGGTGCGTCACCGCGTCATGCTCCCCACCAACGGAGCGCGGGACATCCCGCTGAACGCTTCGATCTGGGCGATCGAGGACACGCGGAACGGCGACGTGCCGCTGGAGCTCATCGACACCGTGACGGACGAGGCGATCGCGCTCGACCCGGTCTACTACCCGACCGCGACGGGCGTCGTCGTGCAGTTCAAGCCGACGGAGGACCTGCAGCCGAGCCGGGTCTACACGGTGCGGAACACCCATCGCCCCGACTACCAGTTCACAGCGGGCCGCGACCGTGACGAGGTCGCGCCGCGCGCGCCGACGATGCTGGACGGGTTCGGCCAGTACTTCGCTTGCGGCGAGACGTTCGGCCTCGCGGTGTTCCTCGACGCCGAAGCCGACACCCTCACCTTCGCGGAGCGCGCCGACGGGGCGCTCCTCGGCTACTCGGAACCGTTCGACGCGCTGCAGGTCGCGGGCGAGGTCGAAACCGAGGTCGAGTTCATCGCGTACTCGGTCGACCTCGCGGGCAACGCCAGCGAGGACACCGACACCCGTCGGCAGAAGATCGAGGAGACGCAGAGCTCGACGATCCTCCCGTTCGGATGCACCTGCGCCGACTCGGGACGCGCGGGGCTCTGGGCCGGGCTCCTGCTCCTCCCGCTCGCGCTCCTGGCCCGCCGCCGGTGACGGTTCAGCGAAGGCCGTAGAAGCGCGCCGCGGTCAGGTTCTCCTCGAACCTCAGGTCGTAGCGACGCTGGAGCTGCGCGACCAGCCGTCGGTAGGTGGCCGGCGGGAGGTAGCCGGGCTGGTGCGGCGAGAGCACCCAACGGCCGGGCCGCCCCATGACCGGCGTGCGCCGGAGGACGACCTCGGCGGCGAGGACTCGGCCCGTCGCGGTCTCGACGATTGCGCGCTCCACGCGCGCGTAGGTCGCGAGCGCTCGCGTGATGACGAAGGTGCGGGGGAGCCCCGGCTCGGCGACCGGCGGTCGCGCCGCGGCGATCTCGCGATCGACGACCGCCGGGAGGCGGCGGTAGAAGCGCCGCAGCGCAGACACGGCGACCACGCCTCGGTTCGACTCGTGGTTCGGGGCCTTGAACGACTCCACCGACCCCGTGCTGCCACCGTCGAGCCGAGGGTCGAAGATCGCGCTCTGGTTGATCCAACGACGTGCGACGAGCGCACCCGTCTTGGCGTCCTGAATCACGACCCGCACCGCGACCTGTCCGGCGGGAAATACGGAGGCCCGGTCGAGGGTGCCGCCACCGGCGGACAGTTGGATCCAGTGCTCCTCGTAGCTCACGCCGTAGAAGTGATGGACTTCGGTCCCGAGCACGAACTCCGCCGCCTCGCGCTCGTCCGTGACCTCGCAGAACGCGGCCGCCTCGAGCGTGGCCTTGATCCCCACGCGGAGATCATCGACGAACCGTTCGCCCCGAATGCTCTGCGAGGCTTGGTACGTGATGAACTCCGTCGACTGAATCCACATCACCGGAATGAGCGGCAAGAGCAGACGGAGGTGTTTGTTCTCGCCGCCACGGCGCTCGTGCTCGGGGCGAAGATCCACTGGGCGCTCGACCAACACGCTGCACGCGCGCTTCGGCAACGCGATCGGCTGACGCTCGAGCGGCTCCGAGCCCATGTTCCGTTGCGCGAACGTCGCGGTGCAGCCGGTACCGACGACGAAGACGGCCGCGATGGGGAGGTAGCGATGGGACTTCATGAGCGTGCTCCGGTGATCTCGTGGACGAGGTACTGCGCGACGACGTCCAGCGCATCGACGTCGGTTCGAATCAGCAGGCGATGGGTGCCCGTGCGCACCACGCCACCGCCCCAGCGATAGCGATAGACGACCCGCACGAGGTCGACGCACGTCTGATCGTCGAGCTCTGACATCTGTTCGTCGCGCTCCCAGCGATGAATCTCGAAGGCGTCGATCGTGACCTCGAGTCGGTCGAGCTCGACGCCGGCGAGTGCCTCGGATCCCGGCGCCGACGCCCGATCGGAAACGACGAAGACAGAGGCGCCGCCGCTTCGGAGCCCGTCGACCGTGCGATCACGCAAGTGCTCGACGAGGTTGGGGACGACGTAGATCTCTGCGACGGGAACCGCCTCGCGCTCGTCGAGGTAAGAACCGTGCGGTGCGAGCGTTCGGTCACCGAACGGGAGTACAAGCACCGGACGCTTGCGCCCCTTCGAAGGAGCGGCGCCGGGCGCCGCCGAGAACCCGCCGTGCTCGGCGAGTGCGGCTTCGAACAGTGGGAGCGGGTTGAGGTGGAGGCCGGCGCGTCGATGGGAAGCGCAGCCGGCGAGGCACACGAGCGCCACGACGCTCGCCCACCTCACGGCTTCACCGCCCGCTCGGCTTCCGCCTTCGCGACCTCTTCCAGCTTCGTCTTCGTGACGACGTCGCCGGGTAGCAGCGTGGAGCCTTGGTGCTCGTCGTCGCGGTGGACCTCGCGGAGGGAACGCTTCGCGATGGTTGTGTGGGTGTCATTCAACGTGCGGTGGTCCAGGGCGAAGAACCCCTGGTGGAGCGCCCGCCACCCGCGACCCTTGGGCGGGGGCGCAGGAGGCCGAGCGGAAGCGCAAGCGGCGGTGAGCAGGACGGCGCTCAGCGCCATCGTCCAGGGGCGTCGGGAGGCAGGCATGGCGCTACCGAGTGCAGCGGACATGCCAGCGGAGAGCGCGGTGCTTTGGTGCGGGTGCCCTGGAGCGCCGAACGAAGCTCGGACGAAGCTCGGACGGCCGGCGAACGAATTTCGGACGAACGCGGTTCGCGAGCCGCCCGGCGGGGATCGCGGTGGGGCTCCAGTTCCGGTCGCTCGTGTTCCTGGGCGGTCGTCGTGGGCCGGGAGGCGCCTCGGGGGCACGATGGGACTTCTGCCTCGGCGGCGTTCGAATCTGTCGTTGCCGAGAGGTCGCACCTTTGCCGATGATTGGGGGGTGCGATTCCGGCACGGACCGCTCGAGCTGGAGCTCCCCGAGGGGTGGGCGGACCAGTCCACGTTGGCGTTCGTCGCGCCGGCGGAGGCGCCGCGGGTCCTGACGACCGCGGCGGTCACGCCGCCGACGGAGGCGGTGCAGATCAACTTCGTGGCGGGTGCGCCGGATTCGATCCTGGAGGCGCAGGCCGCGGAGCTCGGCGAGGAGCACCGGGTCGAGGTGCTGGAGCGCCGGGACTTCTCGTGCGCGCTGGGTGCGGGGCGGCTGTTCCACCAGCGCATGACACTCGCGGAGCAGTCGCTCGATCAGCTGGTGTTCGCGGTGGCGGTCGGCGACGCGACGGTGCTCGCGAGCGCGGCGTGCGCGACGGAGCGCTTCGCGGCGAAGCGCGCGACGCTGGAGGGCGTGCTCGCGTCGATCGGAGCGTCGTCGTGAACGGATCGCGCCACCGGAACGGCGCATCGCGGCGTGACGTCGTGGAGATCGGAGCGTCGTCATGAGAGCGAAACGTCGTCTGTACGCCGGGTCCGGGCTCGTCGCGAAGAAGGTCGCGGAGTCGGAGCCGGGGATCGAAGCGAAGGACGTGAAGCTGCGCGTCGACGGCGCGGACGTCGACACCGAGCAGGCGGTCGCGGACTTCGAGGGGCTGGAGGAGGCGATCTACCAGCTCGCGACGCTGGAGACGCCGCTGCTCGAGCCCGAGCGCGAGGACTTCGATTCGGATGAGGCGTTCGAGCGCGCGATGACGCGTTACGAAGGTCGCCTCGAGCGGAAGAAGCTCGCCGAGACCGCGCCGAAGCGCGACGACTACGAATCGGACGCGGACTTCGAGCGCGCGCAGCTCATCCACAAACGCCTGTCGACGCGGAAGAAGTGGATCGGCGAGCTGCTCGCCGCGGTGCCGAACGGCGTGAAGGCGATCCGAGCGACGGCCGAGAACCCGCCCGCGCTGTCGCCGACGGAGCAGCGGCGGCTCGCCTCGGGTGAGCACCTGCCCGTGCTCCCGGACGCCGACGCGTTGCTGCCGACGATGAAGTACGGCGCGGCGTTGTTGGTGACGGACTCGGTCAAGGAGACCGGCAAGCGGCTGCACCAGGCGAAGGACCTGCTCGTCGGGGGGGTGAAGCGGCTCTTTTCGCTGCGGAAGCACCCCGTCGTGGCGACGCCGACCGCGTTCGTCGCGCAGAACGCGAAGCGTTTGTTGGACAAGCCGGCGATGCGGCCGGTGAAGGTCGCGGGCGGTTACGCGGTGGACGCGGCGCCCTATCCGGTCGACGTGCTGCGCGAGGCGTTGTTCCGCGCGCACCCGCACAAGGTCGCGGCGACGCACCTCGTGGAGGCGACGCTCCCCGACGGGACGCAGAAGTTCGCGCGGGTGTCGGTGTCGGATCCGGGGATCGAGCTTTCGATCCTGAAGGAGGTCATCGGCACGAAGGTCGCGTCGATTCCGCCGTTCATCCCGTTCTCCGGGATCCCGCTGTGCGGGGCGTTGGCGGTGCGGTTCCATAAGTTGGCGACGGCGGCGTACCGCGCAGGGAACCTCCCGGAGGCGAAGGCCTTCGAACGCGCGCGCGACGACCTGGTGGTCTACTCGCTGGTCGGCGCCACGTGGGTCGTCGGTGAAGGTCTGTACTCCGCGGCGGCGGCGCTGCACGGCGCGCGCGCGCAGAGCGTGAAGGACGAGGACTTCGTCGAGATCGAGTGGCTGCGTTCGATGCCGGAGATCGATTTGCCGGAGAAGCAGCGCAAGCCACCGCCCGCGCTGCGTTCGCTGTTGGCTTCGTTCCGCGCGGCGAGCGCCGCGGCGGCTTCGAAGTACCGGCGGCGCCGGTTGGATCGCGTGATCGGATTGGAGAGCCTGGCGTTGGCGGCCAAGGATCCGGCGGCGGCGGTTTCATTGTTGCGGTCGTCGGTGATGCGCGGCCTCGAGCAGAGCCAGCACGCGCAGACGATGATGCGGCTGTCGGAGGCCTCGGCGGCCAAGGGCAACACGGCGCTGTCGGAGCTGTACCGGCGCACGGCGGTGAAGGCGATCGAGGCCTCGCTGTGCTCGGAAGGCGTCGCGGAGGCGCTGGAGAAGGCGATCGAGAAGGTGGAGTCCGGTGAAGGCCCGGACGAGACGACGATCGCCGCCGCGCAGAAGGCGGCGACGAAGCAGCTCACCGCGGAGGCGCCGATCGAAGCGGCGCTCGCGAAGGCGACGGTCGAGGCGACGGAAGCCTTGTCGTGGCCGAACGACTAAAACGGCCGGTGCATCGGCCTCCCCGCCTACATCCGGACGCGGACGAGCGTCGTCGCACGATGAAGTAACGCGTTCCGGGTGGGTCGACCTCCCAATCGTCCTCTTCTGCAATGCTGTGAGTAGTTGAGGTTGATCGGTTACCCGGCACGTCCTAGTCTCTTTCGCCCCTCACTGTTGAGTCGTCGCGAATGGCACTCCCAAACTGAAGCTGGTGCCGTTGTAAGGTCCTTTCGAACTCCCAGCATGAGATTCAGTCTATGAGCAACTTTCGTATCTTCCTCTCGTCGCCGAATGCGGGACTTGGGAAGCACCGCGCATCCGTTTCTCAAATCGTGGACACGATGAATGGGTTTGAGCTGGTTTCAATGGAGCGGTTCTCTGCGATGCCCGAGCAACCCGCCGTGGCGTGCGTGGAGGCTGTCGATGCCTGTGATCTTGTGCTTGTCGTGCAAGGTCACGCCTACGGGACTATCGTACCAGAGCAGAATATCTCCTTTACTCACTATGAATATGTCCACGCGAAACGCAACTCCAAACCGGTACTTGTCTTCCTGGAGCAGTTCCTTGCCAAGATGGAGCCCTCAGAACCGGTGGATCGATTCCGTCGAGAACTACTCCAGAACAGCGTCGTTGATTTCTTCAAAGACCCGTCCGATCTGGCGGCGCGGGTGGCGACAGCCATTCACAACTGGCACCATCAAACGGGCGGTCAAAGTTCCGTATCTGTAGAGCCACTTCCACCACAGCCTCGAATTGCGCATCCCTATCCGCTTGACGGATCGTTCGTTGGACGCACGACCGAGCGACGGGTCCTTTCGAAGTGGTTCACGCAAGGCGAAGAACAGATTCTTGTAATCGAGGCGATAGGCGGTCTTGGAAAGAGCGCCCTGGCTTGGTTCTGGTGCCAAGTTGACTTGCTCGGCGTACCGATGCCGAGCAAACACACACTGCCGCGCTGTCATGCGGAGGTCGAACCTGAAGGCGTGCTCTGGTGGTCATTCTACGAGGTGAATGCCAGGTTCCCTCAGTTCGTTGCGGGAGCCCTCGAATACGTTCGCGGAACAAAGGAGAGGAAAGGGGGTGGAACCGAGGAACTCTTGCAGCGGCTCCGGGAAGGTCGGTTCTTGATAGTTATCGACGGGTTTGAGCGAGAGCTACGAAGCTACGAGGCCGGCTATGGTTCAAGTCAGGGGGACACACCGCCGCGCGGGAGCCGTCGGGAGGCACGTCAGTGCCTCGATCCGGACGCCGCGCGATTTCTTCGAGACTTCGCCTCTACGCCCGCGATGCGGTCACGCATCCTGATGACAACTCGCCTTTTTCCAATAGAACTAGAGGCTACGGACGGAGAGCCGCTCCCTCTATGTCGCCGGCTAAGGCTTGGAGATTTTGAGGACGATGAGGCAGTTGCACTGTTTGATCGCTCGGGCATATCCGCATCACGAAGCGACATTCTGCATCTTGCTTCGAAGTACGGACATCACCCACTTGCTCTTCGTCTCCTGATTGGCGTCATTAAGAACGACCTTTTTGAAGACCCGGCATCTCTTTCTGCTGCTGAGACCTATGATCCTATCCCTAGACTTATTCGCCGCGACCACCATATCCTGGAAGTCGCATACGATTCGCTCGCCGCACCGAACAGAGCACTCCTAAGTAGGCTCGCTGCATTCAGGGGTGTTGTTAACTCTCCGAAGATTCGAGTCGCAGAGAAGGCAGGTGCAGGTCGCGATGAGACTGAGCTACGTGCGGCGGTGCGAGATCTGGTTGAGCGCAACCTGCTCCTCAAGGAGCCTCGACGAGGTGTGTTCGACCTACATCCGGTGGTGCGCAAGTACGCCTACGACCGACTCTTAAACAAGAGATCAGTTCATCTCGATCTATCTAACTACTTTCAAGCATACTCGACAGATGTTGCGATCGAGAAGCGAGGCGACCTTGAAACAGTAATAGAGTTGTTTCATCAACTTGTTGCTTCTGGTGATCGCCATGAAGCGCTCAAGCTGACCAGGCTACGTCTGCATGCTCCGCTTGTGGATCGTTTTCACGATATCCGGACGGCGCTGGAAATCTTTGGAGCTCTTGCGCCCGACGAGATGCCAAGACCGGCGCCACCAGGCCCCTTCAATCTCTGGTACTGGTTCAACCAGCGCTATGGACCCTTGCTACGTTCTGCGGGTTTCGCAGACCGAGCCCAGCGGTGGATTAGGTCGGCGTTGGTGGACGGTCATAGCCAGGCTGCCATCTTCGATCTTCAACAGACGATTACAGAGGCACTTGAAAAAGCCGTTGACCACGCGATGAGTCTTCGGGCGGTCGGCAGGCTATCTGAGGCTCTCCATATTTGTAGCACCAACATAGGCGCGAGCAACACCGGTCTAGCCGCGCCCACCGAGGCCGTCGTTCTGGCCCGTATATCACTCGTATGCGAGTCGGGACTAATTTTCGCCTACAGCGGTCAGCTTTCGAAGGCCGAAGAGTTCCTTGAGCCGGAGTTCGCCTGGCCGAACGAGTCCGCTGCCGTCGCGGTGGTTTCGGCTCGCCAGAGCCGGTATCGATCTTTTCTCTATACGCTGAAGGGAAACACGAGGCGCGCCGCCGTCCTCGCGCGCTGCGGTCTTGATAGGCTCGACGCTCTATCTCAAAAGAGCGTTGGCGCCGTTGAAGAGAGGATCTTCGCGTTGAGCCAGTTCGCGGTCTGCGTCGCGAAGGGAGAGCCGGCTTCATCTGAACACTTTGGCAGTATTAGCATCGAACTCAACGAAGCCATCCGACAGGCGAGAGAGCTAGCGCTCGGCGAGGCTGAACTCGACGCATTAATTGCTGCGGCCCAGATAAGCTCAAGGATGGAACTTGAAGCCGAGGCAGAACGCTACGCGCGAATGGCAGTGGATTGGGCCGAGCGGGGAGGTTATCGCCCAAGACTATCGGACTCAATTCTAATCCTAGCCAGACTAGTCGGCGAGGAAAATGGGGCAGTCGACCTTGCACTCCGAGCCTTGGCGGTCTCCCGTTTCGATTCGAAGTTGCCGTATCGGATTGGCGTCGATGCGGCCAGCGAGCTCGCAATGCTGAGCGAAGGTGAATAGCAAGCCGTCGCTCAATCCAACCCCAACACGGTACTCGTTCCGCAGTTGCGCAAACCACGCGGTACGCCGAGACCTTGCCTGTGTCGGCGTAGAGAGAGGTCTACGAGTTCCCCACTAACTAAACGCTTGAGAATCTTGCCCGGTTCGGCTCCTCGGTTCAGTCCACGATCGCCTTCACCAACGCGTCCAACCCCGCCTCGACATCCGCGCCCAGGTGCACGCGCACCAGGCGTCGCTCGCGCTTCGACAGCGCCAGAATATCCCCGGCCTCCTGCGCCCGCTTCAACGCCCCAAACGTGTAGCTCTCGCCGGGGACGTCCAGATCCGTCGCGTCGTCGCTCGTGATCACCAAGAACACCCCGTTGTTCGCGCCGCCCTTGTGCAGCTGCCCCGTCGAGTGGAGGAACCTCGGCCCGTACCCGACCGTCGTCGCCACCCCCTTCGAGTCCCGGAGGTGGTGCCGGATCGCCTGCAGCCGCGCATCGTTCGCGTCGTTCATCTCCACGTACGCGTTGAGCGCCACATAGTCCCCGTCACCCGCACGACCCAAGTGCGCCTTCAAAGCCGCCGCCAGATCCGACGCCCCCTCGAAGACCCCCGCGTTCGCCGCGTCGGTGCTCAGCGCGATCCCGTCGAACGTTCCCACCGACTCCAACTTCTCGACGTCACGCCCCTCGAGGATCTCCTTCGTGAACGTCTTCGACTCCTGCACGTTCGGCTGGTCGAACGGGTTGAAGCCCATGACGTGCCCCGCCGTCGCCGTCGCGATCTCCCAGCGGAACATCTCCTGCACCAGGTCCTCCGGCTCCGGCAGCACGAAGCGCAGCACCGGGTGCCCCGCCGCCTCCAGCGCCGCGAGCTTCTCGACGTCGTCAGCGACGTCATCGCCCGCCACCACCAGGTGCGCGAACACCCGATCGCTCCCGTACACCTCAGGCGCCCCGAGCGACTCCCCGTCGATCGGCACGATCCCCTTGCCGTGTTTGCCGGTGCTCTCCGCGATGAGCTGCTCGACCCAGGCCCCGAACGTCGCGATCGACGACGAACACACCAAGGTCAACTTGTCCCGCCCAGCGAGCGCGAGCTCGCCGAGGATCACCCCCAACCGAACGCCCGGGTTCGCGTGCGGCGGCACCGACGCGTCACACGAGCCGATCATCAACCGCGCACGGTCCAACAGGTCCTGCACGTCCATCCCCATCGCCGCCGCCGGCACCAAGCCGAACGGGGACAGCGCCGAGTAACGCCCGCCGACCTCCGGGTCGCCGTTGTAGATGCCACGGAAGTCGCGCTCCATCGCCATGCGCTCCAGCTTCGAACCCGGGTCCGTCACCGCGATGAACTGCCCGCCGTCCGACTCCCGAGCCCAGAAGAACGAATCGAACGCGAGCGGCTCCGTCGTCGTGCCGCTCTTGCTCGCGACGATGAACACCGTGTCGTCATCACCGATCGCCGAGACCATCGACGCCACCTGCGCCGGCACCGTCGAGTCCAACACCATCAGCTCCGGCGCGTCCTCCTGCGCGCCGAACGTCGCGCGGAACACGTCGGGCGCGAGCGACGAACCGCCCATGCCCATC
The DNA here is from genome assembly GCA_040218735.1 of Deltaproteobacteria bacterium. Classification (GTDB taxonomy): domain Bacteria; phylum Myxococcota; class Kuafuiibacteriia; order Kuafuiibacteriales; family Kuafuiibacteriaceae; genus JAUHYN01. The sequence goes on from JAVJQW010000019.1 coordinate 115,812, forward strand.
ACCACCACGCGCCGCACGCCGTCGTCGCGCAGGTCGTCGATTAGATCCTCGAGGTGCTCGACGTTCGCCTCCATCGTGTGCGCGATGTCGAGCCAACCCATGTACGAAGCGGCGACGCCGTGGTCCTTCGACGTCGTCCCGAACAACGTCCCGTCGCGCGCCCACAGCCGACGCACGAACGACGAAGACGCCAGCCGATCCAACCGCGCCTCCACGTCCGTGCCGAACGATCCGATCGACACGTCCATCGTCGAGAGGTGCCCCGTCAGCGCCGCCTCGCGACGCTGCGCGACCGTCGACAGCAACCCGTCGAACGCCACCGCGAACTTGTCGACGCCTTCCTTCTCGAGCTGCGCCGCCGCCGCGCCGAGATCGATCCCACACGCCGCCAGCTCCGCGAGCGCCGCCTCGGCGCCGTCCTGCACGAGGGTGTCCGCGACCTCGCCGTGGTCGAGGAACGCCTCGAACGTCTTCGTTGGGATCGTGTTCACCGTGTCCGGCCCGATGAGCTGCTCGACGTAGAGTGTGTCGCGGTACGCCGGATCCTTCGTCGACGTGCTCGCCCACAGCAGCCGCTGCGGACGCGCCCCCGCCGAAGCCAACGCCGCCCACCGATCACTCGCGAGCAGCTCCGTGTAGATCCCGTACGCCGCGCGCGCGTTCTGGATCGCGACCTGCCCGCGCAGCGCATCCAGCCGCGAAGCGAGCGAAGGATCCTCCGCCTTGCGCGCGTCGATCTGTCCATCGATCAGCGCGTCGATCCGGCTCACGAAGAAGCTCGCGACGCTCGCGATCCGCGACGGGTCTCCGCCGTGCTCCACGAAGTGCTCCAGCCCCGCGAGGTACCCCTCCGCGACTTCGCGGTAACGCTCGCACGAGAACAAGAGCGTGACGTTCACGTTCACGCCCTCGCCGATCAGGTGCTCGAACGCCGTGAGCCCCTCCTCGGTCCCGGGCACCTTGATCATGAGGTTGTCGCGACCGACGTCCTCCCAGAGCCGCTCCGCCTGCTCGACGGTGCGCTCGGTGTCGTACGCGAGGTGCGGCGAGACCTCGAGGCTGACGTAGCCGTCGACGCGATCCGTGTCGCGGTACGTCGGGCGGAGCACGTCACACGCGAAGCGCACGTCGTCGATCGCCAGGGATTCGTAGACCTCCATCGGTCCGACGCCCGTGCGGACCACGTGGTAGATCGCCGGGTCGTAGTCGTCGGAGGAGCCGATCGCCTTCTCGAAGATCGAAGGGTTGGTGGTGACACCCCGGACGCCGTGGTCGGCGACGAGCCGGTAGAGGCCGCCCGTCCAGATCATGCTGCGTTCGAGATCGTCGAGCCACACGGACTGACGGCGTTCCTGGAGGTCTCGGATTCGGCTCATGGGCGGGGACTCAAGCGCGACCCTTCGGTCGCGTCAACACGCGCCTATTCGTTGGCGCGGGCGCCGGGTTTGGGGCACCATCCCCCCTCCTCGTGCCGTTCTCCTGGCTCCTGTTCGGGTCCGTAAAAGCGTCGGCGACCGACCGCGCGGAGGCCCTCGCGTCCAAGACGATCGAGCACGTCACGGACTCGACGACGTCCTGCACGACCGTCACCGGGGGCAAGCAGACGAAAGGTGCGCTGCCGGTCACCTCCGACTTCTTCGACGCCGCGATCTACTCGTCGCGCGGACGCGGCTACGCGCGTTACAACGAGGACGGCGCGCAGCTCTTCCGCGACGAGCGCGGGCACGTCTACGCGGGCGTCTTCGACCAGGCCGGCGGGCTCGGCGGCAACGTCCGCGGCGAAGGCAGCGCCCTCGCCGCGAAGGCGTTGTTCGGCGCGTTCCGCAAGGTCGCCACCGCGAAGCCCGGCACGAGCGACATCCCCGCGCTCCTCACGCAGGGCGTGCAGGACGCCCACCAGGCCCTCGTCGGCCGGCGCCAAGGCGAGGTGACGACCACCGTCGCGGTGATCGCCGAGCCCGGCCGCGCCCGCCTCGTGAACTCCGGCGACTCCGCCGCGATGTTGTTCGATGCGAAGGGCGAGGGGAAGACACACACCGCCAAACACGAGGTCACCACCGCGGGGGGCATCGGCTGCCTCACCCACGCCGTCGGGCTGGAGCCGGAGGGGCCTTCGCCCGAGACCTACGAGTGGGGCCTCGCGAAGGGGGACTGGCTCGTGCTGTGCTCGGACGGGCTGCTCGACTCGGGGATGCCGCTCGACGAGCTCGGCCGGATGATGCGCGAGGCGGACAACGCGGAGGCGTTCGTGAACGCGCTGGCGACGAAGGTGCTGAAGCGGATGGCGTTGATGCAGGCGAAGCCTGACAACCTGACGATCATCGCAGTCAACGTCCTCGGTTGAACCAACACACGGTCACCCCACCTCCATCCCCCGCTCCCGGTTCCGACTCTTCAGTTCCCCGTTCCCAGTGCCCCAATCGGATCCACCACCCTCGAACCGCAGGTGATCCGCGCTACAATCGAAAGCGTTGGAGTTCTTCCACGTCCTCTTCGCCGGGGCCGCCTGCGCCGCCGCGGCCCTCGTCGCCTCGCGCACCGCGCGGGCGCGCCGCACCTTGAGCGCGTTGGAGCACCTCGCGGGTGAGCTCGGCTTCTTCCTCACCGAGCGCACCACGGGCGGCGGCACGATCGAAGGTGAGATCGAGTCTCGCCACTGCTCCGTCGAGATGCACGCCGAGCAGGACTCCACGCTGATCATCATCGGCGTGAACGCACCCGACGCGTTCGCCACGGACGCCCGCATAGCGCTCGATCCGCGCCAACCGATCGGCCTCGAATCGGACCTCGGCGTCACCGCCGCGTACGTGGACGGCGAGCTCCTCGACATCGCCCAGGGCGCGCACTTCTTCAGCGTCGACCGCGGACGCGCCGTGCTCCACTGGCGCCTCGACGCGCTGTCGAAGTGGGACGAGGACCCGACGAAACAACAGTGGCCGCTCGAGGGCGCGCAAGATCGCTTGCACCGCTTCGCGCGCTGGACGAGCCGCGCTGCGATGCGCAGCCACACCACCCCCGAACGCCTCGCGGAGTCCGCGATGCACAACCCGGATCCCGCGACGCGCATCCGCGCGCTGCGCTCGCTCCGATCCTGTTACCCGAACACCGACGCCGCCCACGAAGCACGCCGCGCCGGGCTCGACGATCCGTACCCGGAGGTCCGCGTCGAAGCCGCTACGCGCCTCGGCCCCGACGGCCTCTCCGTGCTCGCGTCGATCGTGCGAGATCCGAAGATCGCCGCCGCGACGCGCGTGCGCGCGATCGAGCGCCTCGCGTACGAAGCCACGCGCCCGATGATGTGCCGTGTGCTGTTCGACGTCGCGTTCGACCCCGACCGCGAAGTGAGCATCCAGGCGATCGAGCGCCTCGCGCGGATCGCCGACGACGCGACCGCCGCCCGCGTCATCACGATGGCGCGCTACCGCACCCTCGACGAGGGCCCGCTGATCGCGCTGTCCCGCTTCCTCGGCGTCCGCGGCGGCGAAGAAGCCGCCGCGCTCCTGCTCTCGCTCCTGGAGGTCCGCAGCGAGCCCGCGCTGATCGCCGCCGCGACCGAGTCCGCCATTCACCTCGGCCCCGGCGTCGCCGCGCGCGCGATGGCGATCCTCAAGGACCGCCCGGGCCTCGCGAAGCTCGGTGAAGCACGCCGGGCGATCGAAGACCTGCGCATCGCGATCGGCGAAGGCCACCGCGGCGGCCTCGCCTTCGCGGGCGCCGACGCCGGCACCCTCTCCGTGTCCCGCGGCGAAAAGGGCGCGGTCAGCGTCGACGACGAATGACGGAGCGCGCGGCGACCGCGCCATCCCTAAGCTCGCCGGATGCTCGGCACGCTGATCGCCACGCTCGTCATCGCCGCTCCCAGCGCTCGGGTCGTGTCCGGACCGATCGACTTCACGCCGACCGGCTCCGTGCTCCCGGCGAACGGGGTGCTGTTCGTGCTCTACGCCCACGCAGGCGGCTCGCCGGACGTCACGTACACGTCGAGTGTGTTCGGCTCCGGGACGCTCACCGAGTCGGCGCGCTACGGCGGGCTGGTGCTGTTCGATCTGCCGGAGGGTCCCGGGCCGCTCTCGATCACGATCGAAGACGACTCGGTGCGCCTGCAGACCAACGTCGAGCTGACCGACACACGCGACGACGACGCCCCGGCGGCGCCCGCCGCAGTCGCCACCGCCTGGAGCCCCGCGTCCGACGACGCCCTCGCGATCGTGAACTACGAGGGGACCACCCCGGTCGACGTGTTCACCGAGAACTCGCAGTACTCGAACCGCCGGAACGACATCGGCGGGTCGTGCGAGACGGCGCGTGTCATCGACCACGCGGGGAACGTCAGTGACTCGGCACCGCAGGTCTGCGCCGACGCAGAAACCGGCGGCTGCACCACGAGCGGCGCCGCGTCGTGGTGGGTGCTCGCGGGCCTGCTCGTCGTCTACCGCCGTCGATAGATCCGCACCCAGTCCGGCCCCCACGTGAAGGGCGCGTACAGCGTGCGCTCGAGATCGAACGCGGCGTGATCGATCGCGTGCGACACCGCGACCACGCGCGCGTTCGGCGCGAGGGATTCGAAGCGCTCCACGAGCCGGGCGATCGTCGAACGTGAGAAGCCCGTCCAATTCACGAACGCGCAGTCGACGTCGGCGTAGTCAGCCTGCAAGGCATCTTGCGCTTCGAGCTTGGCCCCCGCCTGCGCGAGCGGGCGCGCGGCGACCAAGACGTGCTCCTGGACCAGCTCGTAGCCGGTCGCCTCGGCGTCGAGCCGACGCGCCGCCAAGAGTAAACGCCCGCGCCCGGCGCCGACGTCCACGACCCGCGAGCCGCTCCGCACCCGGGCGAGCCACAGCAACAGCACCCCCACGAACAGCGGCACCTCCCCGTAGACCAGCTCGTCGAGGGACTGGCCGCTGGCCTTCACACTCGCGACGTCGCGGTACGCGCGCGGCCAGACGTACGGCGACTTCGCGAAGCGCGCCCGGGTCAGGGCGAAGTAGGCGCGCAAGAGGTCCGGGCGCGTGGCCAGCACGGCCACGTCGATCACCCGCCAGACCGCGCCGACGAGGTGAAGGAAGATCCGAACCACCCCCGATGGTTACCTCATCGGGGCTTTACGATCCCGCCGGCAGGCCCCAGGATGACCCAAGTGAAGTCGAAGAAGCGCCTGTACCTGATGATCGCCCTCGTGTCCGTGCTCCTGATGTGGAGCTTCTGCGGCACCAACCAGTCGCAGGACGGCGGCGGCCTCACGCATCTGCACGACCGCCCCTGGCTCACCAACATCCCCGAGACCCCCAAGGATGCGACCAACGTGCTCGTGTTCGCGTCCGAGCACCCGATCGGCGTCTCGGTCAACGGCAGCCCCTACCAGCACATGGTCACGATGCTGGGTCACAAGGAGAAGGGGAACAAGATCACGATCGAGGTCCTGCAGGCGGGCAAGAAGTTCACGACGCTGGCGCGCACCTACGAATGCAAGGGCCCGACCAAGGACATCGACCTGTGCCTCGAGCTCGGCCCGCGCATGAAGAAGCTCAAGTTCTTCAGCTCGACCAAGTGGCGCCAGGGTGAAGAGGGCACACCGAGCTTCGGTGTCGGCACGCTCCCGACCCAAATCGAGGCGAAGTCCCTCACCGAAGTCGACGAGCTCACGGGGCTGGGGCTCCTTCACCTCTGATCCGATCCTGGGCAAGCCCCCGGAATCGCCGGTCCAGGGTGGGGGCTACAGACCACGGCTTTTCTCCGCTGACTCCGACCAAAACTGAATATTTCCGCTGACTTGTGCTGACTCGTCGGGATCGCTAGCCTGATCGTATGCGACGCGCTCTGCTCCTCGTCGCCGCGCTCGCGTCCGGGTGCATCGGTCGCATCGGCGACCCCGGCGCGGACGTGGACGGCGACAAGGTCGACCGCCCCGATCCCCCGGAACGCGAGGTCTGCGTCCCTGGCCAACCGCCGATCGTCCCGCGCCTGAAGCGGCTCACCTTCGCGCGCTACGACGCCACGATCCAAGACGTCCTCGGCGTCGACCTCAACCCCTCCTCCGCGCTCGGCCCGCAGGTCGCCGGCATCACGCCGCTGCTGTGGTCCGGCGTGCAAGCCGCCGCCGCCGACGTCGCCGAAGCGGTGGTCTCGGACAACAACCGCTTCACCGCGCTCGTCCCGTGCCAGACCGACGACGCCGCCTGCGCGCGCCAGTTCGTCAGCACCGTCGGCCGCCGCCTCTACCGCCGCCCGCTCACGCCCGCCGAGGTCGATCGTTACATCGTCCTGTGGGACGCGCGCGCCGAGGTCACCGAGAACGACACCTTCGAAGAAGGCATCGGCGTCCTCCTCGAGGCGATGCTCCAGTCACCCACGTTCCTCCTCCGCGTCGAAGCATCCACGATGCAAGACGGCGAACGCATCGTCCTGTCCGGCTACGAGCGCGCCACCCGCATCGCCTACGCGCTGTGGGACGCACCGCCCGACGACGCGCTCCTCACCGCCGCCGCCGAAGGCCGGCTCGACACCAAGGAAGGCGTCCGCACCGAAGCGCGCCGGATGCTCACCTCCCCCGAAGGCCTCGCGAAGACCCGCCGCATGATGCGCTCGGCGCACGCCGACTGGCTCGGTATGACCGGCGCCTACGCCGCGTTCTGGTCGAACACGCAGCGCGACAGCAACCTGTACCCCGAGTTCTCACCCGGCATCGACGCCGCGTTCCGCGAGGAGGTCCTGCGTTTCCTCGACGTCGTCGCGTTCGAGCGCGAAGGCGCCTTCTCGGACCTCCTCACTTCGCAGGTCACGCAGGTCAACGCGCAGCTCGCGCCGATCTACGACCTCGACGGCATCGGCCCCGAGTGGACGACCGTCGAGCTCGACGCCAACCGGCCCGGCCTCCTCACCCGCGCCGGGTTCGTCGGCACCCACGGCCGCTTCTCGCGGGGGTCTCTCATCTTCCGCGGCGCGTTCGTGCTCACGCGCCTGCTCTGCCAGGAGGTCGGCTCGCCACCCGCCGGCGCCGACGCGACGCCGCTCCCGAGCGGCGCCGAGCTGCGCACCACGCGCGAGCGCGTCGAGGCGATGACGGCCGGTCAGCCCTGCTCGGGCTGCCACACCACGCGCATCAACCCCGCCGGCGCGGCGCTCGAGTCGTTCGACGGCATCGGCCGCTTCCGCACCGAGGACAACGGCGTCCCGGTCGACACCACCGGCACCCTCACGATCGACGGCGAAGCGAAGTCCTTCGCCGATGCGCGTGAATACGCCGAGCTCCTCGCGGTCTCGGGTGAAGCGCAGCAGTGTTACGTCGACAAACTCACCGCCTACGCGTTCAACGACGAACACGCACGGCTCGACTGCGGCGGCGGTGCCCTGACGACGTCGCTCGGCAGCGGCTCGCTCACCGACTTCCTCGTCGACCTCGTGTCCGACGACAACTTCCTGTACCGCGCCACGGAGGAAGCCGAATGAAACTCTCGCGACGCAGTCTACTCAGTGGATTGGGCGCCTCCGTCCTCCTCCCCGCGTTCGGTCGACGCGCGATGGCGCAGGCCGCGCCGAGTCAGCCGAAGAACGCCGTCTTCATGTGGACGCCCAACGGCTTCAACATGAGCACGTTCTATCCGCGCACCCGCCACAACGGCAGCGCGTTCGGGCCGCTCACCGCGGAGGCGTTCGCGGCGCGCCCGCTCGATACCGGCAACGAGGTGATCGACGGCGTCCCGCGCGCCATCTTCCGGCACCCCGAGTGGGGCCTGTCGAGCCTCGGCGCGTACGCGGATCGCATGAACGTCCTGCGCGGGATGCGCAACTCGCGGCACGGCTTCCGCGACCTCGCCGACGGCGGCGACCACGGCATGAACACCGCGTGTCGTTTCACCGCCGCGGGAATCGGCTCCGGTCGCGGCCTCGCGCTCGGGCGCTCCGTCGACTACGCGATCGCCGAAGCGATCAACCCCACGATCGACGGCGGCCGCGCGCCGCTCGTCCTGCACGTCGGCCGCAACTCCGACCCGCGCAACGGCAACGGCACCAGCTTCGTCAGCTACCGCGGCTCCGAAGATCCGGACCCCGGCATCAACAACCCGTGGGTCGCGTACCGCCGCCTGATGGGCATCACCGGCGGCTCCCCCGCCGAGGACCACCTCGTCGTGAAACGTCGCCGCATCGCGGACCTCGTTCGCGGCGAGCTTCAGCAGCTCCAGAGCGGGATGCCGCTCGGCGGCTCGGACCGTCGTCTGCTCACCGACTGGCTCGGCCTCCTCGAGTCCACCGAAGACGACATGCGCAACATGAACATGATGTGCACGACGGACACGCGCGACCGCGTGGCCCCGACGTCTCGCGTGCAGACCTACGAAGGACGCACCAACGACCAGCTCGGTCGCTACGAAGACTTCACGGACATCGGCGACCTCATGATCCGCATCATCGCGCTGTCGATCCTCTGCGGTCACACCCACGTCGCGACGCTCCAATGGGACGCCGGCGCGGGTGGCCCGGCGTTCGGCGCGATGAACATGGGCGACGGTCAACCCGGCACCTGGCACGGCGGCGAACGCCACCACGAGCTCTCACACCGCAACGGCAGCGACGGCGCGGAGCCCGGCTTCCTCACCGACGTCGAGCGCAACATGTCGTGGATTGACCAGTGGTACGGGCAGCGCTACCGCGACCTCCTCGGGCACCTCGACGACTTCAACCTCCTCGACGACTCCGTCGTGGTCTGGATGCCGGAGTTCGGCGACGGCCGGCAGCACCACTTCATCGACATCACCGCCGTCGTCGCGGGGAGCGCGGGCGGCTACCTGAGCACGGGGCGCCACGTCGACTGCTCGGCGAACGGCCGCTGGAACGATCGCCTCGACACCGAGACGAACGGCCCGCGCATCCGAGCGCACGACAACCCGGCGAACGTCTACGACCTCGACATCGGCTGGACCGACGGCTGCACCTCGCACAACAAACTCCTGACGACCGTCTACAACGCGGTGCTCCCGCGCGACGGGAACGGGCAGCCGATGGGGGCGATCAACCGCTTCCCGGAGGTCGACACCGCCGACCCGCACAACCTCATCGAGGCCGGCGAGCTGGATCAGATCAAGGCGTGACCGGCGCCCGCTAGCGGCAAGCCCCGCACCCCGCGCAGACGTCGATGTCCTTCATGCGCTCGTCGCTGGCCACGAGCTCCCCGGTGGGTGCGATGGCCTCGGCGGTGATGCGGAATCGTAGCGGGAGCGTGATGGGGAGGTCGCCGAGCGCATCGCGGAGCGCTTGGAGGTCGGCCTCCGACAACAGCTCCACCGTCGCCTCGGCCTGCTCACCCGGTCCGAGCGCCGCGCCCCTCGCCGGGAGGTCCCTCGGCGTCGCCGGACAGTAGGTCGCGGCCTCTGCGCCGCGGAACCTCGCCGTCGCACACTCGATGGTCGAGGTCAGCCGGAGCACCTGGAGTCGCTCCGCGGTTCGATTCTCCAGCAGCACACGAACGCCCGTCGCGGGCGGCGCGTCGACGTCCAGCGTCAGCGTCTCTGCCGCGTCGCCCGTGGGGCACGCGAGGCCGTTGACGAGGAGACCGGGGGCTTCGTCGCCGCCGCACGCCGTCACGAAGGCGAAGAGTCCTGCGAGCAGCGCGTTACGCATGCCCGATAGCTTACGCCGCCTCGTGCGCGCCCGCACACCCGCCCCGTCGCCAATCCCGCGGGACCGCTTGTACGGGCCCTGCATGAAGCGAAACCTACTCGTCTGCTCTTCTCTACTCCTCGCTTTCGCCTGCCTCGAAGGGGGCTCGAACCTCAACGGCCAGCGGTCCGGTAACCGCGAAGGGGGCATCCAGCTCTGGCTCGGCGACATCGCCGTGGACGCGGACGGCCGCTACTTCCTGAGCCGCTCCGAGGACCACCTCGTGGTGGGCGACCTCCAGCTCGGGTCGCTGTCGGTCATCGACGAGATACCGGTTCCCGAGGTGCTGGTGTTCCGCCCGGATCGGACCGCCGGCTTCTACGCCGTGCACGTCGAGGTCGACCAGGACGGCACACCGCGCGAGACGGTGACCTCGTTCGACCTCGACCGGCGCGCGATCCTCTGGGAGAAGCGCCTCACGCGCTGGGACTTCACGATGGACGTGACCAAGGACGGCGACCGCCTCGTCCTCACGTCCGGCGACTCGATCCTGGTCCTCGACACCGACGACGGCCTGCAGATCGCCGAGGTTACACTCGAGCACCCCGCGGTCGACGTCGACCTGCTGAGCGACGGCCGCATCGTCGCGATGGAGCAGCGCACGTTCGACGCAAACAACCTCCCCGAGGCGCGCGTGTCGGTGTGGTCCTCCGCGGACGGCTCCGCGATCTGCGAAACGACGATCGACAACTGCGACTCGGAGCTCGTCGTCACCCAGGACAGCGCCCGCGCGTTCATCGCACCGACCCGCTGCGGCCGCGATCCGATCTCCGTCGTCGACCTCGACTCGTGCACCTACCGCGGCAACCTCCCCGGCTTCGGACCCGTCGCGCTCTCGCCGGACGGCGACACCGTCGTCGGCTTCGCGGACCGCGACGCCAACGATCCCACTGCGCCGCCGCTCCCGCAGTCCGTGCTCGAGAGCGACGACCGCTACCACCTGATGTTCGTGGACGTGGAGTCGCTCGACTACGACACCACCGCGATCGGCGACCTCCTCCCGCGCTACGCCTTCACGCCGAACGGCGCGACGCTGATCGTCGACCACGACGTGGACCGCAACCAGTCGCGCCCCGGTCCGGTCGTGCTCGTCGACGTCGACGACCGCACCCTCCGCGAGGTCGTGGGACCCGAGGTGGAGATGAACCACTTCGCGCTGACGCCCGACTCGTCGCGCGCGTTCGTCGTCGACCTCGGCCTGTTCGAGCTCGACATCGAAGAAGCGCTCACGAAGCGCGTCCCGCTGTCGTTCGACCCCGCGTCCGTGAACATCACGCCGCGCGGCGAGACGCTGCTCCTGAAGGACGCGGTCTACGGCCGCGTGCACCTCTTCGACATCGCGTCCGAAGAAGAAGGCGCGACGCTCTCGCTCTAGAGGCGGAAGCCGAGCGCGGAGTGGTCGGTCTGACGGCTGTGCCCAGGTCGCCCGCCCGGAGGGCGACCGTGAAGGGCGTAGCGTTAGCGTAGCCCGAGCAGCCGCTTCACCGCGGGGACGTCCGCGTCCTTCGCGCCGAGCATCTTCCACGCGCGATCGATCGTCGCGCGCTCCAGCTTCGGGTTGGCGGCGAGGAGGATGGCGGCGAAGTCGTCGAGCGCCCCGGCTCCGTCGCGCTCCGTGCCGCGGATGTCGTGCACGGCGCGTGGGTCGGTCAGGAGCTTCGTGATCCCGGCCGGCGTGACGTCCGCGTCCTTTGCGTTGGCCGCGGTCGCGAGCCCCACGCCGAGCGCGAGTGGGCTCGCGAAGCTCGTCCCCTCCGATTCCTCGACCTCCCCCATCTGAATCCACACCGGGAGCTTCGTCCCCTGCGCAGCGAGGGCGATGCGGCCCGCCGCCGAGAACGTCGCGACGCGATCGTCGCGCGGATCGGCGAGGCGCCCGAGGTCCAGCGCGCCGATCCGCAACAGGCCGCGCGTCCCCGTCGAGCCCGACTTCGACAGCTCGGGGCGCCCCGAGCGCTTCGCGTCCGCGTACTCATTGCCCGCCGCCTCGAACACGAGGATGCCGACCTTTTGTGCTTCGAAGAGCGCCGTCGTGAGCTCGGCGCGGGCGGTGTCCATCCGCGCGCGGAAGTCCGTCGTTTGCATCACCTTCATCAGCGCGGGATAGGCCAACCGCTGCTTCAGGGCCTCGACCTGCGCCTCCATCTTCTCGAAGTCGAATTCGGGCAGGTCCGCGGGTGGGCCCTCCCACGGCGCGTCGTCCGGACCGACCTCGAACGGTTCGTCACAACGCGAAAACGGCGGTGGCTCGAACGAGATGCCCTCCGGGATCACGACCGGCGCCTCGCCGAGCGTCTCCTTGGCGAGGGCGTGCAGCGGCGAGCCCGGCGGCGCCGACAGGACCTCCTCGGCGATCGTCTTTGCCATGCGATCCGGGCTCTGGCCGAACGACATGTTCACGAAGATCCGCTTCGCCTCCGGGAGACGTTCGCGCTGCGCCGCGAGCTGGAGCGTGCGCAGCCGCTTCTCGAGCATCATGCGCTCGAGCTCGTCGGCGGCCCCCTGCACCAACACCTCGAACGACGGCGGCGGTCCCTCGTCCCCTTCTTCGTAGACGGCGCGGTAGCGCTCGAACTGCGACGGCGACAGCTTCGACTTCGCGAATTCCTCGGGCACGCCGTCCACACTCATCGTGGACGTCACCGTCTTCACCAGCGGCACCAACCCCACCGCCGCCCGCAGCACGGCGCCCCCGTGCTCGAGGTCGACATCGCTGATGTGCACGTGGTCGCCGCTCGCCTTGAACAACCCCAGCAGCTCGAGCCGACGCGTCACCTCCGCGCGGTGTTTCATGAGCGGGTGCTCGCCCGAAGGCCTCGTCTTGGGCGCGAGCGCCTCCGCCGCGAGCTGCCGCGCCGCCACGCCGTACGGCGCCCGCTTCGCCGCTCGTGCGCGTGCGAGCGCCTCCTCGTCGGCCGGACACGTCGCCTCAGACTCGATCGTGGGCGGGCGCGCGGCGACGGAGGTCCCGAAAGAGACCGCCGCGAGCACCGCTGCGACGGGCCCCCCGAAGCGCGCGAGCGTCGAGAGGCTCCACGCCGACGAGCGCTTCGGGACCGCGGCGGTGCGCGGCGCGTCGGGTTCGACGAGCCGCACCGGCGACGTGTCCGCCGCATTCCATTCGAGCGAACGAGGGGGGACGGGATCGGCTCGACGCAGACGCATCGACCTCGTTATCGGTACCGTCGGTCGAGGCGCGCACGAGGTATCGATGTCACGCGTTCACGCTTCGCCGAACGACGGTCGGAGCGCGTCGCTACGAAAGCGAAGGCCGGGTTGCCGATTACGGGCCGATGGCGACAGGTACCGTGACGTCGCCCGTCGCGGGGAGCGTGAAGGCCACGCTCTCGAGCTGGGTCGCCGGACACAGCTCGGCGACCAGCGGGGGCGTCTCCTCCGCGGGCTCCAGCGTATCGCACTCCAGGAACATCCCGTTGACCGAACACCCGTCGGGGATGGTCGTCTCGTACGCGATGTCCACGCTGTAGCTGCCCGGCACCGCCGGCTGCGGAACCCCCGCGACGCGCGGCGCGGTCTGATCCGACACCGGCAACGCGCAGTGCTCCGTGTACGGCACCTCGACGAGCGCCCGCGCGTCCCACGTGATCGCGTGCGACATACCCGGGTCGACGCGAACGTAGACCCGACCGTGGGGCTTGGGCGGCGGCGGGCACTCGCAGCCGCACTGGAAACCCAGGTTGCGCGACAGGCCGACGTCGAAGGCGTCGCAGAACGTCCCCTCGGTCATGACGTAGACCGCGAGGGTCGACGTGTTCGTGACGTCGAAGGTGACGGTCTGGCTCGAAGGGACCTCGCTCGGCACGCCGACCGCGAACAGCGGCCAGACGAAACCGCTGTTGCCGGAGGCCGTGGCGCGGAGCTGCGTCTCGACGGCGCCAGGCGCAGACGGTGCGAAGCTCGCCGTGACGACGAGCTCACTCGCGCTGGTGGGGAGCGTCGGACCCGAGATCGCGATGTCGGCGGCCGGCGGGTCGAGCGCGAGCGCGGTGGTGTTGCAGCTGCCGACCTCGGTGCGCCACACGAAGGTGACGGTCGAGGTGTCGCCGATCGTCACGACCCCCAGGTCCGACCCGAACGAGTGATTGAGTGCGCACGGGAGGCCGGCGTCCGCGAAGCCGGCGTCGGCGACCGTGACGCCGCCGTCGCGACCCGCGTCACGAGGACCGGCGTCACGAGGGCCGGCGTCGCGGTTCTGTCCGTTGGCGCCGCCATTGCCGTTGCCGTGGTCGATGATGTCCATGGAACAGGCGGCGAGCGTGAGGAGGGCACAGTAGGTGGGGGCCCGTTTCATCATGCCCAGATCACGCGAATCGACGCCCCGAGTTTCCTAGCGGGCGTCGATTCGGGCCCCTCGGAGGGTAGCCCTACGGGCCCGACGCGACCAGGGCCGGCCCGCGGCGAAGCCGACGGCGGTACTCACTCGGCGTCGTCTTCGTCCAGCGCTTGAACGCGCGCCGGAAGGCGCGGGTGTCGGCGTAGTCGAGCGCGATGGCGATGTCCTGCACCGACTCAGTTCCCGCGAGCATCTGACGCGCGCGCTCCTCGCGGATCTCGCGGAGGAGCTGCTGGAACGTCACGCCCTCGCGCTGCAAGCGGTCCTGCAGCGTGCGCGGGCTGAGCCCCATGCGCGCGCCGCACTTCGTCACCGTGAGGGCGTCGCCGTCGTCGAGGTTCGCCTCGAGCGTCTGGCGAACGAGCGCCGTCGAGGTGGGCGGCGGGACGAAGTCGTCTATCTTGTGGCGCAGGCCGCGCTCGAGGACGTCGCACAGCACCGGGTCGGCGTCGCGCATCGGTAGCTGCAAGACATCTTGCGGGATGACGATCTCCGGCGACGCCGAAGTGGCCACGACCGGCGCACCGATCGCCGCGCTGAGGGCCTCGACGTGACGCGGGTCCGCGAAGTCGACGCGCACCTCGCGCGGGCTCCACACGTACGACGTCGCGGAGCGCGCGACGCGCAACACGCTGGTCAGCGCAAACGCGGCGGCGGTGTCGGCGACGCGCGTCCCTCGGCCGTGAGGCTCGAGGTAACGGAGCACGAAGTCGCCGTCCGTCTTCAGCTCGAAGATCGGCGCACCGTGGAGGATCGCGTTGTAGCGCGCGAACGCGCGGAACGCGTCGGCGAGCGTGGCGCTCGTGCGGAACACGTACTCCACCTCCTGGAAGTCACCCCGCGCGATCGCCTCCGCGACCGCAGGGCCGAAGTTCACGCAATCGACCTCGTCGAGCACTCGCTCCCAGATGCGGTGTTCGATCGCACACGCCACGTACGCGTCGGGCGCGGCGAGCGCGGTACGTGAGATGCCGACCTCGTCGAGGATCCGATCCACGTCGACCCCGCGCGCCTCGGCGACACCGACGAGGGCGCGCACGATGGCCGCGGTGACGTAGCTCTTCGGCGTGGACGCCGCGAAACGGCGCGATTCGATACGATGGCGAGTCTGCACGTCGTTCATGACCCGGCTCGGTTGCAAGCTCGGATCCACCCACGCAACAAACGGGACCGCGCACGAGGCCTGTGTCATTCCGCCCCACGCTGCCCGTTGGCGCCGCGACAGAAGCGCACGGCCCAAGTGTCTCGCCGAGCTCCGACCCGTAGTTCCCGACCGGCACACTAGAGTGCGACGAAGATCGAAGCGCCCCCCTCGGGCCGTCGCTCCGCGCGCGCGTCGCCGCCGTGGGCGCGCGCGATCGCGCGGACCGTCGCGAGCCCGAGCCCCGTGCCCCCGCGGGTGCGCTCCGTGCTGTGAAAGCGCTCGAACGCGCGGTCGAAGTGCCCCTCGGGCAGCACCGGCCCGTGGTCCCTGACTTCCAGGAGCCGCCCCTTCGCAGCGTCGCGCACGAAGACGTCGGCCGCACCGCCGTGGCGAAGCGCGTTGTCGAGGAGGTTCGTGACGAGGGTGTCGAGGAGCTCGGGTGCGTAGGTGATCGTCCGGTCCTTCGCGTCGAAGTGCACCACGACCTCGCCGCCGTGGCGTCGGTAGCGCTCCACGACGCCGTCGAGGAACCCGGCGAGATCGAACGTCTCGCGGACGGGTTTCGTCGACTCGATGCGGGCGAGGTCGAGGATGCGCAGCACGAGCCCGTCCATGCGGAGCGCGTCGCTTCGGATGTTCTCGAGGAACCGCTTCTGCTGCGCTTCCGACATCGTGTCGGCGTCTTCGATCAACAGCTCCGCCGCGCCGCGCAGCGAGGTCAGCGGCGTCTTCAGCTCGTGGGCCGTGTTCGCCGCGAACTCGCGGATGTACTCCGCGCGGGTCTCCAGCTGGTCGCGCATCTTCTGAATGGAATGCGACAGCGCGTGGATCTCCTGCGGAGCGATCCGACCCACGCGGTGCGACTCGACGTCGGCCCCCTCCGCGACGTCCTCCGCGTGGCGGCGCAGCCGTGACAGCGGACCGGCGATCGTCGCGGTGACGAACGCGACGATCGTGAACGTGATCAACAACGACAACAGCAGCGGCAGGTACAGCCGCTCTCGCCACTGCCACAGCGCCTTCGTCGTGTTGAGCGGCGTTCGGTTGTTGTACACCGCGCCGATCACCCGCGCCCCCGTCCCGACGCGCGCGTAGGGGTCTTCGAAGATCGGCACCGCGAGGGACACCCGCAGCCGCGCCGCACGGCTCAGACTCGATAGCGGCGGATCCGGTTCGTCGGAGAAGCGCTTGCGCAACACCGGTGCGTAGTCCCCGCGCAAGGCAGCTTGCACCTCGTGCAGGTGCGCGAGGCTGTACCCGGTCTGGCGCATCGACGACGCCACGACGATCCCCTCCGCGTTCACCACGCGCGCGCCGGTGAGGTTGCGAATCACCGTGCGTTCCAGGAGCGGCGTCACCGAGGCGCCCGCCTGCGTCGACGTCGACACCGCACCGACGCGCGTCGCGGGCCCGAGGATCGGCGACTTCGTGAACTCCAGCTGCGCGCGGTACGGCAGGTACGGTTCGTAACCTCGCTGTAGCGGATCGCGGAGCGGCCGCATCGCGGTGTCGGGATCCAACACCCGGCGGTACACCTCGCCGATCACGACGGCCTCGGAGACGAGCACCTCTTCGGTCTGGCGGATCAGCGCGCCCTCGTAGAGGCGCAGGACACCGACGAGGAGGAACGGCAGCACGAGCACCAGCAGGAACAGCACCGACAGGAGGGTGCGGACCCGCGGCGCCCAGACGACCTTCGACTTGTTCATTCCCCGGGCACGCAGGTGCCGAGGCGGTAGCCGAGCCCGAACACCGTCTCGATCGGCTGGCTCCCCGAGTCGAACTTCTTCCGGATGCGTTTGACGTGGGTGTCGATCGTCCGCTCCGTCACGTGGTTGTCGAAGCGGTAGGCGCGCTCCACGAGCTCCGCCCGTGTGTACACCTTGCCGGGGTGACGGATCAGCGCTTCGAGGAGGCCGAACTCCGTCACCGTCAGCACCACCGGGCGACCGTTCCACGACACCTCGAAACGCTCGGCGTCCAGCACGAGCTTCCCGTGAGTCTTCGCCTCGCTCGACGCGGGCGGTGACGCCGACATCTCGACCCGCCGCAGCATCGCCTTGACGCGCGCGACGAGCTCGCGCTTGGAGAACGGCTTGGTGATGTAGTCGTCGCCGCCGACCTCCAGGCCGATGATCTTGTCGATCTCCTCGTCCTTCGCGGAGAGGAACAACACCGGCACGGCGCTGCTCGTCCTCAGGCGCCGGCACACCTCGATGCCGTCGAGGCCCGGCATCATGATGTCGAGGACCACGAGCTCGGGCTCCTCGGCGAGCGCGGCTTCGAGGCCCTTGTTGCCGTCCTCGCGCGCCACCACGACGTGCCCCGCGCTCTCGAGCGCGTACTGGACGACCTCGCGGATGTGGGGGTCGTCGTCGACGATCAGGATCTTGGCCACTTCGCTCGCTCCAGGAACGCCTCGCCGCGCGGGGACAGACGGTACCCCACCTTCAGGCTCTCCGTGAGCCCCAGCGCCTTGAGCTTCCGAACGTCCGTCTTGAACGGCTTCGTCTCGCGCCCCATCAGCTCCGCGAGCTCGGGCGCCCGGCGGGCTGGGAACTTCGCAATCAGGCGCAGCGTCCGCTCGGTCCACGCCCCGTAGCTCGACGCGGTATCGTAGCGCTGCATCCGCTTCTCCAGGTCCGCGACGGTATCCTCGTCGAGGGCGGCGTCGTTCCGCAGCGCGATGCGCGGATCCTCACCGGCGTGTTTCACGCGCACGCGGTACAGCGTGCCCTCCCGGCCGGCCATGGAGTCGAGGACGTCCTGGACCGAATCGAACCCCGCCCGCCGCGCCGCGCGCGTCGTGATGGCGTCCTCCTCGACCGCGTCGACCGCGAGGATCTCGAGCACGCCGATCTTGGTCTTGAGCGTCCCGCCCTTCTTCACCGTCGGCCGCTTCTGACGGCGGAACACGAGGTCGACGTCCCCCGCCTCGATCGCCTGGAGCACGGCTTGTTTCAGGAGCATCCGGGCGCCAGCCTACCTTGGGGCATGGATAGGGCGCGACAGCGCGCTCGAAGTTTGGGTAGGATTCGGGCGCGGTGCGGTCGGCGACTTCCACACTCCCCGGCGAGGGGGAGTTCTACGGCAAGTACCAGCTGCACGAGAAGCTCGCGACCGGCGGCATGGCGGAGGTGTTCCGCGCGATGTCGACGTCGATCGGCGGCTTCTCGAAGATGGTCGCGCTGAAGCGCATCCTCCCGCACCTGTCGACGGACGCGGAGTTCGTGTCGCTCTTCATCGACGAGGCGAAGCTCACCGTCGCCCTCAACCACGGCAACATCGTGCAGGTCTTCGACTTCGGTCGCATCGAGACCAACTACTTCATCGCGATGGAGCTGGTGGACGGTAAGGACATGACGCAGGTGCTCATCAAGCAGAGCAAGCAGCGTCGCACGGTCCCGTTGGAGGTCGCGTTCTTCATCCTCTCCGAGACCCTCCGCGGCCTGGAGTACGCCCACAAGCGGCGCGGCCGGGACGGCGAGAACCTCAACATCGTCCACCGCGATGTCTCGCCCCACAACGTCCTCGTCAGCTACGACGGGGAGGTCAAGATCACCGACTTCGGGATCGCGAAGGCGCGCACGAAGGTCTCCCTCACGCGCCCCGGCGTGGTGCTCGGGAAGTTCGCGTACATGTCGCCCGAGCAGGCGCGCGGCCTCGACGTCGACGCACGGAGCGACGTCTACTCGGCGGGCATCACGCTCTACGAGACCCTCACCGGGCGGCGCCTGTTCTATTCAGAGGACCCGTCGCAGATCCTCGCGAAGGTCAGGAACCCCAAGGTGCCACCGCCTTCGCGTTACAACGAGCTCATCCCGCCGCACGTCGACGAGATGGTGATGAAGGCGCTCGCGATCGATCCCGACGATCGCTTTAGCACCGCGCGTGAGTTCGCGACGGCGCTGGAGACCGAGCTGCACCGCATCGCGCCGGGCTTCAACGACTCCCACGTCTCGCACTTCATGAAGGGCCTGTTCGAGGACGAGGTCGGCGCGGGGAAGTTCGCGATGGCCGCCGAGCGCCCGCTGGAGAAGGCGACGGAGCGCATCGTCCCGCTCACGCCGTCGATGGTCGTCCACCGCGAAGACGACGACGTCGGCTCGCTCGACGTGCCGGTGTTGATCGCGCTCCGCGAGAAGATGGAGCAGGAGCCGAACCTCTGGACGCTCGTGAAGATCGCCGAGCACATGCTCGAGCTCGGCCGCAAGAAGGACGCCGTGCGAGCGTTCCGCGTGGCCGGCATGAAGTTCGCGCAGAACGGGCTGCTCGTGCAGGCCGTCGCGCTGTACGTGCAGATCCGCGACCTCGAGGAGTGGAACGCCAAGCTCGCGCTGGAGGTGGAGGGCATCCGCAGCCTCCCGGGCGCTTCGAACGACGAGATCCTGTCGCGCCTCGGCGACATCGAAGACGACGAGCTCGGTGAGCTGCTGCGTCAGGTCGTCGGGATCGAGGGGCCCGCGGGGAGCTCGAAGGTCATCCTGTCGCCGCTGTTCTCGTTCCTCGACAGCGCCGAGTTCGCGAACCTCGTCGGCTTGCTCGAGCTCAAGCGCGTGGAGCCGGGCGAGCGCATCATCGCCGAGGGCGACCCGGGCGAGACGCTCAGCATCATCGCGCGCGGGCGCGTGCTCATCTACTGCAAGAACTTCTTCGGGCAGAAGGTGTACCTGTCGTCGCTCTCGGACGGCGACTGCTTCGGTGAGTTCTCGTTCTTCACCGGCGAGCCGCGCGCGGCCACCGTCGAAGCGCTGGAGGACGTGCTGCTGTTCGAGATCAAGCAGCGCGACTTCGACACGATCCTCGACCGCTTCCCGAACCTCACCAACGCGCTGCTGAAGTTCTACAAGTCGCGCGTGGTGACGACGCTGCTCGCGAAGAGCGAGGTCTTCGGCGTGCTCCGCACCAAGGAGCGCGCGCAGCTGCTGGATCGGCTGGAGCTGGAGCGACGCTCGGGCGGCGAGGTCGTCATCCGCGAGGGCGAGAAGAGCGACGGCTTCTATTTGATCAAGAGCGGCGAGGTCGAGGTCTACTCGGAGCGCAAAGGTTACGTCTTCATCAACAAGCTGCGCAGCGGTGAGTTCTTCGGCGAGATCGCCGCGCTCACCGGCTCCGCGCGCAGCGCGTCGGTGCGTGCGCTCGGTCCGTGTGAGCTGCTCAAGCTCGACGGCAAGGACCTCATGGCGTTGCTCGAAGAGTCGTCCGAGGTCGCGGAGATCCTGCGCGGCCACATCGCGCGCCGCGAAGCGGAGACCGCGCGCCGCCTCACCGCCGGCGGCCTCCTCATCTGATTCCGACGTCCGGGTCGCTCCCTGACGCGCCGCAGCGCCGCGGTGTGACCCGCGCCCACCAATGGGGTGAAATTTCCTGGCGTTCGATGCCATGATGCGACGGAAGTGTCGGACGAGTTCGAAGCCGGCATGCTGGTGGGGCGCTACCAGCTGCTCTTCCGCCTAGGGAAAGGCGGGATGGGCGAGGTCTGGGCCGCGACGGTGAACCAGTCCCAGTTCGACTTCCAGAAGCAGATCGCGCTCAAGCTCCTCCGCAGCAAAGACCTGCACACCAACGCCGCGACGATGTTCCGCGACGAGGCCAAGGCCGCCTCCGAGCTGCAGCACTCCGCGATCGTCTCCACCGTCGACCTCGGTCAGGACGGCGACATCCTCTTCATCGCGATGGACATGGTGCGCGGGCCCAGCCTGACCGCGCTGCTCCAGCGGCTGGTGAT
This sequence comes from Deltaproteobacteria bacterium, assembly GCA_040218735.1. Lineage (GTDB taxonomy): Bacteria > Myxococcota > Kuafuiibacteriia > Kuafuiibacteriales > Kuafuiibacteriaceae > JAUHYN01. The sequence continues at coordinate 136,692 of JAVJQW010000019.1, forward strand.
CAACAAGCGCAAGATGTCGCCGGGGATCGTCGCGTACATCGGCAAACAGATATCGAGCGCGCTTCACTACGCGCACGACCGCGCGGTCGTGGACGGACAGAAGCTGAAGCTCGTGCACCGCGACGTCTCGCCGCACAACGTCCTGCTCGACCTCAACGGGTCGATCAAGCTCACCGACTTCGGCGTCGCGCGGACCGCGATCCAGGAGCACCTGTCGCACGTCGGCACGGTGCGCGGAAAGCCAAGTTACATGGCGCCCGAGCAGGTCGCGGGCGCGGACATCGACGCACGCACCGACGTGTTCGCGCTGGGCATCGTGCTCTACGAGAGCTCGTGTCTGAAGCGGCTGTTCGGCCGATCGAACCCGGTCAAGTCGATGGACGCGGTGATGAAACACAAGCCGCGCCCGCTGACGGAGATCGATCCCTCGTTCCCCGAGCCAATGTGGCTGGTGATCGAGAAGGCGCTGAAGAAGAACCCGGAGCATCGCTTCGCCAACGCAGGCGAGATGCACGACGCCCTCGAAGCCGCGAGCCGCGGCCTCGACGGCGCGACGAGCGCGCCGCGTGATCTCGTGGAGCTGATCGGCAAGAACTTCGAGCCGGACGCGTTCGACATCGACTCGCGCGTGCAGGAGATCCTCGCCGAGGTCGGCATGAAGGAGCGCCGCGAGGTCGGGCTCCCCGCGCCCACGACGCAGGACGCAGAGCCGGTGGTGCAAGGCATCCAGCCGCCGATGGTCGGCACGAAGGTCGCGTGGCCGTCGGCGCACGCGCCCGACCCGCTGGCGCCCGAGGCGATCGAAGAGGCGCGAACGCAGTTCCGCGCGCTGACGCCCTCGGCGTCCGCGGCGATGCTCCCCGCGATCTCGAGCGACGGCTTCACGCCGTCGGGCATCGAGATGACGCCGGTCGGCACACACAGCGCGTACTTCCAGCCGCCGCCCGCGCGAAAGAAGTGGCTGGTCCCGGCGCTGGTTTTGTCGAGCGCCGCCATCGTGATGATCGGGACGGTCGCGGTCGTCCTGCAGACGCGCGACAAAGCGATCGAGCAGAGCACCGCGCAGCGCGTGGAGCCGCCGCCGCCGCCCGCCGCCGCGGTGGGCGTCTCGCAGAAGGAGCTCCCGCCGCCTCCGCCGCCACCCCCGCCGCCCGTCGCGAAGGCGGACCCCGAACCGAAGCGCGCGCCGGCGCCACCGCCGAAGACCGTCACCACGAAGCGCAAGGCGCCGCCGCCGCCGCCCCCTCCGCCGAAGAAGGTCGCCGACGCGACCTACGCCGAGGTGCTCGACCTCGTCACGCGCGTGAAGCGCATCGACCCCGACAAGGGCCGCGCGATGTTCCCGTCCCTGATCGAAGCCGGCCGCTCCAACACCAAGGAGCTCAACCGCCTCCGCGCCGAGGCGAAGAGCATCCTCGCGAAGAGCAACGGCGGCTGAGCGCGCACATCGCGTCCGCTTCGGTCCGGCTGCGAGCTGCCCGCTCGACGCTGCCGGCTACATGGGGCAGACGTCTTCGGTCGGCGCGATGCAGAGTCGGATCGATCGGTCCGACGGGCGCAGCAGGAAGAACGTCGCGACGCCCGCGCCCACCACCGCGGCGCCGATGGCGCCCCAGAACAACGGGCTCGAAGTGATGCCGCCGGCGGGCTCGGCGAGGATGGTGTTCACGTTCGCGGCGCGGTCGGGCGTGAGGGTGACGGTGCCGGTCCACGGGACGTAACCCGCCTTCTTGATCGTGACCTCGTAGGTGCCGGGGATCATCCGCTTGAGCTCACACGGCGACGCACACGCGCGGCCGCCGATGGAGACCTCGGCGTTGGCGGGCTCGGTCTGGATCGTGACGGCGGCGATCTGGTTCCAGACGGTGGTCGGGAACACCTGCGCGAGCTGCTGCTCCATCGCGCCGAACATCGACATGCCGACCGGGACCTCGTCGCCCGTCGCGCCGAGCTCTTGCTCCGTCTTCACGTCGACGAGGCGGAAGCCGAGCAGGAGGCCCTGGTCGAGGCGGTCGACCGAAACCGTGAGGAGCTGGTCGATCGCGCCGGAGTTGATGCGCACCTTGCGGGCGAAGCAGTCCGCCTTGCCGGCGCACTCGCGGATGGCGGCTTCACGCTCGGCGAGGCCGATGGCGTCGAGCGGCGCGACGTTCATCGCGGTGTGACCTTCGATCGCCTTGCGGGCGTCGGAGTAGATGTTCGACAGCGCGAGCCCCGCCTCCTCACCGGAGAGGATCAGAATCGCGACGGTGCCCGGGCGCGGCGGTGCCGGCGCCTGCGCGGCCAGGTTCGGGCCGGTGTCCGTGCGGGCCTGCGCGAGGACCGACGGACCCGCTGCGATCCCCGTCGCCGGGAGCATCGCGAGGCCCGCCGTGAGGCAGGCGATCAGCGCGTCGTACCGCATCGGGCGCATCATATTCCGGAGCCGACTTTCACGCGAGGCACGAACTGCTCCCCGCGTTCGAGGAGCTTCGCCTCGGTCTTCACCCGGACGACGTCGAACAGCGAACGGCGCCGCCGCGAACGATCCGCTTGGTGTTTGAGGTAGCGATCGAGGAATCGCATTCGATCCGCGCTCGTCACCAGACCGAGGTCGAGGAAGTCTCGGTTCAATCGCACGAGGTTCTTCAGCACCACGCCCGAGCGACGACCGTAGGGGCGCATCGACTCCAGGTCGAGGACGTAGAGCGCCTCCGGCGCGACGAGGACGTTGCCGACGTGGAAGTCCGCGTGCAGGAGGCGCCGCGCGTGCATCGTCGCGAGCAAGCCCGCGACGCGGTCGATGAGCTGCCGTTTGTCCGTGTCTTCGAGGCCCGCGTCGCGGAGGCGTTCGAGCGTCGGCGCTTCCACGTACTCGGCGACGAACAGGCTCGGCGCGAAGCGCGGCCCACGTCGCCGCTCGAGGTACGCGAGCGGACGCGGCGTCGTGATGCCGAACGCCCGCAGCCGGTGCGACCACTCGAACGCCCGCCGAGCCCGCGACCCCTGGAACACCGCCACGGGCGACGCCCACCAGCGGATGTGATCGGCCGGCACGCGTTTGAGGACGAGGTCGAAGTCGCCGGCCTGGACCCGCACGGCGTTCGCGGAGAGCTGCCCGACCGGAGCGAAGTCGGCGGGGAGCGCGTCGACCCATTCGTCGGAGCGGAGCAGGCGACCAAGCTCGGGTGTGAGGAGGTCCCGCACGTCGGGGCGCGCGAGGCCGCGCCACGCGTCGCCGGCGTCGTCGGTGAAGGCGAGGGGGGATTGGTAGCCCAAGGCTACTTCTTGCGGCCCGAGGTGCGGCCTTCGACGGCGAGGAGGTGGAGGTCCGTGACGTTGGTGTCGGTCGGGCCGGTCTCCAGGCGGGCGTCGATCTTCCCGAGCGCGTTGAACGAGTCGTACTTCGCGAGGGACGCGTCCGGATCGACCTTCGCGTTCTTGAGGGCTTCGAGGGAGTTGCCGTCGACGATGCCGCCGGCCGCCTTGGTCGGGCCGTCGGTGCCGTCGGTGCCGGCGGAGAGGAACGCCATGTGCTCGTCGCCGGCCATCGCGCGCGCCATGAGGAGCGCGAGGTGCTGGCTGCGACCACCCTTGCCGATCTTCCCGTTCTTGGCGTCCTCCATGTCGACGGTCGGCTCGCCCACCGCGACGAAGACTTCGCGGCCGGTGCCGGACCGCACCATCGATCCGGCGCGCGCCATGTACTTGTCGACGAGGTCCTCGACGGGGCCTTCGATCGGCTTGGTCGCGCAGCGGACGCGCAGGCCCATCTGTCGTGCGCTGCGCGCGGCGGCGCGGAGCAGGGTGCGGGGCCCGCCGACGACGGCGGCGAACGCACGCGACAGGCGCGGGTCACCGGGCTTCGGCGACTCGGGGATCTCGCCGCGGTTGCCGGCGTCGAGGTACTCGCGCACGGACTCCGGCGTCTCGTCCCAGATGCCGGCCTTCTTGAGCGCGGCGATCGCGTCCTTGTAACGCGAGGGATCCGCGACGGTCGGGCCGCCGCCGATCGCGGGGAGTTTGTCGCCGACGACGTCCGACAGCGCGAGCGTCAGCACCGACGCGGGCGCGGCGGCGACGGCGAGACGTCCGCCCTTCACACGCGAGATGTGCGAGCGGATGACGTTCATCTTGTGGATGTCGACGCCCGAGTGGAGCATCAGCTTCGTCAGCGCGATGGTGTCGTTGAGGCCGACCTCCTTCACCGGCGAGGTGAGGAGCGCGCTGGCGCCGCCCGAGATGAGCACGAGCAGGAGGTCTTCTTCCGACAGCTCGGAGACGAGCTCGACGACCTCGTCCGTCGCGCGGATCGACGCGCGCGTAGGGAGCGGGTGCCCGGCTTCGCGGACTTCGAAGCCGTCGACTTCGCGCGCGTAGCCTTTCTTGGTGACGATCATACCGAACGTCATCTTTTCGCGGATCGCTTCGGGGACGGCTTCGGCCATCGCGGGCGCGGCTTTGCCGACGGCGATGATGCCGACACGTTCGACGCGGTCGAGCGCGATCGCGCGACGTCCGGCGCGAATCGCGCCGCTCGAAACTTGCAGACGCGCTTCGACGGCTTTGCCGGCGTGAGAAGCTGCGAGTGCCTCGTTGAAAATGGAGACCAAGTCCTCCGCGAGGGGGGTGCGGGTCATTGGTGTAACCGTATAGTCAAGTCCGGGGTTCAGGGCAAAATTTCCCGAAAAAAGCGGGAAACTTGAGGGGTTTGGCGGTCCCCTTTAGGCTGATCGTCGGATGACCGGGTGGACCCTTCGGGCGCTGGGCGCCGCTTCCGCGCTGCTTTTGGGCCTGTTCACGGCGGTCCCGGCGTGGGCCCTGTGCGCCTCGCCGGGGGACCCCGACTGCCTGGCCGAGCGCGTGGACTACCGCGGGACCATGGACTTCTTCGCGACCGGGGCCGCGTTCACGATCAACGACGACGACGACGACCGGCCGGACGCGCTGCGGGACGTCGCCGAGGTCTTCGTGCCGGACCGGCGCGTGCCGGTCAGCGCGCGGCTGGTGCAGGCGTTCCTGTACTTCGGCGGCTCGCTCTACGACGACATGGACGGGATCGACGCGCCGGACATGGACGTCGAGATCCAGGTACCGGGCGCGACCGACTTCACGACGGTGACGGGCGAGCAGCTCTACACCAGCGGCGGCATCGCCGGCTTCCCGGAGCTGACGCTCTACACGGTGCGCGCCGACATCACCCAGGTCATGCAAGACGCCGGCGGCGCGATGCGCGGGCTGTACCGCGTGCGCGGCTTCGACGCGGACATCTTCGACGGGATGGCCGAGCACACCGCGGCGAACGCGTCGTTCTCGATCATCCTCATCTTCGAAGAGGAGCGCCTCCCGCCACGCAACATCGTGCTGTTCGACGGGATGCAGGAGGTCCTCGGCTCGACGGTGACGCTCGACCTCTCCGGCTTCTTCGTCTCGCCGGTGCCGTCGGGCGCGCTCACGCTCTACGCGCAGGAGGGCGACTGCAACCCGGGCCCTGACGCGTGTGAGAACGGGAACAACCTCGCGGGCCTCGAGCGCGCGCGCGTCATCGGCGCGGATCCGAACCGGACGATGGTGCTGAGCGGGCCGCTCAACCCGGCGAACGATCTCTTCAATCGAACGATCAACACGGTCGACCCGCCGCTCCGCAACGTGACCGGCACGGACATCGACACGTTCGACATCACGCCGGTGCTGCGCGCCGGGGACGAGTCGGTGACGGTGGAGATCACCACGCCGCGCCCGGCGAACAACGAACGCGGTGAGCTGGTCGGCCTGGTCTACGTGGTGGTGGGCATCGACGTGTTCTCACCCGAGCTGCGGATCGACTCGCGGATCGAGGTCCGCTCGGAGCGTGGCGACGCGCTCGAGGAGTTCTTCCCGGGCGACCCGCTGCGCGTGACGTACGCGCTCAGCAACACCGGCAACCTGCCCGGCACCGAGGTGGGCCTGACCACGGATCTCCCGGCGAACGCGACGGACTTCCTCGTCCTCGCCGAGCCGGACGGCGCGACGGTGACCACGGATCGCACGGGTGGCGCGAACGGACGGGGGCGCGTGGAGGTCACGAACCTCGCGGTCCGCCACGGCGAAGTGAACGATCTGGTGCTGCTCGTCGAGACGGAGTGTCCGCTGCCGAACGGCGGTACGTTTGCGATCTCGGGCGACGTCACACCGGCGCGCGAAGGCGGCGTCCCGTTCACGCTCACGGCGACGGTGCCGCTGGTGGGGCGTGAGATCTGCGGGCCGCGGTTCTTCCTCTTCGGCGGCGGCGGCTGCCAGACGACACACGGTGGCGAAGGCCGCACGTGGTGGTTGCTCGTGTTCGCCGGGTTGTTCGTGTGGCTCGTTCGCAAGACACGCGGCGCGGCGCTCGTGCTCCTGCTCGCGCTCCCGCAGTACGCGTGCAGCGACGACCTCGACGGAACCGCCGACCGCGGACCGCCGATCCCCGCCGGGTTCACGTGCCCGGGCTTCGACGGGATGGTGATCGTGCCGTCGATCGACGGGCAGCGTCCGTTCTGCATCGACCAGTACGAGGCTTCGGTGGTGAGCGGTGCGTTCGAGAGCGCGAATGCCGTCGTGGGCTCGGTGCGCTTCGCGCGCCCGGCGCGCGGCGTGACGTGGTTCCAGGCGCGCGACGCCTGCCAGGCGGCCGGCAAGCGCCTGTGCACCGCGGACGAGTGGACGACGGCGTGCCGCGGCGACGAGGACCGCACGTTCCCGTACGGCGACACGTACGAGGTCAACACGTGCAACGGTTTCGACGCCCGCCGCGACGACGCGGTCGAGACCGGCGGGATGCTCGAAGCGTCCCTCGCGGACGACGGCCTCCTCGAGGCCTCGGGCTGCGTGAGCGTGCACGGCGCGTACGACCTCTCCGGCAACGTCTGGGAGTGGAACGCGACGAGTTACTTCGACGACGCGCGCCGCGGCCTCGCGGGCGGCAGCTTCCGGAGCAACCGCACCGGCCTCCGCTGCGTCACCGACGACAACCACGCCCCGCCCGACGAGCAGAACGACGCCTTCGGGTTCAGGTGCTGCGTCGACTTCGGCGAGTGACGCTCCGAGCTGCTCGACGCGTTCGGGTTCAGGTGCTGCGTAGACTTCGGCGAGTGACGCTCCGAGCTGCAAGATGCGTTCGGGTTCAGGTGCTGCGTCGACTTCGGCGAGTGACGCTACGAGCTGCTCGACGCGTTCGGGTTCAGGTGCTGCGTCGACTTCGGCGAGTGACGCTCTTCGGGTTCCGGTGCCGTCTAGTCTTCGACGCGTGACGCTCCGAGCGCTGCGCCGTCAGGCGACGGCACGACGCTTCGAGCAGAGTGACGCGGACTTCGAAGCGGAGGTCCGGCGCATCAACGCGCTGGAGGTTACGCGGCGTCGCGTGCGTTGGCGCCCTGGCCCCGCGCCTAGTCACCTGCGTCCGCGATGCCTCACGCATCTCGCGGCCGCCTTTCGCGCCTGCTGCCCGCGCAGCATTCGGCTCTCGTCGGTTGCGTACGCCCGGTATGCGCCCTCCTCACGTCCTCGGAGATCGATGCGGAGTAGCGCATTCGCGGCGCAGGCCGAGTACTTCGCTGAGGCCTTCGTGGGCGGCGACTACTACGCGACGTTCTTCGATCCGTTGGCCGAAGTGATCGCGCGCGGCCTCGGTGCGTCCAAGCGCGGCGCGGCGTTTCTGCGGGAGCACGTCCTCGCGATCGACTTGGTCCCGTACTTCTCGCAGGACTTCGCCGAGCCGAGGCGGTGTAACGATTGGGACGCGCACGCTCAGGGCGTCGCCGACGATCTGTTGTCGACGCTCCTCGAGGCGCACCCGCCGTCGGCGATCTTCGCAAACGGCAAGGCGACGAAGGCAGCGCTCGAAGCGCGGGGCGCGCGTTTCGAGCACACCGTCGAGGTGACGAACCGAAGCGGCGCCGGCACGGCGAAGCTGAACCTCGGGCGCCTCGGTGACGCGCCGATCGTGCACAGCAACTTCCTGCGCAAGATGTACGGCCCAAACTCCGCCGAGGAGCTGGCGGCGACGGGCGACGTGCTCCGGGCGTGGAACGCGGGGCAGGTGCACCGTCCCCAGGTCGTTCGCGGCGCGGGGGGCTCGCGATCGTCGGGTCCCGCCTGTCCGTACGACGGCCCGGGCGCGCCGAAGGGTTACGTCAGCCGCACGTGCAAGGGCTTCTTGCTGTCGGTCGCGTGGCAGCCCTCGCTGTACACCCCCGTGCGACCGAGCGGAGCGCGGACGCGTCGGCGCTTCATGGTCGCGGTGGAAGCCAAAAAAGATCAGCCGCGGCGAAGCGCGGCGCTCGTCGTGGACCTGGTGCGGGACGACGCCCGTCGAGGGGGCGCCGCCGCTCGTCGCCGCGACGCTGGGAGCGAACAGCGATCGCGTCCGCCTCGGCTTCTTCTGGCAGCACGACGCGCCGCCCGTGGCGATGATTCACGCGCCGCGAATGCGGCGTGTCTGAGGACTGTGCCCAGCGCTCCCGCGAAGCGGGAGGTCGTAACGGGCTTAGTTGGTGACCGGGATCGACATGGTCCCGTTGCTGAGCGCGACCGAGACGGTGCCGCTCGAGACCTGGCCGTTGAAGGCGCCCATGAGGGTGACGCCCGCGGGCCCGTGGGCCGTGATGCTGATCGTGCAGATGGTGCCGGTCATGTACGTCGTGCCGCCCTGGACCAGCGTGATGTGCGTGCCCGGCGTGGCGTCGGCCATGCAGCTGTCGTTGCCCGCGGCCGGCTCGTTGCCCACGGCGAACATCTCGATGGTGTCGCCGTTGCCGCGCATGCCGCCGATCGTGGTGCCGGCGGTGGGCGTCGCGGTCCAGCGCGCGTACGCGCCGGTGCCGAACGTGGTCGTCACGCCGTCGATGTCGACGGTGATGGACCCGCCCATGTTCGGGCCGCCATCGCGCGGGCCGCCGTCACGACCGGGGGGGCCGCCGTCGCGCGGACCGGCGTCGCGTCCGGGGCCGCCGTCGACCGGCGGGCCACCGTCACGCGGCGGGCCGCCGTCGCGGATCACCACGGGTCCCATGCCGTCGTCCTTGAACGTGCAGCGCCCTGCGAAGCAGCGCAGCTGATCTCCGCCGGACGGATTGCAGTCCATGTCCGTCGAGCACGGCGTCGAAGCCCCTTCGAGCTCGCTGCACGTGCCGAGGTAACAGATCTGGTTGCTGCCGCAGTCCCCCGCCCGGGAGCACTCGTCTCCGCAGCCCGAGAACACGAGCATCGAAGTCAGGGCGAAGGCAGAGGCCGAAGCGAGGTAAATGGCGTAGCGTGACATGGAGCCCTCCACGGTGATCTGTAGCCTAGCGGCGGGCCTCCAATCGAGCAAATCCGCGACCGGTTTTTCGTGATCAGGCCGCCGAGGGCAGCTCCTCGGGGAGGCTGGCGCGACCGAGCGGCTGAATGGCCGTGGTCGGCGGAAGCTCCTGAACGGACAGCACGGCCAGCGCGGGGAACTCGACCTCGACCAGGCGCCGCACGTACCGCCGCACGTCCGAAGTCGTCAGGAGCACCGGCCGCCGGCCCATCCGAAGCACGGGTCGCAGAGTTCGCGAGATCGACGTCAAAATCGCGCGCCGCATCACCGGATCCAGCGCGAGGTAGCTCCCGCTCGGGATATGGCAGATCGCGCTCCGGACGATGTCCTCGATCTCACCATCGAGGAGGACCGCATTCAGCTGGCCGTCCTCGACGAACCCGTAGGCAATCTGCTGCGACAGCGCGCTGCGGACGTACTCGGTGAGCAGGACGCCGTCGCTCTCGTGCGGCCCGAACTCCGCGAGCGCTTCGACGATCCCCTTTAGGTCGCGAATCGACACGTCCTCGTCCACCAAGCGGCGCAGAATGTCGGTGAGCTGCGTCAGGCTCACGATCTTCGGCACGACCTCCTGCACGAGCGTGGGGCACACCTTCGCGAGTCGGTCGACGAGCTCACTCGTCTCCTGCAGACCGATGAAGTTGCGCGCGTTTCGCGAGAGCACGACACCGACGGTCATGGAGACGATGCCGTCGACCGGCATCGTGAGCACGCCGGCCGCCGCGAGCTTGGCCTCGAGCCGCTCGTCGACGAAACCGCACGGCGCGCCGCTGAGCGGGTGTGGGTAGGGCTCGGCGCTGACTCCGAGGCGCGCAAGCTTCTCCGGAGACTCGAGCGCGAGGCACTTCCCCAGCGGGAGAACTTCATCGTAGACCGGGACGTCGCGGAGGCGCACCACGAAGCTCCCCGCCGGTAGACCGGGCACGTGCGTGCGCACGCGAATGCCGGGGAATCGAACGCCCGACTGGGCGTGCAGGAACCTGCGGAGCTCGGGGAACAGCTCACCGATCAACAGCGTCTCGGCGTCCTTCTTGCCCACGCCGAACCCGAGCTTGGTCGTCAGCTCCGGCGACAGATCGAGCATCACCGGGACGACCGTCGGCGCCATCTGGTCCATCTGATTCTTCTGCGCCTTGGCCTGCTCCACGCGCTCCGCGAGGCGGGACTCGAAGGACTCGTCCTTCGCGGCCACGGGCCGGTCGCGGCGTCGACGCAGGACGATCGCCGCCGCGCCGAACGCCGTCGCGATGGCCAGGAACGGCACGGCCGGGAGCCCGGGGACGATGGCGAGGACGGCCGAGAAGAACGCGCCAAGCGCGAGTACCTTCGGGCTCGTGAAGAGCTCGGAGCGCAGGCTGTCGCCCAGGCTGCTCTGCGGCTGCTTGGATGCGACGCGCGTCGTGAGGATGCCCGCGGACAGCGTGATCAGGAGCGCGGGGATCTGCGAGACCAAGCCGTCGCCCACCGTGAGGAGCGAATAGACTTCGGCCGCTTCCGACACCGGCATCCCGTTGCGCATCGCGCCGATGACGAGCCCCGCCACCAGATTGAGCGCGGTGATGATCAGGCCGGCGATGGCGTCGCCCTTGATGAACTTCATCGCGCCGTCCATCGCTCCGTAGAACTGCGACTCGCGACCCAGCTCGTCGCGCTGCGCCTGCGCCTCCTCGTCGTCGATGGCGCCCGAGCGCAGCGCGGCGTCGATCGACATCTGCTTGCCGGGCATCGCGTCGAGCGTGAAGCGGGCACCGACTTCGGCGACGCGCTCGGCGCCCTTTCCGATGACGAGGAACTGCACGAGCGTGATGACGAGGAAGATCACGATGCCGACGATCAAATCTCCCTGGACGACGAACGCCCCGAAGGCCTGCACGACCTCGCCGGCCGTTCCCCGCGACAGGATCATGCGCGTGGTCGACACGTTGAGCGAGAGGCGGAACAGGGTCGTCACCAAGAGCAACGACGGGAACGTGGAGATCGACAGCGGCTTGTCCGACAGCAGCACGGCCACGAGCACGACGGCGGCGAGCGCGAGGTTGAGCGCGAGCAGGCCGTCGAGCAGCGGCGCGGGGAGGGGAAGGATCATCATCGCCAAGATGCAACCGATGGCGACGGCGAACGTGACGTCGGCGTGCTTGGCGGGGGCGTCGAGCGGGATGGCGCGGAGGGACTTTCGGAGGGCTTTCATGGCGTGCACGCTGGTTTAGCGAGGTCCGTGCCAACGCGATTGGACGTCGCGATCGGCGATTCGTCCGGAGGACGTCCGGAAACGGCGGATGAAATTCGTTCGGACGGCGCTTCAGCCTTCGATCAGATCGAGCAGCGCGTGGGCTTTGCCGGCGAGGGCCGTATTACGAGCGCGATTGGCTTTGGTGAGCGCGCGCTGAAGGTACGTCCGGGCCCGCGCCTTGTTCTTCCGAACGAGCTCCAGCTCCGCGAGGTTGAGCTCGGGGCGAGGGTCGGCCGGATCGAGGCGCGAAGCGCGGCCGTACGCGTCCACGGCCTGCTCTGCGTCCCCGCGGTAATCGGCCACGAGGCCCCGGGCGAGCCAGAAGTAGGGCTCCTTGGGGTCGATGGCGGTCAGGCCGTCGAAGATGACCTCGGCGAGGCGCAGCCCGCCGCTGCGGAGATAGTGGTAGCCGACCTCGGCCAGCCCGAACAGCGCATCCGGGTCGTACTCGCGGGCCTCCGCGATCGTTCGGCACACCACGGCGCCCGCCTGATCGTCGAAGGGCACTGCGGCCACCTGACGCAGCGTGTCGAACATCGAGGTCGCGTCGTAGTCGTCGAACGCGAGCGCCTTCGGAGGCTGGCACACGAGGGCACGTTGGGCCGGCGCGGAAGCGACGCGCGGCGCGGCGGGGGCGTTCGGCGTGGAGGCCGAGGCGCGAGGGACACGGACCCGAGGACGGGTCCCCGGAACGGGACGGCGGCGACGTTCGTGGTTCATGGCTCAGTAGGTCCTCTGTGCGATGCGCTGGTCGATGGCGCCCATCGGTTCGCTGCGCTTGCGGTCGATGGCGTCCTGGAACTCGCACAGGCCCTCGCAGGCGGCCATGAGGCGGGCCTCGGCCTCGAGCGCCTCGGCGCCGACGGCGACGGGCGTCGCGAGCTTCGCCCGGAACTGGGCGACGCAGTGCTCGAGGCGACCGCGGAGCGCGGCCGCCGAACGCGCACGCCGAGGGGGTGCCGGCAGGCGAAGGTCGTCGGAGAAAGACCGAGCCTGGAAGAAGCGCCCGCCCACGGTCGGGACCTCGAGGTCGAGGTGCTCGGGGAGCGCGACATCGGCGACGTCGAGCGCCTTCAGCTCGGCGATGCCGGGAAGCTCCGCACCATGACGTGGTCTTTCGATCTGCGCATCGACCACGCGTGGCATCAGGGCTCCGAGTTGAAGTGCGTGCGTCATGCTCGGAACCTAAGCGAAGGGCGTGCCAATGGACGCGGGTTCTACGAAATCCAATTCGTCCGGCGAACGTCCGGACGGCGCCCGGATTCGTCCGCTCACGCCGAGGAGCCCGAACGTACGAATCCGCAGGCGTTGCATTGTCTGGGAGAGGGGGAGCGGACGGGGCGCCCGCGAGGAGGGGTCACGCCTTGAGGTTGTTGATCGCGGTCATGTAGGCGCGATGCTCGGCGGACATGATCTCGGAGGCCGTCTTGAAGAAGTGATTGGCCCGCGCGTTGGCGACGGTCGCGAGCGCACCGACGGTCGTCACGTCGAAGCTCGCGTCGATGGACTTCAACCCGGAGTCGATCGCGTCGTCCATCTTCGCGACGTCCTCCTCGGACAACGTGCCGCGACCGAGCGCGTCGAGGAGCGCACGCGCGTCGTCCATGCCGGCGCGCTGCATGAGGCCCGCGAGGGTCTCGGCCTCCTCGGCCGAAACCGAGCCGTCCGCCATCGCATCTTCCCAGGCGCTCTTCACCGCTGCGCCCGCTTCCACGTTGGCGCGATGGTCGGCGATCTGGTCCGCGTATCCGTGCACCTCGCCTTCGGCGTGGAGCATGAGGCCGATCTGGTTTTTGACTGCGTCGTTCATCTCGTTCATCCCTTCAGCGTGTAGCGGCGATGCCGCGCCAACGCACCGCGCCGCAGGCGCCCGACGTCTTGCATGAGCTGACGCTGCGCACCGGCTCCCACGCTGAAGATCGTCTTCACCGTGTGGAACGCGACGCCCACCGTGGCCCCGATCGGCCCCGTTCCCGCCAAGGCCGGCGCCGTGCGCGCCTGCACCACCGCGATCGCGTCCGCCACCTCCGACAGCTCGTCGGCGTTCTCCTGCAGCGCCTTCTCGGCGCCCGTGAGCGCCTCTGCGATCTGGCGACTGCGCTCGATGTGCCCCTGAAGCTCGTCTTGATCGTCGGCGCGATACTCCGCGACCGCGACGTTGAACCGCGCCGTCATCATTCCCGAAACCGTCATCTCAATCTCCTTACGCGTGCTTCTGCGCAGCGGCGCGCGCGAGCTGCAGGCGAGCTTCCCGCTCGGCCTTGAAGTCCTTCGACAGCTTCTCGTGCTCACTCTGCGTCGCGGCCTCCAGCTCGGCCGCGAGTCGGTGCTCCTGGGCTTCGAGCGACGCCGCGCGCTGCTCTTTTCCGTAGGTGTATCCGGCCTTGGCAGATAGCAACGAGCCTGACGCGCCCGCTGCACCCAACCACTTCGAGAGGGTCTCGCTCTCGGCGCCGGCGATGGCGCCGCCGATCTGGGCGAAGGCGCTGACCGAGGAGCCGACGGCCTGCCACATCGCCATCTTGTTCGCGGCCACCGCCGCGTCCTTCTCCTTCTCGAGCGCCTCCGCCTTGCGCTCGAAGCTACGGTCGCGCGCTCGCTTCGCGTCGGCGTTGTTGCTGTCGCTGCTCTTCCTCATCACCTCGGCGTTCTGCGCGAGGAGCGAGACGATCGTGCTCACTGCTGCTGACATCTTTGACTCATCCCCTCAGCGTCCGAGCCTCGAGATCGAGGATCGCCGCGTTCATGTCTTCGCTGCTGGCCGCCGCCTCCGCGACCACCTGCTGGGCGTCGGCGAGCTGGGCTTCCGAGGCCTCGATCGCGAGGCTCTCGCCTTCGGCCTCGAGCCGCTTCAGATCCGCGTCGCCGTCGAACTTCCCTTCGACCGCCGACCCGACGAAGTAGCCGCCGCTCTCGACCACCGCCGCGGTCGTGACGCCCATCTGCGCCACCGTCGCGACGGTGCTGATCAGACCGCCGACCGGATTCAACGCCGCGAGCGTGAGCCCCGAGTTCATGCCGGTGGCCAACCCGTAGCCGCTGAAGAGGTTCCGAGTCAGACGCCCGAAGACGCTCCCCTTCTTCGACGCCTCGACGGCTTCGGCCTGGGCATCGTAGCGAGCCTGCGAGCTCGCCTCGACCTCGCCGAGCTTCGCGCGCCCGCCTTCGAGCGCTTGCGTTCGCTTGGCGTCGGCGACATCCGAGGCCACCGCCTGCTGCCCCTGCACGGCGGAGACGCCCGCCATGTTGCCGTTCCCGCGCCCCTGTCGTCCCGCGTGGTCCTTCTTCACGTTGTTCGACAGGCTGCTCTCTGCGAGGTTCAGGTCGCGCGAAGCCTTGGCGACATCGGCGCCGACCGCTTGGAGCTCGAAGTCCAAGCGCGTCGACTCCGCGGCGAGTCGGTCCTCGTCCGCCTGGAGCAACTCGACGCGCTCGTTCAGCGACTCACCCTCGCGACTGTTGATCCCGAAGAACCCACCGACCGCGTGCACGACGTTGCCGACCGTCGAGCGATCCTGAATCTCCTCCTGCCGCTGCGCGAGCTCGATCTGCTGTTCCTGAGCGTGCTCGATGGCCTTGGCGTTGGCCTCGCGTTGCTGCTCGAGGTCCGCGACCTTGCTCTCCGCCGCGTCCGCCGTGGCCTCGAGCTTGTCCTTCGCCGCCTCGAACAACGCGAAGGAAACGCGCTGTGCTGCATTGGGTCTCATGATGTTCTCCTTCTCGAGCCGGCGGCTACGCCATGCGGGTGCTCTGGTGCTTCTGCTTGATCGAGTCCGCGAGCTCCGACTGGTTCTTGCGAACCGCGCTGACCATGCTGACCTCGATGTTGATCTCGACGTTGCGGCTCGCACCGTCCGCCTCGGCGGACTTGAGGGCGTTGTCGATGTCCCGCTTCCAGCTATCGAGCGCGGCGTTCGCCTCGGGCGTCGCGAAGTTGAAGTTGCCGCTGGCGTCCACGTTCTCCGCCTTCCAGCTCAGCTTGACGCCGATCTCCTCGAGCGGCTTCGCGATCTCCGCGTTCCACTGCGCGGGTTTGATCGCGCCCGCCGACTGGAGCTCGCTGAGGCGGGACTTCACCTTGAGGATCCGCTTGTTGAGCGCGTTCTGTTCGGCGATCTCATCGGCACGGGCGTGAAGGAACTGCTCCTTCACCTCACCGAGCTTGCCCATCTCCGCGAGGATTCGCTTCGCGGCGTCGCCGCGCCCGGCCGAGGACCGACGGACGGTGCTGTCGCCGAACGCATCCGGCACGGCGCCCGAGGCCCGGGACTCCGACGTCGGCGTCATCTGGTAGCGGTTGGTGACGTTGGTGGTGGGGTTGGGGTTGAAGTTCGCAGCCATGGTCGTGACCTTTCGTTGGTGTGGGCCGCTTCAGTGCGGTCGACCAACACCACTTCAAGGCACGTGCCATCGATGGATCGTCGCGACGCCGCCG
This sequence comes from Deltaproteobacteria bacterium, assembly GCA_040218735.1. GTDB lineage: Bacteria > Myxococcota > Kuafuiibacteriia > Kuafuiibacteriales > Kuafuiibacteriaceae > JAUHYN01. Next base: position 152,655 of record JAVJQW010000019.1, read on the forward strand.
ATCCGACGGCGTTCGTCCGAGATTCGTTCGGATTCGTTCGTGCGGCCGGACGGCGTCCGGCCACGCCGGCTACATCGCGCGCTCGTACAGGTCCTTCGCGGCCTCGGGCGTCAGCTTCTTCGGGTTGCCGGCCGCGGCGGCGTCGATGACGGCCTGCTCGACCATCGTGGGGATCATCTTCTTCTTCACGCCGAGGGGGGCGAGGCGGCGCGGGGAGCCGATCGCTTCGAGGATCGACCACACCATGTTGAAGCAGCTGCGGGCGCGGAGCGCGAGGGTGCCGCTGACGTTGTCGCCGAGGGCCTGGCCCGCGATCGCGTAGGCCTCGGAGGCCGCGTCCAAGTTGTACTCGATGACGTGCGGCAACATGATCGCGTTCGCGAGGCCGTGGTGCAGGTCCGCCACCGCCGACAGCGGGTGCGCCAGCGCGTGACAGGCGCCGAGCCCCTTCTGGAACGAGATCGCCGCCATCGACGACGCGACCAGCATCTCGTGCCGCGCCTTGATGTCCTCGCCGTCGCGCACCGCGCGCACGAGGTAACGACCGACCCGCGTCAGCGCCCCGAGCGCGAACATGTCCGCGAACGGGTGGTTACCGTTCGACACGTACGCCTCGAGCGCATGCGTCAGCGCGTCCATGCCGGTGGCCGCCGTGATGTGCGGCGGGAGGCCGACCGTCAGCTCCGCGTCGCAGATCGCCACGTTCGGGAGCATGTGCGGGCTGAAGATGACGACCTTGTGCCCGTCGTCGCCCAGGCAGATGACACTCGCGCGCCCGACCTCGCTGCCGGTGCCCGCCGTCGTGGGGATGGCGATGACCGGCGGCATGTTGCCGTGGATCTTCCGGTCGCCGCCGATCAGATCGTCGTACTCGATCAGCGGGAGCTCGTGCGTCGCCTTCAGGGCGATCGTCTTGGCGACGTCCATCGGCGCGCCGCCGCCGAGCCCGATCACCACGTCCGCCTCCACCCGGCGCAGCGTCTCGACGCCCTCCAGGACGTCGCGCTCGATCGGGTTCTTCGACACGCCGAGGTACACCGCCCCGGCGAGGCCGCCCTCCGCGATCACCTTCTCGACCTTCTCCACGAGACCGGCCGACTTGATGCCCTTGTCGGCGACGATCAGCGCGCGCTTCGTGCCGAGCTTCTCCATCTCGTGCGGCAGTCGCGCGAGCGCACCGGGGCCCACGACCATGCGCGTGGGAAAGCTCATCTCGGAGATCGGAATGTCGACCGTCATCGGCGCGTAGCTAAACCACGCGCCGCCCGGGCGCAATCTGGAGCGCCTACTCGGGATCGCAGGCGCCTTCGCAGGGGTGGGCGAGCGTCCCCCCTTCGCGCAGGAACGCGTCGAGCTGCGCGATCGACGCCGGCAACCGACGCACCCCCTCGTGCACCTCGTTCTTGCTGGGCGCCGCCTTCGGCGTCCGCATGAACGACCGGTCCGCGCCGAAGTCGAAGACCGTCAGCGCCGCGTCCCCGTCCGTGAAGGGCTCGAGCCCGAACACCTCGACCGACGTCGGGCTCGTGACCTGCGCACCGACCTGCCGCGCGTGGAAGTAACCTGTCACGTCGGGCACCGAGGTGTCCGCGACGCCCAGCTGCATCAGCACCTTCCGGTCCGCCACCGTCCCGGGGAGCGGCGAGCGCACCAAGTACGGGGCGTACGTCGCCGGGTCCACGACGTCGAGGCGCCGCTGCATCGTCGCGACGTACTTCAACCGCTCCAACGGATCCGTGATCGCCAACGCCATCAACTCCAGGAACGGCTCGAACGGCTTCGACCGCGCCATCATGTGCACCAACCCCGACCCACCGACCGTGAGCGCGATGCGATCGATGTCCGGGTTCACCGCCGTCATGACCCCGCCGAGGATGTGCCCCTGACTGATCCCCAGGAACGACAGCTGCGAGGCGTCGAACACCGGGGTCCCGTCCGCGCGCTGGAGCTCGGGCGCCGCGCGCATCGGCCCGCGGATGGCCGCCGTGAACGCGATCCAGTTGAGCATCCCCTGGTGCACCCGGTCGGTGAAGTGCGTCGCCCGGTAGGGCTCGCCCACCAACACGTCGACGATCTCGGTGACGTCACGCATCGACATCCCTTGCCAGTCGATCGCGAAGACGACCGCGCCCATCGCATCGGCGATCTCCTGCGGCGGTGTCTGCAGCGCCTCGGTGCGCTGACCGAAGAAGCCGTGCCCGTAGCAGAGTGTTCGACCCGGCGTCGTCGCGTCGCGCACCGACTTCGGAATCATCACCACGAACGGCACCTCCGTCGTACCGTCGATCCGCAAGTCGCCGTTTGCGTCGCGCAGCAGGGTCGCGCCGCGGTCGGGGATGTCGACGAACATCGGCACCGTGATCGTCCCGTGCACCTCGCGCCAGATGAGCACCTTGCCCGGGTCCGGCGGCTCCTCGATCACCTCCTCGATCGTCACCGCGGGCGGCGTCGCCGCGACCGCCTCGCGCATCAGCTCACGCCCCGAGAGCAAGTCACGTTGCACGGCCTCGTCGCGGCCGGTCGTGAAGTCCCACGCCGCCTGGACGCGCGAACGATCGATTCCCGCGGCGTCGACGACCGCGAGCACGTCGTCCTCGTAGCGTTCGAGGCCCGCGACCTCCTCCCCGTCACGAACGCGCGCGAAGCCCGCGAGCGGCGGGACGTCGAGGCCCGCCACCACGACGACGTACCGCGTGGCCTCGTCGAGCGCGACCAGCGGGTGCAAGACCAACGCGTTGCGCTCGCCGTCGAGCGGGTCCACGTCGGCGTAGTGCGGGACGGCGGCCCCGGAGGCCGCGTCGAGGATCAACGTCGCGCTCGTCGCGGGCGCCATACTGAGTACGGGGTCGTCGTCGATGCCGACCAGCGACGCGGCGTCGACGGGCTCCGCGAACGTGACGACGATCAGCGGCTGCCGGGAGAAGCCGTCGATCGGCGCGCTCTCGCCGAGGTCGGCGCTCGTGCCGTCGTCCGCGACGAGGCGCGCAGCGCCGCGCATGACGACGCCGTCGTCGGCGCGAAAGAAGTCGGACGGGTACGGGAGCACGCAGTCGACGCCGGCCGCGAGGGGCTGACAGCCATCGCGAACCTCGAGCGGCTCGTTGCCCGAGCACGCCACCGCGATGAGGAACGAACCGAACGCGACACGCCGCACGCGACGAGGATCACGAATGCACCCACCCGCGCACCATCCGACGTCTGCGCGCGATCACGAGTTTTCAGAACGCATCAGACGTTCGGCAACGCTTGCTGTTCGTGTTTCGCGAAGAGCGGCAACGCCTGCGGCTCGCGCCGTCGATCGAACGCCGAGAACACACGCGTGGTGTTGGTCCACGAGCTGCAATGCAACCTGCGCATGAAGAACAACATCACGATCCTCACCCTCCTCCTCACCGCGTGCGCCGCCGAAGTCACACCGACCGCGGACACGTCGGATGAGATTCGCCTCCCATCGTTCCGCCCCGCGCGCGGACCTCGGCTGCGTTTCCCGATCGCCCGCCGCGACCGCGGCAACATCATCGCCGAAGTCATCTTCGGCATGGACCACAAGGACCGCGGCACGCACCGCACCGACTGCTACAACTACGCCGGCCTCCCGTTCCCGCAGTGTTACAACGGCCACGACGGTCACGACTACGCGCTGAAGGGCGGCTTCCCGATGATGGACCTCAACGCCCCGACGATCGTCGCCGCGGCACCGGGTCGCGTCGTGTCGGTTGTCGATGGCAACTACGATCGCTGCCACGTCGACAAGAACTTCGAAGTCACCTGCGACGGCTTCGTGAAGGAAGCCAACAAGGTCGTCATCGAACACGCCGGCGGCTGGCGCACGAACTATCTCCACCTCAAGAAGAACAGCATCGTCGTCGCCGAAGGTGACGTCGTGACCTGCGGACAGAAGCTCGGGGAGATGGGTTCGAGCGGCAACTCATCGATGCCTCACCTCCACTTCTCCCTCGACGATCCCAACAAACGCAGCGTCGATCCCTACGCCGGCATCATGAGCCAGCCCGAGACCTTCTGGGTTCAGCAGGTCACGCCCGACGGCCTGCCCGGCGACCTCTACGACGGCCAGTCCATCATCGACCCGCTCCTCGACCCCGAGTGTTACGACGTTGTCGAAGACGCGACCGAGTGCGGCACGACGCTCGTCACCAACGCCGAAGCCTGCGGCACGCAGCTCGTGACCTCCACCGCGCAGTGCGGAACCGTGCACGTGACGTCGGCCCAGCAGTGCGGCACCGAGCTCGTGACCTCCGCGCAGATCTGCGGCACCGAGGTCGTCGAGGACGCCACGGTCTGCGGCACCGAGATGGTCCGCGACGCCGCCCGCTGCGGGACCGAGCTCGTGAACGACCTGCTCACGTGCATCCAGGCGGGCCTCGCCGGTCAGCTCCCGTGTGAAATGGCCGCGGAGTGCGAGGTCGCGCTGTCCTGCGAGATCGACGCGACGTGTGAGATCCCGTCGTCCTGCGACGTGCCCGCCTCGTGTGAGATCCCCGCGACGTGCGCGATCCCCAACAGCTGCGAAGTGTTCGCCTGCGAGTGACTCACTCCAGCATCAGCACGTAGTCGAACGTGTCGCTCGACCGGTAACCCCGCACGCGGATGCGGTAGGTCCCGGCCGGTAGCACCCCCGCCTCGTTGCGGAAGATCGACGAGCAGAAGTTCGGTCCTCCGCTGTCGTCCGAAGCGAGCTGCGTCCCCATCGGATCGTAGATCTCGAGGATGGTGTCGACGCCGTTGCACTGGTCGCGCGCCCCGCCGTTCGTGTGCACACCGAGCCGCGAACCGGCGGGGAGCGTCACCGCGAACCAGTCCTCGTCACCCGCCGGCATGATGGCCCCGCCGACCGTCGCGATGCCCGAAGCCAACGACTGCGCCGCGCTCGACGTCGCGTTCGGCTCCATCTCCATCAGCTCGATCGCGCACGTCGCCGAGCAACCGTCGCCCGCCGTCGTGTTGCCGTCATCGCAGGTCTCCATCCCGGAGAGGTACATGTCGCCGCAGCCCGGCGTGAGGACGCGAACGTTGAGCTGGTACACCGCGGTGCTCACGCTCCCGCTCACCTCCAGGTAGTACGTCCCGCCAGAGAGGTTGCGCGCGAGGGTGTCGGCGCCGGGGGCGATGCGCCCGCAGCTATCCGGGCCGTCCTGGGAGTCACTCACGAGCTGCGTACCCGTGGGGCTCAACAGGCGCAGCGTCGAGTTCACCGGGCACCCGCCGTCGGGCGCCACGACCTCCGCGAACAGGTGCGAGCCGGCCGGGACGACGACGCTGTAGACGTCGTCGTCACCCGCCGTCGCGAGCGTGCCGAAGATCGTCGCGGACGTCCCGCCGGAGAGCAGCACGTCGGCCGTGCCGGTGGTCTCGTTCGGCTCGCTCTCGCCGGTGCCTTCGAACGCACACACCGCGGAGCAGCCGTCGCCGGCCATCGTGTTGCCGTCGTCGCAGGACTCGCCGCCGCTGACGAACCCGTCGCCGCAGACCGGCGCCTGGATCGCGACGTCGAGGATGTAGCTGTTGATCGTCGCGTTGTTTCCGTACTCCTCGACGGTCACGTAGTACGTGCCCGCGGCGAGGTTGCGCACGGCGGTGTCCGTCGCGGGGTCGAGCAGCGAGCAGTAGCTCACGCCGTCGTCCGCGTCGTTCGCGATCTCGGTGGTGCGGTCCGGCGAAAAGACGCGGATGCGGGTGTCGATCGTGCACGTCGAAGGCGCCGAGCTGAGCGTCTCCGCGCGGATCGAGTGCCCCGCCGGCACGACGACCGCGTACCAGTCGACGTTGCCCGTCGGCATGATGCTCCCGGTGAACGATGCGCCCGTGCCCGAAGCGGTGCCGGCCGTCTCCCACTGGCAGGTGTCCGAGCAACCGTCGGCCGCGGTGGAGTTGCCGTCGTCGCACTGCTCGCCGGTCTCGACGGTGGAGTTACCGCAGAAGTTGGGGGTCACGGAGACGTCGAGGACGTAGCTCGACACCACCGTCGTCGCCGAGTAGCCGCGCACGCGGAGGTAGTAGGTGCCGGCGGTCATCATCGCGGCGAACGTGTCGTTTGCGGGGTTGATGAACGAGCAGTAGCCCTGCCCGCCGTCGTCGTCCGAGCCGATCAGGGTGGTGCCATCGGGAGCGTAGAGCTCGAGGAACGTGTCGCCGTTGCAGCCGCCCGAGCCGTCGGAGGTCTCGGCGCTGAGGTACGCGCCCTCCGTGACGACGACCGCGTACAGGTCCGTGTCGCCGGCCGGAGAGATCGCGCCGTTCTGTGTGCCGCTCGGCGGGTTGAAGGTGCCGTCGACTTCGAGCTGGCACGTCGGCGAGCAACCGTCGCCGGCCGCGGTGTTGTTGTCGTCGCACAGCTCGCCCACGCCGGCTTCGAGGATGCCGTTGCCGCACATCGTCGGCGTCAGCGCGCCGCGCAGCTCGTAGGCCGCGATGGTGGAGTTCTGACCGTCCTCCTCGATCGCGATGTAGTAGCGCCCGGGCGCGAGCGCGCGCGCGCCGACGTCGTTGGTCGGGGACACGAGCGAGCAGCTCCCGACGCCGTCGAGGTCGTCGTTCACGAGCACGGTCGTCCCGTCGGACGCGTAGAGGCGCATCCGGGTGTCGACACCGCAGGAGCCGACGCCGCCCGAGGTCGTCTCGGCCGTGACGTTGTAGCGCGCGCCGTTCGGGCCCGCCGGGACGTCGACGATGTAGAAGTCCCGGTCCGACGACGAAGCGATCGCTCCGAGCGCGATGGCCGAGAGGTTCGTCGAGGAGAGGAACGGTGACGCCTGCGCCGAGGTGTTGTTCGGCTCGATCTCGACCACGCCGGTGGTGAACGAGAAGAAGCCGGTCGGCGCGTTCGCGGGGAGCGAGGCGACGTTGATGTTCGTGGAGTTGTCCGCCGCCTCGAAGTAGTACTCGAGGCCGGGCGCCTGGACCGCAGCGGCCGGGAGCATCGCGGTGTACGCGGGGCTGGAGCCGGAGAGCGCGAGGGTGTTCCACGTGGTCTGCCCGATGGTGCGGTAGCGGATGTCCGCGATGCTGATGCCCGAGCCGTCGACGATGTCGACCGAGATGTTGAGCGCGGCGTTGGGGCGCTGACCGTTCACCAAGGGCGTGTGTGAGATCGTCGGGGGCGCGGTGTCGATCATGGAGACCGTGAACGTGTACGGCGTCCCCGGCGCGCTCGTCGGGACGAGGCCGGTGTTCGCCGTGGGCGTCGCGGCGTCGGTCGCTTGAATGTAATACTCGACACCCGCGGTCTGAACGGCGGCGGCGGGGATCTGCGCGACGTGGGTCGTGGCGCCGCTCATCGAGACCGACGTGAACGAACCCGCGCCCTGCGTGCGGTAGAAGAGCGTGACGGTGGCGACGCCGCTCGGGTCCGAGACGTCGGCGCTCACGGTGACGGCGTTGTTCTCGAGCTGCCCGTTCGACACCGGCGTGTGGACGATCGTCGGCGCGATCCGGTCGATCGCCACCACCGAGAACGAGTGCACCGCGACCGGCGCCATCGCGGGCTCACGCGCGACGTTCGCCGGCGTCGCGTTGTCGGTGGCCTCGATGTAGTAGTCCATGCTGGTCGGCAGCACGGCGGCGGCGGGGATCTGGACGGAGTAGGTCGCGCCCGAAGCCGTCATCTCGACGCTGGTGAACAGCGTGTCCTGCGAACGCTTGTAGTACAGCGTGACCTCCGACAGCCCGCTCGCGTCGGTGACGGCGGCGGTGACCATGACCGCGACGCCCTCTTGCTGGTCCTGCGGGACCGCGGTGTGCGTGATCGTCGGCGCCTGCATGTCGTCGGGCTGCACCGTGATCGAATGCAGGTTGGCCGGCGCGCCCGGCGGGTTCGTCGCGGCGTTCGGCGTCGTCGCGGTGTCGTTCGCTCGAATGTAGTACTCGAGCCCCGGCAGCTGAACGGCGCTCGCGCCGACGGTCGCCTCATAGCGACCCGCACTCGCTTCGATCATCGTGACGGAGCTGAACGGCGTCGCCCCCTCGGTGCGGTAGAACAGCGTGACGGTGCCGACGGAGGAGTCGGCGTCACTCACCGTCGCGGCGAGCGGGACCGCGGTGCCCTCGGTGATCGGGCCCGTCGGCGGCGTGTGATCGATCGTCGGCGCCGTGGTGTCCGGCGTGCCCACGGTGATGGTCACGTCCTGCGTCGTCTCGCCCTGGCCGTTCTCCGCGACGAGTGTGAGCGTGACGGTCGCGTCCAACATGATCGCCGTGCTCCCCGACGGCGTGCGCGGGAAGGCGGCGATCGGCGTACCGTCGCCGTGTAGGTCGACGGTGTCCGCGTCGGCGGTGTTCCAAGTGACCGTCACGTTGCCGGGCGCCGCGAGCGAAGTCGGCGTCACCGTGAACGTCACGATCTGGGGGCTGCCGGGCTCGAGGACCGTCACCGTGACCGTCGCGACGTCGCTCCCGACCTCGCCGTTCGCGACGAGCATGTACGTCGTGGTGTCGGTCGGCGTGATGGAGCGCGTGCCCGTCACCGGCCCGTTCATGAGGATGACGTTCTGCTGCGTGTCGGTGATCTCGACCGACGTCGCGTTCGACACTTCCCAGGACAACGTCGTCGGCCCGCCGGTGGTCTGGCTGGGGTTGGCCTCGAACCGGACGACGGTCGGCTCGGTTCCGACGAAGACGTTGGTCGTGTCGCGCACCGGACCGCCTTTGCCCTCGGCGACGATCTCGTAGGTGGTGTTGGCGGTGGGGGTGACGGTGACCTCGCCGGTCGCCGCGGCGGCGGGGACGAGGACGGCGCCGCCCTGCTCTTGGATCGTGACGGCGGTGGCGCCGGCCGTGCGCCAGCGGAGCGTGGCGGAGGCGCCGGGCGCGATGATGCCGGGGTCTGCGGTGAACTCGAGGATGGAGACCTCGCCGGTGCCGACGCTCACCACGACGGTGCGGCGGGTGTCGCCGGCTTCCGAGCTCGCGACGAGGGTGAACGTGGTGTCGCCGTCGAGCGGACCGACGGTGACTTCGCCGGAGAGGACGTCGGTGACGCCGAGCGCGTCCGGGGCGATGGAGACGACGTCGGCGTTACGCACCGCGTAGCGGAGGACCGTGGATTCACCCGGGGCGATCGTGGGGTTGTCCACCGTGAACGTGTCGATGATCGGGAAGCTCGCCGGCGGTTTGTCGTCGGGGGGCGGGAGGCGCTCCGGAGCCGGGCACGCCTGGACCGCCGCGGCGGCCAAGCAAAGCGCGAATGTCGTTCGAATCCTGAGGGTCCCCATCGCGTCGGTTATTACGTGCACCACCGGTCGGATCTACCGCACCCCGGGACCCTTGGTCGGACATTTGACCGACATTTACCCCGAGATTGGATAGGTTGATGGTGAGTCGGCCCGTGTTGTTCCCGTTCGCTCTCCTCCTCGCCGCCGCGCCCGAGCCACCGACGGCCATCGAACCCGCGATCTCGGCGCCCAAGGGGGCCTCGTGCGCGCTGTCGGTCCACACCGATCCGTGCCGGAAGGGCGACTGCGAAGCGGGCGGGGGGACGACGCGCGTCGAGGTGCCGGCGGGTCGGTACCTCGTCTTCGCGCGGTGTGAGCTCGGAGACGCCGTGCTCGCGCCGCCGCCGGTCTCGGTGACGGTGAAGGCGGAGCAGGTCGCGCGCCCGAAGATCTTGGTCGAGCGCGCGCAGATGCGCCTGGAGTCGAGGCGTGGCGGCGTGCTGCTGCCCGCGCACGTCGACGTGTACCCGGCGAGGAGCAACTTCGAAGGGGAGTCGCTGGTCCGGCTCCCGTCGAACCGCACCGTGTCGATCGCTCCCGGGCGCTACGACCTGCTCGTGACCCTCGCCGATGACGACGCGCCGCGCGCGGAGGTCGCGCTTCGGAACGTCACGGTCACCGCGAAGAGGAAGGCGGTGTTCTCGACGGACCTGTCGGACGGCGGCGTGGTCGTGCGCGCGCGGTGCGACGGCCGAACCGCCGAGGCCGCGGTCCGGGCGTTCATCGCGGGGCGGGAGCGCGACGTCGGGAGTGTCACGTCGGGGGAGGAGCTGCGGCTGCCGCCGGGGCGGTACCGCATCGACACGGAGCTGCTGTCGAGCTTCGACTACGCGACGAACCGTAAGGACGTCTGGATCCAGCCGGGTCGAACGCAGAAGATCACGGAGGCGTTCACGACGGGGGAGTTGGCGGTCTCGGTGACGGCCGACGGCGCCGCGGTGCCCGCGACGGTGCGCATCTCGCGGCCGGGCGCGGCGGACTTCTTCAACTACTTCGAAGCGCCCGGGCCGGTGACACTCTCGCCGGGGCGTTACACGGTCGCGATCGACGCGGCCGCAGCGGGACCGCTCGGGGAGCAACGCCGCGACGTGGAGGTGCGGCGCAAGCGCACGACGAAGGAGCGCATCGACTTCACGCGCGCGACGCTGGTCGTTCGGGTGGTGAAGAACGGTCGACCGGTGGGGTTCGCGGAGGTGCGTGTCCACGGAGCGGGTGGCGGTGACGCGGTGAAGCCGCAGGCGGACGGTGCGTTTCGTTTGTGGCCGGGGCGTTACGAGATCACGGCGAAGCTCGAGTCGGGGGCGACGCTCACCGACGGGCCGTTCGATGTCGCGCTCGGCGAGAAGGTCACGCGCCAGCTCGCCTTCGACCGCGCGTTCCTCACGGTGCGCGCGCGCCGAGGATCGACCGCGGTGTCGGCGACGGTGTTCGTCTACAAACACGGCGCGACGAAGCCCCTGGCCGAGGGCCCGACGGACGTCCGCATCGAGGTCCGCCCGGGCGTCTACGACCTGAAGGTCGTCGCGGGGCCCGACTCACGTTGGCAGCAGAACGTGAAGATCGACGACTCGAAGACGGTCACGATCGACCTCCCGGAGGAAGCGGAAGCCGAGCTCCCGGAGGGCGACGCCGAGCCGGAGTGACTCACCCGCCGATGCGGGACATGTCGACGCCGTGGTGGCGGTCGACGCCGTCCACGTAGAACTCGTGGCCGTCGCCCTTGCCGAACAGCGACTGGCTGACGGCTTCGAGGAGGCCGTCGTCGGTGCGGCCGTCGCGCAGGAGCGTGCGGAGCGGGAGGCCCGACGGCGACGCGAGGCACGCCCGGATCTCGCCGCGCGCCGTGATGCGGACGCGGTTGCAGCGATGGCAGAAGTTCTCCGTCACCGCGCCGATGAAGCCGACGCGTCGGCCGCTGCCGTCCGCGGCTTCGACGTAGCCGGCCGGGCCGCGATCCATGCGGTAGGTCGGGTCGTTCTCGTTCGCGAGTAGGCCGACGAGCGACCGCTTCATCTCGGCGACCGGGACGACGGCGTCTGCGCCGAGGCGCGCGCCTTCGCCGAGGGGCATCAGCTCGATGAAGCGCGGGACGATGCCGCGCGCCCACGCCCACTCGACGTTCTCGGCGAGCACGTCGTCGTTTGCGCCGCGCACGACGACGGCGTTGGTCTTCATCTCGGTGACGCCGGCTTCGAGCGCCGCGTCGATGCCACGAACGACGCGGGTGAGATCTCCGCCGCGGGTCATCTTCGCGAACCGATCCGGGTCCACGCTGTCGAGGGACACGTTGATGCGCGAGAGCCCCGCGTCGATCAGCGGGCGCGCGAGGTGGTCGAGCGCGGTGGCGTTGGTGGTCAGCGCGATGTCCTGGATCCCGGCGTCTTCCCGGAGCATCCGCACGAGGTCCGCGAGGTTCTTGCGGATGAGCGGCTCACCGCCGGTCAGGCGAATGGTCTCGACGCCGAGGCGCGCGAACACCCGCGCGACGCGGACGATCTCCTCGAACGAGAGCACGTCTTCGCGCGGCGACGCGGGCACGCCCTCCTCGGGCATGCAGTAGGTGCAGCGCAGGTCGCAGCGGTCGGTGACCGAGAGCCGCAGATACCGCAGGCGACGGCCCTGGCGATCGGCGAGCCAGCCCGGATACCCGACGGTGCCCCGCGCGGCGAGCGGCACGGGATCGGCGGTCGCGTCCGTGGGGAGGGGCGCGTCGGTGTCCCCACAGATGATCGGGAGGCGGCTCACGGGCGGAAGCGAGCCTACGCGGATGAAATCGACAACGCTACCTGTTCGATCCCCGTTGACACGGCGCGTAACGCCGGGAGGGATCGACGAAAGCCATGGCCGCGATGAACAAAGACACGCTGATCGAGCAGACGAAGGCCCGCATCCAGGAGGCCTCCGTCGAAGAGGTCCGAACGCGCCTCGAGGCGAACCCCAACGTGGTCCTGGTGGACGTGCGGGAAGCGGACGAGGTCGCGACGGGGATCATCGCCGGCGCCAAACACATCCCGCGCGGGTTCTTGGAGCTGCGCATCGAGAACGTCGAGCGCAACCGCGACGCCGAGATGGTCGTGTACTGCGCGGGCGGGACGCGCAGCGCGCTCGCGGTGCGGTCGCTCGAGGAGCTCGGCTACACGAACGTGACCTCGATGAAGGGCGGCTTCAACGGCTGGAAGAACGCGGGGTTCCCGTGGAAGGTCGAGGAGCAGCTCTCCCCCAACCAGAAGATCCGCTACTCGCGGCACCTGCTCCTCCCCGAGGTCGGTGAAGAGGGCCAAAAGAAGCTCCTCGACGCGAAGGTCCTGCTCGTCGGCGCGGGCGGGCTCGGGTCCCCGTCGGCGTTCTATCTCGCCGCGGCGGGGATCGGGCACATCGGGATCGTCGACCCGGACGTCGTCGACTTCTCGAACCTGCAGCGTCAGATCCTGCACCGCGACGCGGACGCGGGGGTCCCGAAGGTCGACAGCGCCGAGCGCGCGATGAAGGACCTGAACCCGGACATCAAGGTCACGAAGTACCAGGACCTGCTGACGTCGCAGAACATCATGCAGATCCTCGACGAGGGCTACCAGATCGTCGTCGACGGCTGCGACAACTTCCAGACGCGCTACCTGATCAACGACGCGTGTGTCTTCCGCGGCATCCCGAACGTGCACGGATCGATCTTCCAGTTCGAGGGCCAAGCCTCGGTCTTCGCGCCGAGCCTCGGCGGCCCCTGCTACCGCTGCCTCTACCCCGAGCCGCCGCCGCCCGGGATGGCGCCGAGCTGCGCGGAGGCGGGTGTGATCGGCGCGCTGCCGGGGATCGTCGGGACGATCCAGGCGATGGAGACGATCAAGATCATCCTCGGCGAGGGCAACCCGCTCGCCGGTCGACTGCTCCAGTTCGACGCGCTGGAGATGAAGTGGCGCGAGCTCAAGCTGCACCGCGACCCGAGCTGCCCCGTGTGCGGCGAGAAGCCGACGGTGACCGAGCTGATCGACTACGAGGCCTTCTGCCAAGTGAACGCGTGATATCCTGAGGCATGGTCGAGCCGGGCCAACGGAGGGCGACGTACCAGGATGTCCTGGACGCACCACCGAATCAGATCGCGCAGGTCGTGGACGGAGAGCTGTGGCTTCAGCCACGGCCGAACGTCGGGCACGCCAATGCCGCGACCGAGCTGACCACCCAGATTCGCGCAGCCTTCGGTCGCCGCCACCACGGGCACGGTGGGTGGCACATCCTGTTCGAGCCCGAGCTTCACCTCTCGGGCAACATCCTCGTACCGGACGTCGCGGGCTGGCGGCGGGAGTCCGTCGCGGAGCTCGACCGCGTCGCTGCCTACTTCGACACGCGCCCCGACTGGGTCTGCGAGATCCTCTCCCCCTCCACGCAGGTCCTCGATCGCTCCCGCAAGATGGACTTGTATGCCGCGGAAGGCGTGGGCCACCTCTGGTTCGTCGACCCCGCGGCGAAGATGCTCGAGGCGTACCAACGCAGCGCCGACGGCTGGCTCCGCCTCGGCACCTGGTCGGAAGACGCCACCCCCCACGTCGCCCCGTTCGACGCCCTCGATCTCGAGCTCGCCCTCCTCTGGGAGGATTGAGTTCAGGGCGCCGTCGTCGACGTCGAGCTCGTCTTCACCTTCAGACGCTTCCGCACCTCCGCGAGCTCCGCTTCGAGCGCGGTCGCGAGGCGGTCCTTCTTGCGCTGCGCGTTGGCCTCGTCGGGTGAGGGCGGCACCTCGCTCAGCATCCGCTCCGCGTCGTCGAAGCGCTTCGCCGAGACGAGCCGCGAGAACGCCGCCACGAACTCCGCGCGGCGCATCACCGCCGCGAGGTCGAGCTTCACGCCCCATCGCCCCTCTTCGCGGATCGACAAGAACCGCCGACGCTGCGTGCGGGTCTTCGGGAAGTCGCCGAGGTCCTGCCCCACGCGCTTCGCCTCGTAGGCGAGCGGGTTCTTCATCTTCACCCGCACGAGCACCACGTGCCGATCCGCCGACGGCTTGTCCTCGATCTCCACGACCTCGTGCGACAACGGCAGCGGCGGGAGCGCCAACGCGAGCGTGCTGGTCGGCGCGGTCTTCACCGCCTCCGCGCAGTCCCGCATCAACGCGCGATCCCCCGGCCACGTCGCGGCGACCATGCCGTCGACGTCCTCGTTTGCGTAGGCCGTGAGGAACTGGTCCACCGCCTGGACCGAAGGCGGTGGCGTGCACGCGGCGAAGAGCGCCGCGCTAGATATCCAGACGCGATACATCGAGCGCGTTCTTCTCGATGAAGTCACGGCGCGGCTCCACCTGGTCGCCCATCAGCGTCTCGAAGATGTCGTTCTCGCTGTCGGACTTCGCCATCTGCACCTGGAGGATCACGCGCTGCGACGGATCCATCGTGGTCTCCCAGAGCTGCTCGGCGTTCATCTCACCGAGGCCCTTGTAACGACCGATGCTCACCCCCTTGCCGCCGCGCGACTCGAGCTCCTCCACCAGCTGCTCGAGTCGCTCGAACGACACCGGCTCCGCGTCCTTCACCGTCATCGCGAAGGGGGGCTCCAGCTCGCGGAACGCCTTCGACATCGCCCGCAGCACCGCGAAGTCGCGGCTCGCGAGGAACACGGCGTCGATCACCGTCTTGCGACGCGCGCCCAACCGGCGCGACTCGAAGTGCAGCTCCACGCCGCCGTCGCGCTGCACGATCTCCGTCTTCAGCTTGTGCATCGCGTCCGGCTCGAAGCGCTCCAGCCACTTCAGGATCGGCTCCATCACGTCGCGCTCGAGCGTCTCGCGCTCCGGCACCGCCGAACCGATCTGCGAACGCGGCCGCAGCCAGTCCGCCTCGAGCGAAGTCGCGCGCACCAACGCATCGACGATGCGTCGATCGCGACGCCGGTCCACGACCTCCAGCTGCTTGTTGTAACGCAGCATGTTCTTCGCGACGTTCTTCAGGTACTCGGCCTGCAGCCCCTCGCCGCTCGCCGCCGTCACCTCGACGTCCGCGACACCCATGTCGAGCACGAAGTCGTCGAGCGCCTCGTCGTCCTTGAAGTAGTTGTCCTTCTTGTTCTTCGTCGCGCGGTAGAGGGGCGGCTGCGCGATGTACAGGTGCCCCTGCTCCACGAGCGGCGCCATCTGCCGGTAGAAGAACGTGAGGAGCAGCGTGCGGATGTGGCTACCGTCGACGTCGGCGTCCGTCATGATGATGACGCGCCCGTACCGCAGCTTCGCGATGTCGAACTGCTCGGTGCCGATGCCGGTGCCGAGCGCCGTCACCAACGCGACGATCTCCTGCGACGACAGCATCTTGTCGACGCGCGCCTTCTCGACGTTCAGGATCTTGCCCTTCAGCGGGAGGATCGCCTGGAAGCGCCGGTCGCGCCCCTGCTTCGCCGACCCGCCTGCGGACTCACCCTCGACGATGTAGATCTCACACTGCTCGGGATCCTTCTCCTGGCAGTCCGCCAGCTTCCCCGGCAGCGCCGACGACTCCAGCGCCCCCTTGCGCTGCACGAGCTCCCGCGCGCGCCGCGCCGCGAGCCGCGCCCGCGCGGCGTCGCAGCACTTGCCGACGACCGTCTTCGCGACCGTCGGGTTCTCGAGCAGGTACGCCGCGAGCTGCGTGTTCACCAGCGACTCCACCGCCGACTTCGCCTCGGTGTTGAGGAGCTTGTGCTTCGGCTGGCTGTCGAACTTCGGGTCCATCATCTTGACGGACACCACCGCCGTCAGACCCTCGCGCACGTCGTCACCCGACGGCGGCTCCTTGAGTCCCTTCAGTAGATTCGTCTTCGAGGCGTACGAGTTCAACGTACGCGTCAACGCCGAGCGAAGCCCACTCGCGTGCGTCCCGCCCTCGTCGTTGTAAACGTTGTTCGCGAAGCAGTGGATGCTCTCGTTGAACGCACCCGTCCACTGCATCGCGACCTCGACGTCGACCTCGACCGGCTCCCCGTCCGGACCCGACACCTCCATCAGCGAGTTGAAGTAGACGACGTCCTTGTGCAGCGGCTCGCGGTTCCGGTTGATGTGCGCGATGTACTCTTGGATGCCGCCCTCGTAGAGGTACGTCTCCGTCTTCTCGACGCGCTCGTCCGTCAGCTCCACACACAACCCGCGGTTGAGGAACGCGAGCTGCTTCAGGCGCGTGGACAAACGCTCGAAGCTGAACGTCGTCGTGCTGAAGATCTCCTCGTCCGGCTTGAAGACGATCCGCGTCCCCGTCTCCGTCGTCTCCCCGCGCACCGTCAGCGGCGCCTCCGACGTGCCCGAATCCGAGACCGGCTTCCCGCGCTCGAAGCGCATCCAGTGAATGCGCCCCTTGCGCTTGATCTCCATCTCCAGCCACACCGACAGCGCGTTCACACACGACACACCGACGCCGTGCAGACCGGCGGAGTGTTTGTACGTATCGTTCGAGAACTTGCCGCCCGCGTGCAGCACCGTCATCACGACCTCGGCCGCGCTCTTGTTCTGCTCGACCTTCCAGTCGACCGGGATGCCGCGACCGTCGTCCGAGACGGACAGCGACCCATCGACGTGGATCGTCACGACGACCTTCGACGCGTGACCCGACAACGCCTCGTCGACGCTGTTGTCCACGACCTCGAAGACGAGGTGATGCAGACCGGTCGTGTCGGTCTCACCGATGTACATGCCGGGGCGAAGACGCACGGCTTCGAGGCCCTCGAGCACTTCGATCGAAGCGCCCGTGTAGTCCTTCTGACCGTCCTGCGAAGCGGTCCGCTCCACGGTGCGGACCGCAAAATCTTGCTGTTCTTCGGTGGCTTCTTGAGGGTTCGACTGCTCTGTGGCCAAGACGGATCAAGCTACCACGGAGGCACCACGCTCGGAAGGGAAAAGTAGCTTGAGCGCCGCGGACTTAGAGCCAAGAATGCGACGCCGAGAACGCCCGGATGATCCCCCCTTCGCACCCTCGATCCGGCCTCCTCGATCCCGTCCTCGGACTCGCCGCGATCGCCGCCGTCGCCGCCCACGCGTGGATGCTCTTCGTCGGCCGCTACCTCCCCTTCATCGACTGGTCGAATCACCTCGGGCTCATCGCGATCCTCGCTCACGGCGGCGACGCCCTCACCTTCGCCGAGCGCTCCTTCGCCCCGACGCCGTACTGGCTCTTCTACATGACCACCGCCGCCTTCGCGCAGGTCGTCTCGGTCGAGGCCGCCGCGAAGCTCACCTTCCTCGCCGCCACCGCCGCCACCACCCTCGCCACCGCCGACCTCGCACGCACCTGCGGACGGGATCCCCGCATCGCCGCCATCGCCCCGCTCGCGATGTTCTCGGTCGCGCTCGGCTACGGGTTCGCCGCGTGGGTCTGCGGCGTGTGGACCGTGCCGCTTGTCCTCGCCGCCGTCGAACGCGCGCTCGACGCGCCGACCCGAACACGAACCGCGCTCCTCGCCGCGGCCTGGACCACCTGCTTCCTCGCGCACGCGCTCCTCTTCCTGTTCGTCTCCGTCGCGCTCACGCTCCGGGTCGTCGTCGACCTGCTCGGCCGCGGCCGCAGCGAAGCCGCCGGCCGCCTCCGCGCGGTCGCCGTCGCCGCGGCCCCCGCGTTCCTCGTCGGCCTGGTCACCGTCGCGCGCCTCGAACCCGGGTCCTCACCGACCCAGTGGGCGCACTTCGAACCGACGGCCTGGTCCCTCGCGCGCCTCGGCAGCGACCTCCTCCAGCGCGGCGACGACCGCCACGTCTACACGATGCTCGCCGCCCTCGCGTGGTGGATCGGGTTGCTGTTCCTCGGCGCGCGACAACGACGACACGCCCGCCGCGGCACGGTCGCCCTCGCGCTGTACGCCGGGCTCGCCGGCGGCCTCTACGCCTTCGGCCCGATGACCCTCGAACACCCCGTCGAAGTCTGGATGCTCGCCCCGCGCTTCGGCGCGATCGCCGCGCTGTTCCTCTTCCTCCTCCCCACCGCCTCGCTCCGTTCCCGCGCCGGCCTGATCTGGGTCGGCGCCGCGCTCGCGTTGCTCTTCGCCAACGCCGCGCTCAACCGCCAGATGATCGCGAAGTTCGATCGCATCGGCCAGCGCTACGATCCGGTGCGAAGGCACATCCCGCGCGGCGCAACCTACCTTGCGCTCACGCTCGTCCCGCCGGGCGACCTCGCGACCTACCACCCCGCCGTGCAGTCGCTCTTCTTCCACCACCTCTGCGACGGCGCCGCGTACACCGCCTACCTCTTCGACAACCCCCTGCACCCCGTTCGCCCGAAACAACCGCGGCCCCCCGCGCCCCCCTGGCGCGACGTCGCGAGCTACGCCCCGGACGTGCACGGCGTCGCGTACGACTTCCTCGTGTTGCGCGGCGCGCTCCTCGTCGAGCGTACGAAGGACGCGGGCCGCCACCGCCTCGTCGCCGAGGAGAACGGCTGGTTCGTGTTCGAGACGGTGCGCTGAATCAGGAGAGCTGCACCGCGAGCGCGACCCCCGCGGCGAGGACCGCGGCGACCCCGAGCACGAGCAAGGTCGTGCGCAGGAGGTGAGGCGGCTTCGCAGGCGTCGGCGGCGGGACCTGCACCGTCGCGGCGGCGGCGTCCGGGATGACCGGGAGCGTGTCGAGCATGCCGGAGTCGTCGTCGGGTCCTCCCATCACCGGCGTCACCGCGAGCGGCGACGCGTCGAACGCGACCAACGCATCGTCACCGGGGCCGACGGTCGCACGCAGGACGCCGTGGTCGACGTCCGGACGCGTCGTAGGCGCGGCGGGGA
This sequence comes from Deltaproteobacteria bacterium, assembly GCA_040218735.1. Taxonomy (GTDB): domain Bacteria; phylum Myxococcota; class Kuafuiibacteriia; order Kuafuiibacteriales; family Kuafuiibacteriaceae; genus JAUHYN01. The sequence goes on from JAVJQW010000019.1 coordinate 171,596, forward strand.
TCGACCGCGGAGGCTTCGTGTCATCGACGTCGTCGGGGAGTGGGGTCTCGGGGGTCGGCGGACCGAAGTCGAGCGGCACGAGCGTCGGCCCGGAGGCGTCTTCAGGCGTGGGATCGGACATCAGCTCCGACGCCTCGATCGGTGAAGGCGGCCCCGCGGGGAGGATCGTCTCGGCCGCCGGCCGCGCGACCAACGGGAGCGTAGCGAGGAGCTCCTCCCCCGACTCCGCACCACTGCGCTCATCCCGAGCGGCGAGGGGCGCGACGAGCTGACCCGGGAGCACGACGCCCGCGGTGTGGTCGAGCGCCCGGTGCACGTTCTCGAACGCCTCGGCGACGGCCGCTGCGGTCGGCAAGCGGTCCTCGGGATCGTAGGCGAGGAGCTGGTTCAGGAGCGCTTCGAGCCGCGGCTCCCACCGCACCTCGGGGCGAACGGCGGAGAGGGTGTGCGGGGTCTTGGTCAGCGTCGCGACGACGAGCGCGTTGGCGTCGGCGCCGTCGTACGGGAACCGCTGCGTGAGCATCGAGAACCCGAGGATGCCCAGCGCGAAGATGTCGGAGCTCGCGGACACCGCGCCGCCGCGGCACTGCTCGGGGGACATGAACCCGGGCGTCCCGAAGATCTGCATCGGCGCGGTGATGCGTTCGTGGTCGACGAGCTTCGCGATGCCGAAGTCGAGGACCTTCACGACGTCCTCTTCGCCGACGCGCTCCAGGAAGATGTTCGCGAGCTTGAGGTCGCGGTGCACGATGCCGCGGCGGTGCGCTTCGTCGAGGGAGCGCGCGATGGGGATCAACGTGTCCACGGTTTGGAGCTGCGAGAGGGGCCCGCGCTCGAGGCGCGCGAGGAGCGTCTCCCCTTCGAGGAACTCCGTGACGACGTAGAGCCGACCGTCGTCGGTGCGGCCGGTGTCGAACATGCGGATCGTGTTGGGGTGGCGGAGCGTGCCGATGATGGCGGCTTCGTTCTCGAAGCGCGTGACGGCGTTGTGTGAGCTGAGCGCCGAGGGGAGCAGCACTTTGACCGCGACGTCGCGGCCCTGCGCGGAGATCTGCCGCGCGCGGTACACGACGCCGATGCCCCCGCGGCCGACCTCCTCGGCGATCTCGTAGCGCCCGTCGAGCGTCTGCCCGATCACCGGGGGATCTTAACCCTCACTCGGTCCGCCGGGGGAGGACGCGGCGCTGGGGACCGTGGCGTCGACCGGGTTGTCGGTCGTCGTGGCCTGGGTCGCGTCGACGGCGGTCGCGTCGTCGGCGACGATGCGCGCGGTGCCGCCCGGCTTGCGCTTGGGGACGGCGAGGTGCTGCGCGATCCAGTCCGCCATCGCCGCGCGGTCGTGCTGACCGGGGTAGTGGAGCACGAGCACGCCGCGCAGCGCGGCTTCGACGGCGCCCATGCTCTGCGGGCGCGCGGCCGGATCGCGGGCGAGCATCTGGCGCAGGAGCGTCTGCACCTCGTCCGGCACGACGTCGTTGACCGAGCGTATCGAGGGGACGTTCGCCTGGATGACGAGCTCGAGCGTCTCGGCCTCGCTCTTCGCCTTGAACAGGCGCTGCATCGCGAGCATCTCCCAGAGCACGACGCCGAGCGCAAACACATCGACGCGCGCGGTGATCGGCTCGGCGAGCGCCTGCTCGGGCGCCATGTACCCCAGCTTCCCCTTGATGACGCCGGTCCGAGTGTTCGTCAGCCGCTCCGCCGCATGGGCGATGCCGAAGTCGAGGACCTTCACCACCCCTTCGCGCGTCACCATGACGTTGTGCGGAGAGATGTCGCGGTGGACGATGTGCATCGGCTCCCCCGCGTCGTTCGTGCGTTCATGGACGTACGCGAGCGCGGTCGCGACCTCGAGCCCCACCGCGAGCGCGAGCGGCACCGGGAACCACTGGCCGACGCGCGACAGCCGCATCAGGAGGCGCCTCAGGTCCGACCCGTCGACGAGCTCCATCGACTGGATGAAGTGCCCGCCGAGATCGTGGCCGTCGTAGACCTGGAGGATGTTGGGGTGCACCAGGCGCCGCGCGATGTTGACCTCGTCCTGGAACATCGAGCGGAAGGTCGTCTCCGCGTAGAAGAACGGCAGGAGGACCTTGAGGGCGACCTCGCGGCCGTCCGCGTCGGTGGCGGACCAGATCTCCGCCATCCCCCCCAGCGCGACGCGTTCACCGAGGGTGAACGGTCCCAGCGCGAGGCCGGTACGCAAGGGCACGGGCGCCATCGGGCGCGACCTTACCGAGAAGTGAGGGGACTAGCGAGCGTGGACGCCGGTGGCGCCTTCGAGGACGCGGCCAGCGGCGCCCTGCGCGATGCGATAGATCTCCGCGCGGACTTCCTTCGACGCGGCGCCGTCGCCGATCGTCGACACGGACTGCACCTCGTAGAAGACGGCGGTCGCCTGGTCGACGCTGGTGTCGAGCGCCGGGCCGAGCCGGAGCAGACGGATGTTCGACGTGTAGCTCTCCTGGAGCACCGCGTTCCCGGGGTTCTTCACGAAGGTGCTGTTCGTCTCGTCCATCGCCGACGAGATGCCGAACGGGTCGCGCCGCGGCAGGCCGCCCTGGTCCGTCGCGTACACCCAGCTGTTGTTCGCCGGATCGATCGGCATGTTGGCCGGGGTGAGGGTCACGTCGGCCATCGTCTCCTGCGCACCACCGATCGCGACCGCGCGGGCCTGGGAGGCCTTGCGGTGCTCGCCGGCGATGACCAGGTCGACGTTGACCATGTCGAGGAGCGTGCCTCCCGCGACGGCGACCAACGCAACGACCAACACCACGATGAACAGCGCAAAGCCACGCTGATTCGGATTTCGGCGACGTCGTTTCTTCATGAGCTTTCTCCTCAGCGCGGCAGCGCCATGCGTCCGGAGTTGGTGATCTCCACGGAGGTCCGGTAGACGCGCCGGTCGCCGTGATCGTTGGTGCCGCAGGGCATCGGGACACACTCGTTGGTGAGCTGAAGGACCGAACCGGCGCGCGGCTTCACGTCCGGGACGCGGCTGCGAATGACGAGCTCGACGTCGACGCGGAGGCGCTGCTGACCCGGGATGGGACCGTCGCCGACGAACTGCCAGGCCGGCGGGACGGCGGCGGTGTTCCAGGCCCAGACGCGCATGCCGAGGAACTCGGTGTACTCCGCGACGATGCCCGCGCAGGTGTTGATGTTCGGCGCGGCGCCCGTGCAGTTGCTGGAGTCGAACACGGCGCGGCTCAACGTGCCGCTGCGGGTCTGCGCATTCGGCGCGATGAACCACACGACCGTCTTCAGGCCGCCCTGGATTTCGCCGCCGCGGTACGAGGACCCGTAGGCCTGGTCGTAGGCGGTGAACGTGAGGTCCGGGTCGAGGTCGTCGACGAACTGCTGGCAGCCGTTCGCACACGCCGCCGGGCTGTTCACACACGGACCCGCTTGCGCCCGGAAGATCGCGGAGCGCGCCTGGATGCCGTCCTGGTGACGAAGGACGACGAGCTCACCGTCCTGGAAGCTGGTCTGCACGCCGATCGCCGGGTTGTCGAGGCAGTATTCGGCGCCCCCCTCGAAGCTGACGATGGAGGCAAACGAACCGTTGGCCATTCGGATGCCCACGGCTTGGGTCGTGATGTTGTAGTTCGGGAGGATGAGGCCGCCGTGGCCGACGCCCGCGAACGTCTGCTGCGTCCCGGCCATCACCGCGGGGCCGGCGCCCGTGGGCATGGTGAACGTGGCGCCGCCGGTGTTGAACCCGACGTTGCGGATCGTGAACGGCCCGCGCACCAAGCCGCGGAAACACGTCGCCCCGCCCGGACAGGGGGAGGCGGCGTTGAGCTCGGTGTGGTTGCCGTTGGCGACGCCGTAGCCGATGCCGGCGCCCGCCTGAGAGACGTCCTCGACGATCAGGTCGAGCGCGGCGCGCCCGGCCTGGGACAGCTCGACGCGCTCGCGCGACACACCCATCAGGCGCGTCTCGTGGGCTGCGAAGGTGAACGCCGCGGCGGTGAGCACCGTCGCGATGGCGGTGCCGACGAGCAGCTCGATCAGCGTGAAGCCGTGTTGGGCGCGGTTCAGCATGGGCGAGGACCTCATAGTCCGGGGACCGCCAGACGGTCCGCGACGACGCGGCGGGAGACACGCTGGCCCGCGACGGGGGCGGCGGGCGAGCGGATCAGGCTGTCGTTCCAGCACACGATGGTGGCGACCCGCCAACCGTCGCCGGCGGGGTTCTGACCCTCCATGATCCGCACGCGGAAGCGACCGTTCAGCGGCGGTCCCGCGGCGGCGGGCGCGATGTTGCCGTGGATGTCGAAGTCGAACGTGCAGCCGAGCGGCACGCAGGTCTCGACCGAGCTGCAGACGCCGCCGGGGGCGGAGGCGAAGATGGTGCCGCAGTCGTCGAGCGCCGCGAGCGGAACGGTGCGGGCGGCCGCGTTGGGGCAGTTGGTCGGGTTGTCGACCGCGAACACCGCGAAGTTGTCCGCGATCTGGCGCGCGACCTCCGAGGCGTCACCGATCCGCGACGAGGAGACCGTGCCGCGCATGGAGGACTGGTGGAGCCGGACGAGCGCGGTGAGCGCGACCCCGAGGACACCGGCCGCGATGAGGGCTTCGACCAGAGAGAAGCCGGCGGTCCGCCGGCGCTTTCGCTTTGAGACACCCATCCGGGAGTTCCTCCTTGCAGGGCCCGGACCAGCGTAGATCCGCGGCGTTCGGGACTGTGAGTGTGCAAGGATCGTCGGAGGTCCGCAAGGTTTGGGCACTTGTCGGGATCGAGGTGCGCGGGGGTGGGTCATCGTTCCACGAGGAGCGCCGGCATCAACACGGCACCGCCGACCACCGCGCCCGCGAGCAGCTCCCACCATGGGAATCGCTTGGGGTCGTCGCGGAGGAAACCGAGCACGGCCCACGTGATCCCCGCGGCGAGCAGCGGGAGCCCGATCTGGGCCTGGACGACGAGCTTGGACGCCACCGCCTCCTCGCCTTCGTCGAGCGTTCTGTAGGACTTGGGCACGTAGGGCGCCCAGAGCGTCAGGCCCGCGCCGACCGCCGCCGCCGCGATCCCGCCCCACCGCATCCCCGTGTAGACGCCGCCGTAGATCGGCGGGTTCGCGAGGGACAGCTCGAGGTCGAGCGTGCGACGCCGGCCGGCCGCGAGCGCGACGTCGGTCTCGAACGGTTCGATGTGCGGACCGCGCGCGGTGATGCGTCGCTTGCCGACCTGCACGCGGCGGAGCTCGACCGCGCGAACGTCGCCGATGCGCGCGACCTCGCGGTCGTCGATGAACAGGTTCACGCCGCCGGTCGACGTCGTGATGCCGAGCTCGGCGTTGGCGTCGAGGGGATCGACGTCGCGGATCGCGTCGCCGAGGGGGGCGAGCTGCTGGGTGAGGAAGCGAGTGGCTTCGTCGGGCGAAGGGAGGAGCGTCGGCGGTGCGCGGAGGACGACCGCGTCGCGTCGGATGCTGCGATCGATGGCGGCGTCGTCACCGCCGGTGTCGAGCGCACGCGCGCGATCGAGATCGATGAGGAGGACGGCGACGACCTCTTCCTCTTTGTCGGCGATCGTCGTGATGCGCACGGAGATGACCGCGAGGAATCGACCGCCGCGACCGCGTTCTTGTTCGGGGAGCGCCGTGCGAACGATGCAGAGGGTGCGTGGCATCTTGCGTTCGGTGCAGGCCTCGTACGCGGCGCCTTCGAGCGGGACGACGTCGGCGTCGGCGGTCGCGGCGAGCGCCTGTTTAATCGCGTTGAAGAGGAACGTCGAAGAGAGGCGCTCGAGGCCTTGCGGCGGGAGGACGAGCGTTGCGAAGACAGGCGCAGGGCCGGCGACGTCGATGACGGGGGGCTCGACGTCGGGCGCAGCGAGGAGCGTCGTGGCGAGCGCGGCGATGACCGGGACGAACGACAACGTCGCGGACGGTAGCGGTCACGATCGCGAGCGGCAACTTCGCGACCTGGACTCAGGTGCAACGTGTGACATCCGAGGGCGTTCGGAATTCGTTCAGGATGGGTTCTTGTGTGGTGCGGGTATCCAGAAGGTGGAAGACTGGCCGACCTGAGTGGCCGTGGACCCGACGAAGCACAGGTACCGAGTCGGTGAGCGGCTCGGGGGCGGCGGCATGGCGGAGGTGTACAAAGCGCACCTTCGCGGCGCCGAGGGCTTCGAGCGGGCGGTCGCGATCAAGCGAATACTCACCGGTTACTCGTCGGACGACGCGTTCGCGGAGATGTTCATCCGCGAGGCGCGGCTGGCGTCGCGGCTGAGTCACCCGAACATCACGCAGATCATCGACTTCGACCGGGACGACGACGGTCACCTCTTCATCGTGATGGAGCTGGTGGAGGGGCGTGACCTGAAGGGTCTGGCGGCGTCGGGGCCGTTGCCGTTGTCGGTGAGTTTGTTCGTGGTCGGTGAGTTGCTGCGCGCGTTGGATTACGCGCACCGCCTCGACGACCAGGGCCGGCCGCTGCGGATCGTCCACCGCGACGTCACGCCGCACAACGTGCTGTTGTCGTGGGAGGGGGCGGTCAAGCTGACGGACTTCGGCATCGCGAAGGCGTTGGCGGAGAGCCCGATGACGCAGACCGGCGTGGTGAAGGGGAAGGCGGCGTACCTGAGCCCGGAGCAGGCGCGCGCGGAGAAGATCGACGCGCGCTCGGATCTGTTCGCGGTGGGCGTGATCCTGCACGAGCTGGTGCGGGGGCAGCGTCTGTTCGGGGTCGAGGAGGGCGCGGTGGACATGGTTGTCGTCCGGCGCGTGCTGAAGATGGACATCCCGAGCCTTCGCCTGGAGCAGCCGGAGGTGTCGCCGCTGCTCGACAACCTGTGCATGCGTTTGTTGGCGCGCGAGCCCGACGCCCGCTTCAGCACGGCGCACGCAGCGCTCGAGGCGCTGTTGAGCCTGAAGGAGTACTCGGCGCGGGGCCAGCTCGAGCTGGCGACGCTGATGCGCGAGCGCTTCGGTTCTCCCTCGTCGCCGCCGGCCGGGCGCCCGGTCGTACCGTCGGGCGTGCCGAAGGGTGACTTCACGGGGGTGAGCGCGATGCTCGATCCGGAGCACCCCACGGACGACGCCGACCCGCGGCCGCCCCCCAGCGAGCTCCCCACGGACGACGCCTCCATGGCCAAGCCGGACTCGATGGACGTAGCGCCGACGATCGCGGTGGTCGCGAAGGATCCGACGACGGCCGAGACCGAGCTCCCCGACACCGCGCCCCCGCCCGGAACACCGGCGGACATGCGCCGCACGGAGCGCCTCGACGTGGAGGCGCACCTCGAACGCATCCGCACCTCCCAACCCGACGCGCTCGACATCCGCCCGATGTCGCGACCCGAGGTCGGCGCGACCTCGGTGCCGGACGCGTCGCGCTCACAAGCGGAGCTGGTACGCCGCGCGAACATGGGGTGGTGGGTGGCGATCGTGGTGCTGCTCGGCGTGGGGGCCTGGGCGTTGGTGCAGCTGCTGAAGTAAGGCGCAGGCGTCGCTCGCGAGTCGGTGCGGAGACGCCAACGCGATGACGTCGACGAGCGTCGCGACGCTCTAGGCCGCCGCGATCGTCAACCCGAAGGACGAAGTCGGCCGCTTCTCGACCGCGCGCCCCCCTCGGGTTCGGCGGATCCTGGACGGCGCGTCCCCTTCGGCCTCCGGTCGTGATGGGCCTCGACCTCGCGGGGCGAGTCGCGTCGAGGCCGGCGCGCGGAGGTCGCCGCGACTCCCGCGGTCCAAAAGACGATCGCTTCGGCGGCCACCGAATCGGCGTGCGCCGGATTCGTTCGGCGGCACCCGAACGTTCGCCGGACGAATCGGCGCCGAAGCAGATCCCATGGGGTGGCGCGGGTCTTGGAACGGCGTCGTTGCGTGGCTCGCCCGACCGCGCCTGTGTCCGCCTTCGCGACCGTCCACCCCACGCGCACGTCGGGGCAGGCGGTCGATCGATCCGTGCTCGTAGCGTCGCCGCCCGTCACGCTCGACCATTCGGTGCCGAGCGACGGGAACCTCCGGGAGCCGGAGGTCCGCGCGAGCGCGATCGAGGTGCTCGGGCTCGGGTCGCTCGGCGCCTCGCCGCGTGCGTTGGAGCGTCGGCTCGTGCGGCTGGTACGTGCGCAAGGCGTTCGGGCGGTTCGGCTCCGCGTGCGCTTGGCGCGGGGCGAGGCCCGGGCGCTGTACGACGGCGCCGTGGGGATCGGTTCGGCGCCTGCGCTGCGACGTGCGGATAAGATCCTACGGCGGCTCGACGTCCTCGACGTCGGGCTCGATCGATTCGAAGCGGAGCGCGCTCGGGTTCGCGCGGCGATGACACCGCGGGCGGTGGCGACGGCCGAGGCGATCCTCGAGCAAACGCGTGCGTCGGTGCGTTCGTGGCGGGATCAGTACGGCGACGAGACCGAGCTGCTCGCGCTCCGCGCCGACGCGCAGGCGCTGTTCGAGGCGCGCGGGCGTTTCGAGCGGGCGAGCGGCGCCGAGCGGATCTCGGCGCGTGCAGCGTATGACGCGTTGCACGCGAGAATATCGGCGAGGCACCCGCCGCTCGCGTCCGCGAGCCTCGCTGCGCCGCTCACGGAGCTCTGGGCGTTTGGTAGCGAGACGGACTCGAAGCAGGTGGGGCAGGTCGTCGTGGACGTCCCGCGTCCGATCGACGCTGCGCTCGAAGCGAAGATCGAGGCGACGCTCGACGGCGTCGACGCGATGCAAGCTCGCTTGCGCGACGATCCGGACGCGGTGTGGCAGCTCCCGGACGTCGTCGAGGCGACGCTGATCGCGGAGGGGATCGTCGCGCACGGGATGGTCGCCGCGCACGCGCGAGACGTAGTGCGGGAGGTGAATCGCGACGCGCGCATGTGGCGGACGTTTGTGTCGATCGCCGCGGTCGGCTTGGGGATCGCGGCGGCGCTGCCCAGCGGTGGAGCGAGCCTCGCGGCGACGGCGGTCGCGACGTCGGCGCTCGACGGGTACCAGCTCTACCTCGCGTACGCGGAGTATCGGCGAGGCGTCGACGCGGCGGACGCGGGGCTCGCGGCGGAGCGCCCGTCGCCGCTGCCGGTGATCCTAGAAGCGGCGGCGACGACCGCCGGCGCGGGCGGCGCGGCGACGGCGCTCGCAAAATCTCGCTTCGTTCGTGCGCTCGGCCGCACGGACGATCTGGGCGCTGCCACGCGTGCGATGGAGACGCGCCTAGGTCGGGAGCGGGCGGCGTCGCTCTTCGAGCGTTTCGGAGGAGACGGGGTCGAAGCGCTGCCGGCGGAGCTGTGGTCGCGGTTGGCGGCCGTGGACGAAGAGGCGTTGGACGCGGCGCTGGATGCGCTCGGTCCCGAACAGGTCATCGCGTGGACGGAGGGGGTGGGGCCGGAGCGTGTCGCGGCGCTGGTGGCGGACGTGCCATCCGGGTGGTGGCCGGACCTGACCGCCACGGCGATCGATCCCGAGGCGATCGAGGGTGTCTTGGCGCTGGGGTCGGAGGTGGTCGCGACGTTGCTGCCGTCGGTGAAGGGCGAGGGGCTCGCGGCGCTCGCGCGGGCGGCGGACGGGGCGCCGGTGTCGGTGCTCGACGACGGCTTCGCGGTGGTCCGCGGTGTGCGGTTCCATCCGCGTTCGCCGGGCGGTGCGGACCGACTCGGCGATGTGTTGTCGCGATGGGACGAGTTGGTCGCGCGCGCGCCCGACTTGGCGAGCTTCGGGCCGTGGAGTGAACGGGAGATCGGTCGGGTCGAGGAGCTGATCCGGGAGGTGTCGGGGGGCAAGCGTCCCAAGCGTGCGGCGTTCAGGTCGCTCGCCTCGCGGTCGGGCGCTGCGCCGAGCGCGCTGCGCCGCGCGGTCCACGCGGCGGCGGGGCGCGCGGTGGTGTTGGGCCGTCGCTCGGCGGCGCTCGTCGTGCGCGCGCCTCAGCTGCGCGACGGCCTGGAGTCGTTGGCGCTGAGCGCGGTGTCGCCGGCGACGCGGGCGCGCGCGCTGGACGGTGTCGAGCGTGCGTTGGGGGCGGCGGTGACGATCTCGCGTCGGCATCTGGCCGCGTGGTTGGACGACGCGGCGGATGCGGGCCACTCGATCGAACGCTGCTTCGTCGACCGGCTGGTGGAGTTGGAGTATGCGGTCGAAGCGATCGAAGCCGGGCGCGCGGCGGAGGGGAGCACGGTGTTCCTCGGCCTGAAGCCAGGCGAGCGCGTGGCCCTGAAACCGGGCGGCCCGTGGTTCGAGGTCCCGCCGACCACCCCGGGCCGAGTGGGGGCCTTGGAGGACATCGACGTGGTATTCATCGACGCGGACGACGTGGTGCACGTGGTGGAGGTGAAGCGCACGGACGAGGCGCTGTGGAAGGCGCTGGAGAAGACGAGTGGCGACTACGTCGATAAGTTCGTGCAGCTACGCGGCGAAGGTGCGGCGGCCGAGCAGAAGCGCGAGGTCACAATGGCGATTCGGTCGCCTGGGACGGGAGCGTTGGACCGACCCCTGACCGTCGGGGAAGGCGAAACGCCGCGCGCGGTGCTCGCGAAGAAGGCGATTCGCGTGGAGTTCGAGCCATGAGCTCAACGCCCTTCGCGGGACTCGAAGACGCAGTCAGCCATCTCCCCGAGCGCTGGGCGTTCATTTCGCGCGTCCCGCGAGACGAATTCGCGGTGCCAGGCGAAGTCACGAAGGGCTTTCGCGGCGTCGCGGCCGTCCTGACCCTCCTCGGACCCTCGGACGCCCGCGAGGTTTCTGCGGAGGTTGGGTACGGGCGCGACGGCGGGTGGTTCGCCTTCAAGGAGCGCTTCGCTGACCTTCGAACGCTGTCGGCTGCGAATGTGAACGCCTACCTGGTCGAGCAGTTCGGGAGCGCGAACGCGGCGAGCCATGGCCGCTGGTCGATGCAGGGGTGGCTTCGTGACCGCGTCGGAAACATCGCCAAGCGGGTGATCATTGACGTCCCGGCGTGGTTCAACGAGGACCCGACCGGCCTGCGCGAAGTCGCCTTCGAGGAGCTCCAACGCGTCGCCCTCCTCCTCCCCGACCGTCACCAGGCCGACTGCCTCCGACTGATCCTCGAGCGCGTCGAGATGCGCGCCTTCGACTTCGCGCGCCGCCTCTACCACCACCCCGACGCCGGCCCCGCCATGAAGGCCGTCGTCCACGAGGTCTTCGAGCCCGACTACGCAGCGAAGCTGATCGCGGACGTGCCGGAGTCGCATGCGCCGTCCCCGTGGTTGTGAGGTCGCGAGGAGGGTGGAGGGCATCGACGTGGTATTCATCGACGCGGACGACGTGGTGGAGGTGAAGCGCACGGACGAGGCGCTGTGTGGAAGGCGCTGGAGAAGACGAGCGGTGAGTACTTCTACAAGTTCGTGCGGCTTCCCGTGCAAGGCGCGGCGGTCGGACAGAAGCGCGAGGTGACGATGGCGATTCGGTCGGTGGAGACGGTAGCGTTGGATCGTCCGCTTCCTCTGCTCTCGGAGGAGAGTGTTCGCGTCGAGGTCGCCCCGTGATCGCGCCGGACTGGGAGGCGTTTCGGAGCGCCGTCGCTCAGATTCCTCCGCGCTGGACGGCTCGTCTGGTGCCCCGGCCTCCTGGCTTCGAGCCTCCTACGCCGGACGCCGTGCGAGCCGGTTTCTCGGGCATCCAAGGAGCCATCCGAGCACTTGGACCTCGCCGCCACAATGAACCAGAAGCGCCAGCCGCCGCTCGACCCGGTGGACCTTGGGAGGGGTTCGCGTACCGATGGCCGAACCTCCACGAATTCCGTTGGGAGGACGCTGAGGCGTTCATAACCGAGCGAAGCGGTCCCGAGGCCTTTGACGCGGACGGCCTCCTCGTCGTCGTCGGCTGGCTCCGTGGGTACCTCGGCCATAGCGCCAAGGAGATCATCATGGACGTCCCGGCGTGGTTCAACGAGGACCCGACCGGCCTGCGCGAAGTCGCCTTCGAGGAGCTCCAACGCGTCGCCTTCCTCCTCCCCGACCGTCACCAGGCCGGCTGCCTCCGCCTCATCCTCGAGGTGGTCGAGATGCGCGCCTTCGACTTCGCGCGCCGCCTCTACCACCACCCCGACGCCGGCCCCGCGATGAAGGCCGTCGTCCACGAGGTCTTCGAGCCCGACTATGCCGCGAAGCTGATCGCGGACGTGCCGGAGTCCCACGCGCCGTCCCCGTGGGCGTGATGCCGCGGAACGCGGACCGGGCGTGGGCGGTGATGCCTGGGTTGAAGTAGGGTGACGGTTGTGCAGATTCGCTGGGCGGAGCACGGTAGGCGCGCGTGATTGCCTGTCTGGTCGGAGTTCTGGTCAGCGCGCCCGTCGGCATCCTCCCCGTGGAGCTCGAGGGCCTGGAGAGTTTGGATCGTAGCTTCCTCCTCGCGGAGGTCTCGGAGCACGTCGAACGCATCACGAAGAGCAAGCCGGTCATCGGCGACTTCGCGGCCTCTCCCGCAGAGCTGTCGGCGTCGACGGGCGTCGAGCGCGTCATCGGCGTATCGATGGTGAAGGGGGCCGCGCTCGTGCGGATCTCGCTGCAGCTCCACGAGCCGTCCGGCGCGCGCCGAGCGCTTCAGTTCGATGGTGTTGGGGATAGAGAGGTATGGGGCGCCGCGTTGTCCGGGCTCGTGGAGGCGCTCTTGCTCGATCGCGGCCCGGCGGTGGCGACGGCGGTCGTTCAGTCCGCTCCGGAGCCCCCGCCCAAGTCCACGGCGTTGTGGTGGGGCGGGGTCGCGCTCGGTGCGACGGGACTCGCCGTCGGGACCACGCTGAGGATCATCGCCTCGAACAAGGACGGCCGCGCGGAGGAGCTTCGAGAGCAACAGCTCGAAGCGACGTCACGTCCGGAGTGGGAGATGCTCGACGAAGCACGGGAGACCGCTTCGATGTCGGGCGCCAGACTCGGAACGGCGTCGAACGTCACGCTGATCATCAGCTCGGCGATCACGGGCGCGGCGCTCGCGGCGTTGGTGTCGGCGTGGTGAGGCGCGTCGTCATCGCATGGATGTTCCTCGCCGCGTGCGAAGCACCCTCGTCGAGTCGCCCTTCCGAGAACCGGCGATCTATCGGTGTCCTCGGTTCGAGTGGAGAACTACGATCGCGGGCCTGGACATGCTCGGCGCCGCCGAGATCCGCGGCCGCCGAGTCGTAGTGGCTACCGATGGATTCTATGCCTACGACCTCGGTGACCTCGTCTCGGTGGACGTCGGAATCGCGTTGGCCGAGCCCCTGACCTCGTTCGCGGTATGCGACGACTACTTCTTCGCGGGGTACGAATATGGAGTCGAGTACCTCCCGCTTACGGACGCCGTGACGGGCGGCAGGATCGATGCAGGTTGGATCGAGATGGCAGCGACGCCGGACTGCGCACTCGTCGGGGGACTCGCCGGTCAGTTGGAGTGGGTGCGGCTCGGCGACGGTCGCTACGGCGATCGGAACGTCACGGCCCCGTACGGCAACGAGGTCGGAGTGGTCCGGGCCGGCGCGTACCTCTACTTCATGTCCACGGACGACGCTGCGGTCCGATGGGACGTGATAGGTGGAGAAGGGCGCACCTTCGGCTTCTGGTCACCGCCCGCGCGACCGACGGCGCTGTACGCGGACGAAACGGTGGTGGTGGGCACGGATCTTGGCGACTTCTTGAGTTTCGGTGTCGTCGAGAACGCACCGGACGAAGCCGGTAGCGTCCGCAAGGGCCAGATCCCTGGCGGTGATCCTGATGCCTACGACGATCCCGGAGTCGTGGACATCGCGGACTACGGGAGCGGCTACGTCTACGTAGCGCCGGTCGACATCGGCGTGTGGGACGACTCGGAGGTTCCGTGCGCACCCCAAGTCACCTCGGCTGAGCAGCGCGCCGGCGCTGAGATCACCGCCGTCGTGTCGCTCGACGTGGACCACGTCGCGGTCCACGCGGGAGATGAGGTCCACATCCTCCAAGCGGAGGTCCCGCGATGAAGTGCTCGGGCGCGCATCTCGGCCTCGTGTTTTGTCTGATCGTGGGCTGCACGCGCCCGAGCGACGTACCCGATGGTATCAAGTGGGTCGCTGCAATTGCGTTGGATGACGAAGGCGGTGTCGCGGACGGGAGCGAGCTTGTCTTGGCAGAGGTCGCGGGCCGCGATGTGCTCGACGCCGAGGTCTTGGTCGGCTTCGGAGGCAAACAGCTCGCGCTGGATTCGTCGTCACCGGCCGAGCTTCGGATTGAACCTGCCCTAGGGTGCGGCCCCTACTTGCCGAGACCAGAGTGGGTCTCGGGCGGGCGCGACACCATCGACTTCGAAGATGCCTTCGAGGCGTCCTGGTTCCACTCCCGCTGCGCCGATGCCCCGACGATCGCGGAGCTGCATAGGCGGGACGGGATCTCGGGGGTGGCGATTCAACAAACGGGCTGCCGGTTTACGATCACGAGCTCGCAGGGGGCGATCCTGACGACGGGGGCCATGGGGCGGACGGGCTTCGGGTGCTTCGACACCGGATCCTGCGAGACGAGCTCAGGAGGTGCTGGTTTTCGGTGCGGAGACGCTTGCTGCGGTCTCGCCGGCTGCCACGCGGAAGAGACTTTCTGCCCCGCGGTGGAGGGGGGACGTTGTCGACGTCTCGCGTGGGACTCCGACAACTGCGGCGCGTGTGACGTGGTCTGCGACGCGGGTTGGACGTGCAAGGACGGCGTCTGTCAGGAGCCCCCCGTCGAGACCCCGCCGGACGGGCGAGCTGTGAAGGTCGTCGTCGGAGAGAATCGAGCCTGCGCGCTGACGGTGGATTCGCGTGTCTTCTGCTGGGAGCCAGGTCGGAGGCCGCAAGCCGTCGCGGGAGGAATGGATGACCTCTTGCTGCTCGGCAACAGCGACATCCTGTGCGTTCTGGGGGAGGGGCAGGTGCTGTGTGACCACGAGGTGCGCGGTCAGCTGTCTTGGATCGCGAGCGGTGCAGAGACGTTCTTCGGCTACTTCTTCAACGAGCTCTGCGTTTATCGAGGGACGGAGATCGAGTGCAAGAAGCCTCAAGAGTTTGTGAGCTCCCGAATTGGGGCGCCCCCGGGGCTCACGCTCATTCGCGCCGAGTTCCAGCGATACGTCGGAATCGATCAATCCCAACAACTCCATGCATTCCGCAGCAGCGGGAGTGCATGGTCGCTCCCGGGCTATACGGACGTCACGTTCTCGTCGTACGACGAGCTCTGTGCGGTGGCCGTCGACGGAACCGTGGATTGTTTTGATTTCGAGACCGGCGAAGTCACGCGCACGCTCGATCTGGATTTGACCGGGATTTCGTCTCATGCGGAGGCAACGTGCGGCTGGGGGAGGACCGGCCTTTGGTGCTGGGGGGACCTGAAGTACGCGCCTCCAGGCTTCGCGGGGGAAGGCCCGCTGCTGATCCCGGAGACCGAAGGCACGACAGCGAGCAGCTTCAACCGACGAACCGGGTGCATCGTGGATGCGGCCGCCCACGTCAGGTGCTGGGGAGCGGACTCGACGGTCCTGGGAAATGACCGGGTGTTCGGGGTGCCGGTTCGTGTCCCGCTTCGGCGTCGCGCAACCCACCTCTTCGCAGAAGTCGAGCGGGTGTGTGCGCGAACAGAGGATCGCGAAACGGTGTGTTGGGGCAACGGTGTCGGCGTCGAAGCGCTGACCGGACGTGGCGTTGTGGTTGTACCCTCGGGCACGGATTACATTGCCGAGGGATGGGTGGCTTGCGTCCACTCCGGTTCCACGGCGCTGGAGTGCGTGCTGTTCCGTGGGGAAGGCGTTGAGCGCAACGTGCGGCTCGAGAAGTTCCATCACATCGACATCGGAGGAGCCGGGCTCTGTGCTGTAGGCGACGAAGGCAAGGTGTCCGTTTGCCTTCCCTCCGAAACGCAGCTGCAGGGCGTACCAACTCGGGCCCGCCTCGTCGCAAGCGGCGGCACAGCCTGCGCCCTCGTCGATCGGCGAGTCGTGTGTGGTCAGCCGCGGCAAGAACCGCGGCTGTCGAGCTGGGCTCCGACAGGGCCTGCGGCGGCGAACGATCTCGCTCTCATGGGCAGTTCGCTTTGCGTCGCCAGCGACAAGGGCCTGTTCTGCGAGCGCGACGGCGTAACGACGCAACTCCGGGCGGGCGCGTTTCGATCGGTGACGGCCGGCTTCTACGCGGGGTGTGGGATCGACGCGAGCGATCGCGCGTGGTGTTTCGGCGTCAACGACTACGGGATGGTCAGGCCTACTCAAACGGGGCGCGGCCTCGATTTTGAGCTCCTCGAACCGCTCGAAGTTCCCCTGGGCCCGGTCGACGCGATTGTCGGTGGCTTCGAGAACGTCTGTGCGCTGCTCCGCGATGGCTCGGTCTATTGCTGGGGATCGAACAACCAGTGTCAGCTGGGTCGGTGCGATGCCTATCACCAACGCCTAGCACCCCCCATCGTGCTGGAGTGATGGTTGGACGGGCTCGGGTGAGATGACGGTCATCGCCGGAAAGTACATCGCCGAAGAGCGGATCGGCGTGGGCGGGATGGCCACCGTGTACCGCGGCCGCCTGCTCGGGGTGCACGGTTTCGAGCGTCCCGTCGCGATCAAGCGCATTCATCCGGGACATGCATCAGACCCGAGCTTCGTCGCAATGTTCAAGCGAGAAGCGCGAATCGCGGCTCGGCTGAACCACCCGAACATCGTCTCGATCGTCGACTTCGACCGTGCAGAGGACGGTGGCCTCTTCTTGGTGATGGAGTTCATCGAAGGCGTCGACCTGCGTAGGTTGGTGAAGGCGGGGCCAGTCCCGGTCGCGTGTGCGTTGTTCGTTGTCGCGAAAGTACTTGGCGCTCTCGCTCACGCGCATTCGGTCGGTGTGGAAGGGGCCGTCGATCGCGTTGTCCACCGCGATGTTACGCCGCACAACATACTCATTTCGCGCGAGGGTGATGTGAAGCTCTCCGACTTCGGGATCGCGCGGGCGATGTCGGAGAGTCCGCTCACCAAGACTGGCGTAGTCAAAGGCAAGATGGGTTACCTGAGCCCGGAGCAGGCTAGAGGCGAGCCCCTCGACGCGCGCTCGGATCTCTTCTCGTTGGGGGTCATCTTGCACGAGCTGGTCGCGGGTGATCGGCTGTTCCGCGTAGCGTCCGGAGCCGCTGGACTCCTCGAGGTCCAGCGCAAGCTCGCGGATGGGATCCCGTCATTGGGTTCCGCCAGCGTAGACGTGTCCGCGGAGCTCATCGAAGTGTCCGACCGCCTGCTCGCGATTGATCGCTCCGCCCGTTTTCGGTCCGGTGAGGAGGCGCTGGATGCGCTCCTATCTTGCCCGGAGGTCAGCAACCGGGGGCGCGAGGACCTCGCAGAACATCTGTGTGAGATGTTCGACGGCACCGTAGCGCTTGCGCTCGATCCGGCAGCGCAGACAGAAACGGAGGACGCGGAAGCCGATGCCTCGGTCCTTGGGTTGACCGAGCCGACGACACGCGTCATGGCGAGCGCTGTCTCAGGAGATCGTCGCGTCGAGCATGTGGCGCCGCCGCCGCGAGCAAGGTGGTTCAGCAAGATCGGATGGATTCTATCGGTGGGCGGCGCGACCTTGGGTCTCGTCCTCCTGGCGGACAGGCTGCGCACCGAAGAGGCGGCCGTAGTTCCGACGGCGCATGAGGAGCGAGAACCACCAGCGCGGGTGCAGCCGATTGTGGAGCCGCGCGCGACAACCAAATCCGATCAAGATGTCAGGAAGGTGGCGCAGCCACGGACGAGCGTTCGACCGAGCGGCGTCCGGCGTTTCGGTGACGCCCGACGAACCCGCCAAAGCGTCGTTGACGCCCCCACAACCACGAGCCCGAAACCTCCAACGGCAGAGCCGACCCAAGTCTCGCCCGACGTGCTGGAGGCACGTATCGACGCTGTAGGGCGGCGCCTGAGGGCGGGTCTGGATGTGGATCGGAGTCGAGCCGCGATACTAGATCAGCAGTACTTCGATCTTCGCGCGGCAGCGCGGGGCGCCCGACGCACGGGGGATTGGAGCCAGGTCGAGCTTCGACTTCGGCGAGTCGAGAGAGAAGTTGCTACGAAGGCGAGGGCCGCAGGAAGTAGCGATGCCTCTCCGTGATAGCGTTGGCGTGATTGCTCCAACTTGCGCGGCGGTGAGGTATGACAAGAGTCGTGTCCAACATGGTCGATCGAGAGGTCGTTCTCGGATTGGCTGCCTGCTGGGTCGCCTGGACGGCTTGTGCCTGCGCTGAGGCCGAGCTGAAGTTCCCCCCCGAGTCCGGAATCCTCGCTGTCTCGCGATCAGGTGGGCCGCCGGAGCTCACCGTCGTTCGAGATGATGAACCTCGGTGTGGTGACCAAACTGCGCAGGTAGAGATCAACGCCCGGACTGACGTGGCGTGGTTTGTCACGCCTGAGGACGCCGTCGCCGCCGAGTCCATCGCGGAGAGCTGCTCCGAGGGTGTCGTGGATTGTGACTCCGAGCGAGATCCTTGCTTCCCGTTGGTCTTCGAAGAGGCGTACGCGTTCGACGCGGGGTCTTGGCCCACCAGTGACGAGCCTCCAGATATTCGCGTGCCGACGGCGTGTGGAACATCGTTCAGAGTGGAGCGAACGGTCGAGCTGGGTCTCGATTCTCCGCCCTTCGCGATCTCACGATCGGGCGTCATCTACGCGAGCTCGGGGGCTGACGTCTTTCGGTGGGATCCCCCGGACTATGAGCGATCGGGGCCCAGGCGGGTTTCGAACGCGACGGAGTTGACGGCGTTGAGTGTCGATGATGATGACCGCTTGTGGGCCCTGAGCGAATCCGCGCTCTACCGGCAGAGCGGTGACGGCATCTTCGACGCGGCGGCATTCACAGTCGCCGAGTTCGATGACGTTACGACCGCCACAGCCTCTGGAATCGACGTCTCAGCGGCCTTCACGTTAGGTGCTGGACGCCAACTTGGTGTGTCGAGCGGCTATATCGTTGTAGGCACGGAGCGAGCGATCGCCTTTCGCGTGCCCGCGACCCCGGACGTTGATCCAGAGTTCAACCCTCCGTATCGAATCCGTCGCATTCCGAACGGGGTGGGTGTTGCCGGGAGGGATAGGGTTTGGACGGTGGTCGACGGGGAACAGCCCGTTAGCGCTGTAGGACTCGCGGCAGGAGCACAAGGTCGTCGATTCGTAGCCCGTAGCGGCGCAACGGTGGTTGGCGGCCATGAGCGCGGCTACAGATATCGGGAGGCGGCGGGCGGCTTTTCAGAGCTAGTTTCGGTCGACCTCGACGGGCTGGTTGAGGTTGAGATCGGCGAGGACAGTTCTTTCATTGCGACTTCGAAGCTCGATGACTCGCTCTTGATACGCAGAGCCGGCCGCACAGGAACGACCTGCGTCACGAGGCTCCCTCTCGTTTGTGATGAACTTGATGTCGAATCGACGTTGGACCGGCTGGTCGTCTCCTGTCATGGAGGCGGCGGGATGTCGGTAGTGCTGGTCGATCGAGTTGAAGCGTCAGGTACGTGATTCGATTCGACTACTCTCCCCGCAACTGGAATTCGAACGACCGAACTTCCTCCGCGATGGTTCCGCAGCCGTCGTGCGTCACACGAAGCTGGAAGGTGTAGCGGCCGAAGACGGTGATTCCATGCTCCACCTCAAAGCTCACTGCAGTTTCGGTGGTGGAGCCGAGGTCAACGGCGCGGAACTCAGGAGCAGCGTCCCCAGAGTTGAAAATGGCATACTCGACTGCCAGCGGTCTATCGAAGACCGTTCCAACTTCGACGCGGAACGAAGAAGTTTCGCCTGGCAGCGCCGTGTAATCGCCTCGATCGGTACCGCTAGGTATGTTGACCTGGAGCTGCGCGCACGCTGGCCGGAACATCGCCGTGCAGCTTAGGTCTTGTTTGATCTCCTTCGATCCCGATTGTGCAAGGGCATCGCAGGCGTTGTCCGCCCAGCCTGTGAAGATGAAGTCGTCGTTTGTTTCGACCTCCAAGTGCAGGTCTGTTTGCTGCTCCGTCATCACCTGACAGACGTCCTCGGACGAGGTGCAGTTGATAGACGTACCGTCGATCGTCGCTCCAACGGACGTGACCCGACCGGGATTCAGCGACCCGTCCGAGGATCGCATCTGAACGCTCACCTGTACCGGGGAGGGGAGGAACTCCGCCTTGCAGTCGAGCTGGTCCCCACGGCCGAGAGTGAGCATGAACTCCGGAGCATTGACGTCGATCCCTGCCACACCGACACAGGAGCCGCTCCAACCTAGGAATGCGTCGTGGTCGGTGACGGTAACCCTCGGCGTGTCACCGACGTTGAAGTCCACGGTCGATCGCCCTTCCCGAAACTCCTGCTCGTCGATCATCACCGAGCCGCGCCCCACGACTTCGAGTGCGAGGGTTGGAGTTACTCCTCGAATCGCCAAGGTCAGGGTTCCCTGCGTTACGGGATCGCCGCTCGGGCGAAAGACATCTCCCTCCCATCGACCGGGTTCGCCGGCGAACCTCATCTCCTTGACGCTCGTCATCGCGGTAAACGTTTGGGTGTAAGGACCGTCTCCGAGCGATGCGCGGAACGCAGTTGCGCTCGGCGGCTCGACGAACTGTGTATCGCCCTTGAGCCGGCCGAGGAGCGTGAACTCGTACGTCTCGCCTTCGTCGAGCTCCACGCGCGGCTCAGCGCCAGGGAACACGAGTTCGACCTCAGGCGTGTTGGAGCCCTGCTTCGTAACGATGAGCTTCAGCTCGACCTCAGAGGGGCCGCAGCCAGGCAGGTAGGCGAGAAGGGCCGAGCAGGCTATGAGGAACCGAGCTTTGTGCCACGAACGTTGCATCGTCTAACCTCCGCTTTCGCGAGATGCCGCGCCGCTGCACTCGAAGGGGCAGAGACGGGGCAGGTAACTGCAACGTCTTGAGCAAGCTCCGATCCAGGCGCCAAGGGTCCGGAGATCCGGCCGAGGGGCCTGTAACGTGCTGCTTCTCTACGTCGCAGCCGTAACCAGCTCCAATGATACAGGGGGGGCGCCCGGATTCAAGATTCGGGCAGGGACACTAGCGGGTGATCTGCGTTACGTACGCGAAGCCCTTCGCGTCGTTCCGGAGGTAGAGCGTAACGACCTGACCAACCTTGCCACGAGCCAGCGGCTCGACTCCGTTTTGCATGACAGCGACCCGAATCGCGGTCTTCGGGATGTCTCGCATCTGGCGGTAGCGTTTGCGGTCCACGTCGCCATCGACGATGTAGATTACGCGACCGTCCTCGAGCGCGAGGAGCTCTGCGCGGACCTTGTTTTCGCGGCTGACGAGCTTGAGGTCGTGACGGCCGGGAACGAAGTGCCGATGCATCACCGGCGCGGGCACCTTCCGTTTCTTCAGCTTCTCCAGGAAGGCCTCGTTCTCGCGCTGATGCTCCGCTTCAAGAGACTGGAGCGAAATGGAGGTCGGCGCAGTGTTCTTGCCGTCCCCAGCGTAGGCCGGGACGGACAGGGCAGCGACCAGCCCAAGGGTCATGAGTGCGTTTAGCTTGGTAGGCATGTCTGACTCCTCTGCTTAGAAGGACGGGTCGACCTGCAGTCGCCACATGTAGAGGCGGACTGCGCGACGGTTTTGGCGAGCCGGCAGCATCGGCTGGGCCGCTGCGCCCGGCTCGGGCGTTCCGGTCGTGACGACGGGAGGCCCATCTGCGGGAGTGTAGAGCAGGAGATCACCGCCAATGTCCGTGTTGCCCTGCCAGACTCGACGATCGTTGGCATTGACGCCGTTGACGCCGTTCATGTCGCCCAGCGGAGCCGCGTTACAGTTGTCGACCGCGTACACCGAGTCGATACCCGTCGCCGAAACGCACTCCGTCGCCTTGTTGATGGGCTCATAGGTCTTGAAGTAGGCCACGCCGTCGATGACCAGCGGGTTGCGGAGAATCTGTGCGTCAGGCGTAACGGCGACGTACCAGCCGTTGCCTGTCTGCGAAGCAAAGGCCGCATTGGCGTAGTCCACGCTGGTCACTGCCGTTGCGTCGTAGAGCTGCTCCAGGCCGAGGTCGGTCGTCGAACTCCCGTCATCCCAGATCACGCCGTAGACGTTGAAGTCCGGTGCGCCGCCGGCCGCGTCCGGACCGGGGATAATCGGCGGCCAGCCAGGAACAGGAGGCGTCGAGATCGCCGAGTTGCGGAGGTTCAGGTCCAGGGCCGGACGCTGCACGTTCCCCGTGCCGAAGTACACGCCGAATCGGCGAGCGCCCGTGCAGGTGGAGATCGCGACGTCCAGCTTCGTGAAGATCTTTCGGTAGTCCTTCGAGTCGCGCGGGAGCGGGGCGCCGTCGTTGTTGAGGTGCGCGATGCGGCGGACGTTGAAGAAGCCGCCGGGGCCCGGGGCCGTGCTCGGGGCGCGTTCGATCGCCCAGATCTGGCCGCACTCGTCGCCGACGTACGCGGTGCGGAAGAGGCCGCCCTCTCGGTAGACCGTGGGCTCCGCGGAGATCGGGCACGTGAAGTTGGTGAGCGCGGGGTGCGTCGTCCGGTCGAGGCAGACGCCGCGGACCGGCGGGGAGTCGCCGCAGTCGTAGGTCACGCGGGCGAGGATCGCGCCCTCCTGCTGGTTGTTGGTCGGCAGGTCGTTGAAGGTCGTCGCCGCCGCCGCCGGGGCCGCCGCGAGACCGTTGTAGTTGAACGAGTTCAGGTCGACGAAGTACACCGTCGGCATCCGCTGACCCGGCGACGGCGCCGTCGTGTTCGCCGTCTGGTAGTCGATGCTCGCGATCGTCCAGCCCGACGCCGCGCTGTCGTCGATGCCGTCCGTCACCACGTTCAGGCGGAAGCCGTTGGTGTCGTAGATCCAGGGCGTCACCGCGGGGCCGGCGTTGCCGGTGTACCGGACGACCTCGTTGCCCGTGCTGTCCGTGACCGCGACGTAGTCGTTCGCCTGCATGTTGATGCCGGAGAAACGAACGCGATACGCCTTGCCGCCGTTACCCGAGCTGAACTGGAACGGACCGAGCGGGATCGTGTAACCCGACCCACTCCCGTTGCCGGACAGCGGCGAACCGGGGTGCGCGCTCCAACCGGACCAGTCGTAACACGGCTTCAGCGCCGCGGTCGCGTTGGCCGCGCTCGGGTTGTAGAGCGGAAGGATGTCCGCGAGCAGGTCGGTCAGGAACGTCGTCATACCGCTCGTGCAGTAGCCATTGCCGCTCGTGCAGGGCTGGCACTGCGCCGGGTTGCAGAGGATGTTGCGCGTAGCCGGAGGAATGATGAGGCCGAGCGGGTTGAGCAGCGGGTCCGTCTCGAGCGCCGTGCACACCGCGTTGATCGCGCCACCGAGGCTGCACTCCGCCGCCGAGATGCCGAGCACACCGCAGAGATCGTTGTGCTGAACGTTGCTCGGGCCGGGCGGTAGGTTGCTCTGGAGGGCACCGAAGTCCACGGTGTTGATGTCGTCCTCGCGGTCGTGACCGGAGACGATGATGCCCGTCGGGACGACCGACTGCGTGTCGACCTCGCGGAAGTTACCGACCCACATCGGCGCCCACGTCTCGCGAAGGTGACGCAGCGAAGACTGCTGGTCGTCGATGCTCAGCGCCTGCGGCGCGAGGCTCGCGGCGTTGCCACCGAAGTTCGCCGACACGTCGAACTTCAGGTACTGCCGACCACCGCGCCCGAGGCCGAAGATGAGGTACGCCGTCTCGGCGTTGTTGATGTTGCCGTCGCCATTGCGGTCGTCGTGGTAGAGGCGGCCCTTGCCGTCGAAGTAGTAGCGCCGCATCTCGTCGAGCGTCGGCTGGTCCATGATGTCGCGGAGCTGGTGCGTGTTGACGAGGTTGTCGGACCACAGGTGGCCCGGGATGACCGCCGAGATCTCCCAGCCGTTCGCCGCGTCGTAGAAGTGCAGCATGCCTTCGTTCGAGTTCACCGCGAGGAAGCAGTTACCGGGCGCCTGGCAGTTGTCGGCGTAGCGGATCAGGATCGTGGAGCCGTTGATCGTGTCGCCGATCGGCCACTGATCGACCGCGATCGGGTTGCTGTCTGCGACCGTGGCGCACCCGCTCGCGCCGACCGCCTCGGCCGTGTAGCCGAACAGCTTGTTGACGAGCTCCGCGTGCTGGCACCAACCGCTCGTGTTGGTGAACGTCGGGTTGAACACGGCCGGGTTGCCGCGCGGGCCGGTGATCGGAATCCAGCTCGGCGTTCCGGGCGCCCACGTCATGATGTTACGGCCCGCGTAGGGCGCCGCCGGGATGACCGCCGGGTTCGCCGGATCCGCGAACGTGTGCGTCGGCATCACCGCGCCGGTACCGCCGACATTGGCGTCCTGCGTGTTCGTGAACGTCCAGATGTCGAGCGGCGTCGGGTTCGCGAGGAGCGCGCCGGTCGGCGAGCCGCCCTGACGGAGGAACATGCAATCTACGCTGCCCGGGTTGGCCGGGGAGAGGAGCTGCGGGTCGACGCAGTACTTCTTCGTCGTGCCGTGCCACGAGCCGCGGTCGAACGGGCGGAACGACGTCACGTAGACGTAGTTGCCCGAGAACAGTCCGTCGTTCTGCAGCGTGCCCGGCGAGAACGCCACGTTGGAGCGCGCGATGACCGACAGGATGATCGTCTGGAACGCGTTCGCGAGCTCGCCGTACGTCGTCGGCGTGAAGGCCTGCCCGAGGCCCGCCGTCGCCATGTCGTCGAGGAGGATCTCGGCCGCCGCGCCCGCGTCGAACGCGACCGTGTAGGTCCGGATGTCCTGGTTGCCATCGACGTCCGAGTCGACGTCGATCGTGTCGATCACCGGGGTCGAGATGTCGGCGTCGACCATGTAGGCCGCCGCGACGTCGGTGTGGGGCGCCGAGCCGTTGAGGTCACGAATCGTGCTGCCACCGCCCAGCGGATCGATGAGCTGTGCGAGCGCGCCGATCTGCCAGTTGTTGACCGCGCTGCCGTTCGAGGAGCCGTCGGACATCACGACGAGGTAGTTCTGGCGGCACTGGAGCGTGTTGTTGCAGCCGGTGGCGCCGGAGGTCGTCGGCGACGCACAAGGGGAGCCACCCGTCGCGCTGTAGCGGAAGAAGTCCGTCTGGTACTGCGCGCCAGCGTAGTACTGCTGGGCGAGGGGGGTGCCGCCCTGCGGGCTCATCGCGAGGATGTCGTTCTGGATGCCGTTGAGGTTGCCGCCCGCGGTGTTGAAGCCGCCATTGGTCGTGATGCCATCGCCGGTGTTCGTGCCGAACAGACGCAGCGCAAAGAGGGCACGGGACGCGAAGGGGAGGTCCAAGATGCCGTCCGTAATTCCGGTGCAGCCGGTCATGGCCGCCTTGAGGAGGTCGATCTTACGGTAGTTCGCCGGGTTGAACGTCCGTGAAGGCGCCGCGACGAGCGCGCCGATCGAGTCGAAGTAGCCGCAGTTCGGCGCGGTCCCCGTCGAGTCGTTCATCGAGCAAGACGAGTCCAGAATCAGCTGAATCTGCGGAAGTGTGTCCGCACCGCGAAGAATGTCCAAGCCGTCCGGATAGGTCGGCCCTCCGGCGACGACCTGTCCCGCTAGCGCGGTCGTGACGACGAGCATCGAGTTCAGCATCCGTGGTCTCCCCTTCCCGTAGCGCCACGCACACCGGACCTCGGTGGTGCACGGGCGTGTCGGACCCTACTTCTCTTGCATCCGCAGGGCCAGTTCTCGGCCCACACGATTCCACGCGCAAGTATGCAAGGTTCGTCGATCGAACCCCAGGCCTTGCACGTCCTACATGAAGGAGGCGCTGCCCCCGTAAGTCACCGTGATGGTGCGCTGTCCGCCGCCATGCGTGTCCGTCATGACGATGTTGATGTTGTTCGCCTGGTCCAGCGTCCCGTTCCGTCGGAAGCGAATCTCGGTCCCCACCGCAGGCGCGGTGATCGAGAACCCTGCCCCGTACTTCGTCAGCATGTCGACGACCTCGACCGCGACCTCGCTCCCGTTCGACGTGTTGTCGTTGTCGACGAACACCGAATAACTCGTCGCCGACACGATCCGAATCCCGGCCTGCACCGTGCGCTGGCCCGCCGCGAACGCCCCCGGAGGGGTCGTCCCGGTCTTGGCCATGCTCCGGGCCTTCCTAAAGTCACCGACCATCGCGTTGGCCGCCGACCGCATGTCCGCCTTCGCCGTGGACCGCTGGAAGGTCGCCATCGCGATCACGGCCCCGATGGCCACGATCCCGATCACCACCATCACCTCGAGCATCGTGAATCCGCTTTTCGTCCGTCGCTGCATGGTCGTTCCCTTCCTCATCTTGGACGTCGGCAGATTCGTTGTCGAATTCAAACCCGCATCGCGTCGATCGGCCCGACCCGCAGATCCGCCTCGTCGCTCGTGATTCCGGCGTTGTGCATCAACGTCTGGATGATGTGCTCCGGCCGCGGCACATCGCCGCCCGGGTCCGGACGCCCCGTCGCGAGGTCGATCGCCAACGGCTCGAGCCCCACGTCGCTCGACTGCCCGACGACGGTGCCCCCCTTGATCCCCGCGCCCGCCACGAAGCTCGCGTTGGTGAGCGAGTGGTCCCGGCCGCCGCGCTCGTTGAGCATCGCGGTCCGCGAGAACTCCGAGAACCCGACGATCACCGTGTGGTCGAGCCACGACTCACTCGTGTCCTTGTACTGACTCGACTCGAGGTCCTCGATCAGCCGCGCCACCGCGTTGAAGCCGCGCTGCTGGTTCGGCCCCTGGTCGGACGCCCACTCGTCGAAGTGTGTGTCGAGCCCGTTCGCCACCTGCATGCTCACGACGCGACTCACGCCGCCCTTGATCGCCTGCGCCGCCATCGCCGCTTGCGCCTCCGCGGACTGAAGCCCCGCGTTCCCCGCACCGATCGCGTAGTGGTCGCGGATCGCCGCCATCGACGGCGCCGAGAAATCGAACAACCGATCCAGCGCCCCGACCGTCATCTGACGCGCCTTCTGACGACCCGTCTCCGCCGCCTGCCACGTCGGCGAGCGCTGCGCGCCCCGACACGACGCCACCGTCGACAGCAGGTGATCGAGCTGGTTCGCCTGGAGCACCTCGAGCTGCGGATCCGCCGGACGCAACGCCCGGATCAGATCCGGCACGCCGTTCGCGGAGAGCGCCGTCGCGAAGTTCGGCTGGTCGACGTTGTACGACTCCACCCGAATCGACAGGTTCGGGATCGGCTCCTCCTGCCCGAAGCGCGCCGCGAACCACGTCGCCGCGGAGGACCCGCGCGCCTGAAGACCGCTCGGCGGCTTGCCGGTGATGAAGCGCCTACGCCCCGCTTCGTGCGTGAGCGTCTCCATGCTCATGCCACGGACGACCGCAAGTTTGCTTGCATGCGCCGCGAGGTCACCGATGTGCGGACCGAACGTGATGCCGCCGGCGCGCACGAGCTGACCGTCGCCGCTCTCCAGCAGGTCGTACGCCGGCTGGATGCGCGTGGTCCGCGAGTTCTCCTCGGTGAACACCGCGGGGTCGCGCGGGTCGAGGCCGAGGAGGATGTCCCAGCCGCCCGAGAAGTACGCGAACACGTAGTACGTGTCCTTGCCTTCGCTCGCGCGGGCGAGCTGCGAGAGCGGGCCGGCTCCGCCGAACACCGCCATGCCGCCGCCGAGCGCGAGCGTTCCCTTGAGTAGATTGCGACGCGTGATGCCTGTCTTGTTCGTCTTCGTCACTTCAGGCCACCTCAGTACGTGTAGAAATCCGGGTGCGTGAACAGCCCGACGCAGAGCGTCCGCCACACCGCCGGCTGCGATTCGGTCACGTGGTCCGCGCTCTGGAACAACCACTTCCAGGGCTCGAGCTCCGGAGCGCCCGCCTCGAGCTTGCGCCCGTGGAACCGCAGCAGCAGCGCGATCAGGTTCGCCTCCACCGCCGCCGGGTGGTCCGCGTAGGTCGTCGACGGGGTCGCGTGCTGGAAGAAGACCCGGTCCGCCTCGGCGCGCCGGCCCTCCTCCACCATCAGGTCGTCACACACCGCGCGCGACGCGTCGTCCAAGAACTTCTGGAACATCGCCGACGGGTCGAGGTTCTCGTCGGTCGTTTGAATGTAATCCGGCTTGCCGAGCGTCGACGCCAGCTCCTCGAACAGGTTCACCTCGGTGTTCCCGCGCTGCTCCGTCCACCCGATGCCGCCCGTCACCTGACGAATCGCGGCGTCGAGCTGATCGAGGTCCATGCGACGACGACGACGGAACGGATCCTCCGGACGCGCCTCGGGCGGCAGCAGCTCACCCTCCCCTTCGGTCGTCACGACGACGTCGACGGGATCCGGCGTGGTCGTCGGCGGGATCGGCGGCGGATTCACCGTCTGCACCGAGTCCGCCGGGCAGCCGTACACAAACGCGAGCGCCAACGCGCCCATCCAAGTCATGCGCTTCATCAGCGGACCCTCCGGTACACGTCGCTCGTCACTATCGCCTTCACCAGCGCCTTGTACGAGTAGTTCGAAGCCACGAACGAGCGCCCGAGCGCCTCGAGCCACGTGCGCTCCTCGGTGTTCAGGTCACGACCGAACAGCCCCTCCATCGCGCGCTGCGCCGAGCAGCGTGGGAAGCGGTCGTCGACGATCGCCGTGTTCACCAGGTGCTTGGGCCCGAGGTCCACGTTGAGCTGGTGGCTCTCGCGCAGGAAGTTGTACGCGTTGAGGTGCCCCGCGAACTCCATTTCCACCGAGGAGAGCGGCCGGGTCACGTAGTACAGACGGCACTCGCGGCTGCACAGCCGCCCGGTCATCGCACACGTTCGGCAGTCTTCGCGCTCCGCCGGGAACGTCTCGGCGTCGAGGAAGCCCGCGCCGCGCTCCGCCCAGCGACCCCAGTGCGCCGCGGCCGGCTCGAGGAGCGCGTGGCAGTAGCGGCAGCCTTCGCGCTGTTGCAGATCCGGGTGCGGGAGCGCGTTCGGATCACCGCCCGGCAACCCACCGGTGGGCGGGCTGAACGGCGCGCAGAGGAAGGCCTCGAAGAACCGGTTCGCGCGCGCGCGGTTCGTCTGGAAGCGCAGCAGATACGCCGGGCTCGTCAGCACACCCGCGTGCCCCTCGGGGAGCTCGATCTCCTGGAAGTTGTACGTGTCGGCCGTGTAGGCGAGCTCGGGGAGGCGGTCGAGGTCGTACGCGACCGGCTCGAGCGTCACGTTCGCGGGGACGCCGCGCTGACGCTGCAGGTAGTGGACGATCGGACCGTCGACGAACGCGGTGCGGCTCGTGAACAGGTCCGTGTACGGGAGGTCCTCGCGGATGATCTTCGCGATGCGCATGTCGACGTCGATCCCGAGCGACGTCTGCACCGCGTCGTACGCGCCGTAGCGGCACAGCCCGAGCTCGGGACCGCAGCCACACTTCGGGTCGTTGAAGCCGCTGTTCGTCGTGCAGTCCGCGCCGGTGGGGGAGACGGCGTTTTCCTGCGCGTCCGAGGCGCACACCCGGATGAGGCTCTCCGGATCCCAGTACGGCCGGACCTCGACGTAACCCTCGCGCCGAACGCCGTCGCCCTCGTCGACGAAGACGATCTCTCCGTTGGCGTCGAACTGCGCCGGCTCGTCGCGGCACGGGACGAAGTCGCCGCGGTACACGAGCGCCGGGCGATAACGCCAGTACAGCTGCCCGGTCCGACGGAACGACGTCCGGTAGTTCATCAGGTTCACGTTCGTGACGTTGTTCCAGAGGAACGACCGGTGGATGCGCACCGCGCGCTCGACGAACGCGTCGGTGTCGAGCATCTGCTCGATCATCTCCACCGGGACGTCGTCGACCTCGTCGAGCTGCGCGTAGTCCTGAGGCGAGGGGACCGTCCCGAGCAGGTCGAGGTACAGGCTCCGTAGGTACCCATACTTGTCGAGCCGCGGCTCGTCCGCGCGACACAGATCTTCCTCGTTGTTCGGCGTCTGCGCCGAAGCCACGCCCGAGACCAAGAGGAGGGACAGCGCCCAACCCCCAACTCGTGTTCGTTTCATCGCTCTACTCCCCATCGAGCGGGAACCCCGCTGCCGCCCAACCCTCGATGGCCGCGATCTCCGCCGCGTTCAGCGGACGGTTCGGCATCAAGGGCATGCGGCCCTCTCGGACGTTGAACAGAATCAAATCGATCTCGGCCTGCCACAGCTCGAACGTGTCGAGCGGACGCGCGCTCGCGCGCTCCCCGTGGCAGACCTCGCAGTGGGCCGTCATCAGCGGCGCCACGTCGTCGGTCCAGTTCGGCACCGGACCCGCAAAGTACGAAAAACGAAGGCTGCTCTCGGCGGTCCGACCGTCGTCGTACGTCGCCACCGCCTTCAAGGTATGGGTGCCGTCGGTGAGCGTCGTCGGATCGACGGTCACCGACCACGGGCCGGTGCCGGCTTCGATCGCCGCGTCGTCGAGCGTCGCGGTCAGGCTCGTGATGCGCTCGGGCAACAGCGGCCGCAGCGTGATCGTCGTGGTGGTCAGCAGGAGCGCGCCCTCGTTGACGCCGTCGAAGTCAACGCGTAGCTCGGGGAACACACGCACCAGACGATCGGCGCCGGCGAGGACGCTGCCGTCGTTCGCCGCCTCGAGCAGCGGACGCACCGCCCCCTGAACCTCCTGGAACGCGCCGTCGAAGTGTCGCCAGACCTCGCTCACCGTCTCGATCCACACGGCACCGTCGCGCGCCGCGACCACGCGAACGGCGCCACGAATGGCGTCGCGCTCGCGGAAGGTCCCGTCGAGCCGGCGGCTCCGGAGGATGCCTCCCCGTTCTACGATCCATAAGGTTCCGTCGGTTGCGGTGGCAAGTGACCGGATGTCGGCCCCGAAGGTCTGGGGGTAGGCCTTGGCACCGTCCAGGGTGAGCCCATACACCCGGCCCGCCGACAGCACCCACATCGCCGGCACCCCGCCGACCCGCGCCCCGAACGACAGCTCGGCGTCCGCGGTGGGGAGCCCATCCGGCGCGACCGACGCGCTGGTCCCCGACGACCAGACGCTCAGGCCGCGCTGACTCGCGATCCAGACCCGCCCGTCGGCGATCGCGAGATCGGTCGCGACGACACCGCCGATGACGTCGACGATCGGCGACGGCTGCATCGCGTCGCCGACCACCGCGAAGAGGCCAAACGACCCACCCACGAGCGGCGTGCCGTCGACCATCGCCACCGCGCGCACCGCGCCGGCGTCCGCGCCGAGCTCGACCACCGTCGCGGTGTCGACGCGGAGCAGGCCGTCCGGTCCGTCGGCGAGGATCGTTCCGTCGTCGAGGCCCGCGGCGAACGTGATCGGTCGCTCCGCGAGCGGATCGACGACGCCTTCGAGCGGTTGGCGGATGATGTCGAATTCGGGCGGCGGCGCGACGCCACCATCACGCGTGGGTTCGACGGGAGTCGTCGCGTCGCACGCGAGCGCGGCGAGCAGGAGCGTCGCGTGTACCGTGCTTCGCATTGGCGTAGAGTTCGCGCGCATGCAGGACCGATTTCCTCGTCTCACCTATATAACGCTCATGGGGTATCGGGTCCTGTTCATCGCCTCGGTCGGCGCCAACATCATCGCATGTTCTGGCGGCACCATCGAACCGCCTGCGACACGCGACGGAGGTTTCACACGCGACGCCGGCTTCGAACGTCGCGACGGCGGACCGCGCGACGCCGGGTCTCAGATTCCTGACGGTGGCGCGATGCTCGAACCCTGCGCGCCGGCGTTGTCCGTCACGCCGACGACCGCCGCCGTGCTCCCGTTCGGTCTTTACACCGTGCGTCCGCAGGGCGGCACCGGCGCGTACCGCTTCGCGCTCGAAGCGAACGAGTCCGACGCGATCATCAACGCGCTCTCCGGCGCCTACCTCGCGGGCGGCGCGGGGGGCTCGGTCGATCGTGTCCTCGTCACCGACGACGGCTGCATCGGAGAGACCCGCGTCGACGTCCGCGTCGTCGAGCCGCTCCAGATCCGCCCCTTCGACATCACCGCTCCCCCCGCCACGTCGTGGCGCTTCGTCGGCGTGGGCGGCACCGGCGACTTCACGTTCGCGCTCCTCGTCGACGGCACCGGCGC
Source organism: Deltaproteobacteria bacterium (assembly GCA_040218735.1). Taxonomy (GTDB): domain Bacteria; phylum Myxococcota; class Kuafuiibacteriia; order Kuafuiibacteriales; family Kuafuiibacteriaceae; genus JAUHYN01. The sequence goes on from JAVJQW010000019.1 coordinate 203,404, forward strand.
GACGCTCACCGCGGACGGCAACTACACCGCGGGCATGGCGGAGGGCACCGACCGCATCCAGCTCGTCGACAACCAGACCGGCCAGACCTCCGAAGCCACCGTCGTCATCGCGAACGACGCGACGATGGCACCCGCACCGCCGTTTGTCTTCGTCGCGGCGGGGCAGACGTTCGATCTCGACATCGTCGGCGGCAGCGGATTCGTCGAGGTCGTCGAGTCCGTCACGACGTTTGCGCTCGAAGACGGCCGCATCGTCCGCGGGCTCGCGCCGGGGCGCTCGCAAGTCACCTTGCGCGACGTCTACACCGGACAGACCGCCCCCTTCCGCGTGCAGACCGCGGCGTCTCAGAGCTACACGCCGGTGCGCTTCGGTCCGCAGCTGTCGAGCTCACGCACACTCGCCGCCGGGGACCTGGACGGGGACGGCTTCGACGACGTCATCGCGTCCACGCCCGAGGGATCCGCGAACGGCTACCTGACGGGCGCGGTGTTGGTGTATCGCGGCAGCGCGGCGGGGATCGATCCCACGCCCGCGCAGGTGCTCACCGGAGAGACGCGCCGCGATCTATTCGGCAACGACGTCGCGATCGGCGACTTCGACGAGGACGGCGAGACGGACCTCGTCGTCGGCGTGCCGCGCCTCGACATCGGCGGCACCGACGTCGGCGCGGCGATCATCTACAAGGGCATCGCGGGCGGCTTCTTCGAGACGACGCCGTGGCGAACGCTCTCCGGCCGCTTCTCCGGTGACGACTACGGCTGGTCGGTCGAGGTCTGCGACTTCGACGACGACGGAAAGGACGACATCGCGATCGGCGGCTACCGCACCGAGGATCGTGTGCGGCCGACGCGCGCCAACGACCAGGGCGGCGCGTTCGTCTACTTCAACGGCGACACCGGCTTCGCGGATCTCGCGGATCAGATCCGCTGGGGCGACGTGCCCGACGGCTCGGGCGGATGGACGGGCGTCGCGGGGATGCGCTTCGCGACGGAGCTCGCGTCCGGCGACATCAACGGCGACGGCGTGTGTGACCTCGTCGTCGGCGCGCACGAGTGGGACCAGACCACGAACACCAACGACGGCCTCGTCATGGTCTTCGCGGGCAGCGCGATGGGCGTGTCGGAGCGCCCGGTCCTCGCGTGGGCGAACGACAACACCGGCGACCGCGGCGGGCAGTTCGGTCGGCGCATCGCGATCGGCGACATCGACATCGACGGCAAGGACGACCTCGCGATCTCGAACTTCGCGTACGACAACGGCAACAGCGATCAACACGGCGCCATCCGTGTCTTCCGCGGCCGCGACTTCGCCGGCCCGATCGACACCCTCACGAGTTACACCCCCGCCGACTTCGAGTACCTCAACCCGCAGAGCTTCGACTGGTTCGGCTTCGCGCCCGCGATCGGCGACGTCACCGGCGACGGCGTCGCGGACCTCGTGACCGGCAACCCGATCGACGAAGCGGAGGGCGGCCCCGGCGCGTCCGGGACGATCGCGATCTTCGTCGGTCGCGAAGCCGGCCTCCCGGACCCCGCGGTGGAGCCGATCCGCATCGGCACCGAGACCTCGCAGGATCGGATCGGGCTCGGCGTCGCGATCGTTCGCGACGTGGACGGCGACCGCCGAAACGACATCGTCACGTTCAGCGCGTACGGCGGAACGGAAGGCGTCGAGGTCGGCGCGCCGTGGGTCGTCACTACCGGCGACACGCCGACCGCGACGCCGCTCGATCACCCCGGCGAAGCGTCGGGTGGTTACTTCGGATCCGACGCGGCGATCGTCGGCGACGTCAACGGCGACGGCTTCGAGGACCTCGTGGTCGGCGCCGAGCAGCACCCGGGGATGGGGCGCGTCGCCGGCGGGGCCTTCCTCTACACCGGCTCCGCCGCCGGCTTCGCGAACAGCCCGGCGCTCGAGCTGACCGGCTTCACGACGCACAGCGCGGGCGACTACTTCGGTCGCGCCGTCGCACCCGCGGGCGACTTCGACGACGACGGCGTACAGGACTTCGCGGTCATCGCGCGCTTCGAAGATCGGCCCGCGTCGTTCAACACGAACAACTACGTCGCCGAAGCGAGCTGCGCCGGCTCCCAGAACAACCCCGGCGCGGTGTACGTGTTCCGCGGCTCGGCGAACGGCCTCCCCTCCTCGGAGCCCGCGTTCATCTACTACGGCCCGGTCGCCGGCGACGGCCTCAACGCGCTCGACGGCGGGTTCGACTTCAACGGCGACGGCTTCGACGACCTCGTGGTCGGCAACTACGACGACGACGAAAACGGCGGCAACGCGGGCATGGTCGCCGTCGTCGCCGGACGCGCGCGCGACACGATGGGGCGCATCACCGTGATCTGCGATCCGTACGTGCGATCGCTCGGACGCCTGAGCAACGATCAGCTCGGCCTGTCCGTCGCCGCGATCGGCGACGTGAACCAGGACGGCTGCGACGACCTCGCCGCGGGCGCGCCGTTCGCGGATCCGATGGCGAACAACGAGGGCGTCGTGCGCGTGCTCTTCGGGTTCGGCGGCGTGGGCTGCCTCGCGTCGCCGATGATGACTTCGATGCGCTCGACGATCGCCAACGCGCAGAGCGGCTACGCGCTGGGCGGTGGTAACGTCGACGTCGACGGCGACGGCCGCCCGGAGCTCGCGATCGGCCTGCCGTTCCTCGCCGCCGGCGGCAACTCGGTCGGCGGGACGATCGTCGCGTACGGCGCGTACATCGACAGCCTCCCGAAGATCGCCAACACCAACGCCCCCACCGCGTGGGCACCGTTCCTCGACGCCGGGCTCCCGCCCCTGGTCGCCGTGGGTCGCGATGCAGGTGAAGAGGCCGGGCGCAGCGTCGCGCTGATCGGCGGCGGCACGTTCCCCGCGGCGGTCGTCGTGGGCTCCCCGCGCGGCGACGTCGGCGGCGTGACCCAGTCCGGCGGCGCGCGTGTGTTCCTCTACACGGGCGCCGGCCTCAGCGCCGAGCCCGTCGCGAGCTTCGGCGGCGAGACGACGCGCACGCAGGGGCTGATCGGCTGGCGCACCCGCGCCGGGTGGTTGAACGGCGCCCCAGCGTTCGTCGTCGGTGGCTACGACGGGTCGGGCGTCGCGCGCGACAGCGGCTCGGCGTACGCGTTCGACTTCCAGTAGGAGAGACGGCGCCTCACCACCAGCGCGTCACCCGCGGCCTCCCGCTCGGACCGGGCAACCACAACAACACCGCCGCCATCGCGCCGGCGAGCACGCGCGACGCACGCGGCGCGGACGCCGCGAGGTGCAGCTCACCTCGCAGGTCGAGGGCCGCGATCCACTGCCCTTCTCGATAGAGGTCGTAGCCGACGACCGTGGGCGCGCTCGTGGCCACCGGCCGGGCCGTCCACTTCGTGGCCGCGCCGGCGACGCCGACGATGAGCACGGCGTCTTCGTCGGCGTCCGCGTCCTCGTTCAGGATCATCGCGGCGTTCGTGGTGCCGAGGCGCGCGGCGCCCGGGGCGTCGCTCGCGATTGGGCCGGTCACGCGTATCGAGCACTTCGCGTCGCGGCCCAGCTCGTGGATGTGGCCGAAGCAGCTTACGTCGGCGACCGGGCCGGGTTCGTGGCGAACCTCGAGCGTCAGGCCGGTCTCCCCGTAAGTCCAGCGTACCGGGTCGACGCGCGCGAACGTCAGGACGTCCGTGGCGAATTCCATCGGGTCCTCGGTCGAGCGAGCTTCGATCACCTCGTGGAGCACCTCCGCATCCGCGGGCGCGGCGGTTTGCATCGGCGTCGCGCAGCCGACGGCCGCGCAAGCCAGCATGCAAAGACGAACGTTCACGAGGTCTTCCGCTTCACGAGCGTGAGCAGCTCCTCGCGCGTGACGCCGAGGCGCGCCGCGGCCTGCGCGGCGAGCGACGTCGAAGCGACACCTTCGACGAAGCCGAACGTCGGGTGCTCGTGTTCGTCGAGCTCCACCTGGAGGAACGACAGCCCCAGCTCGTCCGCGCGCTCTTGGAGGCGATGCGCGAAGCCGAGGAAGTGCGTGGTGACGAACGTCTCCGGCTCGAGCTCGTTGAGGAGCGAGATGACGAGCATGAAGATCTCTTCGCCCTCCGACGGGTTCGTGCCCGAGCAGAGCTCGTCGAGGATCACCAACGCGCCGGGGCGCGCGCGCTCGAAGAGTCGGCGAATGCGTAGCAGCTCCGTGCCGAGGCGTCCCTCCGCCTGGTCGAACGCCTCCTCCTGCACGAGCGAGCAGAAGATGCCGGGGACGCGCCGCAAGGTAGCTTGCCGCGCGGGCACGAAGAAGCCGACCTGCGCGAGGAGCTGCGTCAGCCCGAGCGCCTGGAGCAGGCGTGTCTTCCCGCCGCTGTTCGGGCCGGTCACGAGGGTGATGGCGCCGGGGCCTCGGGTGTCGAGGTCACACGGCACGGGCGTGACGTTCTGAGCGAAGAGGAGCGGGTTGAAGAGCCCTTCGATCCTGCGCGGCCCGTCCGACGAAAGGTCCGGCATCGACACTTCGAGCCCGGCCTTGGCGCAGCGATCGCGAAACGCCAACGCGGCGAGGTAGAACTCGACCTGCCCGACCAGCTGCAACAACCCCGGGAGGAGCGGCTCGACCTCGACGTAGACGGCGTCGATCCACCGGTTCACCAGCTCGTTTTCGTTGAAGCGGTACCCGCGCAGCCACAGCAGGATGCGGCTCCACAGGCGCTGCGTCGGCGACTCGTAGAAGCGGTTGTCGCTGTTCTCCGCGATGCGCCCGACACCGAACTTGCGTACGCGGCCGTCGGCGCCGAGCTGCAGGCTGAGGTCGACGGTCGCGAGGTTGCGTTCGTGATCGAGGAGGTCACACAGTTTCCCGAACCCCTCCGACGCCGCGATCTGCGCACCGGTCTCCCGCACCGTCTTCAACGGCGAGTCGGGGTCGTCGAAGCCCGACGCCATGTGCTCGACGATCGCGCGGATCGCGGCGAGGGTTTCGAGGCGGCGGTGGAAGAGCTCGTCGCGGCCCTCTTGCTGCGTGACGAGGAAGAGCTTCCGGAGCTTCTCGAGGCGGCGGTACAGCTCGACGAGCTCGGTGCGGAGACCTTCGTCCTCCGCCAACCGCGCGAGGATCGCGCGGCGGTGATCGAGGATCGCGGGGTCGGCCGGCGGGTTGGTCAGCAGCGCGAGGAGGGTCTTCTGATCGATCGACCTCGGCTTGCCGTCGATCTCCGGGATGCACACGACCTGGATGAGGTGGTCGACGTAGAGGTGCTTCGCAAACGACGCCGACTCCCAGTCGGAGCGCTCCAGGCACACCTCGGAGAGGTAGTGTTTGATCGTGTCCGCGGCGTCGCCGCCCGCGAACGCAAAGCCGAGCTGCGGGACGAGGAGGTCGTCGTCGATCGTCATCCGCGGCTCGGGGTGGAGCAGGTCGACGCACGGCCCCTTCGGCGGTTGGGGCGCGGTGCGTTTGGATTGGCGCGGGAGGACGACCTCGTCGCTGGGGAGGCTGTCCCGGGCGAGGACCCGGCGGGCCATTCGAGATCGGCGGGAGCTCAGCACGATCAGGCCTCGTAGTACCGCGGAACGCGGGTGTTGATCGACGTCAGAACTTCGTAGGGGATCGTATCGAGCCAGTCGGCGAGCTGCTCCACGGCGATGGCTTCGTCGCCCTGCTTGCCGAGGAGCACGACCTCGTCGCCGTTGTAGGCGGTCCCGTCGGCGCCGATGTCGACCATCATCGCGTCCATCGTGATGCGTCCGACGATGGGGTAGCGGGCGCCGTGGATCAGCACCTCCGCATGAGCGGAGAGGCGCCGGGCGTAGCCGTCGCCGTAGCCCACGGGCAGCGTGACGACGCGGGTGTCCCGGGTGGGGGCCCAGGTCGAGTCGTAGCTCACGGGGTGCCCGGCGCGAACGACCTTGAAGTAGACGACGCGGGTGCGCAGCGACAGCGTCGGCTCGATCGCGATCGAGCGCGCGACGTGCGGTGAAGGGTAGACGCCGTACAGGATCAGCCCGGGGCGCACCATGTCGAAGTAGGTGTCGGGGTGCCCGAGGATCGCGCCCGAGTTCGCGATGTGTCGCGGCGGCGTCGGCTCCGAGCGCCGCGCGAAGAAGGCGGTGGCCTCTTCGAAGCGTTCGAGCTGCAGGCGCGTGTAGCTCGGATCCGCGGCGTCGGACGAGGCGAAGTGCGAGAAGACGCCCTCGATCGCGCAGTGCTTCGAACGCAGCGCGGCCTCGAAGAGTTTGTCGCAGCTGTCCCAGTGGATGCCGATGCGCTCCATGCCCGTGTCGACTTTGAGGTGCACGCGCGCGGTTTTGTTCCGCTCCTTCGCGACCTCTTCGATCTGCTCGAGCTTGAACGGGGAGGCCGCAGTGATCGCGAGGTCGTAGTCGATGAAGTGGACGATCTGGTTTCCGATCAGGCCGCCGAGCACGAGGATCGGTGCGTCGATCCCGGCGCGGCGCAGGCGGATCCCCTCTTCGAGGAACGCGACCCCGAGCTGATCCACGCCCGCGTCGAGGAGCGCCTTCGAGGTCCGCTCCAGGCCGTGCCCGTAGGCGTTGGCCTTCACGATGCCCATGATCTTCGCCGCGCCGACCTTCGCGCGAATCGCCCGCACGTTCCGCGCGAGCGCGCCAAGGTCGACCACCGCGGTCGTGGGGCGGAGCGCCACCCCCTCGTCGTCCACGGGCTCGATCATGCGAGCGAAACGTTAGCCCGCGCCGCGCGACTTCCCCAGAAAAACACGATTGCCAGGCGGGATGGGATCCGACAGCGTCGCCGCGGGATGGAAGACCGCATCACCGACCTCGAGCTTCGGTACACGCACCAGCAGGACCTCATCGAGAAGCTCGACGCGGAGCTCCTCGGGGCGAACCGCACCATCGACGTGCTGCAGAAACGCGTGGAGCGACTGGAGCACACCCTCGAACAGGTGCTCGCGATCGTGGACGTCCCCACGAACGAGAAGCCGCCGCACTACTGACCCGTCACGGGAGGGCGGCGAGCGGAGCGAGCTTCGCGGCGACGGCGGCACGCGCCTCGAGCTCGGCCGTGACCTTGTCGTCCAGCGTCTTCAGCACCGCGTCGAGGATCTCCGGCAGCGTGACGCCGCCGCGCTCGATCGACGCCCGCGCGCGCAAGTACCCGAGGCCCCCGTGATCCGTGGGCGCCAGCTGCCCAACGCAAACCGCCAAGGTGCGGAGCGCATCGATGCTCATCGCGTCGAACGCGACGAACCCGCGCCGCCCCTCGATACCCTCCAGCCGCAACGTCGCCTCGGCGCCGTCGGTGCGGAGCCGATACCCCTCGACGGGGCGCGCTGCATCGTCGGGGAACGCGGCGACGCTGCGCACCGGGTCGCACGCAGGGAGGCCGGGGTACACACCCTCGTCGAGCGGATAGGGCGCGGGGTTCATCAGGGCCAACAGATCATGTTCGACGCGGTCGCGGACTTGGGGCGGCCAGTCGTCGTGCTTCGCGGCGGCGAGGAGGTCGGCGGCGGACAAAACCTCGTCGTAGGCGTCGATGGCGCGCGCCACGATCAGGAGCGCGGTCGCGATCCGACCGAGGCCGGCCGCCCGGTGGACGGGGCCGTCGACGACGTCCTCGGGTTCGAGCGCGGCGAGCACGTCGACGAGCGTGGCGTCGTGCTCGGCGACGTGGGCCGCGAACAACGCGAGCGCGTCGCGGGTGTGGTCGGGGCGCCTCTTCTTCTTCGCGGGCTTCGCGGCTTCGAGCTGGGCGACGCGGTCGAGCGCCGCGCCGACGGCGTCGATGTCCGCCGCCGCCATCTCGCCGATGGGGCGAGGAAGATCGAGCTGGCCGGGGTCGTCGAGGACGATGCGTCCGTCCTCGACGAGGGCTTGTTTGCGATCGAGCTCGGCGTCGACGACGGCGCGCGCGTCGATGAGCATCCGCTTCGTCGGCGCCGCACCGAGCGCTTCGCTCGCCGCCTGTAGTGCTTCGGGGCTCCAGCTCCGCGGTGTAGCCGTGTCTACGTCGTCGTCTTCGTCGCGGAAGAGCCGGACATGCGGGTGCGCGCAGAGCGTGACCCCGCGTTTGTCGTGATCGACCACGCCGACGTGCTTCGCGAAGGGGTCGTGGCCGAAGGCTTCCTCGCGCAGCGCGGCGCGCGGATCGTGGATCTCGGAGAGGAGGGCGTCGATGAAGTCGCCGAGGTTGTCGACCACGTGCGCGCGCGCGGCGAGCTGGGGACGGTGATCGACGAGCAAGAGCGTCGCGAGCATGGCGCGGTCGGGATCGTCGTAGGCGGCGGCGTTGATCGAGCGGATCGAGACGCTGGGATCACGGACGACCGCCGACAGGTACGCGAGATCTTCCGCGGTGAACGTCGACGCGTCCGCGTGGTCGCGCAGCGATCGGCGCAGGCCGCGGTCGAAGTCGATCGGCACGTCAGGGGTATCGGCGTCGGCGGCGCGATCGTCCGTGACAGCGTTTGACCGAAGCTGAGCGTCAGCGCGCGGCGCGGAGCGCGACCATCGACTGGCCGCCGTTCAGGAGCTCACGCAGACGCGCGAACACCTTGGCGTCACCGCCCCAGCGAAAGAGCGTGCCGGGGTTCGAAGCGTCGAACGCACCCGTCCCGATCGCTTCCAGCGTCGCGGTGTTGCAGAGGATCGAGAGATCACAGCCCGCGCGGTAGCGGCGCTCGATGACCTCGGACTTGCGGGTGTCGACCGTGAAGCCCGCCCCATCGACGACGGCGAACGCGATCGAGAAGTGGTCGCGCACGAGGCCGCGCCGCGGGGCGAGCGCGGAGCGGAGCGCGACGACGAACGCCTCGACGCTCAATCGCGCACCTCGATCTTCGCGAGCGGCGCGAGCGCTTCGGCGAGCTTGGCGCGTGCGTCGACCGCGGCGGTGAGTTTGTCGGTGAGCGTGGTGCGAACGTCGTCGAGGAGCGACCCCATCGTGGTGCCACCGCGTTCGATCTCGTCGCGCGCGCGGAGGTACCCGAGGCCACCGTCCTCGCTCGGGGACGCAGCGGCGAGGATGTTCGCGAGGTTGCGGAGCGATTGCGGGCTCAGCGACGCGAAGGGGATCGGGCGCTCGTCGTTGGGGCGCTTCAGCCCCTCGGCCGAAACCTCGTGCTGCCCCCACCGGGTCTCGAAGACGTACGACGCGACGGGCCCGTCGGCGGGGTGCGCCTGGATCGCCGAGATCGCGCGCGGCGCAAGCTCATCGTCGGCACCAAACGAGAGCCCGTAGGGATCTTCGTCCCGCAGCTCGTCGAGCTGACGACCGAGGCTCGCCTCCACGAGGTGGAGCGCGTAGTGCTCGACGAGTCGGTTCACCAGCGCCGGCGCCGACCCGGCCGCGAGGAAGTGGTCGCGCAGCTCGGGCTGATCGAGACCCTCCTCGATCGCGCGGAGCATCATCAACGCGGCGACGACCGTACCCGGCGCGCCGACCTGCTCGAACACGACACGATCGAGCTTCCCTTCGGGGCCGAGCGCGGCGAGCGCGGCCGACAGCGTCGAGGCGTTCTGCTCGACGAGCTCCGGATGGTCTCCCAGCCGCGCCAACACATCGCGCACGTCGTAGGGCGCGTCGTGCGGCTCGGCCGGCGACTCGAGGTCGCTCATCTGCTGAAGCGCGAGGCCGAGCGCGTCGATGTCGGCCGGGTTCATCTCGCCGGGCGGACGCGCGACGTCGAGCCGACCAGGCTCGTCGAGGATGACGCGGCCGGCTTCGACGCGCGCCTGCTTCGCTTCGAGGATCGACGAGAGCGCGGCGTGGGCGTCGGAGAGGATCGTGCCGATGGCCTGGTCGGTGATCCCGCGGAGGCGCGTCGTGAGCGGGTCGTCGCCGTGGCGCATCGCGTTATCGATCGCGTGGAGCGTCGCTTCGAGCGCCTCGGGGTTCCAGCCCTGCGCCTCGCTGACGTCGAGCGCGCCGTCGTCATCGCGACGGATGGCGATGCCCGAGCGCTGCTCGAGCGAGAACCCGTCCGCCGTGACGTCGAAGACGGCCGGGCCACCGTAGAACGGGTTTTGGCCGAAGTCGGCTTCGCGCAGCACGGCGCGAATGTCGTCGGTCTCCTCGAAGAGCCCCCGCAGAAACGCGCCGATGTTCTGCGACATCCGGGCTTGCGCCGCGTGGGAGGGGCGCGCGTCGAGGAGCATCAAGGTCGCGAGCATGGCGCGCTCGCCGTCGCTCAGATCGGCCGCGTTGAGCGCGCGAAGGCTGACGTCGGGCTCACGGACCGCCGCCTGGAGGTAGGTGAGGTCGTCGGCCGAGAGCCTGGAGACGCCGACGTTCTCGAGCAGCGCTTCGCGGAGCGCCTGGTCGGTGTGGAACGGGATCGCCATGGGGACCGGCGTCGTTATCGGCGACCCCGCGCACCGCGTTGCGCGCTTTCCCCGATCTCCCCTGAGCGTCCCCGAGACTTTCGGCTCAGCTCCAGTCGAGCATCCGCTGCAGCGGCTCGAGCGCCTTCACCCGCAGCGCTTCGTCCATCTCCAGGGACGGGCTTTGCAGGCGCATGCACAGGTACAGCTTCTCCAGCGTGTTGAGCTTCATGTGCGGGCACTCGTTGCAGGCGCACGAGGAGTCGGGCGGCGCCGGGATGAACGTCTTGCCCTGCCCCTCCGTGAGCTTCTCCATCTGGTGGATGATGCCGGGCTCCGTCGCGATGATGAGCTCCTTCACCTCGGTGTCGACGACGAAGTTCAGGATGGAGCGCGTCGACCCGATGTGGTCGGCGTGATTCAGCACCGACGCCTCACACTCGGGGTGCGCGACGACGAGCGCGTCCGGGTGGCGCACCTTCAGCTGGAGCAGCTTCTTCTCGGAGAAGATCTCGTGCACCTGACACGACCCGGGCCACAGCAACATGTCCCGCCCGGTCTCGCGGATGAGGTAGCGACCGAGGTGCTGGTCCGGCGCGAAGAGGATCGGTTTGTCGGCGGGGATGCGGTCGACGATCTTCTTCGCGTTCGACGACGTGACGATGACGTCCGACAGCGCCTTCACCCGCGCCGAACAGTTCACGTACGTGACGACGTAGTGATCCGGGTGCTGCTTGCAGAACGCCTCGAAGGCGTCGGGCGGGCAGCCGTCCGCGAGTGAGCAGCCGGCCTTCATGTCCGGGAGCAACACGAGCTTGCTCGGGTTCAGGATCTTCGCGGTCTCCGCCATGAAGTGGACGCCGCAGAAGACGATCGTGTCGGCCTTCGTCTTCGCCGCCTCCTGCGCGAGCTGCAACGAGTCGCCGATGAAGTCCGCGACGTCCTGGAGGTCCGGGTCCTGGTAGTAGTGCGCCAGGATGACGGCGTTGAGCTCCTTCTTCAGGTTGTCGATCTCGTCGAAGAGATCACGGGTGGGGTCGATCGTCGCTGCGCTCACCATGGTCAGGTCCCTGTCTTCTTTCTCGCCGATCTCTTGCGTCTTGGCGAGGCGTGCTTCGCCGCCTGCTTCAGCGCCTGGTCTACGAACGTCCCGGTGAAGCTCCCCTTCACCTTCGCCACGTGCTCCGGCGTCCCCTCCGCGATGATCGTCCCGCCGCCGTCGCCGCCCTCGGGGCCGAGGTCGATGATCCAGTCCGCGGTCTTGATGACGTCGAGGTTGTGCTCGATGACGATCACCGTGTTCCCCTGGTCCACCAGCCGGTGCAACACCTCCAGGAGCTTCTTGATGTCCGAGAAGTGCAGGCCGGTCGTCGGCTCGTCGAGGATGTAGACGGTCTTGCCAGTGGAGCGCTTCGACAGCTCCTTCGCGAGCTTCACGCGCTGCGCCTCGCCGCCGGAGAGCGTGGTCGCCTGCTGCCCGAGGTGGATGTAACCGAGTCCGACGTCCTGGAGCGTCTGCAGCTTCCGCGCGATCGTCGGGATGGGCTGCATGAACTCGAGCGCCTCGTCGACGGTCATCTCCAGCACGTCGGCGATCGACTTGTCGCGGTAGGTGACCTCGAGCGTCTCGCGGTTGTAGCGGCGCCCGTTGCACACCTCGCACGTGACGTAGATGTCCGGGAGGAAGTGCATCTCGACGCGGAGGATGCCGTCGCCCTGGCACGCCTCGCAGCGGCCGCCCTTCACGTTGAAGCTGAAGCGCCCCGGTTTGTAACCGCGGATCTTCGACTCCGGGAGGTTCGCGAAGAGGTCGCGGATCAGTCCGAAGAGCTGGGTGTACGTCGCCGGGTTGGAGCGCGGCGTGCGGCCGATCGGGGACTGGTCGATGTCGATGACCTTGTCGACGTGTTTCAGCCCGTCGATCTTCGCGTGCGGCGCCGGCTTCGCCTTCGCGTTGTAGATGTCGCGCGCGAGTGACGCGTAGAGCGTGTCGTTGACGAGCGTGGACTTGCCGCTCCCCGACACCCCGGTCACACACGTGAAGACGCCGAGCGGGAACGACACGTCGATGTCGCGCAGGTTGTTGCCCTTCGCGCCCTTCACCACGAGCGCTTCCTTGCGCGGGGTGCGACGCTCCGGGGGGACGTCGATCGTGAGCTTGCCGGAGAGGAACTGCCCGGTGAGGGACTTCTTCGACGCGAGGATCTTCTTCGGCGGGCCCTCCGCGACGACCTGCCCGCCGAGGCGACCGGCGGCGGGCCCCATGTCGACGACCCAGTCCGCGGCTTGGATCGTCTCCTCGTCGTGCTCGACGACGAGCACCGTGTTGCCGAGATCGCGGAGGCGGACGAGCGTCTCGAGGAGGCGCTGGTTGTCGCGTTGGTGCAGGCCGATCGACGGCTCGTCGAGGATGTAGAGCACGCCGACCAACGCGCGGCCGATCTGCGTCGCGAGGCGAATGCGCTGCGACTCGCCTCCACTCAATGTACCGGCGCGGCGTTCGAGGTTGAGGTAGTCGAGGCCGACGTGCACGAGGAAGCCGAGGCGCTCGTCGATCTCCTTGAGGAGGCGTGCGGCGATCTCTGCGTCGCGCGTCTCGAGCTGGAGGCTGCGGAACCAGTCGGTGGCCTCGCGGATCGAGAGGCTCGTGACCTCGTGGATCGGGCGGCCGCCGACCTTCACCACGCGCGCTTCGGGCCGGAGCCGCGCGCCTTCGCACTCGGGGCACGCGCGCATCGTCGTGTACTCCGACAGGCCCTCGCGGACGTTGTCGGAGTCGGTCTCGTTCATCTTGCGCTCGAGCGAGTTGAGCACACCTTCGAACGGCTTCGAGTAGGTGTAGTTGTGACCGTCGCCCTCGAAGACGATCTCGATCTCCTCGTCGCCTGAGCCGCGAAGGATGGTGTCGCGGAATGACTTGGGGAGCTTCTTCCAGGGGGTCTTCGTCGACTTCTTGTAGTGCTTGGCGACGGCTTCGAGCACCGGCCCGTACCAGACCTGCTTGCCGGCCCACGGCGCGATGGCCCCGTTCGCGAGGGACTTGTTCGGGTCGGGGACGACGAGGTCCTCGTCGAAGAACGACAGCTCGCCGAGGCCGGTGCAGTTCGGGCAGGCGCCGTGCGGGCTGTTGAACGAAAACGTGCGCGGCTCGATGTCCGGCATCGAGATGCCGCAGTCGAGGCAGGCGAGCTTCTCGGAGAGGAGGTCTTCGCGATCGTGGTCCGGGTAGTTCACTCGGACGAGGCCTTCGCCGAGGCGGAGCGCGAGCTCGATGGAGTCGGTGATACGGCCCTTGGCGTCCGGCTTCACGACGACGCGATCGATGACCGCGTCGATGTCGTGTTTGCGCTTCTTGTCGAGCTTGATGTCTTCGGAGAGGTCGTAGGTCTTGCCGTCGATGCGGACGCGCGTGAGGCCGTCGCGCCGGAGCCCGTTGAGCTCTTTTTTGTACTCCCCCTTCCGGCCGCGGACGATCGGGGCGAGGAGGATGACCTTGGTCTTCGCGTCGTTCGCGAGGATCTGATCCACGATCTGCTGGACGGTCTGACGCTCCACGGGCTTGCCGCACGACGGGCAAGCGGGCTTGCCGATGCGGGCGTAGAGGAGGCGCAGGTAGTCGTAAATCTCGGTGACCGTGCCGACGGTGGAGCGCGGGTTGTTGGAGGTGGTCTTCTGCTCGATGGAGATCGCCGGCGACAGGCCCTCGATGGCGTCGACGTCCGGCTTGTTCATCTGGTCGAGGAACTGCCGCGCGTAGGCGGAGAGCGACTCGACGTAGCGGCGCTGGCCTTCGGCGTAGATCGTGTCGAACGCGAGGGAGCTCTTGCCGGAGCCCGAGACCCCCGTGATCACGACCAGCCGGTCGCGGGGGAGCTTGACGGTGATGTCCTGGAGGTTGTGCTCGCGCGCCCCGCGGACCTCGATCTCGGCGACCATCCGGGCTGTTGATCTAGTGACTCGCCGGAGGCTCGGCAAGCGTTTACTGGAAGAATGATCAGGTCTTTGGGTGCGGGTCAGGTGGAGCCTTCGCCGGACTGGAGGGCGCGGATCTCGGGCTTCGAGTAGAGGCGGCCGCCGGGCGCGTCGAGCCCCGGGCAGTAGCGCTTCGTGTCCTCCCACGCGCGGTGGTCGTCGAGCAGCTCGTCCCAGAACGGAAAGGTTCGGCACTGCGACGGCTTCACGTCGTGGACGGAGCAGCCGAGGTCGGGGGTGAGGAGGGGGCAGCCGTTGCCGTCGGTGGCGTCGATCTCGAACTGCCCGCTGTTCGGATCCCACTCGAGGCCGAAGTCGGTCTTGAAGCGGCCGACGGTCATCCCGAGGTGCTCCGCGATGCGCTCGACCTCGACGAAGGTCATGAAGATGTAGCCGGGCTCGAGGCAGCAGTTGCCGCACTGCGTGCAGCCGAAGCGACGGCCATTGAGGATCGGGAGGGGCGGCACGGCGCGATGATGATCCGGCGGACGCGGGATGGCCAGCCCGGAGGTCCGCCGGACGAACGCCGGACGAAGCGCGGGGCGATGAGGTGGTGCGCGGCGACACCGCGCTTGCGTTCGGGGACGCGCAAGAAGCGAACGATGTTGTGCTCACCGGACTCGTCTTCGCCTGCGGAGGCGAACCGCGATCCGCTCCGATGGCGCCGGCGCTGGAGACGTGGGCGAAGGCGTCCGCTGCGAGGCCGGGGAGTGCGCGCCGCGGTGGCTCGTCGACGTGCGGGTCTGGCCGCACGCGTTCGTCGTCGGGTCCTTCGTCGACTACTCGGAGGACGGGGGGAACGTGGACCGCGTGCCGGTGGAGGGCGGGTGGCCCTCGCCGGGCCTGGACGAGGTCAACGACTTCACCGCCCGAGGACGCTGGCTGTAGTCGGCGGTCTGGGAGGACCGGACGTCGTACCTGAACCAGACGGACGGGGCGACGCAGGAGGTCTTCCTGATCGACATGGCGTGCCTGGAGGTCGAGGCGACCGACGACGCCGTCTACTGCCTCTATCGCCTCTGGCTGACCCGTTTGCCGAGAGACGGGAGCCCGCCCACGGATCTGGAGCCCGTGGACGGCCTGAACCTGCACGCGTCGGAGTCGTTTGTGTGCTTGCGGTGGCCAGACGACGAGGCGCGGTGCCGGGGACATCAGGGAGTCCGCCGGTGCGCATCGGCGGCTTGGACGTGATCGTCGTGATCGCGGGGGACGCGCTGTATTTCCTCGACGTGTCGGGCCGCCTCCGGCGCGCCGCGGTCCCGAGCGGTGAGGTGACGCTGGTCTACGACGGCGACGGCGAGCTGGGGATGAACGTCGACTCGATGCACTCCTCGACGTGTCGGGCCGCCTCCGGCGTGCTGCGGTCCCGAGCGGTGAGGTGACGCTGGTCTACGACGGCGACGGCGAGCTGGGGATGAACGTCGACTCGACGCACCTGTACTTCTAAGAATGGAGCGGCGGTGAGCTGCGGGTGCAGCGGCTGGACTGGCGAGCGGGGCGATCGAGGCCTTCGCGACGGCACGGTCGGGGGACATCGTGGGCGGGACCCGCTGCAGATCCTCACGAAGTAGACGCGGTCATCGAGTGACGGCGGATCCCCATCGCGCTACGGGTCGGAGCGTGGACCGGCAGGCGCGACACGAGACGCTGTTGGAGCTGGAGCGCGAGGCGTGGTCGCGGCAAGTCGTGGTGGCCGGGCTCGACGAGGCCGGCGCGGGTCCGATCGCCGGCCCGATCGTCGCGGGGTGCGCGGTGATCGACGAGGCGGGAGCGGCCGAGCTCGTGGGGGTGGACGACAGCAAGTCGCTCTCCGCGAAGGCGCGGGCGGCGCACGCCGAGCGGATCCGCCAGCACGCGGTGGCGTGGGCGGTGGCGGAGGCTTCGGTGCAGGAGATCGATCGCTACAACGTGCTGCGCGCCGGGCTGATGGCGATGCGGCGCGCGCTCGAGTCGGTGCAGGCGCAGGTTGAGGTTCAGGAGCTCTTCCTCGACGCGCGTGAGATCCCCGAAGTTCGGATGCCGCAACACAACCTCGTGAAGGGCGACGCGCGTTCGCTGTCGATTGCGGCGGCGTCGATCCTGGCGAAGGAGGCGCGCGACGCGATCATGGTCGGGGCGGGGGCGGAGCTTCCGGCGTACGGGTTCGAACGGCATAAAGGGTATGGGACGGCCGAGCACCTCGCGGCGCTGCGGGCGCACGGGGCGACGGCTTGGCACCGTCGGTCGTTCGAGCCGCTGCGGACGATGTTGTCGCAGCTGTCGCTGTTCTGAGTGGCGCGCGCACCCCAGGTGCCTTGACCGGCGCGCTTGGGTACGATGGCGGCCGCCAGCCATGCGCGCCGAAACGAGGAAGAGCCGGTGGTGATGCCAGCGGCCGCGAGCGAGGGGCGCATCGGGCGCTACAAGCTCATCAAACGCCTCGCCGTCGGCGGGATGGCGGACATCTTCCTCGCGCAAGTCTTCGGCAAGCGGGGGTACGAGCGGACGGTCGTCGTGAAGACGATCCGGAGCGACCTCGTCGACGAGGAAGAGCTGATCGAGATGCTGATTCAGGAGGCGCGGATCGCTTCCTGCCTGCGGCACGACAGCATCGTCGAGATGATCGAGGTCGGCGAAGAGGCCGGCACGCACTTCCTCGCGATGGAGTTTGTGTTCGGTCGCGACCTCGGACAGATCCGCGATCGGTGCGCGGAGCTCGGGGTGCGGATCCCGCCGAAGCACCTGGTGACGATCGTCGCGGACGTGTTGGACGCGCTCCACCACGCCCACCACGAAGCCACGTTCGAGGGGCGACCGCTCGAGGTCATTCACCGCGACGTGTCGCCGCAGAACGTGCTCGTCGGTTTCGACGGGGGGGTGAAGCTCCTCGACTTCGGGCTCGCGAAGGCGGCGGCGCAGATCTCGCGCACGCGCGCGGGCGTGCTCAAAGGCAAGTACGCGTACATGTCGCCGGAGCAGGTGAACTTCAAGAACGTCGACCAGCGCGCGGACATCTTCAGCGCGGGCGTGGTGCTGTGGGAGATGCTGACGCAGCGGCGGTTGTTCTTTCGGTCGAGTGACTACGACACCGTGAAGGCGGTGATGGCGTGTCAGGTGCCGTTCCCGCGGGCGGTGCGACCGGACTTGCCGTGGGGGCTGTCGTGGGTCGCGTTCCGCGCGCTGCGGAAGGCGCCGCGGTGGCGTTACCGCGACGCGCGGAAGATGCGGGATGCGTTGTTGAAGTCGGACGCGCGAGACCGGGCGACGGCGCGGGACGAGCTGGCGGAGTGGATGGCGACGCTGTTCGAACGTCAGCTCGCGTCGCGGGACTTGGCGTTGACGCGTGCGCGGCACGATCCGGCGCGACACCGGCAGATTCTGGAGGCGGGGTTCGAGCTGCTCGAGGAGACGACGGATCCCGACTTGCGGATCAAACCGGCACCGCCACCGCCGGCGTCACCGAGCCGAGGTTCGGTCGCGGCGACCGGGGCGCTGGGGTTGGCGTCGGCGGTGCTCGGGACGTGGCGTTGGTTTGCGTTGGTGATGGCGGCGTTGGTGTTCTTGAGCGTGGCGGCGGGGATCTACATCGGGTCGGCGCAAGTCGCCGCGGACAACTACGGCTACCTGCACGTGTTTGCGGACTCCGAGGACGTGCAGATCGTGGTGGGCGGGACGGAGGTCGGCGCGGCGCCGGTGCAGGAGATCGCGGTGTACCCGGGTCGGCATCGGATCGTCGGTAAGCGGGCGGACGAGCAGCGGACGATCGAGGTCGAGGTGCGGCCGGGGGAGAACAAGGTCGTGAAGCTGGAGTTCGAGGGGCCGTGATCGTTGCTCCGCGCGAGCGATTCGGTTAGGCGGATCGCTCCATGGCCAGCGCGCGGGAGTTGTTGCTCGAGCAGACGACGGACCGATTTGCGGAGATCATCTTCGCTTCGCCGAAGAAGTTCCGGGAGGAAGTGTTCCGTCGGGCGGGGGTGAAGGCGAAGAAGGGCGGCGCGTTTGCGCTCAGCAACGCGAAGAAGAACGCGGTGCGGGTGGAGAAGCTGCTCGGGTCGATGCAGGAAGGGGCGGACGTTCCGGAGGAGATCCTCGCGGAGTTGATTCGCAACTACCTGTACACGAAGCGCGGGTTGCTGGCGGAGGCGCTGGACTTCTTCGAGGTCGAGCACGACGACGGGCTGACGGATGCGGACCTCGACTTCCTCGAGGAGCTTCCGGCGGAGCGCGTGACGCAGCTTCGGGACATCCTCGAGAAGACGCACGACAAGGACGATGTCGATCTCTACCTGCGGTTCATGAACGTGGGTTGAGGATGGCGCGGTCGCCGAAGCGCCGCCTCGATGACGAGCTCGTAATCCGGGGGCTCGCGGAAGATCTCAGAGTAGCGCGGGGGCTGATCATGGCCGGGAAGGTCGTGGTCGACGATGCGGTCTGTTCGAAGGCGGGGACGTCGGTGGCGGCGTCTGCCCGCGTGCACGTTCGTGGGCGGGCGATGAAGTTCGTGAGCCGGGGCGGGTACAAGCTGGAGGCGGCGCTAGAGCGGTTCGGGGTCGAGGTGGACGGACGCGTGGCGCTAGACGCGGGGGCTTCGACGGGAGGCTTCACGGACTGCTTGCTGCAGCGCGGCGCAGCGCGGGTCTACGCGGTGGACGTTGGGTTCGGTCAGCTACGTGGACGGCTGTCGACGGACCCGCGGGTGGTGAACCTGGAGCGAACGAACATCTCCGACGTGCGGACGGAGACGTTGTCGCCCGGGATCGATCTTGCGGTGGCGGACCTGTCGAACCTGTCGCTGCGTAAGGCGATTCCGATTCTGTGCGCGTTGTTCACAGATGCTCGCGTGGAGTTGGTGGTGTTGGTGAAGCCGCTTTTCGAGGGGCTGGAGCGGTCGGGGATGGAGTCGGCGTCGGCGTTGCTTACGACGGTGGAAGCGCTGATGGCGGATGTCGTCGCGGCAGGGCTCGGGGTTTCGGGTTTGATGGCCTCGCCGATTCGGGGAGGGCGTGCGTCGGTGGAGTTCTTGGCTTGGCTTCGTGCGGACGGGAATCGCGAGGTCGAAGAGGCGTGTCGGGCGGCGGTCGCCGAGATCCCTTCGGATTCTACTGAGTAGAATGTTCGGATTTTTGCTCCGGACGGGGGCGGGTGGTAGCGGTAAGGATGAGGACCGCTGTTCGGTCGTCGGGAGTCTGGGATGGGTCGACCGAGGAAGAATCGAGTCGGTGAGTACGCCGCGGCGCTGGGTGAGGAGCTCAGCTATCACATGCAGCTCGAGGTGACGAAGGCGGTCGAGGCATCGCAGAAGGTGTACCTCGAGGAGATCGCGGCGCTTCGACAGGAGATCCGGGCGCTATCCCAGCGGGTCGAGTCGCTCGGGAAGAAGGCGAAGGGTTCGCGGTCGCGGGTAGGGCGTTGGGTGCCGGGTGGGCCGGGGCGTCCTCCGAAGGACGCCGAAGACCGTATCGCGGCGTTCGAGGCGCGAAGCTCTCGGACGAAGAGTCAGCCGACCACCAAGAAGAAGAAGAAGTCGAAGTCCTGACCGTGAACCATCCGCTTTGGACGCTGCGGGACGATGAAGTAGGCGCCTACTACGAGGAGCGGGTTCTGGCTTGGCTCGGGTGGGATTTGGAGTCGGCGCCGGTGAACGAGCTGGCTTCGGCGTATCGGCAACTCTCGGAACAACTGAACCGGAGCGCCGGCGCAGCGCCGAGCGGGGAGTTTGCGGGTAAGGCGGACCTGGCGGTCCGGGCGCTAGTTTACGGTTGGCGCTCGGTGTTCGTAGCGCGGCGGCTGCTTCGCGGGGGCTCGGGGGTGCTCGTGGAGCTGGGGTCCGGGCTGGGTCCGTTTGGTCTGGTCGCAGGCGCGGCGGGGCGCCCGGTTCGGCTGGTGGACGCGGCGTCGAAGATTCTCGAAGAGGCGCCCGACTTCTTCGCTGCGTTCGACGTGGAGGCTCCGACGTTGGTGCGGGGCGATATGTCGAAGCATCTGGATGAGGGCGGCGAGGCGGTGCTGCCCTATTCGGCGCTGGAATGGGCGGGGTCTTCAGGGGCGCGACGGGATCGTTTGGTGCGGGCGTTGCGAAGTGGTCGCCTGTTGATCGTGGAACGAGGGACCAAAGAGGGGGGCGCGTTCGTTCAAGGCCTTCGGGATGGTGTTCAGGGTCGGGTCGGGGGTCCGTGCCCGGAGCGGAGCACTTGTGCGTTGGCGGAGCGCCCTAAGGATTGGTGCCATTTCACATGGTCTGTGCGCCCCGGGCCGCTCACGCAGCGGATCTCGGATAAGGCCGGGCGGCGTTGGAACGCGCTTCATGTGAGTTGGGTTCGATCGGGATCGCCAGGGCCGGATGGTGTGGTGCTGTGGAAGCGACCGGAGGGGAAACGGAAGCTGGTCGTGGGGGTCTGTACGTGGGGCGGCCTGGAGCGTTGGGTATCCGAACGCCGAGATCGAGAGGCGACGGAGGCGCTAGAGGAACTCGAGTCGGGCGACAGGGTTCGGCGGGAAGGGGGAGAGATGCGAGGGGACGGCGTTCGCGTGCGTTCGCACGGTGAGGTCCGTCGGGTGGCGGCGATCGGTGATGTAGGTGTCGGGACGAGGGCTGTGGATGACCTGTGAAGACTCGCGAGTTGGAATTGGGGCGGGCAGCGTGGACGTATACGGATATTGGGGACTTGGTGATTCTCAGCTGGTCTTTGGGACAATTCACAGGTGCTGGCATCGGAGCGTTGCACGTGGAACGAGATGGCCAGTTGGAGTTCGAGGGGTGGAGGAGTTTGGGAGAGTGGGTTGAGGCCGATCCTGACTTAGATCTCGGAATCAAGGGGGTCCTGGTTGTTGTTGAGCGAGGCTTCCCGGAGGGAGTCTAAGGCCCGCGGGACCATAAAGAGCGGTGGGACAGGGAACGGTGGCGCGAGTCTGAATGCTGGCCCCAACCCATGTGGAAGCCCGTCTGTACGTCGGGACTTTTGCAGATCCAACAACCGTTCGCCGACCTCTCGGTGCTCGGCCCGAGCGTGGCCTCCAACGACGACGAGCCTCGCAACCCAAAGTTCGACACTCCAGATTTGGTCCCCTCGTTCGAAACGTCCGATTGCGCGCTTCGTCGGCGGCAGGCTGGACGGCGGTTTGCTGAACGCGCTTCCAACGAGGGAAGCGGAGGCAGAGCGACCGCTACGTATTCCTGAGCGGGACGTGTCAACTAAACGGACCCGAGGCTGCCGTCCGAGTTCGAGGCCTTGAGCCCCAGGGCGTGCTGCGGACATATGGTCTCGAGGATTCTTCGGTATGTATGGCTCTAGCTTGCAGTCACCTGCGGTCCTGCTGACTCGCAGCTCGGATGCGAACCTAGGCCGCAGAGTTGTGGTGCGCTTAGCTCCCTGCCAATCGGCTTCGGACCTAAGCCTGGTCCCACTAGCGGACGGTTCCGGCCGTTTGGCTGGATTGTTGAGGCTGCAACGGACACGGCGATGTACTGTGATCGCAACGTAGTCGGGGTCGGTTCGGCGAAGGAAGCGAGTCGGCCTCATTCGTGGGAGTGCTCGGAACGGACGTTCGTGTGGTAGCGCACCCGCCGACCCCGATTCTACAGATCCCCGGCCCGTCGGAGCGGCGCCCCAGCATGTAGGTCTCGGGCAACGGCGTGGCTTCGTGTTCCACGTGGAACGATGGTGACTGTAGCAACCTCCTTCAGCTGGGTGGTCCCCGCTCAACTGGGCCGGACACGCGGCGGCCTTGGGCTCCAGGTTGACGAGCACCAGGGGAGGACGGACTGGCGACGCAAGGTCGTGAACTTCACCCCCCTCTTGAGGTCGTCTCAGCGCACCACCATGGCAGCCGCGAGGTTGCGAACACGAGAGCGGAGTTGTCGACCTCGTTGCTTCGACCTCCTCCGGTCCCCCGTCCTCGTCCGCCATGCAACGGGATTGCGACCGCTACTGCGCCCCAAATCCCAGAAACCCGAGAGGGCGCGAGGGCGCACCTAAAGGCTAGCTGTGAACGGCTGCGCATTCGACGAGCGGACCCGCCCTCGGCCGTCCGCATGGGGTCGCCCACCAACGCATTCGGCCGTCGGCGCTGTTCGGAGCAGCTCTTCCCTCGCCGCAAACCCAAGTGCGGTTGTGGGACACAGTCGAACACAGCTTGCCTACTGCTATCGGGGGTCCCTTCTTCGTGATGGCCACGAGTGCGGCCGAAGGCGACCTCGGGCCAGGGGAACTTCTTTGTCGCAAGCCTGCGCCGGACGGTTTGACGCCGTAATCCCTGGGCCCGCGTTCCCGAGCTTGAGTTGGCCGAACACTCACGGCCGCCGTTCCACGTGAAACACCCCTGTGACTCCCCGCTCTCCTTCGGGGCGCCCCACCGCCCGACTACGGCTACGCGTGCTAGGGCGGACTGGGCCATCTCTTTGCCGACGCGGCCTTTGCCGAGGTGCACTCGCGAACGACGCTCGCGGTAGCTACGGGACTTCGTTTCGGCCCGAGCGGCGGACTTCTCGGAGCGGATGCTCGAGACGGTTCCCCCAACCGCGGGGTTCCAGAAGACTGCGCGTCAAAGCTGGGTGGAGTGCTTCTCTTCGAACCAGAGCGGGGCCCCGAGCTGAACGTCCGAACACGACCGTTGCGCTGGTCGAGGATGTGACCGAGCGTCTCGAGAGGTGGGGATCCGCTCTCTTCCGGTAGGTTCCGAAGAGGGCGTGTGGGGAGCGCCGCCATCCCAAACACCGCCCGAGACCGTCCAATCCGAGGATGGGCGAAGGGCTAAGAGACGGGAGGCGCCGCCCATCTAGATGATGAGACGTTGGGCTTCCGGCTCAAGGCCGCAATTGGTGCTCGCGTCTCCGGCCACGACTCAACCAAGAACACGAACCCCGTCGCAGACCGCGTGCAGTCCGCCTTCGGGCACGCTCATCCCCGCTCCCGCCAAAAACCCATGCACAGCAACTCCTACGCGGCACCTCGAAGCAAAGGCACGGATGATGAGAACGCGCCTGGCCACATCGTGTGTGACGTCGGGGACTACGGGTCGGACTTCGGCGAGGCATCTTCGTCGCTGGACGTCGCGCGACGGAGGAAGTCGAGTCACCCCGGCGACCGAGTCGCCCGGAGGGGCGGCCGAAGGCCGCGCGGAGACCAACGGCAAAATGAACTGCGAGCATGACCGGCGAGGATGAGCCGTTAGTGTCCCGACCGGGATAACAGATGCAATCCCGCACCTCGATCGGAGAGTCACGCTCCGACACACCCCGTCGGAACCCGAACGCAATCGTGTTCCGGGCCTCGTAACCAATCACACCCCGTTCTCGAGCTCCAACGGTGCTCTCAACCGGCGCCACACGCCCGAGCCTGCTCAACGCGAACCAGGCCAATGCACACAACCGCGCCCCCCGGCAGCGTCGTTCACCACCGGACGACGATGTCATGCCCTGCGGCCGCAAAGCGCGGTCCGATAATGTCACCGCCGATCGGCATCGATACCCTCGCGGCACCCCGAAGACGATAAGGCTCCAGACACGCCTCGGCACGTGCCACGAAAGCCCGACCTACGCGCCGGAAGAGATGACACACGACAGCCGGAACGCTGCCTCCAGACCCGTTCGAGAAAACGGTCCCCTGTATCACGCGAATGCCCCGCGCTCGCTCACTCACCGCACAACACCTGCGCACGCCCAGGGACGACCTCGTCCGATCGGCGCTCGCCACAATCCCGCGCGTCACGGCTCTCGGCCGCTCCATCCCGAACGAACCGACGTCCCGATCAAGTTTCTTGCCGCACCGCGTCAAACAGCGCTGTCGCCGGTCAGGAGCGCCTCGAGCTCGCCGACCTCCCGCAGCAACGCGTCCACATCGACGCGTTCGGCGTCGACCGCGCCCAGCACCTCGGCCCAGCCAGGCTCGTCGCCGCCGCGCCACATCGCGCGGAGCCGACCTTCGACGCGGTCCAACGCGGAGGTCGCCGCTTCCACCGCGCGACGCATGCTCCCCATCTCCTGACGAAGCTCGTAGATGGTGCGGTCACGCTCCGCGAGCGCCTCCTGCATGCTCTCGATCATCCACTCGCGCTCGGAGCGAATCGCAGACACAAACGCGTCGCGCAGCGTCTCTAGATCCGACCGGCTCAGGCCACTCACGACGCGATGCCCCGGCACCGAGGAGATCGACTCCACCTCGCTCGCCGGGTACGGCACCAAGCTCTCCATCGGCCGACGGGCCGGGCGCCAGCTCGACGCTGGTCGACCCACGCCGGTCAGCCGCTCCACGTCCGCCACCGGCACGCGCATCTCGGGACCGCTCGGTCCTTCGACTACGAAGCGCCCCGGAAACGCACCCTCGCGGACCCGACGCTCCAACGTCGCGTAGTCCACGCCGAGGAGCTCGGCGACTTCACGCAGCGAGTAACTCTCGACCATCGTCAGATCGCTCCGCCCCGAACCAAGGCCGCCTCGACCTGTTGTTCGTGCTCGCGCAGATACACGTCGACCTCCTCGTCCGTCAGGCCGAGGTCCGTCAGCGCGCCTTGATAGATGCTGTTGGCAGATTCGCTCGAGCCGTTCTCGGCGAGCGTCTTCTTGAGGCAGGCTGCGCCGAAGAGTCGTTCCTGTCGCGACTTCGGCGCCACCGCGAGAACTTTTGCCCTAGATCCCGGTCTCCTGCAACTCGGCCGACTCCGTCGGCTCCACTGCATCGGCCTGCACCTCGGCGCTCTCCGCACCGTCCTCGTGACCCTCAGCACCCTCGCGACCCTCACCGTCCTTGCGACGACGACGCCGGCGCCGACGTTTCTTCCGGCCACCCGCGAGCTCATCCGGAACCACGTGCATCTTCCGGTAGAGCCCCTCGCCCTCCGACACCGTCCGCACGCCAGGAATCGACGTCACCGTCTGGTGAATCGCGCGCCGATCCGCCGCCAACATCGGGTGCACCGTCAGCACCTTGTTGAGCGACTTCGCCCGCTCCGCGAGCCGGCGCCCGAGCTCCACCAGCGTGGGATCGAGATCCGGATCCAGCTCGGCCGTCTTCGCCGGGGCCGAAGCCTCCTTCGGCGCCGCCGCACGACGCTCACGACGCGGCACCGCGGGCACCTCCACGAGGATGTGCTTCCGGTCGTCCGGGAACCGATTCACGATCTTGTTCAGCAGGAACTGCAACGAAGGAATCGCCGGCGGCCGGCTCTTCCCTAGCACCTCGACCACGTCCGTCGAGCCCTCGGCCTCCTCGATGACGATCACGATCTGCTCGTGCTCGTCCCGCACGCTCACCGCCGCCGCGAGGCCCATCTTCTCGAGCAACCCCCGAGCGACCTCTTCGGCCTGCGCCGCCTTCTCCGGCGTCGGCCCGACGATCCCCGGCGACTTCTTCTTCTCCGCCGGCGCCTCCACGGCGCTTTCCTCGGCGTCGTCGTCCGACGCCGCTTCCGCTTCCGGCGCCGCAGCACCGTCCGGAGCACGCACCTTGATCTGCACCGGCCGCGCGCCGAGCCCGAAGACTCCGCCCGACCCCTCGTCGATGACCGTGTAGTCCAGCGCGCTCGCTTCGACCTTCAACGCCGCGCACGCCTTCTCGACCGCTTCTTCGACCGAAGTTCCCTCGAATTCGATTGTGTTCGACACGCCTGTCGCTCCCTCACAACCGGCGGGCAGCGCATGACGCCGCAACCAACCCGGCTCCCAAGTCACCCGGTGAGACCGCTACGCTTTGCTCTCTTGCGCGGGTGCGGGGCTCCCAATGGGCCCCATCGTCTTGTTGATAAGCTGCATCTGAACGATGGTCAACAGGGTGTTCACGACGATGTAGAAGCACAACCCGGCCGGCAGCGCGGACATCATCCCGCCGAACACCAGCGGCATCGTGTACATCATGATCTTCTGCTGCATCGGGTCCATCGTGCTCGGCGTCAGCTTCTGCTGAAGGAACATCACGACCACCAACGTCACCGGCAGGATCCAGAACGGGTCCCGCGTCGTCAGGTCCGGAATCCACAAGAACCCCTGCTGATACAGATCCACCGAAACCCACAACGACCGGTACAGCGCGAACCAGATCGGCATCTGGATCAGCATCGGCAGACACCCACCCGCCGGGTTCACGTTGTGCTCGCGGAAGAGCTTCATCTGCTCCTCGGACTGCCGCTGCCGGTCCTCCGGGAACTTCTTCTTGATCTCCTCCATCTGCGGCTTGAGCGCCGCCATCGCCCGCATCGACTTGCCGGAGCGCTGGTTCAACGGGAACAGCACCAGCTTCACCAGCACCGTCAGCCCGATGATCGCGACGCCCCACGACCCGGTCCACCCGTGGATCAACGCCAAGATCCACAGCAGCAAGCTGCACAGCGGCGCCAGGTTCAGCCCGAAGATCTTGTAGTCGACCGCACCCTCGAGCTTCGCGTCGACCTGCGTCAGCAGCGACTGCTTCTTCACCCCGAGGTACGCCGTGAACTTGTGCCGCGTCTCTCGGCCCGGCGCGAGCGTCACCTTCTCGGCAACCAACCCCGCACGCGCCCGACGCTCCTTCGCGCCGAGCTTGCAGCTGTGGTCCATCCCGTCG
This sequence comes from Deltaproteobacteria bacterium, assembly GCA_040218735.1. Taxonomy (GTDB): domain Bacteria; phylum Myxococcota; class Kuafuiibacteriia; order Kuafuiibacteriales; family Kuafuiibacteriaceae; genus JAUHYN01. The sequence continues at coordinate 230,161 of JAVJQW010000019.1, forward strand.
CGCGCGATGATCGCGGCGAGGAAGTACTGCCGGTCCATCGCGACCCAACGCACCGACTCCGAGAACGCCTCCTTCTCGTCGGCGAGGCTCTTCACGTCGAACCGCTCCACCTCGCTGTCGGTGAAACACAACCCCTGAAGGTGATCGGGCGGCGGGATGAACCGCGAGAAGAAGCCGCCCCCCTGCACCATCGCGTCGCTCGCCTTGAGCGCCGACCCGACCTGGAGCCGGTGGGTGTGCTCGCGGTTCGACTCGTTACGAATCGTCACCGCCATCTGCACTTCGAACGAGTCCTTGCGGAACGCGTACTCGCGCTCGATCACCACGCCGTCGTCGGAGCGGAAGCGATACTTCACCCTCCCGGCTTCGGGGTCCGCCTCGACCACCTCGTAGATCGGCAGCGCGGGCACCGCGAACGTCGTCCCCTCCAAGAACGTGACCGAAGCCATCTGACGGTACGCCGCTTCGCTGTCGTCGCGGATGCCGTCGATCGAATCCGAAAGCCCGATCGGGTCGGTCGTCGCGCGGTTTTCGTGGTCACGCTCGAAGTACGACTCGAGCACGAACTGATCGATGCCGCCGCCGGCGTTCGTGATCTCCGCCTTGAACGGGACCTCCATCCCGTCGACGTCGACGACCCCGCGGAACGTGAAGTCCTCGCGCGCGACCGAGGGGCGCGTCGGCGGTGCCTTCGCGACGACCGTGCTGGTGTCCGTGGTCGGCGGCGCCTCGGCGACGACCGCTGCCGTCGACGTCTTGGTGCCTCCGTCTTCACCGGCGGCGAGCTTCTGCTTCGGCTTCGGGAAGAGGATGGGCCAGACCATCAACACGAGCAGGCAGAGCCCGGCGGCGACCACGAGTCTTCGATTGTTGTGTTCGTCTTCCATCGGGTCCTTCGTCAGGGCGGATCGAATCCACCCGGATGAAGCGGGTGGCAACGCAAAATTCGACCCAGCGCACGCACGGTGCCGCGGAAGGGTCCGTCCTTTTGGATCACGGCGATCGCGTACGCGCTACAGGTGGGGTGAAAACGACAGCGCGCGCCGCCGAGATGCAGCACGGGCGAGAGCACGAGTTGGTACCCGCGCACGAGGAAGACGAGGACGGACGACAACAAAGCCAACGGCCAGGGACGAGCTTCCGGGGCTTCGGGCGTCACTTCTTGCGCTTTCCTCTCGGACGGGGCCGGCGTGGAGCAAACGCGCGACGACCCGCCACTTCGATGGGACCGAGCAGCTCGTCGACGAGCGCTCCGAGACCGCCGACGACCAGCGCCCGCGCCTCGGGCTTTGCTATGAACACGTAGTCGACGTCCGGCAAGTCGGATCGCAACCGACGGAACATTTCCTTGAGGAGCCGGCGGATGCGGTTGCGCACCACGGCGTTGCCAACCTTGCGGCTCACGGCGCAGCCCATGCGCGCGCCCGCGTCGGCGAGCGTAGGACGCGCGACGATCGTGAACGACGGCGTGTGCACACGCGCGCCTTCTCGGTGGATCTTTCGGTACTCCCAGCGCTGACGAACCCGCGCTTCGCGCGGGAACGGCCCGGTGTCGGAGAGGACGGGCGAGCGCACGGGGCGCGAGGGGGTGCTACTTCTTGTAGGTCGAGACGGTGAGGCGCTTGCGTCCGCGCTTGCGGCGGGCGGCGAGCACCTTCTGCCCGTTGTTGGTGCTCTTGCGCTTGCGGAAGCCGTGCTTGCGCTTGCGGCGGAGGTTCGACGGCTGAAAAGTTCGCTTCGTCATGACGTGCTCCTCGGAGGGCGACCTTCACGCCACGTCCGGCCCGGGAGTGTCAAGCAACGACGCGCCAAACGAAACTTTTTGTCCCTCCCTCAGTGCTTCGCGTTGGCCCGAAAACGAGATCGACAAACACGGTTGATCCCGATTCCGATCCTCGGCTAGATCCGCGCTCCGCTTCGGGGGGCTGGGCGCAACGTTGACGAAACGAAACTGCAACTGCGGGACACCGCAGCTCGGGCGCCCCTCCCACACCGCGCGCATTCCTTTTCGGGAGAGACGACTTGCACGAGCATCCAGCCGGTTCCTGGGAACGCCTCCAGACTGCCCTCAAAGCCCGCCTCAATCCACAGGCGTACGCGACCTGGATCTCGCGGATGACCTGCATCCGCGATGACGGCGTCCAGTTGATACTCGGTCTACCCGACGTGTTCGGTGTCGACTGGGTGAACAATCACTACCGCCACGTCCTCGAGGAGGAGCTCGGCAAGATCACGCCCGAAGTTCGCCTCGAGATCAGCGTGAAACCCAACGGCGCACCGGAGCCCGCGACCTACGACGCGACGCCCCCGCCCGAGCCGAAGACGCCCAAAAAGGCGCCCCCGAAGCCGGAGCCGAAGGCCAAACCGACCCGTGCGCCGGATGAGACGCCCTCGGGCGCTCGCATCCCGATGAACGCGCGGTACACGTTCGAATCGTTCGTCACCGGGCCCTCGAACCAGCTCGCCGCCGCCGCCGCGCAGTCCGTCGCCGACAACCCCGGCCACGCCTACAACCCGCTGTTCGTGTTCGGGCGCGTGGGACTGGGCAAGACCCACCTCATCCAGGCGATCGGCCACCGCGTGCGGAAAAAGAACCCGGCGGCCCGGGTGGTCTACCAGTCGACCGAGCAGTTCGTGAACGAGGTGATCCAGGGGATCCGCTTCGAACGCATGGACGAGGTCCGCGCGACCTACCGCGCGTGTGACTGCCTCATCATCGACGACATCCAGTTCATCGCCGGCAAGGAGGCTTGCCAGGCGGAGTTCTTCCATACGTTCAACGCGCTGTACGACGCCCGCAAGCAGGTCGTGCTCACGTCGGACAAGCTCCCGCACGAGATCAAGGACCTCGAGGAGCGCGTCCGGACGCGGTTCCAGTGGGGCCTCATCGTGGACCTGCAGCCGCCGGAGCTCGAGACGCGCGTCGCGATCGTGAAGAAGAAGGGCGAGACGGACGGCATCGATCTCGACGACGAGGTCGCGATGTTCATCGCCCAGTCCGTCCGTTCCAACGTTCGAGAGCTCGAGGGCTGCCTCATCCGAGTCAGCGCCTACGCCCAGCTCACGAACCAGCCGATCTCGATCGACCTCGCCAAGGAGGTCCTCAAGGACGTCCTGCCGGGCAAGAGCCAGCTGACGTGTGAGACGATCGTGAAGACGGTCTCCTCGCACTTCGACGTGAAGGTCTCCGACCTCAAGTCGCAGAAGCGGGGCCGCGCCATCGCGCTGCCGCGGCAGATCTCGATGTACCTGTGCCGCAAACACACCGGCTCCTCGTACCCGGAGATCGGCAACGCGCTCGGCGGCAAGGACCACACCACCGCCCTCAACGCGTTCAACCGCATCACCCAGCGGATGAGCGAGCCGGACATCAAGCGGCACGTCGAGGCCATCGAGCGCGCCCTCCTCGACTAGGTCGGCGAAACAAAAGCGAATCCGGGATGTTGACGACAAACCACAGCATGTTGTGTTCTAGTGCGCGAAAGGCACGATATGTTGTGGATGAAACTGGGGACGGATGTGGGCGAATGGCCGACGCGATTCACACACAGTTCTCGGGTGTACGACTCACAGCCTTGACGTGCGTCACAAGCCGAACGAAATCCGAAAGTTGGTCCCTGTTCCCCGGAAATCACAGGACCTACTACGACGACTGAGATCTTAATAAAGAGAAGATCAATGAAGCGTTCCTCGAAAGGGAGAGAGTCATGGAGTTGACCATCCGCGTTCCCGAGCTGGTGAAGGCGCTCCAGCGCGTGCAGGGCATCGTCGAGAAGAAGACGACGATGCCCATCCTCGCCAACGCGCTCATCAAGTCGAAGGGCAAGGGGCAGATCACTGTCTCCGCCACCGACCTCGAGATCGGCCTCACCGCCGACTACGAAGCCGAGGTCACGAAAACCGGAGCGATGACCCTCGGTGCGAAGGCGCTCTTCGACATCGTGCGCGCGCTCCCCGAAGAGAAGGTCACGCTCAAGCAGACCTCGAACCAGTGGGTGGAGATCACCTGCGGCAAGGTGAAGTACCGCGTCGTCGGCATGGCGGCCGACACCTTCCCCACGCTGCCGACGTTCGACGAGGTCCCCTTCTTCGAGCTCGACGCGCGCGTCTTCCGCGAGATGATCGACAAGACGCTGTACGCCGTCTCGACCGACGAGACCCGCTACAACCTCACCGGCGTCTTCTGCGAGCCGGTCGCCGGGACGTCGGGCCTGCGCATGGTCGCGACGGACGGCCACCGCCTCTCCGTCATCGAGCGCCCCACCGCCGAAGCCCCCGCGATGAAGGAGGGCGTCATCATCCCGCGCAAGGGCCTCGTCGAGCTGAAGAAGCTCCTCGACGAGAGCGGCGACGGCGCAAAGCTCGGCTTCGTCGAAAACAGCGCGGTGTTCGAAAAGGACGGCATCACGCTCACGATGCGCCTCGTCGACGGCCGCTTCCCCGACTACCAGCAGGTCATCCCGCAGGCGTCGTCACGTCGCGTGCAGATCGGTCGACAGGCGCTGTTCAACGGCCTCAAGCGCACGTCGCTGTTGTCACCGGACAAGGCCCAGGGCGTCCGCATCGACCTCTCCGACAACGTCCTCGCGCTCACCGCCAACAACCCGGATCTCGGCGAAGCCCGTGAAGAGATCCCGGTCGAGTACGATTCGGACGCGCTGAAGATCGGCTTCAACTTTCGCTACCTGATCGACGTCCTCGGCGTCCTCACGGAAGACGTCGTCGAGTTCGAGCTCACCGACGAGCTGTCCCCCGGCGTCATCCACGGCGTCGGCAGCGAGGGCTACCGGGCGGTGATCATGCCCATGAGGATCTAGCCCGAAGGCCAGATCCTCACCGGGTCCCGGTTCCTCGATGCGCTTCCTCTCCGCCCACCTCACCGACTTCCGCAACATCCGCTCGGCCGAGATCGAATTCTCCCGCAGCTTCACCGCGCTGATCGGCCCCAACGGTCAGGGCAAGACCAACGCGATCGAGTCACTCTATCTCGTCGCCGCGCTCCGCCCCCTCCGCTCGGTCCCCAGGCGCGCGCTCGTCCACACCGAGGCGCAGCGCACCGAGGTCGCGGTCGAAGTCGACGTCGCCACCACGGGCCTACAGCACCAGCTCTCCGTCGCGCTGGAGGGGGCGTCGCGCACGCTCGTCAAGGACGACAAGAAGGTCCCCGCCGCGAGCTTCCTCGGCCACGCCGTCGCGGTCGCGTTCACGCCCGACGATCTCGTCCTCGCGAAGGGCGGTCCCGACGGTCGCCGTCGTTTCCTCGATCGCGCGCTCCTCAACATTCGCCCCGCGTACCTCGAGCGCGCGATGCGCTACGCCAAGGCCGTGAAGGACCGCAACAAGGTCCTCACCGAGCACGGCTCCGACACGATGATCGACGCGTTCGACGAGATCATCGCCGCCGAGGGCGCCGCGATCATGACGGCGCGCGCGCAGTACGTTCGCGAGGTCGGCGATCGCGTCGTCGAGAACTTCGAGCGTATCTGCACCCCCGCCCCCGAGCTGAAGATCCGCTACGCGCCGTCGCTCTCCCGCGGGCTCGAGATCGACGACGTCGAAGCGACGCGCGACGCCTTCCTCGAAGAGCTCGGGGGTCGCCGCGGCCTCGATCGCCAGCGCAGAAAGACCACCGTCGGTCCACACCTCGACGACCTCACCCTTCACCTCGCCGGGAAGTCCGCGCGCGAGCGCGCCTCGCAGGGCCAACACCGCGCGCTGGTCCTCGCGCTGAAGCTCGCCGAGATCACGCACCTCGCGGAGCAGCTCGAAGAGCCGCCGATCCTCCTCCTCGACGACATGTCGTCCGAGCTCGACCAGACGCGCTCTCGGCAGCTCTTCGAATCCGTCGCCAAGCTCGAGGGGCAGGTCATCCTGACGAGCACCGAGGAGCCCGCCTCGCTGAAGGCTCTCCTCTCGGATCCCGACGATCTGCGGATCTACGACGTCGACGGTGGCTCGATTCGAGCCCGTTGACGTCTCCTTTCCTCCCATCCCCGCCGAACCGGTCGATGGATCGACCGAAGTGGACCGCGAATCGCGAGCTCCGTCGGGTGGAGCCGACGACCGAGTCCCCAGCGATCCTCGCGAGCGCCTCGGAGGCGCACCCATCGTCGGAGGCCGCTCCGCTCGTTCCGAGGGCACGCTCCTTCCGCCGCCCAACGGTGATGCCGTTGGGCACCTCGGAGGGTACCAGGTCCGCAGCCTTCGTTTCCTGAGCGGAGTCGGCTTCGGCGCCGCCCTCGTGCTCACCGCCACGAACCTCTTCAACGGGCTCACCGTCAGCGCCGCGCTCACCTTCGCGATGGGCCTCGTCGCTGCGGTCATTCACCGGCGCGCCCGCGCAGCCTCCGATTCATCGCGACGTCTCCTCGCCCACATCATGCTCGCGACGATCGTCGCGACGGTGGTGAGCGTCGGGTGGATAGAGGTCCCCACGCAGAGCGCTTCGACGTTCTACCTCGCCGCCATCCCCCTCACCGCAGCGCACCTCCTCGATCGGCCGGGTCCGTCGCTGTGGGGCCTGGTCGTGTTGATCGTCGCGACCGGCATGTACGGCGCCGAGCTTGTCTTCGTGCACGACGGCGACCTCGCGCTGCTCGGCGTGCGGGCCTTCGACGGCATCCTCTTCAACGGCATCGTGACCGTCCTGTCCGTCGCCGGGCACCGTCGCGTCGAGGCGTACATCGCCGCGGTTGCCGAGCGTCAGCGGTTCATCGAAGACCAGACGCGACAGCTCGCCGACACCAACGACGCGCTCCGGCGCGCCGCCGAGGCCAAGGCCCGGTTCCTCGCGAACATGAGCCACGAGATCCGCACGCCGATGAACGGTGTGCTGGGCATGACGACCCTCCTCGGCGAGACGTCGCTCGACGTCGAACAGCGACAGCTCGTCGGCACGATCCAACGCTCCGGCGAAGCGCTCCTCACCGTCCTCAACGACATCCTCGATCTGTCGAAGCTCGAAGCCGGCAAGGTCGAGATTCGTCGCGAGCCGATGAACGTCCGCGACCTCGTCCACGACGTCCGCGATCTCTTCGTCCGCTTCGCTGCGGACCGCGGCCTCGACCTCGAAGCTCGCGTCGCGGACGACGTCGCGCCGTGGGTGCTCGCGGACGCCAATCGCCTCCGGCAGATCATCGCGAACCTCGTCTCCAACGGGTTGAAGTTCACCGACTGCGGGCGGGTCTGGATCGCCGTGACCCAACCCGCCGACGAGGTGCTGCGCTTCGAGGTCGGCGACACGGGGCAGGGGATCGAGCCGGCGGATCTGAAGCGTCTCTTCCGGGCGTTCGAGCAGCTCGACAACTCGGCGCGTCGCAAGGTCGGAGGGACCGGTTTGGGGCTGGCGATCAGTCGCCAGCTCGTCCACCTGCACGGCGGAGAGCTTCAGGTGTCGAGCACCGTCGGCGTCGGGACTCGCTTTCACTTCGAGCTCGTCGCGTCTCAGGTCGCACCCGTCGAGATGATCGAGTCCACCCTCAGCGAGGCCCCCCTGACTGCGCTGCGGGTGTTGTTCGCCGAGGACAACCAGGTGAACCGAACGATCGGCCTGAAGTTCCTGCGGCGCTTGGGAATCGAAGCCAGCGTCGCGGCGGACGGTGCGGAGGTCATCGCGGCCGTTCGCGACGAGGGCCCCTTCGACGTGATCCTCATGGACTGCCAGATGCCGAACGTCGACGGCTACGAAGCGACCCGGCGCGTCCGCGCGATGGAGTCCGACCGTCACACGCGCATCGTCGCGCTGACCGCCAGCGCGCTGGACGAAGACGTCCAAAAGAGCCGCGACGCCGGGATGGATGCGCACGTGTCGAAGCCGTACAAGCTCGAAGAGCTCCGCGCGGCGCTCGACCCGGCGCCAAATGCACGTTGACCTCGCCGCATCCCTCGAACACCGTCGCAGCTGTGTCGGGGCCACGGCGACTGAACGACAAGCTGCTGCACATCGACGCCGCGCTCGACGGTGGCAGTGAAGTCGCCGGTCGACGCAGCGGCGCGCTCCTGCTCGATCACATCCGGTTCCGCCCGCGCGCGCTCCCCGAAGTGAACCTCGCGGACGTCGACGTCTCGCTCACCTTCCTCGGCAAGAAGATCGCCGCACCCTTCATGGTGTCGCCGATGACCGGCGGGCTCGAACGCGGCGGCGATCTCAACCGACGCATGGCGCGCGCCGCGGAAGCGGTGCAGATCCCGTTCGGCGTCGGCTCGCAGCGCGTCGCTCTCGAGGTCCCCGCGCGGGCGAAGGACTTCGAGCTGCGCGACGTCGCCCCGACGATCCCGCTGTTCGCGAACCTCGGCGCGGTCCAGCTCGTCAAAGGCTATGGCCCGAAGGAAGCCGCGCGCGCCGTCGAGATGATCCAAGCCGACGCGCTCTACCTCCACCTCAACGCGATGCAGGAGGTCGTCCAAGAGGGCGGCGACACGGACTGGCGCGGCGTCCTGAAGGGCATCGAGAAGGTCTGCACGTACTTCGACAAACACGGCCTCCCGCCCGTCTTCGCGCGCGAGGTCGGCTTCGGCCTGCCCACCGACGACGCCAAACGCCTCCTCGACGCCGGCGTGCAGGGCCTCGACTGCGCCGGCGGTGGCGGCACGAGCTGGACGCTCGTCGAAGGTCGCGTCGCGAACGAGCCGATGGCCCGGACGATGGGCGACACGTTCGCCGCGTGGGGCCTCACCACGCCCGAGGCGATCCTCGAAGCGCGCGCCGCTTCCAAGCGGGTACCGATCGTCGCGTCCGGCGGCGTGCGGACCGGGCTCGATGTCGCACGCTGCGTCGCCCTCGGCGCGACGATCGCCGGCATGGCGTCACCGGTCCTCCGCGCAGCGGCCGAGAGCGAAGAGGCCGTCGAGCGCTTCCTCCGCACGGTGATCGCCGAGATTCGCGGGACGTTGTTCGGCGTCGGCGCGAAGAACCTGAAGGCGTTTCGTAAGAAGCCGCGCGTGGTCTAAGCTCCGGCCCGTGAGTGACGAGCGTCGCCAGAGTCCGCGTCGGTCGATGACGCTGAAGATTCGCGTCGACGGCCCGAAGGGTCGCGCGTCGCTCACCGCGCGCGACGTGTCGAAGGAGGGGGTCTTCGTCGAGTCGCCGAAGCCGCTCCCGATCGGCTCGCGTGTGGACTGCCGGCTCGAGCTACCCGGGCAAGGCTCCGAGCGTGGGCCGCGCATCGAATTCGCGGCCGAGGTTCGGCACCAGTCGAACAAGTACACGACCGACGACGGCGCCGGACCGTTCCGTGGGTTCGGTGTCCGCATCACGCGCATCGGCGTCGAGGAGCAACAGACGTTGTTTGCGTTCCTCGAATCCGTCGCGTGATCGTGACGAATCGGCGGCGTACCGGGGCGCGGTTGACGCCCGATTTGGCCATGACGTAGCGTCCCCGGCCTTCCCATGGGCGGCGGAAACAACCTCGGTGCAATCGGCTCCGGAGGCGCGTTCGGCGGCTTCGATGCGGCGGACTTCGACGCCTTCGCGAAGAAGAAGTGGTCGTCCAACGCGTACACGCTGGAGCGTCGTCAGGCGAAGGACCGGCTGCTCGCCCTCGTGCGCGCGGTGCAGGACGAGCTCGAGGAAGAGCTGTCCACGCTCGAGCTCGGCGCGACCGACGAAGCACCTTCCGTGGCGAACGGTCGCAAGGTGCAAGCGCAGTGGGCCTTCTTCACGCGCGCGGCACCGGAGCGCGCGGCGCTCAAGACGCTGCTCAACCGCACCGACCTCGCGAGCGGCGCGAGCCTGTTCGACATCGCGGTGCACCACCAACACGCGTGTCTGCAGCTTCGCCTCGACGAGGACGGGCTCGCGATCGGTATGGAGATCGCGGGCAAGGCGACGGTCGATCGCGACAACGCGACGAAGAAGCTCGAGCACAAGTGGGCGCGCGACAAACTGCAGGCGCTCGCGAAGGAGCTCCCGAACGGCGCGCGCGTCGGCCTCGGTGCGGACGCGGTGGAGGCGATCGACCTCGACGCCGAGGCGGTCGAGCGGTGGGCGAAGGCGTTGCCGAAGTCCGGCGATCGGGTGTTCGCGGAGGCCGTGCTCGGACGGGACGAAGAGGTGCTCGCGAGCGACGCGCTGATCGGCACCGCCGTGGAGTGCGTCGCGGGTTTCTTGCCGATGCTCGAGTTCCTCGCGTGGTCGCGCGACAACGACCACACGCAGGTGAAGGACGCGATCAAGGAGCAGAAGAAGGTCGCGGAGGAGCGCGCGGCGACGCTCGAGCCCGGCTCGCGCGTGACGATCCTCGCGGGTCTGTTCGCGGGGCGCGGCGGCTACGTGGCCGAGGTGCAGAAGGGGAAGGCCAAGGTCATGGTCGGGCCGGTGAGCGTGACGGTCGACGTGAAGGACCTCAAGGGGACCTGATGGCCGTCCGCCAGCGCGACAAACGCGAGACCGTCGGGCAGACGATTCGCAAGAAGCTGTTCATGTCGATGGTGCCCGCGGCGGTCGGTGCGGTCGGCGGGTACTACTACGGTGTCAGCGAGCTGGACCCGGCGCTGTCGACGAGCTCGACGCTCCCCGCGATGTACGGGTGCATGGGCGCGATCGTCGGCGTGTTGGGCGTGCGGATCTTCGCGCTGTTCAAGGAGATGATCAGCGACTTCTTCGACAAGCCGTCCTGAGTCGTTTTTTTGACCACATCGTCGGACATCGGCACCCTCTGTCGCAGATGGACCGACGCCACGAAGCGCACCCCAGTCAGCTCCCCACTTCGGGCGACCGCCGCAAGGGCGATCGCCGCTCCGGCTCTCGCCTCTCGTTGTCCTTGGAGATCGCCGTCCCGGTGCAGGTCGACACCGACCTGGGCCCGCAGCGGGGCCTGGCGCGCAACATCTCCGAGGGGGGGATGTTGATCGAGGTGGAGGAGGCGCCGCCGATCGGCTCGCGCGTGCGCGTGACGATCAACGGGATCCGCGGCTCATCGGATGCGCCGGACGCGATCACGCTCGACGGCGAGGTGCGGCACCACCTGGCGTGGCAGTACACGCGCCCGTCGGGGACGAAGTCGATGCGCGGGATTGGGATTCGGTTCGTGGAACCGGTGGAGGAGCGCCCGCTGACCGACTGGGTCTGGTCGACGGGTCACACGGTGCACTGACGATCAGACGAACTCGGAGTCGAGCGCCATGCCCTCGAGGCTGTACACGCCGAGGCGGTGCGCGAACGGGTTGCCCTCGTTGATGTATGCGGCGCGGTGGTTGCTCCACACGGCGTCGTAGTCGGCCTGGTCGACCGTGGTGTGCTCGGCGACGAGCTCGTACGGGACCTTCAGCTCGATGCCGATGTCGTCTTCGGCGAACGTGATCGGCTTGCCGCTGAGGGTCATGAACTTGTCGCCGCCCCGTTGGTACGAGCGGAAGTCACCCCAGCCGACGCGGCGGCTCACTTCGAAGAAGTTCTCCGTCGCGTAGTCGCCCTGCACCCAGCCGCCCCACAACGCGGCGTTCGTGGCGTGCGAGCCGATCGCCATCGAGGGCTGCTGCGGCAGGCGCGTGACGTCCTTGACGAACGATTCGAACTGCCCCGTCGGCGCGTTCAGCGCGGCGAGCACCTGCGCGGCCTGGTTGCCGTCGCCGCTGCCGTTGTTGCCGTCGCCGCTGTTGCGCTCTTGGTTGTCCGTCGTGGGCAGGTAGTTGTTCAGGCCGAAGACGGCCGAGTACTCACCAGGATCTCGGTCCGCCTGGTCGGCGCCACCCTGCTGATTGTTGACGGGCTTCGGGAAGACTTGAACGACCGCTGACATGTCGACCTCCATTATCGTCGGAGCCCGGGACGTTGTTGCGGAAAAAGATCAGTGGTTCCAGATGCTTACATTGTACCACATTCATTCGCGGGTGACGATGCGATCGGGGCTCATGCTCTTTGATTGACAGACCGAATCCGAAACAAACAAGTTGCCCACCCGCCGACGTGGATCGGCTACATTGATAGGGAACGCAATGCCGAAAGACGACCAGATAGAATGTGAAGGCATCATCAAGGAAGTGCTGCCAAACGGGATGTTCCGCGTGGAAATCGCGCCTGGACAGAACATCCTGGCCTACGTCTCGGGCAAGATGCGCAAGTTCTTCATTCGCATCGTGCTCGGGGACAAGGTGACGGTGGCGCTGTCGCCTTACGACCTGACGAAGGGTCGCATCGTCTACCGCGCGCGCTGAGCCGCGCCGAGCCATGCCAGGGCCAGGACGGCAGGTCGTATTCACCATCGTCCTGGTGGCGTCGGGCGTCGCTCGCGCCGCTGAACCCGACAACCCCGCGGAGGTCTCCGCCACGCCCTTCGCCGCGGCCCTCGCGGCCGAAGCGCGCGGTGACGTGGGGGGCGCCCGCAAGGCCTACGAAGAAGCGCTCGCGCTCGAGCCGGAGAACGGCCGCGCGCTGGTGAACCTCGGGCTCCTCGAGATTCGGGCCCGCCGCGTCAAACAGGGGCGCACCCACTGCGACAAGGCGATGGAGCTCGATCCCGAGGCCTCCAAGGTGCACTACTGCCTGGGACTCGCCGCGCTGCGGACCCGGGAGATCGCGGAAGCGACCACGGCGTTCGAACGCGCGATCGCGCTCCGGGACGAAGACCCCGCCCCCAAGATCGAGCTCGCCCACCTGCGCCGCAAGGCCAAGCGGTACGAGGAGGCGGTCGAGCTGTACCGAGACGCGGTGCGCAAGAAGGCCGACGATCCCAAGCTGCACGTGCACCTGGGCTATTGTTACAAGGTCCTCGGTCAGCTCCCGGCGGCCGAGGTCGAGTACCGCAAGGCGGTCCAGAAGGACCCCAAGAGCTACTACGGCCACCTGAACCTCGGGTGGGTGCTCGTGAAGCGGCGCGCCGACGACGAAGCCGAAAAACACTACCTCGCGGCGGTCGAGCTGGAGCCGGAGGAGGCCACGCCGCATTTCAACCTCGGCAACCTCTACCGCCGAAAGCGTCGCCTCGAGGATGCGCTGAAACACTACGTTCGCGCCGCCGAGCTCGACCCCGACGCGGCGGATCACCACCTCGAACGCGCGCGCACCGAGTGGCTCCTCGGTCGCGTCGACGCCGCCAAGAAGTCGATCGCCGCCGCGCGTAACGCCGGGCCCACCGACAAGGAGGTCAAGGCGATCGACAAGCTCGAATCGATCCTCCACAAGGCGCCGCCGACGCGCGTCGAAGAAGATCGCAAGGCCGCCGACGCCGAGCGCCGCGAGGCGCGCCCCGGCCCGAACTGAATCATCGGTCGGCGAGCGCGACGCGGTAGTAGTTCGGGCAGTAGACGAAGTTGTCTTTGCACGCCTTCGCGAGCCCCTCCGTCGCGACCCTTCGCGTCGCTTCGTCTTCGACGAAGGAGACCAGGCCCCTGCAGCTCTGCGCAGCGCCCCCCTCACAGTCCGTACGTAGCTCGGCGATGGCCTTCGCTCGGTCGGCCGGCGAGCCGAACTTCATCATCCGATGGCGTCGGACTCGCGCGCAGTACTTCGCTTGGGACGCGTCGGTGCAGAAGGTCTCGAACACCTCCTTGGCCCGGCGTTCCGCGTCCGCCGCGTCGGGGCTGTCGGTGTATCGCGCCATCCGCGCGAGGAGGAAGCAGCCTCCCGGGATCTTCTTGGCGCAGTAGCCTTCCGCGCGCGCTCGCTCGGCCTGGAACAACCGTTGGACCTCGTCCGCGGAGAGCTTCACCTTCCCGTCGATCACCGCCTCCGCCAGCCACGTGCAGTGCAGCTTCTCGCACTTCTTCACGTGGTCGCGGGACGCGGACTGCAGCGCCCACGGCGTCGGGACGAACGTCCGCAGGAAGCGGTCGCGTGGCATCTTCCTCTCGCGTCCCGCCATGCTCTCGACCACCGCCCGGCTCGGTTCGACACCCAGGCCGGTCGCGTAGGCGAACGCCGCGGGCCCGCACTGTTCTCCCTTCGACTCGCAGGCGGCTCGCATCGTCTCCACGACGCTCCGCACCCGCGGCGACGCGATGGTTTCGCGCTTCGGGGAGACCAACGCGAGCTGGTACTCCTTGGCGCAGCGCTCGGAGCGGGCGATCGAGCACCCGGACGTGGTGGTCGGCGGTGACGTTCGCGGGGGCCGCCGCGCCGTCGGCCTGCGGATGGAATCGCAGAAGGTCGGTCGCCCCGAAGCGCAGAGGCGTCGGCGGAGGGGGTCGGTCTTCGGAGAGTCCGTCGCGGCGTAGATGTACGCGAGCTCCGCGCACGCATCGGGGAGGCGCTTCGTACACGGCGGCGCCTTCTTCTCCGCGAGGTCGGCCCACTCGCGCGCCTTCGTGTAGCTACCGGCCTCGACGTTTGCCACGACCAAGCGTCGACACCCGGACAGATCGCCACCTCGGCAAGCCTTCGGTGCGGCCTTCATCTTCGCGTGCTCCGCGGCCCGTCGTTGACGCTTGAGCTCCGCCGCCCCCGGGCCCTCCCAATCCACGCAGATGCCTTTGCCGCGGTGGTTCTCGTATCCGGTCACGTACGGCTTCACGTAGCGTCGACAGCGCACGGCGCCCGGCGGCGGATGACAGCTGGCGATCACGAGGAGCAGCGCGGCGCATCGAAGATACATCGCCGCGGATAGTGGCATTCAGGCGAGGGCGTGCGCGAGGGCGGCGAACGTCTCGAGGTCGAGCGTCTCGGCCCGCCGGGAGAGATCCACGACCTCCGCGCCGCGCAGCACGACCTCCCGATCGAACCGCGCCGACAGCGCATTGCGCAGCGTCTTCCTCCGCTGCCCGAACGCGGCGCGCACGACGGATTCGAAGTGGGCGGGGTCACCGATGTCCACGGGGGGGGCGTCGCGCCAGTCGAAGCGGAGCACGGTGGAGTCGACGCGCGGGCGCGGCACGAAGCACCCCGCCGGGACGTTGCGCACCGTTCGAATCTCGGCGTGCACCGAGAAGAGCACGGTGAGTGAGCCGTAGCGCTTCGTCCCCACGCGCGCGACCAGTCGCTCGGCGACCTCGCGCTGCATCATGATCACCGCGTGCCCCGTGACCGCGCGCTGGGTGAGCAGCGACAACAGGATCGGCGTGGTGATGTTGTACGGGATGTTGCCCACGACGGGGGCGCGCACGTCGCCGACGATCGGCGCGAGCGGAGTCGCGAGGAAGTCCGCGTTCACGACTTCGAGCGCGTCGGCTCCCGCGAGGCCCTCGAGCACCGGGACGAAGCGCCGGTCCTTCTCGATCGCGACCACTCGCTCGGCGCGCGCGAGGAGGCGTTCGGTCAGCGTGCCCGGGCCGGGTCCGATCTCCACGACGAGCGGCGCTTCCCCGACCGCGTCGGCGATCGCGTCGAGCGCGCTCGGGTCGACGAGGAAGTTCTGACCGAGCGCCTTCTTGGCGAACAGCTCGTGGTGCTCGAGTCGGTCGACGAGCTCGCGGCGCGAGCTCACCGGCGCTTCCTCTTCGGGATGTCGACCAGCGGCCAGTGCGCGCGCGCGGCGAGGTCGAGGCCGTTTGATTCGCCGCGGCTGAGTCGGACGTGGCCCGCCTTCGCGATCATCGCGGCGTTGTCGGTGCAGAACGCTCGCGAAGGGAGGAACACCTCGACCCCCGACCGGCGCCCGCGCTCCACCGCCTTCTCGCGCAAGCGGCTGTTCGCCGCGACGCCCCCTGCGAGCACGAGCTGCGAGACGTCGCACTTCTCGACCGCGCGGAACGCTTTCTTCAGGAGGTTGTCGACGATCGCCTCACGGAACGAGGCGCAGAAGTCCGCGAGCGCTTCACCCTCCGGCGGACCGCCCATCTCGCGGATGCGGCGCGCGGCGTCCGTCTTCAGGCCGGAGAACGAGAAGTCGAGGTTGTCCTTCCCGGGCATCATCTTCGGGAACGCGACCGCCTTCGGGTCGCCGTCTGCGGCGATGTGATCGATCGCGACGCCGCCCGGGTAGCCGAGCCCGAGGAGCTTCGCGGTCTTGTCGAAGGCTTCGCCCGCGGCGTCGTCGCGTGTCGCGCCGAGGTGGCTGTACGGGCCGCCCAGCGCCTCGACGCGGATGAGGCTGGTGTGCCCGCCGGAGACGAGCAGCGCGACGAAGGGCGGCGCGAGTGAAGCTGCGCCCGTGTCGAGGAACGCGGCGGCGATGTGCCCTTCGAGGTGGTTCACGCCGATCAGCGGCCGGTCGAGCGCGAGCGCGAGGCCCTTCGCGAACTCGACGCCGCACAGCAGCGGTCCGATCAACCCGGGGCCAGCCGTCACCGCGATCCCGTCGATGTCCGTCAGCGCGAGCCCCGCCGCCTCGAGCGCCGAACGCAGCACCGGGCCGAGGCGAATGACGTGGTCGCGGCTCGCGACCTCCGGCACCACGCCGCCGAACTGCGCGTGCAGATCGATCTGCGAGTGGACGACGCTGGCGCGGAGGGTCAGGCCGTCGCTGTCGAGGACGGCAAAGGCGAGCTCGTCACACGACGACTCGATCCCGAGGACGATCACGGGAGGTTCTTCAGCAGGCTCCGCACTTCGTTGGCGTGTTTCCCGTTCGGGGCGTGCTTCAGGTAGTTCTGGTAGCCGCGCTTCGCCTTGTCCATGTCGCCGTCGTTCACGGCGACCATGGCGAGCACGAGGTGCGCGCGCGCCTGCGACTGATCGATCTTCAGCGCCCGCCACGCCTCGCCGCGCGCGGAGCGATCGCTGCCCAGCTCCACGTAGACCAACGACAGCGCCGCGTGCGCCGCCGCGTTGTTCGGGTCCGCGCTGACGGACTGACGGAGGAGCGAACGCGCCCCGCTGAAGTTGCCCTTCGCGAGCGCGTCTTCGCCCTGCTGCATGAGCGCCGCCGACTTGTCCTTGTCGTACTTCGGCTTCGCCGGCGGTGCCTTCGCGGGCGGCGCCTTGGCGACGGCCTTCTCGACGGGCGGTGCCTTGGCCGGCGGTGCCTTCGTCGCGCCCTCGGCGGGCGGTGCCTTCGTCGCGCCCTCGGCGGGCGGTGCCTTCGTCGCGCCCTCGGCGGGCGGAGCCTTCTGACCGGCTTTCTCCGCGGCCATTGCCGCCTTGGCGAGCTCCTCCGGCGACTTCGGCGTGCCTTCGCTGCCGTCGATCACCACGCCTTCCTCCGGCGTCTTCGGCCAGAGCGCTTCCTTGCCCTTGGCCGGCGTGTTCGCGACGGCCTCCGGCTCCTCGTGTTTCTGGTTGCTCGGACCGAAGAACAGAACGCCCGCGACCGCGGCGGCCGCGGCGACGAGCAGCAGCCCGGGCAAGCGGCGCTTCCACGCGTCGCCCTCGTCGTCCCAGTCGAAGTCGTTCGCCGCGGTGCTCTCCGCGTGATCGAAGAACGCGGCGCCCTCGGACTTCGCCGGCTCGAAGGTGTCCTGTGTCGTCGCGCCCGGTCCGGGGATCGCGACGTCGGTCGACCCGGGTCCGGCCGGCGGGATCTCCGCTTCCGTCGCGACGGGAGCGGCGGCCGGCGCCGCGGCGATCGCCGCCGCGAGCCCGACGCCCGGATCCGTGGGTTCGTCGCGCGCGTCGTCGATGTCATCGGCGCCCACGTCCACCGTCCGCCCGGTGACGCGGTTGATGTCGTGCGTGGCCGGCGGCACCGGCGGCGGTTGCGTGACGTCCGCGGGGGCCGACGTCGGCCACGGCGGGAGCGCCGCGGGCGCGATGACATACGAGGGCCGACGGGTGTCCGCGGTCTCCTCCAGCGCGCGCGCGACGGCGTCGTCGATCGCAGCCGTGTCCTCGACGGAGCGCGACAACCCGGGCCGCGGCTCGTCCGCGACGGTCACGCGCGAGTCCTCGCCCTGGCGCATCGAGGGCGCCGTGCGAACCGGCTCCCAGCCGTCGTCGTCCGCGACGTGGGGGAGGCGGCCGATCGTCGACTGCACGCGTTGGATGCGGAGCTTCGGCGGAGCGTCGTCCGTGCCGAGCGCGATGGGCGCCTCGCGTTGCTGCGGCGTGTTCGTCAGCGGCACGGCCTTGTTCGCGGGGACGGTGTGTCGCGACAGGACGATCGACGGCTCGGGGAGCGGCTCGGGCACCGCGGTCTGCGTGGGCGTCGGGGCTTCGTCGAGCGCGCGCTTGAGCGGGTCTTCGGCGGAGAGGATCTCACTCGCGGTGTGCGGCGACGGGATCACCGCGCGGCCGAGCGCGCTCGGGAGATCGAGATCGTCCGTCGGATCCGACGCGGGCTCGGCGGGCTGCGACAGCCACGCTTCGACATCGTCCGTCGACGCCGGCTTGTTCTTCTGCGGGACCCCCGCGAGCACGCCGCGGTCGTGCAGCTCGGCGATGATCTGCAGCGCGTCGGTGTCTGCCATCGGGGCGTCGTCGACGACTTCAAAGAGCGTGCGCCGCCCGTCGAAGAGGTGGAGCACGGCCTGCGTCTCGTCGGGGACGACCGGGAACGTGCGCCCGAGCGTCGCGTAGTCGAGCGTGGGTTTCGCGGAGAGCCCGGGGAGCTCGGCCTGCAGCTTCGACCACTCGTCGACGCGGCGCATGCCTTCGAGGAGGATCGTCTGCGTCGGCAGGTTCACGACGTCCGAGCGCGAGATCTGTTTGAACTCGATCTCGAAGACGCCGTCCTCCCACAACAGCATCCGGTAGACGACTTCGGCGCCGACCTTCTCGCCGAGCTTGGCGTCGACGAGGTTGCCGTCGCGGAAGAACATCGTGCCGCGTTCCTCGGCGCCGGAGACGTAGCCGCCGCTCTTCACCGTGTCGGAGGACACGTGGACGATGCCGCTCTTCTTGCCGGTCTCCATGACCTGCAACAGATCGACGACGCCCATGCTCGCGAGGTTGCCGCTGAGGTTTCCGGGGCGCTCGCGTTTGGCGAGGCGCTCGGACTCGCGGGTCTCGAGCAGCGCGCGGAGGCGCGTGACGATGTCCTTCACGAGGACGGGCTTCGCGAGGAAGTCGTCGGCGCCGGCGTTGATCGCCTGGATCTTTTGCTCGGGCGTGGACTCCTGGGACAGGAACACGACGCTCGATTTGTCGTCGCCGGACTTGAGCTCGGCGCACAGGCCGAAGCCGTCTCCATCCGGGAGTGTCGACTCCGTGATGACGACCTCCGGGCGCTCGGCGGAGATGGCGTCGCGTGCGGCGGCGACGGACTCGGCGGTACGAACGGCGAAGCCGGCCTTCTTCAGGCTGACTTCGAGAACACGCAGACTACGAGCGTCCGCATCCACGAGGAGAAGTGAGGTGTTGTCGGCCATTGGTTCTTTCGACTCCCTGTCCAGGCAGGTGACAGCGCGCGGCGCGCCGAATGTTCCACGGGCCAAAAACCCCGGTCAAGTCGGGGACGTTTGCACCATCGGCCCCGAGCGAAGTTTGTGATAATCAATGAACAGGACCTCGATGGGGCGCACGGATGGGACACACGTCACGGAGATCCTCCCCGCGACGGGCTCGGTCACCAAGCTGAACCCCACCTCTGCGCGTCTGTTCGTTCCGGTGGGTCCGGACAAGGGCAAGAGCGCGACCGTGGGGGCCCGGCCGATCCTCGTCGGCGCGGATCCGGGGTGTCAGCTGGTGCTGCTGGATCGGAGCGTCTCGCGCAAACACGCGGAGGTGCGGCGCGAGAAGGACTTCGTCATCGTCCGCGACCTCGATTCCACGAACGGGACCTTCTATCACGAGGCCCGCGTGCGCGAGGTCTTCGTGCCGCTCGGCGGCGAGGTCTGCTTCGGCAAGACCCGCGTGAAGGTGGTGCCCGAGGAGCTGTCGATCGAGGCGCGTCCGCACGTGTCGGATCGGCTGGGGCCGCTGATCGGCGCCGACATTCGGATGCGCGAGATCTTCACGCTGATCGAGGACATCGCGGAGTCCGACGTCACGGTGGTGATCGAGGGCGAGACCGGCACCGGCAAGGAGCTGGTCGCGAAGGCGATCCACAGCAGCTCGCCGCGGTCGAAGGGCAACCTGGTGGTGTTCGACTGCACCAACCAGCCGAAGGACCTGATCGAGTCGGCGCTGTTCGGGCACGTGAAGGGTGCGTTCACCGGCGCGACCGACAAACGCGCCGGGGCGTTCGAGCGCGCGAACCACAGCACGATCTTCCTCGACGAGCTGGGTGAGTTCGGGCTCGACCTGCAACCGAAGTTGCTGCGTGTGCTCGAGTCACGCGAGATCCAGAAGGTCGGCGGCGACGGGTACGACGGCGTCGACGTCCGCGTCATCGCGGCGACGAACCGCAACCTGCGCGCCGAGGTGCGCGCCGGGAACTTCCGCGAGGATCTCTTCTACCGCCTCGCGGTGGTGCGGATTCAGCTCCCGTCGCTGCGCGAGCGCCGCGACGACATCCAGCTGTTGGTCGAGCACTTCCTCGAGCTCAACGGCAACCCGTTCTCGGTCGACCCGGGCACGTACCCGAAGCTGAAGGCCTACGCGTGGCCGGGGAACGTGCGTGAGTTGAAGAACGTCGTCGACCGCGCGGCGGCGCTGTCCCGCGGCAAGACCAACGTGGACCTGTCGCGCTTCATCCAGCACGACGAGCTCGACGGCCCGGCCCCCATCGTCGCGACCGACACGAACATGTCGTTCAAGGAGGCGAAGGGGAAGGTCATCTCGGACTTCGAGAGCCGCTACATCGAGACGCTCCTGCGCGAGCACGGGAACAACATCTCGGTGGCGGCGCGCGAGGCGGGGATCGACCGCAAGCACTTCAAGGATCTCATGCGCAAGCACGGGATCGAGGCGCGGCCGGACGAGGATTGAGCGGGTCGGCGGTTGCCGGCCGGGGCGCTGCGCTTGGGCGCCTCTTCGCGATGCGTTCTGGAGCCTCCGGCCTCTCGGCACCGCACGCCGATAGGCGTTCCGTTGGCCTTCTCCTTGGTTAGGCGTCGGCGAACACGGCTTCGAGCGTGGGCGCGGTGATGACGCGGTCGATGTAGCGGTCGAGCGTGGGCTCGTCGGCGCGCTCGATGTGGGCGCGCGCGGCTTCGGAGACGGTGCCGAAGCGGAGCGTGAGCTGTCGGAGTAGGGTGCGTTGCTGGGCCTGCACGCGGCCTTCGGCCTTCCAGCGTTCGGCGGTCGTTGGCATCTGCATCTCCTCTGCGCCGGCGCCCAATGATTGAACTACGGCCGTGACTTCGCCTACGTCTACGTCGGCGACGCTCCAAAGATATTCGAGGATCGCGCGGAGCCTTTGCAACCCGGTCGGCGCCGTCAGCATTCGGCGCAACAGGGGCACCCACCGCCGCACATCCTCGATCGGATTCGGCGACCCACGCAGGTCACGCAGCGCTCGGAGCGTGACCTCGCCGAACGCACGGAGCGCGCGTGCGCGGATCATCGCGTCGGTGGCCTCCGTCAGATCGTCGAGCACGAACCGCAGCCGCGGCGTGTGCGGCGCGAGCGCCCCGCGAAGGGCGGGGTCGGCATCGACGAGCTCCGCGACGTCGGTCGCCGCGGACCACGGCTTCGCGCCGTGGTGCAGGACCACCGCGATGACCGGCGGTAGCCGCGACGCGCGCGGGTGATCCGCGCGGAACTGCTCCCAGATCTTCACCACGTAACGCAGCACCCGAAACGCCATCCACCGATCGGACCGCGACTGGTGCTCCACCAGCAGATAGAGGAACGCGCGTCGTCGACCGAGGCGACACACGAAGAGCAAATCCGTGACGCGCGCCTTCAGCGCGTCATCGACGAACGTCCCGGGCTCGAGCTTCAGGGAGCCCCAGTCGATCGCCTCGGCGAGCTGGGTGGGGAGCACCGCGCGCAGGAGCGGCGTCACTTCGTCGACGTCGCTGAACGCCGCCTTGAACAGCGCGTCGTGCGGGGACGTAGAGGGCACGGAGCCCGAGAGAGGAACGGGGGGCGAGGCGACAAGCGGGCGAGGCGCAGTGAAATTCGTGGGCGCGTCGAACGCTTGGACCGGGGCGCGTTTGGTTCAGGGGTGAAATCGCCCGTGGAAATCGTTCCGAACGCCGAGCTCCGCCGATCGCTTCGCGGTCAGCCTCCGTCTCTAGGCCCTTCACGCAGCTCCGCTGCGCGGACCTGCTGCGCACAGCCGTCGGACAGACCGCTTCGCGGTCAGCCTCCGTCTAGATATGGAAACCGTCCTGGTTGATCTCTACGTGGGTGACGTCCGCGTGCGATTTCATCGCCTTCGCGAGCGCCGCCGTGTCGTCGACCTTCACGAGCAGCATCACCTCGTCCTCGTGGTCGGTGCGCATGCGGCGCTTCACCGATCCGCCGCGCGCTTCGACCGCCGCGCGCGCCGTCTCTTCGGCGACGCCGCGCCGAAAGCCCACGATGACTTCGTTCAACTGCCTCACTTCATGACCTCGTAGCTCTCCACGCCCTGAAGAAACGCCTCGGGGGCGCCGTTTTCTTCCAAGCCCTGCTTGTAGAGGTCGAGGTTCGCCTGCGAGGCCTTCAGGCTCGCCTTCTTGCGGCGTGCCACCCAGGTCCGCGCCGGGCGTTTGATCGGGTTGTCTTCGTCGTTCAGGGTGACGTCGAGCACCTTGCGCTCGTAGCCCCCGAAGAACCCGTCCAGCATCTCGAACTGCTTCGGCGTCAGCTCGAAGAGCAGCCCGAAGGCCGATCCCTCGGCGTCCTCCTGCAGGTTCGGCAGGCCCTCGGCCTTGTTCTTCATGTTGGGTTTGTCGAAGACCAGGCGGTAGCCATGGAGCGTCCCGGTTCCGACCATCTCGGAGGGACCGATGCGATCGTACATGCGCCCCTGCACCGTGTCCGGACCGTACGTGAAGACGAGCGGCATAGGTCGCGCATGGTTACATCCGAAAGCCGCGATCGCCAAGGTGGATTACCGGGCTCGGCCCGGGTAAGAGGTCGTCATGACCGAGTCGTCGTCTCCACTCTTTGTGCGCGCCATCCGTGGCGAGCGCGTCGAACGCACCCCGATCTGGGTGATGCGGCAAGCAGGTCGCTACCTGCCGGAGTATCGCGAAGTCCGCGCCAAGACGTCGTTCCTCGGTCTCTGCAAATCACCCGAGCTTGCCGCCGAGGTGACGCTCCAGCCCATTCGCCGCTTCGCGCTCGACGCCGCGATCATCTTCTCGGACATCCTCGTCCCCGTCGAAGCGATGGGGATCCCGCTCGACTACAACCCGGGCCCTGTGCTGGGACGCACCACGCGATCGAAGGAAGACATCGACGCGCTCGTCCATCCCGATCCGATCAAGGACATGGGCTTCGTGATGGACGCGATCAAGACGTTCGTCCGCGAGATGCCCGACGTCCCGATCCTCGGCTTCGCCGGCGCGCCGTTCACGCTCGCGGCGTACATGATCGAAGGCGCGGGCTCGAAGAACTACGCCGTCACCAAACAGTTCCTCTACGAGCAGCCGAAACAAGCGCGTCGCCTCCTCGGCAAGCTCGCGAAGGTCGTCGCCGATCACCTCGTCGCGCAGATCGAAGCCGGTGCCTCCGCCGTGCAGATCTTCGACTCGTGGGCGGGCCACCTCTCCCGCGACGACTACCTGACGTTTGCGCTCCCCTTCACCATCGAGATCGTCGACCACGTGAAGAAGGCCGGCGCACCGATCATCGTCTTCGCGAAGGGCGCACACTCGAGCCTCGAAGAGCTCTCGCAGTGCGGCGCCGACGTCTTAGGCGTGGACTGGACGCTCCCGCTCGACGTCGCCGCCGAGATGACGAAGAACCGCGTCGTCCTCCAGGGCAACCTCGATCCGTGTGTCCTCCTCGGGCCGGTCGAGAACATCGAGCGCCAGGTGCAGCGCGTCCTCAACGAGGCGCAGTCGATCGAGAAGGGCCACGTCTTCAACCTCGGTCACGGCATCCTCCCGCCCACGCCGCCCGAGCACATGGCCGCGCTGGTCGACGCCGTGAAACGCAACGGCCGCCGCCGCACGCCATGACACGAAGGGTCGCCATCGTCGGCGGCGGCATCACCGGGTTGGCGCTCGCCGAGGCGGTCGAACGCAAGTCCGCCGGACAACCGATCGAAGCGATCGTCCTCGAAGCCGACGCCACGCCCGGCGGCAAGATCAAGAGCCGACGCGAAGAGGGCTTCGTCGTCGACGACGGCCCGCACGGCTTCCTCGACAAGGAGCCGCTCGTCTTCGACCTCATCGATCGCCTCGGGCTCCGCGGCGATCTCATCTCGGCGAACGAGGCGGCCGCGCGTCGCTACATCGTCCGCGGCGGAGCGCTCCGCGAGGTGCCCACTTCGCCGCCGAAGTTCCTGACCTCCGACATCCTCCCGTTCACCGGGCGCCTCCGCGTGCTCTTCGAGCCGTTCGCCAAGTCGCGCCCCGACGGCGACGAGTCGGTGTGGAGCTTCGCCGCGCGGCGAATCGGTCGGCAGGCGGCGGACGTCCTCGTCGACGCGATGGTCACCGGCATCTACGGCGGCGACCCCAAGCGCCTCTCCCTCGTGAGCGCCTTCCCGCGGATGCGCGAGATCGAGGATCAGTATGGGAGCCTCATCAAGGCGCAGATCCAGATCGCGAAGGCGAAGAAGCAGCTCCCCGCCCAGGCCGGCCAACCGACCGGCACGATGCACTCGTTCCGCGACGGCCTCGGCCAGCTGACCTCCGCCCTCGCGGCGCGTTCGCAGGTGCGGACGAACTTCACTGCGGATCGCATCGAGCGAAATGAAACGTTCGTGGTGCACGGCAGCGGGGAGCCGGTCGAGGCCGACGCCGTCGTCCTCGCGGTGCCCGCGCCCGTCGCGGCTCGGTTGATCGGCTCGCAAGCCCCGGCGATCGCCGACACCGCGGGCGCCGTGCCCTACGCGCCGATCGCGGTGGTGGTCCAAGGCTTCGACGCGGCCGCGGCGCGGGCGCTCGACGGGTTCGGTTTCCTCGCGCCCCACGTCGAGGCGCGCCCGGTGTTGGGATCGATCTGGGCTTCTTCGGTGTTCCCGGAGCAGGTGCCGAAGGACACGATCATGTTCCGCACGATGGTGGGCGGCGCCCGCAACGCCGACCTCGCGCGCGGTTCGGACGCCGACATCCGCCAGCACGTCCGCGCCGAGCTCGCACAGCACTGCGGCCTGGCGGCCGACGCGACGCCACGCCTCGAACGCATCATCCGGTGGCCGGACGCGATCCCGCAGTACGAAGTCGGCCACACGGAGCGCGTCGCCGCGGTCGACGCCCTCGAACGCGAGGTCCCCGGCCTCTTCGTCACGGGCAACGCCTTCCGCGGCGTGGCCCTCCTGACCTGCGTCGCCGACGCCGAGCGCGTCGCGGGCCGCGTGGTCGAGGCGCTGAGCAAAGGATGATCGCCGCAGAGATCGAGGTGCCGAGCCGCAACCGTGGGTGGGGCTTCCGTGCGTAAGGGGGTCGTCGTCGCGGCGCTGCTCCTCGTCACCGGGATCGGCGCGTACTGGCTGCTGCGCCCGGAGCCCTCGAAGGTCGTCGAGGCGCCTCCGCCTCCGCCTCCGCCGCCGCCCGTCGACAAGCCGGTGCGCGGGGCGCCGTGTCGTGTGACGGTGCGGGTCGACGGCGGTGAGCTGCGGCGGGCGCGGCTGTTCTCGGCGCGGGCGCAGCTCGATCTCGACGCCGAGATCACCGCGGTCGGGTTCGAGGGGACGGTGCCCGAGCAGGGTCGGATCTTCATCGCCGCGGAGTCGCTCGACGGGCGCAGCGCGGGGCGGTGGATCCTCTGCGGCGGAGACGGCGTCGCCGACACGACGCTCGAGCTCCCCGAGCGCGATCCGGACGCCGCGACGATCGACGGGCGGTGCACGTACCTCGACACCGGCGTCGCCGTCGCGGGCGCGGTCGTGCGCGGCCAATACGAATCGGGCGTCACCTCGCACGTCGTCTCCGCGCTCGCGGACGACGACGGTGTCTTCCGCCTCGCGCTCCCCGGCGGCACGTACGTGTTCCGCTGCGCGAAGGACACCGACGAGGGCCCCCCGACCGAAGTGCGGATCGAGCCGGGCACGGTGCAGCAGGTCGAGCTGTTCGTCGAAGCGCGCGCCGGCGTCGTCGCCGTGGTCGTGGACGAAGACGGGCAGCCCCTCGCCGACGTCCTCGTCCGCGGTCGCACCGCGCGCTCCACGCTCTCTCGCGACGACGAGGTCGCCGAGTCCACGGACGAAGAAGGCCGCGCGCTCCTGCTCGGCCTCCCCACCGGACCGGTGACGCTCGAAGCCCAGGCCTCGGGGCTGTTCGCGGAGGGGAGCGCGGTCGCGCAGGTCGAGCTGCCGTACGCGGAGGCGACGCTCGTCATGCGCGCTTCGGCCGTGCAGCTCGAAGGTCACGTGCGCGAGCAGAACGGCGCGCCGGTCGAGGGGGCGTCGGTCGAGGTCAGCACGTTGCGTCGCGAAGACGCGCTGCGGTTCAAGCCGGTGGCCCGCGTCGCCATGACCGACGGCAGCGGGCACTTCATCGTCGGTGGCCTTACGCCGGGGCTGCACCTCGTCGCCGCACGGCGCGACGGGTTCGCCGACTCGCGGGTGGAGGTGATGCTCCCGCTCGGTACGTCGCGCGTCGGGCTCACAATGCTCTCCGCGTGCACCGGCGAAGTGAAGGTCATGCCCGAGGAGCCCTCGCTCCCGGTCCGCGTCTCGCTGTCGCGCGAGGACGGCGCGACGTGGGATCTCGCGGGGCGCACGGGGGAGGTGCTCGCCGTCCCGAACGCGTTCGGCACCGTCAATGCGTTTGCGCGCACGAGCGGCACGTCGGTTCGGACCGCGACGGCGACGGGTACACTCTGCGAGCGCCCGCTCGTGCTCCGCCTCGTGGGGAGCGAGGGCGACGGCGCGCTCGCGGTGCGCGTCGTCGACGGCGGCGGGGACCCGGTCGAAGGCGCCGAGGTCTGGGTCGACACACCGGGCGGACGCGCCCATACCAATGCTTCCGGCGTGGTGCGGTTCGACGGGCTCGAGCCGCGCGCCTACCGCATCCAAACGCCCTCCGCGATGCGCGGCACGATGGCCGAGGTCATCGCCGGGCAGGTCGTCGAGGTCGAGCTGGTCGTGGATCGCAAACGCGGTCGCATCCGGGGTCGCGTGGTCGCGAGCGGACCGGTGGAGGGGGCGCGCGTGCTCGCGTCCTGCGGCGACACCGGGAACGCGGGGCGCCTCGAAGACGCGTCGGTCGTAGCGCGTAGCGGCGCGGACGGGAGCTTCGAGTTCGCGCCGAGCGGTGGCGGCGTCTGCGCTGTGCGCGCCGAGCATCCGAGCGAGGGACGCAGCCGCGTCGTCACGCTCCAGGCCGGCGGCGACCCCGCGACGATCGAGCTGACGCCGGGCGCTTCGATCGAGGGCCGCGTCGTCGCCGAGG
Source organism: Deltaproteobacteria bacterium (assembly GCA_040218735.1). Taxonomy (GTDB): domain Bacteria; phylum Myxococcota; class Kuafuiibacteriia; order Kuafuiibacteriales; family Kuafuiibacteriaceae; genus JAUHYN01. The sequence continues at coordinate 257,290 of JAVJQW010000019.1, forward strand.
ACGGCGCGCCGGTCAGCCCCTACACATTGGTCGTGCGCACCGGCGGGAGCGCGGCGGTCGTCGAGACCCGGACGCAGTACGTCACGGATCCCGAGGGTGCGTTCGTGGTGAAGGACGTCGCGGCCGGCCAAGTGTCGTTGCGGGTCAGCGGCAGCAGCGGTCGCGGGTACGCCGAGGTCGATGTCGCGCCCGGCTCGCGGACGACCGGCGTCGAGATCCGCGCGTTCACGCGCGGGCCCGTGGTCGGTCGCGTCGTGTCCTCGGACGGGGAGCCCGTCGAGCGCGCCCGCGTGGAGATTCGATCCGACCGAGGCCCGGTCGCTCAGACGGCGACGGGGCCGGACGGTCGGTACTCGACCGTCGTGCCGGCGGGTGAGCCGGTGCGCGCGTTCGTGAACGTCGCGGGCTTCTATCCGAAGGGCACGCCGCCCGTCGCGTTGGTCGCGGGCGGGACGACGGACTTCGGCACCCTCACGCTCGAGAAACGCGGGGGCGACGAGGAGAAGGAGGCGGGGATCGGCATCATGATCGCCGCCGACCCCCGCGGGATTCGGGTGCTCAACTTCGTCGACGACTCGCCGGCGCGGGAAGCGGGGATGGAGGTAGGGGATCTGATCGTTGGCATCGACGGGGTGCCGGCGGGACAGGCGCCGCTCATGAACTGGGTCGTGTCGTTGCGCGGGCCGGTCGGTACGCCGGTGACGTTGGAGGTGGAGCGCGGCACGAGCGCGGCGTTCGTGGTGACGGTGGTGCGGCGCGACGTCGGTCTTCGTCGCCTCCCTCAAAAATCGCCGTGAGCTCGGGAGAAGTCGTCGACTCACCTCGTTAGAACGACTGAGGTGGGGCGCGATCTGCTAGCTGAGGGTGGGGTCTTCGCTGCAAAGCCTGCCGCGCAGCTGGAGCGGCTGGAAGCTCTGGCCGTCCAGTTCGGGGGGGCGGCGCATGATGTCTGCAACCTGTTGGGGGCCATACGTCTCACTACGCAGGACGCGCTCCGCCGTCCCGAATCCGACGCCTTGAAGGAGCTCCTCCTCGAGATCCTCGCCTGCGTCGACCAGGCCACGGACGTGGTTTGCAACAACGGCGTGGATTCGTTGGCGGACGAAGGTGAGGTCGACCTCGTCGATCTCGTGACTTCGCGCCGACGCGTGCTGCGACGGATCGCAGGCCGGCGGGTGGACCTCGCCATGCGGTTTTCGTCGGTGCCGCCGATCTACGGGAGCCCGACGTCGATCGCCCAGGCGATCACGAATCTGGTCAAGAACGCCGCCGAGGCGATGGGGAACCAGGAGGGGCGGATCACGGTCTCGACCCGGATGCACGGGGACCACGTGCTGCTGGAGGTCGAGGACGACGGCCCCGGATTCGACGCCGACGTGCGCGCGCGTGCGTGTGAGGCGTTCTTCACCACGAAGCAAGCGGGGCGTGGATTGGGCCTCGCGCTCGTCCGCCAGATCGCGTTGGTGCACGGCGCGCAGCTCGAGATCGACAGTGAGCCCGGGCGCGGTTCCGTGGTGCGGTTGCGCTTCCTACCTGCGACCTGACTCTGGCCCTTGGGCCGCGGATGTAGTTTCATCGGCGAGGCGATGAGCGACGAGAAGAAGTCGCGGCGTCGACGCTTCTCGGTCGACGGCGAGACGGAAGAGGCCGCTGCGACCAAACGCGTGAGGGCGCGCCCGATCGATCGGGTCTTCGGCCTCGATCGCGAGGACCGCGAGCTCCCCGAGGACGCCGAGGTCGCGGTGGTGGCCCACACCGACCAGCGCATGGCGGCGTTCGTGGCCGGTCGCATCACGCTCGGCGACCTCGAGGGCATCTCGAAACAAGAGCAGTACGAGATGGCCAAGCTCGGGCACTCCTACCTGGAGGGTGGGAAGCTCGAGAAGGCGTCGACGATCTTCGAGGGGCTCATCGCGCTCGACCCGTTCGACGCGTACTTCCGCATGGCGATCGCTTCGATCGCGCAGCAGGAGGGCCGGTTGAGCGACGCGGAAGAGGGGTACTCGTCGGTCCTGCAGATCAACCCCTACTCACCGACGGCGTTTGCGAACCGTGGTGAGGTTCGTGTGCAGCTCGGGCGTCTGAAGGAGGGGGCCGAGGATCTGATCGCCGCGATCACGCACGATCCCAAGGGCGCCGAGGACGCCACGATCCGCGCGCGCGCGACGCTCAAGGTGCTCCAGGAGAAACTCACGGCGCTGGCGAAGAACCCGGAGGCGTTCGCCCAGGGGGGGCCGCTCTCGGAGCAGCCCCCGTTCTCCGATGACGGTCCGCTTTCGCCGGACACGCCGCTCTCCGCCGACACGCCGCGCGCCGCGCCCAAACCGCGGGCCGCGAAACCGCGCGCCGCGCGTCCACGCGGTGCGCCGCGAGGGGCCCCGCCTCGGCGTCCTGCCGCGGGCCGTCCGTCCGGTCGTCCCGCGCCGCGTGCACGTCCGCGTCGACCGGGGCCGCGCAAGAAGTAGATGGGCGTGCACACGATCCTCGTCCTCGACGACGAACCGAACATCCTCGTCACGCTGTCCCGCGCGCTGGAGCTGGAGGACTACACGGTCGTCACCGCGAAGTCGGTCGCGGAGGCGGAGCGCACGCTGGTGAAGGTGCGTCCGGATCTCGCGCTGTTCGACGTGAAGCTCCCGGACGGCGACGGGCTGGAGCTCCTCGAGCGCCTCGACGACGACGCGCCGCCGGTGATCGTGATGAGCGGTCACGGGACGATCGACGACGCGGTGCGGGCCATTCAGCTCGGCGCGGTCGACTACCTCGAAAAGCCGATCGGGCAGGACCGCTTGCTCGTCACGATCAGCAACGCGCTGGAGATGTCGCGGCTCAAGGCCGAGAACGCTGCGCTGCGCGACGAGGCCGCGGAGCTGCGCGGTGTGAAGGCGATCGTCGGGACGTCGAAGGCGATCGAGTCGTTGCGCGGGCAGATCGAACGTGTCGCGGCGAGTGAGGGCCGAGTGCTGATCACGGGTGAGAACGGCACCGGCAAGGAGTTGATCGCCAACGCGATCCACGCGGCGTCGCGGCGGGCGAACCGACCCTTCGTTTCACTGAACTGCGCGGCGGTGCCGGCGGAGCTGATCGAGTCGGAGCTGTTCGGTCACGAGAAGGGTGCGTTCACCGGCGCGGTGTCGCGGAAGGCGGGCAAGTTCGAGCGCGCGAACGGCGGGACATTGTTCCTCGACGAGGTCGGCGACATGCCCGCCGCGATGCAAGCCAAGTTGCTGCGTGTGTTGCAGACGCAAGAGCTGGAGCGCGTCGGCGGTAACGACACGATCCGCGTCGACGTGCGGGTGCTCGCGGCGACGAACAAGGACCTGATGGAGGAGATCGCCGACGGGCGCTTCCGCGAGGATCTGTACTACCGGCTGAACGTCGTGCCGCTGGTGTCCCCGCCGCTGCGCGAGCGTCGGCAAGACATCCCGTTGTTGGCCGCCGGCTTCTTGGAGGAGGCGGCGAAGCGCAACCACCGGAAGACGCCGACGCTGACGCCGGCCTCGCTCGCGCTGCTCGCCGCGCACGACTACCCCGGCAACGTGCGCGAGCTGAGGAACCTGATCGAGCGCATCGTCATCCTCGCGCCGCCGGAGCTCGACACCCTCGACGAGGGCGACATCCGCGACCTCGTCCCGACGCAGCGCAAGGCGACCGCGACGGCGTACCGGGAGGGGGCGCGCCTGTCGGATCTGGTCACGGAGGCGGAGCGCGCGATCGTGGTGCAGGCGCTGGAGGCCAACGACGGCTCGATCCCGGAGACCGCGCGAGCGCTGGGCGTGGAGCGGTCGAACTTTCATAAGAAGTTGAAGGCGCTCGGTCTGAAGTAGCCCGCCGAAGGCGGCACTTCAGACCCCTTGAACTTGAACTTGCCCATTCCCTTGCCCTCGAGCACGTCAGCGATTCCTTCCGGAGGGCAGTGAACCTGGGCAAGGGACGCATGGTCGCCCTGGATCACGTCGAGTCGCCCGGAACCTTCTCCCTGCCAGGTAGGGCAAGGGAACGGGCAAGTTCAAGTTCAAGGGGTCTGAAGTGCCGGGGTTCGGGGCGCCCTGCTTCGTGGTCGAATCTACCCCCCTCGCCCTCCTTCGCCTTCTCGCGCGGTTGGCACGCCGGGTGCTCTTACAACCCACATCGGCGCCACGAAGGCCCGAGCAAAGGAGCACACGATGTCGAACCCCATCATCCGAACCGAGAAGCAGCAGCGCATCACCAAGATCCTCACCGGTCTCGTCATCGGTGGGAGCCTGATCGGCGCCACGGCGATCATGCTGGCGACTGCGCCCGACGGGACGACCGTCGCCGAGATCGAAGAGGCGCCGAAGACCGAGCTCGCGTGGCGGCAGGACTTCGAGCCGCTCCCCGTCGCCGAGGCGCCCGTCGCGGAGCCGGAGCCGATCCAGCTCGAGGAGCAGCTCGTCGAGGCCGAGCAGCCGGTCGTCGCGATCGCGCACGAGGAGCCGGAGCGCAACTTCGAGGAGGAGGCGCAGGAGCTCATGGTCGCGGGCGACCTGAAGGGCGCCTACGAGAACCTCCGCAAGCACCTGTACTCGGACGCACCGACGCCCGACACGCTGCACCACATCGGGCAGCTCGGTCGTGAGCTCGGTGACTTCGCCGTCGCCGAGCAGGCACTGATGGACGCTGCGGCGCTCGACCCAACGCGCGCCGACATCTCGACCGAGCTCGCGCGGGTTCGTCTCGAGGCCGGGGACTTCGAAGAGGCGCGCCTCGCCGTGCGCGAGGCGATCCGCACCGCGCCGCGCGACGCCGAGGCGTGGAACGTCGCGGGCCGCATCGCGATGGCGCAGAGTGAGTTCCACCGCGCGGCCGACGCGTTCGAGGCTTCGCTCGACCTCGATCCGACGCACCCGATCGTCCACAACAACGCCGGCCTGAACTTCCTCTACATGAAGCGCGGGCCGGAGGCGGTGGACGCGCTCGAGACGGCGGTCGATCTCTACGAGGACCGCGCGCCGCACTTCGTGTTCAACAACCTCGGCCTGGCGCACGAGCTCGCCGGCAACTACGAGGAGGCGCGCGAGGCGTTCGAGGAGGCGCTGCTGATCAGCCCGTTCTACGCGCGGGCGAAGGTGAACCTGAAGCGCGTCGAGGTGACGATCGCGTCCATCGAGGAGAAGCGTTCGTACGAGACCGCGAAGGGCGTGAGCGTCGAGGACCTCGACATCGTCCACGAGATGGACCTCGAAGAGGCGCCCGCGGCCGCCGAGACGATCGAGATCGCCGACGAATTCCCCGAGCCGACGATGCCCTGAGAGCGTGTATCGGAAAGCCGGCGGGGGAGTGCCCAGGTCCGGCTTCGCTTTTGGCGTCGGCCGGGGACGCTCTTTCCGGTCAGAGGGCGTTCGTCTCGCCTGGTGTTGCCCCTCGGCTTCGCTGAAAGCCGCGGCGGGCGAGCCGAACTGATTCCCTCCAGAGCGCCCCCGTCCGCCGCCAGCGCTCCGCTTCTCGAGTTGCCTTCGATCCGCCATCCGATGAGGCCATCGATCGACACGGAGACCCAGCGCCACCGATCGGCAAGGCGCCTTGCCCACGTCGGGGCGGCTCGGCTTTCGGAATCGGCGCGCCAGCCGCCTGCGCTCCGCTATTCGCGTCGCCGGATCCCCGCTCCTTCTCGATCGCGATCTCGTTGCTGGCGCGAAGTCGAACGAACATCGGCGACCCCTGTTGTCGGACTTCACGTCAGCACGAGATCACGCCGATGCGCGCGTTGGGTTTGGGCAACGCGCGTAGCGGAGCGCAGACATCGGGCGCGGCGATTCCGACAGCCGGACCGCCCCGCCGACGCGCCCAGGTACTGCCGAGCGTCGCAACGCGATCCCCGCGCCGGACGGTCGCCAAGCAAGCCGAACCGAGGTCGCCGCGCCCGATGTCGGAGCGGAGTGGGCGCCTGGGCAGCGCGTCGCGGCGGCGGGGCGTCGGGTCGAAGCTCCACGGGTCACCCCACCTCATCGGATGGCGGATCGAAGGCAACTCGACATGCGGAGCGCTGGCGGCGGCCAGGGACGCTCTGGAGGGAATCAGTTCGGCTCGCCCGCCGCGGCCATCAGCGAAGCCGAGGGGCAACACCCGGCGAGACGAACGGCTTTTGACCGGAAGAGCGTCCCCGGCCGACGCCAAAAGCGAAGCCGGACCTGGGCACTCCCCCCGGCTATCCGAGACCACTACCCGCCGACGGGGCACGGGATGGGACCGCACACCGCGACGCTGATCAGATCGTCCGGTACCGAGAGCGACGTTCGATACCCGTGCCCCGCGTCGTACCTCGCCTGCTTCGCGCTCGTCGCCGCACCAATGATGTCCCACAGCGCGAGTAACAACGTGGGTATCGCGCCGATCACCGACAGCGCCGTGCCCAGGCTCTGAATTCCGTCGTCGCGACCGCGCACGCGTAGGCCGATGCCCGTGAGCATCGTCGCGCCGGTCACGCCCCTCAGGAGGAAAGTGAGGAAGGCGTCGACACCTCCGCTGCCGTAGATCTGACCCACCGACGGGCCGACGATCACGCCGAGGCCGAGCGTCGTCATCCCGATGTCGAACCGAATGCCTTCGTCCGTGCCGCGTCCGGTGAAGAACAGGCCCGCGGTCACCGCGAGCGGAACGAGCGTGCTCGCCACCGAGAGCAGGCTCGCGACCACCGGCTCCGGCGCCGCCTCCGCGCGGGAGGCGGGCAGCGCGGTCACCGCGAAGCACAGCGCGAACGCGATCAACAGCTTTCGCATGTACGCCTTGTACTTAGCACGCGGCGGGTCCCGGTGCGCGAAAGTGCATCGAACGCGGGGAGGGAAATCCGGGAGGGGACGTAAGAAGCGTCATGCTGAAAGCCACCGCCATCGCATTCGTCACCGTCTTCGTCCTCGCCGGCACCGCCGAAGCCGCCGAGTACAAGTGCAAGGGGAACCGCGTCGAGAAGTCCGGGAGCACGAAGTACACCGTGCGCACGTCCGGGTCCGACTACAAGATCGAGAAGTCCGGCAGCACCAAGGGCGTCGCGAAGAAGCGCGGCAGCAAGTACGCGGTCGAGGTCTCGGGCAGCACGCAGGCCACGATCGAGAAGGGCAAGATCTACAAGAGCGGCTCCACCTGGGGCACGGTCAGCGAGGCGCAGCGCAAGTACGACTGCCCCGATGTCGTCGCCGCCACGCTCTGGGTCCTCGACAAGAAGGGCAAGTTGTAGTCTTCGGCTCCGCATGGAGCCGAAGCGACCCGCCGACTCGATCACGCAGATGACGGAGATCATTCTCCCGTCGGACAGCAACGCCCTCGGCGGTGCGTTCGGCGGGCGGGTGATGCAGTGGATCGACGTGTGCGGCGCCGTCGCCGCGCAGCGCCACTGCCGCAAGACCGTCGTCACCGCGTCGATGGACGAGCTGCACTTCCGCGCGCCCATCCGCATGGGCCACGTGGCCTGCCTCGAAGCCCGCGTGAACGCCGCGTTCTCGCGCTCGCTGGAGGTGGAGGTCGTCGTCCACTCCGAGAACCCACTCACCGGCGAGCGGCGCCTGTGCTGCGACGCCTTCCTCACGTTCGCCGCGCTCGACGACGACTTCAAACCCACGTCCGTCCCCGCGCTGCTGAGCGAGACGGAGGACGAGATCGCCCGCGCCGACGCGGCCGCGAAGCGCCGCGCGAAGCGGCTCGAGGGCCGCCCGTCCTAAGGGATGATCGGCGCGCCTCCCACGCGTTGCCCCATCCCATGGCGAAGCTCCCCCGGTTGGTCTGGCTGATCCCTTCGGTTGCGTTCCTCGGTGTCACGACCTGGGCCTTCGCCGCGCTGAACCAGCCCGCGCCCATGGCCGACTGGCCCGAACATGTCGTGGAGGAGGAGCCGCCGGTGATGCGACCGCCGGCGCCGGTCCGTGCTCCGCCGCGGCGCTCGCTGCTCGCCCAGGTTCGGCCAGCGCCCGCACCCGAGGTGTCCGCGCCGGTCGACCTCATGAACGCGTTGTCGCCGTCGCCCGAGCACACCGTCGCGTTCGTCGAGGTCGCGGCGTTGTGGCGCGCGCCGATCGGGCGTGCGTTCGAAGCTTGCCTTGCGCGGGAGTCGAAACGCGAGCAGTTCGAGATCACGACGATGGCCAACGCGGTCGAGCGCATCGCGACCGACGGGCGGGTGCTGGCGATCGAGGGCGACTTCACGTCCTCCGCGGTGCACGAGGTGCTGTTCGGCGACCGCGAGATGACGCCCTACGGCGACGGCACCGAGCTGTACGCCGGGCGCGGCGCGAAGGTCTCGGATCGACTCGTCGTCGTCGGCAAACACCACGGCAGCGACGTGCGCGGCGCCGTGGATCGCGCGGAGGGCCGTGCTGCGACGGCGCCGCCGACGTTGGATCGGTACGGCGAGGTGTCGATGCAGCTCCCGCCCCGTGTGCTCGGTCGGGTGCTCGACGACTTCGTCGACGTGGATCCGGAGGAGATCATCGCGGTCGAGCGGGCGACGCTCCACGTCGACGCGGTCGACGACGTCATCCTCACGCTCGAGCTCTTCGGCTCGGACCCCCACGCCCTCGCCGGCCTCCGCGACAGCCTCGGCCTCGCCGCTGCGGCGCTGCGCGGCGGAGGCGGGTTCACGTCCCCGAACGGCCCGCGCGTCGACGACGTGCAGGTCGCGCAGGAGGACGGGCGGCTGACGGTGATGGTGCAGATGAAGCCCGAGGAAGCGATCCGCATCATCCCGGACTGCCGTCGTGGCGCGCCGGAGGAGGTGATTCGGTAGGGGGCTTAGCGGCCTCAGCCTAGAGGCCCTTCACGCAGCTCCGCTGCGCGGACCTGCTGGGCACAGCCGTCGTACCGACCGCTCCGCGGTCGGCCTCCGTCTAGAGGCCCTTCACGCAGCTCCGCTGCGCGGACCTGCTGGGCACAGGCTTCGGACCGCTCGCATTCGCGAGCGGCCTCCGTCTAGAACTTCAGGCGGACTTCGTTGGAGCCGCGGCGGGGGATTTTCACGTTGATCTCCCGGTCGATGCCGGACTCGTCGTTCACCACGCGCAGCGTGTGGGCGCCGACGGGGAGGTTCGCTTCGACCGGGGTCGTGCCGAGGTGGCGGCCGCGGAAGTAGACGTTGGCCCAGCTCCCGAAGGGCGCCTGGAGGATGACCTTCCGGCGCGCCGGTGCCTGCGACTTGCCCTCTTCCAGCTTCACGTCGACGGACTGGATCGGCTTTTCGCCGGTCAGCGTGACGGTCTCTTCGAAGGTCTGGTGCCCGTCGAGCTCCACGACCACCTCGATGGGTTTGTCGAGCTCGAGGCCCTGCAGGTTCACCGTGCCGGTGCCGCGATCCTTGTCGTTCACGATCACGGTCGCCTCCGGCGGCGACGGGCGGATCGTCAGCGAGCCACTCACCGCCTCCAGCTTTTCGTTGAGCTCGAGCGCGGCGCCTTCGGTCGGGTTGATCTCCCGCGTCACCTTCTTGAAGCCGTTGAGCTGCAGCTCGATTGTCAGCTTCTGGTTCGCGATGACGTTCACGATGACCGGCGTCGGATCCGGATGCGCCCGCCCGTTCACCGTCACCAGCGCGCCGGGGGGCTGCGTCGAGATCGCGAGCGGCACCTCGACGATCGCCGTCTCGCCGGGCCCCACCACGAGGAGCGCCGCGATGACGACGATCGCAGCAATCGCGAGCAGCCCGCCCGCGACGACGTTCATCTTCGACGCTCGACGCGGCGCGACGCCCCCGAGGTCGTTGCTCCCGAGCGGCACGACCAGCTGCTCGCTCTCCTGCATCGGCTGAGGCGGCGGCGAGTACGTCGGCGGCGGCGACACACTCTGGTTCGGCGGCGTGTACGGCGCGGGCGCCGGGCTCCCCGACGGCGGCGAGCTGCTCGGCGTGAACATCGGACGGCTCACGACCGGCGCGGGGATCGGATCCTCCTCCGGCATCGTGTTGATGTTGGAGTTGCTCGGGAGCGTCTGCGCGAACGGATCTTCGACGTCGTCGTCGTACCCGGCCACCGGCCCGTGCTCGATCGTCGGGTCGGCGGACTCGTACGTCGGCGGGAGCTCGGTCGGCGTGGTCGGGTCGCCGCTCGAAGCGTCGAACAGCCCGGACGGATCCCCGACCGGATCGTGCGTCGGCGGGAGCGTGTCGACGCCGGACGGACCCGCCGAGACGATCTGCGGCAGCCCTTTCACCGGCGTCATCTTCAGGACGGTCGGGGCGTCGAAGTCTTCGGAGTCCTCTTCGAGCGCCGCCTCGACGTCCGACGAGCGCAAGTCTTCTTGCGTCTCCAACAACCCCGACGATCCGTTCGGCGGGATCTGCTCGGCGGTCTGCGGATCCTCGACGCCCGGCAGGTTCAGGCTCTTCGGATCCGCCGCGGTCGGCGTGCGGTTCGCGCGCTCCGGGAACAGATCCGACAGCAGCTTCGTGACCGCGCTGTCACCCGCCGCCATGTCCTTGCGCGCGTGGGTCAGCTCCATCGCGTACTCGGTGACGGCGTCGGCGAGCGCCTGGCCGGAGGCGTACCGTTCGTCCGGGTTCTTCGCGAGCGCCTTCAGACAGATCTCGTCCAGGCGCCGTGACACCGGCGCGCCGCGCTCCGACGGCGCCGGGACCTTCTTGCCCAGGACGTTCTCGATGGTCTCGACCGCCGACGGTCCCGCGAACGGGTTCTCGCCGACGAGCAGCTCGTAGAGCAGGACACCCACCGAGAAGACGTCCACCCGGGAGTCGACCTTCTCTTCCTTCAGACGCTCGGGCGCCATGTAGGCGTACTTGCCTTTGACGATGCCGGCGGCGGTCTGGTGCAGGCGCTCCGCGGCGGTCGCGATCCCGAAGTCGGTGATCTTCACCTCCCCTTCGAACGACAGCAGGACGTTCTGCGGAGAGATGTCGCGGTGGATGATGCCGAGTGGACGTCCGTCCGCCCCGGTGCGCGTGTGTGCGAAGTGCAGCCCCTTCGAGATCTCGGCGACGAGGTAGAGCGCCATCGGCGGCTCGATCCACCGGTTCTTCGAAGCGATGCGTTCGTAGAGGTCGTACAGGTTGACGCCGTGCACGAACTCCATCGCGATGAAGTAGGTGTCGCCGACTTTGTCGAGGTCGAAGACTTGGACGATGTTGCGGTGATGCAGGTGCATCGCGATCCGCGCCTCGTCGATGAACATCTTCACGAACTCTTCGTCGCGCGTGAAGTTGGCGTGGATCAGCTTCACCGCCACGAGGCGTTGGAAGCCCATCGCCCCGACGGCCTTCGCCAGGAACACCTCCGCCATACCGCCCGATGCAATGCGGTTGATGACTTGGTAGCGACCGAGCGTTGGGAACTCTTCGGCTTGCGTCGAGGTCATCTTGGCCCTTGGGCGTTGGTCCCCGGGAACCCCAGGGCGTCGAATCGTAGAACGCCCCTTGGCCCGTCGCAAGGCGGGCCGTCCGGACCTCCTCGATGGGCGGGTGCGCTCCACGGCGATCGGGCTTACGCCGGGTGCCTCCGATTCCTGACGCGTTTTGCGCCGATTTCCCCTGAGCGGTATCTGTGAAGCGGGATGTGGAGCGTCGTCGGCTGGATTCTCGCGGTCCTCGGGACGATCGCGCTCTTCGGGCTGTTCCTCGTCCTGTTCGTCCTGCTCGCGAACGACGCGCGCCTCAAGCTGCGTCGCTTCGTCCGCCGGCGTCTCTCGAAGGAGCAGCGGCGCCTCGTCGACAAGTTCTCGGTCCGCACGCAGCCGTTCAAGCTGGAGAAGAAGCGCACGGTCCGTGAGCGCCTCCTCGCCGACCCGCAGCTGCTGCAGGATCTCGAGGCGTATGCCGACCGCGAGGGCGAAGCGCTCGAGACGGTGTTGGAGCGGGTCGTCGATTACGCGGACGAGATCATCCCGTTCTTCAACGTCGTGTCGTACTACCGCGTCGGGTACACGGTCGCGGCGATCGCGATGCGCGCGATGTACCGCGTCGACGTCGACGCGGAGGAGGTCGCACGAACGCGCGCGTTCCTCGACGAGTCCGACGAAGCGGGACGCGCCGTCGTCTTCGTGATGAACCACCGCAGCAACGCGGACTTCGTGTTGGTGGCGTACGTGCTCGCGCGCGCGATCGCGTTGTCGTACGCGGTCGGTGAGTGGGCGCGGGTCTGGCCGCTGGAGTGGTTGTTCAAGAGCTTCGGCAGCTACTTCGTGCGGCGCGGGTGTCGCGATCCGGCGTATCACCTCACGCTGCGGCGCTACCTGCAGCTCATCACGGAGGAGGGCGTCACGCAGGGCATCTTCATCGAGGGTGGGTTGTCGCGTGACGGGCTGTTGCGTCCGGCGAAGAACGGGCTGCTCGATTCGTTGTCGACGCTGCCCGAACGCGACGGCGCACCGAAGGAGGTGTGGTTCGTGCCGGTGGGCATCAACTACGACCGCGTCGTCGAGGACGAGGTGCTCACGTCGAAGCTCGAGGAGGCGGGCGGCCTCGGGAGCGGGTGGACGTACTACGCGCGCGCGATGTCGCGGATCGGGCGGTACTTCTTCACGAACATCCCGCGCTACGTGCTGCGGCGGGTACGGCGCTTCGGGTACGCGGCGGTGCGGATCGGGAAGCCGTTGCCGATGACGGAGCTGTTCGACGGGCCGATCGCCCAGCTCGTGCCGATGACCCGCGAGGAGCGCAAACCTTCGGTGCAGCTCGCGGCGGATCGGCTGCTGAATCGAATCGCGGAAGTGGTGCCGGTGACGCCGGTGGGGTTGGTCGCGGCGTCGATCCTGTTCTTCGGCGAGGACGAGGGCGAGGACTTCCACGTCACCGAGACCGAGCTCCGCGCGCGGATGCAGCGGCTGACGGACCAGCTCTCGGCGCTCGGCGCGCCGGTCCTCGGGGTGAAGCGTGGGCTGGATTGGCAGCAGCGCGTGGGGCTGACGATCCTCGAGACCCGCGGTCACCTGCGCCGCGCCGGTGACGTCATCGCGACGCGCGCGGCGACGCGCCACCTGGTCCGCTACTACGCCAACGGCGTGCGCCATCACCTGGAGCGCGTCGAGGGCACGACGGACGCCTTGGCCCTCGCGGACCGGGCGGAACGAACCGTCGAGCTGCGCGATTTGGATATCTGAGGGGCCGGTCGCGAATGGGCGTCGAGCGTCGCGTACCGTCCGCCCTGTGACCCCCGGCATTGGCGGTATGCGCGCACCGTGCTACCGCCGAAGACGATGCGGGCGCTGCTGGGTACTTTGCTGTCGGTTACGTTCGTCGCGGGCTGTTACACGTCGATGTCGTCGTCGCCGCCCCCGCCGCCGTCGTCTCCGCCTCCGCCTCCGCCGCCTCCGATGGCGGACTCGCAGCCGCCGCCTCCGCCGATGCCGACCGACATCATCGCGGTGTCCGCGGTGCGTGCGGTCGAGACGGAACGTGTCCCGTCGACGACGATCAACGAGCTGTCGCGTCAGCTGGTCCGGGAGCTCGGGCCGGCGGTGCAGGAGCTGGAGATCGGACAGGAGGGCGGGTGCACGCGCGAGACGTGTCGGCTCGACGCGGCGACGGCGCAGGGCGCCACGCACCTGCTGCACACGCGCCTCGTCCAGTACGAGGCGGACTGCATCGTGCTGAGCGCGCTGTACGACGTCGCGACGCGCAAGAGCCAGTGGGGCTTCGTGCGGGAGCTGGCGTGTGACGCGGTGGGGCTGCAGCAGGCGGTGTCGGATCTGACCGCGTCGTTCGCGGGCCGGCAGATCTACGGGCCGGACGATCGCCGCACGATGTTCGCGGTGGCCCCGGTGCAGCACAAGATCAAGGACCTCGATTGGGCGTCGGAGAGCTTCGGCGAGTACATGACGACGCTGATGGCGGAGGTCGGTTACGCGATGACGCCGGCGTCGTTGGTCGCGCAGCCGCTGGTCGACGGTGGCCAGAACCCGCACCGCGACTGCCGTCGGAAGAAGTGCACGTTCGGCTTGGGGCACAACGTCCTGGCGCCGCGGGTGTTGGCGACGGAGATGCGGAAGCGCCGGCGGCGCTGCTCCGTACAGACGTCGATCTGGGACGTCGGCACCGAGACGAGCACCAAGAGCGGCAAGGCCCGCGGTGGCTGCGAGGCGCAGGACGTCCAGGGGATGCTGCGCCAGATCGTCGAGAAGATCGCCGACCGCCCGGCCGCCCCGGCGCCGATGGCGAAGGACGCCGGCATGATCGACTCCGGCATGGACGACGGCGGCATGGACTCCGGCGGCGGCATGGACTCCGGCGGAACGGATTCGTCTGGCGCAAACGGCGGCGGCGGTGCCTGGGGCTCGGACACGGGCTCCGGCGGCGGCGCGGGCTCCAGCGGCGGCGCGGGCTCCAGCGGCGGCGGCAATTCCGGCGGCGCGATGGACTCCGGCGGCTCGGGCGGCGCAGGCTCCGGCGGTGGCGCGGGCTCCGGCGGTGGCGCGGGTTCCGGCGGTGGCGCGGGCTCCGGCGGTGGCGCCGCAGAGGACGACGATCTCCAGGACGACGACTTCGGCGGCTCGGGCGAGCTCCCGGCCGATCCAGCCCCCGACCCCGAAGCCCCGAGCGACGACCCCGAAGACGACGACCTCAAAGACGACCTCTAGGATTTGGTTTTCGGCGTCGGCCGGGGACGCTCTTCCGGTCAGAAGCCCGTTCGTCTCGCCGGGTGGGGCGGCCCCTCGGCTTCGCTGTTTGCCGCGGCAGGCGAGCCGAACTGATTCCCTGCCTTACGCTCCCCTACTCGCGTTCCCTGATCCGAGCGACGGCTCGATCGCGATCGCGTGCGGCCTGAAGTCTCACAGGTCGTGGGCTTCCGCGTCCATGCGTTCATGCATGGAACCGCTTCCGTTCTGGGCGTCGACGGTGCAGCTGCAGCGGTCTATCAATAGGCCCAGGAGAACGAAGCAAGTGCAGCAGACGACCCAGAACGACACCTCCACCACGCTGCGGGCCATGCGTGTCCGCATTCTCGGAGGCACGGAGGAGCCCTCCGTCCCCAAGGCCGCACAACGTTGGCGCCTCAACCGCAACACCGTTACTTCCGTCATCACGCTCCTCGTGGCCGCCGTGTTCGCGGTCGGCGCGACGACCGCGCTCGCCGCGTCGGGACGCAACGCCGAGAAGGAGACGATCGAGCTCGTCCGCGAGCATCAGCCGAAGCTCGAGCGCAAGGACCGCTGGGAGCGCAAGGCCATCGACCTCGACTTCATGTGGCGCCGCTGAGCCTCCGTCCGACGAACGGCGCAGCGCTCAACCCGCGAAATCGACCCGGCAGTGCTCACCCTGGGCGTCGCAGGTCACGATGGTCGAGGACTCCGTCTCGCCTTCGACCTCGTTGAACAGGAGCGTCCAGGCCTCCCCGGACGAGAGGATCTCCATCCGGGCCGCGCCCCTCTGACCGCGGACGGCGCGTTTCATCTCGTCCACGATCAAGGCGAGTCCACCCTCCAGGAGGAACGCCTCCATGGGCGCCGGTAGATCGATCTTCTTCTTGTCGGCCCGCTCGAGCTTCGCGAGCTTCTGCGCGCACCGAACCTCCTGCTTCGGGAGCACCACCTTCGCATCGGTCGGCCGGTACCAAACGCACTTCTCGTGCGCGCGCGTGAAGAACCGTGCGAGCACCTTGGCTTCGAACCGGTGTCCGCGGGCTGCGTAGGGCGTGTTGCGGAGCAAGCGCAGCACGAGCGGGAGCCGATCCTCCACCTTCTGCAGCCGGCAGCCGCCCTCGACGAGCTCGCGCCACAAGGTCACCACCTCGGACTCACAGGGTTGTGATGTCCACGAGGCGGGCGGGGCCTGGACCGTCATCAGCGTCACGATCAGCGCAGCGCCCAACATCGTCGTTTCATCATAGCTCGAGGGTGTCGGACCGCCGATGTGTCGCGCTGGCCCATGACCGCGTCGATTGGGAGGTCTGTCCTGAGGTCCGCCCGCCGCCGCGGCGGGTCAGTCCAGCAGGAGGAAGAGCGCGGCGCTGGCTGCGGCGCCGCCGACGACGGCCCAGGAGACGTTGGCGCCCACCGCCGTGGGGCCCGGGTCGACGGAGGGATCCGTGTTCGAGGCGCGTGAGATGGTCATGGCACCCAACGCGGTCCCCGTCGCCGCGGCGGTCACCGCGACACCCGAGCTCACCCAGAACCCGAGTGGGAGGCCCTCGTTCTCGGCGATGGCGATCGGCGCGAGGTGTTCGGCGACGCCGCCCGCGATCTCCTGCACGGCGGCGAGGACTTCTTCGGCCTCGGGCGCGACGTCGCGGACGTCACGAAAGAGGACGTCGAAGCTCTCTGCTCGATAGACCTTGATACCCAAACTCAGACGTTCGCCGAGCGGGTCGAGTCGGCCGGTAATCATGAAGTCCGGACTCCCGAAGGCCCCGAACAGCTCCGCCGCGCACGTGTCATCCGTGCCCTCGCACTCGACGGTGCTCTGGGCGAGCTGCATCCGAACGGCATCTTCGAGATCGTAGACGCCGATGAGTTTCCACCCCGCAGTGCTCCGCTCGGGGCGCTCGAGCTCCGAGGACAGCGCGAGGATGAAGCGGTCCTCGATCGCCGCCTCGGTCATGGAAGCCTGGGACTTTGCGACCTTCAGCGCCACACCCACCGTCTGACCCGGCACCGCGGGGGCCGGAGGGGGCGCCGCTTGAGCGGCGAACAAGGCGACGACGAGCGCCAACTGCATGGGTTGGATTCTGCGACGTCCTGGAGCAACCCACAACGTCGCGAGCGTCCCCGTCCGAACGGATCGATGTCGGCTACCGCGTGCGGCGCATGTGACTGTGGAGCGGGTCGTAGATTGAGTAAGCTGCCGTCGTGCTCCGTATGTTCGGTCAGGTATCGCCCTGGATGGCGTCGCTGCTCCTCGCGGCCTGCGTCGTCGAGAACTCCGGGCCCGCGGGGCCGGCCGGGGCCACGGGCGCCGAAGGACCGATGGGTCCGACGGGCGCGACCGGACTCGAAGGTCCTAAGGGAGACCCGGGAGACTCGGGCAGCAGCACGCCGGCCTTCATGCAGCTCGTCGAGCGCGTCGACGAAGTCGAACGGCTCGCGCTCGGTGCTGTAGGTGCCCACGGGGTTTCGTTGTCGCTCTCGAACGGCGCGCTCGTCGTGGGTTGTGGTGACGCCGATTGTTCATCGACCCGCCGCGCATTCGTGCGATTTCCCGAGAGCGCCTTCTCGGCCACGCTGGTGCCGCTGGAGGCCAATCAGACC
Source organism: Deltaproteobacteria bacterium (assembly GCA_040218735.1). Taxonomy (GTDB): domain Bacteria; phylum Myxococcota; class Kuafuiibacteriia; order Kuafuiibacteriales; family Kuafuiibacteriaceae; genus JAUHYN01. The sequence continues at coordinate 274,423 of JAVJQW010000019.1, forward strand.
TTGAGCGGCCTCGGAGCGACCGGAGGCTCGGATCTGGGTTCGATGACGTTCGGGACGGATTCGAACCAGCCCTGGAACCACGCCCGACCCTTCTACCTCTACGCCGTTCAACTCAGCGACACCGAGATCGGTTTTGCGCTCTCGGCCCAACCCAACCGCGTCGACACCGGCAACGAGAACAACATCGCGCTCCCGCGCCAAGCCGCGCCGGTGCAGAGCCAACGGAACGTCGTGTTGTTCGAGGCGCCGACGGTCGCCGTGACGAGCTCGCCGTTTCCGATGATTCGGATCGGTTCCGTACTCATGCGGCGCGCGACCGCCACGGTGGATTGGGAAATCATGCCGGACGCCGCGAGCGGCCTCGGGCGCTACCAGGAAGGGCGCGTGTTTCAGGCCCAGGCGGGCACGTTCGGCGCCGTGCCGGGAGGGTTCGCATATATCGATGGCTGCACCACGGACCTCCAGTTCACGACCAACGTCATGAACTACACGCTCAGCGAAGACGGTTCCGTACGTGTCTTCCTCGATCTCGAGAACGACGGAGGAACCGAGGACGAAGGCTGCACAGGCCTGCTCCGCCTCGTGCTCCCCTACGCCACCGCGCCGCAGCCCATCGTTGGTCCCAATCAGCCGTACGCCAAGATTCTTCAGTGCGTGCTCACGAACAACGCGATGGCCGTGGATGACCTCTGCTACCTCACGGGAGGCGGCGCATCCTCCTTCTCGAACGTCGCGCTTCGGAGCGTGGGCGGTGTGCACGGCGGCAACTTCCCGAATGGCAACCGTGCGCTGCGGGGGCAGTTCGAGTACATGGCGTTTCCGGCGCTCGACTGATCCGTCGTCGCGTCCCGCGGACAACCGGGCTTCACACCACGAACAACACGTAGAACGACGCGAGCACCAGCTGCACCACGGCGAACGGCGCGGCCACCTTCACGAAGCCGCCGAAGCTCATCGGGAGCTTGTTCTTGTGGATGATCGCCACGGCGACCAGCGTCGAGGCCGAGCCGATCGGCGTGAAGTTGCCGCCGAGGTTGCAGCCGAAGATCGTCGCCCACCACAGGTTCGAGTCGGCGGGGGTGCCCTGGAGGATCTTTGCCAGGACCGCGGCCAGCGGGACGTTGTCGGTGACGCTCGAAGCGATCGAACCGCTCCACAGCAAAGCCAACGGGCCGGCCGTGTCGCCGAGGCCGATCAGCGCTTCGATCCCCGAGCCGATGAGCACCAGGACCTTCGCGTGCTCCATGACGTGGATGACGATGAAGAGGTAGGCGAAGAACAGGAGCAGGTCCCAGTCGATCGCGACGTACGCCTTCTCCGGCTCGTGTTTGATCCGAATCAGCGCGACCACCGCAAAGGCCATCGCGACGAAACCCATGCCGAGCTCGTCGATGTACGGCGTGACCGACGCCGTCGCGATGCCCAGGATGAACAGGCCCAACAAGGTCCACGAGAAGTTGAAGAAGGGGCGCGACCGAACGCTCTCGTTCTCGTCGAACGACGCGACCAGCTCCGCCGCGTTCTTCTTCTGATCCTCCGTCGCGAGTTTTTCGATCTTGAACGCGCGCAGCCCCATGTAGACGGTCGCCACCGTCGCCACCACGACGTACGGCGCCGCCTTGTACAGAAACGCGACGAAGCTGATCCCCGCCGTCGTCCCCACGATGATGTTCGGGATCGACGAAATCAGCGTCAGCAACCCACCGATGTTCGTGAGCAACCCCTCCACCAACAAGAAGCCCAGCAACAAGTTCTCGCGCTCCAGCTTCTTCAGCGACACGGCCGACAGCGAACCCACGATGATCATCGCCGTCACGTTGTTCAACACCGCGCTGAACACCACCGTGATCCCCGCGTAATACCAGAGCAGCTTCACCGGATCGCCGCCCGACATCTTCGTGAGTTTGATCGCCGTCCACGCGAAGATGCCGGAGCGCGAAGTCACGTCGATGAACAGGCTCGACCCGAAGATGATGATGATGACCGACCAGTCGATCATCGGGATGTACAGCGGCAGGTGCGCGTCCTCGGGGCGGTGAATCAGGTGCATCACCTCGCCCAACAGCAGGCAGATCACCGCGAAAACGCCGGTGATGATCGACTTCTTCGCGTGGAGCTTCTCCTCCAACGCGAGGCTCGCGATCATCGCCACCAGGATTCCGAGGAACAGGAGGGTCGTCGACATCGGCACTTCGTGCATCGGATCCTCCTCAGAGCATCAGCAGCGGGCGATCGATCAGCTCCACCGCAATCGAGTACGCCAGCCCGTGCATCGCGAGCTGACCCTCGTCCTTCGTGTTGAACACCACGATGTCGTACTCACCGTCCTTCACGAGCGCTTCGTACTCCTTCACCGTGTGACCGCGCCGCACGAGCTTCGACGGCCGCACGTCCGGGTACGCCTCCGTGATCCGCTCACACGTCTCCGCGAGGAACCCATCCGCCTCACCCAACAACTTCTTCTCGATCTGCTCGCGCGCCACGTCGGTATCCAGGTCGGAGATCTTCCCGATCACGTCGATGTAGCGCTTGAACACCGCGTCGTCCTCGATGTGCGCGAGCGTCAGCTCACCGCCCTTCTCCACCAGACGCAGGCCCCAGTTCACGAGCATGTGGTCGCCGACGATCGCGTTCGCGACCACCAACACCTTGTCGGAGTTCTCGGTCGCTCGCTGAAAGTTCGTGTGCTTCGGCGGCGGCAACAACAGCACCGGCGAGCTCGTCGCTTGCGTGAGCATGTCCGCGTAGGTGCCGAGGCTGTGCGGGAGGTCCTGGTCCCCTTCGAACAAGTGCCGGTACGCGACGATCAAATCCGGCTTCGACGCTTCCACCTTCGCGAGCATCGCGCGCACGGTGGTGAGGTCCTCGCGGCCTGTCACCGTCCACGACACGAGCTGCTCGTCGTCGAGGCCCTTCAGGAAGTGGCGGATCCGGGCGAGGAACGCGTCGCGTTCGTCGGAGTCGAGGTCGGTGATGACGAGGACGCTCGAGACGTCGGGGCGTTCGAGCTTGGGTCGGACTTTGACGGACGCGCGGAACTGCGATTCGACTTGATCGAGGTCGAGCACGCCCCGAGGGCTATCAGATCGCGGAGAGGTACGCGACCAGGTCGTCGATCTCCTGCTCGCTCAGCATCGACGTGTCGCCCATTTCGCCGCTGCGGCTGCGGAGGACGACGTCGCGGAGCGTCTCGGCGGAGCCGTCATGCAGATAGGGCGGCGACGACGCCACGCCGATCAGCGAGCGCGTCTGCACGAAGAGGCCGAACATCTCGTAGCTCTCGTTGTCGGTCATGCGCTCGCCGTTGTGGCAGCTGGCGCAGCCGACGTCCTCGCGCTGGAAGATCTCACGACCGCGGCCGATCGCCGGATCCGACGAGGCGCCCATCGCGACGTCCACATCGCGGGTCGAGTCGATGTACAGCTCGATGAGGTCCGCCTGGCGGTCGGACATGTTCGTGCCACCCATCGCGTCGCGGCTGGTGCGCTGCGCGTCGATCGCGACGGTCTCGCGGTCACCTTCCCAACGCACCGGCGCGGTCAGCGAGACGCGGCCGGCGAGCGACGGGGTCTGACGCTTGCCGCGCACGAACGTCCAGGAGACGCCGTCGTTGCGGCCGTCGAAGTGGCACGTCGCGCAGGACAGGCCGGTGAGGGGGTTCGCGATGGTCGGCGTGTCGTTCGTGTAAAAGAGGCGACGCCCCTCCTCGACCTCCGCCGAGAACGCCGGGCCCGCGACCGTTCCGATGCCGAGCGTCTTCGGCGCGCTGAGCTGACCGAACTCGGAGACCTGCTTCACCGAAGAGACGTCGATCCGCGCCACGGCGCGATCGAGGAAGCCGTAGACGAACGCTTCCTCGTCGTCGACGAACGTGACCGCGTTGGCGCCGTCTGGTGCGTCGAAGATGGCGGTGGGGCGCAGCTCGGTCGTGAAGAAGCCCGCCTCGAAGTTGGAGTCGCCGAAGACCTCGAACAAGATGCCGCCGTCGGCGCCCTTCTCACCCTCGACGTCCATGACCAGGACGCGGTTGCTGCCTTCGAGCGTCGCGTAGAGCTTGAAACCCTCCGGGTCGAACGCCACGCTCGACGCGTAACCCGACGGGCCGCCCACCGGGTCCGAGAGGCCGATGAGGCGCGTGCCCTTCAGGTCCGGCTCGCCGCCCTCGACGGGGATCAGCGCGACGGTGAAGTCCTGACGGCCGCCGTAGTAGCCGGTCGGCGGGATCGAGCCGGTGTCGTCGATCGGCGTCTCGCTGTCGATGTTCATGGTGGGGACCGCGATGTAGTAGCCGTCCGAGGAGATCGCCGGGTCGCCCATCACGCGCACGCCGCGCGGGCCGAGGCCGGTGTTGATGCGCGGCAGCGGGACGTCCGCGACGCCGTCCTCACCCACGTCGATGTGCGTGAACGTCCCGTTCATCGCGGACGCGACGAAGAGGTCGTCGCCGTTCGGGTGCATCGTCAGCCAACGCGGCTGGTCCGGGACGTTCCACTCGTTGGAGATCTCGTGGGTGTCGGTCTCGATCTCGAGGACCTTGTTCTCGAGCTGCACGGCCACGTAGACGTGGTCGCCGCCCTCGGGCGCGACGATGCCGTAGGGCTCGGCGCCGACTTTGATCGTTTCGAGGAAGACGAGGCCGTCGTCGGTCTCTTCGAGCACCGCGATGGCGCGCTCGAGGCGGAGCGTGACGAAGACCTTCTCGTCGACGCGCACGATGCGGGTGGGTTCGCCGCCGACGTCGATCGAGCTGACGTCGAGGCCTTCGGTTTTCACCGTCGAGACGGTGCCGTGGTCGGTGTTGGTCACGTAGAGCGCGCGGTAGTCACTCGACGTGGCGATCCGGTTGCTGCCGGTGGGGTAGCGGGCGTCACTGAGTCCGTCGCCGCAGGCGGTCGCGAGTCCGAGTGCGAGCACGCTCGCGTAGCCAATCCTCTGCATCGTTCGTTCTCCTCTTTCCGTGCGCTTCATTTCGACTGGCGGGAAGTTTCTGTCCTTCGCCGCCCCGGATGGAAGGGCCAACCCCGTCCATGCGCGCCCTCACACCCTGCTATTCACGTACCACCGACGACGTCCTATTGGCGACGCTGTCCGTCAGGACATTCCGATCCTACCCGTGTGCAGGTCCTTGCACACCTGTGCGGACGGCTTTACGCCGCCAAGGCCTTGGACGTAGGTTGGGCGGACGATGCGGAATCGTACGCTGTGCGCGCTCCTCGTACTCATGACCGCCTGCACCGGGAACAACGGCTCGGACGACGATGACGGCACGCAGATGGAACGCGACGCCGGTGTCGACCGGGACGGCGGTCCGAATGTCGCCGTGGTCTATTACCGGGACGTCAAACCCATCATCGACGCGCGCTGCAACGGTTGCCACGCGGGCGCGACCGTAGCGCCGATCGATTTTTCGGTGCCGATGGTCGTGCAGCGCGCGGCGCCGACGATCCGCGACCAGGTCCTCTCGAAACTCATGCCGCCCTGGCACGCCGACGACACGTGCAACGACTACAAGGCGAACCGCTCGCTGACCCAGGATCAGATCGACACGATCGTGGAGTGGATCGATCTCGGCGCGCACCTCGGCGATCCGGCCGACGAGGGTGAGCCCCTCGACGTCGTCGACACGGGGCTGTCGCGCGTCGACATGCGCACCCAGGCGCCCGAGCCGTATACGCCGGTCGGCACCGACGACTACCGGTGCTTCGTGATCGAGTGGCCCGGCACCGAGACGCAGTACGTCACCGGGTTCAACCTCGAGCCGTCGAACCTCGGCGTCGTGCACCACGCGAACATCTACGTCGCGAGCGGCCAGGGCGCGCAGAGCTTCCGCGACCGCGACGCCAACGCACCCGGCGCGGGTTACCCGTGTTTCGGTGGGGCGTTCGCGGTCGGCGTCGAGCTCTTCGGCGCGTGGGCGCCGGGCAGCCTCGGCATCGAGTACCCCGCCGGCACCGGCCTGCAGATCGATCCCGGCTCGGTGATCGTGATGGAGATGCACTTCAACACCGGTCCGGAGCGTCAGGGCCCGGACCAGTCGACGATCGCGTGGCAGCTCGCGAGTCAGGTCGAGCGGCGCGCGTTGATCGCGCCGTTCTGGAACTTCCAGGAGTGGTCGAGCGGCAACATGCCGATCCCCGCCGGGCAGGCCGATGTCGTGCACTCCGTCGAGGTCGACCCCGACGGGCTCGTGCCGCTGCTCGCGCCGTGGCTGTTGTCGAACGAGATCCAGATCTGGGGCACCGGGATGCACATGCACTACCTCGGTACGCAGGGGAGCATTCACATCAATCGCCCCGCCCCCGCAGAGGACACGTGTGTGATCGAGATTCCGCGCTGGGACTTCAACTGGCAGCTCGGTTACCTGCTCGAGCAACCCATCGACTTCACCATCGGCGAGGACACACTCATGCTCGAGTGCCGCTGGGACAACCGCGCCGAGAACCAACCGGTGATCGACGGCGTGCGACGTACGCCGCGCGACGTGAACTGGGGTCAGAACTCCGACGACGAGATGTGCATCGGGTACCTCTACATCACCGAGAAGTGACCTTGACCCAGCGCTCGCGCTTGGGCTGAACAAGGGGCCCATGGTCCGCCTCTCCCAGCGCGCGGTGCACATGCCCGCGTCTCCGATTCGACGCCTCGTGCCCTTCGCCGACGCCGCCCGCGCGCGGGGCGTGCACGTGCATCACCTCAACATCGGGCAGCCCGACGTGAAGACGCCGCGCGCGATGATCGAGGCGTACCGTTCGTACGACGACGAGGTGCTCGCGTACGGGCCGTCGCAGGGCTTGCCGGAGCTGCGCAAGGCGATCGCCGACTACTACGCTGGGGTGGGGCTCGCGGTGGAGCCGTCCGAGGTCAACGTGACGTTCGGGGGGAGCGAGGCCGTGCAGTTTGCATTCGCGGCGGTCGCGGATCCGGGCGACGAGATCCTCGTCTTCGAACCGTTCTATGCCAACTACCTCGGCTTCGCGGTGGCGGCGGGGGTCGGCATCCAGGCGGTGACGACCACGGCGGACGACGGGTTCGCGCTCCCGAGCGACGAGGCGATCGAGGCGAAGATCGGTCCGAAGACGAAGGCGATCGTGTTCTGCTCGCCGGGCAACCCGACGGGCGGAATCTATTCGAACGAAGAGATGCAGCGGCTCGGCCGGCTCGCGGAGAAACACGACCTCGTGTTGATCTCCGACGAGGTCTACCGCGAGTTCGCGTACGATGTGCCGGTGACGAGCGCGTTGTCGTTGCCGTGTGCGAAGGAGCGCGTCGTCGTCGTCGACAGCGTGTCGAAGCGGTACTCGGCGTGCGGTGCCCGCGTGGGTTGTGTTATCGCGAAGAACCCCGCGTTGACGGACGCGTTCATGCGGATGTGTTTCGCGCGGCTGTGTCCGGCGACGGTGGATCAACGGGCGGCCGTCGAGGCGTACCGGACGCCGACGTCCTACTTCGATGACGTCGTGCGGGAGTACCAGGCCCGCCGGGACGTGCTCGTCGATGGTCTGAACCTGATCGAAGGTGTCAGTGCGCCGAAACCCGCCGGCGCCTTCTACGCGATTGTCACATTGCCGGTGGCCGACGCGGATCGTTTCGCTCAGTGGTTACTCACAGACTTTTCACATGAGGGTGAGACCGTCATGGTGGCGCCCGCGAGTGGGTTCTACAGCGTCCCTGCCCTGGGTCAGCACCAGGCGCGTATCGCCTATGTATTGAATGTCCAGGCGCTGGCGCGGTGCGTCGAGATCGTGCAAGTCGCCTTGCAAACCTATCGCGACGAATGAGACCGATCGGTCTTTCACAGCCTGTGTACGAAGGGGCTGTGTGACACATCCTGGTGCGACGAAAGGTGTATTCGAATAGAGCGGGGGTGGTGACGTCAAACCGCTGGCATACCGTGGTTCGCCGCTGGTAGCGTGCCCCTTCGGAAGCGGGATTGGTGACCCCCCTGCATCGACGAAGTGGTTGGCTGCTCGTCCTCTTGGCGGGCTGCGGAGGCGTGGTCTCGAACCCACCGCCGGCCGCGCATGCCGCACCTGCACCCGAGAGTACGACGCGAGCCCCCGAAATCTCGCCGGTGAATTCGGTCGCGCCGAAGAACGCGCCCGCCGCGAGCAACGCCGAGGTCGCCGAAGCCCAAGCCGCCCTCGAACCCACGCCGGAAGATCCCGCGGTCGCCAAGAAGCTGACCGAGCAAGTCGGTCCGCCGCTCCCCAAGTTCCCCGCGCGGGCCGCCCCCTACAAGATCCTGATCCTCGGCGACAGCATGGCGGCCACCGACTTCGGCCGCCAGCTCGAGCGCCGTCTGGAAAAACGTGCGGACATCGAGGTCGCACGACGCGGTAAGAGCGCAACCGGTCTTGCGCGGCCGGACTACTTCGACTGGATGGGTGAGGCCAAGAAACGCGTTCAACGCCACGATCCGGATCTCGTGGTCGTGATCATCGGCGGCAACGACGGGCAGGACCTCATCCCGAAGTCGAAGAAGACCAAGCCGCGCCGCGTGTTCTGGCACGGCGACGACTGGGCCGACGCCTACGCCCAGCGGGTCCTCGACTTCAGCCTGACCCTCCTCGCCGACCACCGCCGCATCGTCTGGCTCGAGCTGCCCGTCATGGAGCACAAGAGCCTCGAGCGAAAGCTCGTCAAGATCCGCGGCATCCAGAAGGAAGCGCTCGGCGCCCTGATGCCGCGCGTCGCGTACGTGCCGACCCGCCCCCACTTCGTCGGCGCCAAGGGCGAGGTCCTCACGAAGGTGAACGTGACGGGCTACCGACGCGCTCAGGTGCTCCGGCAGGACGACGGCATCCACTTCACCGTCCCCGGCAGTAAGTACTTCGCGGCCAAGGTCGCCCCGGACGTGCTCGCCGCGCTCGGGCTCGACCAGGGAGAGGCGAAATGACGCCGCCCCTCGTTCACATCGATGACCCCGCGCTCGATGCGGTCCGCGCTTCGGCGCAGCCGGCCTGGGCTTACGATGTCGACCGCCAGCAGATCGCCTGGGCGAACGACGCGGGCCTCGCGCTGTGGGGGGCGTCCGACCTCGACGCGCTGTCGGCGGAGCACCTCGGCGCCTGGATGGCGCCGGAGGCCTGGCGTCAGATCCACGCCTACTTCCTCGCGGTGCGCGACGGCGCGCGGATCGAAGAGCAGCTCACGATCTATCCGCAGGGTGAGCCGGTCACGCTCCTGTGCCGCTGCTCCGGCGTTCGGCTCGGGTGCGGGCAGATCGCCGTGCTCGTGGAGGGGCGCGTCCGCACCATAGAGACCTCGACGCTGCGCGCCGTCGAGGCGCTCAAGACGACGGAGTTCCTCGTGTCGCTGATCGACTTCGAGGGCAACGCGCTGTTCGAAAACCCCCGCGCGCTCGCGGCGCACGGATTCACGCGGCCGAGCGCGATCACGCGCCACGCCTTCCTCACACGCTTCCAGGACGAGGAGCAGGCCAACGAGGTCTGGTCGCAGCTGCTGATCGACGAGTCGTTCGAGGGTGAGCTCGAGGTGAAGACGCGGGACGGCACGCGGTGGCACGCCATCTGTTGCGCGACGACCACCGATCCGGTGACGGGGGTTCGCGTCGTGCTCGTCGAGGAGCGCGACGTCACCGCGCGTCGCAAGCTCGACGACCGCGTGCGCGTCCACGACCGCATGGCTTCGATCGGCGGCCTCGCGGGCGGGCTCGCGCACGAGATCAACAACCCGCTCGCCTACGCGACGATGAACCTCGAGCTCCTCGAGGAGTTCGCGGCGGAGGGCTTCGAGGACGTCGACCGGGACGAGCTCGCGACGATCCTCGCCGACATCCGCGAAGGCGTCGCGCGCATCCGAAGCACCGTCGCGGACCTCGCGGAGCTCGCGCGCGTCGACACCGGCGAGGCCGTCCCGGCGGACCTCCAAGCGATCCTCGAAACCGCCATCACGATGACCGCCGCGCAGGTCAAACATCAGGCGGCCGTCGTGCGTGACTTCGGCAAGATCCCCTGGATCCAGGCGCGTCGCGCGCGGCTGTCGGACGCCTTGCTGCACCTGCTGCTCTACGCCGCACGGCGCGTCGAGCACGATCCCGGAACGCAGCATCACATCAAGGTGACGACGCGCGCCTCCGAGGACGGCGAACGTGTCATCGTCGAGATCGCGGACACCAGCACCGCGATGCCCGGCGACCTCGACAAGCTCTTCGAGCCGTTCGTCGCCCCGATGCCGGGCGGCGGAGCGCCGGGGCATCAGCTCTCCCGCGCGCGTCACAGCGTCGCCGAGCACGGCGGCGAGATCCGCGCGCGCCCCAACGCCGACGGCGGCCTCACGTTCCACGTCGAGCTCGTCGCCGCCGACCACGAAGTGCTCGAGACCCCGGCGCAGGCGCCGCGGCAGGTTCACGGCGCACGCCGCGTCCTGGTCGTCGACGACGAGCCGGGCATCCGTCGCGCGATCGCGCGCCTCCTCGGCGAGCATGACGTCGACACGACGTCGTCGGGTGCCGAGGCGCTGGAGCACCACGACGTCACCGCCTACGACATCATCTTCTGCGACATGATGATGCCGGTGATGGACGGCATGGCGTTCTACCAAGCGGTCGCCGAACGGTTCGCCGGACACGAGAAGAAGATCGTGTTCATCACCGCGGGCGCCTTCACGCCGCGCACGGCGTCGTTCCTCGAGCACGTCCCGAACCCGACCGTCCCCAAGCCGTTCAGCCGGGATGTCCTCCGCGGGATCGTCGAGAGCCTTTGACCGTCGCCGATCTCCGACGGCGAGACCCGGCCCGATCAAACGAACAACGCGGGCGCGAGCACCAAGCTCACCGCGACGTCGACCCACATCACGCGGCGGAGCGCCGCGGCCTCCGTCGGTGAGCTCACGAAGAGGACGACGAACGCGAGCATCGAGACGAGCCCCGCGATCCCGACGGGCCGACGCAGCGCCGGGACGAACGCGGCGGCGATCAAGAGCGCGCCGAGCAGCCCGAAGAGGACGGCGCGGTGGCGCATGAGCAGCAGCAGCTCGGGCCCGTCGATCGCGACGCCGTACAGCTGCGTGAGGCGCGCGGCGGAGAGGGCCCCGAGGCTGGGGACGAGGTGAACGAGGCCGGCCAGGAGAAAGGCGATCGTGGTCAGTCGCACGTGACGATCCTCGACGACGTCGCGGTGCGGCGTCGATGACCTCGACAGGTCATGCACGCGCGCTCGATGCTCCTCGCCCATGGTCGACCTCGACGTCCGCTGCGACTGCGGCACCGTCCGCGCCGTCATCCGCGACGCCACGCCCGAGAACACAAACCGCGTCGTGTGTGAGTGCGGCTGGTGCCAGCGCTACGCGCACCTGCTCGAACGCGTCGACACGATGTTGGACGAGCGCGGCGGCACCGAAGTCTTCCAGATTCGACCGTCGTCGTTGGAGCTGCTCGCCGGTCAGGATCGGCTCGAATGCATGCACCTCACCAGCGGGGGCGCGCGGCGCTGGTACGCGGGGTGTTGTCGCTCGCCGATCGCCAACACCCTCGCCAAGCCCGGACCGCCGTTCGTCGGCGTGCTCGCGTGTTGCGTCGACTGGACGCAGGTCGCCAAGGAGGAGGCGCTCGGTCCGGTGCGGGTGCGGGTGAACGGTGTGGTCCCGCCCGCGGATCGCACCCGACTCCGCGCGCGTCGTCGCGATCAGTTCTCGATGCTCGGGCACTATGCACCGAAGTTCTTCGGGTGGTGGCTCCGCGGCGAGGGCAAACAGATCCCGTTCTTCGACGCCGCCGGACAGCCGATCGCCGAGCCGGAGCGCATCCGGACCGAGCCGGTGCGCTGATCACGGGCGACGACGACGCTTCTTGCGGTTCGAGCGCTCGTGCGGTTCGGGGAGCGTGAACTTCGCGTCTTCGGCGGTCGGGATCCACGTCGCGTAGCGGCGCTCGTCGAGCTCGATGGCGACGCGGGAGAAGGCGGCCTCGATCGGGATGGTCACGGGGAGCGGACCGACGGCCTCGTCTTCCAGGAAACCGATGCTGCCGGGCGGCCCGGCGAGGGTGATCGTGGCTTTGGGGAGCGGCGCCCCGTCGAGCGCGACGTGGTCGCCGCCGCCGAAGCTCGGGCAGCGCACGAGCCACGCGCCCCGTCGCTCGGTGGCGCCGCGGAGGCGAACGACGGCTGCGCCGTGCACCGCGAGGTGGTCGCCGTAGGTGAGGTCCGCGGCGACGCCTTCGTAGTTGGTCTTGGCGTCGGCGGCGAGATCGAGTCCGCACGGCTTCACGTCTTTCGGGAGGCGCTCGAGCCGCGCGCGGATGACGCCGCGGTCCGGGAGCACCAGGCGCTGCGGTTCGTGCCCGGGCGCGGTGACGAGCACGCTGGCTTCGACGCCGGTCGGGACGAGGACCCGCAGGGGGGCGCGGCCGAGGACCCGCCCGTCGCGTTCGCCCACGATGATCGCGCCCTGGGGATCCGCGTCGATCCGCACCGCGTTCTCGTGGGTGGCGACGTGCGCCGCGGGGGGCGCGTCGTCGTCGAGGAGGCCGCGAATCGTGTCTTGGTTCTGCCAGGCCCACACCGCCGCGCCGACGCTGGAGAGGATCAGGAACACGGCGAGCACGGCCCGCTTCGGGCCTTGGTTCGTCGCGATGGCGCGGAGCTCCGGGCCGAGCGTCGGTGAATGGGAGCCGTCGATCAGCGCCGGCGACTTCTGGGGTGCGTCGGCGACGGTCGGTAGCGCGAGCGTCGGGATCGCGTCCACCGCGGGGCGCTCGACGGGCGGGACGGTCGGCCACGCGTCGGTCGGGAGGGTGTCGGGCTCCGCCGAGACCGGGGGGCGTTGGGTTCGCAGGGCGTCGACGTCGGGTGCGGTGCGCGCGGCGTCGGCCGTCGGCTCCGCATCGAGGTGCGGCGGCTCGGTGCGTTCTTCGTCGAGGGTCTCCGTGTCGCCGATGTCGTCGGGCTCGGTCGTGACGTCGAGGTGTGTCGGGTGGGACTGCGCGACCTCCCACTCGCCCGCGGGTCGGGTGGGGGCCTCCTGCTCGCTCATCCGATTCCCGACGATGATCGGCACAGGCTCGACGAGGACGCTGTCGAGGCTGTCGTTGCGGCGGTCGCGACGCGGGGCGATGGGGGCAGGCTCGACGTCGAAGTCCACGGGCGTGCCGACGTCCGGGTCCTTGGCGGTGGCCTCGAGGAGCTGGTCGAAGTCGGCGCGGATGAGGTGCGGCCACTCGGACCGCGGCTGCCGGTGACACGCGCGCGCGAGGTCGGTGAGGCCCATGTAGCGGAAAGACGGGCCGCCGGCGCTGCCGATCTGCACGACGCCCGTGCCGAACGTGTGTTGGAGCTCGCGCCGCTCGAGGTCCGCGGCGACGGCGGCGAGGAACGCACCGAACTCGTCGGACGAGAAGAAGAACGCCCACGGTGGGCCCGCGTCGAGCGTGGGTTCGTCGTCGATCTCCGGGAGGTCTTGCGACGCGGAGGGGGTCTGAATCGTGCCGCCGGGCGGGAGCACCATCGGGACGGGGCCGCCGGTGTCGAGGCGGGTCATCTGGGGCACGGTGCTGGCGGCGTTCTTCGACGTGAGCGGGGGATCGTGGGGCGCGAGCTCGGCGTGGATCGCTTCGAGCTCGGCGAGCACCTCGGTCGCGCGAACGGGGCGACGCGACGGGTCCGCGCTCCCGAGCCGCTGCAGGAGCGCGCGGAAGTTGTCGGGGAGCCGATCGAACCCCGGCGCGAGGGCGATGAGTGTGTGTCCGAGTCGCCAGAGGTCACCGAGCTTCGTGGGGGCGGCGGCCGGGATCTCTTCGGGGGCGAGGCGGGCGCAGGGCATCTCGGTCGCGAGGTGGTGCGGCGCGATGGAGACTGGGACGCCGACGATCTCGGCCCCGTCGGCGTGGACGATGACGGTGTGCTCGGAGAGCAGCGGCTCGAAGCCGCCGAGGATGTGGCGCGTTGCGAGCCGCGTGCAAAGGGCGACCGCGATCCGCAGCAGGTGCGTCGTGTCCTCGACGTACATGCCGGGCGCGCTCAGCCGGTCGACGTCGGTGCGCCACGGCATCGCCCAGAACAGGACGCGCGACCCGTCTTCGCGGTCGGCGCCGCCGTGCGCGAGGATCGGGATCTCGTTGTCGACGAACAGCGCGGCGGTGGCCTTCGCGACGCGCGCCTCCTCGCGCGGATCGATCGCGTCCGCGAGGTGCGCGAGCTGCAGCAGCACCGCCTCCCCGTTGGGCCCGCGCGCCTCCACGAGCCAGGCGCCCGGCGCGCGGACGACGCCGCGCAGCACGTCGTAGGGTCCGACGCGGAACAGCGCCTGGACGCCGTTGTCGATGATGCGGACGGGGTTGCGGTGACCGAGCAGCTCGCTGCGGTCGATGAGGCGCGTGATGATGCGCGATTCACTTCGGCCCGTCATCACCTGCCGTAGGACGCTCGCCGCGCCGGGATCGTCCCCCGGCTCGGACGATCGCCCGACCCCCATCTTATCGTACCAGGACGCTGACGAAGTCAGCCGTCCCCCTTGAACTTGAACTTGCCCTTTCCCTTGCCCTCGATGGGAGAGGGTTCCTGGCGACTCGACATGATCCAGGGCTATCGCGCGTCCTTGCCCTGGTTCACGGCGGTCCGGCAGGAATCGCCGACGTGCTCGAGGGCAAGGAGAAGGGCAAGTTCAAGTTCAAGGGGCACGTGTGACTGCGTCACCGTGCGCGCAACAAATAGGTCCTCGCCCGCCGCGCCGCGGCCTCCGACCACGCGCGGAACCTCACCACCAGGCGGGTCGGATCCGTCGGGTCGATCGTCACCGTCACGGCGCGGGACCCGTCGCGGTAGGGGCAGAGCTGGGCGCTCCGCTCGGCCTGGGCGACGTCCTCCGGCTTGGCCGGGTGCTCCAGGTGGAGCGTGTACTCCACCGGGTAGGCGCGCTCGGGGGACGAGACCTTGAAGGTCTGGCCGTCGAGGGTCGCGACCGGGACGTGGACGCGTTCGCCGTCGTCGGTGCGGAGGATGAGCTGGAAGAGGCCGATGCGCTCGACGATCCCGACGCACGTGTCCAGCTCGAGCCGGGCGCCGATGCCCAGGCGGCTCGTCAGCACCTGCGCCAGGCCCACGCCCCACGCGCGCGCGCGGAGGCCGAAGGTGAACACCATCGAGGCGCCGCCGAGGACGAGCACGAACGTCACGAGGAGCGGCGCGCCTCGGTAGAAGTAACGGACGATCAGCGACACCGCGCCGCCCAGCGCGAAGAGGTTCACGGCGGGGAGCAGCAGCGGGTTGTTGGTCAGCGCCCGCGTGCGGACCTGGAGCGCCTTCTTCAGCATCGCGGCGACGAACCAGACGCCGGCGAGCAGGACGAGCAGGACGAGGCCGTCGACCCCGAACAGGATGCGCAGGAGGCTCTCGGCCTCGGCGTCGATGCGCGACAGCAGCAGGTCCATCAGCTCACCACGCCCTGACGCTCGAGCACCGTCGAGACCTGCTTGGACATGTGCGCGGGGATCGCGACCCGCCCGCCGCGGCGCATGCGCAACACGAGCCCGGCGTCTTCGAGGGGCAGGAGCGCACCGCCGGCTTCGTCGGGCGGGACGCCGAGCACCTCGGCGACCTCCACCTGCGACAGCGGACCGAAGCGCACGAGCAGGCCGAGCACCGCGAGCGCGTCCACGGGGATCTGCTCGCCGAACGGGATCGACGTCTGCGACGGCGGCTCGAGCAGCAGCGTGGTGTCGCCGTTCACCTTGATGCTCCGGACGTGCGCGAGGAGCGCCGCGCGGAGGTTGCCGCCCGAGACGCGGGTGACGGCGCGGTAGTAGTCGTCGGCGGCCTTCTGCGGGCGCCAGGCACGACCGAGGAAGCGTCGCTGCTCGTGCTCGGCGGTGAAGCCGGAGAGGCTCGTCCGGGCTTCGAGGACCTCGCGGACCTCCTGCACGGACAGCGGTGCGAGTGTGAAGCGACGACCGAACGCGGCGGACAGCGGCGCCATCTCCTCGAGCAGCGCGAGCGCGGACGTGGACGTCGACGCGACCCAGTGTGTGAACGCGCTGGTCGACATGACCGTCTGCAAGAACCTCGAGAGGTCGTCGAGGCCCGCGGCGGTCGGGAGGACGTAGTGCTCGATGTCGTCGATCAGAATGATCGTCGTCTTGCGACGGAGCGCGACGGAGATGGATCGCGGATCGGGGTTGGTGCGCAGCTCGCGGGCGATGGCGCGGACGAGGCCGCCGCGCCGCGAGTGGAAGCGCGGGTCGATGCGGAGCACGCGGTGTCGCGCGAGGCGGAGCTCGAGCGCGTTGACGACCGAGGTGCGGCCGCTGCCGTGGTCACCGATGACGAGCACGTTGGCGAACTGCTCGGTGCGCCCGGGTTGGATCGACTTGATGAGCTGCTCGAGCTGCGGCTTGTAGGCGACCGCGAGGCGGAGGTCTTCGATCGGCTCGAGGCTGAAGACCTTCTGGTGGATCGGCGGCAGCGACAGCGCCGCGGGGTCCGGGACGAAGCGGTCCAGGTACTGCCGCATCTGGCTCGCGTCGAGGCGGCGCTGGCCCGAGCGGATCAGCCAGTCGCGCACCTGTCGCCCGCGGACGATCGCGATCGCGGCGTTGGCGACGCGGCGGCGGGCGCGCTGGAGCGAGCGACGCACGCGGTCGACGGCGTCGGCGACGGTGCGGCGCGTCGGCTGCCGGCCGCGGGGGCGCGGCGGGGTCCCGTCGCTGGTGACGAGGGCTTCGAGGTCGTGGCAGGTCTCCTCGGCGAGGGTGTCGAGCTCCTTCGACGCGACCTCCTGCGCCTCGGTGAGCTCGCGGACGTACTGGTCGAGGCGGTCGCGGCTGCGGGTGGTGGACTCTTTGACGATCGCGCGCCACGTGACGTCGTCGGTGGTCTTGCCGGCGTCGTTGCCCGCGTTGTCGAGGCCGAAGCTCGCGGCGCCCATCGCTTCGTCGAGGCGGGTCTCGCCCTGCACGACGATGTCCGAGACGTCGCGTACGACGTCGAGCATCTGCGGCGCGAAGGACTCGATGAGGAGGCCCTCGATGCGGTTCGCCACGGAGGACTTGCGGATCTCGATCTTCCGCACGTCCGGGATCGTGTCGGGTTCGATCAGCTCCAGCGACTTCGGCGCGAGCTCCACGAGCTCCGAGAGCTCGGCGAGCAGGTCGGACGCCTGCGTCGCGTGGCGGTACTTGTCGCGAAGCCCGGTGAAGCGGTTGCGCTCGCGTTTGGGGTACAGCTCCTCCGCGGCCGCTTCGATCTCCGCGCGCGGCGCGGGTTCGTCGCCCTCCAACGATTCGAGGAGGACCTCGAGGCGGCTCTTGAGCGTGGCGGCGATCGGGAGGAGGTCCGTCTCGACCACGTCGAGCGGGACACGCACGCGCTTCTTCACGATCGCGACGAACGCGTCGCGCACGCGCTCGACGGCGGCGGCGGCGCGCAGGGTGTCGTAGGCGGCGTCGACGACTTCACGCCAGCGCGCGGCGTCGCCCTCCAGGCGTTCGAGCGCGGCGCGTCCGATCGGTTCGACCGCGGAGAGGCGCAGCGCGGACGCCGGAACGCCGGGGCTGCCGACGAGTCCGTAGGCGTCGATCGTCGCGTGCATCCCGCGGTCCACGGCGTCGATGAGATCGCGCCGAACGTCGTCGAGGAACGCGGCGGTGATCAGGTCGATCGCCTGCCGGCACTCGTCCGCGGTGATCGCGCCGATCACGTGCTGGCGCGCTTGCCACACCAGCTTCAGCTGCGTCGCGAACCACTTCTCGCGTGCGTCGAGGAGCGCTTCGCACAGCCGCGCTTCGATCGCGATGCGTGCGATCATGCGCGTGGGGACGGTGCGCGTTCGGCCGGCGAGCGCGGGGAAGTTGCGGCGCCACCAGCGGGCGACGCGCGTTCGTCGTCGATCCTGTGGTCGGCGGATCAGGAGCGCCGCCGACATGGGGACGGTGACGGCGGTGTCGACGGCACCGAGCGCCGTCTGCAGATCTTCGACGACCGCGAGCAGCTCCTTCTCGAGACCTTCGGCGACGTCGTCCAGGTCCTGCTCGAGCGCCTCCGCGACGTGCACGGGCGCGCCGGACTTGGACGCGCCCGGTTCGACGAACAGGCGGATGCTTGCCTTGCGGCCCCGGTCGGCGAGGGGCTGCAGCTGCTCTTCGATCAGCGCTTCGAAGCGGCCGCGGAGGGTGTCGTCGAGCCGATGAACGATCTCCACCAGCTCCGGTGCGTCGAGGCGTGACGGGTCGGGGCGGTCCGTCGGAACGGGCGCGGGGGCGTCGGACTCGGGCGCGGCCTCCGGCGCCTCTTCCTCCTCGCGGGACCCCACCTCGCCGGCGCGTTTGAACGCCAACCCCATGAGCACGGGGCCGATGACCAAGTTGATCGCGACGAGCGCGAGCCCCGTGCGGTGCAAGGGATCTTGCAACACCGGGAGCGCCTTCTCCGCGAGTAACACGAGGCCGAGCGTCACGCCGGCTTGGGGTGTGAACGCCATCCACGCGTTCACACCGACCGCGCGATCCTCGTTCCCGATCCGCGCGCCGAGGAAGCCGGCGATCACAAACGCGAGGATGCGCGCGACGGTCAGCGCGAGCGCGAGCGGGAGGATCTTGTAGGTCCCGAAGAGGTCGACGCCGGCGCCCGCCGTCGTGAAGAACACGACGAACACCGGCAGCGACACCTTCACCAACGGCTCGAGCAGCTCGTGCTCGAACTTGGAGAAGTTACGGACCACGAAGCCAGCGGTGATGAACACCAACAGCAGCTCGGCGTGGAGGTAAGCGATCGCCTCCGCCGACAGCAGCACGCAGACGACGATCGCGAGCAGCATGTCGCGGTGTACGAAGCGCAGGTACAGGATCAGGATGACGCCGAGCGCTCCGCCGAAGACGAGGGAGACGCCGATCTCGCGCGCGAGGAGCAGGAACGACGCCGCGCTCATCGTCGCGCCGGGTTCCACGAGCGTGCGAACGATCGCGATGCTCACCGCGAGCGCGAGCACGACGACGAGGTCCTTCACCACGGAGATCGCGAGCGTGATGTCCGAGAGGCGCCCCTTCGCGCCGGACTCGTTGATCACCGCGAGCGCGATGGCGGGGGAGGTGCCGATGCCGAGCACCGCGACGATCACCGCGAGCCCGATGACCATGTTGCCGTCCTCGACGCCGAGGAACGGGAAGAAGGTCTCGACGCCGTAGAACGTCCCGCCGACCAGCAACAGCAGCAGCGGGATCTTGAGCGCGACCATCGCGGACAACGTGCGCCCGACCTTCTTGATCGCTTTGATGTCCAGCTCGAGGCCGGCGGTGGTGGCGATCAGCCCGAGCGCGAGGGTGTTGAACACGCGCATGTCGCCGACGATCGTCGTGGTGAGGATCTGCGAGACCTGCGGCCCGAGCAGGATGCCGCTGGCGATGTAACCGGTGATCCGCGGCAGCTTGATCGCCGTCATCATCTCGCCGACGGTGAACGCCGCGAGCACGACGAACCCGATCGCCGCGAGTGTCATCGGGTCGGCCGCACCGCCGCCCGTCTCGGCGCGCAGCGCGGACAGCGCGGTCATCAGACCGAGCAGGCCGGCGAGGACGAGGATGCGGCGCACCTAGGAGACCTCCACCGGCAACGTCGGTCCCTCGGACTCGGGCGGGAGGCGATCGTGCTCGCCGGCGTCGACGAGGAACCGGCCGAGCGCCGCGCCGCTGGAGAGGTCCTGCACGACGAGCGCGGCGAGCACGGTGGTGAGGACGATCGACGACTGCGCCGGGTACACCTGCGCGTAGCTCACCGCGATGGCGGCGCTGATTCCGCCCTGCGCCCACAGCGCGCTGCCGGCGCGGTGTACGCGGGGGAGGTCGTCGAAGAGATCGACCGCGATGTTCGCCGCGACGCGGAGGGTGAGGAGGCGAACCGCGACGTAGACGAGCGGCGCGAGCCACCACACGCCGAACACCGGGGACCACATCGCGCCGGCGAAGATCAGGACGGTCGTCACGGCGGGGCGTTCGAGCCGGGCGAGCTTCACGTGGAGCAGGCCGGAGTCCTTCGCGATCAGCGACACGACCACGCCGACGATCGCGTTGAGGAGCAACGGCGACATCCCGGCGGCCGAGGCCATGCCGCTCGCGAAGATGACGATGCCGACGGTCGCGAGGAAGAGGCGGTCGTCGCCCTCCTCGCGGTCCTTGCCCATGAACAGCGCGAACAGGACGCCGCAGGAGACGCCGAGGAGGATCAGCGCGACGAGCCATTCGGTCTGGGTGAGCGTGAAGCGGTTCGACGCTTGTGCGGATCTCGACAACGCGAGCGCGGTCCCGGAGATCGCGACGCCGAACACGGAGCCGGTCAGCGCGAAGCCGCGCAGCATGTCGGTCGCGTCGCCGCGCGCGCGGTGGAGGCGTACGCCGGACTCGACGGCCGCGGTGGAGATCGTCGCGGCCGCGCTGCCGATGGTGACGACGGGCCACAGGATCGGCTCCAGCGGCGAGGGATCGATCGGGAGGTAGAGCAGGCCGAAGTACAGGACCGCGCCGACGGTGCCGCCGACGCCGAGCGCGATGACGAAGCCGCCGCCGAGGGCGGGGAGCGCGAGGAGCCGGCGTCGCAGCGCGAGACCGAGTGAGAAGCCGACGACGCCGAGGGTGAGCGAGACGAACGGTCGGATCGTGTCCATCACGTCCGTGTCGAGGAGGCGCAGGCCGAAGGGCCCCAGGAGCACGCCAATCACGACGTACCCCACCTCCGAGACCCCGACTCGGGCCTTCGCGTAGCGGTTGAGCAACGCGCTCGCGAGGACCGCGAACACGACGACCAAGACGAGCGTGACGACGATCGGCAACGCGCGTCGATCAAGGCGGCTTGCGAGGGCCGAGTCAAACAATTGGCGGTGGGTCGCTGTGTCGCCGGATGGGGGGTAGACTCGTCGCCGGTCGCGATGGCTTCGATCGTGGTGGTGGATGGCGGGTCGTCGTTCGGGGCGGAGCTCGTCGGACGTTTGTTCGGCGCGGGCCGAGACGTCCTCGTGGCGCCGACGATCGACGTCGCGCTCGAACGTATCGCGCGGTTTCCTCCCGAGGTCGTCTTCGTCTTCCACGATCCGCCGGTGCAAGACGGCGCGGAGATCGCGCGGTCCGCGCGCGCGGCGGACGATCACGTGTTGGTGATCGTCGGCGGGCAGTGCGCGCCTTTGGACCCGATACCGGGCGTGCAGGCGATGTTCTCTCCGGCGCTGTCCGCCACGAACGTCGCGCGGGCGATCATGGTCGCGGCGGACGAGCGGATGCGGAGCGAAGAGGCCGAGACGCCGCCGATCTTGCCCGACGAGCTGGTCGACACCTCCGACGACATCACGCCGGTCGGCCAGGACGCGGTGCAGGTGCTCCGCGCCGCACTCGAGTCGTCGCAGGCTGCGCAGCAAGCGCTCGCCGGTACGCAGACGCCGTCGTTGATCGCGGACGACGTCCCCGACGTCACGGTGCGCCCCCGCGCGGTGTCGACCGCCGGTGCGCCGCGTTGGACGCCGGGGCAGTTCGATCAGATCGCGGAGTCCGATCTGTTCATGGCGCCGTCGGCGTCACCGCTCGACGCGTCGTTCTTCCGCGACGTGCCCGCGGCCGACGAGCTCCCGTCGGTGCAAGACGCGCTGTGCGGTGCGCTCGTCTCGGAGATCGACGGCGCCGTCGCAGCGGGGCTCGTCGATCTCGACGCCGCGGCGCTCGTCGGCCAGCACTACCCCGACGACCTGACGCGCCAGGTGCTCGAGTCGATCGCGCCGATGGTCGTGGCGATGTTCAACGGTGAGGCGCTCGCGCGTTTCGAGGACGTCGTGCACGAGGAGGGCGCCGTGCAGTCGATCGTCGTGTCGACCGCGGTGACGCACCATGTGTTGCGCGGGATCGGCGAGCGCTTCGTGGTGGTGCTCGTCGTCCCGACGATGTTGGAGCTCGACCGGGTACGCGAACGCCTCGAAGCGCTGCTGCCCGGCCTCCACGCGAACCTCAGCTGACGGCGCGCACCGCTTCGAGCCACCCCGTGCCGAAGCGATCGTCCGGCTCGAGGTAGTGCCCCTCCGACCACTCGTTGAGCGAGGCGACGAACACCCACGGGCTGCCGTAGTCCGCCGCGCGGGTGAGCGCCGCGCGGAAGTGGTCGGGGTGCTCGCCGACCACGACCGGCGACCACGGGTACTTGTCGGGGCGTTTGTCTCCGAAGTCCGCGCCGCGCGGTGAGGCGTCCCAGCCCGGCGCGACGGAGGGCATGTACGGGAGCGTCCCTTCGCGGGCGAAGTGGTCCCAGCGCTCGGCGCTGATCCTCGCGCGCTCGGCGTAGTCCTGCAGGAACGGCCCGCGCCAGTCCGGGAGGAGCACGTAGTGCGTCACGCTGTCGAAGCCGACCTCGCGGACGTGAGGGAGCACGTCGTAGGCGGGATCGATCGCGGCGAAGTGCGGATCGCCGACGCCGTTCGATCGGCACCACCGCCGCGCGCGCTCGATCGCGCGACGCGCGTCATCGAGGCCGAGCTCGTGCAGGAAGAACGTCGAGTCGAAGATCGAAAAGTAAGGGCGCCCGTCGATCCGCAGGTAGTTGTCGCGCGCGAAGTAACGCTCGCCGACGTAAGCGATCAGCGCTTCGAAGTCGTCGACGTCCGTCTCGACGAGGCGGTCGTGTGCGATGACCGGGAGGTCCGAACGGCGCACCGGCAACACCCGACGCGGCATGCGGTTCGCCCACATCAACGCAAACGGTGTGTCGCGCCCGAGGGGCGATCCGAGGAAGCCGAGGTCGAGCCCGTCCTGGAACACCCGCTTCCCGCGACACCAGAAGAAGCCGTACACAAACGCATCCACGCCGTGATCCCGCGCGAGCGTGACGCGCGCGGCGAGCGCCTCCGGGTCGCGGTCGTCGTAGGGACCGAGCGCCGGGACCTTCGGCTGCGCGTGCCCCTCGAAGCGCGGGCGGCAGTCCCTCACGAGGTCCCACTCCGTGAAGCCCGGGTAGAACGATGCGTCGCGCTCCGGGATCGGGTGCCAGCCCGGGTAGACGTACGCAGCGATCCGAACCATCAGAGCGTCAGGCGCCGGTTGGCGCCTTCCGTCGAGGACACCACGAGCTCGCAGACGAGGTCACCCTTCGAAACGCAGCGCGTCTCCTCCACCCGCCACGGCAGGCCGCCCTCGAGGAGCCGGTCGTAGAAGTCACCCGAGAGTGAAGGGCGACTCGTCCAGGGGACACGGTGGGCGAGCTGCATCGTGGCGAGTGCCGCACCCTGCATGAAGTAACACGCGCCCTCCGTCGCCCGCCCTTCGCGGTGCACGTAGTAACAACTCTCGTAGGTCGCGGGGACGCGGAGCACGAGGCGCTGGTGCGGGACGATCTCCTCGATGCACCACCGACCGAGGCCCATCGCACGCCCGATCGCACACGCGCCGATCACGATCTCTTCGACTTCACCGCGGAGCGGACCGCCCTGCGTCTCCCACTGCGGGGACATCAGGATGTGGCCGAACGCGTTGAACGTGCCGACGTGCGCGGCCTCCCGGAGGAGCGCCTTCATCACGCGGACCGACTGCGGCGCGATGCGCGCGACGTGCCTCAACGCGTCGTACGCCGCGCGGTTGTAGTACGTCGCGGGGGTCAGCGCGAAGTAGAGCCCGAACGCACGCAGGCGACCGTCCGGATCCGCGAACAGCTTCGACGCGTGGTTTCTCAGGCGCTCCGCGAGCACCGCCACCGCGGTCTCGTCGACGCTCGAGATCGGCTCCAAACGTGTGCGCTCCACGTGCTCGCGGAGCACCGGGCGCATCAGCGGGGCCTGGTCCATCGGACGCAGCGCGAAGCGACAGTTCGGGACATCGAGGACGACGCAGGGCTCTTCGGTGGCGTCGACTGACTCCCGCGGGAGCCCGTGCACGACCTCCATCGCCGCGGCCGCGTAACCGGCGGTGACGGCGTCGGCGGGGCGGCGGCGGTACATCCTCTCGCCGTACTTCTCTCGCCAGCAGGTGCCGTGGTGCAGGTGGGTCCCTTCGGCGAGGCCGCTGTTGCCGCCGACGCCCATGCGGAGGGTGCCGTGACCGAGCGTGGCGAAGAGGGCTTCGGCGAGGGCGCGCTGCTCCTTCTCACCCTCGACCGCGAGGAGGTCGAGCAGCCGCGCGATGACGTCGTAGAACGCTTCGCGCGCGGCGCGCGTGCGGACGACGGCGCCGAGCTGGGCGCCGAGCGCGTCGTCGATCGTCTGGTCCCAGAACAGGTTGAAGTGGTGGCAGTGGTAGACGATCGGGACGTCGGCCAGCAGCTCGAAGTCGTAGCCGCTGAGGGTGGTGCGGTGCTCGGCGATTCGCGCGAGGTCCGCCATCGCTTCAGATACCGACGGGGTCTTGTCCGAGGATGTCGCGAATCGAATCGGCGATGGCGTCGACCTGGGCGTCGTCGAGCGCGTCGGGGGCTTCGAGGAGATCGACCGGGATGCCGGTGCGCAGCGAGAGCCTCAACAACGCCGCGTGGGGATCGGGCGCGTAGCGACGGAAGAAGTCGAGCAGGCGCGTCGCGCGCGGACGGGCGACTGGGCGCGTGGGGACGTCGGGGATCGGGGAGGGCGGCGGCGACGCGGGCTTCAACGCTTCGTCCAGCTCCGTGCGATCGAACCGGCCCGTGATCTCCCCCTCGCTCGACGGCGACTCCACGGGCTGCGGGGTGATCGTCAGATCCCCAGGCAGCGGCGTCGGGTCGGGGCCCATCGTCGCCTCGGCGACGAACGGCGTGACCTCCCGCGTGAACGCGTCGGCGGCGCGCTTCGAGTCGAAGGTCGTGCTCGGCGGCGGCGGGACGCGCGGGGGCGGCGCTTCGAAGATCGGCGTCGGCGCGGGCTGCGTCGGGCGACGCACGCGCGGGACGCCGAGCGGCGGCGTCTCACCCGTGGGGTCCGAGACGGTCGGCCCGAAGCGCGGTGTGGCGCGCTCCTCGGTCGACGGCGACGAGAACCGTGGCGCGGCCGGCATCGCGCGGTCCGCGGACGACGCCGGGACCCGCTTCACGGTGCCGGTGTCCATCGGCTTGGTGAACTGCTCGACCGACCCGCGGATGTGATCGCGGAGCTGGCGCGCCTGCACGCGCATGAGGCCGAGCGGCGCGGAGCGCTCGAAGACAAACGCCGCCATCATCCCGGTCGTGACCTGCTCGAGGCGGATGAGGGTGTCGCGGGCTTCGACGGTGACACCTTCGACCGCTTCGCTCCCCACCGCGGTGGTGAGCGCGGTGACGCTCGCGCGGAACACCGAGCCGAGCTGCACGGCGGTCTCTTCTTCGTTGGTCCGCCCGGCGCGCGCCCACGACTTGATGAGCAGGCAGTCGGGGATGGAGACGATGAACACCTCCTTGAGCGCCGGCGCGCCGAGCGCGACGCGGCCGAGATCCTCCCTTGCGGACGTCGCCATTCAGGACTCCTTCCAGTCGAACGTGCGCGCGATGTAGCGGCGGATGGACGTCACGACCGACTTCGACAGCGGCTTCGTGCCGACGACGCCGACCGCGATGCGGCCGACCGGCGTGTCACACCAGATCGTGTCGAGCGTGCGATCGGCGTCGAGCTCGATCGACGCGGCGCCGACGCTGGGCGCCTTGGTGATCCCGCGCAGCGATCGAATGGCCCGCTCCAGCGCGACGCCCGACACCACGAGGTCCTCGACGCTCTTCGTCACCGCGATCGGCAACCCCTCTGGGTCCGCGATGTAGAAGTCGTCGCCGACGACCTGCGCGAGCCACGCCGAGAGCGCTTCGATTCGCGCCCACACCGAGGGGGCGTCGAGGTTCGGCTCCTCCGCGGCGTCCGTCGAGGCGGTGACGTCGTTGAACGACCCCTCCTTGGTCTCGGGGAGGGGCGTGGCCTCGACCGACGAAGGCGGGTGGTTGGGGTACGGCGTGATCGGCGGTACCGGCGCGCGCGTCAGGGTCGGCGGGTCGTAGAACCGCGGCGTCGACGAAGGACGGGTGGAGATCGGGAGCGTCGACACTCCGGCGCGCGTCAGCGAGGACGCGAGGGTGTCTTCGTCAATCCACGAGAGCGATGGGCTCATTGCTCATGCCTCGTTCGTCGATGGCGATGCGGGACTCGAGCTCCGCCGCCAGTTGGTCGAAGACCATCGCCACGGGCGGGGGCCTTCGCTTGAGTAGACCAACCGGGACGCCGTTGGCGCTGGCGTCGAGGAAGACCGAGTCGCGCGGGATGGAGGTGTCGAACAGCAGCGACTGCGGCAGCGACGCCCACAGATCCTCGGCGACACCGAGGGAGCTGGCCTGCCGGGTCTGCAGCATCGTGAGGAGGATGCCGACGACCTCGGTGTTGGCGCCCTTCTCGCGGAGGCTCCCGAGCACGTCGAAGATGCGCAGCACGGAGCGCGCGGCGATCGGTTCGGCCTGCACCGGGCACAGGACGTACCGGCACGCGCGCATCGCGCCCATCGTCGCGCCGCCGAACCCGCTCGGCGTGTCGACGATGATCAGCTCGCGGTCCGACGCCTCACGTTCGATGCGCTTCAGGACGGCGCCGTCGGCGAGCGCCGCCTGAAACCCCATCGCGTCCTCGGGCGCGACGCGGCCGACCGTCAGGATCTGCAGCTCGGGGAGCTTGGTCTGCACGGCGAGCTGCGCGAGCGGGCGGCGGTGCACGATGTACTCCGCGAGGCCGGGCGACTGGCTGAGCTTCTTGGTGAGCGACAGGCCGATGGCCCCGGCGGGATCGGTGTCGACGAGCAGCGTCCGCAGGCCGCGGCGGGCGAGCGAGAAGGCCAGGTTGAGGGCCACGGTCGTCTTGCCGACGCCCCCCTTCTGGCTCGCTACGCACAACGACACCATCGGACAGGATCTATTTCGCAAACGCGACCTCACCGCAAGGCGCGGTCGTGTAACAGGTGACAGGTGAGCTCCGCGAAGCCCTCGCCGCCCTCGCGCTCGGTCACGTATGCGGGGGGTGATGTCAGACGATCCGTGAACGCGCGGATGTTCGCGACGCCGACGCTGTGCTCGAAGAAGCCGAACGCGGGCTCGTCGTTGGGCGAGTCGCCGACGTACACGGCGCGCTGCCGGACCTCGGGGCGGTCGAGGTCGAGGTCGAGGACCTCGCGGGCGACGCGTCGGATCATGCCGAGTTTGTCGTAGGTGCCGAACCACCCGTTGACGTGGATGGAGCTCACTTTCGCGGTCGCGCCCGCGGCTTCGAAGATCTCCACGATCCGATCCACGTCTGCGCGCTCGAGGGGTTCGACGTCCTCGCAGAAGTCGATCGCGAGATCGTGGATGCGGTAGGGCTGGTCCGACGCGACGCCGGCGCCCGGGACCGCGGCGAGGATCTGCGCCTTCACCTCGGCGAGGCGGGTCTGGAGGGTCGCGCGCTCCTCGGCGCTCAGCACGAACGCCTGGTGGAGGCGGCGCGCGGATCGGTCGTAGCTGAAGTAGAACGCGCCGTTTTCACCGACGACGCCGGCCACCGGCCAAAAGCGCGCAATCATGTCGCACCACCCGGCGGGGCGGCCGGTGACGGGCACCACGGGGATGCCGGCGTCGGCGAGCTTTTCGACCGCTTCGTAGGCGACGGCGGGTAGGCGCCCCTCGGTGGTGAGGGTGTCGTCGATGTCGCAGAAGACGGCGCGGATGTCGGCGGCGGGGAGCGCTTCGAAGGATTGCATCGGTCGTTCAGGCCAGCAGCTGCACGCGCTGCTCGACGGGCTCGGTGGGCTTGTCGCCGCGTTCGGCCTGTTTGAGCAAGCGCCAGATGTGGCCGCCGAGCAGATCCACGTCGGTGGAGACGAACTGCTCGCCGTCGAAGCGCTGCACGACGTCGGTCTGCGCCTGGAGCATGACGACGTCCTGCTTCAGGACCCGCATCGCGATCGGGGTGGCGACGAGGCGGAGCAGGAACGCCGGGACGATCGTCTTGAACGTCACCACCGCGAACAGCCTGGTGACGAAGTCCGACACCGGCGTGAGCGCGCTGGTCGCGATGACCCGGTGCCGGTCGGCGAGCCCGTACTCGACCTGCGCGATCGAGGGGAGGATGAACCGGTCGAAGTGCGTCACCGTGCCGCCCTGCGGCGCGAGGATGCTGCCGATGAGCCCGGTCGGGCGCGGCTCGCCGATGAACTCCGCCGATACCCGGTCGGCCTCGCGTCGAACTACCGCCGTGATCTCGTTCCGCTTCACGCCGCGGAACAGGCCGCGGTGGAGGAACGCCGTGTGCGGGACGTCGAGGATGTTCTCGCAGGTCGCGTGCAGCGTCGCCGGCACCTCGGCGTCGTAGCGCACCGTCGCGAAGCCGGGCTCGTCGAGGTGCGGGAGCTGGTACGGCCCGACCTCCGGCTCGTGGTCCGGGTCCATGTACACCCAGACGAACCCCTGCGACTCACGCGCGAAGAAACGCGGCACCCGCCGACCCTTCCCGGTCTGCACGCCGCACAGCGCGGGCACCCGCTGGCACGCGCCTTCACGATCGAAGGTCCACCCGTGGTAGCCGCACACGAGCTGGCCGCTCTCCACCGCGCCCATCGACAGCGGCACGTTGCGATGCGCGCAGCGATCCAGGAGCGCGCTCGGCTGTCCGTCTTCGTCGCGGAAGAGCACGAGCGGCGTGTCGAGGATCGTGACGGCGAGCGGCTTCGCGCCGAGCGCGCCGGAGTGACACGCGACGTACCAGGCGCGCGTCACCCGCGCGACGGAGTACCGGCGCTTCGGCGCGGGGATGATCGGCGCGGTGTCCACGGCGCCGCGCGATCATAACAAACGGGCACCGCTGGCCAACTTGCGTCGGTGGTTCGGAGCGCGATCCCGGGGCTCACTGAGGCGCTCGACATCGCGCGGCGAGGCGGAAAACGGCAGGCGGCGCCGTTCTCGAAAGGCGCCGCAGAAGCCGGGCCGGAAGAAGCGCGAGGACCACGGCCCGAAGGAACGGCGGAAGGTGCTGTCGCGCATCGTTGCAAGGTGCCTGGATGGGCCACTCCGTGCGCCTGTCCGAACTGCGGCGGCGGAAGCCGCTGACGATTATCGTCGATCGTCGTCGGTGGTCCGATCAGGCGCCGAGAGTGGGCGCTGCGGACGTGTGGATGACGTCCACACCGAACCCGCGGCAGGCGTTCAGCAGAGGCGAATCGGACGTGACGAGGGTGGCATGGTCTTGGTCGGCGGCAGCAATGACGGATGCGTCAACGACCCCGAATCTGCGGATCAGATCTGGTCGAAGCAACGCGAGTCTTACCGGGGAGTCATCGACACGAAGGCGCACGAGTTCCTCGACATAGTGCATCCGAAACCTCTCGAGCCACGACCCGCGTCGCCGTAGACACTGTTCGGCGTGGGCGTCGAGTTCCGCGAGAACGTAGTGGGTCGTCAGCACATGGGCTCGCGCCAGGAGCTGCTCGAACCTCTCCGCGACAATCGTCGAATTCACATACGAGATCCTCTGTTCGAGCTGCGCGAGCGCGGCAGCTGCGTCGTGGAACCCGCGACTCTGATCGATGAATTTGGCCGCGACGACATCCAGCAAGGGACCCGTATCGAGACAGAGCCTCATCGCGCCTCACCCGGCAGGAGCGGGTGGGATGTCGTATCTGTCGCATAGCCGTGTACGTTGCGATTCGATCGACGCGATGAGCGAGGCCGCATCAGTAACGACGTGCTCCTTCGCAGTATGCGCCGCCACGACCTCGGGCTTGCTCGCGAACTTGGCAAAGTAGGTCTCGTTCATCGCAGACCAATAGGGAGCCAGGCCATTCGTTGGTTCAATCTCGCGCAGTCCGTTCACGATGCGCGTGGCCGCATTGGCTGGGAGCGATGAAAAGTCGGCGTTGTTCCAACTTCTGAAGATTCCAGTAGAGGCGATGTCTTCTCGCCTCGCGAGGTCCGACGCCGCACTCACGAATTCGGCATCGGAAATGAGTGACTCGTGCGCCGCCTGGCATGCCTGACGAAAAGCCTCGATGGCTTTCCCGTGTTCCTCGAGATCGTCGGCAAGGTCCGACGTCGTGTTCGCGAGAAGGTCGTCCAGCAGCATCTGTGCGTTCGGGAGCAGGTACTCTTTGGGGGCCCGCAGCAGACCGTAGCCCCTATCGCGTCGCCAAACGAGAGTGGGCTTCATCATGACCTCGCGCTCGGCATGGAGCGCGGCAATGAGTGGGTTCATTGCTCCGTGAATCCAGGCTTGAACTCGGGGCGAGTGCTTCTCAGGCGTCCATGTTGGCCGGGCGACCATTTTAGAACCTGACCACGAGCGTCATGCAGAGGCAATCCCGGACCAAAGCGATGAACCCGGCAGAACACTCGCTCGGGAACCAGGACCGAGACGCTTCGGAGGTGGCTCGGACGATGAAGCGAGGGCGCTCGTGTGTGCACGAGACGTCGTCGCTGGAGCCGTGGTGCTCGCAAATCGAAGAGCTGTTCATGTGCTTCCTGCCGTGACGCGTCGCGCTCGGAATCACCGATCCTCTTCCTCACACGCGGGCCAGGGCTACGCCCGCCGCGGTCGCGCCGAGGCAGACCACGAACGTAGCGGCCGCGTAGGCGACGCCGAGCCCCGGACGGCCCTCCAGGATCAGTCGGTGCACCTCCAGGTTGTACGTCGAGTAGGTCGTGAAGCCGCCCATCGCCCCGGTCGTCAGCAGCAGCCGCATCTGGGGCGTGCCCGCCGTCCCGAACTTGGCCACGAGCACCCCGAGCAGGACCGATCCCACGACGTTCACGACGAACGTGCCGATTGGGAACGCCGTCACCCCGAACATGCGTATCGCCCCGACCCCGACCAGGTACCTCAGCGCCGAACCCGCGGCGCCGCCGAGTGCGACCCACAGGACGTTCACAGCACGGCCCCGAGCGCCTGCTCGATCGTCCGCGCGCCCACGACCTCCATCCCGCGCGGCGCCGAAGCCCGCGCGCGCGAAGCCTCCGGCAGCACGGCGCGCGAGAAGCCCAGCTTGTGCGCCTCCGCCAGCCGCAGGTCCGCCTGCGCGATCGCGCGCAGCTCGCCGGCGAGCCCGACCTCCCCGAACACCACCGTGCGTGAATCGACCGAGCGCCCGCCGAGTGAGGACGCGAGTGCCGTCGCCACCGCGAGATCCGCGGCGGGCTCCGAGATGTCGATGCCGCCCGCGACGTTCACGAACACGTCACAGCCCAGCAGGTCCAAGCCGGCGCGCCGCTCGAGCACCGCGACGAGGAGCGCGGCGCGCGAGGCGTCGAAGCCGAGGCACGTGCGTCGCGGCGTGCCGAAGTTGGTCGGCGACACCAGCGCCTGCACCTCCACGAGCAGCGGGCGCGTCCCCTCCAGCGCGGGGAGCACGACCGAACCCGGGGCGTCCTCGGGGCGCTCCGCGAGGAACAGCTCCGACGGGTTCTCCACCGCGACGAGCCCGCGCTCCTGCATCTCGAACACGCCGATCTCGTTCGTCGATCCGAAGCGGTTCTTGTGCGCGCGTAGGATCCGGTAGGGGTGGCCGCCGGTGCTCTCGAAGTACAGCACCGTGTCGACCATGTGCTCCAGCACGCGCGGCCCCGCGAGCGCGCCCTCCTTGGTGACGTGCCCGACCAGCACCGTGGGCACGCCGTGCGCCTTCGCGAGGTAGAGGAACCGCGCTGCGACCTCGCGGATCTGCGACACGGATCCGGGCGCCGACTCCAGCGCAGGATCGTAGATCGATTGAATGGAGTCGATGACGACGGCGGAAGGTTTGTCGTCCTCGATCGCCGCGGCGATCCGATCCGCGCGCGTCTCTGCGAAGATCATCACCCGCGACGCGTCGACCCCCAGACGCTCCGCGCGCAACTTGACTTGCTCCGGCGATTCCTCGCCGCTCACGTACAGCGGGCGGCTGTCCGGCACGACGGCCGCGATGCGATCGAGCGCCGCCAACAGCAGCGTCGACTTGCCGATCCCCGGGTCCCCGCCGACCAGCACCAGCGCCCCCGCGACCAACCCGCCACCGAGCACCCGATCCAGCTCCGACTGCCCGGTGACGATCCGCGTGGCCCCCGCCGACGTGACCTGATCCAACGGCACCGGCTTCGCGCTCTTCACGGCCTCCGGCAGGCGGAACGTGCGTCCGACGTTGGTGCCCTTCGCGGGCGCTTCCTTCTTGGTCTCGACGAGGCTGTTCCAGGCGCCGCACCCCGGGCAGCGCCCCATCCACTTCGCCGACTCGTGCCCGCACGCGTTGCAGCGGTGAACCGTCTTTGCCTTCGCCATCGTCGCCGCGGACGGTAGCAAAACTGGACCGCTCGTAGGTCCGGAAATCGTTCAGGAGCGCGGGCGCCGTCGAACCCACGCCAGCAGCGCGATCAGAGCCCACGCGCTCGGCGCGCCGGTGCTCGTGCACCCGAATGGTTCGTTCGTCACGAGGGACTCGCCGCTCTCGGGGATCGCGGAGCACTGCTGCGGAGGTCGCGAGCGCGGGTACACAAAACACAACGCCTGCGTGTCGTCGCTCTCCAGCGAAGCGAGCTGGGTGTCGCACGCGTTCACGATCGGCCACATCGTGGGCAGCCGCCCGTCCTCGGTGAGCGCGGGATCGAGGTCCGAGCACATCGTCACCGGGCACGGATCCTCCGGGTCGATCGTCGCGGGCGTCTCACACGGGTGCGCGAGCCCGATGAAGTGCCCGACCTCGTGCGTGATCACCGTCTGGAGATCAAACGCGCCGGAGCACGCGGAGGACGTCGTCGTGACCTCCTCGTTCACGGAGATCGTCGCGGTCCGAATCAACCCCGACCGCACCGCGTAGGAGACACTCGTGATCGCCGCGGCGCTCGGCTCGAACTCCAAGTTCCAGCCTTGGTCGATCAGCTCGACCTCGTTCTTCACCGCGTTCACCGGACCGGGCGGGAGGATCGCCACCCGCGTGAACCGCATGTCGGAGCACGCGACCGACGCCCACCGCTCGAACGCTCCGTCCACGGCGCGCATCGCGTCGACCTCCGAGAACCGCGAAGCCTCCGGTTTCCGCAGCACGTACGGGAGGTTCCGCTCGGGCCAGTGCAGCGACACGATGCAGCGCGAGTCCGACCGCGTGCACTCGAACGCGCTCGCGACCTCGGGCGCACCGAGGCACAGGCCGACGAGGGCCATGGCGAGCAACCGACGCACGAGACATCTACTCTACCAAACGACCCGGGAGTCGGGCATTTCGTGACGATTCTCGATCGACGCCCGCGATCCGCGTGCGCATCATCGGGGGACCGCCCGCTCCGGGAGGTGCCTCACTCATGCTGCGCTCCGTCTTCCGAGCTTATCGGGAGGCCTACTCGGGTCTCCCGCGAGCCACCTGGCTGCTGGCCGGCGCGGCGTTCTTCAACCGCGCGGGGCACATGGTCCTCCCGTACTTGGCCCTCTACCTCACCAGCCAACACGGGTACGCCGCGGACCAGGCCGGGCGTTTCATCGGGCTGTACGGGGTGGGGGCCTTCCTCGGCGCCTACCTTGGAGGGGAGCTCGTCGACCGTTTCGATTCGGTCCGCGTGCAGGTCTTCTCACTCCTCGGGACCGCGGTGGGGTACGGCATCCTCTCCCAGGCCCAGACCACCACGCAGATCGGCGTCGTACTGTTCGGGACGGCGTTGGTGTCGGAGGCCTTCCGGCCCGCGAGCTTGGCGTCGGTCGCGATCTACAACCCCGAAGCGGTGCGTCCGCGGGCGTTCGGGTTGGTGCGCCTGGCGGTCAACCTGGGTTTTGCGATGGGGCCCACGCTCGGTGGGTTCCTCGCGGCGGTGAGTTACTCGTGGCTGTTCGCGGTGGACGCCGCGACCTGCCTCGCGGCGGGGCTGTTCCTCGCGGTGACGATGCGGGGGCGGCGTGCGTTCGAGGACGAGCCTTCGGCCGACGAGCTCGCGGGGGTACGGCGGTCGCCGTGGCGTGACCGGGTGTTCCTGTCGATCCTCGTGTTGCTGCTCGGGATCGGCGCGATCTTCTTCCAGTTCGAGTCGACGTACACGCTGTACCTGCACGAGGTGATCGGCCTGTCGGAGGCGAGGATTGGTCCGCTGTTCGCGATCAACGCGCTGACGATCGCGTTGTTCGAGATGCTGCTGATCAAACGCCTCGAGAACGCGTCGCCGCTGCGGGTGGTCGCGTTCGGCGCGCTCTTCGTGACGATGGGCTTCGCGGGGCTGCTGCTGTTCGACCACATCGCTTGGGTGATCGTGACGCTCCTGATGTGGACGATCGGCGAGATGCTCACGTTCCCGATCCTTTCGAACGTGGTGTCCTCGCGCGCGGACCGCTTCAGCCGCGGGCGTTACATGGCGCTGTACACGATGGCGTTCGCGACGGCGTTCTCTACCGCGCCGATCCTCGGGACGATGCTCTACGAGCACGTCAGCCCGCGCGCGCCCTTCGCGGCGTGTGGCGTGGTGGGGCTCCTAGCGACGGCGGGGTTCTTTGCCCTGGATCGACGTGCGTCCGCGATGGATGCTCATCGGCGGTGAGGCCGAAGCACTACATCGCGGGCGCCGCCGTCCTGTTCGCGGTCGGGTTCGCGGGGTACGTGCTCAAGGAACGGAACCTCAAGTACCGCCCGTACAAGAGCGCGCTGTTCTTCGCGCTCACCGAGAACGACTTCTCCCAAGCCTTCCTCCGCCCCGGCGCCGAAGCCGAGCTGCGCGCTGCCGTGCCGCTGACCGGTGAGACGGAGCGCGCGCGGGTCTACCAGTTGATCGATTGGATCCGCGACCAGACCGAACCCACCGAGCAGTGGACGGTCGACGCCGAGCGCCTCCTCGAGTCGCGCGCGGGTGCGTGTGAGATCCACGCGCTCGCCGTCGCGGTGCTCCGGGCGCACGACATCCGCGCGCGGTGGATCGCGGGGGTGCGTTCGTCGATCGGGTTCGGGTACCTGGA
This sequence comes from Deltaproteobacteria bacterium, assembly GCA_040218735.1. GTDB lineage: Bacteria > Myxococcota > Kuafuiibacteriia > Kuafuiibacteriales > Kuafuiibacteriaceae > JAUHYN01. Next base: position 309,220 of record JAVJQW010000019.1, read on the forward strand.
GGCCCACGTCGACGGGTCGTGGGAGGCGTTCAAGCTGCGCGACCTCGAAACCAAGACCACCTCGGTCAGCGCGTGGACGCTCTACCAAACGCGCGAGCCTGACCTCAGCATCCGGACCTTCTACCCATCGCCCGGCGAGCGGCTCACGTCGTGGGCGGGGCCGATGGCGGTCGGTTTGTTCCCGTTCGAGAACGTCGAGCGGCACCCGGAGTTGGAGGCGGTGTTCACCGGCACCGAGGGGCTCGACCTCGAGTACGGCGCGCTCGATCCGTACGACTACGTTTACGACTGGGCGCACCACGCTGACCATCCGTGGCTCGAGAAGGGAGAGGTCTGGGATCGGCTTTGGGCGCGGCGCGACAAGTTCCGGTTCCACCGGCGTCGCGCGCTGGGGCGTTTGATCGACGCGATCGATCGCGCCCTCGGCGTTCAGTCCACCGCGCCGCGCGTGGCGAGCAAGTAGCTCTCGGTCCAGGCGACGCCGGTGAGGGCGCGACCGAGCGGCACCGTCACGAGCATGCCGATGCAGAGGAGCATCACGCCGACCAGCGCCGCGGCGCATTCGACGAGGACCATCACGAACCCGAACTTGAAGAGCGACCAGCGGTTGCCGTCGGCGAGGGACCAGGACGACCGCAGCGACTCGATCGGTCCGTCGCCGTCGAGCGCGACGCGGAACGACGCGAGGCACATGCCGAGGTACGCGTAGATCAGCGGGCCGATCGCGAGGAGCGCGAGGAGCGCGGTGACGGCGAACGCGGGGCCTTCGTCGAGGAAGTAGAACGCGGCGCCCGCGCCTGCGGCGAACGGAGCGGCGATGACGATGTAGACGAGGCCCTGCAGGAGCGTGGAGCCGAGCATGCTGAGCATCGCGTCGGCGCCACTGAAGAGATCGCGGTAGCCCTCCTCGCCGTAGGCGTGGACCGTGTGCATCTGGCGGAGGAAGCCGGTGCGGAAGAACGCGTGGCCGAGGAGCATCGCGGCGGCGACGACCAGGCCGACCAGGATGACGCCCGCGGTGGGGATGGCGTCCTGGAGCGCGGAGAATTTGGATCCCATCACGGCGATCGTGTCGCCGGCGCCGCTGACGAGGCTCGAGAGGCCGTCGTCGCTGTCGCCGCCGCCCGAGTAGTGGCCGTCGAAGAGGACCATGAGGACGCCGCCCACCCACATCGCGAGCGGCGCGGCGCGCACCGCCGCCATGCCGGAGTCGAAGCCGCGGGAGATGTCGAAGGCGAGACCGAAGGGGAGCTGTCGAGGGGGCTCTTCGTAGGGGTCGTGGGGATCGTCGGGCCAGGCGTCGGGAGCGTCGAAGGGATCGTTCACTACGAAGGGAATAGGCACGAGGGGAGCGCCGTCGATCGGATTAGCGCGTGGCCGGGGGTTCACGGCGACCCCGGACGACGCGGGCGGGTCGTTGTCGCCGGAGGGTTCACAGGGAGACGGTGAGCTTGGGAGGCGCCGAGCACCGAGGGACCGCCGAGGCGGTTTTGGAGGGGCTGCCTCGAGCTACGAACCCATCCCCCAAAAACTCCCGTCCTCCCCGTCTCACTGTTCGTTTCGACGGCGCTCGCGACTCGGTCGATGCGGGTTGGTCGTTGTCGCCGGAGGGTTCACAGGGAGACGGTGAGCTTGGGAGGCGCCGAGCACCGGGGGGACCGCCGAGGTGGCGCGCGTTCTTGGATGGGGCTTCTCGAGCCACGCCCCATCCCCAAATCTCCCCGTCCTCCCCGTCTAACTGTTCATTTCGACGGCGCTCGCGACCCTGTCGCCCGCGGGTTGGTCGTCGTCGCCGGAGGGTTCACAGGGAGACGAGAGCTTGGGAGGTGCCCAGCACCGAGCGGACCACCGAGGCGACGCGCGTTTTTGGATGGGGCTTCTCGAGCCACGCCCCATCCCCAAATCTCCCCGTCCTCCTCGTCTCACTGTTCATTTCGACGACGCTCGCGACCCTGTCGATGCGGGCTCGTCGTCGTCGTCCTCCCGTCTCACTGTTCGTTTCGACGGCGCTCGCGATCAGTCTTCTTCGTCCCGCGGCTCCGCGCCGCGTTTGTGCCGCGCGGGCGCGCCTTCGCCGGCGAGGCTGACGGCGCCGTCGGCGGCGTCGGCGAGGCTCACGGCGCCGCCGTCCGCGCCTTCGTCGGCGAGCGAGAGCGTGCCGCGGGCGCCGCCGTCTTCGGCGATTCGGCCGCGGACCAGCTCGATGGTGGTGTCGAGGCCCAGCGCGTCCTCCTTGTCGAAGCCCTTGGCGCGCAGCGCGAGGAGCCGCGGGATCGAGTTGCGTCCTCCGACGGCGGCGAGCACGTCGAGGGCCGTCTCGGTCAGGCCCTCGCGTTCGAGGAAGTGAAGCGCCGCGGTCTCCGCCTCGGGGCGGCGTGTCTGACCGAGCGCCTCCAGGTAGGTGATCGCCAACGCGCTCGGCACCGCGCTCGGGTGAATGGCGACCAGCCCCTCGGCGTCGCGGTGCTGCACCAGCGCGCGCAGCGCGATCTTCTTCGCCTCGGTCGCGGCGCGTTCGTTCATGATCGCGAGGAGCCGTTCACGTCCGCGTGGGTACTCGAAGGCGGCGATGGCCGCGGCGAGGCCGACGTCGGCGTGCTCGCGGTGGCGCTCGGCCAGCTCGCGGGCGTGTGACTTGTCGGGGCACTTGCGCGCGAGGATCGAGAACGCCACGGCGTTGGGCGGGGCGCTCTTTGCATCGACGTAACGGACCAGCTCGGCGACGACGTCCGGCTTGGACTCGAGGAACGGCGTCGCGACGTCGACGAGCACCGCCGACCGCGGCGGAGAGGACGCCGCGCGTGTCTCGTACACGAGGTCACCGTGCGTCGCGTAGACGGTGCCGCCGTGGGACAGCATCGGCGCCGGACCGAGCAAGATCTCCGCCCACACCGCGTTGGCATCGCGAGGGGTGCCGTGTCCGCCGTCGGTCAGCCACCCGAACGAGACCCACTCCGGGAGCGCACCTTGGATCGTCGTGACGTTGCGCCAGATGTCGATGCGCCGACCGCTCAGCGAGCGCGTCCCGAGGTGTCGGTGTTCATGGACGACGACGTGACCGCACACCACCTGCGTCGCGTTGTTGCGCTTGCGGCGTCGTAGGCGCATGAGCTCATAGGCCGCGTAGGCGCCGAAGCCGAGGGAGACGATGACGAGCGGGTCCACCTACGCGCGCTCGCATTCGGGTACGGCACGCATCACGGCTCGTCCGGGTCGGCGAGCGCGAGACCGCCGTCGTGGGTGAAGCTCACCGCGCCCGCGTCGCTGCCGCCGTCGGCGAGCGAGAGTGTGCCCCGTGCGCCGCCGTCCTGGGCGATGCGGCTGCGGACCACCTCGATGGTCGTGGTGAGGCCGAGCGCTTCGTCCCGGTCGAAGCCGCTCGATTGCAGCGCGAGGAGGCGCTCGATCGAGGCGCGCCCACCGACCGCGGCGAGCACGTCGAGCGCCGTCTTGCGCATCACGTCGTCCTCGACGAAGTGCAACGCGGCACGCTCCGCTTCGGGGCGCTTCGTCCGGCCGATCGCCTCCAGGTACTCGCCGGCCACGGCGCCCGGCACCGCGGCGGGATCGATCTGCGCGAGGAGCGCGCGGTCGTAGCGGTGGATGAGCACCCGCAGCGCGATCTTCTTGGCGTCTTCGGGCGCGGTGCCGTTGACGATCGCGACGAGTCGTTCACGTCCGCGCGGGTACTCGAGCTCGGCGATGGCCGCGGCGAGGCCGGGGTCGGCGTGGTCGCGGTGACGTCGGGCGAGGTCGCGTGCGGGGCGTTTGTCGGGGCAGCTCCGCGACAAGATCCGAAACGCGACGGCATTCGACGGCGACAGTCCGGCGTCGACGTAGCGGATCAGCTCGGCGACGACGTCCGGCTTCCGCTCGAGGAATGGGCGCGCCGCTTCAACGAGCCCGCGCGACGACGGCGGGAACGCCGCGGGCCGCGTCTCGAAGGTCATGTTTCCGTTCGCCGCGACGACCGTACCGCCCTCCAAGAGCGCCGGCGCCGGCCCGAGGATGATCTCGATCCACAGCGCATTGGCGTCACGCGGCGCGCCGTCGCCGCGACGCTCGACCGGCCAACCGAAGTGCACCCAGTCCGGGAGCATCCCTTGAATCGTCGTGACGTTCTGCTCGAGCTCGACGTTGCGCGTCGCGCGAAATCCGCTGTGGGTGTAGGCCCGATGGTGCAGGACGGTGTGTCCGCACACCTCCTCCGACGACGCCGTCCCGGCACGCCGTCGCGTCTGCACCTCCTGAAAGAGCAGGAACCCGGCGTAGCCGAGCGCCATGAAGAACAGCGGCTCCAACACTTGAATCGTAACCCCGTCGGGGCGCCGGTCGAGGTCATTCTTCGTCGGTGACCGACAGCGTCCCCGACTCCGCGAGCGACAGGCCCCCGGCCTCGTCACCCCCGGCGATCGCGAGCCGGCCTCGCTCGGCGCCGACCTCCGCCGCGATGCGCGCGCGCACCATCTCGATCGTGAGGTCGAGGTTCAGCTCGTGGGCGCCCGTCGCGCTCTGTTGATACGCGAGGAGCGGTCCGATCGAAGCACGCCCGCCGACGGTCGTGAGCGCCTGGAGCGCCGCGCCGATGTCTCGGCGCTCCTCGAAGTAGTAGAGCGCGGCGGCCTCGGCCTTCGGGTGTTTCGCGAGCCGGAGCGTCTCGAGGTACGCCTCGACGGATCCCGCGGGGACACGCACCGGGTCGATCGCCGCGAGCCCCTCGACGTCCTTGTTCTCCACCAGCGTGCCGATGAACACCGAGCGGGCTTCGATCGACGCGTCGCCGTTCACCTTCGTGACCACACGATCGCGACTCTTGGGGAGCTCGAACGCCGCGACCTCGGTCCACAGCGCCTCGTCAGTGGTTCCGCGATGCCGCGCGGCGAGGCGCTCGGCGACGGTCCGGTCCGGACAGCTACGCGCGAGGATTCGGAACGCCACCGCCGCGGAGGGCGCGCCGCGCTCCACGTACCCCTCCAGCGCCGCGACGACGTCCGGGAGCCCCTCGACGAAGCGCCGCGCCGCCTGCACGAGCGTCGCGGACGCGGGGGGTGCGTCGTCCACGATCGAGTCGTAGACGAGGTCGCCCTTCGAGGCGTAGACCGTGCCGCCGTTGGGGAGGTCCGGGTACTCGCCGAAGATCAGATGAACCCAGAGTGTGTTGCGCGAGTCCGGGTCCACGGCGTGGGGAGCGACCGTCCAGCCGAAGGCCACCCACTCGGGCAGCACCCCGTGAATGGTGGTGGTGTTGCGGTACAGCGGGAGCGGTTCGCCCGTTCCGCCGAGGGAGTGCTGGCCGACGTCTTCGCGGTGGTGGGTGACCCGAAAGCCGTTCACGGTTTCGGCGCGCGCACTCGGCGACGGAGACGCGAGTAGCTCCCCCGCGCGGCGCACCTGGCGCCGTCGGTATTGGATCACGGTGCCGATAGCGCCCGCGACGCCCATTCCGATCAGATACATCACCGTGAGCGGATCCAAACCTCAGTCCGTCTCCGCCGAGGCCCAGCGGGCGGCGTCGACGACCCCGAGGCCACCGGCGAGCGCGCCCGAGAGGAGCCCGAGGGTCACGCGGGGATGGTAAGGCGCGAGCCGCGTCCCTGTCAGGTCCTACGCGATGGATTCGTGACGCCCGCGTGGTGTACACGCCCCCGGCCGTCCCCTCTTCGATGACCGCACCATCCCACGCGCAGCGGCGGCGCGGACTCGTCGCCTCGGTCGTCGAAGGGGCGCTGCACGCCGTGATGGTCGGCGTCAGCGAGTCGTACCTCGGCGCGCTCGCCGTCGAGCTCGGTCACGGCGACGTCGCGATCGCGCTGCTCGTCACGCTGCCGATCCTGGTCGGTGCCCTCGCGCAGCTCACCGCGGGGCGCCTCGGCGATCGCATCGGTCGACGCCGCCTCGTCCTGATCGGCGCGGCGCTCCAGGCCGCGAGTCACGTCGGGTTCTGGTGGATCGCCTCCACACGCGAAGACGACTTCTTGGCGCTCCTCCTCGCGAAGGTCGCGTTCTGGACCTCGGGCATGATGATCGTCCCCGCGTGGAGCGCGTGGATGGCGCGCCTCACCGAAGGCATGGGCCGGGAGCGCTACTTCGCGCGGCGGGGCGCGACGACCGCCGCGGCGCTGCTGGTGACGTTCCTCTTCGCCGGCTTCTTCCTCGAGTCCGGGCGTCGCGCCGGCGATGCGCTGGGAGCGTTCGCGGTGATGTTCGTCGTGGGGTTGGTCGCCCGGGCCGTGAGCCTCGGCGGCTTCTTCCTCATGCCGCCGATGGAGCGACTCGACACCTCCGCGCAACCTAGCTTGCGTGCGGTCATCGCGCGGTCGCGTCTGCGGACGCCGGTGTACCTGGCCGCGATGACCTTCGGCACCTATCTCTCCGCGCCGTTCTTCACGCCGTACATGCTCCGCGTCCTGGAGCTCGACTTCGAGCGCTACGCGGCGCTCATCGCGACGGCGACGCTGACGAAGGTCGTCGCCTTCCCGCTCCTCCACCGCGCGGCGGTGCGCTTCGGGCTCCCGCGGGTCCTGCTGGTGTCGGGCATCGGCGTCGCGGTCGTCCCCCTCGCGTGGTCGTGGACCACGGAGTTCGGTTGGCTGATGGCGGCGCAGGTCCTGAGCGGCGCCGCGTGGTCCGGCGTGGAGCTCGCGAGCTTCCAGCTCCTCCTCGACAGCGCCGACGACGATCACCGTACCGGCCTGATGGGGCTGTCGAGCGCGATGTCGGGCGCGATGCAGGTCACCGCCGCGCTGGTCGGCAGCGCTCTGTTGGTGACGCTCGTGCATGACTACGTGCTGGTGTTCGTGATCTCCGCCGCGGCGCGCGCGCTCGCCCTCGCGTTTTTGTGGAGCGCCGTCCGCCGCGAGAGCTTCGAGCGGATCCCTCGTGTGTTCGTGCGCATCGTCTCGATGCGCCCGGTGGAGGGCGTGGTGCGGAAACTGGTGGGGTGGGAGTCGCCGCGCGACTAACAACCATCGAACCGCGGCCGTCGCCGCCTGCGGTCGAGGGCGAGCTACGCCCGCCGAATCAGGTTGGCGAGGTCGTCCGTGGTGAGGCGCGCGGTCTGATTCGTGCCGTCGAGGAGCGCGGCGAACATGCCGCGTTTGTCGTCGTGCAGCTCGAGGATCGTCTCTTCGACGGTGTCGCGCGTGACCAGCCGGTAGACCGTCACGGGGTGCGTCTGGCCGATGCGGTGCGCGCGGTCGGTCGCCTGGTCTTCGACCGCCGGGTTCCACCACGGATCGAGGTGCAGCACGGTGTCGGCGGCGGTGAGGTTGAGGCCGGTGCCGCCGGCCTTCACGGAGATGAGGAACAGCGGAACGTCGCCGGCCTGGAAGCGGTCGACGCGTCGCGCGCGCTCCTTCGCGGGGGTGCTGCCGTCCAGGTAGACGTAGTCGAGCGCTTCGTCCTCGAGCGCTTCGCGGACGAGCGCGAGGTGTTTGACGAACTGGCTGAAGATCAGCGCGCGGCGCCCTTCGGCGGCGAGCTCGCGGACGATGGTCAGCACGCGGTCGAGTTTCGACGAAGCCACCGTCGAGTCGTCGTCGACGAGCCGCGGGTGACACGCGAGCTGCCGCAGCCGCGTAAGCGCGGCGAGCACCTTCACGTGCAGCTGACTTCCCCGTTCGTCCTGCTTCTCCTTCTCGATCGTGTGGATCGCGGCGAGCCGCGCGTCGTCGTAGAGCGCGCGCTCGCGTGTCGAGAGCACCACGTCGAGCGTCACGTCGCTGCGCGGCGGGAGGTCCGTCGCGACCTCCTGCTTCGTTCGCCGCAGGATGAACGGCCGCACCACGTGCGCGAGCGCCGCCGAAGCGAATGCGACGCCGTCCGCGTCGCTCCGACCGGCGTCGTCGAAGAAGTCGCGCTTGAAGCGCTCCCAGCTCCCGAGCAGACCCGGGAAAACCGCCGCGAACAGCGCCCACAGCTCGGATGGGTGGTTCTCCACGGGCGTGCCCGTGAGCGCGACCGTCCACGCCGCGTCGAGCTTGCGCACCGCGCGCGAGCGCTTGGTCTGCGCGTTCTTGATCGCCTGCGCCTCGTCGAGCACGAGTGTCCCGAAGTGCACCGCGGCGAGCAGCTCCGCGTCGCGCTGCACGACACCGTACGACGTGATCACCACGTCCTTCGCGCCGAGCCCGTCGAGGTGTCGTTCGCGATCCGAGCCCGCGTAGCTGATAACGTTCAACTCCGGCGCGAACCGCGCGAGCTCACGCGCCCAGTTGAACCCGACCGACGTCGGCGCGACGACGAGCGCCGGGCCCTCTTCGCTGCGATCGAGCAGGCACGCGATGGTCTGGATCGTCTTGCCGAGCCCCATGTCGTCGGCGAGCACCGCGCCCGCGTTCCACGCGGCGAGGCGCATCATCCACGCGTGCCCCTCGCGCTGGTACGGGCGGAGTTTGTCGGCGAGCTGCGGCGGCGGCGTGGGTTCGAGCGCGGCCGCGGCGTCGATGCGTTCGAGCAGCTGCGCCCAGGTGTCCGGGGTCTCGTACGACTCGGCTTCACGACCGAGCGCCTCCACCGCCTGCGCCGCGGCGATCGACATCTCGATGCGCTCGTCGATGCTCATCGTGAGCGGCGCGAGCGCGGTGAGGCGCCCGAGGAGCTTCGCCTCCAGCTCGACGAACTCACCCTCGCCGAGCCGCACGTACTTTTCGTCGTGTCGCGCGGCGTCGAGGAGGACGGCGAGCTGGATGCGACGCCCGTCGACGTGCGCCGAGCCCTCCACGTCGAACCAGTCCTTGTGGCCGTTCACCTGGAGCGACAGGTGGCTCGTGGTCGCGACGCTCGGGCGCTTCCACTCGCGCACCGGCCACACCGCGTGGATCGCGTCGTCGTCACGGACGCGGCGCACGAGCTCCAGGGCGTCGTCGAGCGTCTCGGCGTGGAGCGTGAAGTCCTCGCGCGTGACACCCTCCAGGCCCGCGTCGAGGATGCGTTCGATCGCGGCGTTGGCGGCCTCCACCTCGGCGTAGCGATCGCGTGTCGTCTGGACGATCTGCCGGTCCGGCGTCGAGGTCGTGAGGTCATCGGTGCCCATGCCCGGCACGAGCATCGGCCCGTGCTCCAGCGGGCGCACGCGCACCTCGACCATCACGCCCATGTCGCGCGGGAGGGGCGTCATCGAGAAGAACACGTCGAGGCTCGGTGCGACGTCGATCTGCTGAATCGCATCGGACCCGCGCACCGGGATGTGCGCCGCGACCTTCGTCAGCCGCGACATCAACGCGGCGCGCGCTTCGGCGGGGATGTCGGTGCCGAAGTCGATCCACCGGCGCAGGAACTCCGAGAGGGTGTTGTCGATCGGCGTGATGAGGACTTCGCGTTTCTCGGGATCGAAGCGCACCACGGGACCGTCGCCGACGCGGTGGGGATCGACGTGCTCGGTCCACGCCTCCGCGCTGAACGATTCGTCGCCGAGGACCGCGCGCAGCGTGAGGGTGTCCTCGTCTTCCGTCGCTTCGGCGGTGAGGGCGACGGGCACTTCGACGACGCGCCAGTGCTGCGACTCGTGGCCTTCGAACGTGACGCGCGGGTGTCCGATCAGGGACATCAGGACCTTGGCGTACAGGCGCGTCGCTTCGACGAACTTCAGGCGTTGCCGCCGCGCCTTCATCAGCTGCACGCGCAGCGCGATCGCTTCGTCGTTGGCTTCGAGGGTGTGCTCTTCGAGGAGCCGGTCCACGCTGATGCGTTTGGGTTTGAGGAACGTCCCGCGTTTGCCGCGGTGGGCGACGAGCGGGATCACGCTGTCTTCGACCGGGCTGACGGACCACCACACGCGCACTTCGTCGGGGGTGTCGTCGAACCCGTCGATCGCGTCGTCGAACTCCTGGATCCAGCGCTTCCAGGTCGGCGTCGCCGCGGCTTCGAGGAGCGCGGATCGCGAGAGCGTCCCGACCTCCTGATAGATCACGCCGAGCAGGTGATCGATCGCGCCGAGCTGGTGCTCACACGGCACGTCGCATTGGCTGCAGATCGGTCGGACGTCGACACCGGGCTCCAGGCTCACCGGGATGAAGACCTTGCGCCCGGTGCTCGTCCACCGCGGCGCGCCGGCTTCCACCGCTTCGTAGCGGAAGCGGCGCGGGTTCTCGTCGGTGAGCTTCGCGTCGACGACGACCACGTCGGCCGCGCGCCGCGGCGCGACGATCTCACGCACGCCTTTGCGCGCGCGACGCAGGCGCTCGACGAGCTTGGCGGCGACTTCGTCGTCCGGGAGTGGGCGCGTCGCAAACGCGGACGCGGCTTCTTCGGCGAGCGCCTCCTTGCGCCGCGCGGCGTGGTCCTCGAGCCACGCGAACAGCGCCGCCTTGTGGGGCGCGAGGTCGGGGATCGGGAGTGTGAAGAACTTCGCGATCGTCGCGTCGTAGTGCACGTGGCGCGCGGTGTGCCAGCCCTCGGGGGCGTCGGGGAGATCGTACGGGAGCTTCGTGTCGAGCGCTTCGAAGACACCGCGTTCGCGCGCCCAACCTTCGAGGTCCTTGGGGAGGTCGACCTTCGGCGCCTCCTCCTTCGGGAGCTGACGCAGCAGGTGTTTGATCAGGTCGCGCCGCAGGACGCGCAGCTGCGACGCCGTGAGGATCGGACCGAGCAGCCCCTGCGCCTTGTCGAGGAACGTCGCGAGCGACGCGTCGCCGGTCGTCGACGCGACGTGGTCCGCGGCGCGCAGCGAACGCGGCGTCGCGCGTGGGCCGAGCGCTTCGCGGGTGTCGGCCGTGAGCGCCTGCTCGATCCCGCACTCGATCGCCGCGGACCGAATCGCCGCGAACGACTCGGCGAGACGAAGCTTGGCGATCGTGCGCTCGTCCACCCGCGGAAACTGCCAAACCCCGGCGCGAGTTTCAGCAGCTTTTACGTCACGGTTTCGTCACGGCGCGCGCGGCACGATCTGCGCGTCGTCGAGCGACGCGGCGTGCGCCTCGGCCTTCTCCCGCTCCTCGAAGACCCCGACGAGGGAGCGCCCGCCGTCCGCGGCGACGCGCCAGACCTCCCAGGTCCCCTCGGTGGAGACCGCGCGTACCGGGGCGGGGGGGCGCTTGGGGCGTGCGCCGCGCGCGGAGACGATGCGTTCGCGTCGCGCGCGGGCGTCGGCTTCGGGTTCGAGCTCGATGCGGGCCCCGGTCTGGTCCGCGCGCCACGCGGCTTCGCGCGGGGAAGGGGTCTCGTGGACGACCGCGCCGTCGACGACGAGTCGGTGCATCTGCCAGGCGGGGAAGTGCTCCTCCAGCGCGATGGCGTAGTGGGTCGGGTCCTCGTCCAGGCGGTCGACGACGTCCGCCAGCGCGAGCCGCGCGACGAGGTAGTCGATGTCGCGGAGGTCGCCGTTGACGTAGCAGGTGTCGTCGCCGGCTCTGAAGTGCAGCTCGAAGGAGGTGCCGTCCTCGAGCTCGAAGCCCCACGCGGGGAGGCCGCGCGGCCCGTTCGCACCGTAGTGCGGCGGGCCGAACCGCGCCTGCATGGCGGCTTCGTCGATCGCGAACCGGAACAACATCCGGCCCGGCGGCGAGAACGCGAACTCGGCGCGCTTCACTTCTTGGACTGACCCGACTGCTTCGCGATCTTCGCCCAGCTGTCACGCAGCGGGACGGTGCGGTTGAACACCGGCCGCTCCGCGGTCGAGTCGGGATCCGCGATGAAGTAGCCGGTGCGCTCGAACTGGTAGCGCTGGCCGGCCTCCGTCCCGCCGAGCGAGCGCTCGACCTTCGCGTTTTCGATGACGACCTCGGACTTGTCGTTGAGCTGCTCGAAGAAGTCCCCTTCGTCGTCGGCGACCTCGTCGTCGAGGAGCAGCGGTTCGTACAGGCGCACCTCGGCTTCGACGGCGTGTTTCGCGGAGACCCAGTGGATGGTGCCCTTCACTCGGCGCCCGTCCGGCGGCGAGCCGCCGCGGGTCTCGGGGTCGTAGGTGCAGTGCACTTCGACGACGTTGCCGTCGTCGTCCTTCACGAACCCGGTGCACGTGACGAGGTACGCCCAGCGCAACCGAACCTCGCGGCCGACGGAGAGGCGGAAGAACTTCTTCGGCGCGTCCTCCATGAAGTCGGTCGCCTCGATGTAGATCTCCTTGCCGAACGGGATCTCGCGCGAGCCCATCTTCGGCGGGTCGTCCGGGAAGTTCGGCGCCTCGAAGACGTCCTCTTGGTCCTCCGGGTAGTTCGTGATGACGAGCTTCAGCGGGTTCAGCACCGCCATCACGCGCGGCGTGGTGGTGTTGAGGTCGTCGCGCACGGTGCTCTCGAGGAGCGCCATGTCGACCACGCTGTTGCGCCGCGCGACGCCGACCTTCTCGCAGAACTCGCGGATCGCTTCGGGCCGGTAGCCGCGCCGGCGCAGCGCCGCGAGTGTCATCAGGCGCGGGTCGTCCCAGCCGCGCACCTTCCCGTCCTGCACGAGCCGCAGGAGCTTCCGTTTGCTCATGACGGTGTGCGTGAGGTTGAGGCGCGCGAACTCGGTCTGCTCGGGCGGAGCGTCGCTGTCGATCAGGTGCCCGACGAGCCAGTCGTACAGCTCGCGGTTGTTCTCGAACTCGAGCGAGCACAGCGAGTGCGTGACGCCTTCGATCGCGTCCGACAGGCAGTGCGCGAAGTCGTAGAACGGGTAGATGCACCAGTCGTCGCCGGTGCGGTAGTGCGAGATCTTCCGGATGCGGTACAGCGGCGGGTCGCGCAACTTCATGTTCGGCGCGGACATGTCGATCTTCGCGCGCAGCGTGTACTTGCCGTCCTCGAACTCACCGGCCTTCATGCGCGCGAACAGATCGAGGTTCTCTTCAGTGGAACGGTCGCGGTCGGGGCTCGGCGTGCCGGGCTCCTTCACGGTGCCGCGCGTCGCGCGGACCTCGGCTTCGCTCTGGCTGCACACAAACGCGAGGCCCTTCTCGATGAGCTTCACGCCGAACTGGTAGAGCTGCTCGTAGTAGTCGCTCGCGAAGTACAGGTGCTCGCCCCAGTCGAACCCGAGCCAGCGGATGTCCTCCTGGATGGACTCGACGTACTTCATGTCCTCCTTCGCCGGGTTGGTGTCGTCGAAGCGGAGGTGGCAGCGCCCGCCGAACTCTTGGGCGACGCCGAAGTTCAGGCAGATCGCCTTCGCGTGCCCGATGTGCAGGTAGCCGTTCGGCTCCGGCGGGAAGCGCGTGACGACGCGGCCCCCGTGTTTGTCGGAGGCGACGTCGGCCTTCACCATCTGGCGGATGAAGTTCGAGTTGATGAGCTCGTTGTCGTTAGCCAAGGCGGGACCGTTGTTCCTGGTTTGCTGCGGCGATTCAAGTCCTGCGTTACGCTGAGGCCCTGTTCTTCCTCACGGCCATGATCCTGACCGCCGCAACCCCACAGGCGTTGGAAGCGAAGGTGTCCTTCGACCCCACGGCACACACCTTCGAGGCCTGCGGGACGTGGACCTTCGATTCGGCGGGCCCTGCGCCCTACGTCCTCGCGTCGGGCGTCACGGCGAAGCTCGACGCCAAGCCCGCACCGGAGGGGGTGTTGGTGCCCGAAGACCGCCGCGTCGCCTTTCGTGCGTGGGGCTCGGCGGATCGCCCGGGCGAGAACTTCGTCGGGCCCGACGCGGTGCTGCTCAACGGCGTGACGTTTCAGTTCTACCCGCGCTTCGAGGGGTCGGTGGACACCGTCGTCCGCGTCGAGGCGCCCGAGGGTTGGATCGTCCGCGCGACGGGTGACGCCGAGGGCGACGGCTTTCGCGCGCCGACGACACGGTGGTTCCTGGTCGCGGGGCGCAAGAACGGGCACGAGCTGCGGCGCGGTGATCTCGAGGTGGTGGTCGCCGAGGAGGCGACGGCGGGACCGTTCCTCGACGCGCTCGAACGCATCACGACGGAGCTGGAGGGGTGGTACGGGCGCCGGCCCAGCCGGACGCTCACCGTCGTGGAGGTCCCGTTCGACGGCGGCTTCTCGGGGATCGGTCTGATCGTCGTCCACGGCGGCGCGGTCCGGTCGTTCTTGGAGGGCGATCGCGAGGGGGCGTTCCTCGCGCACGAGATCGCGCACCAGTGGTTCGGCGGGGTGCTCGACTCGACGAACGCGATCCGCGAGGGCCTCGCGACCTACACGGCGCTGCGCTACGAGCGTGCGCGATCTGCGGAGCGCGGGGAGCTCTATCGCGAGCGGTTGCTCGAGATGGCGTCGCGCGCGCGGCCGGGCCGGACGATCCGGGAGATCACGCGGGCGGATGGTTGGCGTGACTACGAGGCGGTGGCCTACGCGCGCTCGGCGCTGGTGTTCGATCGGGTGCGCGAGCAGATCGGTGACGATCGGTTTCATGCGCTGCTCAGGCGTTGGGTGAGTACCGCGTCTGTGACCCAGGCGATGAGTTTCGATGAGTTTCTCGCGCCGCTCGACGAGATTGCGCCCGAGCTCGACGTCGACCCATTCGTCGCGCGCACCGTCGACGCCGACTGGGACCCACGCACGAACGAGGTGCGGCGCGAGGTCACGACGATCTCCGGCAAGATCGCCGCGCTCTTGGTGGCGCTCACGTTTTTGTTCGCGCGTCGTTTCGCCCCGGTCGAGGGCCTCGCGGCGGCGGGCGTCGCGCTGTGGATGGTGCGCCTCCCGTGGGTGATCGCGTGGCCGGTCGTCGCCGGGATCGCGCTCGTCCTCGGCGGGACGTACCTGTTGCCCGACGGGTACCGAGGCTGGGCGGTGATCGGCTACTTCGTCGCGGCCTCGGCGTTCTTCGCGTTCTGATCCCTCTTTCGCGCCGGCCCGTATCGACGTGGACGCGCCGATGCGGCAGATCGTCGGCATGCCGATCATCGAACGCGACCCCTGGCGCATGCAGTACTTCGAAGGGGTGTCGTGCCCCGACGCCGTCGAGATCCCCACCGAGGAGAGCGACGCCTACCGCCTCTTCCCGAAGCACCGGTGGGTCTTCAACAAACTCACCGTCGCGGAGAGCCAGGGGATCGTGTGTGGGTTGCACGGGATCGATCCGCCGTCGTTTCCGGTGTTCAGCAAACCCGTCTACAACATGCGCGGCATGGGCGCGGGGAGCCGCGTGCTGCGAACGCCGGAGGGGTACGAGCGGTACAACAAACCGGGGCACTTCTGGATGGAGCTGCTGGAGGGTGAGCACGTGAGCTCGGACGTCGCGGTCGTCGACGGCGAGCCGGTGTGGTGGCGGCACGTGGTCGGCAAGCCGATCGGCCAGGGCAAGTTCGACTACTGGACGGTGAGCGCCGCGTCGAACCCGGCGGTGGAGGCGTACTGCACGGAGTGGATCCGCGAGAACATGAAGGGCTACTCGGGGATGATGAACCTCGAGACGATCGGCGCGCGGATCATCGAGGTGCACCTTCGGTTCGCGGATCAGTGGCCGGATTTGTACGGGCGCGGTTGGCTCGACGCGTTGGTGAAGCTGTACGCGGAGGGGCGCTGGGACTACGCAGACGAGGATCGGCGTGATGGGTACAGCGTGGTGCTCTTCGGGATGCACGAGGTGGCTTATCAGCACCCGAACCCGGAGGTGATCGAGGCGATCCGCGCGTGGGCGCAGGTGTCGAGCGTGCAGGTCACCTTCCACGCCGACAAACCTTCGTGGGCGCACTCGATGCCGCCCGGTGGGTTTCGGCTCGCAATCATCAACACCTGGGATCTCGACGTCGGCGTGCGCGCGCGGCAGGAACTCGCGCTCGCGTTCTGGGCGGCGCAAGGTCTGTTGCCGAAGGGAGCGAAGCGGGCCCGCGCCGCCGAGGCGCGCTGATGGTGCGCGTGCGCGACGACCTCGCGGACCGCGTCCGGGAGATCGAGAACGTCTTCATCGAGCTATCGGACGGGTGCCGCCTCGCGGCGCGTGTGTTCCTGCCGATCGACGAGGCGCCGGTGCCCGCGATCCTCGAGTACCTCCCGTACCGCAAACGCGACTTCATGCGCGCGCGTGACGAACGGATGCATCGTTACTTCGCGGCGCACGGTTACGTGTCGCTGCGCGTGGACATCCGCGGGACGGGCGACAGCGACGGTGTGCTCGAGGATGAGTACAGCGTGCAGGAGCAGCTCGATGGGTTGGAGGTCATCACATGGATCGCCCAGCAGCCGTGGTGCTCGGGGCGCGTGGGGATGATCGGGATCTCGTGGGGTGGGTTCAACGCCCTGCAGATCGCGGCGCGTCGGCCTCCGGAGCTCGGCGCGATCATCACGTTGTGTGCGTCGGACGATCGCTACAGCGACGACGCGCACTACATGGGTGGGTGCCTGCTGAACGAGAACCTGCAGTGGGGTTCGATACTCATGACCTACGACGCGCTGCCGCCGGACCCGGAGATCGTGGGGGAGCGGTGGCGCTCGATGTGGCTGGAGCGCCTGGACGCTGCGGTTGCGTTCCCCGCGCTGTGGATGCGTCACCCGCTGCGCGACGCGCAGTGGACGCAGGGATCGGTGTGTGAGGACTACGGATCGATCACCTGCCCGGTCTACGCGATCGGCG
Source organism: Deltaproteobacteria bacterium (assembly GCA_040218735.1). GTDB lineage: Bacteria > Myxococcota > Kuafuiibacteriia > Kuafuiibacteriales > Kuafuiibacteriaceae > JAUHYN01. The sequence goes on from JAVJQW010000019.1 coordinate 325,660, forward strand.
GGTGGGCGGATGGGTACAGCAATGCGGTGCCGCGGTTGCTGGAGCATCTGAGCTCACCCAAGAAGGGTTTGATCGGTCCGTGGGCGCACGCGTTTCCCAACACGGCGATCCCGGGGCCGCGGCTCGGCTTCCTGCAAGAGAGCTTGCGGTGGTGGGATCGGTGGTTGAAGGACGAGGACGACGGCATCATGGACGAGCCGCTGCTCACGGTCTGGATGCAGGAGTCCGTGCCGCCGGCGCCGCAGTACGAACATCGCGAGGGCCGGTGGATCGTCGAGTCCGCGTGGCCGCCGCCGAGTGTTCGGGCCGAGCGGTGGTTCCTCGCACCAGGATCGTTGGAGGCTTCGCCGCCGTCGGACCGCGAGACGATGGTGGTGAGCTCGCCGCAGATCACGGGGATGGTGTCGGGGGAGTGGTGTGCGTTCGGTTCGGCGGGCGAGATGCCGCTGGACCAGCGCCCGGACGACGGGCGTTCGTTGGTCTTCGACTCCGCGCCGCTGACGGCGCCGCTGGAGATCCTCGGCGCGCCGACGGTGGCGCTGGACCTCTCGGTGGATCGCGAGGTCGCGCTGATCGCGGTGCGCCTCGACGAGGTGGATCCGGCGGGCGCTTCGACGCGGATCAGCTACGGGTTGTTGAACCTCACCCACCGCGAGGGGCACGGGGAGGCGCGCCCGATGCGACCGGGGGCGCGCGAGCGGGTGGTCGTCGCGCTGAACGACATCGCCCACGTCTTCACGGCCGGACACCGCGTTCGGCTCGCGATCAGCACGGCGTACTGGCCGATCGCCTGGCCGCCGCCGCACGCGGCGGTGTTGTCGCTACACCTCGGTGAGGCGTCTCTCGCGCTCCCGGTGCGCTCGGGTGAGGACGGCCCGGCGCCCCGCTTCGCGGACCCGGAGGTCGCGCCGAGCACGTCGGCGTCGCCGATGTCCCCGCGTCCGTTCCGCCGCACCGTCGAGCGCGACCTCGCGAACGGCGAAGTCACCTACCGCCTCCAGACCACGGAGTTCGAAGGCCACGCGATGGGCCACCTCCCGGACATCGACCTGGAGATCGGACACGAGATCCAGAAGACACACCGCATCTGCCCGAACGACCCCCTCACCGCGCAGAGCACGATGGTGCAGTGGGCGATGATGCGGCGCGGGGATTGGTCGGTGCGGATCGACTGCCGCACGTGCCTGACGAGCGAGGCGGACCACCTTCACTTCACCGCCGAGCTCGTGGCGCGGGAGGGGGACGAGGAAGTGCGTCGGCTGAGTTGGGACGAGCGGATCGCGCGCGTGGGTTTTTGACTTGGGTCGACGTCCCATTCGGGAAAGAACACAGGAGACGGGAGATCTGGAGAGGCTCTGCTGATCGCGGAAGCTGTGCACCTCCCGAGCTCCCGTCTCTTGTAACTTTTTCAGGAACTCGAGCGATCGCCGGTGGGGGCGTGCCGCGTCAGCGAGCGCGTCGCTCGGCGGTTGTGAGGATCAGCTCCAGAAGGTCGCGATATTCCAACCCATCGAAGCGCGCCATCAACGCCAGCTTCGCAGCGTGGCTCCACGCCGGGTTGGGGTTGACCTCCATGAGTTTGATCGCGCCGTCCGCGCCGGTGCGGAAGTCGAAGCGCGCGTAGTCGCGGCAACCCAGGCGCGCGAACAGGCGCTCCGCGCGGGTGCGCAGCTCGGCGATCACGTCGGCGTCGAGCTCGGCGCGGCGGACCTTCACGCGTCCGTAGTCGGTGTCCGGCCCGGTCTTGGATTCGAAGGCGAGGATCTTCGGGAGGTGGTCGGGGAGCGCCGAGAAGTCGACTTCGAGGGGCGGCAGCGCGCGGAAGCCGTGGCCCGGGTTGCCGATGAGCGCGAGGCCGTACTCGGGGCCCGGGAGGTACTCCTGGACGAGGGCCGGCTCGCCCGGGAGGTTCTCCCGAAACCAGGTGAGTTGGCGTTCGGCTTCCTCCTGCGAGTGGACGACCGCGTTGGTGTTGATGCCGACGCTGCCGTCGCCGCGCGCCGGTTTGATGAGCGAAGGAAACGTCAGCGCGGGGATGGTGTCGTCGGGGCCGATGACGGCCTCGTGCGGGACGGGGACATCGAGGTCCTGCGCGAGGAGGCGGACGAGCGCCTTGTCGTAGCAGAGCACCATCGCCTGGGGCCCCGAGCCCGTGTACGGGACGCCGAACACCTCGAGGAGCGCGGGGACGTGCAGCTCTTGGGTGGCGCGGTTGTCGTAGCCCGTGTCGCAGAAGTTCACGACGAACGCAGGCGGGTCGTCACGCAGTCGATCGAGGAGCTCGGCGTGGCGGGTGAGGACGTCGAACGTTCGACCCTTCAGCGAGCGGAACGCCTCGACCATCGCGTCGTGCAGCTCGAGGTCGTCGGCGCTGTACGCGCCGTCCCACTTGGTGGGGTCGGCCTGCTCGTGATCGCCGGTGAGGATCAGGATCGTGCCCATACGCTACGAAGGTAGCGCAGTTCTACGCTTCGGATAACGGCGGCTCGGGGGCGTGCTCCGCGTGCTGCGGAGCGTCGCCGCCGATGTGATCCCACGGCGCCTTGGACGCAACGAAGATGTGCATCTCGATCTGCACACCCGGGTCACCATCCACGCTCCCGAGCGTCACCCCGTGGACGGCGCCGCCGCCGATCCCGCACAGCGTCGTTCCGCAACGCGAACAGAACCCCATCCCCCAACCGGGCGCCGTCTCGTAGAGCGTGAGCAGCTCGCGACCCGCGGTCCAGGTGAACGCGTCTGCGTCGACCTCTGCGTAGGCCGATCCGGCGCCGCTGAATGCCTTGCGGCACCGCGAACAATGACAGCTGCGCGCGGCGCGGAGGGGCGCGTCGATCGCGTAGCGGATCGCGCCGCAGAAGCAGCCGCCCGTCTTGGGTTCGAAGCTCATCGCGTACCTACTCTTTCCGGAAGGGGGCACTCGCTCGAACTCATCAGAACAACGCTTCGCCCGGGAGCTTCGCGGCTTGTTTCATCCACTTCGTGATGAGTTTGTCGTCCATCTCATCGTCTTCGTGGATGTGGAAATAACGTACGTTCTCTTGCTTCGAAGTCTCCGGGGGCGGTGGTTTCATCGAAGCGCCCTGGAAGAACGTGACTTTGATGTACTTCGTCATGCAGTGGTACGAGACGAACCACCCGTTGCCTTCGATGCCGTAGAAGGGTGAGTTCCACCGAACCGCCTTCTTCGCCTTGGGGACGGCTTCCATGATCAGCGCGTCCAGGCGCCGCACGACGACCTGCTTCCATCCGGGTGTCGCGTCGAGATACGCGGCGACCGGGGCGTCACCGTCGCCCTTCGGGATCTGGGGGTTGCCGCCGGAGAGCAGCTTGGGGGCCATACGTCACGCTACCACGCCGCCCTCGCGTTGACGCGGCTCTTGTCACCCTTACACTCGCTGCACCGGATGTCCGATTTCGAAGAGATGCGAAAGCGTTGGCGCGAGCAAGGCCTCGAACCCACCGGCGAGCTCGCCGACGCCGCCAAGGACGCACCCGACACCCTCCACGGCCCGGAGCGCGACGTCCCGATCGTCACGCAGGACCCCAAAGCCGACATCGCAGCCGAGCGCGCCGAGGAGTCGCGCCACGCCTACTACGCCTACGAAAACGGTATCCCCGACGGAAAACTCGAGGTCCTGGAGAACCGGCGCCTCGACGCCAAGGACTACAGCCGAGGCACGTGGTTCCTCATACTGGGATCGATCACGTCGACCGTGCTCCTGTTCGTCGTCGGCACGGCGGTGTTCCCGAAGCTCACCGGCGTCGTCGGGATCATGAGCCTCATCGTCGGTCCGAGCGCGATGTACGGGTTGTGGCACTCCGTCGATCGGCACACGCGCGACTTCTTGCGGATGCTGGTCCCGGTGTTCCCCGTCGCGCTCATCTCGGGCCTGGTGTTGTACGGCGTCTTCGCGCCCGGGCCACGCGAGGAACCTCCCGCCGATCCGCCGGTGACCGAGAACGAAGCCCAGCTCCGCTGGCGCACGCGGGTCCTCCCGGGGCTGTCCCCGTTCGCCGCGCGAATGCTGTACGACGGCGATCGCGTCTACGCCGACCTACGAAGGGAGCTCGCCACGGCGCGCGGGCCCGAGCTCCTCCTCGCGTTCCTCGAGCTGCGCGAGCGATGCAACGCAAAGCTGCGCGACGCGGAGCTCGGCGAGCGCGATCGGCAACGACTCGACGCGTGCCTCTCGTTCGCCGCACGCATGCGGCCCGACATCCGCGCGTGGGCGGAGCGCTACGGCAAGAACCTGTACGGCGTCGTCCCGGAGGATCCGTCGCTCGGCGCGCTGCGTGGGTTCATGGGGACGCGCGAGGTCGGCCCTTTGGTGCGCGGCGCGCTCGCCGCGCCCGACGCGGAGTGGCTGGTCTACCTCGGCGCGCTGTCGGAAGCGGCCGAGCTTCAGTCCGCGACGATCGAGCGGTTCCTCGCGACGACGAAGTCGAAGGACACGACGCGCCGAGCGTGGATTCAGGCGAGGCTCGGGCTCGAGGGCCCCGAGGAGAAGCCGTGTGACGTGCTGCAGAGCGCCGCGGCGACGGACGCGCTCGCCGATCTCGCGCAGCGCTGCGACCCCGAACGTTCGGGGCCAACGCCGTGGTGGATGCGATGACGGAGCGTCGCTACGGACGCAGGTGACTATCGGGTCGCCGGCTGCATTCGATTCAATAGCTTCGCGTCCTCCGCCGGCATGTTCGGGCCGTACGTCACGACGTAGGTCCCGCGCACCGGCGTCGTCTTGGACGACACGGCGAGCACGAGCGTCTGGCCGTCGGGGTTGCTTCCGGTCTCGACGCGAACGGTCTCGTCGATCACCACGTCCTCCGGCGGGAACGCCACCCCCTCGTTGCGAGCGACGAGACCCGCGGGCTCGGCGCGAAACACCTCTCGGTAACCTGCGCGTTCGAGGTCTTGGATGATTTGGGTCAGCGTCTTCATGCCCGCTGAAGGATGCAGAGGGTATGCCGCGCAAGCGCGACCCATCATGCGGGGTGTGCGCCGCGTCGACGTGTCTCGCGCGAGGCAAGATGTCTCAGCTCCGTCTCCGCAACCGACCGCAGCTGCGCGGTCAGCGCGTCGCGATCCGCGTACGTCATTCCGCGCGTGGGGATCGCTTCGCACAGGATGCCGTGGATCGAACCAGGACGCACCCGCCACGATCCGTACGGCATCCGCTCCCGCGCCCCGAAGGTCACGAACGGCACGACGGTCGCCTGTGCGCGGATCGCCATCACCGCAGGACCCTTCTTGTACGGCTGCAGCGCGCCGTCGGGGCTGCGTCGACCTTCGATCGAGATGAAGTAGCTGTCGCCGTCTTCGAGATCGCGGATCGCTCGGTCGATGCCGCGCTTCGCTTGGGTCGGCCACTGGCGCACGATGACGCGCGCCCCCATCGCGATCGTCGCCGGCCCGATGAACGGGAGCAGGCCGTACTCGAAGTTGATGATCAGGCGAAAGGGGATCGGCACCATGGCGGTCTTGGTGAAGGACTCGACCAGGCTCGTCTGATTCAGGTGGACGAAGAGATAGGGTGGGTCGTCGTAGGCCGAGTTGCGATCGTCCACGGTGACTTGGAGCCCGAAGATGGCTTGTTGAAGTCGACCCCAGGACTCCATCCACGCGCCGGCGCGTCTTCGATCGAACCAACCCATCGTGGAGACCGCGGAGAGCATCGGCGCGGTCGTGGCGATCGAACCCATCCACCGAAGACCGGCGCCCAGCGCGGACGGTTCAGAAGGCATTGTGTCCGATCCCCCACAAGTCATGCAGCGCGACCCCGAGATCGAAGCGCCACGTCCGGGCGTCGAACGGGTCCGCGTCGGCGCGCGAGGCGTAGCGGCGCACGTCGACGCCCGCGCCCAGCCACAGCGACAACGAACCCATGAGTCGAACGAAGACCTCCAACTCACCCAACGCAAAAACCCCGGAGTAAGTTTCATCGCCCCGCAGGACCGAAACCCCGGCGGCGATCGAGGGGTCGAACCGCACCCGTCCCCACGCGGGGAAGGCGAAGTGCAGCGACACGCCGCCGTCGACGCCGCGGCCCCCCACAACCCATTCGCCCCGCTCGCGGACGCCGATCGACTTGCCGTCCACGAGCAAACCCACGGCGAGGTTTCCGGACGCGCGCGGCCAGTGCACGCCGACCTCGCCGCCGCCGAACATGTCGGTCACGAAACGTGCGTGGGGTTCGTCGCCGGTGACGCCCGAGACGAACGTCGCCCGCAGCTTGAGGAACCAGTCGCCACCGTAGACGACGAACCCGAGCCGCGGCGCGTGGTTCAGCGCGCTCGCGTCTCCGTCCGTGCTGCTCAACGTCGTGGCGGCGCCGCGGTAGCCCGCGACGAGCGCTGCGTAGTCGTGGCCGGCGTAGGCGTTGGCCGGGAGCAACCCCGCGACGAGGACCCACGCGCGCACGTCCCCACGCATCGCACGCCGACGCGACACGCGACAATCACCCCGACCCGCTATACTCGCCGACGTGCGGCTCGTGATCACCACCTTGTTGGCCCTCGCGACCGCAGCGCCCCCGGCGTCGCAGCCCGCGTCGAGGCCGGGCAAGACGGCGGCGGATCTCCTCACCGACACGCAGCTCCCGCAGCAGGAGCAGGCGCTCGGTTGGTGGCTCGGCGGCGCCGGCACCATCGGCCTCGCGGCGGGCGTGTTTGCGCTCTACCTCGCGGATCGGTCGAGCCCCGGACCCACCCGCGACCTCGAGTACGCCACCGGCGTGACCTTCGTAGGGCTCGGCGCGGCCGTGCTCGTCGCGGGCATCTACACCATGGCCGCCAAGGACCCCGGGCCCTGCGAGACCGACGGTACCGCGCTGTCGGCCGTGATCATCACCCCGGCCGGCGTGGTCGCCCGCTTCTGATCGGGTGGCGACCCACCCGCAACTTTGATACTCGCCAACGCACGTGGGGCTGACGTGCACGCTCCTGCTCGCGCTCGTCGCGCAGCAGCCGCCGGCGCAGCTCACGAAGCCGCCCGAGCTGGTCCAGTACGTCGAGGCGCCGTACCCCGCGGAGGCCGAGGAGCTCGGGTTGGAGGGCACCGTGGTGCTCACGCTCGACGTCGACGCGGAGGGGCTCGTGCAGCGCGTCGAGCTCGTCGAGTCCGCGGGGTTCGGGTTCGACGAAGCCGCGATGAACGCGGCGGCCGGTTTTGTCTTCTCGCCGGCCGAGGCGGGGGAGCTCGGGCCGGTGCCGGTGAAGATCACGTATCGCTACGGCTTTGTGTTGCAGGACCCCACGGCCACCACGACCGCCACCGTCGCGACCGCGACCGCGGCGGATCCCGTCGCGCCGAAGCCGCCCGATCCGATCAACTTCCGCGGGACCGTGCTCGAAGCCGGGTTCCGCAAGCCGGTCGCGTTTGCGAACGTCACGGTGTCGATCGCAAACACCGCGACGGTCACGCGCACGTCGACGCAGTCCGACGACGCCGGGCGCTTTGCGTTCCGCGGCCTCCCCGCGGGACAGCACGTCGTCACCGTGCGCGCGCCGTTCTTCGAGCGCCTCGACACCAAGGAGCGGGTGCGCGACGGCGAGGTGTTGGAGGTCGTCTACTTCGCGACGCGCGCCGAGCGTGACCCGTACGAGGTCGTCGTCCGCGCGAAGCTGCCGCGCAAGGAGGTGTCGCGCACCACGCTGCGCTTCGAAGACGTGGAGCGGCTCCCCGGAACCCAGGGCGACGCCATCCGCGTCGTGCAGAACCTCCCCGGCGTTTCGCGCACGCCGTTCGGCGTGGGTTTGCTCGTCGTCCGCGGCGCGCCGCCGCAGGACACCGGTGTGTTCCTCGACGGGCACCGCCTCCCGCTCCTGTTCCACTTCGGCGGGCTCGGCGGTCTGACGAGCGTCGTCTACGCGCGAGCGTTGGAGGGGATCAGCTTTGCGCCCGGTGGGTTCGGTCCGCGGCAGGGGCGCATCTCGGCGGGCATCGTGGAGCTCGACACGAAGTTCGCGGCGACCGATCGCGTGCACGGCGAGGCGGTCGTCGACATCGCCGGCGCGTCGGTGTTCTTGGAGGGGCCGGTCTCCTCCGACCCGAACGACGGTGCGTTCACCATCGCGCTCCGCCGCAGCTATGTGGACGGCGTGCTCGCGGGGGTGCTGTCCGCGCTCGACGCCTCCGCGACGTTGGCGCCGCGGTACTACGACTATCAGGTGCGGTACGACCGCCCCGTCGGCGGCGACGACAAGCGGATGTTCTCGCTGCTCGCGTACGGCTCCGACGACGAGATCCTCTTGCTCGGGAGCACGACGCAGGCGTCGGGTGCGCCGGAGGGGACGCAGTCGCGCACCTTCTTCCACCGCATCAACCCGAGCTTCACGTACCGCCCGGACACGAGCACCTGGTTCCGCATCTCACCGATCCTCGGCTATGACTTCACGAACACTCAGACGTCGGGTGACCCGTCCGGCAACAACATCCAGTTCCGTCTGAGCAATGTGAACGGCGGCGTGCGAGTCGACGGGAAGTCACCGCTGGCAGAAAACCTCCGACTCACCGCGGGCGGTGACTTCCTCTACTTCCGCTTCGACACGGACAGCACGCTCCCCGTCTTCCCCGCGATCCGCGACTTCCCGAGCCCGTTGCCGACCGACACCGCGCTGCGCGAGGACAAGGTCACCGTCCCCGCGGTCCTCGGCTCGGCGTACGCGGAGCTGGAGTACCAGCCGTTCGAAGCGCTGCGCATCTGGCCGGGGGTGCGTTTCGATCTCTACAGCTTCGACGCGGTCGCGGACGTGAATTCGGCGGTCGACCCGCGCCTCGTCGAGGGGCGCTCGTTGTTCGGGTTCGATCCGCGGCTGAGCGCGCGTTACACGCTCACGGACAGCGTCAGCCTGAAGGCCCAGGCCGGGCTCTACCAGCAGCCTCCGCTCCCCACGCAGTTCTACGTGAACGCGGACCTCCCGCTACTGAAGGCGCAGCAATATTCGGGTGGGTTCGAGTGGAAAATCATCGACCGACTCTCGCTCGACCTCGTGGGTTTTCATCGCTACCAGTCGAACGTCCCGCGTTTCTCCGGGGACACGGAGGTCGTGGACGGCGTGGTGCGCCTCGTCGGCTTCCGGCCGGATGGGTTGCGTCGTTCGTACGGCGCCGAGATGTTGTTGAAGCTCGAGAAGCGCTGGGGGCTGTTCGGGTGGATCGCGTACACGCTGAGTCGGAGTGAGTTCCGTCGGCGTGACGAGGAGTGGGGGCGCAACCTCTACTTCGACCAGACGCACAACGTGAACGTGGTCGCGTCGTATGACCTCGGCCTGAATTGGACGCTGTCGATGCGCTTCCGCTACGTGACGGGCGGCGGCCTCCCCACGACGACCTACCGGCACTACGACGCCGACGAGGACCAGTACGACCGCGAGACCGGGGACCTCCAGCGCGCGCCGGCGTTCCACCAGCTCGACGTGCGCATCGACAAGCGGTGGATCTTCGACAGCTGGTACTTGGAGGCGTACCTGGACATCAACAACGTCTACAATCGGAGCAACACGGAGATCTACGTGCCGTCGTTCGACTTCAAAGAGGAGGTCGCCATCCCGAGCCTCCCGTTCTTCCCGCTCATCGGGTTCAAGGGGGTGTTCTGATGCGGCGCCTCCTCGTCCTGTTGCTCGCCACGAGCGGGTGCTTCGAGCTCCCCGACGAGTACCGCATCGAGGACCTGCGTATCGTGGAGGTGCGCGCCGAGCCGCCGGAGATCCCGTTCTTCCGGAGCGCACCGATCGGTGGGACGGCGGAAGAGGTGTTTGCTTCCGATCTCGCCAACGAAGACATCCGAATGAGTGTCCTCACCGCGCACCCGGACTTGGACGCCGAGTTTACCTACACATGGTTTAGGTGCGCGCGGGAGAACGAGAACGACGATCGCGTGGGTGGCTACGGTCGCGTGCCGTGTGAGCCCGAGGACGACGAGGTCGAGGCGCCGCTGGTCGCGGACTCCGACGACAAGGAGCTCATCTTCAGACCCGAGCCAGCGTATGAATTCTCGCCTGTCGACCTCCTCGTCAACGACCTCCTGAACAGTGGGAGCGACCAAGTGGGTTTCGTCGGTTCGCTCGCCGAGGACCCCCGCGATCTCTTCAGTGGACTGCGCCTCAACTTCCACGTGCGCACTGTCGTCACCGACGCCGCCATCAGTGTCGACACCCCCTCGCTCGACGGCCGCAAACGTGTCGTCCTCTTCGACCCCGCGATTGTCGCGCTCGTGCTCCAGGCCGCGCGCGACGGCGAGCTCGGCGCCGTGCCGATGGTGCAGGGCGTCGACATCCCCTCGCTCTGCACGAACGTCAGCGCCGGCCAATACGGGACGCTCCTCCGCTACCTCCAAACGCGCGTCCCGAACCAGTCGCCCGACTACCTCGAGCTGGAGCTGACCCGCGAGGGGGCGACGAGCACCGTCGCCTACGATCCGCGCCAGGGGCCGATCGAGCTCGACGCCGGAGAGTCGCTCCTGCTCGCCGGGCGCGTCAGCGACGAGAGCTTCGAGACCTACCGCGTCATCGACGACAACTGCGAGCTGGTGGAGCTCGACGAGACGATGGCGTGGTCGTGGTTCGTCGTCGACGGCGAGCTGTCCGACCACATCACCTCGCTCGAAGCCGAGCGCCGCGACTTCTCCGGGCACGCCACGCGTTACACCGCGCCGACGGACTTCGAAGGCGACGAGCTGCGCACGCGGATCTACAGCGTGCTGCGCGACGGGCGCGGGGGATCGGACAGCCTGGTCATCGAAGTCGTCGTTGGACGTTAGCGCTACGGCGTGAGCTGGTAGTCGATCGCGAGGACGAGCTGGTCGACCGTGACCGTCGGCGGGACGGGGCGACGGCCGCGACGCCCGCGCGTGGTGACGGCGAAGATCACCCGGTCCGGGCGGGTCGCGACGAGGTCGCCGACGTCGGTGGCCGTCGAGACGTCGGCGCGCGCGGGTGCGGTGGTCGGCGCTGTGTCGTCGCCGATGACCCGCCACGTGGTTTGGCCGGCGTCGTACGCGAGGACTTCGAAGCCGTTCACCGTCGTGGTGCCGGCGTCGGTCGCGGCGCCGCCGGCGACGACCGTCGCGGAGAGGCCGGTGATCGCAGCGGGCGTGACGCGTGCCGCGGTCAGATCGACGGACGCGATCACCGCGGGGCGCGCGTCGGGATCGACGTCGAGATCGTACACCGCGCCCGGCGGCTCCCCCGGAGGGCTGCCGTTCGTCGCGAGGAAGCGGCGCCGCGCGGGATCGTAGTGGTGGAACGTCGGCCCGTTGTTGACGCCGGCGGGGATCGGCGGGTCCGCGAGATCGACCGGCCGCCAGACGCCCGCGTCGTCGAGCTCGTAGGCGTCGCCGCGATCCTCGAACGCCATCACGCGTTCCCGCACTGGGTCGTAGGCGAGGCGGCCTCCCGGGGCCGGAGTCACCGCGGTGAAGCCGTCGTCGTAGCGGTGCGCGGCGGTGCGGCCGTCGACGATCAGCGCGCCCTGACCGACGGACACCATCTGCGTAAGCTCCGGGTTCAGGCCGAGGTTCGCGGGCCCCTGGTCGAAGCGCGTCCACGCCGCGCCGTCGAAACGCCACAGCGCCCAGCCGCCGCTCGCCGGCTCGACGAACGTGACGAGCTCGCCGCGCGACGGGTCGTAGGTCGCGACGAGTGTCTCCAGCACATCGCGAGAGACCGGGCCGCCCGGCGGCGACGTCCACGCGCCCGTCGACGTGAGCACCGAGAACCGCGCCGGGTTCAGCGCGAAGGTCCGCCCCCAGTAGTACGTCAGGTCGCGCAGCGGATCGAAGGCCACCGTCCCGAGCGTGAGCTCGGGTCCGCCGCTCGCGTGGAGGCGCCACCCGCTCGGCGACCAGCGCCATACACGTTCGTCGAGGTCCCCGATCAGCAGCAGCTCCTCGTTCGCGGTGTCGAAGGTCGTCGCGCCGCGGCCCGGGACCGTCGTGGCCGGCGCTTGGGACGACGGGGTCCGCACGCGGCGACCGGAGGGTGACAGCGCGTAGGTGTCGGCGGGTTCGATGTCGCCCCCGCCGAGCGGAGCGCCGGTGATCGTGACCGGCGGCTCCTGGCCCACCGACGCGGCGGTGATGCCGATGCCCGCGGGCCCGGCGCCGGGCATCGACGTCCAGGCGGCGCCGTCCCACCACCACGTGTCCGCCAGCCCCGCGTCCTGTTGCGTGAGCTGCCGTGCGCGTGGCTCTCGGTCCGTCCCCGCGACGACGCCGATCCGCATCGAGCGCGGATCGAACACCATCCTGTGACCGCCTCGCGCGGGCGGCCAAGGTTGGGTCCGAGTGAGCTCCGTCCACGTCGTCCCGTCCCAGGCCCACAGATCGTCGAGGGGGTCGCGGTTGGCGTCGAAGCCTCCGAACAGCAGCACGCGCTCGGTGACCGGGTCGTAGATCATCGCCGCGCGATCGCGCGGGGGCGGCGTCGTCCCGGGCGAGCGCTCGGTCCATCGCAACCCCGCCGGCGCGTCGCTCGTCGTGCGCACGGCCTCGAGCTCCCACGTGTCACCGAGGGTCTCGCGGAAGCCGGGCACGTCCGGGCCGGGCACCTGGAGCGTGCCGGTGTTGCCGCCGAACACGACGACGCGGCGGCGCTTCGGATCGTAGGTCACCGCGTGCCCGACACGGCCGACGGGGCCTTCGCCGAGCAGCGGGACGTCCGCCCACGTCTGGCCGTTCCACCCGAACGCGACGAGCTCGTCGACCGCGGTCTCGGGCAGCGGCGGCGGGGCGACCGGATCGAGTCGGCGGCACACCACGATCGTCTGGCTGACGCTCGCGGCGAAGGTGGTGTAGCCGAACGGGTCGTCGCCGAACGACGTGCCGTCCTCGCACCGCGGGAAGCCGGCGGGGTCGCCGCCGCGATGCCACGCGGCGCCGTCCCACTCCCAGACGTCGGTCTGCACGAGGTCGCCGGCCGAGCGACCGCCGACGACGATCGCGCGTCGGCGCGTCGGGTCGTACGCCGTGCCCGCGAAGCGTCGCGCGTCGGGGGCGGCGACCACGGAGGGGAGGTGGCGGGTGTAGCTGAAGGGGGCCTGCGCCGTCACGACGCCGCTGCCCGTGGAGGTGAGCGCCGAGATGTCGATGACGTCGCGGCGACCGGGGCCGTCGAAGAGCAGATCGTCGGTCAGGTGGCGCCGCGTCAGCGCGCGGATCGGTGGCGGGCTGTTGCCGCTCGCGGTCGCGGGCGAGACCCACTGCACGTGCTGAACGAGCGCGGCCTCACGCGCGTGCAGGCTGCCCGACGCGCTGATCGCGAGCACGTACACCGCGAGTCGATCGACGGGAACGAGCCGCACCGAGAATGCGCCGTTTTCGTCGGCCTGCGCTTGCCCCGCGCGTACCGCGATGACGTCGGTGCCGTCGAACACCTGCGCGTCGTCGTAGACGTGTACGAACGCAAACGGCGTCACCGCGCCGGGCTGGCCGACCACCTCGAACCGCGGCGTCGGATCGTCCGCCGTGCCCCACGCCGCGCGGCGGTAGACGATCCGGCCCGGGGTCTCGACGTCGGGCGGATCGGGCACGCGACGTTCGACGTCGTAGGCGGCTTCGTCGAGCGTGATGACCGCTTCGTTGCCGGCGAGGTCCGTCGCGGTGAGCACCGGTTGCTGCGGCCCCTCCGGATCCTCGGGGCCGACCGTCCGCGTGTACACCCAAGTGCTGTTCACGCGCGCGACGAGATTGAAAGGCAGCTCCGAGTCGGCGAGCGCCAGCGTGGGCGTCGAGCTCACGGTCTCCGTGAGCGAGAACGACACGCGCACTTCGATGCCGTCGTCGGCGCGCGTGACCGCGACGAAGTCGCCGGGCGCGGTGAGCTGCAGGACGGTCGTCCCGGGGACGACCGCGGGCGGGAAGAGATCGCGCTGCACGACGAGCGACGCGCGGTCCGACGGATAACCGGCGCGGTCCTCGAGCTGCACGACGACGGAGCGCGGTCCGTCGACGCACGCCCCGGCTTCGCGGCAAGCGGCGTCGAGGTCGTACGGCACGGTGAACGTGTCGCCGCCGTCGACGTCGACGTCGGCGCGCCCCAACGACAAGCCCGGGTCCTGCGCGACGATCACGTGCGCGATGTCCGGACGGCTCGACGTGATCCGCAGCGTGACGTTCGGATCACGCGCGAAGCCCAGCTCGGCGCCGTCGATCGACAGGGCTTCGACCGACGCGACCGCGCGGATCTCGACCTCCACTTCGACGGTCTTCGCCTCGCCCGCCACGAGCGAGAACGGCTCGGAGATGCCGTAGCCGAGGATGCGCGCCGTCGCCGGGTCGGGGCCTTCGCGCACCTCGACCACCGCGACGTGGCCCTCGCCGTTACGGACCGACAACGTCGCCGCGCCCCCCGACGCAGGCACGACCGCGCCGCCGAGCACCGCCCCGCCGTCGTCGCGGACCGTGACGTGGAGCCACGTGTCCTCGATGCGGTTCGCGAGCTCGCCGGTCAGACGAAAGGAGAGCCCGATGGAGCCTTCGCCCGTGCAACCCAGCGCGAGGAGGACCAGCAGCGGCGCCGCGCGCCGCATCACGGGACCAGCACCTCGAAGTGCACCGCCCCGTCGCGCGCGTAGGCCATGAGCAGCGCGCCGGTGCCGGGGACGGCGAACAGGTGCGTGTTCGAATAGGCGCCCGGGTAGAGCCGTCCGGCGCTCACGAAGTCCAGGGTGTCGGCGATCGGCATGACCTCCGTGACCGCGTCGGCGTCGGCGTCGTATTGGTAGAGCCGCTCGGTGAACTGGGACGTCATCGAGTTCCACGGCTCGCCGTCGTGCATGACGGTGAAGGCGCGGCCGTCGTCGAACACCGTGAGGCCGCCGTTCGATCGGATGTCGATCGCACCGGAGTCGGCGTAGCCCGAGACGTCGCCGCCGAGGTCGTAGTAGCCGATGCCACCGCCGGGCGATGCGTAGAAGATCCGATCGCCGAGCTTACGGCGCTCCGCGGAGCCGACCATCGCGCGTTGCTCGACCATCGCGAACGACACCGCCCGATCGTCGCTCCGCATGATCGTCTCCGTACGCGTCGGGAGGTTTCGGTCGTCGGTCCAGACGAAGAGCAGCCCATCGTCGTCCGGGACCAGCTCGGGCTCCCATACCTGCGTGCGGTCCACCGCGAACGTGGACGTCAGCACGAAGGGCTCCCCGCCGCGCTGCCCGGCCCGCCAGAATCGGACCGTCTCCATGTCGCTCACCCACTGCGAGCTCATGTAGACGTCGTCGCCGTCGACCGCGAAAGCGCCCGAGTAGCCGAAGGGCGCGTTGTTGACCGGACCGAGATCCACGGGCCGCGGCGGGCTCCAGGTCTCACCGCCGTCGGTCGTTCGCTGATAGACGAGCACGCCCTGTAAGGGCTCGCCGGTCACGGCGGCGACGTGCGCCTCGCCGTTGTCGGTCGCGATGATCTCGAAGCCCTGCACGTTGCGCAGACCCATCGGGTGGAGCTGAAAGCTCTCTCCGCGATCGGTGCTCGTCGCCATGTACCCTTCGCCGTCGCAGACGAGGCCGAGGTAGATGCGCTGGTCGCGATCGACCGCGAAGCGCTGCGACCAGAACGGGATCTGCGTGTCGCAGTCGAGGCCCCCGTCGTCGATCGTGTAGCGCTGGACCGGGAGGAACGGCGCGGTGCAGCCGCCGAGGATGCAGGCGTCCCCCGCCTCGCACGCGTTGTCACATCCACCGCAGTGGACGGGATCCGTCGCGAGGTCCGCGCACGCGGCGCCGCACATTTCGCGCGGTGCTTCGCAGGCCTCGGTCGCTCCGGCGTCGCGTGATCCGGCGTCGCGTTCGACCGGTGGCTCGCGAATCGTGTCGACCGGGCCGCCGCTGCAAGCGACCAGGCCACCGACGATCACGAGCCACGTCTCCCGCACCACGACGAGGCTACTACGAACCGCGCGATCGGGTGGCTCGCCGGGCTCGGGTACGCGGACCCCGGATACGAATGTTGACACCCGGGGGCTCGGGCCGCCTGGTGGTACGAAACGTGGCGCGTCGTGAGTCCGGACTCGTGCACGAGCACGTCCTCGGGCCGCTCTTCGCGGCGGCGATGTTGTTCGCGGCGTTCCTCCCCGACTTCGTGCCGCGGCCGCCGTGTGTCTTCCGCACGCTGACCGGTGTCCCGTGCATGACCTGTGGAAGCACCCGCGCGGCGTTCGCGCTCGCCCGGCTCGACCCGGTCGAGGCGTGGGTGATGAACCCGTTGATGACCGTCGTGCTGGTGGCGATCGGCGTGTACGTCCTGCACGCGGCGGCGGTGTTCGCGGGGGTGTCGCGGTCCTGGTCGCTGACGTGGTCGTCGAAGACACGCTGGGCGGGGCGGATCCTCTTGGCGTTGATCGCCGTCAACTGGGCGTACCTGGTCGCGGTCGGACGTTGACGCTGGCGACGCCCCCCGCGATAGTCCCGCCGTGGATCGCGAAGAGCTCAAGCGCGTCGTGCGGGAGGTCCTCGAGGACGAGACCGCTTACGGGTACACGTCCATTGCGGAGCGGTTCTCGGGCGGGGCGCTCTTGATCAAACCGCGGGACGAATCGCTTCAAGCGAAGGAGATCCCGCTGGAGACCTTCTTCCACAAGATCGTGATGGTGCGCGATCGCCTCCGGGTGCTCGAGCAGAAGATCAACGCGAGCAAGGACCTCTCGGACGCGGCGAAGGTCGACCTTCAGCAGTACATCACCAAGGTGTACGGGTCGCTCACCTCGTTCAACGTGCTCTTCCACGACCCGGCGGATCAGTTCACGGGCGCGAAGGGGGCCGAGTGAAGCGGCTCGCGCTGGCGCTGTTGTTGTCCACCGCGGCGTGTAAGTCGTCGACGGCGTCGTCGATGGAGGCACTGCAGGAATCGGTCGACGCGTACAACCACGCGTACCGCTGGAAGAACTACGAGCGGGCCGCGTCGTTCCTACCGAACGACATGCGCGCGGCGTTCATCGCGGCGTACGAGGACGACCAGAAGTCACTGCACATCGAGGACTACCGAATCCTCCAGGTCGACGTCGAAGGTGAGGAAGCGGCCACCGTCATGGTGCGCATGTCGTACACGCTCCTCCCGGACATCACCGTCCAGAAGCGAACCCTGACGCAGCACTGGCACAAGGTCGGGGGCGCCTGGATCCTGGAGACCGAAGACGACTCGCTGCGCGAGATCGAGCTGGGCGCTTCGCCCAAGAATCCCGCGGCGTCCGGGGAGCTCACCCCCCCGGCCAGCGAGAACACCGAGGTCGAGGTCACGTCGCCCGGCGACGACATCCCCGAGGACGAGTCCGATCCAGAGTGAACCACCCCCGGCTCGAGGGCCGTCTCCGCCTTGAGACGGTCGCCCCCGGGTCCGATGTCTAGCGCGTACGATGTCGCGTCAGCACTCGGCCTATCAAACCACCCAGCTCTCGGGCATGTCGCCGGGGAAGGTCGTCGAGGCGGTCCTCGACGGCGCCCTGCGCGCGACCACCCGGGCGATCGTCGCCGCCGAAGAGGGGCACGTCGCGTTGCGCGGCGAGCAGGTCTCTCAGGCGCTCGCTCTCGTCGGCGAGCTCCAGAGCGCCCTGGATCTCGAGGCGGGCAAGCTCGCGGAGGATCTGTACGCGTTGTACGACTTCGTGATCACGGAGCTGCTCCAGGGCAACCTGAAGAACGAGCCGGACCGCTTCACGAACGCCGAGGCCGTGCTCACCGAGATCCACGAGGGGTGGGTGCAGATGCTCGAGGCGAGCGAGCAGGCCCCGACGCCGCCCGTGGCGGCCGGCGATGCCCGCGTGACCGACTACGCCTGACTAATGTTTCGGTTTGAAACGCCGATTCGGTTCGGTGATGTCCTCCCCCGCGAAGACACTCGCGACCGCCATCGACCACCACCGCGATGGTCGGCTCGCTGACGCCGAAAAACTCTACCGCCGGATCCTGAAGCGTGCCCCCCAGCACGCCGACGCGCTGCACCTGCTCGGCCTCGTCCATCACCAACGCGGGCGGCACGACCCGGCGCTCACGTACGTCGACCGCGCGCTCCGCGTCGCGCCCGCGACGCCGTTCTACCTCAACACCCTCGGCGAGGTTCGACGCGCACGCGGCGAGCTCGGCCCCGCGCGACGTGCGTTCGAAAAGGCGATCGCGCGGAAGGCGGACTACGTCGAGGCGCATCACAACCTCGGCACCCTCCACCGCGACGCGGGCGACCTCGCGGCGGCCCTCGACGCGTACGATCGTGCGTTGCAGCTCAACCCCTCGTTTGCGCTCTCGCACTGCGGACGCGCGACGGTGCTGCGTCGCCTCGGGGACGCGGAGGGGGCCTTCGCCGCTTCGCAGCGTGCGCTCGCGCTCGACCCGGACCTCGCCGACGCGCACTTCGAGCTCGCGCTGGGTTACCTCCTGTTCGACCGGCACGGCGACGCGCTGACGGAGCTCAAGCTCGCGCTCACCCTCGCGCCCGACGCGCGTGGGCGCTACCTCCCGTCGGTGGTGATGGGGCTGCGGCGCGCGCAGTTCGACGCCTACGATCCCTGGTACGCGCACCTCCTGGTCGAGCTGTTCGACGACCCGGCGTACGAGGACCGCGCGGTGCTCCCCGCGGCGCTGACGATGCTCGCGCGCGACCCGATCGTGATCGACGCGATGGTCAACGCGCCGAACCTGATCGCGCTCGCGCACCGCCCCCTCCTCGCGGCGGTGCTGCGCGCGGAGATCGTGAGTGACCTTCGACTCGAGGGGCTCGTCCTGCGGATTCGCGACGCGCTCCTCGCCGCGACACCCGACGCGGCGCTCTTGGATTTGTTCGGTGCGGTGGTGGAGCAGATGTTCTTCACCGAGTACGCCAACGCCGAGGAGCCCGTCCCGTTGGTGCTGGACGCGGACCCGCTGCAGCGCGCCTGGAACGTGCTGTCGGCGGCGACGCACCGCGCGTTGCTGTTCGCGGACGGTGCCGAGATCTTTGACGCGACGTCCCGCGACGCGTGGCCGGAGCCGGTCGCACGGGTGATCGATCGGGTGTACTTCGAGCCCAAGGCGGAGCGTGCGTGGCTCGCGCGGATCGACGTGCTCACGCCGATCCACGACGACACCTCGCGCGACGTGCAGGCGCAGTACGAGACGCACCCCTACCCCCGGTGGATCGATCTTCCGCGCTTCGAGCCGGAGCCGCTCGCGTATTCGCTGTCGCGGACGCTCGGCGAAGCGGTCGACTTCCCCGAGCACCCGCGGGTGTTGATCGCGGGCGCGGGCACGGGGCGGCACCCTCTGGCGCGCGCGATGGCGCACCCCGAGATCGATCTGCTGGGTATCGATCTGTCGAAGCGGAGCCTCGCGTACGCGCGGCGCATGGTGGAGCGGTCGGGGGTGTCGAACGTTCGGCTCGGTCAGGCGGACCTGATGGAGCTGAAGTCGCGCGAGCGCTTTCATCTGATCGAAGCGGTGGGGGTGTTGCATCACCTCGCGGATCCGCTGCGTGGGTGGCGTGCGCTCGCCGAGCTCCTCGAGCCGGGCGGGGTGATGAAGGTCGGGCTGTACAGCGAGCGTGCGCGGGCTGGTGTCGTCGCGGCGCGGACGTGGGTCGCCGAGGAGGGCTTCACGCCGACGGCGGATGGGCTTCGTGCGTTTCGGCGGCGGGTGAAGACGGGTGAAGGTGTCCCGGAGGCGGTGCTCGCGGTGACGCGGTTCCGTGACTTCTACTCGATCGGTGAGCTGCGCGATCTCGTCTTCCACGTGATGGAGCACCGGACGTCGCCGCTCGAGATCGCGACGACGCTCGAGGTGTGCGGGCTCGAGTTCTGCGGGTTTCAGTTCCCGGAGCCGTCGGTGATGGCGCGGTTCGAGGCCGAGCATCCGGGGCGCGCGCGTGACCTCAGCGCGTGGGAGGCGTTCGAGATCGAGCACCCCGACACGTTCCGTTCGATGTACCAGTTCTATTGCCGTAAGCTCGGCGGGTGACGCACCCGGCCTTGCTCGATCCCTCCGCCGCCACCGCGACGGCGCCCGACACGTTCACCGTACAGCTCGACACGACGCAGGGTGCGATCCTCGTCGATGTGGATCGCGGCTGGGCGCCGCTCGGCGCGGACCGCTTCTACAACCTGGTGACGATCGGCTACTACGACGACGTCGCGTTCTTTCGCGTGGTCGACGGGTTCGTCGCGCAGGTCGGCATCCACGGGGACCCGGCGGTGAACAAGGTCTGGAAGAAGGCGTTGATCAAGGACGACCCGGTGGTGGCGTCGAACGCGGAGGGGACGGTGACGTTTGCGACGTCCGGTCGCGACGCGCGCACGACGCAGTTCTTCATCAACTACCGCAACAACGCGCGGCTCGACGCGATGGGGTTCTCGGCGTTCGGGAAGGTGCAGGACATGGACGTCGCCCGGAAGCTGCACGCGGGGTACGGCGAGGGCGCGCCGTCGGGGCGCGGACCGCAGCAAGGCCGCATCCACCGCGAGGGCAACGTGTATCTACGCGGAGGGTTTGCGCAGCTCGACTACATTCGCACGGCGCGCGTGGTTTGATGCGCGCGGCGTTGGTGCTGATCGCCGTGCTGTCGGCGTCCGAGGCGCGCGCGGAGGACTGGGCGAACGCGTTCGAGATCGGCGCGTCGTCGGACGCGGACACGGTGGTGATCACGGTGCGTCCGACGCGGGACGGCCACTACGTGAACGCCGACTACCCGACGAAGCTCACGCTCGCGTCGACGGGGACGACCTTGTCGAAGACGACGCTGCGTCGCGACGACGCACGGTTCGTCGACGCCGGGCTACCGGGGAAGGCGAAGCGCGCGACGTTCTCTGTCGGCGCGAAGGGCGACGGCACGATCACGGTGACCTACAAGCTAACGGTGTGCACGTCGAAGGCGTGCTCGCCGCCGCTGAAGGGGACGTTCACACACCGACACCGCGGGCCTCGTGCCCCGCGTCCGCCTCCGGCGGTGCGCGCGCCCGTGGTGGAGGTGCAAGTTGGCTTGCGCGCGGAGCGGTGCGGCCATCGTCGGTGGCCGGGGGCGCCCCGGGTCGCTCCGTGATCGCAGCGGGCGCCCGTGGAGGGGGGTAGGCTGACGGCTCTAGCCGGAGGGGGCTTCGCTGTTCACTTCGAAGCGCGCGACGGCTTCGTGTTTGCTGACGCCCATCGGCGCGGCGAAGACGTAGACGTAGAAGTCGCCGGCGCGGGTGAACTGGCAGTCGGCGGCGCTGCGGCGGCCGAGCTGGGAGCGTGAGACGCAGTCCGTGAACGGGCCGGTCGGGCGGTCGCGCTGCGCGTACGCGAAGAACACCGACGCGCCGAGCGGGTTGTCGACCTCGAAGTGCGCCGACGCGGCGACGGTGATCTGCGACCGGTCGGGCGTCACGAGCCCGAAGCCGTACGCGAAGAAGCGGGGGAGCAGGAGCGGTTGCCGCAGGAAGGCGCCGCGGGAGAGCGGCTGCGCGAGGAGCTGCCACTGCGTCTGTTGGGGGAGGTGGGTGAGGACGAAGATGTCGGGCGGCGCGAGGAGGTAGTCGGTGCGGTACTTCTCGACGAAGTCGCGGCCGTCGATGTGGCCGGCGTCCCAGGTGACGTCGACGAGGTACCACCGCCCTTCGAGCTCGACGGCGTTCCAGGCGTGCGATGCGCTGGGGTTGCGCGGCTGCGCGAAGCGCGCGTCGCCCGAGATGTAGACGGCGCGGTAGCCGACGGTCTCCATCATCGCTTTGAAGAGCCGCGCGTAGCCGGCACACACCGCTTCGCGTCGGTCGAAGACCGTCTTGGGATCACTCGGGGGGAGGCGGTTGAGATCGAAGTCGGCGTCGTAGTCGATCCGTACCGCGATGAAGTCGTGGATCGCTTTGGTGAGCTCGTAGGGATCGCGCACGCGCGACGCGATGTGCTGCGCGACTTGTTCGTAGGAGCCCGACGCGCTCGCCGGGATGTTCGTCGCGAGCGCGTGCGGTGACGGGCGGCGCAGCCAATCGAGGTAGCGCTGACGTGCGACGGAGGTGGGGGGTGCCGGAGGCGGCGCTGTTGGTGGCGGCGGCGGCGTGGTGCGCGAGGGGGGTGGCGGCGGCGGGGGGGCGTCGTCGCTGGGGCCGATGATGATGAGGGGGATGTCGTGGTCGGGGTCCGTGCTCACACGCCCCGCTCGGGGAGCCGACGGCGGCGGAGCTGCGGCGCCGGACCCGGAACCGGGGGCCGCCGACTCTGAACCCTTGCCCGAGCCCTCGCCCCAGCCCCTGCCCGAATCCGACTCCGAACCCTTGCCCGAGCCCTCGCCCCAGCCCTTGCCCGAATCCGACTCCGAACCCTTGCCCGAGCCCTCGCCCCAGCCCTTGCCCGAATCCGACCCGGAACCCGAACCCGAACCCGAACCCGAACCCGAACCCGAACCCGAACCCGAACCCGAACCCGAACCCGAACCCGAACCCGAACCCGAACCCGAACCCGAACCCGAACCCGAACCCGAACTCGAACCCGAACCCGAACCCGTTCCCGTTCCCGAACCCGATCCCGACCCGGAACCTGATTCGGACTCCGTACCTGATTCGGACCCGGATTCGGGCGAGGGCTGGGGCTCGGGCTCGGGCAAGGGGTCTGAACGTGATGCCGAGTCCGAGCCCGATTCGGACTCGGGACCCGGACCGGAACCGGGACCCGGACCGGGTTCGGCGGGGGTACCGACGTCCCAGATCTCCCCGCCCGGCTCCACACCCGCCGCGCCCGAGCGCACGCGCGTGCGATCCCAACCGACGTCGACCGGCTCGACTTTCACGCTGTCGTCGAAGGCGTCGAACGGGTTGTCCTCGGCGTACAGGAAGTCGGCGCGATCTGCGACGGCGAGGAGCGCGTCGCGCCAGGGGCCGCGCGCGCCCTCCATCATCCAGTCGCCGCGTGTGGTGATCGCCGTGAAGACCACGCGCGGGAAGACGATCAGCGCGACGACGAGGAGCGCGGCGTTCACGCGGAGCGCGGAGCGGAGGATGCGGACGCGCGGGGGCGGGTGGTCGTCCTCGGTCTCGCCGTAGCGGCGTCTGTCGATGCGGTGCCAGATCTCCAGCAGCAGCGGCACACCCGGGAACACGACCAGGCCCACGACCACCGCCCATAACAACGACACGTTGAGGTGCACGGCGACCGACGTTGCGATCCACAGCCCGACGAGCCCGGCGACCAGGCTGACCACGTCGATCACGCCGGCGATCACCGGGAACAGCACACGCTTCGGCCACGCGTCGTAGTCCTGCGTCGTCCAGTCGCTCACCGCACGCGCATCCTCCCTCATTTTTCGCTTGAACCAGGTACCCCCCGGGGGTATTAGTTCATATACCTATAGGGGGTATCGAAACGATGATGGATGCCGAGACGAAGAAGAAGGTCCTCGCGCGTTTGAAGCGCGCAGAAGGGCAAGCCGCGGCGCTGCGCCGCATGGTGGAGGAGGACAGCTACTGCGTGGACGTCCTCGTCCAGATCTCCGCGGTGCAGGGCGCGCTGGGGAAGGTCGGGCAGATCATCCTCGGGTCACACGTTCGCACGTGTGTCTCGGAGGCGTTCGACCGCGGGACCGAGGACGACAAGGTCGCGAAGGTGGAAGAGCTGATGGATGTCTTCGGGCGTTACGCCGGGATCGGGAGTCGATGATGAACGCGTACTGGACCGCAGTGCTCGGTGTCCTCGCGTCGCTCGCGCCGTTCCTGCTGCTCGGCGCGGTGGTCGCGGGTGTACTCCACATCCTCCTCCCGAAGGACTTCGTTCGCCGGCACCTCGGCGGTCGCGGCGGCGTGCTCAAAGCGGTCGCGCTCGGCGTGCCGCTGCCGCTCTGTTCGTGCGGCGTCATCCCTGCCGGGCTCGGCCTGAAGAAGGACGGCGCCAGCGACGCCTCGACCGTGGGCTTCCTGATCAGCACGCCGCAGACCGGCGTCGACTCGATCCTCGTCAGCGCTTCGTTCCTCGGGCTCCCGTTTGCGCTCTTCAAGGTCGTCTCCGCCGCGGTCACCGGAATCGTCGGTGGCTGGGTCACCGGCTTCGCGTCCGACGGCACGACCCAGCTCCCCGCACCAGCCATGACCAGCGCCGGGGCGCGTCGCAACAAACTGCGCGACTTCGTCGATCACACGCTGATGATCCTCGGCTCCATCTGGGGCTGGGTCATCTTCGGCATCCTCGCCTCCGCCGCGATCGAGGTCTTCGTCCCGCATGACTTCCTCGCTGGCTTCGCGGAGTCGGGCTCAATCCTCCCGATGATCGCCGCGCTCGTGATCTCACTGCCGCTCTACGTGTGCGCGACCGCTTCGGTGCCGATCGCCGCTGCGCTCGTCGAAGCCGGCCTCCCCGCCGGCGCTGCGCTCGTGTTCCTGATGGCGGGGCCCGCGACGAACGTCGCGACCATCGGCGCCATCTACCGGACGCTCGGCAAGAAGCCGCTCGCGATCTACCTCGCGACGATCGTCCTCGGGAGCATTGGCTTCGGCTTCATGTTCGACTTCGTCCTTCCGCTCGACGCGGTCACCGCTCCCCACGACCACACCACGTTCGAGTGGTGGCGCGTCGCGAGCATGGTGGCGCTGGTCGCGCTGCTCGCCTACTTCGCCGTCCGTGACCTCCGCGCGAAGCTCCGCAAGCAACCGGAGCCCGCCGGAGCGATCGAGGTCGCCGTCGAAGGCATGACCTGCAACGGCTGCGTCAATACACTCGAGCGAAAGCTCCGCGAGACCGCGGGCGTCGAATCCGCTCACGTCTCACTCGACCCGCAGCGCGCGGTCGTCCGCGGCTCGATCTCCGAGGAGGCCGTTGGGGCCGCCGTCGTCGCGGCCGGCTTTCGCGTCGCGCCGACGGCGCGCTCGGTGGAGGTCGCGGTCGAGGGCATGACCTGTAACGGGTGCGTACGAAAGCTCGAACGCATCCTCCGCGAGAAGCCGGGTGTCGAAGACGTTCAGGTCACGCTCGACCCGCAGCGCGCCGTGGTGCGCGGGACGATCGCGGAGGCCGACGTCCACGCCGCCGTCGACGAAGCCGGCTATCGCGTGCCGACCGCCGAGCCGATCTCCGCCGCGAGCTGACCGTCGAAACCGTCGCCACCGTTCGGCTCGCGTCGGGTCGCTTTCCGCCCGGACACGCCGGCGCTACCCTCGCGCCGATGGAAGGCCACTGCACCTGCCGACAGATTCGCTACCGCCTCGAAGGTGATCCGCTCTTCGTTCACTGCTGCCACTGCAGTTGGTGCCAGCGCGAGACCGGGACGGCGTTTGCGCTCAACGCGATGTACGAAGCCACACGCGTCGAGGTGCTCGAAGGCGAGCCTGAGCTCGTCGATACCCCATCGAACAGCGGGAAGGGCCAGGTCATCGCGCGCTGCCCGACGTGCCGCGTCGCGCTGTGGAGCAACTACGGCGGTCGCGGCGATGTCGTGCGGTTCGTGCGCGTCGGGACGATCGACGGCCACGCGTTGAAGCCCGACGTCCACATCTTCACATCGACGATGCAACCCTGGTTGACACTCGGCGACGGCGCGCCCGTTTGCGACGCGTACTACGATCGAAAGAAGCTGTGGCCCGAGGCGAGCCTCGAGCACCCGGCCGTCGCCGCGGCTTCGCCGCGCCCACTGGGCACCTCGTCGGCTTCCCCCCTTCCGGGGGGGCGCCTCCTCGGGCGATGGAAGGTCATGTTGGAATCGAGGTGACGAGTCAGACGGTGATTTCGAGCAGGGCTCCACCGCCCTGTTCGGCGATCTTCCGCGCGGCGCTGAGCGCCTGTTCCGACGGAATCTGTCGAATGACGTCGCCCGAGCTCTTGTCGATGACTTGAACTACGGCGCGACCACTCTCCTCATCAATGGCGAAGTGCAGGTTCGGATGTCGCTGATGTGCGGCTTCGGCGAGGCGCTCGACCACCTCTTGGAGCGCCTCGGGCGCCAGCGGATCGTTCTCCTGCCCAGGTGATGCCGGTTCGAATCCGGAAGCGGCGGCGTGATCCGACGAGGGCGCGACCGACGTCGACGCCTTGGCGGCGGGCGACGTCCGCGTCGCGGCCAGGTCGGGCCGCGCTCCGGTGGGCCTGGGGCCCTTGAAATCCAGCTCGCTCATGCGAAGTACCTAGGCACTCGAGTGCCCCGGAGCATCACGCTCCGGGGCGCCCGAGAGTTTTCGACTGATTACCCGAGCAGCGACAGGGCCGACTGCTGCGAGACGTTCGCCTGCGCGAGCATTGCCGTACCGGCCTGCTGCAGAATCTGGCCACGCGTCAGGTTCGCCGTCTCCGTCGCGAAGTCCGCGTCCATGACGCGAGACCGAGCGGCGGAGATGTTCTCCGAGACGTTGGTCAGGTTCGAGATGGTCGAGTCGAGACGATTCTGGATGGCACCGAGGTCGGCGCGCGCGTTGTCGATCGCAGTGAGCGCCGCGTCGATCGTCGAGATCGCCGAGTTCGCGCCCGTCTGCGAGCCGATGTCCACGGACGCCACGTTCGACAGCGTGGACGAGGTCCCCGCGAGGAGCGACGCATCCGCGGCATCGATCGAGAACGACGCCGAAGAGCTCAGCGAGACCGAGCCGCCGACGACGCCGGAGGTGTTGCCACCTTCCGTCAGGGTCGCGGCACCACCGGTCGCCCCGGTGATCGACATCGAATCGTTGCCTGCGGTCGCGTTGGCGAAGGTGTCGATCGCGATGTCGTAGCCTTCTTCCTGAACGAGCGAGATCGTCGAGCCGTTGGACGTCGCGGTGATGCCCGTCGAAGCCGCCTGGCCGTTGATCGCGTCCGCGAGCGACTGCAGGTCGCTGGCCGAAGCCACCGACGCAGAAATCGCCACCGCCGAGCCGTTGCCCGTGAGGTTGAACGAGACGTTGCCGGTCGAGACGGCGCTGAGCGTCGCCGTGGTCCGCGCGTCCGCCTCCACACCCGTCGACGAGCTGACCGCGTTGACCGCCGCCGCGATGGTGTAGGCGCTATCGTTCGCCGCGATCGCCGCGGTGGTGCCGGAGCCGAGCTCACCCGAAATCACCAGACCGTTCGCGTCCGCCGCAGCGCCGTTGTTGGTCGAGCCCGCGACGGCCGTCGACATCGTGCCACCGGCGACCGCGTGGTTGCCGAGCGACGTCGAACGGGTGCTCGAGAGCGAGATGGTGAGGTTCTGGTTGGCTTCGGAGCCGATGTGGAACGACTGGCCGCTGAACGTACCGTTCAAGAGATCCTTGCCGTTGAACTGCGTGGTGTTGGCGATTCGATCGAGCTCCGCCTGAAGCTGCACGACCTCCTTCTGCAGGTTCGCCCGGTCCGCGGACGAGTTCGTGTCGTTCGCGGCCTGGACGGAGAGGTCACGCATGCGCTGCAGGATGTTGGTCGACTCCTGCATCGCGCCTTCCGCCGTCTGCGCCAGGGAGATGGCGTCGTTCGCGTTTCGCGCCGCCTGGTTGAGGCCGCGGATCTGCGAGTTCATGCGGTTGGCGATCGCGAGACCGGCCGCGTCGTCCTTGGCGCCGTTGATGCGCAGACCGCTGGACAGCCGCTCCATCGCGGTGCCGAGGGTCTTCTGCGAATTGTTCAACGAGCGCTGCGCCCGAAGCGACATGATGTTGGTGTTGATGGTCATGGCCATGGTCGAATTCCTCCGTGAAGCCACGCCCGACCCGTGAAGACGGATCGGTGCGTCCACTCGTCTGTGAGTGCACGGTCCGCGGCGCCTTCCCACACGTGGGATCGACGCCGCGTCCGCGGCAGTTTCAAAGGCGGGTGTTCAACTGCTGAACGTCCGCGTGTTCACGGGGGGAGTTCGGGCCGAAGCGCGGAACCGAATAGAGGGTCTCAGCCGATTCTCAACTGGTGACGCACGCTGCCTCGCGGCGATCCGCGGTGCGCCCCTCGGCGAGACATGTTTCGTGGCTTCTGTATCAGGCCGTTTCGGCGTAGCAGGACATGGCCTGCGCGGACGCCTTGGATTGGGACAGCTGATCTTCCAGCCGCAGGCGGTCCGTCTTCACGAGGTTTGCGAGCTCGTGGTCGGTGCGAAGGATCGTGTCGATGCCTTCGGCGATCGTGGAGGCGATGTCGGTGACGGTGTAGTCCGCGAAGAACTTCTCGAGGCGGACGTGACGCTCGTGATGCTGCTCAGCGACCTCGACCCAGCGACCCTGCCGAGCCATCTCGAGCATGTTCGACGACTGCTCGAGGATCGAGTCCCAATCGGCGGAGCGCGTCACCGGTTGCTCCTCCGCGTGAAGCCGGGGAGGTTCGCGAGCTGCTGCCCGAGGTACTCGCTGGTGGTGGAGAGCTGGGCGACGAGCTCGTCCATCGCGAAGAACTGGGCGCGGGTGCGTGCCTCGAACGCCTCGAGGCGGAGCTCGAGGCGCTCCCGCTGCTCGCCGACGCGGTCGATCCGCGACTCGAGGCCGTCGACGCGCGCGTCGAGCAGCCCGTTGGTCTCGACGTAGGGCTCGACCGCCGCGGAGAGCCGCGAAGCGTAGCCCTCGGCCGAGGCGAAGATGTCGCCGATCGCGTCGGGGTCGGCGGCGAAGGCGGCGTCGATCGTCCCGCTGTCGAGCGAGAGCTTGCCGAACTCATCGCGCGTGACGCCGATGTCGGCGAGCGTGCGGTAGGTGAGCGTCGTGTCCGACAACCCCGTCGCGAACTCGTTACGGATGCGGCTCGCGATGCTGCGGAGCGTCGCGTCGCCGAGGAGGGGGCCGCCCGAGCCCGAAGCGGCGTCGTACCGGCCGAGGTCGGTGAAGGTCTCTTGGAGGCTGTTGTACGCTTTGACGAACGAGTTCACGCGCGAGATGACGGCGGCCTTGTTGTAGGTCACGGCGACGGTCTCGGTGGTGCCGACTTGGGCCTCCTTGAGCGTGAGCGTGACGCCGGTGATCGCGCCGGAGATCGTGTTCGTCGCGCTGGTGATGTCCTGATTGAAGACGCGCACGAGCGCGTCCTCGGCCGGGACGAGCTCGACCATGTTGTCGGTCACGCCGTCGTAGCTGAGCTGCGAGAGTCCGGCGTTGTCGGTGTCGACCCCGTCGGTGTCGGCCACGGAGACGGAGATGGCGTTGGAGAGGCCGGTGTCGCTCGAGGAGAGCACGAGGCGCGAGACCGTGCCGCCGACGCCGTCGTCGACGTTGATGATCGTGGCGCTGACGCCGGTGTTGTCGGTGGCGTCGTTGATGGCGTCGCGAATGCCGGCGAGGGTGCTGTTGGTCGAGTCGATGTCGACGTCGAAGCTCGCGGAACCCATGCTGACGGTGAGCGTGCCTTCGCCGACGACGGTGGTCTCGGCCGCGAAGTCCTGCGAACGGACGCGGTGTGCGGCCGCGAGGCGAACGACCTCGACGTCGTAGGAGCCGGGGGTCGCGGTGTCGTCCGCGGACGCCGTGATGACGTCTGCGTTGGTGGTGGTCGTGGTCCTCAGTCGGAAGTCGTCGATGTCGTCGAGGTTGCCGACGGCGGTCGAGAACTCGGAGAGGGCTGATTTCAGCGAGCCGATCGCGGAGATCTCCGCCGTGTAGGCGGCTTCGCGCTGGTTGAGACGAAACGACGCCGTCGCCCCCTCGGCCTGCACCAGTTGGGAGACCAGGCTGTTGATGTCGAGTCCCGATCCGATTCCCGGAGAAGTCAGCATGTCCTCAGCTCACTCGGTCAACTTCATCTGCGCATGAGCGCGTGTGCGAAAAAGAAACGGGATCGCCCCCGGAGCTCCCTCGGATCCCCGAGGGCGATCTTCAGACCGCGTCTTAGCCCTGCAGCAGCTGGAGCGCCGCCTGCGGCAGCTGATTGGCCTGAGCCATCATCGCCGTGCCGGCCTGCTGGAGGATCTGAGCCTTGGTCAACGCCGCCGTTTCCGCGGCGAAATCAGCGTCGACGATTCGCGACTTCGCGGCCGTGAGATTCTCGGCCACGTTGGTCAAGTTGCTGATCGTCGATTCCAGACGGTTCTGGATCGCACCCAGGTCTGCGCGTGTGTCGTCCACGAAGGTGAGCGCCGCGTCGATCGTGTCGAGGGCCGAGTTCGCCAGCGTTGCCGAGGCGATCGAGACCGAGGACACGCTCGTGAGCGAGCTCGAGTTGGCCGCGCCGATCGACGCGTCGATCGCGTCGATCGAGAACGCCGAGGACGACTGGTACGTCACCGCACCGCCGACCACGCCGCTGACGTTGCCACCTTCCGTGAGGGTCGCCGCGGCGCCGCTCGCACCGGTGAGGTCCATCGAATCATTGCCCGCCGTCGCGTTCGCGAAGCCGGTGATTGCGATGTCGTAGCCTTCCCCGTTGATGAGCTCGACGCTGTTCCCGTTCGACACGGCCGTGATGCCGGTCGTTGCGGCCTGCGCGTTGATCGCCGAAGCGAGCCCCTGCAGGTCGTTGACCGAAGCCACGTTCGCGCTGATCGCGACCGGAGAACCCGCGTTCGCACCGGCCAGGTTGAACGAGACCGTGCCCGCCGCCGAGAGGTTGTCGAGCGTCGCGACCGTGCGCGCGCTCGCCGAAACTCCGGTCTGGTTGGTCACGGCGTTCACCGCCGACGCGATCGTGAACGCACTGTCGTTCGCCGCGATCGCCGCCGTCGTACCCGAACCGAGAGAACCCGAGATCACCAGCCCGTTCGCGTCCGCCGCCACGCCGTTGTTCGTGGAGCCCGCCACCGCCGTCGTCATCGTGCCCGACGCCACGGTGTGGTTGCCGATCGCCGTCGTCCGCGTGCTCTGGAGCGACACGGAGACGTTCTGATTGGCTTGCGCACCGATGTGGAAGGTCATCCCGTTGAACGTGCCGTCCAGGAGGTTGCGCCCGTTGAACTGCGTGGTCGTCGCGATGCGATCGAGCTCGCTGAGCAACTGGGTCACTTCCTTCTGAAGGTTGGCGCGGTCCGCATCGGAGTTCGTGTCGTTCGCCGCCTGGACGGCGAGGTCACGCATCCGCTGCAGGATCGTCGTTGCCTCTGACATCGCCCCTTCCGCGGTCTGCGAGAGCGAGATCGCGTCGTTGGCGTTGCGCGCCGCGATGTTGAGGCCGCGGATCTGCGAACCCATGCGGTTCGCAATCGCGAGCCCGGCCGCGTCGTCCTTCGCGCTGTTGACGCGAAGGCCGGACGACAGCCGCTCCATCGAGGTGCTCAGGGACATCTGCGAACCATTGAGCGAACGCTGCGCGCGCAGAGCCGAGATGTTGGTGTTGATCACGAGTGCCATCTGTTTCCTCCTTGGAAACCGAGCCGCCCTCGCGGACGGCCTCTTCTTCTCGTCCGTGAGTCGAAGTCAGTGTCGCTCGTACCCTGCGGCGTACTGCCGTGAGCCGGTCGCGTCGTTTCACTGGTCCAATCGGAGGCGGGAGGATCAGGTTGAGGCGTTCCTTGCGGATCAGCTTGGGCCAGTGGTTCGTGCTGAGACGCCCGACGTGGCGAGGGATGGAACGTGCTGGGCTGAGGCGGATCAGGTTGGGCCAAGGTCCCCCGGTCCGGGTCCCGGTTCCGGTCCCGGTCCCGCTTCGGCGCTCCAGGCGCGCGGAGGAGGTGGGCTGGCCTCAGCCTGTGCGGCGACCGCCGTTCTCCTCCGCGCTCGATCGCGCGTGAGAAACGCGTGCGGGGGATGCTTGCTCGGTGGGGTTCGCCCTAGAACCTCGTAGGGGACAGCGGCCGCCCCCGATCTCGCCGGAGCGCGAGGAGCCAGGACCATCGTCGGCGAGCGCGTCGGCCCGGGACCGGACCGGGCATCTCGCCGAACCGCGAGGAGCCAGGACCATCGTCGGCGATTGCGTCGGACCGGTCATCTCGCCGAACCGCGAGGCGTCAGGACCATCGTCGGGCGATTGTTGTCGGCCCGGGCCCCGGGACCGAGGCCCGGCATACCGCCGGAGAGCGAGGCGTCAGGACCATCGTCGGGCGATTGCGGTCGGCCCGGGCCCCGGGACCGAGGCCCGGCGTCCCGCCGGAGAGCGAGGAGCCAGGGACCATCGTCGGCGACTGCGGTCGGCCCGGGTCCGGGACCCGGCGTCTCGCCGGAGCGCGAGGAGCCAGGACCATCGTCGGCGAGCGCGGTCGGCCCGGGACCGGGACCGGCGTCCCGCCGGAGCGCGAGGAGCCAGACCATCGTCGGCGCTTGCGGACGGCGCTGGACTTGGACCGGGACCGCGCTCGGACTCGGGCGTCTCGCTGGAGCGCGAGGGCGTCAGCGATTTCGTCGGCCCGAGACCGGGGGCCTCGCCGGAGCGCGCGGAGCCAGGACCGTCGTCGGCGATTGCGGTCGGCCCGGGACCCGGACCTGGACCGCGCTCGGACTCGGGCGTCTCGCTGGAGCGCGAGGCGTCAGCGATTGCGTCGGTCCGAGACCGGGGGCCTCGCCGGAGCGCGCGGAGCCAGGATTATTGTCGGCGATTGCGGTCGGCCCGGGACCCGGACCGGGACCGGGACCGGGCGTCTCGCGGAGCTCGACGAGGGCTAGAACGGGATGTCGGAGTCGTCGAGCGGGGGCGGATCGTCGTTGCGGCCGCCACCGCCGCCGCCGCCGCCGCGGTCGTAGTCGCCGCCGCCGCCGCCGCCGCCGTAGCCACCACCGCCGCCGCCGCCGTAGCCGCCGCCGCCACCGCCGCCGCGGTCGTAGCCACCGCCACCACCGCCGCCGCCGCCGCCGTAGCCGCCGCCTCCGCCGCCGCCGCCTTCACCGCGGCCGCCGAGGAACTGGACGCGATCGGCGTTGATCTCGGTGGTCCACCGCTTGTTGCCGTCTCGGTCCTCCCACTCGCGCGTCTGGATGCGGCCTTCGATGTACACCGACCGACCTTTGCGCAGGTACTCGCCGCACGTCTCGGCCTGACGACCCCAGACGACGATGCGGTGCCATTCGGTCTTCTCCTGGCGCTCGCCGCTCTTGTCGTTCCAGACCTCCGTCGTCGCGATGCGGAAGTTCGCGACCGCCGTGCTGCTGGCCGTATAACGCACCTCGGGATCAGCCCCGAGGTTTCCAATCAACATTACCTTGTTCAAGCTGGCCATGAGCCCTCCAAAAAGCGGCGCCTGATTCGCTTCTTGCTCGCGCCGCCGAACGCGAGTTGTGTTCCGTCGGATCGGGCGAGTCAAACCCGAACGCTTCGAAAATCGTTCGCGTTGTGTTCCGCGCGCGCGCCGCCCATGCTCGCCGCCCGTGTCCTCGCGCCGCGACCGTCGCCGTCTCCTCCGCGCGCTCGCGCGCCTCGAGCGCACCGTGTTCCTCGACGACGGCGAAGTGCCCCCACGGCGCGAAGTCGTCGACCGACACCGCGCCCAAGTCGACGACGTCGAGCTACAAGAACGCACCGCCGCACTCCTCGCGCTCGTCGATGATCCCGCGGGGGATCGGCGCGTTGCCTACCGGGATCGCTACGGCGTCGCCGGCGTTCGTCGCTTCACGAGCGACGCCGGCGATCGCATCTATCAAATGCGCGCCGAGACGTTCCCCGGGCACGTGAACTGGGTCTACTTCGTCGCGGGTCAGACGCCGTCCGGCGAGGACATCGCGCTCCTGTGGGACGTCGGCTCCGGCGTCGAGAGCACCAACGACGAGATCGAAGAGGACCTCGAAGTCGTACACCGCGTCTTCGAAGAGAAGAACGCGACACTCGACCGACTCACGCAGCTCGTCATCAGCCACGCGCACATCGATCACTTCGGCGGCGCTGTGCACTTCACCGAGCGCGCACCGCAGGCCCCGCTCGCCGTGCACGAGCTCGACGCGCGCGTCCTCGAGAACTTCGAGGAGCGCCTCGTCGTCGCGTCGAAGGACCTCGGCGTCTACATGAAACGCAGCGGCCTGCCGCGCGAGAAGATCGACGAGCTCGAAGCGATGCACCGCCTCAGCAAGGAGCTGTTCCGTTCGGTGCGCGTCGACCGACGACTCCGCCACGGGCAACGCGTCGCCGAGCGCTACGAAGTCATCCACACGCCCGGCCACTGCCCGGGGCACATCTGCCTGCGCGTCGGCGACCACCTCCTCGTCGGGGATCAGGTGCTCGATCCGATCACGCCGAACATCCCGCCGCAGTCGATCACCCCGTTCACCGGCCTCGAGAACTACATCAACGGGCTGGTGCGATTGCGAAAGGTCGAAGGCATCACCGTGGCGCTCCCCGCGCACGCGGAGGTCATCACGGATCTGGGCGCACGCATCGACGCGATCCTCGACCATCACCGCGCTCGCCTCGACGCAGCGCTCGCCGGCGCGGAAGCACCGGCGACGGTGGCCCAGATCGCGGAGGTGCTCTACGGCCAGCGCGAGGGGTACGACGTGTTGCTCGCGATCCTCGAGGCGGGCGCGCACGTGGAGTACTTGAACGAGATGGGGCGGTTGAGGATCGCGAACCTCGACGAGGTCCAGGCGGAGCGGGATCCGGTGATGAGGTACGAGGCCTCATCGTAGGCACCAGGAACCCTTGAACTTGAACTTGAACTTGCCCTTGCCCTCCGGAGCGATGCGGTCGCGCCGAGGGAAGGGAAGGTTGGACGGCGTCGGCTCGAGCGATCTTCTACTGCGTGGAGTCGAATCCTGGCCCTGAGTCGCGGAAGGGGAGGTTGAACGACTCGGGGTGTCGATCGGCTGTTCTACTGAGTGGATTCGGACGGCCTTGCCCTCAGGGCAAGTTCAAGGGCAAGTTCAAGTTCAAGGGTGATGTCGTCGCTCGCTTCGCTCGCGACTACATCAGGAGCAACTCCAGATCCTCCAGCGTCAGTGCCCCCGTCAGGTGGTTCGACGCGTCGATCACCGCGTCGGCCAGCGCGCGCTTCTTCGCGTGCAGCTCCAGGATCTTCTCCTCCACCGTCCCCGCGGTGATCAGCCGGTACGCGAACACCGGGCGCTCCTGGCCGATGCGGTGCGCGCGGTCGATCGCCTGCGTTTCGACGGCCGGGTTCCACCACGGATCGAGGATGAAGACGTAGTCGGCCGCCGTGAGGTTCAGGCCGAAGCCGCCGGCTTTGAGGCTGATGAGGAAGACCTCGCAGGCTTCGTCGTTCTGGAACGTCGACACTACTTCGGCGCGGTTCTTCGTGCTGCCGTCGAGGTAGGCGTAGCGGATCGACTCCTTGTCGAGGCGCTGCTTCACCAGCTGCAGCAGCTGTACGAACTGCGAGAAGACGAGCGCCTTGTGCCCCTCTTCGGTGACCTCGCGGAGCTGCTCGACCAGCGTGTCGAGCTTCGCGCTGCCCTTCTTCTTGCGTTTGTCGTCCAGGAGCCCCGGGTGACACGCGGCCTGGCGCAGGCGGAGCAGCGCCTCGAGCACGTGGATGCGCGACTTGTCGAAGCCGTGCGTCTCGATGCGCTGCTTGAGGCTGGAGCGGTAGTGCCCGAGGAGCTCGTCGTAGAGGCGGCGCTCGTCTTCGTCCTGCTGCACGTACAGCGTGAGCTCCGTCTTCTCGGGGAGCTCCGCGAGGACCTGGTTCTTCGTGCGTCGGAGGATCATCGGGCGCAGCCCGCGCGCGATGAGCTCGAGCCCCCGTCCATCCTTGTCCTTCACGAGGCGGCCGAACTCGCGGCGCGAGCCGAGCATCTTCGGGTTGAGGAACTCGAAGATCGACCACAGCTCGAGCAGGTGGTTCTCGACCGGTGTGCCCGACAACGCGAGGCGATGATCCGCCTGCAACACGCGGCACGCCTTGCTCGCGAGTGAGCTGGCGTTCTTGATCGCCTGCGCCTCGTCCAGGACGACGTAGTCGAAGCGGTGCTCGCGCAGCCGTTCGATGTCGCGGCGCACGGTGCCGTACGTCGTGATGATGATGTCGTACGCGTCGATGTCCTCCGCGACCTGCCAGCGATCCGGACCGGTGTAGTCGCCGATCTTCAGCGACGGCGTGAAGCGACGCGTCTCCGCGATCCAGTTGTGCACCAGGCTGCGCGGCGCGACGACGAGCGACGCGCGCCCCTCACCCGTTCGTTTCCGCAGCCTCCGCCGCGCTTCGAGCATCGCGAGGACCTGGACCGTCTTGCCGAGACCCATGTCGTCCGCGAGGCAGCCGCCGAGTCCCGTGCGCTGCAGGAAGTAGAGCCAACCGAGCCCTTCGCGTTGGTACTGGCGCAGCTCGCCCTCGAACGAACGTGCCTCCCGGCGCGCGCGGAACCCCGTCGCCGACTTCAGGCGACGACGAAGCGCATCGAAGCGCGCGTCGACCGTGATGGCGTCGTCCTCGAGGAGCAGATCCAGGAGCGCCGCCTGGCTCGACGCGAACTGCAGCTTCCCCTTCTTCTTCGACCCGAGTTTGTCGAGCGCGCTGAAGCGCACGAGCCACTCCTCGGGGAGCATCCCGTCGGTCCCGTCGCCGAGCTTCACGAAGCCGTCGCGATCGCGAATCGCACGCAGCAGATCCGGAAGCTCCACCGTGTGCTCGCCGAACTGGAACGAGCCGGTGAGATCGAACCAGTCCTGCCCGGACGTCAGCCGAACGTCGCTCCCGGTGAGCGAGAGCAGACGTTTGCCCTTCGCCTCGACCGAGAAGCCGCGCGTCAGGAGCGCACGCGCGACGCGCGGGACGTCGGCCGTGTCGCAGTAGATCTGATGGTCCTCGAAGCTCGCCGCCGCGTTCACGCCGAGGCCGCCAAGCTGTTCGAGGATCGCGAGCTCGCCGTCGCGGTCGCGGCGCACGAACGCACGCGCGTCTTCATCGATCCAGCCGCTGTCCGTGGAGCGCGCGTCGAAGCGCGTCGCGCCGTAGTGGAACGTGATGAGCCCGCGCGTGATGCGACCACGCTTGTCGGGCTCGAGGAACGCGACCTCGCAGCGCGGCTCGCCGACGGTCGTGTGCCAGGGTTCGGGGAGCTCGATGGGCGGTAGTTGCGGGACCTCGACCAGGCCGTCGAGGAACGCGGGGAGCGCCTCTTCGCCGAAGCGTATCGCTTCGTTGTGCGTCAGGAAGCGGACGACGTCGAACGCCGTCGCGTCCCAGCGCGCGATGCGGTCGTCGATTACGACGAAGCCGCTCGGCAACGCGAGGCGCACCGCGGAGAGCGGCACGACCTCGTCGCCGCGGACCAGGTCGGCGGTCAGGTGGAGCTCGCGCGCGGCGTGGGGGGCGCTCGGCCGTCCGACTCCGTTGTCGCTCCCGTCATCGTCGCCGCGAGCCGCGGCGCTCGCGTCGTCGCCGTCGGTGGCTCCGGCGTCGCCATCGCGGTGGGGGGTCGCGCTCGCG
Organism: Deltaproteobacteria bacterium; assembly: GCA_040218735.1. Taxonomy (GTDB): domain Bacteria; phylum Myxococcota; class Kuafuiibacteriia; order Kuafuiibacteriales; family Kuafuiibacteriaceae; genus JAUHYN01. The sequence goes on from JAVJQW010000019.1 coordinate 362,724, forward strand.
GCTCGCGCGTCGCCACGGGGGGTTGCGCTCGCGGTTCCGCCGTCGCCGTCGCGGTGGCCGGTCGCGCCCGCGGCGTGCGCGTCGCCGCTTCCATCGCGGCTCGGTGCGCCGCCTTCGACGCCGCACGCTCGCCCGTGCCCGTCCGCGTCGCCGGCGTGCGGTCGTCCGTCGTGGTTCGTGGCGTCGCTTGCGTCGGCGCGCGCTCGCCCGTCGTGGTTCGTGGCTGCGCTCGCGTCGTCGCGCGCTTGCCGGTCGCGGTTCGTGGTTCCGCTCGCGTCGCTGCTCGACCGCCCGTCGCGATTTGCCGCGGCGTCGCCGCGCGCGCGTCCGCCGTGGCTCGTCGCGGCGTCGCCGCCTGCTCGCCCGTCGCGATTCGTCGCGGCGTCGCCGTGCGCTCGCTCGGCACCGTCATCGCGGTTCGTCGCCGGCGCGTCGCTTCGCGCTCGCGCTTCCAGGGGAGATGCGCTCGCGATTCGCACCTCGCGCCGCGCGCCCTCGGCGTCGTCGTCCCCGCGTGGCGACAGCGCTTCCCCAAGCAGGGTCGCGGACGCATCGTTCGGCGGCTCCTCCGGTTCCGCGTCCGGCTCCTCGAACGCGCTGATCCGCACGCGCACGCCGTACGCTACGCCCTCGTCGACGCCCAGCGTGACGAACCGCTGGCCCTCGGCGATCTGCAGCCGCCCCGTGCGCGCGAGCGCGAGGAGGGCCGCTTCGTGGTAGCCGGGCGGGACGAGGCTCGCGGTCGGCGCGTCTTGCCCGCCCGAGTTGGCGCCGGGCTCCGCGGCGGCCGACGAGGTCAGCGGGCTCGCCGCGAGCATCTGCGCGAGGCGCCGATCTTCTTCGTCGCCGAGGGTCTGCGTCTCGCGGGTGACCAGCGGCACCGGGCGCGCCTCGTCCGGTTCCGGTCCCAGCTCGTAGGCGCTCAGCACCAGGCTCGAGAGGCTCGTGCTCTGCGCGGCGTCGATCCGGTAGGCGATGCGTCGCCGCTGGCTCCGCTCGATCGCGACCTCCACCGACGACAACCCACGCCAGTCCCCCGACGCGCGCCGGAGCGTCGTGAGCTTGCGCTCCCACTCCGGCCGTTCGTTCGTCTGCGGTAGCGGCGCCGCGTGGGCACCGGTGAAGAACCAATCGTCTTCCTTGGACAGGTTCGCTTCGTAGCTGACGACGTCGAGCCGCGACTCCAACGCGCTCGACGGCACGAGCTCGATCCCGCCCGCGTCGATCGCGAGGAGCGACGCGTACAGGTGCTTGCACTTGTGCCCCTCGAAGAAGTGCGGGCACGTGCACTCGACCTGCAACCGCGTGCGCGTCTCCACCTGCGAAAAGTCGATCGCGCAGATGTACGGCTTCTCGCGCGAGCCCTGCACCGCGGCGACGATCGTGCGCGGGTCGGCACCCTCGATCCGGACCGCGCCGCCGCTGAAGTACTCCACCCCTCGGGAGCGGGTCCGCGTCGTGAAGGCGTGGGACACCGCGGGGATGAGTCCGGCGCTGGTGCGCACGGTCGCGGGGTTGGTGCGTGGATCCATCAAGGGGAGGCTCGCGGTGAAACGGAGATCTTAGTGCCCGACCGAGACATCGGCTACCGCGGGGATCAATTGAATGCGTTTGGCGCGGGGGCTCAGCGCGAGCGGCGACGGAGGACGAACAGCGCGAACAGCACCAGCGCGCCCCACCTGGACGTGCGGCCGGTGTCGGAGCAGCCGCACCCCGACGCATCTTCCATCGGCGCTTCGCCGGCATCGTTGAATCCCGCGTCGCGCGGGCGTGGAACACCGCCTTCGCCCGCGTCGCGTTGGGGAGTCACCTCACCGCCGTCGCGCTCGACGCCGGCGTCGGGCATTCCGCAGTCCTCGGGGTTGGCGGGACGAATGCGCCAGATTTCTCCGTCGGCGAGCGTCGTGAAGTAGATCGCCCCCGTCGGTCCCACGAAGTAGTGCACCGGCCCGCCACCTGCGCCGTGGCGGACGACGCGCACACGATCGCCGTCCACACCGTCGCGCGCGGCGTTCGGCTGCAGGTACCAGGTGCGGTTCTGCACGTAGCCGCCGAAGAAGTAGCGCCCGCGCCACGGCTCCGGCCACGAGCAGTGGTTCGCGAACACGCCGCCGGTGACGCTCCCCTGGCCGGGGTACTGGAGCGCGGGGTCTTTGCAGTCGCCGGACTGGGGCGTCGCCGTCCCGCACGCGGTGACCGGCTGGCCGTCGGCGCCTTCGCGGTAGGGCCAGCCGTGGTGTTGGTTCGGGCCGGTGGAGACGGTGATCTCCTCCCACGTGATCTCCCCGACGTCGCCGATCCACATGAACCCGGTCTGCGCGTCGAACGAGAAGCGCCACGGGTTCCGAAAGCCCCAGTTGTAGATCTCGGTGCGCGGCGTCCCGGTCGGCGTCGGCGCGACGCTCTGCCGGCACGAATTGGCGACGCAGTCGGCGACGTTGGTCTCGCCGATCAGCGCGTTCATCCCGTCGTTCGGCACGTTGCCGTCGGGGCCCACGCGCAGGATCTTGCCGTTGAAGTTCGTGAGGCACGTTCCGAAGTAGTTGTCGGTGTTCGTGCCGGGTGAGCAGTTGCAGTTGCAACCCGTGTCGCCGACGCCGATGTAGAGCATCCCGTCGGGCCCGAACTGGATCCCTCCGCCGTTGTGGTTCGCGTTGCTCGCCATGCCGTCGAGCACGAGCTGCGTGTTGTTGACGTCGAGCGTGTTCGCCTGCGGATCGAACTGGGCCCACACCACGCGCTGCGTGTTGTTGAGCGAGAGGTAGAAGTAGACGCGCCCGGTCGCCGCGAAGTCGGGATCGATCGCCATCCCGAGGAGCCCACGCTCGCTCCCCGCGCTCTGGATCGTGAGCCGCCCGACGTTCACCGGCGGCAGGTCCGTCACCTCGTCGTAGACGAACACGTCGCCGCTGTTCTGCGCGACGAAGAGGATGCGCCCGTCCGGCAGGAACTCCGCGGCGGTGGGGCGGTCGAGCCCGGTGAGGACGTTCTCGAGGACGAGGTCCGTCTCGAGGCCGGCCTCGAGCGTGTCCTGTGCGAGCGCGGGGGTCGTGACGAAGGTGAGGAGCAGAGCGGCGCGCCGAAACATGGGCGCCGAGCATACCAGCGTTGGGCTCACGGTCTCGTGCAGGGCGCGTTGGTGCCGATCCCAATCTGTTCGATCCCATCGCGCGCCAGGACCTGATCCCGGAGCGCGTCGATCTCGCAGTCCTCCCATGACGTGTTGTTGAATGCTGTCAGGCTGAACAGCCCGCGGAGCGCAGGAAGCTCCACGGTGTGCAGATCGGAGTTGTTCGTGACGGAGAGTGCGTTCGCCGTCTCCAGGATTGGCGCCGAGAACGACTCGATGTTCTCCGTGTCGCGGAGGAAGACGGCCCTCGCGGACGTCAGGCTCGGCGTAGAGAACGTTACGACGCCCGTCGTCTCGAACAAGCTGAGCACGCCCGCCGACTCGAGCGCAGGCAGGTCGATCTGCTCCGGTCCTCGACCGTCCACGGTGAAGTTCTCGATGATCTCCAAGGCGTCGGCGTTCAGCGGCGCCCACGTGTTGCTCAACCCGATCCGCTTCGCCTCGACGAGCGACGAGAGGTCCACCGAGGCGAGCGACTCGCAGCTCGAGAACGAGATGTTCCCGATCCGCCGCAGGTTCCGGGTGACGTCGAACGAACGCAGTCGCGGGCAGTCCTGCACGTTGATCACCTCGACCGTACCCTCGATCGGCGGAGCGACGACGCGTTCCAAGGCGTTGTTGCTCGCGAATGCGAGACCGTAGTGCACGGTCCCGAGTCGCGGGAGCCGGACCTCGACGAGCTGCGGATTGAGATGGACGACCAGCGAGCCGACCTCGGCGAGCGCGGGGAGATCGATCCGCTCCATCGTCAGGCTCTCGCCGACGCCGAGGAGCGTGCCCACGCGCGCCAGGTTGGGTATCTCGAGCGTCCGCGTCGCGTGCGCGCGAACGAGCACGAAGCGCCCCTCGACCCGCACGAGACGCTCCAAGCTCACCGATTCGACGCCTTGAAGCACCAGCGAATCCTCGACGACCTCGAGCGCGTCCAGTCGAACGCTGGTGCGCCCCACCTCGTTGCGAACGACGACGCCGCCCGCGGTACGCAACCCTTCCAGCTCGACGCGCTCGATCGCTTCATCGAAGACGGCCAGCGTGGCCGTGACGGTCTCGAGGGCGGGAAACGAAACGACACGGAGCTCTGGATTCCATTGGACGAAGACCGATTCGGTCTCCACCAGCGCGGGGAACGACGCGGAGCGCAGTTGCTCGTTGCTCATCAACACGATGGAACCCGCGTGCGTGAGCCCGGGCAGCGCGAGCTTGACCAAGTCCGAGGTCGCGCGGACGGCTCCGCCCACCGAGGTCAGCGCGTCCAGCCCCAATGTACCGCTCCCGTGGAGGAAGACGTCGCCACCGACCGTACGGAGCGCCGGGAGTGACAGCTCGGAGTCCGGCGGCGCCGACCCGAGGTTCCCGCCGACCATCTCGAGCACCGGCAGCGGCGAACCTCCGAGCGGTCGCGCTTGGACGAAGAGGCTGCCCCGAATCGTGCGGAGGGCGACAAACGCGTCTTCCTCCAACGCGATGCCATGCTGCAGCTCCACGCGACCGCCGACTTCGACCAGACAGCCTGCGAGGCCGGCCGTGACCGTTCCGGTCACCACCCCCCACTCCGCCCCTTCGAGCTCCAAGGATCCCGAGATGGTCCTCAGGGACCCGAGCCTCTCGAGCTCGCTTCCGGCGAGCGTGAGATCTCCGACGTAGTCCTCCGCGTCCGCGCACGGCTCGGGCGTGGGACGCCCTGCGTCGTTTGCGTTGGTCCCCGCGTCGCGGTCCGTGGCGACCAGGGGCTCGACGCCTCCGCAGGCGAAGAGGACGAGGCTCGCCGACAGCAGCAGGGCACGTTTCATCCCGAACAGGACAGCACAACGTCGCTGCGCGCTCCAAACGGCTGCTCGCCGTCACACGGCGAGACGGTGCGCATCTATTGCTGGTTCAGGGTCCAGTTGTAGTCGATGTACGAGACCTTCGGCGCGTCGCCGGCCTTCGTGGCCTGGGCCTCGGGGAGGTGTTTCTTCACGAACGCGACCACACCCGCGTCGCCGCCGAAGTCGGCCTTGTACCAGTTGAAGATCTGACTGAGCTTCAGCGCGCCGTCTTCGACGACCGCGCCGGCCGGCGACGTCACGTAGCGTCGCGTCGCCGCGTCCATGCGTGCGTTCACGTCCGAGCCCTCGTAGGGCGTCGACTCCAGGATGGGGCAGCCGATCGCGCCGCACACCAGCACGAAGTGCGTGCGCGGGTCCTTCGCGAACGGGTTGAGCACTTCCTTCTCGAGCTGGTCGAGCGTGACCTCCTGGCCGGCGACGTTGTACTTCGCCTCCTTGAAGAAGCCCTTCACGTCGAGCACGGAGCGCGGCCGGTCGTTCTTCAGGACGGCGTACAGGACGATCGCGTTGTAGGCGTCGATGTAGAAGCCGATCTTTGCGTCGCGCGCTTCGGGGAGCGTCTTGGCGCCGATCGCCGCGATGACGCCGTCGAGCTTCGCCATGTCGTTCGCGCCCAGGCCCTTGTAGTCGACGAGCCCGTCCTTCACGTAGGTGTCGAGCAGCTCGGCGTACGCGTTGGACGCGGGCGGAGCGCTCGGCTTCTCGCCGGGGGCCGCCTCCTTCGCGGGGGCCTCCTTCGCGGGGGCCTCCTTCTGCGGTTGCGACGTCGCCTGCGTCTTGGCCGTCTTGTCGCCGTTCGACGTGCAGGCCGCGAGGCCGAGGATCAACACAGGTGCGAGCGCCTTCATGCGCCCCGTCTTCGGCCGGACGGACCCGACCGTCAACCCCCGCCCGTCGACGGTCGGCGCGGCGTCCACGGGAAGAGGTCCTTCAGCGGCGCGTCGCCGAGCGTGCGCGACTCGACGAACTGCGCGTAGAGCTCGGCTTCGTACGCGCCGAGCTTCGCGTCGTAGCTCGGTTCGTTGCGAACGAGCAGCTCGCTCGATTCGAGGAACGCGAGCGTCGCAAACGCAAACGGTACGGCGTACGCGGAGTCGGGGAGGTCGTAGAAGATCGTGTCGACGGTGCGCACCGCGAGGCCGCGGGGGATCTGCACCGTGGCGTCGAGGCGCTTCGCGAGGTTGTAGAAGACCTTCGCTCCGCGTTCGAGCGCCGCGTGGAAGCGGTCGCGGAGATCTTCGTCGGTGCCCGTCGCAGCGGTGAGCATCGCGAAGCCCACCGCGATCTCGAACGGCGCGCTGCTCTGCGTGATGAGCTGCGCGATGTCCTCCATCGCCGGCTCCTCCGGCGGATCGGCGGAGACGAACTGGTTGATGTTCTTGAGGAAGCCCTCGATGCCCTCGGGATCCTCCATCTGCTTGAAGACGTCCGGCTGCACGCCCGCCGTCGGGCGCATCGGGTCGATCGCGTCGCCCTTCTTCTTGCCCTGGTTCGCGCGCTCGCGGAGCTTGCGCTTCTTCTTGGCGGTCCCCATCACCCACTCGGTGGCGGGGCCCTCACCCGGTCCGTGCCCGCCGGGCGGACGCACGCCGCGCACGCCGCTCGCGGACCACCGCGTCGCACGCGCATCGCCGGACAGACGCCGGCCCGGAGGCACGATGCCCTTCACCCCCGGTACACCCTTCAGCCAGGGCGAGCCGCCGTCGTCGTCCTTCTTGTTCACTGCACGCCGGCGGCCGGTTCCGTCTTCGACGCGGCGACCGCGTTGCTCGAGCGGAAGCGCGCGAGCGCGATACCTATGCGGTCCTGGATGCGCCACATCGTGCGCGCGCGGCCCGCGTAGTCGTTCATCATCACGCTGAACACGAGGATGTCGTTCGTCGGCGTGGTGACGTAACCCGACAGCGCGCTGACGCCGGTGAGGGAGCCGGTCTTCGCGCGCAAGCGAAGTTGCGCGGGGGAGTTTTCGAAGCGCCCGTTGATCGTCCCGGAGCGTCCGGCGACCGCGAGCGACGACACGAACTCGGGGCGCAGGTCGAAGCGCTCGTACATCGCTTCGAGCACCTGCCCGATCTGCTGCGGCGTCACGCGGTTGACGTCGTTGAGGCCGGAGCCGTTCGCGAGCACGAAGGTCTCGTCCTCGACGCCCAGCTCCACGAGGAAGTCGCGGATCGCCTGGTTGCCCTTGTTCCAGGTCCCCGGCGGCTCGGACAGCTCGGCGCCGACCGTTTTGAGGATCTGCTCCGCCATGAAGTTGTTCGAGTACTTGTTGAGCGTCGAGACGATCTCCGCGAGCGGGCGCGACCAGTGCGTGGCGACCGGCAGCGTGCCGCGCGTCGGCATCACGCCGATCTTCACGCGCCCGCGGACGTCGATGCCGCGCATCTCCATCAGGTGGTGGATGAGCCAACCCGCGTACGTGGTCGGGTTGTGCACGCGCTTCCGGACGACGAGGCCCTCGTAGTAGTTCGTCGGCAGGCTGCCGCGCACCGTGACGCGCACGCCGTCGCCGACGCGGGTGGTGCCGGTCCAGATGCGGGAGCGCGCGCCGCGGCCGCGCGTGTACGCGGAGACGACGGCCTCGAGCCCCGGGACGGGCGGCCACACTTCGGCCTTCACCGGCGCGCCGATGCGATCGCCGGGCAGGATGCGGACCTCGAACGTGTTGAAGTTCGCGGACAGCGCGCCGATCGGCGCGGCGTAGGCGTGGTCGCCGATCTCCTGGTCCCAGCCGGGGCCCTCGGAGACGTCGTCGAAGAACGTCGGGTCGATGATGACGTGTCCGGTGATCTTCTTGATACCGCGCAGCGCGATCTGGTTGACGAAGCCGAACAGCTCCTCGGTCGTGAGGGTCGGGTCGCCGTACCCCTTGATGTACAGGTTACCGTGCAGGACGCCGTTGTCGAGCGAGCGGTCGCGGCGCGCTTCGGTGCGGAAGCGGTACGTCGGCCCGAGGTACCACAGCGCGGTGGCCGTGGTGAGGATCTTCATGTTCGAGGCGGGGTTGAACAGCTTGCCGCCGTTGTGGTCGAACAGGACGCGGTCGTTCTTGATGGAGCGGATGTGCACGCCAGCGAACGCGTTCTCGAGCTCGGGGGCGCGGAGGATCTCTTCGAGCTCGGCGACGAGCCGCTTCTCGCTGGGATCGTCGGCCCAGGCCGTACCCGGCGCACCGGCGCTTGCGCCCCAGACGACCGTAGACAGCGCGATGATCGGAACCCAGCGCATGACGCGACCCGACGAGGATAACATCCACGCCGACCAAAACGACAGCAACGGACCGCGAAGAAACCATCTTCGTTCGGCCGCGCGCGAACGTTCCGTGTACGAGGAGCATCCATGACACCCAGCGACCTCTCCACCCGCGTCGGCCAGCTCCTCGTGGGCGGCTTCGACGGCCTCACCGTCGACGACGACTTCGCCGACCTCGTCCGCACCGGTCGCGTCGGTGGCGCGATCCTCTTCGCGCGAAACCTCGGCAAGGTCGCCCGCGACGACGGCACCGAGGCGTGGGACCCCGAGCAGACCGCGTCGCTCCTCGCGTCGCTCGCGTCGCTCCCCGCGCCGGCGCCGCTGCTGTTCTCCATCGACCAGGAGGGCGGTCGCGTGCAGCGGCTGCGTGATCCGTTCCCCGAGCTCCCCCCGATGCGGAAGGTCGGGGAGGCCAACCGCAAGACGCTGGCCCTCGGGGCGGGTGCGTTGCTCGCGGAGATGTTGTCGGCGGTCGGATTCCACCAGGACTACGCGCCGGTCCTCGACGTCGACAGCAACCCGGACAACCCGATCATCGGGGATCGCGCGTTCTCGAGCGACCCCAACCAGGTCGCGCGCCTCGCTTCGGCGTTCATCGAGGGCCTGCAGTCGGGCGGTGTCGCGGCGTGCGGCAAACACTTCCCGGGCCATGGTGATACCAACGTCGACAGTCACCTCGCGCTTCCCCGACTCGATCACGATCACGAACGTCTGCACGCGATCGAGCTCGTGCCGTTCGTCGCGGCGGCGCGGGTGGACGTGGCGGCGATCATGACCGCGCACATCCTGTTCCCGGCGCTCGACCCGGACCACCCGGCGACGCTCTCGGAGCGTGTGCTCGTCCCCTTGCTGAGAGAACGGATCGGCTACCGCGGCATTATCGTAAGTGACGATCTCGAGATGAAGGCCATCGCGGATCACTACGGCGTGGAGGACGCCGCGGTGCGTGCCGTGCGGGCGGGGTGCGACCAGCTCCTGATCTGCTCCAAGCCCGACTGGATCGCGCGCGCGCACGAGGCGCTGGTGAAGGCCGTCGAGGGGGGCGCGCTCTCCGCGGACCGCGTCGAGGAGGCGGCGGGGCGCGTGGAGGCCTTCAAGGCGCGCTGGGTCGCGGGCCGCCCGAGGCCGGATCCGTCGCGCGTGGCGTCTGCGTTTCCGACGCACAAGATCGAAGCGCTCCTCGTGGACCTCGCCCACCCGCCGGCGCCGCTCGCCGACGGGGAGGAGCTGGTCGAGTACGAGTTCGAGGGGGATCCGGACGTCTCGTTGGAATTGGAGACCTGATGGGCCGATCGTCGTTGACCGGGCGGGGGGAGTTCCTAGTCTGAGATCATGTCGATCGTCGTCGGACTCCTCCTCAAGGCCTTCTTCATCCTGGTCATCGCCAAGGCGATCCCGGGGGTCCGCATCCAGGGGTTCGGCTCGGCGCTCGGTGTTGCGGTCGTGTACGCAGTCTTGAGCTACCTGCTCAAGGGCTTGCTCGTGACGCTCTCGCTCCCCTTCATCATCGTGACGTTCGGTCTGTTCATGCTGGTGGTGAACGGGTTCCTGCTGTGGATCACCGACAAGCTCCTCGCGAGCTTCGAGATCAAGAACCTCCCGGCGCACATCCTCGCGACCGTCGGCATCACGGTCAGCACCATGGGTGTCGACCACATCGTCGCCCGCCTGTTCTAGGCCGAAGCCCGCCGCGAATGCGGCGGATCTGAGGACTGTGCCAAGGTCACTCGCGAAGCGAGGGACCGTTATGGCCTGGTTGGCTGAGGCCCCCTGCTGATCGCCCGGGCGTTGTGGTGTCGGCCCCGCAGGGTTGGTAGCTTCCCCACGTGGCGTGGCGGGGAGGGTGGTTCGTCGTCCTGACGATCGCGGCGTGTAAGACGACGCCAGCGCCTCCACCGCCTCCTCCACCGCCGCCGCCTCCGCCGCCCGCGGTGAACCACTGCGCGCCGACCGTCGCGTCGTGCCTCGACGCCGCGGAGCGGATGGCCGACGACGCGCTCGCCGAAGGTCTGACCCACGCGCGGATCTGTGCGGCGTGCCCGGGTGCGCCGCCGACGGCGTATCGGCTCCTCGCTTCGCTCGAGAGTGACAGCGGTGACGACGCCGCGGCGCTCGCGACGCTCCGCTCGGGCGCCGAGCGGTTCGAGCACAACGGCACCCTGTGGCTCGCGCTCGCGCGCGCGGAGATGGAGGCGAAGCACGCGCGCCGCGGCATCCGTGCGTACGCGAAGGCGCAGCAGCTCGCGCCGAACGACGACAACGTCGCGCGCGAGTACGAGTACGCGCTCACGCAGCACGGCACCGAGTCCGAGAAGATCGAAGCGAAGGTCGCGCCGCTGCTCCTCGAAGCCGTCGGGCGCTACGAGCTCGACGACGTGAAGGGCGCCGCCGCCACCCTCGCGGTCGCGCTGAAGACCGCGAAGGGGGCACCCAAGCTGGAGGCGAAGGTGCACCACCGGCTCGCGCTGCTCGCGATGTCGCAGGGCGATTCGAAGGGCGCGCACAAACACTTCGCGTCGGCGCTCGCGTTGGTCCCCGACGCGAGGCCCCCGCGCGCGGACCTGTTGCTCGGGTACGCGGAGCTGTTGGTGCTCGACGGGCGCATCGAGGACGCGATCAAGGCCGCGAAGGAGTCCGTGAAGATCGATCCCGCGCAGCCGCTCGCGCACACCAACCTCGCGGTGGCCTACGCGGAGCTCGGCAAGATCGACGAGGCGCTCACGTCGTTGAAGCGTGCGTCCGAGTCCGGGCTGTCTCGGCGCCTGTCGCGCGACGCGCTCCTGCAGATCGGCGGGCTGTCGAAGCTCGCCGAGGATCCGCGCTTCACGAAGTGGCTGGATCGGACGTGGCCGAAGCCGTGAGCACGAAACACGCCGGGTAGACGCTGCGCTCCGGCGTCAGGTACCGGCGCTGCAGCTCGCTCGGGTCCGCGAGGTCGTCGACGACGAAGCCCTGGCGCTCCAGGAACGACGGCGCGTCCTCGGGGTGGATGCCGAACGTGATCGGCTCGCCGAGGAGGTGCAGCAGGCTCGCCGATGCGCGGCGGAGGGTGGAGAGCCAGTCCGTCGAGTCGAGCAGGAACCAGAAGTCCATCGCGACCTGCGAGCCCGGGCCGCCGAGCGCGCGGAGGGTGTCGAGCGTCGATTTCACGGCGTCTCGGGTGAGGTACATCGAGACCCCCTCCCAGACGAAGAACGTTCGGCGCCCGAGCGCGAAGCCGACGCCGGTGAGGACGTCCTCGATGCGCTCGCGCAGAAAGTCGATCTCCACCGCCGTCACCGCGACGCTCGGCAGCTCGTCGCGGTGCGCTTGGACGATCTCCTGCTTGCGACGGCTCGTCGCGAAGAAGTCGAGCTCGTACACCGGCCGTTCGCCGAGCTGATCGGCGAACCGATACGCGCGGGTGTCGTAGCCGGCGCCCAGGAGGACGACCTGCTCGGCGCCCGCGGCGAGCGCCTTCGTGAGGGCGTCGTCGATGAAGCGGTGGCGCGCGACGATGTACGTCGACAGCCCGGTCGGCGTCTTGTCCTCCGCGAGGCGTCCGAGGCGCCCCGTCGCCTCGAGCGTCGCGAGCGCCGTGCGGGTGAGCGGCCCGAGGAACCACTTCGCGAAGGGATCGTCGAGCGCGCGCTCGGGTTCGGGGCGCCGCCGCTCGGCGGCGCGATACAGACACACCATCTCCGCCGTGCGGCTCGGCTCGTCCTTCACGTTGGCAGATATCCTAGCTCAGCTTCGGGTGCGTCTCGACACCTGGCCCGGCGCGGGGGCCAGGGGTCACGACTAGGCGTGAAGCTCTTCCAGGTCCCTGAAGAGCGACTCCAGCTTCGGCGACGCTCTGCGCTCCTGCCCCACGAATTTCTCAACTTCAAGCTCTTCGAGCGCGGCGTCGATGATCTCCAGCAGACGCGGCTCACGCGGGTGCGCGGCGAACGCGAGGCTCCGTGTCGGCTTCTGAGGAGCGACGCTCTTGACCAGATCCACGCGAACCAGTTCGGAGTACTCGGCCTTCAGGTGAAGCGCCTCGATGTCGTCGGTGATGACGACGACCGGTGTCGTACGTGACGCCGCGCGGAGCTCTCGGATCGGATCGTCGCACTCCTGGACCTCGACCTCCGCGGGCACGGCCGAGGCGACCAACGATCGCACGATAGAACCGCGAGCGATCATGACCTGCGTGCCTTCGAGGTCCGTCAGAGTCTTCGAGCGGTGGATCGCGGCGGCCGTCGCTTCCGGGAAGTGATTGCGGTTGCACACTGCGCTCGCCCCGACCCGCAGCGCTGGGCACTGGATGGGTTTGGAGAAGGACACATGAAACAAGCGACTCGGGTTGCGCAGGACCGTCGCCGCGACGTCAATCGTGCCGTCATGAATGGCCGAGATGAAGTCCAATCCGTCCTTCTGCTCCTCGGATATGTCGACGAACTCGACCTCGACCTCCATGATGTCTCGCACCCGCTCCGTCAGCTTTTGTAGAAGCGCCGTGAAGGCGGGCGCTGAGCTGAAGGGTTGTGCAACCACGAGACGATGCTTCCCTTGGTAGACACGGTCGAGGACGACGTTCTTCGGGCGTCCGCGGATCGCAGAGAATCCAGCGGATTCGAGGAACTCATTGAGCAGCTCGTCGAGGTCGTCTAGGCCGTAGAGGTAGAGTGCGTCTCGATCCCACTCGTCACCACGGCCACGTCGGTTGGGGTTGCAGCGAAACTCGACGCGTTCGCCCTCCCTCCGTTCGATCCGGTCGACGTGTCGGGCGATCGCATGGACGACGCGGTTGATCTCACGCCTTGATATCGGCACCCGTGGTTTGTTCGGAGACTTCCAGGCTTGTCTCAGCCAGGCTCCTCCCGCACCAAGTTCGACTAGAAATGCCTCCCTATCCAGATCCACAGAGTGCACGTAGGTATCGATGAGATCGATGAAACGGGGGGATGCGAGATGTCGGTTGGACTTGGTCATCGACGTCCTCCTGAAGAGTTGGAGTCCAGCGTACCCGGTGCGCGCGCGCCCTTCGATAGGTTGTCTGCCCGGGACCGTACTGACGCGTTCCCGTAGCTGTTGGCGCCTCCTTTCGAACGGGGGACGATGTGATCGACGTGGGCCTCGTTCTTGGGTGGTGTCACGCCCTTGGTATGCTGTTGTGCTTTTCGAAGGGGCGCTCCCGTGGCGTCGTCCCGCATGCGATGGCCGTTGAGCTGGAGGTTCCGCTGTCGGATGCGTTGCTTTTGACCGTGCGCGAACTCTCGGCCACGCCCCACCTTCGAGCGGCTCACGATGTCGCCGTAGGGCTTCTTCGTGGCGGGTAGCCCGTAGGTCGTCACGTGAGGACGAGCGTCGGCCTTCGCTTGCGCCGACGTCGTCGAAACCGAACCCTTCGACCCGCGACGCACGACGAGGCGCTGCGTGCCGTGTGCCCGAAGCACCGTCCGTGTCGTCTTGGTGGCCTTCGCACCGCGCGTTACGCGCGCGCCTTTCAGCAGCCGGAATGGGTTGAAGGCGTACGCCTCCGAACTCAAGCCGACGCCGGCCCCGACGAGAAATACACACAATAGGTTGCGCAAGAACATCAACATTCCTTTCTCCGTGGGTTACCGACGGCGAAGGACGGGCCGCACTTTCGAGAGCGGGCGGACCCGCTTGAGTGCGCGGGCTGCGATGGGTAGGCCTCGTCCGGCCCGGACACCCTTCAGGAACTTGGGTCCGGGAACGAACCAGCTCAGGAGGTCGCCCTGCATTGCCTCGCGCTTGTGTAAGAGCTGGTGCTCGAGCAGCTCGAAGTCGAGTCCGCGCGCACATTCGGCGGCGCGGTCGAGTGCGACGCGGGTATCGTAGTCGCGCTCGTCCAGTGATGAGGAGAGCGCTTCGTCGACGCCCATCAGCAGGCCGCAACCCAGTTCGTTCAGGAATCCGAACGTCACGCCGTCGAAGAACGACCAAGTCGTGGTTCGCTGCGCGGCTTCGTCCGTGAAGTTCTTGTGGTTGAACGGGAAGAAGGCCGGCACAAGCTCGCCGTCGAAGACCTCGCCGCTCCGGCGAACGGAGATCGGGAGCGGGGTCGTTCGCGAGAGGGGGATCTCGTCCAGTGCGGTCACCAGTGTTGAAGAACGCCCGATGGGTATGCCGTCGAACTCGACGATGTAGTCACCGACCTGGAGCCCGAGCTCCTCGCCGGGCATGCCTGGATGGATGCGTGTGATTTGCAACCCCTGGGCGACGTCTCGGAGGCCGATGCCAATCTGGAACGGCGCTTCGCGCCCCTCCGATTCGAGCAAAAGGGCTTCGTAGGCCATACGCCCACGGAGGATGCGAGCGACCTCCGGTGCTTCGCTCACCGTGGCTCTTGACGGGCCGAGGAGCGTGAGACGATTCGATTTCCCGCTGAGTTTCCCTCGGTGAAAGCCGCGTGTGGTTTTGCAGCCGTCGTAGTTGCGCTCGAAGGCCTCACTCGGGTCGACGCACATCTGATGCGGGCCGCTCCAGACCAACCCCCCGGAGGTCCCTGAGATCCACTTGGCCAGCTCGCTCCGAGATTCCGCGAAGTAGAAGAATGCCTCGCCCTGCACATCCTCGAAGCGGGTACATGCTCCTGGCTCCATTGCGTACCATCCCCGCGTCCGGAACCCCCGGTCGTCGCGGTATGCGGTGGCGACGTAGCTCTGAACGGGCGCGGCGTTGCACAACTCGACCTCTGTGCCTTCGGCGGGTGCCGCAACTAGTAAGAATAGATGGGAAAGGGCTTTGGCCATGAAGGACTCCAGGTCGTAGCACTGAGTCGCCTGGATTGAGCTCCAGCGCGCTTGCTACGTTTCCTCCACTCTAGCGGGCCTCATACGGCCAGCCAGTGGCTCCGGATTCCTTGCGGTCGTTTCTCGTTTTTACTGGAAAGTCCGAACTCAGCCGGCTTTCCTACGGGCCCGGGTGGGATCGCTAACTCGACAATCGCGGCGCGAAGCGGCCAAGACTAGAAGACGTTGCCCGAGGCGCCGGTCTGGCCGCCGCCGCCGCCGTTGAGCAGGCCGCCGTTGCCGCCGTTGCCGCCGCTGCCGGCGGTGCAGTTCACGGCCGAGAGCGTGGTGCCGCCGCTGAGGAAGCGGTAGACGCAGTACGAGACGCCGCCCGCGCCGCCGCCGCCGGAGCCGCCGCGTCCGCCGTTGCCGCCGTTGCCGCCGCGTCCGCCGTTGGCGCCGTCGTCGGGGCCGTTGCCGCCGGGCTGGCCGACCGCGCCGCTGCCGCCGCCGCCGTAGTTGCCGCCGCGTCCGCCGGTCCCGCCGTTGCCGGCGGAGATCTCGACGTTCTGGATCACCGGCGCGCTGCTCGCGACGAAGATGCCGAAGCTCCCGCCGCCGCCGTAGCCACCGGTGCCGCCGCCACCGCCGCAGCCGCCCGAGCCGCCGCCGCCGCCGCCGCCGCCGCGATCGCGGTTGCAGCCGACCGGCGAGGAGACACACAGGCCGAAGACCGAGCCTTCGACCTCGTCCGCGCCGCCGCCGCCGCCGCCACCGCCGCCGCCGCCGCCGCCGATGTTGCCGTTCGCGCCGTTGTTGCCGCGGTCGCCCTCCCAGACGCCGCCGCTGACCACGCCGCCGGAGCCGCCGATCCCGTGGCCGCCTGCGCCGCCCGTGCCGCCGACCTGGCCGTTCGCGCCGTTGTCGCTGCTGTCGTCGCCGCAGGAGCTCGCCGAAGTGGAGCACAGCTCCGGCCCCGCGCCGCCCTGGCCGCCGTTGCCGCCGGGCCCTGCGCCGCCGCCGCCGTTGGCGCCGTCGCCGTTGTCGTAGCCGCCGCGTCCGCCGGTGCCGCCGGTCGCGCCGCAGCTCGAGCCGCCGCCCGCGCCGCCGAAGCCGCCGTTGCTCGAGCCGTCGCCGCCGGTTTGCCCGACGTTGCCCGGGTTACCGTTCGCGCCGGTGGAGCCGGTCGAGCCGTTGCTCCCCGTGCTGCCGTTGCCCGCGGTGATGTTGCAGTTGCGGATGCGCAGCGCGTTCGACGAGTTGCGGATCTCGATGCCGATCGAGTTGAGGCCGGGGCCCGTCGTCGCCGGGGCCGGCGCGTTGCCGGTGGTGATCGCGAAGCCGTCGAACGTGGTCGGCGTCGAGATGCTGAACGCACGAACGCCGATCGCCTGCGTGGTCGCCACGGTGGGCAGCGTCCCGTTGATGTCGCGCTGCCACCCGCTCGCGGCGTCGTAGCCGCCGTACACGTTCACACCCGCGACGAGATCGAGCGGGCCCGCGAACGGCGCCTGGCCGCTCGACACGTAGACGTCGCGGTTCGTGCCCTGCGCGAGCGTGATGCCCGCCTGGATCGTCGCGAGCGGTGAGCCCCGCGTTCCGGTGTTCGCGGCGTTGCCGAGCGGCGGCGGTGCGACGAAGACGGCGTTCGTGGCGTCCCCGTCGATGCCGTCGCAGTTCACGTCGGTGTTGTTGTCGTCCGGGACGTCGACCGGGTTCGTGAACGTGCACGCGTACTCGCAGCCGTTGCTGCCGGGGACGTTGACGTTGTTGTCGAGGTCGACCCAGCCGGTGTTACACGCGTACGCGCAGGTCCCGCCGGTGTTCGCGAGGCCGGTCGCGTTCGGGCGCACGGGGCACGAAGCGACGCTGCCGATCAGCGACACGAGCGACTGCCCCGAGGGGAGGTCGAGGTCGTTCGTCTGAATGGTGAGCGTCGCGCCGTCCGGGCCGGGGCCGGGCGCGGCGTAGCGCAAGTCGAGTTGCACGCTGCCGTTCGGAGCGATCGACAGCGGGAGCGCGGGCGGGTTCACCAGCGCAAACGAGTTGCGCGTGTCCCCGCCGAAGCTGAAGCCGCTGACCACGAGCGGCCCGATGCCGGCGTTGAGGATCGTGATCGTCGCGTCGACCTGCTGCGCGAAGTAGATGTCCGGGTTGTTCGGGTTCGCGACCTGCAGGTTGAAGTTCACCTGCGGCCCGGGGATCAGCACGACGTT
Organism: Deltaproteobacteria bacterium; assembly: GCA_040218735.1. Lineage (GTDB taxonomy): Bacteria > Myxococcota > Kuafuiibacteriia > Kuafuiibacteriales > Kuafuiibacteriaceae > JAUHYN01. The sequence goes on from JAVJQW010000019.1 coordinate 379,873, forward strand.
CGGGTTGATGCCGCGCCCGGTCGCCGGAACGGAGATCTCCGGCTGCACGCGCGGGTCGTTCGTGGTGAGGAGGATCGTGCCGTTCTCCGCGTTGGGGAACGTGGGGATCGTCGGGCCGTAGCGCACGTTGAACGTGGCCTGGCCGCCGCCGGGGATCGGCATGAGCGACGCGGGGTCCACCGTGATCGAGGCGGGCGTCTGCGGCGACGTCACGATCGACGGGATGCGCAGCTCCGAGCCGCCGAGGTTGCGCACCGTGACGACCTGCGTGGCCGACGGCGTCGCGCCGACCTGCACGTGGACGTCGCCGAAGTCCACGGCCGCGGGGACGATCTCGGCCTCGGGCGCGATGAACGCTTCGCCGGTGACGGTGACGGCGACCGTCGAGCTGTTGGCGTCGTCGGTCTCGAGCATCAGCACGTCGTTGTACGGGCCGGTCGCGGGCGGATCGAAGTCGACCGCCAGGGTGAGGCTCGCGGCGGGCGCGATGGTGGTCGGCAGCGCCGTGCCCATCAGGTCGAGCGTGAACGCGGTGCTCGCGGTGAGCGCCGCCGTCGTGATCTGGATGGGCGCCGTGCCGTTGTTGTCGAGCGTGACGACCTGCCGCTGCGGGAAGCCGACGAACGCCTCGGGGAACGCGACGGGATCCGGCGTGACGTCGAGGTCCGAGAAGGTGACGTTCGCGCGGACCAGCACCTGGCGCGTGTCGCCCGGCATGTTGCCGTTGTTGGATCGGATGAGGATCCGCTCTTCGATCATCCCCGGCGTGCTGCCCGTGAAGTCGACCTGCAGCGTGATCATGTCGCGCAGCGCGCCGTCGGTCGTGGCGCAGACGCCGAGCATCGTGTCGCAGGTGTCGCCGAGGTCGGTGTCACACGCGCCGTCGTTCATGCAGTACGCGTTGAACTGGTTGAGGAGCGCGGGGAACTCGGCGTCGGGGGTGACGGCGAAGTTGGTGCTGGTGCCGGGATCGATGCGCACCTCTTCGACGGTGAGCACGGAGCCGTTCAGCACGGTGTCGCGGTTCTTGATGTAGAGCGTGCGGGACTCGGCGACGCCGGCGCGCACGTTGCCGAAGTCGAGGGTGTCCGTGACGATCTGCGCGGTGTTCGCCTGCTCGGAGACGAGCAGCGACGGGACGCCCTTGTATTCGGTGAGCAGCTGCACGAGCACACGCGACGGATCAGTGTTGGTGATGATCTGGAGCTGTTCGTTGTCTTGGATACCGTCGGTCGCGACGTGTGATACGCGCACGACGAGCTCCTCGTTGGGCTGCAGCGTGACGTCGAGCTCGCCGCCCGGATCCACGGTGAACTCGGTGCCCTGCGCGAGGATGTCGAGGTTCGATATCTCGAGCGGCGCTTCACCGACGCTGCGGAGGATCAGCGTCTGCTCGGTGACCGCGCCGATGCGCGAGCCGCCGAAGTTGATGCGGTACGGTTCGAGGCAACCCTCTTCCGTGCACACCTGCATCCGCGCCTCGGGTGTTTGACCCGCATCACGCGGCGCATCGATCTCACACACGCCGCCGTTGCAGGTCTGTCCCGTCGGGCAGGGGTTGTCGTCGTCGCAGGTCTGGCCGCCGCCGCCGCCGGCGTCGCGGGTGCCGCCGCCTCCGGGCGGTGGTTCGTCGCTACAGGCCACGGCGAGGAGGAACGCAAGAGAGAGCGCAGGAGTGGAGAAGCGGGCCATGAGAGGCCCATCGTAGGGTTGGGTTCGCTGTGAACGCCAGTCCTCGGCCGCCGGGTGCGCGCGGCCAACCGATGGGGGAATGTGCGGGCATGTCGGATTCGCCAGCGGACGTAAGGAACCGACGCCCGCGGCAACCCACCCTCCGATGCAGCTCATGCGCTCGGTCGCCCTGGCGATCGCCTCGTTGGCGTTCGCGGGGCCCTCGTACGCCCAGGACGAACCGAAGGAGGGGGATCCGCCCTTCGCGCGGGTCGCCGACGACGAAGAGACGATCTACGCCGTCCAGCGCAAGGCGTTCTCGGTGGAGGACAAGCTCGAGCTGACGCCGTTCGTCGCCGCGACGTTCGCGGACCGCTTCGTCCAGAGCTTCGCGATCGCCGGGAGCCTCGGCTACCACCTCCGCGAGACGTTCGCGGTCGAAGTGTTCGGCAGCTACATGTTCCCGACCGAGTCCGGCCTCACGCGAGAGATCCTCGACCGCGGGATGTTGCTCCCCGAGACCGCGAAGCTGACCCAGCTCCTGTGGGCGGCGGGCGCGGGCGTCAAGTTCAGCCCGCTGTACGGGAAGGTCCAAGTGATGGGCGCCGTGCTCGGCAACCTCGCCTTCTACGTCGGCGCGGGGTTCGCGATCGGCGAGTCACGGGTGCGGTGCACGTCGGGGCAGCGGCTCGACCCGGCGAAGTTCGGCGATCGCGTGTGCCCGATGCAGCCGAGCGTCGACGAGGAGGCGTACGAGCCGGCGACGCTCCGACCGCTCGGCGCGATCTCGGGCGGCGTGCGCTTCGACCTGTCGGAGTGGCTCGCGATCGAGTTCGAGGTGAAGGACTACATCTACGTGGCGCGTGTCTTTCGGCCGGAGGTCGACGCGCCGACGCAGCGCTACACGGACGCGGTGCGCAACGATCTGTTCGCGCAGCTCGGCGTGGGGATCTTGATGGGCCCGTAAGCGGTTACAGCCCGTCGACGAGCGTGGGCTCGAGGAAGCGGGTCGGCACGGCGGTGACCTGCCCGAACCCGTTGGAGCCCCAGCATTCGAGGTGCCGATCGGTGCGAACGGCGCAGCTGTGGTCCGCACCGATCACGAAGTCGACGGTCGCACTCAAGTGCTCCACGCGGGTCGGACGCAGCTCGTCGCGGGCGTTACCGTTGGCGAGGTTGTGCGCCTCGTTCTGTCCCCAGCACGACCACGCGCCGCTCCCGAGTCTCGCGCACGGGGAGTGCTGTTTACCGCGGATCTCGACGGCGCCCGAGAAGTCGTAGACGCGCTCGGGGGCCATGCGGTGGATGCGGTTGTTCGAGCCGAGCGCGCCCTGTTCGTTGTTCCCCCAGCAGTACACGTCGCCGTTTTGGAGTCGGGCGCACGAGATGCTGCCGCCTGCGATCACCTCCTCCGCGGGCCCCGGCAGTGGCACGGGAAGGTCGGGCGTCTCCCAGTGGTCTACGCCGAACAAGTAGGCACCGATACACACGACCGTGTCTTGGAGCGTCACGGCGCACACGTGATGATCGCCGAGGGCGAGCGCGCGGACCTGCCCGAGCTCGGGCACCGGCGTGACGCCCGCGAAGTAGCGACCCCAACACGTGACCCAGCCTTCACGGTCGATCACGCAGCTCCGATCCCAGTTCGCGCGTAGCGCGATCGCGTCGGGCGCGTCGACGATCTCCACGGGCGCCCGAATCTCCGCGGGACCTCCGGGCAGCACTTGTCCCCAATCGTTCCTCCCCCAGCAGTGCACTCGGTTTTTGGGGTCGAGCGCGCAGGTGTGGTTGGCGCCGGCGGCGAAGTCGCGTGCCTCGTCCAGCTCCACGCGGACGGCGTGGCCGCCGACCAGCGGCGCCGCGGCCGACCCGAGCTGGCCGGAGGTGTTGTTTCCCCAGCACCACAACCCGCCGGGCTCGTCGAGCGCGCAGGAGTGGGTGCTACCGACGTCGACCGCTTCGACGCGCGGCAGATCGAGGGGACGTGGAGTCGCGACGAGCGGGGAGATGTCGACGCCGAGCTGGCCGGACGCGGTCGAGCCCCAGCAACGAAGCCGACTGTCGTCGTCGAGGAGACACGCAAACGAATGACCGACCTCGATGCGCTTCGCTCCACTGAAACGAAGCGGCGTCGCGAGGTCCACGTGGTTCACGATCGCCCCCCAACAGACGACCTCGCCGTCCTCGAGCCGGGCGCAGGTCCACGACGCTCCGGCGCGAATCTGAACGGCACGGCCCCCGAGATCCGGAACGTTCGCCCCGGCCGACGGGCCCCAGCACAGGACGCTCCCGCTCTCTCGTGTCACGCAGGTGTGGTGGTAGCCGGCGGCGATCGAGGTCACGTCGGTGAGCCCCGTGTCGAACAGCTGCGTGCCGGGGAGCGGCGTCTGGGCGCCGAACATCCCGGCGGCGCCCTCGCCCCAGCAGTACACCCGCCCCTCGGCGACGGCGCAGGTGTGGTTGGAACCCATCGCGACCGCTTCGATCGGCCCCTCGATACGCGCGAAGTCGTCCGGGTGTCCCAGCTCCTGGCGGTCGTTGGTGCCGAAGCACCGAAGCTGCCCGTCTTCGAGCACGGCGCAGGTCGTCTCCTGTCCCGCGAACAGCCGGGTCACGCCGGTGAGGTCGCCGCTCGCGAGCTGGTCGTAGTCGTCGTTGCCCCAGCAGGTGAGCGTCCGGTCGCGGCGTACGACGCAGCAGTGACTCGAACCGCACGCGAGCTCGGTCGCGTCCTCGACGCCCGGGATAGAGTTCGGCGTGGCGACGATCGGGGTGGACGCGGGCGCGCCCGCCAGCCCCGCGACGTTCGCGCCCCAGCACTTCACGCGACCGCTCGGCTCGAGGACACACCCCGTGGTGTTGCCCAGCGCGACGTCGACGTACCGCGGGTGGCACATCCCGACGTAGCAGACGTCGCCGCGCTCGCAGTCGGCGTCGACGGCGCACTCCAACAAACAAGCGCCGGGGTCCCCGGGGGCCACGCAGATGTCGGTCTGACACACGAGCCCGTCGCCGCAGACACCGTCGCACGGCTCGCACAGGATCGGGTCGAGGCCGCGGCAGGCGAAGAGCGCGAAAGCGGCGAGCCCGACGAAGCGATTCACGGCGCCGGCTCCGACGCGAAGATCTCGTTGGTGACGATCGCGCGGACCACGGCGACGATCAGCGCGGTCGCCCCGATCGACAGCGCCGTCACCGCACCGGCGCGCAGCGGGCCGACGCGCTGGCTCGCGTCGATCGCCTTCTGCGTGATGGGTCGCGCGTTGGCGTCGGCGGTGGCGTCCGCCGCCAGCATCGAGAGCACCGCGCCGCCCCCCGCGATCGCGAGGCCGGATCCGAGGAACGCCAGCGTCGTGTTGTCGTCGTACCAGGAGACGGCGGGTACGTAGGGCGCATCGAGGGTCGTCGACGTCGTCTGCAGGGCCATCGCTTCGACGCCTGCGACGAACTCCGGCGTCAGCGCTCTTTTGAATAGACTCCGCCGGAGCTCGTCCGCTATCGGCCCGCGCGACGCGAGTCGATCCGTCGCGTCCGCGAGCGGCGCGCCGAGGACGAGCCCATCGGGTCGCGGTTCGATCCGATGCACCGACCGCTCCGCGAACAGGTACAGCTCGCGTTCGCGTTCACTCACCAGCGCGAGCGCCATGCCCGCGGGTTTGTTGGCGTCGAGCACGCGGCGCCCGGCGGCGTCCGAGATGTAGAAGTGGCCGGCCAGCTCGGCGTCGATGTGCAGGCGTCGCTCCGGTTCGACACCGCGGAGATCGACGAGCGAAGCCCCGCGTGTGTGCGGTCGGCGAACGAAGGGCTGGATGCGGACCTTGGCGTTGTCCACCTCGTGGTTCGCGGCGACGAGGTACCCCTGTACCTCCGCGTAGGTGACGATGCCGTCGCCGTCGACGTCGGCCGCGCCCTGCAGCGCGCCGAGCACCTGGTAGCTGAACACCCCGGCCTGGTAGCCGCTCCACTCTTGGACCTCCTCCTCGGCGCTCGTCGAGAGCAGGAAGCCGGTGTTCGGGTGACGCTCGAGGGTGTCCTCCGTGAGCGCCGCCGGGACGCGCTGTCCGCGTGAGCTCACGAGGAAGTACGAGTGACACGAGTCGATGATCACGTGTTTGCGGTAGGCGGGGACCTTGCGCAGGACGAGCTCCGCGAGGTCGGTGCGCGAGAACGGCTCGTCGACGAGGTGCAGGTACGCCTCGGCGGCGGTCACCGTGCCGTGGCCGGAGAAGTAGAAGTACAGCTCCGGGTTGCGGTCCTCGACGACCTCCATCGCGCGCGTGACGTCTTCGAGCGCCGCCTCCAACGCCTCGCGCGTGGGGACGCGCGCGCGGTTGGCGCGATCGCCGAAGCGCACGGCGGTCTCCTGGTCGACCCCCGCGAGCAGGTAGACCTGGGTGCCGAGCCCTTCGAGGAAACTCGCGACGCGCATCGCGTCGTCGTCGGCGTAGCGGAGTCGTTCGTAGTCGCTGCCGGGGAGGGGGTGGTTGTTGCCGATGACGATCGCGAAGGACGGCGGACGGACGCCCGGAGGTCCCCACTGCACGAGCGGCGTCGAGGTCACGGTCGCCGTGGCGGCGAGCAGCAGCGCTCCGATCATGGCGCCTCCACCCGGACGTCGAACACTTGCCGGTGTTCGAGGCGGTTCGGATCCTTCGCTTTCAGCGCCGCCGCGACCTCGGCGGGCGAGGCGTCGAACGCCGCGATGATCCGTAGCGCGCCCGGTTGGTAGTCGTCGTCGACCTTGATGTCGAAGGGGAGGCGGACGCTCTTGGCGTCGGCGCCGCCGCGGATCACCTCCGCGGCGCCGTCGACCGACTCCGGGTAGTACCAGTGCACGCGTCGGCCGTCCCAGCCCGCGATCGTGAGGGTCCGGTGCGCGCCCTCGGTGTTGCCGTACTTGAAGCCGATCTGTTCCCCGGGCCGAATCGTGTCGCCGGTGCGCAGGTCGCGTTTGCCGTCGGGGCCGATCGCCAGGAGCGCGACGTCCGCGGACCGAACCTCGGAGGCCCCCTTCGACCGCAGCTCGTCGCGCGGCGCGAAGACGAGCACGGCGGCGGTCGCGGCGGCGATCAGCGCGACGGTCGCTCCGCGGCGGGCCCAGTGTGCGGGCCGGCGTCGTCGTTTCGGCGCGGCGCCGTGGGCTTCGAGCAGCTCGCCGACGATCGCTGCGCACTCGGAGCAGCGCGCGATGTGGGCGCGCTCTTCGTCGGTGAGCGGTGCGCCGCCCTCCGCGATCAGCGCGAAGCGTTCGTCGGTGATGTGGCCGGCTTCGACGGAGTCCCCGAGCAACGCGTCGGCGTTGTGGGCCACGAAGGCCTCGAGCTCTTCCGCGGGGTCCTTCACTCGACGGATCATCATAGCGCATCACCTCCAAGCTTCGCGGCGAGGCGGGCGAAGAGCCGCTTCTTCTTCATGCGGACGGCCGGCGCGCTGAGCGAGAGCACTTCGCCGACGACGGTCGTCGAGGCCTCCTGCTCGTACATCAGCTTGAGCATCACGCGGTCGTCGTCCGGCAGTCCGTCGAGCAGCGCGCGGACGGCCGTGACGCGCGCGGTGGTCAGGGTCGCTTCCTCGGGGTTCGGCGAGTCCGTCGGGAGCTCCTTCGCGGCGGTTTCGTCGATGGGTGCGTGAACACGACGTTCGATGCGCGCCGTCTGTCGGAAGAAGAACCGAATCGCGACGCTGTGCATCCAGGTCGTGAGGGCCGCGCGCCCCGAGTAAGTGGTGAGGACGCGGCAGTCGTCCTGGAGCAGGAACAGGTAGAACGACTGCAACAGGTCGTCGCGGTCCGGCCTCGACGCGGGGCGTTTCGTGATCGCGCGGCCCAGGCAGCTCATCACGATCCCCGCGGTGTCCTGTTTCAGGCGCTCGAAGGCCCCTTGCTCACCGCGGATGACGGCACGGACGCGTGCCAGGTCATCTTCACGCTCGGGCACGTCGGGTCGAGGCGTCACCCATGCGGTTCGGGGCGTCAATACGTTCACGTCTCGGGGGGTGAGAGACGGACCGCCGCGCGACCGTAACGAAGAAAATGACGTGCCGATTCTCAGTGACAGTCGCGTTTGTTCGCGTTCTTCAGGCCGCGCTCGAGGCGTGAGCCCATCACGACGTTCGCGGTCGGCTTCTTGCGGCGCGGCCACCCGGTGATCTTGTGGACCATGTACACAAACGCGAGCCCCGCGATGACAAGGGCGACGAGCTCCTGCACCCAGGCGTCGCTGAACATCACGTGAACCCGAGCAACTTCCCGCCCTGGTAGACGACGAGCGCGGCGACCCACGCGAGGACGTTCATGTAGACGAGCATGAAGATCGGCCACTTCCAGGAGCTCGTCTCGCGTTTCACCACCGCGATGGTGCTCATGCACTGCGCGGCGAGGAGGAAGAAGATCATCAGCGACAGGCCGACGAGTGGTGTGTGCTCCGCCGCGATGCGTTCGCGGAGCGTGGTGTTCTCTTCGTCCGCGTCCTCACCCGCGCCGTAGACGAGGCCCATCGTGGAGACGAAGACCTCGCGCGCTGCGAACGACGCGAGCAGACCGATGCCGATCTTCCAGTCGTAGCCGAGCGGCGCGATGATCGGCTCCATCGCGTGCCCGATGCGGCCCGCGTAGCTCGCGCCGAGGCGGTGCTCCTCCGCGCGCTGCTGGAGCCGTTCGAACGCGACCTCCGCCTTCTCGCGGACCTGCTCCTTCTGCTTCGGAGTCTGCGCGTAGGACATCGCAGTGTTCGTCGCGTCGCGGAGGCTGACCGCCTCCTGCGCGGGATCGAACTCACCGAGGTCCGGGTCGCGCGGGAAGTAGACGAGCGCCCACAGGACGATCGAGCAGGCGAGGATGATCGTGCCCGCGTCGCGGATGAACACCTTGCAGCGCTCGTAGACCTGGCGCGCGACGGAGCCGATCTCCGGCGCGCGATACGGCGGGAGCTCGAGCACGAGCGGGGGCGTCGGGCTCTTCAGGAGCGTGCGCTTGAAGACAAACGCGACCGCGACCGTGAACACGACCGACAGCACGTACATCGCCAGCATCAGCAGGCCGCCGAGCGAGAGGATGCCGAGCACCTTCTCGTCGGACGCGAAGAGCGCGCTGATGATGAGGATGTAGACCGGGAGGCGCGCCGAGCAGGAGATCAGCGGCGTCACCAGGACCGTGACGAGGCGATCCTTCGGGGACTCGATGGAACGCGCCGCCATGATCGCCGGAACCGCGCACGCGAAGCCGGACATCAGCGGCACGAACGCACGACCGTGCAGACCGATGCGGGCCATCAAGCGGTCCGAGATGAACGCCGCGCGGGCCAGGTAGCCGGAGTCTTCGAGGATCGCGATGAACAGGAACAGGATCCCGATCTGCGGGACGAAGACGATCACGTTGCCGACGCCGCCCACGACGCCGTCCACGAGCAGGTCGCGGATCGCACCTTCGGGGAGCGTGTCGGTGACGAAGCCCTGCGTCGCGCCGACCGCGCCTTCGATGAGATCCATCAGCGGCTCCGCCCAGGCGAAGATGCTCTGGAACACGATCGCCATGACGACCGCGAAGATCACGATGCCGAAGACGGGGTGCAGGAGGACGGCGTCGAGTTTGTCGCTCTTGGATTCGGCCGTGCGTTGGCTGCGATCGATCGAGGCCTCGGCGGCGGCGTTCGCGACTTCGTAGCGGCGCTCGATGATCGCTTCGGCGAGGTCGACGTGCGCGCGTGCGGCGTCGAGGAGCTTGGGGTCGACGGGGCTCTCGTCGTGCCGTGACGTCGCGGCGATCGACGTGATCGCCCACAGCGCGGTGCCTTCGTGGCCGGAGGCTTCGGTGACCTTCGCGAGGCGGGCTTCGGCTTCGTCGTCGAGGCGCCACTTGCGTTCATAGGTCGCGGGGAGGTCGGCGAGGGCGGCTTCGATCGTGCGGGTGAGGTCGTCGAGGCCTTCGCCGCGCTTCGCGACGATCGGGACGACCGGGACGCCGAGCTGCTCCGCGAGGCGCTTCGCGTCGACCGGGCGCCCGGCTTCGGAGGCGGCGTCGGTCATGTTCAACGCGACGACACACGGGGAGCCGAGCTCGAGGATCGACAACGCGAGGTAGAGGTTGCGGTCCAGGTTCGAGGCGTCGACGACGATCACCGTGAGCGTCGGCGTGGGGTCGTCGGTGCGCCCGGTGATGACCTCGAAGGCGACGGCTTCGTCGCGGCTCTGCGCGGCGAGGGAGTAGGTGCCGGGGAGATCGATCAGCGTGACGTCGTCGCCGAAGTTCGCCTTCGCGAGGCGCCGCTCGACCGTGATGCCCGGGTAGTTGCCGACCCGCTGACGGAGGCCGGTGAGTTTGTTGAAGAGCGTCGTCTTGCCGGAGTTCGGGTTGCCGGCGAGCGCGACGAGGGCACCCGTCACGCGGCCACCTCCACGACGAACCGCTTCGCCTCCGACCGCCGAATCGACAGCACGTAGTCGCGCACCCGCAGCTCGAGCGGCCCGCCGAGCGGCGCCCGCTTGCGCACCGACACCGACGCGCCGCGCACCATGCCCATCTCCATGAGCCGCAGGACGACCGGGCTGCGGTCACCCTCGATCGCGCGGATGGTCGCAGGACGATCCGTGGGGAGCTGATCCAGCGTCACGACGAGGACGATCCGGCGTTCTGAGAACGAAAGTCAATCTCAACGAGGTTGGACCTGGTCGGGGAGGTCCACGAACGGTTCGTCGGCGTAGAAGAAGCGGTACAGGCCCCACGTCTCCGTCACGCGCTTCACGTAGCGGCGGGTCTCTTTGACGGGGATCGTCTCGACCCAGAGGTCGAAGTCGGTGGGGGTCTTGGGGAGCACCCGCGCGGTGAGCCCGGGGCCGCCGTTGTACGCCGCGAGCGCGAGCGGCTCGGTCCCGAAGCGGCGCAGCCCGGACTTCAGGACGTGCGCGCCGAGGCGGAGGTTGAGGACGGGGTCGGTGAGGCGCTGCGTGTCCTCGATGTCGAGGCGCCCCTTGAAGACCTCCGCGTACGCGCCGACCGCGGTGGGCGGCATCAGCTGCGCGAGGCCGACGGCGCCGGCCCAGCTGACGATCTCGGGGTCGAAGGTGCTCTCCTCGCGGACGAGGCCCATGAGGAACCACGGCTCCACCTTCGCCTGCTTCGCGGCCTCGTCGATCTCCGCTTCGAACGCACGCGAGTATGCGAGGCGCCAGACCGCGGCGTTGTCGGGCGTGAGCGCGTCGAAGAGATCGTGACGGCGGCGCAAGACACCTTGCGCTTCGGGGTAGGCGCCGTACCCGTGGTAGGCGCGCGCGAGGTCATGCGCCTGGGCGTGGTCGAGGTCCCAGCACTCGAGGATCGCGAGCTCCGCGACGGCGAGCTCCGTCGCGCCGCGGGCGTGCAGGGCCGCGGCGCGCGCGAGGGTGGTGGCCCAGCGGTCGCCGCTCGGGGAGGGGGAGGCGCCGGCGCCGCCGTTCGCGTTGCCGCTGGCGCTGCCGTTCGCGTTGCCGCTGGCGCCCGCCTCACCGCCCCCTGCGCCTCGGTTCGCGAGCAGCGCGGCGCGCAGGGTCTTCGCGCGTTTCTCGTCCTCGCGGCCGAGTCGATCCAGCGCCAGCCACGTATAGAACGACGGTCGCGCGGTCAGCGCGGCGAGGGCGGCCTTGCGGCCCTTCGGATCGAGTCGGTACGTCCAGTAGTGCGCGCGCGCGGTCTCGACCGCGCGCGGCGGATCCGATTCGACGATCTGCGCGAGGAGCGGCAGCGCGGTCTTGGCGTCGTTCGCTCGAATGGAATCGAAGGCCAGCCGCCACGCCGCCATCGAGACCTGGTCGCCGCCCATCGTGCGGATCCGGTCGTAGATCTTCTTGGCTTCGGCCGGCTGCCCGCGACGGTCGAGGACCTCCGCGACGATCATCCACGCGTCGTCCACGTACGAGTGCTTCGGGTGCTTCGACTCCAACCACGAAGCGACCTTCCGCGTGCCGATCGTCTGCCCGCGGATCCCACGCACCTGGATCTCCAGCAGCGCCGACCGCCGCGCGAAGTCGTCGTTCTTCGCGGCGTCGCACCGCTTCCGCGCGTCCGCCAGCGCGGCGATCGCCGGCTTGTACCGGCGCATCTTCCGCTCCGTCTTCCCCACGACGTACGCGATCTCGCAGGCGTACGCGTGCTTCGGTCCGACGGCGCTCCCGAGCCGCCGCGCCTCGACGTTGGCCTCGCGGCTCTCGTGCAGGTCGAGCAACGCGCGCACGCGCTTCATGCGCCCGTCGACGTCCAACCGCTCCGCGATCCCCTCCCCGCCGAGCGCCTTCGCGAGCGCGCGCGCCTCGGGCGTGTCGACGACCGTCGTCAGCAGCGTCGCCTCCGCGGCCTTCGCGCGGGTCTCCTCCTCCGCCGCGCGGAGCAGGTCGATCGCGCGCCGCAGCCGCGCGCCGTCGGGCGGCAGCGCCAACAGCCGTTCGGCCGCGGCGGCGGGCCGAGTCTTCGCGAGCAGCTTCGGCGCGAGCAGCGAGGCCTCCTCGAACATCAAGTCCGGCGCGCATACCTTCCGCGGCGCGATCCGGTCGATCGCCGCGATCGCCTTCTTCGCGTCGCCCGCTTCGGCGGCCGCTCGGGCTTCGACGAGCGCGTCGTAGTCCGCGAGTGGGCCGGCGGCGACGAGCACGAGGAGAAACTGCACGGCCCGGGAACATGGCAGACGAACGTTCGAAATCCCAACGTTGGAATGTGGCTCCCGAGTCGGTTTTCCCCGGGTCGGACGATCGTCGCAACTGTCCGGATTCGCCCGCTTTCAATCTTCCCACCGCGGGTCGTGCTCCCTATGCTGCCTTCGGTCCCCCACATGACCAACCGCCGTCGTTCAGAGCGCTTCGAGGTCGCGCTGCCCATCTGGCTCAAGGACGGCCACGGCGGAGAGCGCACGACGACGGCCGACGTCTCCGCACACGGGATCGCCGTGTTCTCCCCGAAGGCCCGACCGCTCCGTCAGTACATCGAGCTGGAGATCGCGTTGCCCGAGCCGCGGGCGAACATCAACGTCACCGCTGTCGTCGCGCGTCATGCGGATCTGATGAACCGTGACACGCGCGCGCAGACCGCGGGGCTCGGGCTCGACTTCTTCCTGTTCGACGCGAGCGCGAAGTCGCGGTGGAAGGCTTTCCTCGAGAAGCTCCGCGTCGAAGGCACCGGCTTCCTCGAAGAGGCCGCGGCGGCCGCGCCCGAGGTCGAGGGCGAGCGCGCGCTCCCGCAGATCGCGAAGGCCCCGGTGGAGCTGGAGCTTCCGTCCGATCTCCCCGAGGACGACGAGACCCCGACCTTCATCATCAAGCCCCGCGACCTCGGTCGCCTGTGGGCGTTCTACCGCGGCGAGCTCGCGAAGGGGCGCGTGCGCATCGAGACGCCCGTCGCGCAGGAGGACGGCACCGAGGTCGAGCTCCTCGTCGTGCACCCCGGGTCGCACGCGGAGTGGATCCTCGAAGGGTACGTCGCCGAGACCAAGTCGAAGGCCGAGCGCGGCAAGCGACCGATCATCGAGATCAACCTGGTCGCCGTGACGTCGGAGTTGAAGACCGCGTTCCGAAACTTCGTCGCGACCGGCCGCGGCATGATCGAAGAGGACGTCGAGATCGGCGACGAGCCTTCGCGCTCCACCGAGCCGCCGCGTCTGGAGTCGGTGGTGATCGATCTCGACGCGCTCGACGACAGCAGCGTCGATCTCCCCACCGGCATTCCGAACCCGCCGCCGCCGTTGCCGGAGTCGACGACGGACGACCTCCCGGAGATCGTCGACGACGAGCCGCTCACGCCCACCGGCCTGGCGACGACGCCGGAGCCGGACATCGTGGCGGAGCGCGTCGATCCGGACTCGCTGTCGGACATCGCGGCCCCGGAGCCGATCCCGCTCGTGACGCGGCGACCGTCGCTGCAGATCGTGGATCCGGCCGCGACGAACCAGCAGCGCCCGCAGCGCCCCGAAGAGATCGACGCCCGCCCGCTCGACGGACCGACCGAAGAAGATCTCGACGCCGAAGAAGAGCTCGCGGCGGAGCCGCCGCGTCCCAAGACGGACGACCTCGTCGTCGCCGAGCCGGACACCGACGCACCCGGCGCTTCGACGGAGCCGCCGCGCGGCGTCGACGACACGGACACCTCCCCGAAGGCGCCGTCGTCGCTGCTCGCCGCGCGGAGTGTCGACGATACGGACACGTCGCCGAAGGCGTCCGAGCTCGCGCCGGGCCAACCGCGGATCGTCGACACGTCCGCGCACGCCGTCGCGGACGCGGACGAGATCACGTCACCGAAGACGCCGTCGTCGCGCGTGTCGGCGCGCGACCTCGACCAGACGGAGGCGTCGCCGAAGACGCCGGTGGCCCGCGAAGACCTCGACCCCACGGACACGTCGCCGAAGACGCCGTCGTCGCGCGTCACCGCGGAGCAGCCCGGCGAGGAACGCGATCAGGGTACGGTCCGCGGCGGCTCGATCGACGAGGCCGTCCGAGTCGCGCCGACGACGCGCACGAGCTCCGCGCACCCCGGCACGGCGGCGCCGCCGTCGCCGCCGGATCTGCCGACGCTCGACGAACGTCAGGTCGATGCGCCGTCGTCCGAAGAGGTCTGGCGCCGCATTCGATCGAACGAGGGTTGGCGCGCGGCGTTCGAGGACGACGAGGACGCGTCGACCGCCGACGAAGAAGAGCCACGAGCCTCCTTCGACGAGGACGAGGATCCGACGTACACGCAGGCGCCCCCCGCGCCCGAGCCGGCGGGGACGAAGAGTGTGTTTGCTTCGTTCTTCGAAGAGGCCGCCGCGAGTCAGCTCCCCGAGCCGGCGCCGAGCGACGGACCGCGCGCCGTCGAAGAAGACCGCCCGCCCATCCTCGACATCGGCAGCCACGAGCTCCGGGCGCTGCGCGAGGAGGTCGACGCGCCCCAGATCGCCGAGCACCGCGCCGCATCCAACGAGGGTCGCAGCGGCAGCGTCGCCCGCGCTGAACCGCCGAGTGCTCCGAGTGTTTCGAACGCACCGAGCGTCGCCCGCGCGCAGCCGCCGAGCCTCCCGCGCTCCGCCCCGCCGAGCCCTCCGCGTACCGCCCCGCCGAGCCCCCCGCGCGCCGCCCCGCCGAGCCTCCCGCGCCCCGCCCCGCCGACCGCACCGAGCGTCGCGCGCGCCGATGCGCCGCAGAGAGAACGCGCCGACGCGCCGAACGTCGCGCGGGATGCGCCGCGGAACGCACGGGATGACGCACCGCAGGTGATGCGTGCGGCGACGCCCGACGCACGCCGCACCGATCAGCATGACGGCGATGAAGGGGCGATCCTCCGGCTCCCCACTTCGGCGATCGTGACGGACGGGATCGCGCGCGCGCCGAGCAAGTCGCCGGTGGAGGGGAGCCAGCGCTTCTTCACGACCGGAACGAGCTCCGACATCATCGCGGCGCGTTCCGTTCACGCGTCGCCGCCGAAAGCCCCCGTCGTGCAGGGGACGCCGGAGCCGCAACCCGAGGCCGCGCCGGAGCGCGCGAAGCCGGAGCTCCCGGACTGGGTCGTGCCGCGCAACGAGGCGCTCGCGAATCCGCCGCGCCCGCCGTCTGACATGTTGAAGCCGAAGCGCCCCGGCGTGAGCACGCCGCGCGGCGCCGGACCGCAGCACGCGCCGCCGAAGAACACGCCGGTGCCGCCCGGCTCGATGTACGACTTCGAGGAGGAAGAGGCGGAGGACCACGAGCTCCCGGTGAAGCCGGCGCCCTCCGGTCCAAATCAGGTCGCGCCCGCGAACCGCCCGATTCGCCAGAACCGCCCCGCGCGTACGACGCCTCCGCCGCCGCCGCCGAGCGCGCGCCGAGGGCTGCCGCCCGAGGATCGCGAGCACGCTGGACACAAGAACGTGTCCACCGAGAGCGGGAACCCGGATCTGGATCGCGACATCGGCCTCGCGCGTGCGCGTGTCGTCCGCAGCCCGCACAGCGTGACCGCGTGTTACCGCCTGAGCATGTTGCTCATGCAGCGCGGCGAAGGGACGCACGTGGGTGAAGCGCTGGAGTCGTTGAAGCGGGTCATGACGCTCGAGCCGAACCACCCCGGCGCGCACCACAAACTCGCCGAGCTGCTCGCGCGCAAGGGGGACTACGCCCTCGCCGCCGAGCACCTCAGCCGCGCGCGTCGCCTCGGGTATCGAATCGATCCGGACCTGGAGCGAATCGTCACTTCCGGTGCGAAGAGCACCTGACCCCTAAGCCTTCGAAGACAAAGGGGACTTGCGCGTACGCCGCGCGCGCACGAGGATATTTTTCGTGCGTCGCCCCATCGTGTTGATCGGCCTCGCCGTCGTGGCTTGCAAGAGCGAAGTCACGACGACGTCGCCCGGGCCGGAGTTCGTTGCCGCCCCGCAGCCGTACCAACCCCCGCAGAACTGCGCGCCCTGCCACCAGCGCCAGTTCGACGAGACCCAGCAGAGCGTCATGTCCGGCTACCGCTCGGTCAGCCCGCTGATGAACTCCCTCGAGCTTGCAGGCAACTTCGCCGCGCAGGCGGCGCTCGAGGACGGCGCCATCGGCAACAACCTACGCCCGGTCTATCCGCAGGAGGGTGAAGAGGGCGGCACGAACGTGCTCAACAGCGTCCCGCCGACGGGCGGCGATCAGATCCGCTCCGCGTTCTGCATCGGGTGCCACGCGTCGGCCGCGGTGCTCGTCGGCGACGACCCGGACCGCCGCGAGATTCCGGAGTGGCAGGGCGTGCTCGAGCCCGAGGATCCCAACTGCACGCAGACATCGACCGTCGCGTGTTTCCGTCGCATCACGAACGTGCGTCCGCTGCGCGACTATCACCTCGTCGACGCCAACGGCGAGCAGGTGCTCCCGGAGGTCCCGGGCGGTCCGCCGCCGGCCGGCTCCGGCCCGTCGCTCGGCGCGCATGCGATCACCTGCGACGTCTGCCACAACGTGCAGGGCCCCGCGTTCGAGCGCAGCCTCGCGAAGGACGGCTTCGCGAACAACGCGCTGGAGTACGACGCCACGTATCTGAAGGTCGGTCCGTTCGCGGACGCGCGACCGGCGGGGCCGTTCGGCGAAGAGGGCGTCGCGTTCCACGAGTCGAGCTCGGACCCGGCGAAGATCGACTTCTTGCGCAGCTCGGAGTTCTGCATCGCGTGTCACGACGTGCGGGTGCCGAGCGGTAACGTCATCGCGCCGGAGGACGAGACGCTCCCGTACTTCCGCCTCGAGAACCTCGGCACGGAGTGGAGCCAGCAGGCGTACGCCGACCCGGAGGCGAACCCGTTCGGGCAGGTCGTGCGCTGTCAGGACTGCCACATGTCGCTGTACCCGTACACGGACGACGCGACGTACCAGGTCGTCGACGAGACCACCGGCGACACCCTCACCGTGACGGGTCCGACGCCCGGAGTGTTCGCGATGGGCAAGGCCGCGGTGGGGATCGACGATCCGACGGGCCGCGGCATCGAGCTGCCGGACCGCCCGATCGTCACGCACCAGTTCACCGGAGTGGACGTACCGCTGCTGTCGGACGAAGAGCTGCGCGCGCGGCTCGGTCCCGATCGCCCCGACACGTACCGCGAGGGGGAGGACGAGTTCGGCGTCCCGCACTCACTCGAGACGCGGCGCAAGGATCTGCTCGACGCGAGTGTGCGCATCGATCTGTCGCGCACGGATGCGTCGGCGACGTTCGGCGAGCCCTTCGACGTGCGGGTCACGGCGGTCGCGCTGACCGGGCACAACTTCCCGTCCGGCTTCTCGCAGGAGCGGACGACGTGGATCGAGCTGACGGTGAGCGCGCCGGACGCGAACGGCGACGACTTCGTGCTCTACCAATCCGGTTACCTCACGGACAAAGCGCACCCGGAGACGGGTGAGCTGACGCCGGACGGCAACCTCGACGATGAGGACCTCGGACACCTCCTCGTGACGATCAACCCGTTCACCCACGACAACGAGATCTTCGAGCGCGGTCCGGACGCCGGGCCGCTCGCGCGCATCTTCGAGGGCGAGGCGACGGGGCTCGTGTTGTTCCGCAACGAGCTGATTCGTTTGTACGGACCGGAGATGTTCAACGATGCGCCGACCGGCATCCCGGCGTCGAACCGGCGGCACCCGCGCACCGGGGAGCTGCTGACTCAGATCGTCGAGGAAGAGACGTTCTCCGCCGGCTTGGCGAACGCGGTCGACAACTGGCGCGCGCTGCAGCCGCTCGTGCCGCGGACGTACCGCTACGAGGTGATGCTGCCGACGCGCGCGAAGCTCGCGTCGCTTGGTGTCGACATCGTGGGGCCGATCAAGGTGCAGGCGAAGGTGCACTTCCAGCACTTCCCGCCGCTGTTCATGCGCTTCCTCGCGCGCACGTCCGGGTCGGTGCCGTACCAGCTGCCGCCGACGGACGCGCGGGTCGCGGGCTTCGACGTCGCGCGGTTCGGTTACCAGGGCGCCGAGGGTCGCCGCGGTCCGGCCGACCACGACTTCACTTTGATGGACGAGGCGCGGATCGACCGCCACCTGAAGATCGTGCGGGACATCGCGACCGCCGAAACCATGGTCTCGGTGACCCCGTGAGGACGACGATGAAACGCGCACTCATCATCCTGCTGTTCGCTCCCGCCGTCGCGACGGCGCAGGAGCCGTACTACTCCGGCGTCGACAGCATCGGCGCGAAGCCGATCGCGCAGCGCGAAAAGCCGGCGTTGTTCTTCGAGGCGAAGGTGCACTGGCCCTCGCTGAAGATCGATCAGCCGCGCAGCGCGTGGGAGTTCGCGCAGCGCGGGATGTACCGGCAGGACGACCTCGAGGACGTCGCCGCGGCCGAGGCGGACTACCGCGAGGCGATCGGACTGGACGGGCACCTCCTCATCGCGCGCGCGCGGCTCGGGACGATTCTACTGAAGCGAGCGCGGACGGAGACGTCGACCACGACGCGGCTGTACCAGACCGCCGAGGCGGTCGCGCAGTTCGACGAGGTGCTGCACGAGCAGCCATTCAGGCCGGGGATGCACAAGAAGATCGCGCAGGCGTACGTGATCGAGTACGAGACCACCGGCGACGGCGTGAAGGCCGACATGGCGGTCACCGCGTACCGCGCCGAGCTCGCGCAGGCGCCGCGCAACCAGTCGGTGCACTTCGAGCTCGCGTTTCTACTGAATGGACTCGGGCGTAGCACCGAGGCGCGCGAGCACATCGACCGGTACCTCGCGCTGGCCGCGGTGCACGGGGATCCGTACCCGTACAAGATCCTCGAGGCCGAACAGCTGCGTCAGGGCCTCTGAGATCGCCAACTCGCCAGCGTGAGTTGTAGGTCGTGTCGATGCGTCGTCTCGTCCTCGTCTGGCTCCTCGTGAGCGCCTGCGGTGGGGAAGCCGTGGAGGTGCGTGCGGTATCCGACCTCGGCCTGGTCACGCAGGACCCCAACATTCGCGGGCGAGACGGCGCGCTCAGCTCGACGGTCTTCGGGCGCTCGGTGTGGACGTTCGGAGACACGGTGTTGGAGGCGCCCGACGCGCGCGGGGAGAACTGGCACCACAACTCCTACGCGACGGGCTCGAAGGACGGCTTCACGCTGACGGACCCCGTCGACGCTTCGGGCGCGCCGAGGTACGTGTTGCCGCCGACCCTCGCGGAGCAGACGTTCATCGATGCCCACGCGGGTGATGACTGCGAGGTCGAGCCGTGCCGCGCGCGCTACGCGGCGTGGCCGGGGCGCGCGGTCGAGCTCCCCGACGGCGACGCGGTGGTGTTCTACGAGCTGATCTACGCCGAGCCGGGGGAGTTCAGCTTCGAGGGCGTCGGCTCGTCGCTCGCGCGTTGGCGTGACTACGACGCGCCGGCGGAGCGGCTCTGGGTCGATCGTGTCGAGGGACACCCGGACCTGTTGTGGACGGCCGACGAAGGGCCCTGGCTGCACGCGCCGGTGGTGGAGGGTGACTTCCTCCACGTCTTCTCTTGCCCCGTCTCGCTCGGGACACACGCGTGTCGCCTCGCGCGGGCGCCGCTCGATCACTTCGAGGCGTTCGAGGACTGGCGGTACTTCGACGGGGACCAGTGGGTCGCCAACCCCGGCGACGCGAAGGACCTCTTCGACGCCGGTTCGATTCTGGAGGTCGCCTACGACGAGACGCTCGACGCGTGGCTCGCGATCTACTCGGCGCCGTTCTCCCACGACGTGAAGGCCCGGACCGCCCCGTCCCTCACGGGCCCGTGGTCGGACGCGACGACGTTGTTCGAGGCCCCCGAGGACCACGCGCCCTACGACGCCGTGCACCACCCGGAGTGGTCGGACGGCGCGGCGCACTACGTGACGTACTCGACGCCGACGGAGGCGTTCCTCGGGAGCGAGCTGAGGCTGTGGCGGGTGGAGCTGGGGCCCGTCCCGTAGCCGGCGGAGCACCGGCTACGAGATTCGAGGCCCGCCGATCAGAAGCTGACTTCGGCGCGCGTCGAGGCGCTCGAGAGGGACTCCTCTTCCAGCGACTCGAAGGCGACGTCGTTCAGGTTCGTGGCGCCAAAGTCGAGGACCGTGGCTTCGAGGATTCGGCCGCCCGTGAGGGGGTCGTTGATGCCGTCGGGGACGGCGGGGAGCGCGACCGTCGGGTCGGTGCCGCCGAAGACGACGATGTTCCACAGCGACTTGTCGTCCTCGGCCGTGCGCAGATCCATGATGGTCACCGAGGCGCCCGTCACCGCGCTCGTGCCGACCATGCGGCCGGTGGCCGTGGGAGCGTTCGGCGGGGAGAGGACGCTGTCGAACGTGAACGACGTGTCGGTGCCGCGCGCGATGGCGAACGCGGTCGACGCGGCGACGTCGCCGACCTCGTCGTCCGAGAAGAACTGCAGGAGCGCGACGTAGCGCGCGCTCGCGAAGTCACCCGAGAGGGCCGGGCCGTTCCCGGTGCGCATCCCGTTGTCGAGCGCGCCGCCGGAGAGCGGGACGAGGAGGCCGTCGAGCTCGGCGGCGAACAGCGCGTTGTCGTTGGCGAGCATCGGGAGGTTCGACGCGGTGATCGTCAGCTCGGTGTCGAGCGCGTTCGACAGCGCGAGGTTCGCGCTCACCGTGGCGCCCGCGGTCAGGGCGGCGTCGGCGATGCCGATGTGCGTGATGTCGAAGGTCTGCGTGGGGACGTCGAACAGACCGGAGACCGCGAGGATCTTCTCGGCGCGTGTGTCGGCGCGGAGCGCGTAGTCCGTCCACATCGGGAAGGGGTCGTTGCCGTTGATGACCAGGTTCGTGGGCGTGCCCTCGGGGTCCATCAGCGTCGCGGTGCCGGGGCGCGGCGCCTGCATGAAGTCGGCGAGGTCGTCGCCGAGCGCCGAGATCTGCGCGACGCGCGCGGCGGTCGCCGAGTTGGCGGGGAGGTTCTCCCAGCCGGTGATCGTGCCGGTCACGGTGCCGACCTGGCCCATCGGGGGCTCCACGTCGGCGCCGTCGTCGAGGACGATCGTCACGACGGAGGCGTCGAAGCCAAACGCCGAGGAGAACTCGAAGCCGTCCTTGAAGATGTGGACGGAGACACCCTTGGCGAGCGCGGCGTCGTTGAAGTCGACGCGCCCTTCGGCGTCCGTGCGTGCGGAGAGGTCGACGCCGTCGGCGACGAGCACGGTCGCGTCGGCGATGGGTGCGTCGTCTTCGTCGAGGACGAAGATCGTGAGCACGCCGTCGATGCTTCCGCCGGCGGTGCCGCCGCCCGCGATCGGGTCTACGTTGCGCGGCTGCGGTGTGTTGTTCGTGTTGTCGTCACCGCCGTCGTCGTCGCCGCCGCCCGTGCAGGCGACGAAACCGGAAGCGAACAGGGCAAGACCTAGAGCACGGAGCTTCATGAGGACTTGATACCGCGACGGCGCCGAGTTGGCGCGATGTGGTCGCTCTCACAGGTACTGCAGGAAGAACAGCGATACGAATGTGTAGATGGTGACGCCGGAGATGTCGTTGAGCGACGTGATCAGGGGACCGGCCGCGACCGCGGGATCGATGCCGAAGCGCTGAAGGATCGCCGGCTCGGTGGAGCCCAGGAACGACGCGGTGATCATCGAGAGCCCCAGCGCGACGCCGACGCAGAGGCCGAGCGCGACGCGGCTCTGCCACAACGTGACGATGCCGGTGACGCAGACCGCGCAGACGATCGCCATGATCGACGCGACCGCGAGGTCCTTGATGATCTCGCGGCCGAGGTCCTCCTTCTCGATATGCCCGACGGCCATACCGCGGATCATGATCATCGCGGACTGGGTCCCGACGTTGCCGCTCATGCCGGTGATGACCGGGACGAACATGAGGAGGATGACCGCGGTCTCGAACACCACGCTCGCGCGGTGGAGGATCCAGGTCGCGAGCAGCCCGGCGAGGAAGGTCGACCCGAGCCACGGGAGGCGCTGGCCGACGATGCGCGTGATCTTGTCCGAGTAGATGACCTCCGGCTCCGCCGCCGTACCCGCCATCTTGAGCATGTCCTCTTCGGCCTCTTCGACGAGGACCTCGTGCACGTCGTCGGCGGTGATACGTCCGATCAGCCGGCCGTCGTCGTCGACCACGCCGAGCTCGACCAGCGAGTAGTGGTCGAAGATCCGCGCGACCTCCTCCTGGTCGACGTCCGGTTTCACCTCGACGATCTTCGGCTCCATCACCCGCTCGATTGGCGTGTTGGGTTTGGAGAGGACGAGGTCCTGCAGAGCGAGGTGGCCGCAATAGTGGCCAACGTCGTCGACGACGAAACAGGAGATGATGTCGATGTCGTCGGCGACCTGTCGGACCTGCTCGAGCGCCGAGCCGATGGTGGAGTCGATCGGGATCGACACCAGCTCGGTCTGCATGATGCCGCCCGCGCTCTCCGGGTCGTACGCGAGGAGCTGTTCGACGTCGCCGCGGTCCTCGACCGGGAGCGCCGCGAGCACCTGCGACGCGGTCAGCTCGTCCAGGTCCTGGATGAGGTCGGCCGCATCGTCCGTCTCCATCTCCGCGAGGATCGGGCGGAGCTCGTCGGGGACGATGAGGCGGAGGATGCGTTCCGCGTCTTCGCCATCGAGCTCGGAGACGAGGTTGGCGGCGCGCTCGGCGTCGAGGTGGCGGAGGATCGCGACGGCGGTGCGTTCGTCGACGTCCTCGACCAGCTCCGCGACGTCCGCGGGGTGCAGCAACAACAGGAACGTGCGGAGGTCTTCCTCTCGACCCGGACGGGTCAGCAGCTCGAGCTCGTCGACATCGTCGGTGCTGCGTCCCGGCTCCGCCATGCGATGGGTGCTACGGGTCCGGCCGGGGGCCGTCAAGCGGGGAGTGCCCGCGAGCAAGTTCCGCCTTTTTACCGAAAGCGTGGTAATCCAACACGCTATGTCGGAAGGGCAGGACCAGTACGGGCAGCGGATCGCGGTCGTCGACGACGAGCGCAACATCCGCCGCACGCTCTCCATGGTGCTGGAGGGTGAGGGCTACACGGTCGAGACGTTCGAATCGGCCGAGGCGTTCGAGCCGCGCCTGTCGCAGGGTCGCATCGACTGCATCCTGCTCGACGTCCGCCTGCCGGGGATCGACGGGCTGACGATGCTCCAGAAGATCAAGGACGACTACGCGGCGATCCCCGTCGTGATGATCAGCGGGCACGCGTCCATCGAGGACGCGATGAGCGCGCGCGACATCGGCGCGGCGAACTTCCTCGAAAAACCCCTGTCGCGTGAGCGGGTCCTCGTGACCGTCGCGGACGCGATCGAAAAGCGCGCGCAGACCGCCACCATCCAGGCCTTCCAGGCGCTGGAGGGCGGCGACGAGGAGATGCTCGGTGAGTCCGGCGCGATAGACAAAGTACGGGAGCAGATCGCGAAGGTCGCCGGCACCGGCGTGCGCGTCTTGGTCACCGGCGAGTCGGGCACCGGCAAGGAGCTGATCGCGCGCGCGATCCACCGCGCGTCGAAGCGCGCGAAGGGGCCGTTCGTGAAGGTGAACTGCGCGGCGATTCCGTCGGAGCTGATCGAGTCGGAGCTGTTCGGTCACGAGCGCGGTGCGTTCTCGGGTGCGGTGCAGAAGAAGCGCGGCCGCTTCGAGCTCGCGGACGGCGGCACGCTGTTCCTGGACGAGATTGGCGACATGAGCATGGACGCGCAGGCGAAGGTGCTGCGCGCGCTGCAGACCGGCGAGGTGATTCGCGTCGGCGGCGAGAAGGCGTTCGTGGTCGACGTGCGGGTGGTCGCGGCGACGAACAAGGACCTCGAGGAGGAGGTGAAGGCGGGCAACTTCCGCGAGGACCTCTACTTCAGGTTGTCGGTGGTGCCGATCATCTCGCCGCCGCTCCGCGACCGCGGGGACGACGTCCTGATCATCATGAAGTCGTACCTCGACCAGTTCTCCGGCGAGCACGCGGTGTCCCCGTCGGTGACGCTCACGCCAGAGGCGGAGAAGGCGATCCGCGGCTACGCGTTCCCGGGCAACGTGCGTGAGCTCCGGAACCTGGCCGAGCGTCTGGTGATCCTCGCCGACAACCCGGTGCGCCTCTCGGATCTCCCCCCGCAGATCGCGGGCCAGGACGGCAGCGCCCGCCCCCCGACCCTCGGCGCCGACGGTGACAGCCCCGGCATCATCAACCTCGAAGCCTACGGCAACCCCACGCTCCGCGAGCTCCGCGAAGCGGTCGAGCGCGACTACATCCTCCGCAAGCTGGAGGAGACCGGCTGGAACGTCACGCGCACCGCCGAGGTGCTGGGGATCGAGCGCACGAACCTGCACAAGAAGCTGAAGCAGCTGGGCCTGAAGAAGAAGAGCTGACGTCAGGCGCGAGGAGTCTGAGGTCAGCTACGCTTCGCGACCGCCGCCAAAGGGTGCTCGAGAATGAAGCGGTACCGATCTTCCTCCGACATCGCGCGAATATCGATGCCGTGTCGTCGCTCGTAGAGGAACGCAATCTCACCGCTTATCGCGTGAGCTCGTCGAAGTGTCTCCAGATCGAGGGTGACACTCTCGGCGCGCTCGATACGACCGTTCATGAACACGATTTCGGCCCATTGAGGCAGTTCGTGTCTGTTCACGCAGCTGAAGTCCATGACGACCCGCAGCGACTCGCTATCCTTGGGCATGCGGAGCACGAAGTACACGCCGTCCAGGCAGTCGAGCTCGGGTTCGAGCGCGTCGCCCACCTGGAACGTGCTGCCGATCTCGACATCGCGCACGTCGAGAGGAACCAAGACAGGAACGCTTTCGCCGCACTCCCGACATTGAAGCGTTGCTTTTAGATAGTCACAGTCGTGAGACATCGTCGTGGCTCCTCTTGATCCTATTCGACCGTGACCTTCGCGGCCACCGGCAGTACGCGGAGGCGTCGACGGCCAACCTCGATGATGAATCCAGTAGGGTGGTTCGCAAGAAACTCACTTGCATCACGGAGCGTCGGATCGACACCGACACCGAAGTTCTGAGCGAGACGACGGAACACGCGCGTGTCTTGCACCGCGAACGTAGCAGCGGCCCCATCTGCCGTCTCGGCAAAAAGAAGATCGGCCACGATGGATCGGTCAGCGCTGCCCTTCGGCGTCCCCACATCCTTGTCACACAGCGCCTTCATCACCGCCCCATACTCCTCGCTGCTTCTGGACACGGACATTGAGAAGCCAGGGAGATCCGAACCACGGCGTGCCTCGATCGTGGCAGCGTCGGTCACGCGCACGCGCTCCGGCTCAATCTGTCGCATGAAGGCAACAGCTGCCTTCTGTCCGTCCTGGAGCCCTTCGTACCCGCTCTCATCCATGATCCGCCGCGAGATCAGCATCTGCGAGTCCACCACCACCGCGTCCGCGGGGAGGGGCTTCTTGTTCGCGTCGAACGCGCCCAGCCTCGCGCCGTCCACCAGCGCCTGACGCGCGATCGCGTCTCCCGCGGTGCCCTTGGCCCTGCTTGCGCGCTTCAGCTCCGCCGCGAGTTTCTCGCGCGCCACCGGGGTCAGGCCCTCCGGGAGCTTCACGCCGGCGCAGCGGCACGCGTCGGCGAAGTCGAGCAGCTCGGGGATCGTCGCGGCGGCGAGGCCGCCGTTCGCTTGAATGGACTTCGAGACTTCGGCGAGCTGGGCCATCGCGCGCGGGTCTGCGGCGGCGCGGCGCGCGAAGTCGGTGACTTGCACGAGGCCCTCGATCTCGACGCGGTCGCCGACGACCGCGAGCTGGATGTCCGCGAGCGCCGACCCCATCGCCTGGTGCACCCGAGCGACCGCTTCGCCTCCGAGCGGGGCGAGCGCCTGCACGTTCGTGATGCCCAAGTCCCGGACCGCGAGATCCAGCAGTCGCGGGTCCATCCCATCGAACGCGCGCAGCGCGTCGGGGCCGAGCTGCTCCAGGAGCGACGCCGCGCGCCGGGGCGACAACAGACGCGCGAACGCGCCGAGCCGATCGGCGTGCGCCTCCACCAACGCCGCGATGCGTCGCCCCGACAGCTCGAGGCCCCACGACTCCAACGCCTCCGCGCCGAGCGCCGCGTACATCGCTTCGACCTCGCGCGCCGACGTCTCGCGGATCAGCTTCTTCGCCACGAATCCGAGCGCGCGGTTCGAGCGCATCGCCCTCGCCAGCGCCGACAAACCCAGCGCCACACCCGCCGCCGACCCGGCGGCGCCCAACACCGCCATCGACGCGCCGAACGCCGAGGGCGCCTCCGCGAACGCCTGTCGCTCATCGAAGTCCGTGCCGGCGAACGCCGCCTGCGTCGCGTACAGATCGAGCTCGCGGACGACGTCCACGACATCGACGACCGCCGCCGCGCCCGCGGCCAACACGAAGCCCGCCCCGCCCGTGGGGATCGCCGCCGCGATCCCCAGCGCGACGCTGATCGCCGCCATCGCGACGTCCGTCAGCACCTTGTCGCGCGCCACACCCGCCGTCGCGTCCTCCACCATCCGCGCGAGGAGCGGGTCCGACGGCACCCCCGCCGCCTCCACGATCCGCGGCATCGACAACACGACCGCCGGATCCGCGGCGAGCTCCCGCTCCACCGTCGCGAGGTTCTTCTCGATTCGCGCGATCTCGCTCCCCAACACCCGCGCCGCCTCCGCCGAGGGACCGGCGGCCAGCGCGTCGAGCGCATCGGCGTCGTCGACCGCCTGGAACATCGCCAGCACCGGGTGCGCCTTCATCGCCTTCGCGAGCGCCGAAGCGTACGCAGCCTCCGCCGCGATCTGCTTCGACTCTGCCTGCGCGACGGTGACGCCTACGTCGTCGTACCGCTCGAACCGATCCCCCGAGTACGCGGCGCTGGCCTTCGCCCGCCCTGCGAGCCGACGCGCCGCGAGCACTTCGTCGCGCAGCGCAGCCAAACGCCCGGACGTCTTCGCGAGGTCGCGCGCGTCGGGGCTGTCCGCCATCGCGTACGTGGTGACGACGACGTCACTCTTCGGCGGACGCGAACGCGTCGCGGTCAGTCCGTAGCGCTGCTTCGCGTCGTCCAGCTTCGACCGGCTTCGCGCGACCGCGGCGCGCACCACCGCCGACCCACGCGACACGACCGCCGAGACCGCCTTCGTCTCGACACGCTCCAGCGCCGCGGCCGTGGTCGCGAGCTTGGCGATCAGATCGCGCCCGGCCTCCGCGCGCCGGTCGTGCGCGGCGTTCCCGCGCCCTTCGTACGTGTCCGCGAACGCCTCCACCGATTCACGCACCCGCCGCAGCTGGGCGCGCACCGCGTCGAGCCCGCCGTCCTGCGCGACCTCCACGAGCGCCGCCATCACCGAGGCGTCGGTGTTGGCGACGACGAAGCCGTTGAAGTCGAACCGCTCGACCGGCGGTGGCGCCGGGAGCACGAAGCGGTCGGGCGTCGCGACGACCGATCGATCCAACGGATCCAAGGGATCGACGTCGACCTGGGCCTTGGCCACCGCGACGGACTGCGTCCGCACGAAGAGCGTTGGATCGCTACGAACCCCGCCGACACCGCTCATCGCGACGAGGCGAGTTCAAGCCGCGTACCACGCGTCGCCGACGCGAGAACCGAGGATTCGTCCGACCGCGCGCCGGACGAATCCGGACGAAGTGAACCGTGTCCGTAAGAGTCAGTCGTTGAACACGAAGAACCCGGTGCCGCCCGGGTCCTGCACGATCGCGTTGTCGGCCACGCCCTCCTCGTTGAAACACGTGATCTCTTCGAGGAGCGGGACGCCGGCTTCGCGGATCTTCGCGAGGTTGTCGAGGTTCTTGCCGCTGTTGAAGTAGGTGAGGCCGGGGCTGAAGAACAGGTGCGGGCACGTGAACATCGGCATGATGCTCAGCCCGAGGCCGCGGCCGTCGTCCATCGTGAGCCACGACTCGCCGCTCTTCTCGGGCACGACCGCGTAGCCGAGCTGCTCCCAGAACAAACGCTCGCGCGACAGGTCTGCGGTCTCGACGCTCAGCCCCGCGAACTTGCCGAGCCGCGTGAAAGAGTCACGCGGTTTGCGTTCGGACAACGCCGCGGGCCGCGCCTTGTCGAGGTAGACGCGCACGCCGCTCGGCGCCGTAGCGACGAACACCCCGTCGCGTTCGACGACGCCGTCGAGCGACTCCGCCTGCTTCGTCCAGTCGTCCGCAAAGAGCCGAAGGCCGGTCCGTGCGTAGCGGTCGGGATCGATCTCCACCACGACGCCACCGTCGTCGAAGTACGCGCGCGGCTCACCGGGGAGGCGCTCGAAGCCGAGGCGTGTGTAGAAGTCGACGCTCGCTTCGAGCTTCGGCGTGGGCGTCGTGACGATCGCGGAGACCATCCATCGCGCGTAGCGCGAAGCGACCTTCGCGGCAATCCGCGGCGCCGGAGCGTCGTTCAGGTCAGAGCTGCAGGAAGAGGTTCAGCGCGAGCACGTGATTGATCGCGTCGGTGGCGCGGTTCAGCACCACGTTGAGGTAACCGACCTCCACGCGCATCCCGGGGTAGCCGACGATCCCGGGTCCCACGAAGATGCGGTTCTGGTCGAACCCGGCGGCCTGGCCCCAGGCCGCGTCGTTGACCGGAAGGAACACCTCGTCCCAAACGGCGATGAGAAAGGGCGAGTCGCCGAAGCGGTAGTTCGCTCTCAAGAAGAGTCGCGCGCGGAGCCCGAGCCCGCTTTCGCCCTGAACGAGGCGCTGCTCGAAGCGCGGTCGGACGTTGAGCACCAGGCCTTCGACGGGCTTGGGGACCCAGAGGAGCTGCTGCCATACACGATGTTCGTGCCGATTCGGCGCACCGTCGTTGAACGTCGGCACCCACGCGTAGCCGAGGTGCACCGTGAGATCGGAGGTCAGTCGATAACCGAGCGCCGGACGAATGATCGCGACCGTGTTGTCACCGCCGCGTCGTGCGTGCCCGTCGAACCACAGCGTGAAGTCGCTGTCGCCGACGTTCTTGCCGAGGAAGGTCGCCGCCCAGCTCTGGAACTCGGAGGTCGTGCCCTGTGCGGCGGCGTTCGAGGGCGCGACGAGCAAGCCGAGCACCACCACTGCGCAAGCGGAGGCCCGACGAAGGGCGGGTGGACCAAGAGGGGATCGCGAGGACATCGAAGCGCGGTAGCGCGGACCCGACGGCCTGTCGAGCCGTGAAACTCACATCGACGCGGTGCTGGTCTTCGTCACCAGGCCCTCGTCCGCGAGCCAACCGTAGATCTGCTTCGCCACGAGCGCGTTGCCCTTCGCGGTGAAGTGGTCTTGGTCGAAGAAGTACTCGCGGATCTTCCACGCGTAGAACTTGCGGATCGCTTCGTCGTCGTACTTCGTTCGCATCGCGGCGAGCAGCTCCGGGTCGTCGAAGAGCGCGGACTCGAATTCGGGGAGGACGTCGATCGCGTCCACCCCGTGGCGCTTCGCGTGGTCGAGCACGATGCGCTGCGGCGTCTTCAGCGCGTCTTCCGCGAGGAGCTGGAAGGTGAACGGGAACACGAGCACGAGCAGCGGTTTCTCTTCTTTCTCGGCGATTGCGTAGATCCGCTCGAGGTCCTGCTCGATGAACTTCCACGCCTCCACGAACCGCGGCTCGGTCTCGGAGCCGAGCGCCATCGCGCGCACGTCGTAGCGCTCGTGGCGCTTCTCGGCTTCGAGGGTCTTGCCGCGCGTCTGCAGCGTCTGGATCACGCGCCCCACGCCGGTCTCGTTGAGGAGCCAACCGAGCGCCGCGCTCGGGGTCTGCTGGACCGCGTGGTAGTCGACGCCGGTGCCGCCGAGCTCCGCGTCGACGATGAACGGCTCGGTGACGTCGTTGAGGCAGAAGCCGACCACGATGAAGTCCGGCTGAAACCGCAGCGCGTCCTCGAGGACCACGCGCTCCTGGAACGTCGAGTACCCGTGGACGCCGGTGTTGATCGCCTGGTGCTGCGCGTGGGTCTTGTCGTGCGCCGCGAGGAGCTTCTCGAGCTGCGTCGCGTAGGTGGCTTCGTGCGGGACGCCGTACCCCATCGTCACGGAGTCGCCGATCATCAGCCCGCGTAGCTCACCCTCCGGCTTGGCGACCGGGAACGCCACGTCGTGCTGCCCGTAGTCGTTGATGTGGTACTGCCCGAGCGACGGGTCTCCCGGGTGGATCCAGCGCGTGACGCCGGGGCGGTGTCGGTAGCGCAGCACCGGATCGTGCTCCCACAGCGGCAGCCCGAACGACGCGAGCACGTAGCGGTCCGCGAGGATCACGCCCGCGAGCATCAACGTCAGCATGACGAGGCCGTCGTGTTTAGGTGATCTCGAGAACAGGCTCCCGAGCACGAAGACCAACACGCCGATCCCGAACGCCCACAGCGAGTAACCGAGGAGGACGTCCATCCGGTCGAGCGCGCCGGGTCCGCCGAAGCGGCCAGCCACCCACGGGCTGCGGACGACGCCGGAGGCGAGGATGCCGAGACCCATCAACGACAACAAGCCGCCGCCGATCTCCCGACCCGTGAACGTCCGCATGGCGGCGGGATGGTCGGTGTGATCCAACCGCGGCGCAAGCGCCCGGGCGCCCGTGTTCAGTCGGTGCGCACGGTATAGGCGAAGTCCTGCGCGTCGGGTTCGTCGAGCAGCGGTTGCAGCCGCCCGTCACGGAGGAGCGCGAAGACCCCGTAGTCCCCGTTCACCACCGCGCGGACGATCGGATACGGCGCGTCGACCGGATACATCCCGACGACCGACGTCGTCCGGTCCGTCAGCACCTGCGACCAACCGAGGTCGAACGCGTACCGATACAGCCGCCCGTCCGTGTTCTCGAGGTGGAACAGAGCTTCGTCGCCGTCGCTGAACGCCATGGGCGTCGCGTCGAACCCGATCGCGATCGGCTCGAAC
Organism: Deltaproteobacteria bacterium; assembly: GCA_040218735.1. Lineage (GTDB taxonomy): Bacteria > Myxococcota > Kuafuiibacteriia > Kuafuiibacteriales > Kuafuiibacteriaceae > JAUHYN01. Next base: position 410,707 of record JAVJQW010000019.1, read on the forward strand.
GGGTCCAGCGATCGGACCACGTTCAGCCACCCCGCCACGCGATACGCGAAGCCAGCGCCGCTGCGCGTCGGGAGCTGGTAGACGAAGCCGTCCCGGGTGATCGGCGTGACCTCGCCCGTGTCGAGGTGCACGAGGTCGGCGGCGCTCCCGTACGTGACGAGCACCCGACGCTGTTCGAGGAAGATGGCTTCGACGCGCCCGTCGGCTTCGAGGCGCCGCGGCTCGGTGACCTCGTCCAGCGCGACGAGGTACGGCCCGTTGACGCCGCCGAAGGTCAAGAAGGCGACGTCGTCTTCCACGCGAAGGTTCAGTGAGAGGCCATCGCGTGGGTTGCGCGGGAACGACGCGTACGTCGTGACCACGCCGGCGGGCGTGACACCGATGATCTCGATCTGCGCGTCCGAGTACGCGAACACGACGAGCTGGTTCGTCGACGCCGACCACTGGGCGTCGCCGACGAAGAGGCCTTCGAGCACGAGGATCTCCCGCGGTGCGTCGTAGGTGCCGTCCACGTCGACCACGACGACCCGCGCGGAATCGAGCCCGAACACGTGGGGCGCGGCGATGCGGATGTCGAACGGGAACCCCGGCCAGACCTCTTCGGTACCTTCCGCGTGGCGGCCGTCGAGCGCGAAGGCCTCGAGCCCGTAGGCCTCCGTCCCCTGGAGCCCCGCGAGGACGTAGTCGCCAACGGGGTCGAGTCGCACGGAGAAGCCGCGGTCCGCGATCCTTCGCGACTCTCCCGCGGCGCGCGGCGTCCACCACAAACCTCCCGCGCCGCGGTCGGTCACGACGCCGTCCCCGGCCGCGATCCCGAGTGTGTTGTTGGGTTGGAACCAGTCGGAGACGACCTCGGCGCGCCCCGGTCCGTCGACGCGATACATGCGCATCCCGGTGCCGCGGAGGAGCGCGAAGCCGCCGGTCGACGTGAAGAACGCGCCGTTCACGAACGTGTCGAGCTCGCCGGTCTCGAGGTCCAAGAGCTGCCCGCCGGAGAGCCGAAGGAACTGTCCGGTGGGGTCGAACTCGAAGCCGTTGCCGTCGGATTCAGCGATGAGCGACCCGTCGGCGCCGTAGACGTGCGTGCGTCCCTCGACGCGGACGGCGGCGTGCTGCCCGTCTTCGGAGACGGCGCGGATCGACGGGACGACCTCGAAGCCGACCGTCGCCGTCGTGGTCCCGTTCGCGGTCGGTGCGACGAACAGCCCGGTGTCGAGGACCCACCAGATCCACTCGCCGTCCTTGGAGATCCAGGAGTTCCGGCTGTCCTCGATGACGACGCGCGGGGCGTCGTAGGTCGAACCGTCCGTGCGGTACGCGGTGACCGCGTCGTCGTCGTCGCAGAAGATCTCGCTGGCGTCCGCCGTGAAGCCGAGCACCTGTCGGCACCGCAGGGTCGGCGCGACGGCGGTGGTCGCCAGGTTGGTCGGGACGATCCGGACCCAGTCGCTCCCCGAGGTCGCGAGGATCGCGTCGCCGATGACCCGCGCCAGTCGTACGCCCTGGTTGTCCTGCGGATCGAAGAGGGTGAACGTCAGCCCCCGATCGATGTCGTAAGCGGTGAGCCGCTCCTCCGGGAAACGATCCTCGCGCACGATGAACCGCCCGGCGATCGCGATCTGAAAGCCCGAATCTCCGGAGAACGCGACGACCGGCGCGGACGCGCCGTCGATCGGCGCGACCATCGTATCGAGCCCGAGCTCGAACACGACGTGGGTGTCGGAGACCACCGCGAGCCGGGTGAGGCCTTCGCCCTCGAAGAGGATCGTCGGCGCGGCCTGCGGGCGCGTGGTGTCGATGACGACGACGCGGTCGAGGCCGTTGCGGTCGTCGTGCCGGTAGACGATGTGCGTGCGATCCGGCGTGAGCTGCGGGAGCGTGAAGCTCCCGCTCGGGATGCCGTACTCGATCGACCGCAGCGGCAGGAGCGGCGTGCGTTCCAGCGGGGTCTTCAGATCGAACGCGACGAACTCGTCGACGTCGCTCGTCGCCCCGCAGAGGATCGGATCGAACGCGGGGGGCACCTGCACACCGCCGTCGCGCGGGACGACCTCTGGTCCCCCGTCGCGCGGGAGGGGGAGCGGCGTCTCGGCGGCGCACCCGACGGCGAGGAAGAGGACGGCCCACCGGCGCACGACCCTCACTGTACCAAACGTGATCTACGTCTCGGCGCGAAATTACTTGGCGCGTGTAACCAACATCGGGCGGCGGGCTCCGTAGGTCACGGCAAGGAGTCATCCCACGACGTGAACAACCTTCCGATCACCCGAAATTACCTCCCGATCACCGCGACGGTGGCCACGCCGACGCAGACGCCGCGCGAGCTCACGCTCACGCCGGATCTCGCCACCGCGGACAGCTGGTCGCCCGTCCTGCACCGGCCCGCGTGGGCCCCCGAGGGACCCTCGGGCGGGAGCGCTGCACGCGATGCGTTCGTCGCCGCGACCGACACCCTCACCGGCGATCTCTACACCGAGCTGCGCAACACCAGCGGGCAGGTCGAGGGGTCGTTCATCCCGGCGTTCGATGAGCTCGCGCGCATTCGTCACCGCATTCGTCAGGGGGAGGCGGTGCCGCGGCAAGAGCTGGAGGACGCGATCGCCGCCGCGCGGAGCGGCCTGCAGGAGGCGATGGCGAACCACGACAGCGACGCCTTTCACGCCGCCGCGCAGCGGGCGATCGGTACCCTCGACGGGCTGTCCTTCGAGGACGGCGACACCGCGTTGACCGCGCTGCTCGACGGATCGACGAGCGCGTTGTCCGAGGCGTTGGAGGGCGGCGGGCTCGTCTCCGACCTCGTGAACACCGCGACGAACGAGACCCCGGATCTGCTGCAGAACGCGATGTACGATCTGCTGACGCGTCTGGAGTCGGGGGACGTGTCGCTGTCGCAGCTTCGACGCGAGCTGAACGCGTTCCGTCGGGACCTGGCGCCGCTCGCGGCCGGTGGAAGCGACGCCGCGTCCGCGCTGCTGTCGTTCCTGAACGAGCTGCGGCCGCTCGAGCGCGCGGCGGCGGTCGAGCAGCTCCAAAACGGCGCGCCGATCGCGGCGCACCTGTTGATCCCGCGCGACCGGATCAGCGGCTGATCACGTTGCGGCGGACGGCCTGCACCTTGCGGCTGCGGCGCGCCTTCTCGATCCGCGGTCGCCACGCACACCCGTCGAGGTGATCGTTCACGAGCCCCATCGCCTGCATGAACGCGTACGCGGTGGTGGGGCCCACGAACTTCCAGCCGCGTTTCTTCAGGTCCTTCGACATCGCCTTCGCGGAGGCGGTCGTCGTCATCGCGCGCATCGCGGCGTAGTCGAACTGCGCCGGGCGTTCGTCGTCGCCGGGCTCCCAGCTCCAGAAGTACGGGGTGAGGCCGCCGCACTCGTCGGCGAGGGCGACGGCGCGCTTCGCGTTGTTGATCGTCGCTTCGATCTTGCCGCGGTGGCGCACGATGTCGGCGTTCTCAAGGAGGCGGTCGACCTTCGATGCGCGGTACTTCGCGACGCGCTCGAAGTCGAAGTCGTCGAACGCCTCGCGGAACGCTTCGCGCTTCCTCAGGATCGTCAGCCACGACAGCCCGGACTGGAACCCTTCGAGGCAGATCTTCTCGAAGAGGCGCGTGTCGTCGAGCGTCGGTTGGCCCCACTCGTCGTCGTGGTACGCGACGTAGTCGGGGAGCTCGCCGCACCACCAGCAGCGGGTTCGGTCCGTCGTGAGGAGGCCGTCCATCGTGGGCGCCCACGAATCACGAAAGGCGTCGGTCGGCCAACGTTTGACTCGGCGCGTCAGGCGCGCCAACCGTGCCTCGTGACGAAAGAGCACGCGGCGTGTGGGGTCGGGTTCGTGGCGGCGACGGACGGCGAGGCGCAGCACGCGTTGCTCGGTAAGGCCATCGGGGCGCTGTGTCGGGTGGAGCACCGCGGCGGCGTGCTGGCCGACGGGGCGACGGGCGACGGCGCGGGGATCATGGCGGAGGTGCCGTTCGAGCTGCTCGGGGTCGAGCGGGGCTCGGTGGCGGTGGCGACGTTGTTCCTGCCGCAGCGGTCCTCGCGTAGGCGCGCGGCGCTCGACTGCTTCGAGGCTTCGCTCGACCACCTGGGGTTGGAGGTCGGCGGGTACCGTGACGTTCCGATCGACACGTCGATCCTCGGGCGTCAGGCGCGCGAGTCGATGCCGAAGATCGTCCACGCGTTCGTGAAGTGGCCGGCGTTCTGTCGCACGGCGGCGTCGTTCGACCAGCGGCTCTACCTCGCGAAGCAGTCGCTGAGGACGCGCCTGCGTCGCGCCGGGATCAACGACGAGATGTACTGTGTGTCGCTGTCGACGACGACGATCGTCTACAAGGCGCTCACTCGCGCGGACGCGCTCGCGAAGTTCTATCCGGACCTGTCGGACCCGCGCTTCGTCACCCGGTTCGCGCTGTTCCACCGGCGCTTCTCCACGAACACGAGCACGTCTTGGGACAAGGCGCAGCCGTTCCGGATGATCGCGCACAACGGGGAGATCAACACCATCGCCTGCAACCGCGCGTGGTCGTACTCGCGCGAGCAAGCGCTCGGGCTCCCCGTCGACGAGCTGCTCACGCACGAACACATCAGCGACTCCGGCAACCTCAACGAGATGGTCGAAGCGCTGCGCTACCGGAGCAGCATTCCGCACGTCTCGGAGATCCTCGCGATCATGGTGCCGCCCGCCGCGACGTCGCCGTTCTACGAGTTCTGGAGCCGCGCGGTGGAGCCGTGGGACGGCCCGGCGTTCCTCGCGTACTGCGACGGCGAGGCGGTCGGCGCGCGGCTCGATCGCAACGGCTTCCGCCCCGCGCGGTGGGCGCAGACGAAGCGTGCGCTGTACCTCGCTTCGGAGGCGGGGGTGTTCGATCTCGACGAGTCGGAGATCGAACGGAAGGGCGCGCTCAACGGTGGTTCGGGCGCGCACGTCGTGCTCGACACCGGCGAGGTGTTCTTCCGCGATCCCGCGTTGTCGCGCGAGAACAAACACGCGCACTTCGACGCGCGGCTGGAGCCGGTGGGTGCGCTGCCGATCGAGGGCGAGCCGACGACCGACCCCGCGCTGTTCGCGTACACCGAAGAGGACCGAAAGCTGTTCCTCGAGCCGATGTTCGAGACAGGCAAGGAGCCGATCGGCTCGATGGGTTACACGGCGCGCCCCGCGGTGTTCTCGGATCAGCCGCGCTCGTTCTTCGACTTCTTCCACCAGACGTTCGCGCAGGTGACGAACCCGCCGCTGGATCACTTGCGCGAGAAGATCGTCACGGACCTCCGCATCGCGCTCGGGCGTCGGCCGAACGTGTTCTCCGCGAAGGAGCTGATCCCGGTGACGCCGGGGCTGCTGCTCGAGTCGCCGATCCTCACGCTCGAGCAGATGGCGTACGTGCGGCGCGCGGCGGAGCTGTCGCCGAACGGTCGGTGCTTCGAGGCGGTGGAGCTGCACACGACGTTTGCGCGGGTGCGCGGTCCGGAGGGGTTGGCCGAGGCGTTGGACGAGCTGCGCACGAAGGCGCTCGCGGCGATCCGGGGGAACTGTTCGATCCTCGTCCTCACGGATCGTCTGGCGCGCCCGGCGCGTCCGCCGATCCCGAGCCTGCTCGCGCTCGCGGCGGTCGCGCAGGGGCTGACGGAGTGGGGGCACCGGCTCGACGTCTCGTTGGTCGTCGACACGGGCGACGCGCGGACGAGTCACGACATCGCGGCGCTGATCGCGTTCGGCGCGGCGGCGGTGTGTCCGTACGTCCCGTTCGAGCTCGCGGGGGAGCGGAAAGACAACCTGCTCGCGGCGTACCGCGGGGGCCTGCTCAAGATCATGAGCAAGATGGGCATCTCGACGGTGCGCGGGTACCAGTCGTCGCAGCTGTTCACGACGCTCGGGTTGTCGCAGCGGCTCCTCGACGACTTCTTCCCGGGGCAGGTCAGCCCGATCGGTGGGTTGGACCTGGACGCGGTCGCGGAGCGGATCCTCGCGTGGACCGACGAACCGAAGAAGAAGCTGCACGTGTTCCAGTGGCGCGAGCACAACAAGGGGGAGAGGGGCGAGCGCCACTCGATGACCAGCGCGATGTCGCGCGCGGTGCACGAGGTCGTCGAGGACGAGGGCGACGGTTTCCAACGCTGGGATGCGTACGAGCGCTACCTCGCGCTCGCGGATCACGAGCATCCGGTGAGCCCGCGGCACTTGCTCGACTTCGACCGCACGTCGTCGATCCCGCTGGAGGACGTGCAGCCGCTCGACGAGATCCTGCGGCGCCTCTCCGCGGGGTCGATGTCGTTCGGTGCGATCAGCGCCGAGTCGCAGCGCGACATCATTCGCGCGATGAAGATCGTCGGCGGGCGGAGCGGGAGCGGCGAGGGCGGCGAGAATCCGTACTACTGGGTCGACGGGACGTACGCGAGCAGCAAGCAGGTCGCGTCGGGGCGCTTCGGCGTGACGGCGGAGTATCTGATCGGCGCGGAGGAGATCGAGATCAAGATCGCGCAGGGCGCGAAGCCGGGCGAGGGCGGGCAGCTGATGGGTGTGAAGGTGTCGGCGGACATCGCGCGCGCGCGGCACTCGAACGCGGGCGTGGATCTGATCTCCCCGCCGCCGCTGCACGACATCTACTCGATCGAGGATCTGCGCGAGCTGATCTACGAGCTGCAGCAGCTCGCGACGAACGCGCGCATCGCGGTGAAGTTGGTGGCCGGCGCGAACATCGGCGCGATCGCCGCGGGGGTGGTGAAGGCGGGCGCCGACGTCGTGCACATCAGCGGCGGCGACGGCGGCACCGGCGCGGCGACGCTCACCTCGATGAAACACGCGGGGCTGCCGTGGGAGCTCGGGCTCGCCGAGGCGCACCGGGTGTTGGTCGAGCAGCAGCTCCGCGAGCACTGTGTGTTGCGGGTGGACGGTGGGTTGGCGTCGGGGCGCGACATCGTCGCGGCGGCGCTCCTCGGCGCGGAGCAGTACAGCTTCGGCAAGCTCCTCCTGATCGCGGAGGGCTGCATCATGGCGCGCGTCTGCGAGAAGAACACGTGCCCGCGCGGGATCGCGACGCAGGACGACAAGTACAAGAAGAAGTACCGCGGCACGACCGAGCACGTGGTGACGTTGCTGCGGTACCTCGCGGAGGACGTGCGTCGGCACCTCGCTTCGATGGGGGTGTCGCGGATCGAGGAGATCATCGGCGAGGGATCGCGGTGGGGGATCGGCGAGCGATTCGCGGACCTCGCGCGGGAGCGGGGGATCGATCTGTCGATGCTCACCGCGTCCCGTCCGCATCGCCGCGGGACGCGTGGGCGTCTGCTGCAGGAGCCGACGAGCCGCCTCAACCAGCGCATCGTGGAGGACGCCGCGGACCCTTCGCCGAAGCGCTACCGGATCGAGTCGAGCGACCGCGCGGTGCTCACGACGCTGAGCGGAACGATCGCGAAGCGTCGCTACGAGGCGCGGATCGCGAAGCGCGAGGTCGAGCGCGAGGCGACGCTCGATCGGACGTTCGTGGGCAGCGCCGGACAGGGCTTCGCGGCGTTCCTCGTCGACGGGATCCACGCGACGCTGATCGGCGAAGCGAACGACTCGGTGGCGAAGTCGATGTCCGGCGGGCGCCTCGTGGTGCGGCCGGCCGACGAGGCGCCGTTCGAGCCCGCGACCAACGCGATCATCGGCAACGCCGCGCTCTACGGCGCGACCGGCGGGACGCTCTACGTGTACGGCACGGCGGGGGATCGGTTCGCGGTGCGCAACAGCGGCGCCACCGCGGTGGTCGAAGGGACCGGCCTGCACGCCTGCGAGTACATGACCAACGGCGTGGTGGTGATCCTCGGCGACGTGAAGCCGAACGTCGGCGCGGGGATGACCGGCGGGACGCTCTACCTGCGGCGGCACCAGATCCCGCAGGTCAACGAGGCCTACCTCGCGTGCCACACCATCGAGGACGACGCCGAGCTGCGCGCGCTCCTCGAGGACTACGCAAAGGCCACCGGGAGTGAGACGGCGGAGCGTGCGATGACCGAATCACTCCCGGAGGCCTTCGTCGTGTGTCGCCCGCGCTGAGCCGCCGTCCGCGTCGTCGCCCGCGTCGTCGGAGGCCGTCACCCAGTACGCGAACAGCTGAGGCTCGAAGTTCCGCTCGAACGTGATCGGGTCGTAGACCTCGACGAGGCGGGTGTCGGTACGCAGCTCCGAGCGGCTCATGGCCGTGAGGTATCGCAAGCACCGGGCCACCGGATCCGGGGCCTCGGCGGCGACGATCGTGTGCACCCTGCCCCGGCGCGGGTGCATTCGAGGCTCGCGGCCCGGCCGATCGCCCACACCCCCTTGTGAGGCCCTTGGGGGTGTGTTCAACGAGAGCTTCGATGGACTGGCGAGCGGTGGCCGGGCTCGACGCCGCGTCGCGGAGCGGCGTGGTGCGGGAGCACCTGGAGGCGCAGGGCCTCGCGGAGGCGAGCAAGGTCGCGCCGGTGTTCGCCGACCTGCTGCGTCTGCCGGTCTTCGAGATCGCGGCGGACCGGGTCGCGGAGGCGCTCGCGAGCGCCGGGAGCCCGCGGCGGGCGATCCTCGGGCTGTCGGACTGCATCGAGCGGTTGGAGGCGTCGCGCGGGAATGCGTCGCCGATGTTCGTGGATCCGGTGCTCGGGATCGTGGTCGAGCTCTCCGGCTCCAGCGCGCGCGCGGCGCGGCTGCTGGCGCAGGATCCCGCGCTCGCGATCGAGCTCGGCGCGCGGTTGGAGCAGCACGACCACCCGACGCCGGTCGACTTCGACGAAGCGTGTCAGCGCATCGTCGCCAAGTGCGGGCACGACACGGAGGCGTTCGACCGGCGGCTCCGTCGATTCCGCAACCGTCAGCTCCTCCGTATCGCGCTCGCGGAGCTGCGTCGCGCGGACGTCCGCGACACGGCCGCGCAGCTCGCGGACCTCGCGTCGTCGGCGATGCAGGCCGCGCTGGATCACCACCGACCGATCCTCGAGGCGGAGCTCGGCGTCCCCGATCCGCCGTGCGCGTACGTCGTGATCGGCATGGGCAAGCTCGGCGGGCGCGAGCTGAACTTCTCCTCCGACATCGACGTCATCTACCTGTACGAACACGACGAGGGCGGCGTCGGCGAGCTGTCGATGCACCAGTTCTTCGTGAAGTTGTTCGAGCGCGCGACGGCTTCGCTCGCGCGCATCACGCAGGAGGGGTTCGTCTTTCGCGTCGACCTCGACCTCCGCCCCGAGGGGCGGCAGGGCCCCCTCGCGAACAGCCTCGCGAGCGCGGAGCGGTACTACGAGACGTGGGGTCGGAACTGGGAGCGTGCGGCGTGGATCAAGGCGCGTCCGATCGCGGGGGACCCGGCGCTCGGTGAGCGTGTGCAGGCGATGATGCGGCCGTTCGTCTATCGCAAGAGCCTCGACCTGTCGGCGATCGAGGACATCGTCGCGATGAAGACGAAGATCGATGCGGCGCGGAAGAAGGCGGCGTTCAAGAACCGTCACCGCGGGCGAGACCTCAAGCTCGGGCGAGGGGGCATCCGCGAGATCGAGTTCTACGTGCAAGCGCATCAGCTCCTGCACGGCGGTCGCACGCCGGGGCTGCGGTTGCAGAACACCCTCGAGGCGCTGCATCGGCTGGAGGCGAGCGGCCTCGTGAGCGCGCAGAAGCGGGAGCTGCTCGCGAACGCGTACTTGTTCCTGCGCACCGTCGAGCACCGCGTGCAGATCGTCGAGGAGCAGCAGACCCACCGCGTCCCGGCTGCGGCGGAGGACCAGCTCCCGATCGCGCGCTCGTTGGAGCTGCCGGACGGTGAGGCGTTGGAGCGCGCGCTCGCGCGACACATGGAGAACGTGCACGACACGTTCACCACGTTGCTCGGCGAGGAGCGCGAGGAGGATCCGATCCCCACCGAGATCGACTTCGTGCTCGACGACTCGCAGGGCGAAGACGAGCGCGTGGCTTCGCTCGCGGCGATCGGTTGCGTCGAGCCGCACGCCGCGCTCGCGAACCTGTCGTCGGCGGCGCGACCGATGCGGAGCCCGTTCCACCCGCGCGCGTCGACGCAGGACACCGAGGTCGCGCGACGTCTGCTGTTCGAGTGTTGGAAGAGCCCGAGCGTAGATCGCGCGATGCGGCATCTTCCGGAGCTGATGCGGTCGATCTCCAACCACGGGTCGTACCGGGCGCAGCTCGAACGTCCGGTCATCGCGCGGGGTGTGGCGCGGGTGCTGGGGACGAGTGATCTGCTCGCGCGCATCCTCGTCGCGAACCCGGCGCTGCTCGGGCGGGTGCTCACGGTGTCGTTGCCGGCCGGGGACAACAACGCGCTCGCGGCGATGCTCGACGTGCGGCTCGCCGCGGCGGCGGAGGACGATATCGAGGATCGCCTGTCCGTGCTCCGGGCGATGAAACACGAGGAGCTCCTGAGGACGGCGATCGCGGACCTCGCGGGGGTCGTCGGGCCCGCGCAGGCGCCGGCGCGGTTGACGCGGCTCGCGGAGGTGCTGATCGCGGCCGCGCTGGACGTCGCGATCGCGGAGATGAGCCGGCGCTTCGGGCCGCCCGAGCGCGACGACACGAAGCTCGCCGTGATCGCGGGGGGCACGCTCGGCGCGCGTGAGCTGGGGTACCTGTCGGACGTCGACCTCTCCGTGATCTTCGAGGGCACCGGAAAGACGACCGGCGGACAGCGCAGCGCGATCACGATCGGCGAGTTCTACACGCGCGTCGTCCAGCGGTTGCTCGCGTTCCTCTCGATGCGGATGCACGACGGCAGCCTCTACCCCGTCGACATGCGGCTGCGGCCGAGCGGCGCGCAGGGGGCGCTGGTCGTGAGCTTCGAGAACTTCGAGCGTTACCACCACCGCGCGGCGCAGCTGTGGGAGCGGCAAGCGCTCCTGCGTTCGCGGACGATCGCGGGGGACGTCGAGCTACGCGCGAAGGTCGACGCGACGTTGAGCGCGGTCGCCTACGACGAGCCGGTGCCGGACGACGCCGGCGCACGGATCCACGAGATGCGCCAGCGCATGACGCGGGAGCGGAAGTCGCGTCGCAAGAGCCTCGAGCGTCCGTTGGATCTCAAACTCGGCGACGGCGGCATCGTCGATCTCGAGTTCGTCGTGCAGCACCTCCAGCTCGCGCACGGTCGCGAACACCAGGCGGTTCGGACGACGTCGACACGCGCTGCGATCGCTGCGCTGGGCGCGGCGGGGGTGTTCTCGGAGCGTCGCGTCGAGCAGTTGATCGAAGCCCACGATCGACTGCGGCGCGTGCAAGCCTGGTTGCGCGTGATGCACGACGAGATCATCGACACCGTGGACCTCGCGCGTCTGCGCCCGCTGGCGTTGGCGGTGGGGTACGAAGGCGAGGACGCCGCGCACTTGCTGGAGCGCGCGCTCGCGCGGGACGCGGCGGTGATCCGCGAGACGTACGCGTCGGTGCTCTACGCCGCGGACGCGTCGCGGTTGTAGAGCGCCTGCCAGGTCTCGACCGTCCGGCGGAGCTCCATCCAGAAGGGGTCCTTGGCGAGCGCCTCTTTGCCGAGTGTGAGCGCTTCGTCGAACGCACGCGAACGTCGCATCTCGAACGCGCGTCGCAGGAGCTGCTGAGACTGCTCGACCTGACGCGGGTGGCTGATCCGCCACGCGCGCCGGAGCATCGCGACGCTCGGGCCGGTGCGATCCGCGGCGGCTTTGAGGCGCTTGTCGGCGAAGACGTGTCCGTTCGCGAAGTCGTACTGGAGGCGGCGCTCGGGCGACGCGAGCGTCTCGACGACCTGCGCGAGGCACTTGCGCGCCGGGGTGAGGCGGGCCGCTTGTGGCGGTGACAGGTCGCTCGTGACGCCGCTCAGGCGGGACTGGATCTCGCCGAGCTTCGCGTCGACCTCGGATTGGAGGGCTTCCGGCGCCAGCTCGATCGCGCTGTAGAGATCGTTCTTCTCGACACGGAGGATCAGGCGCTTGGAGGCGGCGAGCGCGATGTCGACGCGCGATGTGTCGACCACGTCGCCGTCGGTGGCGTTGAGGATCGGGCGGGCGCCGTCGAGGTAGTCGCGGACGCGCCGTTCGATGGCGGGGTCGATGTCCACGACCTGCAGCCCGGCGCCGCTCGGTGATCCGAACTGGGCCGCCATGGCCGGATCGACGACGTGCACGACGGTCGCAGAGAGCGTCAGCACGCCGTCGGGCGTCGCGACCTCGACGGACAGCCGCTGACCGAAGTCGGGCGGGACGTCCGTCGGCACGAAGACGCCGGTCTTCGTGAGGTCGCAGTCCCAGAAGCGCTCCAGCGCGTCACGATCGTCGAGCACGACCTGCACGACGCCGTCGATCAGCCGGACATCGGGCGGCGTGGGCGCCGGGGTGGAGGGCGCCGGTGCGAGCGCGGACTCCGACGGGAGGGGCGCGACGTCCGTGGGGCGGGGGGCGTCCTCGAGGCCGGCGGCGAAGTCGAGCAGCGGCGCCGCGCCGTCGAGGTCGGGCAGTTGAAGCTCCTCCTCCAGCGCGAGCTCGAGGTCCTCGGAGGCGGGGTGGGCGCCCAAGAGCTCCGCGTCGTCGGTGGGGTCGATGAGGTCTTCGAGGCGGAGGTTCCCGGCGAGGGTCTGGGTCTTCGTCCCCGTGACGAAGAGCGGTTCAGCGTTCTCGAGGCCGGTCTCGCCGACCCGGACGCGGGTGCCTGGCTCGATTTGAAACGGCCCGGTCAGGCGCGTGCCCTGGTGCCACGTGCCGTTGCGGCTGCCGAGGTCCTCGATCCACAGGCGGCCCCCTTCGACCCACACCCGGGCGTGGCGCCGGGAGATCTTGGGGTCCCAGTTCAGCTCGACGCCGGTCGAGCCGCCGCGACGGCCGAGGACGACCTGGCCGCCGTCGGAGAGCGGAAATGCGATCTCACCGACCGTGGGATGGGATAGGCGCAGCTTCACCTTCGTTGATGGTCATCGGTCGCTTGGCCCGCGCTTTGACCCCGACGGGGCGCTGTTTTTCGTGTTAACGAGATCGGCGGGCCCGTGACGAAGACGATCCTGGTCATCGAGGACGACGCATCGATCGCCACGATGCTCGAAGACGTGCTCTCGGGCGCCGGCTTCGAGGTCCTCCGCGAGGCGGACGGCGAGTGGGGGCTGCGCACCTTCGAGGCGCAGCGCCCCGACATCGTCATCACGGACGTCCTCCTCCCGAAGCTCCAGGGGTTCGACCTCATCCCGAAGATCCGCGCGGTCGCGCCGCACGTCCCGATCATCGTGACGAGCGGGGTGTTCCGCGGGCGCACCTACGCCGACGACATGAAGGCGCGGTTTGCGATCCGCGCGTACTTCGACAAACCGCTGGACGTCGACGCGCTGCTCGAGGCGGTGCGGACGTCGGACGAGGCGCCGCCGGTGCCGCGGCTGGCGGATCCCAAGACGGACGAGCCGCCGCTGCTGCCGCTGGAGCTCAAGGGCGACGTCGCGGACGTGTCGTTCGGTCGACTCGTCGGTGGGTTGTTCGCGCGACGTGCGACGGGGGCGTTGATGCTCCGGCGGTCGTCGGTGAAGAAGATCGTCTACTTCGTCGAGGGGGTGCCGGTCTTCGTGAAGTCGAACCTGTTGTCGGAGTGCCTCGGGCGCGTGATGGTTTCGGAGCGGCTCATCACGCAGGACGAGTGCGACCGGTCGCTGATGGAGAAGAAGCGCCAGACCGGGAAGAGGCAGGGCGAGATCCTGGTCGAGATGGGGAGCATCTCGCAGCACAACCTGGAGTTCGCGCTCGAGCTACAGCTGCAGACGAAGCTGTTCGACATCTTCGGGTGGCGCGACGGGCGCTACCAGTTCAACCCGTCGACGGAGCCGGGCGGCGCGCGCATCCCGCTGTCGATGGGCCCCACGACGCTGATCCACGAGGGCGCCAGCCGCGAGATGACACCGGAGCGCGTGCTGGCCGACCTCGCCGCGTTCATGCCGTGCCCGGTCTCGGTGTCGCGCGAGCGGAGCTTTCGGTACCAGGCGCTCCAGCTCGACCCGCGCGCGGAGCGGATGATCGATCGCATCGACGGCACCCGGACGCTACACGAGGCCCTCGCCGACGCCGACTTCCGCAAGAGCGACGCCGCCGTGGTGCTGTACGCGCTGGTCGCGACGGGCCTGCTCCGGATCGCGCTGCCGACGGTCGCCGAGGGGGGAATGGAGGTCGAGGCGCTGTCGACCGCCGAGATCGACGCCATCGTCTCGCGCGCGAAGCCGCCGCCGGCCCCGCCCAAGTCGATCGCCTCGACGGAGGTCTCGCCGCCGCCCGAACGCCCGGCCGGGCGCAACCTCGAACCGAGCGGCCTAGTGCGCCGCGCCGACGTGCCGGTGGACCCGAGCCTCCGGGCGACGGTGGACGCGGTGACGGCGCCGGGGGAAGCGGAGGGGCGGTCGGGATCGGGATCGGTCGCGGGATCGGGATCGGTCGCGGGATCGGACTCGGACTCGGAGTCGGTCGCGGGATCGGACTCGGACTCGGAGTCGGTCGCGGGTTCGGACTCGGTCACGGGTTCGGACTCGGTCACGGGTTCGGACTCGGTCGCGGGTTCGGACTCGGTCACGGGTTCGGACTCGGTCACGGGTTCGGACTCGATCTCGGTCTCGGGCTCCGACTCGGTCTCGGGCTCCGACTCGGTCTCGGGCTCCGACTCGGTCTCGGGCTCCGACTCGGTCCCGAGCTCGAAGCAGGCCTCGGCGTCGGATGCGGGCTCGGCTTCCGCCTCGAGTCGGGCTTCGGGCGAGGGCTCGGCTTCGAACGCGCCCTCGGCTTCCGCCGCGAGTAGGGCTTCGGATGCGGGCTCGGCTTCGGGCGCGGACGCGGTGACGACGCCGGGTGACGCCGAGGCGCGGGGCGCGGGAGAGGCGTCGGACGCGGGCGTGGATTCGGTCTCGGGCTCGGGCTCGGACGTCGCCTCGGGTTCGGATGCGGGCTCGGCTTCGGACGCGTACTCGGCTTCCCCCTCGAATCGGGCGCTGGCTTCGGCTTCTGGCTCGGGTTCGGACGCGTACTCGGCTTCCGCCTCGGATTCGGGATCGCCGTCCGCCTCGGGCTCGGACACTTACTCAGCGTTGGCCTCGGATTCGGGTGCGGACTCGGATTCGGGCTCGGACATCGCCTCCGCTTCGGATTCGGCAGCGGGCTCCGACGGTTTGGGCCAGGGCTCGGGCTCCGAGGGTTCGGGCAAGGGCTGGGGCACGGGCTTGGGCGAGGGGGGCGCGGAGGCGCCCGACGCCTGGAGTGCCGCGATCGACGCGCCCCGCGCGCGCCCTGCGCTGGGGCGGTCGGCGCCGCTCCCGATCCCCGAGCCGGCGGACGACGAGGACCTGCGGGTCACCGACGACCAGGAGGCGCCGCGTCCGATCACCGCGCGGCGGACGTTGCCGCGGAGCTCCTCGCTGCCGCGTGCGGGGCGGTGGCGGCAGACCGAAGAGATCCCCGCGGCCGAGCAGCCTTCGGTGGCGCCGCCGATGTCCGACGACGTGCGGCGCAAGGTGCGGGAGCGCCTCGACGCGCAGATGCTCCGGTTGGCGGAGTCGAAGAAGCTCCCCGTGCGTCGCCCGGCGCCGCGCCGGATGGCGAAGCCCGAGAATCAGATCGACCTCGAGGCGGAGCGTCGGCGCACCGAGCAGGAGCTCGCGCTGCGGTACGAGCAGATGCAGAAGCAGACCTGGTACGAGCTGCTCCGCGTGCCGACCGACGCCTCCGTCGGCGCCATCCGCGACGCCTACAAACACACCGCGAAGCGCCTCGATCCGAACCGCGCCACCGTCGGCTCCGACTCCCACGCCGCCCGGATGCTCGCGGAGAAGATCTACCTGCTCGCGACGCGCGCGCTCACCACGCTCACCAACTCCGAGGCGCGCCTCGAGTACGATCGTCGCCTCGGCATCGACGATGGCCCGCGCATCGCGGCGCACTTCGTCGCCGACGAAGCCTTCGAGCGCGGCAAGCGCGCGCTCGCGGTGGACGCGCTCGAAGACGCCGCCAACGCGTTCCACGATGCGTACGGCCAGTGCCCCGACGAGCCGCTCTACATCGCTTACCTCGCGTGGGTTCGGTACGCGCTGCGGCCGGACGACGCCGAGGTCCGCGAGCAGACGATCGAGGTCCTCAGCCGCGTGCTCCAGGATGCCCCACACGCGGAGGACGTCCTCGCGTTCCTCGGCGACGTCGCGCGCAAACACGGCGACAAGCCGAACGCCACGGCGGCGTATCAGCGCCTCTTGGCGCTGGACCCCGATCACCCGGAGGCGTTGGCGGCGATGCGTGCGTTGAGTCCGCCGCCCGTGAAGAAGGGCGGCCTGCTGTCGCGTTACTTCGCGGGCTGAGCCGAGGTGTCGACCTCGAGCAGCCACTGGCGGATGCGGCGCTCGTCACCGGGAGCGAACTGCTCGAACGCGGCGCCGACGCGATGTTTGCCGTCGTCCTGCATCTCCTGCCAGACCTGACGGGCGCTGACCTTGAGGATCTCCACCTCTTTGCCCCGCGGGATGTAGAGCAGGACGCGGAAGCGCTCTTCGTCCTCGAGCGGCTCGTCGAGCTGGAAGCAGATCCCGCTCGGGCTCATGTTGACGCTCTCGCTGTCGAGGCCCTCCTGGAAACGCTCGACCTCGACGCGGATCTTCACCGGCTTGCGTAGGAAACGCTTGTGGAAGGGATACTTGTCTTTCTTTGACGTGATGTCGGCGCCGCCGTCGTTGCTGGCCATGGAAGGCCGCCATCCTAGTGTCACACACGCCGCCGTCGCAAGCCGGGGGGCGGTCGATTGGTGGCACGCGCCTCAGCGCAAAACGAGCTTGCCGACGACGCCGACGATCACCGCCGCCGCGAGGGTGTGCGTGACGAGGTGCAGCAGGCTCGCGCCTTCGCAGTGTAGGCCCACACCGACCGCCGCTGCGAGCGCCGCCGCGACCGCCTGAAGGCGGGAAGCACCGCCGAAGCGTCGTCGCGTCGAGCCCAAGACGAGGCGCGTCATGACCACGCCGACCACGCCGATCGCGACGATCGTGGTGAAGCAACCCAGCTTCCCCCACGCCGGCCCCTCGGCCTCTTCGAGGTGCAGCGCGGCGAACGTCGGCGAGACGATCGCGACGAGCGCGAGACCCGCTGCGGCCCACCGTCCGAACCGCAGGTCCGGCGAGAACGACACCACCGCTCCGAACAAGACAAACGCGGCACCGACCGCGGCGACGAGGAGATCCTGCGGACCGAGCTGGGACTTGAGGCCCGTACCGAACGCGACCCCGGCCATCACCGCGAACAGGATCGCGAACCACAGGAGGGCGCGGCGACCGCGCGTGCGCGCTTCGGTCGCGAGCTCGTTCCGAATTTCTCGGGCCGCCTCCATGCTCACATTCTTTCCGATCTGAAGCCCAAGAGTAAACGCGCGAGCGCCTTGTAGCCACGGTGTGCGCGCACCCGCGCGGCCCCCTCGTTGATGCCTAGGATCTCTGCGACTTCTGCCATCGGCCGCCCTTCGAGTTTGTGTAGGCGGACGACCTCCCGTGACGCCGGCGGCAGCTGTTCGACCGCTTCGCGCACCGCCGCGATGACCTCCTTTTCGTCCTCCTCGGACCAGTCGATCAGGGGCTTCTCGTCGGGGATCCTCTGCGCCGCCTCGTCGTCGAGCGTGCGCTCCTTCGAGACACGCGACCTCAGGTAGTCCAACGCCACGTTGCGGGCGATCGTCATCACCCACGGGAGCACCGGCGCGCCGCGGCGATAACGCTCGCGCGACTTGTGGAGCTTCATCAGGGTGTTCTGCAGGGCGTCGTCGACCTTGTCGTCGGTCCGGAGCCAGCGGCGCAGGCTCCCCCGGAGGGGGACCTGGAGCTGGGTGAACAAGGCGTCGAACGCGGCGGCATCGCCGTCGACGTAACGTTCCATCAGCTCTTCGAGATCGGCGGACATGCCGGGGCCGGGTGAGCGTCTCGCCCGCGCCCTACGACGTCAAGTCGAGCGGGCGGCTTCGGTGTGCGAGCGACGCAGCGAGGAGAACAACGACTTCGGCCGGCGGAGGAACCGGATGTGGTACGTGATCGCGTTCTTGCCCTCGCCGAGGATGACCGTCGCGATGTCGGTCGGCTCGAGGCGCAGGCACGAGTAACGGCGCCCCTCGGACAGCTCGTTGAACATCACGGTGACCTTGCCGCGCATCAGGTGCCCACCGGCATCCTGCGGGAAGACGAGGTCGACCGTGCGATCCGGATTGATACGCAGCAGGCGCAGACCGAGGTGTGCACGGCCCGGGGCCACGGCGCCCTGCGGCGTCCGGTGCCCGAGGATGTACTGCTCGTTGCCCTTGCGGAGGACGGCGATGTCGACCAGGCGGCTCTTCGTGCGCGCGGAGATCTCCACGCCGTCGAACGCGGTGCGTGGCGCCGGTTGGGACGGATCGAAGTCGTCGATCCGGCTCTTCGGACGCACCACCGGCGAAGCCCGGCGCGCGGGGCGCGAGGTCTTCGGCAGCGGCGGCGGCGAGGACGGCGCGTGCTTCGAGATCCGCGGACCGCGCTCGGCGTTCGGCGCGGCGCCTTCCACGAGCACCTTCGGGTACGGCTTCGACTTGACGAGGTCTTCGCGGTCGCTGCTGTTCGTCCAGACGTCGTCGTAGAACGACGACTCGCCGGCCATCGACCCGTCCGGGTTCAGCGCCTGGTGCTCGCCGGGTGTCGGCGTGAGCAGGCGGGCCTCGTGGACCATCTTCTTCGGCGGCTCCGCCGGGCTCGGGGCGGGCGTCGGCGGGTTCGTGTGGATCGGCGGACGCTCGCGGTCGACGATCGGTGCACGCGTGCGGGCCACGATGCTCGGGAGCCGCGGCTCCATGAGGATCGGGATCTCGCGGTCCATCAGCTCCGTCTCGGGGCCGTCATCGAGCGCCTTCGCGGCGGTGATCGCGGCGAGCTCCTGCTCGTCGGCCTTCGCGGTGCGCGGCTGGTCGTCGTCCGCGTTCTGCGCGGCGAGGCGCGCGGCTTCGATCGCGAGCGGGTCGTTCGCGTCTGCGGCCTCGGTCGGATCCTCTTCGATGATCTTCGGCGTCGGCGTGACGATCACCGCGCCGTCGAGCGCGAGCCGCGACGCGAGGTCACGCGCGAACTCCCGCGTGCTCATCTTTGGCTGGCCGGGGAGGCTGCTGTCCTCGACGATGCTGCTGCGCGGGATCGCAGCGCTCGGCGCGGGTGTGGCCTTCGACTGGTAACCGTCCTGCCGCCACGGCACGGACGACGCCTGACGCTCGTTCCCGTAGCGGGCGTCGAGCGAGGCGATCAGATCGTCGAGGTCCTTGAGCCGCGCTTCGACCTCGGGGTCGAGACCGGCGCTGTCGCTGTCCGGTCGGAGGGAGACCTCCTTCGCGGCGAGCATCGTCGAGTCCTGGTCGAGCGGGCTCTTCGGGCGGATGTTGTGCGGCTCGACGGAGAGCTTCGCCATCGCTCCGGCGCCCTTCGGCAGACCGGAGTGCGTGCGCGCGCGCTTCGGCGCTTCGGCGCGGGTCGACGCGCGCTTCGGTGCCTCGGCCTTCGTCGCCGGGTGCTTCGGGAGCTCGACCGCCTGCGTGCGCGGGCGTCGCGTCCGCTCCGGGAGGACCTGCGGCTTCACCTGCACCGAGTCGTCGTTCGCGGTGGCTTCGGTGTGGCTGTCGTCGAGCGGGCTGCTCGGGCGACACGAGCGTGTCTCGACCTTCGCGCCCTTCGGGCGCTCCTCGCCGGTCTGGCGGCGGAGGGCTTCCGCGTACAGCGCGTTGTCGAGCTCGTCCGAGACGAGGTCCACGACGACCTCGTCGGTGCCGCCGGTGCGGTCGGCTTCGAGGATCGCGTCGACCTTCGTGGTGCGGTCGGCGGCCGCGTCGTCCATCGGCGCGAGCGGCGCGGCGCGGAGCGTGCGGACCTTGAGGGTGTAGACACCGATGCAGAGGCCGTCCGTGGCGCGGACCGGCTCGCGTTTGTAGACGCGCTCGCGGTTGATGAAGGTGCCGTTGCCGCTGCCGAGGTCTTCGACGAAGACCTGGCTGTCGACGAGGACGAGCTGGCAGTGGCGGCGCGAGATCTTCTCGCCGTCGAGGCGGACCCCCGCGCCCTGGTGGCGACCGACGACGATCGGCTCGGCGCCGTCGAACATCAGCGAACCGAGGAAGCGGTCCGCGCGGAACACGAAGATCTGGATCCCCGCCTCGTCCGCACCCGTGATCCGCGACGGAGGACGAACCTCGCGCCGAGCTCGGCGAATCGAACGAGTGGCGATCGATTGACTACGCATCCAGGTCCCGCACAGCCCTTATCGGTGTGATGTAGGCGATGGTGCGTGAATGTCGCTTTTTGGGGGGATCCCGAGAGGAGGTCTTCCGGTTCCAGATCTGGAATGATGAGCCGCCGCGATGTCCGAGAACCTGGCCAAACCTGAAGCCGTCGCGACCGAATGGCTCCTGCAGCCGGTGGGGCGTCCACTGCTCGTATTCGCCCATCAGGACGACGAAACCGTCGTCGCGGGCTCGATTCGCCGCATCCTGCGCGAGGACGGCGCCCGACCCACATTCCTGTGGTGGACGAACGGCGACGGCCTCGCCCCCGGCTCCGGGATGCACCCCGACGCCTACGCGCGGATGCGCATGGACGAAGCCACGGCGTCCGTCGTCGCGTTGGGTGGCGACCCGAGCGCGAAGGTCGACCTCGCGACCTCCGAGATCGAGAACTACCGCCGCCTCACCCACGTCGCCGCCGGGGGCACGCTGGGCGCGCGCGCCGTCGACTACTTCCTCGCCGAAGCGGAGCGCGTCGAAGCCGCAGTGCGTCACGCGGATCCCGACCGCGTCTTCCTCCTCGCGTGGCAGGGCGGGCACCCCGAGCACGACCTCGTCCACCTCATGACGGTCCGCGCCATACGCAAGCTTCGCCTCGAGACGGGCCGGCCGATCCCGATCGTCCACTGCCCCGCGTACGAGTACGTCATCGCCTGCGCGCTGCGCTTCAAGCCGTGGTTTCGTGGCGACGTCCGCCGGGTCGAGCTCGACGACGACCAGCGCGAGGCGAAGCGCCGCAGCTTCGAGGCGTACGTCAGTCAGCGCGGGTTGTTCGAGCACTTCGAGCGGGTCGTGCGGACGCTCGGCGGGGTGAGTCGCCTGGTGGGGCGGCCGTTCACGGTCGAGGACTACCTCGCGACGGAGGTGTTCGGCGTGGTGGAGCCCGACCACGACTACACGGCCTCGTCGCACCGGTTCGAGCGGCTCAACTACATGCTCGACGACTTCGAAGGGATCCCGATCCGCTTCGACCGCATGATTCGCCCGCTGGCGCGCGAGCTGTTGGGGTAGGCTCCTCGGCATGGGTGTGAAGATGAGCGCCGAGTACGTCGGCGAGCTGCACTGCGTTCTGCACCACGGGCCCTCGGGCGCCTCGTTCGAGACGGACGCGCCGGTCGACAACGCCGGCCGCGGCGAGCAGTTCTCGCCGACCGACCTCGTGGGCGCCGCGCTGCTGTCGTGTGCGCTGACCACGATGGCGATCTGGGCGGCGAAGGAGGACATCCCGTTCGGCCCGGCGAGCGGCAAGGTCGAGAAGGAGATCGCCCCCGGGATGCCGCGGCGGATCGGCCGGCTCACGGTCCAGATCACGATGCCGACGGGCCTGAACGCCGCGCAGCGCGCTCGGTTGGAGGAGATCGGGCGCACCTGCCCGGTGGCGCTGACGCTCTCGAAGGACGTCGATCTCCCCCTCGAGTTCGTCTACCCCGACTGAATCCACCGAAACCGCCGGCAGGCGAGTAAGATGATCCCATGCGCCGGTGGCTGCTCTCGTTCGCGCTCCTCGGCGCGTGCGCCCAGCCCGGGGCGTCGGACGACGTCCCGCTTGACGACCCGCCGACCGAGCCCGTCGGGACGCCGCCTCCGCCGTCCGGCACCGCGCTCCCCACGCCCAAACCCGCGCGCTATTTCACGGCGACGGCTTCGCTGGAGGTGGTCGAGCGCTACGACGCCGCGTTCGGTGCGCCCGCGCCTCGGCGACTGACACCGCGCCGCGGGCGCGACTACGGACAAGGTGAGGGGCGCGTCTCCTTCGAGGGCACGACCCCGTCGGAGCACCTCGTCATCGTGCGGTTCGTTCCGCTGGATTCGGGCGCCGGGAGCACGCTCTACGCGGTGTCGGCGCGCGGCGTCGCGCCGGACGCGCCGGTGCGCGTCGCCGACAACGTGCGCGCGTTCCGGTCGGCGACGATCACCGATCGCGAGATCCTGTACGTCGCGGCGGGGGGCCTGTACGCCGCTGCGCTCGACGGGTCGGAGGCGTCGTCGCCGCGTCGCCTCTTCGTGGAGGAGGAGAACGCCGTCGTGGAGCGCGTTCAGATCGCTCGGCCCTACGTCGGTCTGCAGATCAAACGCATCGGCGACGTGATGACTTCGCTCGTCGTCGTTCGCCTCGATCCCACCGCGCCGGCGCCGTTCCCCATCGAGCTGCAGCACCGAGGTGCGGCGCTCCGCGGTGCGCTCCCCGACGGGCGGTTGCTGCTCTACAGCGAGGGGTGGTTCGGGTCCTACGATCCCGGCGAGAGCCCGGCGTTCACCGCTGCGACGTGGGGTGACTACGAGATCAAGAGCGTCCTCGACGAGGGGCCGACGCTCGTGACCTGGCGCGACCGCCGCGAGATCGGCCTGCTCCGCCTCGACGATCCCAACCCGGTCGTCCGCCGCCTGATCTTTCCGCTGGACGAAGAGGCCGTCGCGTTGTCGCAGAACGGCCGGCAGCTCTGGGGTCTGGCGTGGGGCAGCAGCGGCGTCGAGATCCGACACGCGGCGGTCGAGTCCGCGGTCGAGACCAACCTCGTCGGCGAGCTCAACTTCTCGTCCACGCCGCAGCTCGCGGTGTCGAGTGACGGTCGCTTCGCGGTCGTCTGCGATCGGTTCGAGCTGTGGAAGTACGCGCTGAACGAGCCGCCACGGCGCATCTCCCCGGACGCCTGTCTGGGTTATGGGCTCGCGGGGATCGTCGGGGGAGACGGCGCCGTCCTGTTGCTGAGCCCCAACGAGCTGCGCGTCGTGTCGCTCGAGGACGGGCGCACGGAGGAGAGCCCCGGCCCGACGGTGTTGCCGGTGGTGCTGAGGGACGCCGTGCTCGGGTTCGTCGAGACGCGCGCGGAGAGCACGATCTATCGAATGGAATCGGTCGACCGCGTCCGGCAGATGTTGCCGTGGCGGTCCGAGCCGTTCGAGAGGATCGTGGAGCTCGAAGACGACCTCCTCTACCGGCGCGGCGACGACTGGTTCGCGTTGTCGAAGGCCGACGGTGTGGAGCGCCGCGTCGCTGTCGATCGCCCCTACAGTCAGCTGCTCGGCGTGACGGACGGATACGTCGTCCTGGAAGAAGGTTCCCACGTGCGCTCCTTCCCGCTCGACGGCTCGCGCTCCGACACCCCGACGCTCGACGTCGAAGAACCGACCCGCCACCTCGAGACCGCGATCGATCGAGGTCGAGTGATCTGGATTCGCTCGAATGGAATGGCGACCATGACCGTCGACGGCACCGACGAGCTCGGGAGCTACACGTCTTCGTACACGGTGCGCGACGGCGCCTACGACCCGGTCTCGGAGCGTGTGATCCTCGTGAGCGCGTTCAACCAGTCGACGCACGCCGTCGCCGTGTCGCTCGACGGTGACGACGTCCTCGAGCTCATCGACGGCTCCTCCGGGCGTGTCCCGGGCTGGCCGAGCGGGGTCCACGTCGTGGAGGGCGCGGCGCGTGTCGTGCTGACGGTCGAGCAGCCTGGTTCGGGCGGCGCGCTCCTGCCGAAAGTGTTGGCGTCGGTCCAGGTCGTCGACAACCCGCGGATCTTCACGGTCAGCGACACGGGGCAGCGCCTCTGGGCGGGGCCGCAGTCGCCGTACCTTTCGAACGGGACGCGCGCGGTGGTCACCGACACCAGCGCGACGTTCGTGGCGTCGCTGACCCAGACCAAGGACCTGCGATCGATCGTCACGAAGCCGCTCGCGCAGATCGGTCCGAACACCATCTCGCCGGACGGCCGGTGGCTGCTCGGCGCGGCCTCCGATGGTGTCTACGCCGCACGTACGGACGGCGCCGAGGAGCTGTTTCACATCGCCGCCAACGCCTTCGCCGCGCGGTTCTCGCCGGCGAGCCTGATCGTGTTCGGGGTGCGCGGTGACGACGTGGACAGCGGCCTCTGGGTGCGCTCGGTGAGCGAGGACGAGCCGGTTCGCATCACGCCGCTCGGTTTCCCAGTCTCGGAGCTGCTCGACTCGGAGATCGACGGGAGCTTGGTCGTCAGCCGGTCGGGCGGCGACCGGAGCATCTTCTGGGTGCCGCACGACGGTGCGCGGCCCACCGCCGTGACTCCCATCGACGACGCCTACGAGGTGCTCGTCGAGAAGCTCACTTCGAACTGAAGAAGTCGACGGCGACGTCCTGCAACGCGCGGTAGGCGTTAGTGCGGAACGTGAAGTGCCCGGTGCCGCCGAGCACGATGTAGCGTTTGGAGGCGGCGTTTTCGAGGTGCTCGAAGAGGCGGTGCGCGTGGGCGTCGAGTGAGGCGCGGTCGTTTTCGCCGCGGACGATCCAGGTGTGCGCGCGGATCTTCTTGGCGTCGTAGACGGGGGCGTCCGCGCCGTACAGGTCGCGGTAGGGGCCGTTCGGGAGGCGCAGCGTGTCGCCCTTGGTGAAGCGGAAGAGTGCGTCGACGTGGGCTTCGAGGACACGTCGGTCTTCGCGGTTGGGGTCGTGGTAGTCGAAGAACAGCTGGCGTTTCTCGGTGCGCCACGCGCGGTCGGTGATGTGGCGTTTGGGCCAGCGGCGATCGTAGACCGGGGCGAAGAGGAGTAGCCGCTCCACGTCGTCGGGGTTCTGGCTTGCGTAGAGCGAAGCGACGACGCAGCCCCAGGACCACCCGAACAACATCACGCGTTCGACGCCCGACTCGCGCTTCGCAAGTTGGATTGCGGCGCGCAGGTCGGGTTGTACGTCGGCGGCGCGGGAGACGGGTGCGTTCTTCTCGGCGGGGGCGTTCATCGCGGCGGGCATCGTGGAGCCGCCGTACCCGCGCATGTCGACGGCGTAGGTGTCGAACCCGGCGCGCGCGAGGCGGCGCATCATGGAGTAGTCGTCGACGGCAAGGTCCCAGGTCGCGCTCCCGGCGGAGCCGGCGCCGTGGGTGAACACGATTGCGCCGCGCTTGGGCTCCAGGCTGGCGATGGAGACGACGAACACCTCGACGCCGTCTTCGCTCGGGATGCGGCGCTCGACCCGACGGAGGACCTTGCCCATCAGCGGGGGGTGTTTCTTGATGGCGATCTTCGGCGTTTCGGGGGGCGGGCTCGACGCGCACCCTACGAGGAACAGGAGAGCGAGCGGTTTCACCGGTCGACGATGGCACGGGATAGTTTGGGCGGGGTAGGGTGTTGATCGATCGTGAGCGAGACCGAGCGCAGTAGCCGGCTTTACCTCGTCGCGGCGGTGGTCGTGACGGTGGTGTGCTGGCAGTTCCACTACGGCCGGCTCGCGATGTACCCGTTCACGCTGCTCGCGACCTACGCCCACGAGATGGGGCACGGCCTCACGGCGATGGTCATGGGCGCGGACTTCATGCGTCTCGAGATGCAGCCCGACGGATCGGGGGTCGCGCACTGGAGCGGCAACGTCGGTCGGATCGCGCGGGGGTTGATCGCGGCGGGGGGCCTGGTCGGCCCGTCGGTCGCGGGGGCTGTCCTGTTGGTCATCAGTCGAAACCACAAGCGCGCGAAGTGGATCCTATTGGCGCTGGGCGTGGCGATGTTGGTGACGCTCGTGGTGTGGGCCCGGGGGCTGTTCGCGCCGGCGTTCATCCTGGCGGCGGCGGCGGTGATCCTGGGGACGGCGCGGCTGTTCCCGGATCGTGGTGCGCCCCTTTTACTTCAGCTCATCGGTGCGCAGTTGTGCGTCGCAGTGTTTCGCGATGTCGGCTACATGTTCAGCGACAGCGCCGGACCCGGGAAGCTGTCCGACAGCGCCGCCATGGCAGACGCTCTGTTTTTACCGTATTGGTTCTGGGGCGCGTTGACGGCCACGTTCTCGTTTGCGGTGCTCGCCGCGGGCGTGTATGTCGCCACGAAACCCAGCCGGAAGAGGACTATCGAAAATGTATGAACACCAGACTCCTTACGGAATGAATCGCGGTCACGGCGCGGTGGCGGATCTTTCGCCGGCCGAGCGGACCGAGTTCATGCACAAGACCTATCAGCACCTGGCCGGCGCGATCATCGCGTTCATCGCGCTCGAAGGCGTGCTGCTCAACATCCCCGGCATCGAGAACCTGGTGTTCACGATGCTCGGCGGGCGCTTCTCTTGGATGATCGTGCTCGCGCTCTTCATGGGTGTGTCGCACGTCGCGAACAAGTGGGCGATGAGCGCCACGTCCTTCCACAAGCAGTACATGGGGCTCGCGCTGTACATCGTGGCGGAGGCGATCATCTTCGTCCCGCTGCTCTACATTGCGGCGAACTACGCCGGCGCCGACGTGATCCCGAAGGCGGCCCTCATCACGGGCGTCATCTTCGCGGGCCTCACGGCGACGGTGCTCCTGAGCAAGAAGGACTTCAGCTTCCTCGGCGGCATCCTGCGCGTGGCCGGCTTCGGCGCGCTCGGCATGATCGGCGCGTCGCTGATCTTCGGCTTCTCGCTCGGCTCCTGGTTCGCGGGCGCCATGGCCGTCTTCGCGGGCGGCGCGATCGTCTACGAGACGTCGAACATCCAGCACCACTACCGCCCCGGCCAGCACGTGGCCGCGGCCCTCGGCCTGTTCGCGAGCGTGGCGCTGCTGTTCTACTACATCCTCAGCCTGCTGATGTCGCGGGACTGAGCCTTGGACAGCCACGTCATCTCCGCGTAGCCGCGTATCAGATTGGAGCGTCTTCTCCGTGCCGCACGCTCCATAGGAGCAGGACTTGGACCTCGTCATCTGTGAAGCGGTAGTAGAGGTGAAACTTGGTCCGACGGAGCAGGACTCGA
Organism: Deltaproteobacteria bacterium; assembly: GCA_040218735.1. GTDB lineage: Bacteria > Myxococcota > Kuafuiibacteriia > Kuafuiibacteriales > Kuafuiibacteriaceae > JAUHYN01. The sequence continues at coordinate 437,651 of JAVJQW010000019.1, forward strand.
CGGACGCCGTCGATCGATGCTCGAGGCACCGAGCGACCTGCATTGGGGAGCGAAGCGATCGTCCTGAACGCGGCGGATAGTTCCCGCGTGAACAGGTTGCGCGCGCTTGGGCGGTTTTCGCGCCACCAGTCGTCGATTCTCTCGATCTCGGCAGCGGTATCGGAGGCGACGACGATCCGTCGTGTCACGAGGACTTCGCTTCGAGGCGTGCGAGTAACTCGGCGCCGTCGACGTGCTGTCCTGCGTCGATCGCGGTCGCAGCGAGCACAAGCGCGGAGTTGATGCGTTGGATCTCCTCCGCGGCGAGCTCGCCCGATTCGTCGTCCGCGACCAGGTCGAGTACGGTTCCGTCTGGCAGGTCCGTCGGCTCATCCAGGATGAGCCGTCCGCCCTTCACCGTCGCTCTGAGCGCCATCTCAACACGGTATCGTCCTGTGCAGGACTCAGCAACAGGCGACGGATCCGCGCGTCAGGGGCAAGGCGGCTGCTCGGGGCCCCAATCCGTCGAGCCGCAACGATCCGAAATGAACGCGCCGACGAACGCCCCTTCGGGTCCAAGGCGCCCTCTCGGAACCCAGACGCTAATACCGCTCGCCTGCGACGCCTTCGCTCGCCAAAGCGTCGAGCTTCTGCATGAGGTCCGCGTTCAGCTCGATCCGCAGCGACCCGAAGTTCTCCTCCAGGCGATGGATCTTTCGGGTCCCCGGGATCACCGCCAACCCATCGCTGCGCGACAGGAGCCACGCGAGCGCGACCTGCGCGGGCGTCGGGCCGATCTCACCGGCGAGCTCCGCGACGCGGTCCGCCAGCTGCACGTTCTGGGCGATCGCTTCCTCTGTGAAGCGTGGGTTCTCCAAACGCCAGTCACCCGGCTCCAAGTCACTGCGTGAGCGAATCGCTCCTGACAGGAACCCACGGCCGAGCGGGCTGTACGCCACGAAGCCGATCCCCAGCCGCGAAAGCGTCGGGAGGATCTCCGCCTCCACGTCGCGCGTCCACAGCGAGTACTCCGTCTGCAGCGCCGTCACCGGGTGCACCTTGTGGGCGCGCTCGATCGTCTCTGGGTCCGCTTCGCTCAGGCCGATGTAGCGGACCTTGCCGGCCCTCACGAGCTCCGCGAGGGCGCCGACCGTCTCCTCGATCGGCGTGTTGGGGTCGAGGCGGTGCTGGTAATACAGGTCGATGTAGTCGGTGCCGAGCCGCTTCAGCGAAGCGTCGCAGCTCGCCTTCACGTAGTCCGCGCCACCCTTGATGCCCTGCCAGCTGCCGTCCTCGCCGCGGGCGATACCGAACTTCGTCGCTAGCACGATCTTGTCGCGCCGGTTTGCGAGCGCCTTGCCCAACAACAGCTCGTTCGTGAACGGACCGTACATGTCCGACGTGTCCCAGAACGTACAGCCGAGCTCCGCCGCACGATCCAGGACCGCGAGGTTGGCGGCCTCCGACGAGGAGCCGTAGAAGTCCGACATCCCCATGCAACCCAAACCGATAGCGTTGACGCGTAGGCCTTGCGACCCGAGGTTGATCTCTTTCATTTCGTGCTGCCCTTTCTAGCGGGCCCCGATGTACCGCGCCTGCCGGTTCCTCTGTAGCTCTTGCCCAATCCTCTTTCCGCCCGCAGAGGGCTTGCCGACACCCCGGGCGGCCGACATCCTCGTCTCGCCATGTCCCTCGAACGGCTCATCGAACGCGCGGATCGACGAATCCCTACGAAGAGCGCCGACGGACCCCAGATCCACGCCCCCATCGACGGTCTCCTCCTCCTCCGACAGGGCACGCCGAGCCCCCTCACCGCCACGATCTACGAGCCCGTCCTGTGCCTGATCCTCCAGGGCCGAAAACAAGTCGCCATCGGCGAGGAGACCCTCTCCTTCGGTTCCGGCGAGTGCCTCCTCGTCAGCCACGACCTCCCCGTCACCTCGCGCATCACCAAGGCGCCCTACCTCGCGCTCGTCTTCGAGATCGATCTACCGACCGTGCGCCGCCTCTATGGCGAAGCCGAAGACACCCTCGGCGACGACGACCACGCGCGCGCCGCACAAACTCACCGCGCCGATCCCAGCCTCGTCGACGCGATCGATCGTTACCTCCAGCTCGCCGACGCACCGACCGACGCCAAGGTCCTCGGCCCGCTCACCTCACGCGAGATCCACTACCGGCTCCTCACCGCACCGTTCGGCGGGATGCTCCGCAACCTCATCCGTCACGACAGCCACGCAAGCTCCGTCTCGCGCGCCATCGCGCACATCCGCGACAATCTCCGCGCGCCGATCGCGATCCCCGAGCTCGCGAAGCGCGTCGGCATGAGCACCTCCTCGTTCCACAAACACTTCAAGACCATCACGTCCACGACGCCGCTCCAGTACCAAAAGGAGCTGCGCCTCCTCGAAGCCCGCCGACTCATGCAGTCCGGAGGCGCCTCCGTCACGAACGTTGCGTTCGACGTGGGTTACGAGAGCCCGAGCCAGTTCAGCCGTGAGTACGCGCGTAAGTTCGGCGTGCCGCCGAGTCAGGAAGCGCCGTTAGCCTAGCAGCGCGTATCGGATAGCCGGCGCGGGAGTGCCCAGGTCCGGCTTCGCTTTTGGCGTCGGGCGGGGACCTCCCCTCCGGTCAGAAGCCGTTCGTCTCGCCGGGTGTGGCCCCTCGGCTTCGCTGTTTGCCGAGGCGGGCGAGCCGAACTGATTCCCTCCAGAGCGTCCCCGTCCGCCGCCAGCGCTCCGCGTGTCGAGTTGCCTTCACTCGGCGATCCGATGGGGGTGGGTGACCCAGGGAGCTTCGCGCCACTGCGGAGGTGATGCGACATGCTGCCCAGGCGCTCGCTCCGCTCCGGCGGCGGGCACGCCGACCTCGGTTCGGCTTGCTGGGCCATCGATCGACACGGGGACCCAGCGTTCGCGATGGGCAAGGCACGTTGCGCTCCGCGGAGCGGCTCGGCTTTCGGAATCGGCGCGCCCGCCGCCTGCGCTCCACTATTCGCGTTGCCTGATCCCAGCGCAGTAGGACTGCAGATCAGCTCGAGAGTACGCCGATGCACGCGCTGGGTTTGGGCAACACGTCCAGCGGAGCGCAGACATCGGGCGCGGCGATTCCGACAGCCGGACCGCCACGCCGATGCACCCAGGTACTGCCGAGCGTCGCAACGCGATCCCCGCGCCGGACGGTCGCCCGGCAAGCCGAACCGAGGTCGCCGCGCCCGATG
>JAVJQW010000057.1:0-564004 GCA_040218735.1 Deltaproteobacteria bacterium
TGCATCGCGGACCGCGGCACCTCCAGGAAGCGACACACGCGCCGCTCTGAGGCGCAGACCGTGGTCCTCACTCGTCGGACATCGTCGGGTCGAAAGGGCGCCCCTTCATCGCCTCCTTAGCGATGTCGAGGTCCAGGACGACCTCGCCTACCTTCTGTTTGAGCTTCTTGATCTGCTCGTCCTTCATCCCCTCCTCGTCACGGGGCTTGGAGCGCAGAGCGTTCGTGGCGCCCGCAAGGAATCGCTCCTTCCAATCTTCGACGTCGCGGACCTTCAGGCCGTGCTGACGCGCCGCCTCCTGAACCGACGTCTCACCCTTCAGGATCGACAGCACCAAGGCCGTCCGCTTGTTCGCGGTCCAGCGCTGCACACTCTCCAATGAACCGTTCTTCGCCATCCGTCTTCACCCTCTACCATGCCCCAATAGGGCGGTTGGGTGGCCTCACTTCGGTGGGGAGCAAGATAGGCGACAGCTACCGGCGCAGGGAGGCCGAGGCGGAGATCAAGTCACGGCGGAACGCGCGGTCAGCCGGTCCAAAAAGACGCACTTCCTGAAGTCCACCAACACTGGATGCACCGATCGACGTCAATTACTCCTGCCGGTCGCAGCGCATCGTCGTTTCTGCAACCGTGGCAGAGCCGTTGCCTCGCTGATTCTGCTACCGAGACAAGAGACGTAGGCTCGCAGAAGCAGACGAACCTGCGACGGCAGTGCAGCTCCACATCAACTTCCATCTCCCGGTCGAGTAGCGTTCCGTCTTACCGTGGTTTCCTCCTGGATTCACCGAGCAACGAATCTCAGAAACGCTCGGGAGGCCGTAAAGTCCACGATGTTGTCGTGCATAGAGTCGACGTCGAGCGAAGTGACCGCCTCAAATACGAAGCCTGCCCGTTCTACCATCCCAACGAGGTCTTGGATACGAAAGGCGTGCATTACTCTCTCACGTGAGTACTGAATAAGGCGATCAGGTTCATCAGCATGGAACGTCAGTACTTCCAAGCGAAAAGTGAATCCGCCTCCTGCATCATGATTCAACCGACAAACGCTGGCTGTGCATGTGGCGCGGACGATGCCGCTGTTTGTGTTTGTCTCCCAGCTCTCCGAGCGCTCGAACTCACCATCGGTCCATAGCGCGCAGTCGAGAATTAGGAGCCCCCCCGCCTGCAGTAGCTGTCGAGTCTTTGCTAACGCACTTTCCAGACGAAACCGGGGCCACAAGCAGCTCACAACATCCGTGAGAAGCAAGACCACATCGAACCCTTGCTTCGACTCGAAGACCTCAATCGCCGTTGGCTGAATTCGATCCAACGGCAATCCGTGGGCGTCGAACACCCGCTGCAACACTTCAACCATCGCTGGATCTGGTTCTACAGCAGTAACGACGTGTCCGAACTCGACCAGCGGCAGCGCGAATCTCCCGGTACCGGCTCCAACGTCGCAGACCTTCTTCGAGGGACCTTGAATTCCCGGCCAAAGGCGCCCAATAACCCCCAACTCAACGCCTGGGTGCCAACCAAACGCCATCTCGTAGAGTTCAGCGAATGACAGTCTCCCAGGCATAAGCTAGCCGGAGTGTGTGGTAGTAGCCGTCAAACGCAATCGGCCTCGTAGTCTCACAAGACGGTCGCGCTTCACAAGGTCGTCGATGTTAGCAGCGACCATTGGATCAATCCTTGGAGCGCCATCATCGCCGATCCTACAACCGCCCAAGCAATCAGCCTGAAACGGGCATTCGGTGCACGGCGCCTGCATCCAATCTAGGCTACGATACTCCTGATCGATGACTCGAGACTGCCAAATCTGATGAAGCGGCGTGTTGAGTACATTGCCGTACGAACGGCTCGATTGATTACAGATTCTCAACTCTCCAAGAGGGTCCACTGACGCGAACCACTGGCCCGTACCGCAGCGAAATGCGAGATTTTCAGTAACCAGGCGCTCGTCCAAACAAAATGGAGTGGACGTACCGAAGCTCACCGAGAGACCGAGGTCATCCCGGAGCCATAGCATGTCGTCGATCGCACGCCTGAACTGACTCAGGGAAGGCGTGAGTGCGTCTTCGAAATGGCTGCCTATCCCGGCGGGCTGAAACACATTGACGAACAGCGTGTGCATACCAAGTTGACGGGCTTGTCGACCAACGTCACGAAGGCACTCTGCGTTCGCCGCTGTCAATACGGTATCACTGTGCACTCGAATACCCATTCGCACATACTCAACTATCGAGTTTTCGATTGAGCTGAATGAACCAAGTGCACGCGTTATTCTCTCGTGCATCTGCGGCGTCCCATGCATCGAGAGATAGATCTCATCTACGCGTCCCTCAAGTTCGGGCACGAATATCCGACCGTTCGTAACCAGTGATCTCCATGAGCAATCTGAGAGAGCGTCGAGATATTGCGGCAGACGAGAAAGGAGCGTCACTTCGCCGCCAATAAGTTGAACGTGCCTTAATCGGTAGTCATTCAGGCGTCGAAGAATCCGTTCACGTACCGACTCGTCGAGCTGCTTTCCGTGGTTTGGGTTATAGCAGAATGAACAACTGCTATTGCACGCGTACGTCAGCTCGACCTGAAGAAACTGGGGCAAAAGTGCGTACTCCATAGGCTGCTACATCCTGCTAATCCATGCGGAGTCGTCGACTCAATCTGTCTTTAAGTTAGTGTCAGAGGCGTCCGGTTCGTCATCGTCTCTAGATGATAGGCGGATGATCCCTTGAAAGACGCCTTGCAGGTGCGGGCTCGCGACGAATTCGTCGTAGTCGACTCTTAGAACAATCGTACGCTCCAACGATACGCTAACGCTGGTTCCCGCGAGTGCAGGGTCTTGACTTGGCTTGCATTTCGACATCTTGGTGGATGTAGCGCACGTTCAGCCGTAGATCAAGTCACCCCCAACGGTGCGCCCGCCCCATATTGAGTACACACGAGTGTCGTCCTGGGTGACCGGAACGAGGGCGCGACCAATCACGATCCCGAGGCCGTGGCGATGCATGCGACTGGTCGAGGCGCCAATGCACGAAGGCAACCTGAACACCTGCGCGGTGAAGTCACAACCAAAAATGGGAGCTGTCGCGTTCGACGCATCCACCCGCGGGGCGTACCAAAACGACGCCGGGTGTATCGAGAGGTCAACTCCGACACCGTCGATAGGAAGTCGCCACCCGAGAGACAACTCCGCGGAGTCCGGGTGGCGTGCCACGGAACCGCTCTTCATAGGTCGTCGTCGCTGCTCGCTCTACTTCGACCGCGTCTGACAAGCCGTTCGAACCGGTCCCCGTCGTCGATGTGATTCGCGTAGCGTGTCGGCGCGTGCAGACCGCCGTCGTCGAACGTTATCTCAGCGATGAAGCCGGGGATCGCGATTGTCCGCCCGGGGTCGTCGCGCTGGTACTCCAGGCTGGTGGAATAGGGCGTTCAAGCGCAGCGCAATTCCGCTTCTGCCGCTGGGACGGGGGCAGAGCTGCGGACGGTGGGGGGCATGGGATCCCGACTAAGGGCGTGCCGCGCCCGCTCGGTTGAGGCTGTTGTTGAGTGGGTGGCCTGGCGCGTCGGGAGGAAGTAGGCGGACGTGTCCATGAACGCGATGACGTGGTGAAGAATGGGTGCGGGTCCGTCTGGGGATCAGCTGGCGAGCGGCCACTCGAGTTGGCGGCTCAGGGGGCCTGGTGGTCCGGTCGAGGGCATCGGCAGGATTGTCCCTGTTCGATCCAGGCGCGGGCGTGGGGTGGAAGGACCGCTCCGATGGGCGCATCGGAGCTTGTCATTTGGGGCACTGTTGAGTGTCCCGTGTGCATGAGGATGTAGCCGCCGTGGCGCACGAGCGCGTTCATGGATGACCTCCTGTAGAGGTGTTATCCTTCCGGCCGATGGAGCGGATTATGCTTGCCGAGTGGCTAGGCGCCTCCGACCACGGCGAGGTTGTGGCGTACCTCGAGTATGTCGTTCCCAAGCTACAGCTTGAAGCGGCATCGATGCTCGGTGGACAGGAAGAGTTGGCCGGCGAGGTTGTCGCGGAGGCCTTGGTAGACGTCCTACGCAACGGAGTCCCAGTCGACACGAACATTGAGGAGGAGCTGCGCAAACTCGTCCGCCATAGTGTTCGAAAATGGTTCCGACGGGGGGCAAGGGAGGTGGTCACCGATTCCGTCCCCGAAGTCGAGGATTCGGCCGTTCGACCCGATGAGAACCTTGAGCGCAAGCAAGCCCTTGAAGCCGTTGAGCGCGCAATGGCCGGCCTGCGCGAGCGAGAGCGCGACGTGCTCGAAAGGTATCTTCGCGGCGAAACCTTGTTCGAGATCGGCCAAGCGATCGGAGCAACGCCGTCGAGGGTCTCCCAGATCATCCGGAGGATCCGCTTGAGACTCCGAGCCGAGGTTGAAAGGGCGACAAACCGATGACCAAAGACGGTAGTCAGCTTGCGCACCGCCAACTTCAGGCACTGAGACTTCTCAAGGAGGCTGGCGTCGAACAGCACGTTGTCGACCGAATCGTAGAGCTCGCGATCGACAGGTCTCACCTCCTTGAATTCGCAGATCTTTGGACACGTGGTGAATCCGCTCTCACGTACTGGGTGCTGATCATGTCCGGTGTGAACCAAGCCGATGAGTTCCGTATCGCAAGCGAGTTGCTCATCTGGCAGGAGTTCTTCTGCGGACGTAGCGCAAGAGTGACGTGCCTTCAACCGTCCGACGCTAGATTCTTCCCTATGGCCACACGCCATATTTCGGAGCTGGAGCTGCCGGTGTTGCTCATTGGCGACAACCCGATGATGAGCGAGCACCTCATCGTCATGGGGGGTCTTCTCGAGCGGATCGGAGCGGAGCCTGGAAAGGTGCAGCGGTTTGCATCTAGAATTCACACGACGATTCAAGGAGGAGGCTCCATGTCGGACATCGCGTCCAAGATGAGAAAGGAGACCTTCTGGTCTTGGACCAAAATCGCGTACGACGAACTCAAAAGCCTTCTTAAGGTGTCCGTGTCCGTCAAGACTTAGCCCGCTCACGACCGCACCGCCTTCCACGCAGAATAGGACATTCAAGCGCAAGTCCGCAGTTGCGTCTGGGACGCGGGCGGAGCCGCAGACGGGTGGGTCGGCATGGATCCCGACCAAGGGCGTGCCGCGCCTTGCTCGGTCGGAGGCCGTCTTTATAGCATTGGGAGGTGAGTTTGCCGGCTCTGAACGCATGTATCCATGAACGCGACGACGCGTTTGAGAATGGTGCGGGGCCGTTTCTGGTATTACCCAGCGAGCGGCAATTCGCGTCGGTGGCTCAGGGAGCCCGGGGCCCGGTCGCGGGCGTCGGCAGGCCCCCGCGGCTCGACTCCGTCATCACGTCGTACGAGGACGCCGGCGTAGCGAACGAGGTGGAGGTGTTGCCGCTCGGGGTTGATGAGGGAGATGCGATCCGGGTCGACGATGTCCGTGGCTGAGCCGGAGCGGCGCTGACCAGGTGATCGATGGGCATCGTCGTGGCGGTCGGAGGGCGGTCCGGCTTTAGAATGGCAGGTCGTCGTCGTCGCGGAGGTTCGGGCGGGTGGCGTCGTCGATGAGGAGGTCGCTCATCTCGGGGCCGTGGATGCGCCAGAGCTCCGAGGTGATGGTTTGAAGGAGCGCCACGAGTCGGAGGGCGTCGTGAGCGTCGATGTCCTCGAGCTCGATGGTGACGGTCGTGGGCTCGGTCATTGCTCCGCCTCGAGTACGAGAGCGAGATGATCGCGCTCGACGAGTTTTCGCTTCTTGCGAGCGGCGTGCGTCATCGCGCGCGTGGCGAGTCGATCGATCTCGCGGAGGCTGCCCTCTGCGGCCTCGTGGAGCATCGCGATGGCGTCGGTCGTGAAGAGCTCCCGCTTGCAGCCCGCCGCCTGGAGTCGATAGGCGACGTACTCTGCGGTGTCGTCGGGGGGACTCGCGTCGATGTGCAAGCGATGTTGCATGCGCGCGTAGAGGGAGCGGTTGCGGCGTAGTCGCAGCCGGTCGTGCAGTTCGGGGAGCCCGACCAGGATCAACGACAACAGCGCGCGACTGTCCCACTCGTCGTTCATCAGGATGTGGAGGTGATCGAGGGTGTCCTGGTGCAGCAGGTGCGCCTCGTCGAGCAAGAAGGATGGATGGACGCGCTCGGTCGCGAGTGCCTGGATCTGGGTGCTGACAGCGTAGAAGACGGCCGCCGCCGTGGCGGATGGGTTGAGGCCAAGCGCGAGGCAGAGCTGTCGGTAGAAGTCGCGGCGACCGAGCGTCGCGTTGTGACAATAGGTCAGTCGAAATCCAGCGCCGGGGAGCGCATTTCTCAACGCGCGGAGGATGCACGTCTTGCCGACGCCCGGTCTCCGGTGAGTAGGATCGACTCGCGGGCGCGTACGGCGTCGCAGAGGCGATCGACGAGGGATGATTTCGACGACGGCATCCAGAGTTGTTCGTCGTCGATCTCCTTTGTGAAAGGTGCACTGGCGAGGTTGAAGTGGCGTAGGTAGGCGGCAGGCATTCTATTGGTCCTCCGAATCGTCGAGACGTCGCTTGGCGGCGTTGAGCAGGGTCGTTGGGGATCGAATTCGGTCTTGCTCGGCGTCGCGGGAGGAGCGGTCTTTCGGCTCGTCGCGCCGTTCGCGACGGCGTCGACTTCGCGCAGCGGATACGTCTTGTCGTCGGCCTCGACCCACGGCGCGAGGGGGCGGTCGACGACCGCGTACGCGACGGTGACCAAGCGCGACGCGAGGAAGCCTTGGTCGAGTTGGTACGTCGTGCCTTCGACGTCGAGCGTGGAGTCCTTGCGGACGCATCGGCGCACGCGCACCGTGAGCGCTTGCCTCAGCGCGTCCTCGTCGACGGCTCGGCCGCCCGGATCCGCGCGCCAGACCTTCCCCGGCAGCCCGCCGAGCAAGCCCGCATGCGGTGCTCGGAGGTAGTGTTCGTCGAGGAAGGTGTAGAGCCGGACGTTGACGTCGTGCAGCGTTGCGCCCGGCGCCATGAAGTCGAGGCAGCCTTCGCGGAGGGGCCGCCAGAAGCGCTCCATCTTCCCGCGTGACTCCGGGGCGTACGGCTGCGCGTGAATCAACGACACGGCGAGCCGCGCGCACGCGACGCGGAGCGTCTCGCCCCGGTAGGTCGATCCGTTGTCGAGGTACAGGGCGTCGGGCGCGCCGTGTTGGCGAAGGGCGCGGACAAAGAAGTGAAGCATGTCGACCTCGCGCTCGGTGTGCCGAGCCTCGATCGCGAGGACGAAGCGCGAGCAGTCGTCGAGGAGCGCGTGGATGCGGAGCGGTTTGCGTCGGCCGTCGATCTCGATCGCGGGTCCGTGACAGACGTCGCCGTGCCACAGCGCATTTGGTCGCGCGGCTTGCCAGCGAAGACGAGGCGCCTCCCCGGCGCCGGCGCGCAGTGAGCGCCGGTCGAGGCCGCGCTCGACGTACAGGCGACGCACGGTCACGACGGAGACCTTCGCCGGATCGAGTTGGCCTTCGCGCACGAGTGTGCGGTGGATGAGCGTCGCGGACGCGGAGGGGTGCTCGCGCCGGATGTCGAGAAGGAGTTTTCGCTGCGGGTCGCTGAGGTGGCGTCCGCGTCCAGCGTCGCTTCGGCGGGTGGGTTTGAGGGCGGCGAGGCCGCCAGCTTTGTAGGCGGAGTACCAACGCTCGAGAGTGCTGACGCCGATGGTGCGTGTCACGTCGGCGCCGGGGAGGCGGAAGCGTTGCAGGCTGAGTTTACGGAGGGCGTCGCTGAGTTCGCCGCGGCGCAGGAGTGCGCCGATGACTTCGCTGCGGAAGATCGCGATCGCCTCGGCGTGGTTGGTGGGCTCGAGGTTTTCATCGCCACCTGAGATGCCGTGGGTCTCGGCGCGGCGGCAGTGGGCCGCGTTGGTGGGGGGCGGATCGGTGGGGATCACATGGTGATGACCCTCGTCGAACCTATCCGGACGGCTTGGGTGATGCCCGTCGATGACGGGAAGCGGGCGGCGATGGCGTGGGTGATGTGTTGGGCTTGGTCGCGGTAGGTGCCGTCGGGCGGGACGCGGACGGGGGCGAGGAGACGACCTTGGGCGATCTGTCGGATCCAGCGACGGAGGGTGCGCCAGCCGTCATCGAAGCCGCCTGGGGGATCCGGGCGGATGCGGCGGCGAACCTCAGCGACAGCGAGGCGCTCGTGTCCGAAGAGCGCGACGGCCCAGGCGATCGCCGTGAGGGCGTAGCGTCGAAGCGAAGCGACTTCCGCGGGGGCGACCGTGAACACGGCGGCGCAGGCGGTGCATCGGAATCTCCGGAGGAACAGCTCGAGCCGGGCGGGCGGTGTCTCAGGGGCGCTCGGACCGAGGAGATGGCGTCGCCGGATCCCGTGGCCGATGACGACCGGATATCCGCATTCTCCGCACGCCGCCGGTCGGACCGTAGAGATCGGCGGCGGGTCGTCCAACCAGAACTTGATGTCGATCGTAGAACGGACGATCCTCGTTGTGCTCCGTGCGCTCCTCAAACGTTCTCGGAGCAACTTCGGCGAGGCGGTGTGCCAGCACCGTCCTCGTCACCTCCCTACCGAAGCCGCCCGCGCTCCTTCCGCGCCCGGATAGCGTGAGCGAGGTGGATCCGACAGAAACCGGCCTGATGAGGGCTGCGGGACGCCCGTCCATCACGCAGGTGGATCGAGATCCGGGGCGGAGCCCTCAACAACGAGGGGCGTCAACAGTTGAACGCGCTCGACTTCGAGTCGCGACTTCTTCTTGGTTCGGCGGCGATGTCTCTTCGATGGCAGACACGTGATCGCGAATCAAGCGTTCTTCGCTACCGCAAGTCAGGTTGCACGACGGAGAGGTGAGCGGAACGAGGGCGCGAACCTCGTCGCCGACGGGACGAGACATCGACGTCGTCCAAGAAGAGAAGCAGCTCGCGCGCTTCGGTCTCCCAGCAGAAACAACCATCTTCGATCCGAGGACGTCGAAAGCGCCCGCGGTCGAGACGCTTCGCCAGCAGACACCACCCGTGCGCGTCGCGAAAGAGCACGCGCACTTGGTTGCCTCGCTTGTTCAAGAACACGAAGAGCCCGCCCGCGCTCGGATCTCTTTTCATGGTGGCGGCTGCCGTGGCGGCCAGCCCGTCGAACGAGCGCCGAAAGTCGGCGGGTGCCGCGGCGAAGTCGACTTTGGTTCCGGCTGGGATCACCGGCTGGCCTCCACCATTGCCCGGACCAGGACCCTGAGGTTCTCGGTCGTCGACGGGACGCTCACGAAGAAGCGGTCATCCACCACGAGCTCGATGCAGGCGCCGTCCTCCAACACGCCCTCGCGGTCGCCGGCCGTCACAACGACGAAGTCGGCGGCCCTAGCCGGCGGGTCTTTGGGCGCAACGCCGAGCCGACGAGACCAATACTGAACTCGCTGAACGTTGACCCCTCGGCGCCGCGCAAACTCGCTCTGCGTGAGCCCGCTGTCTCGCCACGCCTGCACGAGGGCGCTGCCCTCCGACTCCGTCATCCGATGACGCTTCGTACTCATCGCCAGAACTCCTTCGGGCGCGAGCGTCATCTACGAGGTCCACTCCAGGCCAGGTGCACTCCAGGGAACAGTTACCGAGGAACAACGTAAGCGGACGGAATCTATGGGGTTGTGACTCGGAACGGCGGCGCCTGTGGCAAATGTGTATCGAGCTTCGGACCGATGCGCTCCGATCGGTCCGACCCATCGTCAGCACCGTGCAGAGCGCACGTCCGCGTCCGGTTGATTTTCGGACGAAGTCACCGTCTAGACGCACACGGCCCTCACGCCCGGCACGGCGCTCGCGTCCGGCGGACCGGTGACCATCGCATCTACCGCCTATGTCCACGAGATCCGCGCAACGGTCCCCTTCAACCTCTGGTGAAGACGGCCTGGCCCCGCTGCGTCGAGTTGTTCGAAGCCTCCGGAGGCACCGTCCCAAGGTTGTGACCGCCTTCGACAGCTACCTCAGGTGCGGCCTCGCTGAGGAAGGCGGCTCCATCCGCCTCGGGTGCACCCAGTGCGGCACTGAGCGTGCACTTCCGTTGTCCTGCAAGCGCCGAGGAATCTGTCCGAGCTGCGGCGCTCGCCGCATTCACGACCTCGCGCAACCTCTGGTCGAGCGCGTCCTCCCCGACGTCCCGATTCGTCAGTACGTCCTGTCACCGCCCTCCGAGCTCGTGGGCCTTCTCGGCGCTCGAACCGAGCCCTTGTCCGCGCTCGCGCGCATCTTCATGCGCTGCATGTTCGATGCGATCGGGCGGCGCGTCGATGTGGGCGTTCCCGCGCACCCCGGTGCAGTCGTCGTGGTGCAGAGATTCTCCAAGACGCTCGCGCTCTTTCCTCACCTTCACGTGCTCGCATTGGACGGAGCGCACGTCGAGGTCGGCGACGAGCTCGAGTTCCGCGTCGATCCCGGCCCCACGCCCGACGACCTCCTCGACCTCAAAGACGAGGTGGAGCGTCGATTCTCGCGATGGCTCGAACAGCATGGCTATCTCGAGGAGGACGACCAGGACGAGGAGGCCCTCGACGGCTGGTTCGGCCCCGCGGCCTACGACACCGTTCAAGGACACCGCCCGCCCGGAAAGCCGCGCGACCCCTTCCGCTTTCAAGTGCACGCCACAGTTCGCGTGCCGGCGGGTGATCGCCCGGGACGAAAACGACTCTGCACCTACGTCGCACGCCCACCTCTGGCGGAGGCTGAGATCGAGCACCTCGATGAAGACCGAGTCCGCCTCTGGCTCCGCAATCCGGGTCGAAGTCCCGCCAGCAGCGTCGTCTTCACCTCGATGCAGCTCATTCGCCGCCTCGCCTGGCGGTTCCGCCCCCCAACCTCCACCTCGTCCGCTACGCCGGCATCCTCGCCCCCGCGGCTCGACTCCGTCATCGCGTCGTACCTGCGGGACGGGTCGGCATCCAGGCCGCATGGTTCGGCGAGAGGAAGTTCGAGCCACTCGTTCCCGTCCCATCCCAAACCGCCTGGGCCAGGCTGCTGGCGAAGGTCTACGAGATCCACGCTCACCAGTGCCCCAGATGCCAATCTTCGATGCGCCCCATCGCCACGGTCCTTCCACCATAGGCCCATGCCTGGATCGAACAGGGACGGATCCTGCCCATGCCCTCGACCGGACCACCGGCCCTCCTGAGCCGCCAACTCGACCTGCCGCTCGTTGCGTGATCCCAAACGGCCCCCGCACCCAATCCTCAACGCGTCGTCGCGTTCATGGATACGTGCGTTCAGAGCCGTTCAACTCGTCCCCCGCCACCGCAAAGACGGCCTCCGACCGAGCCGGGCGCGACACGCAATCGGTCGGGATCCATGCCGACCGAGGGCGTGCCGCTCCCCACGAGTCCCAGAGGCAGCAGCGGAATTGCGCTTAGATGTCCTATCCCGCAAGAGAAGCGCCGGGTCGCGATTCACGAGTCGGGGCACGCGCTCGTTGCGATGTCCGTCGAAAACGCCGACCCGGTGCACCGCGTGTCGATCATCCCGCGGTCGATCGGCGCGCTCGGCGTCACGCTGCAGCTCCCCACGGAGGAGCGCTACCTGACGCTCAAACAGGAGCTCCTCGATCGCATCTGCGTGATGATCGGCGGACGCGCGGCCGAAGAGCTGGTGCTCCCGCTCCTATCCCGCGCTCGCAAGTTGTCGCATCCTACTCGACGATCGGCGTAAAATACGACGTATGCGCGAATATCTGATGGCGGCTGTCTGGGTGCTGCTTCTGCAGAATCTGGCATGCGAAAGAGCTCCTACTGCAACCACCGCCAATGAGCGAGTCCTCCTGAAGATCTGCGCGGTGGCAAAAGTTAAGGCGGTTGAACGTCATCTCCTCCGTCGAGCATGGGCGTCACCGGTCGAGTTGCGGGAGGCGATAGCGAGGTCGGCGGAGGTGGCAACCGATGTTGCCGCCGAGGCCTGCTCCGGTGAACGAGTGATCGTTAAGTACCCCGGCGTGAACGAGGCCGTTGTTGCGGTTGCGACAGATAGGGAGAGGCAGCTGTGGCGGGCAGATGAGGACGTGGCCAAGCAGCTAGCGGTGTTTTTTGAACTTTCCTTTCGTGAATCGCTGCAACTCATGTCGGAGACAGGAAGTACGCTCGTATTGTCGACGATCAGGGGGTGTGCGCTGCATAGCGATTCTGAGACCGGCGTCTCGGCGGCAGCAGCGCTTGTATGGGGCTTAACGCCGACTGATTCCATTTCAAACCCATTTTTCCAGACGGACTCACTCAGAAGTTCGATCGGGAGTCCCGATATGGAGTCGCTCGCTTCTGGGGGTCTCCCTCTGGGAGGATGTCGCGGAGCCTGGCGGGACGGCGATGACAACGGAGGATTAGCCAAGAGAAACGAGGACTTGAAAGCTCAGCTATTGAACAATGACAACGAAACACTCGCGAACTGCCTTTCCGCGTGGGCCAATAGCCAAGTCGACTGCGGCGTCTTGAAGGACACCAACTCCGATACGAGTATCGACGAGAGCACCGAGGAGGACGAATCTAGTCAATCGACCGCCGATCCGAGTGCATATTCGAGGCACGACGAGGCACTAGGCGACTTCTTTGCCGCAGTCGCAGAACTTAACTCGGCGCAAGACGGACTATACGATGCTGAGAGGGTGGAGAATGCGTTGACGACCCTCTATGGAGACCTATCGACTGTTGTGGACAACATCGGCAATAGCGGAACCGAGGTGTCGGAGATTCACTTGACGGGGACCGTTGTGGAAGTTGGGTTCTCTCAGAATGCCTCGGTGGAGGTCGGAACAGGTGGCATCAACGCATCCGGAGGGGCTGAGGTCTCTGGTTCCGTTGAGCGATCGGAGCCAACAGTTGTAATGTCGGTCAAGAGCCCGTTCGAGCGCGTTAAGGAGGGCCTAGAGGCGGTCCGACTATATCAGGATAAGGCGCAGGAACTCGCTGCGGCGGCGTCACGCACAGCCAGTGCCCAGGAGAGGTATCTACGAGCACACGATGCCTATGCTAGAGCACTCGATCGAGCCATTGCGCTTGATCCGTCGCTGTCTGACCCGCTAAGTCCCGATGGCCCAGAGATTGAGCGTCAACTCTGTCCGATGATGAATGTCGCAGGTGGGCGGATGCCTCTCCTCGGCTCATCCGTCGGTGAGGCAATGGCCAGTGAGGATCAGTTTCATGCCTGCATCTGCTTGCACCGGCCATCGATGGATCCAAGTTGTTCCAAGGCAGACCGAGAGAAGGCTCGATGTCTACACAACCCTAGTGGACCTGATGACGGCCCCGACCCCAAGTGCTTCCGATGGCTTGCGAAAGCCCCGAGGCCACCAAAGAAGGACTACTGCGCTCTTGCGCGGTGTCCGCCGGGAACAACGCTACTGTCTACCTACGATTCGGCAACAGGTGCTCCTGAGGACTGCGGGTGTTTTACCTACGAGGGAGCCGCTGCGGTGATGGGTTCCAGCAATTGCTGCAGTCTAACGAACTGTGGCCCTGGAGGCCTGTGTGTGAACGTTGGTATGAGTTGCACCTGCAGAGGGTTGGCAACTGGAACTGGCCTCATGATTCCAAAGAACGATCTGCGACCACGCTTGCCGGGCGCGCTGATTACTCCGCCAAAGCGCCGTCCTAACGGCCTTGAGGATCTTGATCCGGCCTTTAGAATGAGGGGGGTGAAGTAGCTCTTCTGTACGCACTCGCCCTGGCACCCCTGACGCCTCCTGGCTCGTCATGTAGCCGCGCGGGATGACCAACAAGACACCGAGACCACGACGTTCCTGGCCAAAGGCGGAGAAGGCGCGCATCGCGCAGCTCGTCCGCCGCCGTCGCGCCGCGGGCGCACGCTTTCGAGAACTCGTCGACGAGCTCGGCATCCAGGAGGGCTCGCTTCGACTTTGGCTGAAGCAGTACCCAGAGGCCGCACTGCAGCCGGTGGAGATCGTCGAGGAGCCCCTTCCGATCGACCGGCCCATCGCCTTGGTGACTCCGGACGGCTTTCGCTTCGAAGGCATCGAGCTGGCGATCGCCGTTCGCCTCTGGGAGCGTCTTCGTTGATCTCGCTCGGCCGCGGGGGTCGCGTGTTCGCGGCCGCAACGCCGACCGACATGCGCAAGGGCTTCGACTCGCTCGCGCGCATCGTCGAGGAGCAGCTCGGGCGCGATCCGCTTTCCGGCGATCTGTTCCTCTTCATCAACAGCCGGCGGAATCGAGCGAAGGTGCTGCTGTGGGACGGCACCGGGCTGGCCATCTACATGAAGCGCCTGGAGAAGGGTCGCTTCGCCGCGCCCTGGGCGCGCGCCCGCGAGGGCGTGATCACGATGTCGGCGGCAGAGCTCGGACTGTTCCTCGAAGGCAGCCAGCTCGTGTTCGTGGGTCGCCTCTCGCCGAACGCGATCGAACCGCAGAGAGTCGCAACACGCGATCTTCACGCACGATAGTGCGTGATCGACCTCGACCGCGTCTCCGACGTCGAGCTTCTTCGACAAGTCGCCATGCTGCAGGACGCCGAGATTCGCCGCCTGCACAACGCCATCACGCGCATGACGAGGTAGCTCGCCGAGACGAGCGGCACGCCTGACGAAGAACTCCGTCAGCAGATCCTCGCCCTGCAGTCGCAGCTCGAAGAAGCGTACCGCCGGACGTATGGCGGCGGCAGTGAGCGACGCCCGAAGACCGAGGACGAACCGGAGCCGGAGAAGAAGGCCCAGAGCGGCCACGGCCCGACGCCGCAACCTGAGTTGCCGATCGAGGAAGTCGAGCTCGAGGTCGACGAGGCGGACCGCGCTTGCCCGACGTGCGGCTTGGAGATGGCGGACTGGGACGGTCACCACGACGAGAGCGAAGAGATCGACGTCGTGCAGCTTCAGTACGTTCTGACGAAGGTAAAGCGGAAGAAGTGCAAGTGCTCGGCGTGCGGGCACATCGAGACGGCGATCGGGTTGGCGAAGGTCGTCCCCGGCGGTCGGTACAGCCTCGACTTCGCAGTCCACGTGGCCATCGAGAAGTACGCCGATCATCTGCCGCTCGACCGCCAAGTCCGCCGTATGAAGCGGGCGGGACTCATCACGACGACGCAAACGCTGTGGGATCAGATCCTGTCGTTGTCGCACTGCTTCTCCGACGCGCTCGAGCGTTTGCATGCGCACTTGCTCACGCGTGATGTGGTGCTGGTAGACGAGACTCGCTGGCCCTTGCTCGGCGTGAAAGGCCGCAAGACGAAGAACTGGTTTGTGTGGTCGCTGGTCGCGGACCATGGCGTGATCTACCGAATCCAGGACAGCCGCTCGAATGAGGCGGGCAAGGCACTTCTCCGCGACTTCTCGGGCGTGGCGGTCGCGGATGGGTACGTGGTCTACGAGTCGCTCGCGAGGCAGAACGGGTTCACGTTGGCGAACGATTGGTGCCACGTCCGTCGAAAACTCATCGAGGCCGAGGGCTCCAGTCCCGAGATCGCCGGTGAGTTGCTCGATGAGATCGGGGCGCTCTTCAAGATCGAGCGTGAGGTCGACGAGCGCGTGGAGGGGCTTGCGGCCGAGGATGCGCGTCGACTCCGGGAGCAAGTCCGCGACGAGCAGTCCCGCGAGGTCTTGAATCGCATCGGTGCGATCGCGGGTAGCGTGAAGGCGCTCCGCGAGAGCCCGATCGCCAAGGCGGTGCAGTATCTCGACAATCGGTGGGAGGGCCTGAACGCCTTCCTGGCCGACGGTCGCGTGCCCATCACGTCGAACGGGGTGGAGCGCGCCCTCCGTGGGCCGGTGCTTGGACGCGTGAACCACTACGGCTCGAAGTCGCAGCGCGGCACCGAGGTCGCGGCCGTCTTCTACACCCTCATCGAGTCCGCGAACGCCAACGGCGTGGAGCCTGCGGCCTACCTCAGAGCCGGAGCTCTGGCGTATGGCCGTGGCGAGACGGTGCCGCTGCCGCACGAGATCGCGTAAAACGACCAGGATCACAGGACCGAGCGCCCGAGGTCAGGGGTGCCAGGGCGAGTCCGTACGCTGGACTAGCCGACCGGTGCACCGCCTGGGCACTATCTGGTCACCGAGGCGGACAAGCGTTCGTAAACGCTCGCAATCGCTAGCAGAAAAACTCCGGAAGAGGGACTTGAACCACCCTGGCGAGGAAATGAGAATCACCATGCATCGCGCACTCTTGGGATTCAATGCCTCGCTATTTCGAACACTTGCGACGTCGGATTGGTTCCGAGTCGCACCGCTTCGTTCTCGTCTCAATCCGCGCGGTCTGGTCACTATTTGGTCACTGAGGAACGCTGCGTGCGTGAGTTCTGACCCCGGGCCGGAATCGGCCAGCGCGGGTAGTCTCGTGACTACCTTGTGGGGTTGACAGCTACGAGCAGAAGCACGGAGCCCAAAGCCCCCACATTAGAGGCACTTCGACTCACAAGGCGGCAACCAACCTCGCGGAGGCGTTAATAGGATTGATCCAAATGAAACACTGCCGGTAGACTCACGCCGCACTCTACCTGACGAGTGCGGGGGGGGAATCGATGTCGGTACTGCTTCGGGTCGCTTCGCTGGCGGCCGTTCTCGCGCCTTCGACGGTCTTCGCTCAGGCGCTGCAAGTCACGCCGGGCGACGGTGCGTACATCGTCGGCGACGACTACGTCACGCTCGAGATCTCCGTCGTTGGTCTCGACCCGTCGGCGTCGGTCGTCGACATGTACGCGACACTCGACGGTCAGACCTGTCACGAGGACTTCATTCAGTGCATCGGCGGGATGAGCGTACTGACGTCAGGACAGTCCACCTTCGCCTGCTTCTTCCACGCCTCCTATCTCGGCGTCGGAACCCACATGAAGTTCGTCAGTCTGCAACTCAGCGACGGCAGCTGGATCTCGGACTCTCTCGTTTGGCACGTGGTGCAGGGCGGTGGCTGCCAGCCCACGCCGGAGCTCTGCGACGGAGTCGACAACGATTGTAATGGCGTCGTAGATGATGGGCCTCCGCCCGACGCTATGACTTGGTATCCCGACGTGGACGGCGATGGGTTCGGTGATGTCTCGGGCGCCGTGAGCGCTTGTGCTGCGCCCGCCGGCTATACGGATGTCGTCGGCGATTGCGACGACGCAGTCCCATCGATAAACCCGGCCGCGGTCGAGATTTGTGACAACGTCGACAATGACTGTTCGAACGGGATCGACGACGGCGTGCTCAACTGCGTCGGTGGTCAGCCGGTGCCGGCCGACCCGAGCCCGTTCGCCACCGCACGGGGGGGGAGCGCGGTGCAGCCCCTCGGTGAGGGCGTACAGTTCCTCTACTCAGGGCCCGACGCCGTTCAGATCGGCGCGACTCCGGGAGCGATCGATCCCGCGCAGGCGGCAGTGCTCCGGGGCCGCGTCCAGCTCGCCGATGGGAGCCCGGCGCCGCTGGTATCGGTCACCGTCGTGGGCCAACCCGAGTACGGCAGCACCCTCAGCAGAATCGACGGACAGTACGATCTCGTCGTCAACGGAGGCCGCGACATCGTACTGGACTTCACGGCGCCCGGCTACCTGCCGGTACAGCGCCGGATCCGCACGTCGCGACAGGAGTATGCGCTCCCGCCCGACGTCGTGATGACGGCCCTCGACCCGATCGTGACCCCGATCGACCTGTCGAGCACGCAGCCGTTCCAGGTTGCACAGGGTTCACAGGTCGTCGATGCCGACGGCGCAAGACGCGGCACGATCCTCTTCCCTCAGGGACTTTCGGCGACCATGGTCATGCCCGACGGCTCGACCCAGGGGCTGAGCTCGATGAACGTGCGCGTCACTGAGTACACCGTCGGAGATCTCGGCCAGGCGGCCATGCCTGGGAACCTCCCGGCGACCAGCGCCTATACCTACGCGGTGGAGCTGAGTGTCGACGAGGCGATGGCCGCGGGCGCGACATCGGTCGATTTCAGCCAGCCGATCCCGTACTACGTGGACAACTTCCTCTCCATTCCGACTGGCGAGAGTGTGCCGCTCGGATACTACGATCGGATCCGATCGATGTGGGTCGGTTCACCGAGTGGCCTCGTCATCGACGTGCTGTCCGTCGCCGGTGGTGTGGCGCAGCTCGATATCGATGGTTCGGGCGTGGCCGCGGATAGCGTTAGCCTGGGCGCGCTCGGGATTTCGACCGATGAGCTGACTACGATCGCATCTCTCTTTGCCGCCGGGAGCTCGTTTTGGCGAGTTCCGATACCGCATTTCACGCCCTTTGACTGCAACTGGCCGTACAACCTCCCGCTGGGAGCGGTCGTACCCAGCCCGCGCGTGGCAGCTGCGGCCCTCCGGCGCATTGCGTGCAGCAGCGTCGAGAACGGAGACGGAACTCAGCTCGAGAACCAGGTGCTGGGTGAAGAGCTCGATGTCACCGGGACGCCCTTCAAACTCCACTACGCGAGCGACCGCGCGCCGGGCTTCGACGTCCACCGTATCGTGCCCGTCGAGCTCTACGAGGGGGCGCCGCCGCCGAACGTCGATCGAGTCGACGTGGAACTCCGGATCGCCGGGCGGAGCATCCGGACGTCGAGTCCCCCCGTTCCGGACGCTTCCGTGACCCTGACGTGGGACGGCGTGGACGCCTACGGTCGCACGATTCAAGGGCTCTTCCCCGGCCGCGTTCGCGTCGGGCACGTCTATACACCGGTCTACGCGGGCGAGGGTGTGGGCTTCGGTTCGTTCGCCGCGTCCCTCATCGGCTTCAATCCGCTGCGTTTCGAGCTGTTGGTCTGGGACGAGCGGGAGGTCGAGCTGGGAGGCTTCGATGCGAGGTCGATCGGGTTGGCAGGGTGGTCGCTCAGCCACCATCACGTCTACGATCCCATCAGCCGAACGCTCTACCGAGGAGACGGGAAGATTCAGAACGGCGAAGAGGTACCGTTCATCGTTCGCCGCCACGCCAACACCCCCCTTACGGGCCTCGTGCTGATCTATGGGTTTGCGATCGATAGCCTGGGCCGACTGTACTTCTCCAACAACTCCGTGAACGTCTCTCGAATCGGCCTTTCGGGCCAAATCGAACGGGTCGCGGGCAACGGGACAATCGGCTTCAGCGGCGATGGAGGGCCGGCCGACCAAGCGCAGCTGTCGGTTCCTCGCGGTATTGCGATCGATCGCAATGACATGCTGTACATCGCGGATAGTCGGAACAACCGAATTCGGCGCGTCGACCTCTCGACCGGGATCATCTCGACCTTCGCCGGGAACGGCGTGGGTGCGTTCGCGGGTGACGGGGGTCCCGCGTTGTCGGCGAGTATTCGCAATCCGATCGGTCTCGCGATCGATAGTCAGGATGCCCTGTACGTGAGCACCGGCATCTTCTCCCGGCGTGTCCGCCGGATTCGGCCGGACGGTGACATCGAGACCTACGCGGGCAGCGGAAGTCAATGGTTCCTCGGTTTTACCGGCGACGGTCAGCTCGCCACCGCGGGGCGTCTGTGCGCGCCGGAAGGAATTGCCTTCGACCAGAACGACAACCTGTACATCGCGGACGCCGGATGCGCCTCGATTCGGCGCGTTCGACCGGACGGAATCATCGAGATGGTCGTCCGCAATGAGATCAGGCAAGGAACCGGCGTCGTCGCCGTCGATGATCACGGTGTCCTCTACTTCAGCGACGGCAACCAGATTCAGCGCATGAACCTCATCGGGAGGCCGGAGGTCGTCGCTGGTGATTTCTTCACGGGGCTCACGGGGGATGGTGGTCCCGCGACCGCCGCACGATTTCAGAGCATTCGGGCCATGCACATCGACGACGGCCGGAATATCTTCGTTGCGACGGGGATCAATGGGCAAGTCATTCGTCGTCTGACGCCCCCGTTCCCGGGGTATGACTCTCAGGGCATCTTCGTTGCATCCGCCGCCGGTGACGAGCTCTATCAGTTCGACCCCTCCGGCCGCCACCTGGCCACGATTCACCCACTGACGGGTTCGAGTCTGCTGTCGTTTGCCTACGACCCGAGCGGTCGCCTCGCGAGTGTTACCGACTCCGTCGGGAACGTTACGACGATCTCTCGGGCGGGTGGCATGGTCGATATCGACGCTCCCCCCGGGCTCCGCACGAGTCTCGTGGAGGACAGCAACGGTTTCCTGAGCTCCTTCATGAACCCCGACGGCGATGTGACGACGATGGCTCATTCATCCTCGGGGCTTCTCAGCTCGATGACCAAACCTCAGGGCGGGACGACACAGTATACCTACGACGCTGCGGGCCGGCTCCTCGGAGAAACGGACGAAACGGGAGTCACCCTCGGCCTGTCGCGAGTCGAAACATCCACCTCGATGAGCGTTGCGCGGACCACGGGCCTCGGTCGTCAGACGTCCTATCGAGTTCTACAAGACGATGCTTCGTCCCGGATCCGCGAGGTCGTGCATCCGAACGGAACGCGGAGCGTAGGCGTGGGCTATTCGAGTGGGGAGAGGACCCTGACGTTGCCGACCGGTACCGTGATCGAGCGCGCGACGAGCAGCGATCCGCGATTCGGAATGGTGGCGCCCGTGCACACGATGCGAACGGTTACCCAGCCGAGCGGTCTCGCGAACAATGAGCTGGTCTCGAGAACCACGACGCTTCAGGACCCATCGGACCTCCTGAGTGTGACGTCGGTGGTCGACACCGTCGATCGCAACGGTCGCGTCTACACGATGACGTTCGACGGGGCGGCGAGATCCCTCACGACTGTCACGCCAGCCGGTCGTTCGTCGACGCGAGTCCTGGATTCTCTCGGGCGTATCGTGAGTATGATCTCACCGGGATTTCAGTCGGTGGACGTCAACTACGATACCTTCGGTCGGCCCACTCGGATCACTCGCGGTAGTGGTGCGACGGCGCGGCAGTATGATATCGTCTACGACTCGTCGGGTTTCGTGCAGAGTGTGACGGACCCGGGAGGCAATACTGCCGCCTTTTCCAGAGACGGTGCGGGTCGCGTACTCGTACTCACGATGCCGGACGGCCGCACCTCCAGCATGACCTACGACGGCGACGGTAACATCTCGAGTGTCGTCTCACCCTCGGGCGCGGCGCATTCTTTTGCCTATGACGGCTCGGGCCGAGAGGTTGGTTATTCACCCGCGGCCGTCGGCGGACCCGCGACGAGCGTACTCACTCAGTACGACGCCGACGGGATGCTCGCGCGAGTCGTTCGGCAGGACGGCGTCCGCGTCGACTTCCTTCGCAATGCGGTTTCCGGTCGCATCGACCGGGTCAGCGTGCCCGTCGGCGACTTCGTGTACGCGTACGATCCGGTTTCGGGTCTGCTGAGTGGCGCCGTGTCACCGTACAACGTCGCCATCGCACGCACCTACGATGGTTTCCTGCACACGGATTCACTTTGGAGCGGCTCCGTATCGGGTCTCGTGTCTCGAACCTACGACGCCGACTTCTCCGTGAGCTCGGAGTCGGTGAACGGCGCCGCCGTCGCGCGAACGTACGACGCCGACAAACTCCTGACCGGCGTTGGATCGTTGACGATCTCCAGGGACGCAGTGACAGGTGGCGTGACCGGGACATCTCTGGGACTTGTTGCGACGTCGAGGGCGGAGAATGGATTTGGTGAGGTTCAGTCGGAGACGTTCTTGTTCAACGGCTCGCCCTTCTTCTCGATGACCTACGCCAGCCGTGATGCGTTGGGCCGGTTGACCGCGCGGACGGAGGACATCCTCGGTGCGACCTCGACCGATGAGTACTTCTACGACTCGTCGGCGCGACTCTCCGAGGTCTGGAGGAATGGCGCGCTCGTGCGTTCGTACACGTACGACGTCAACGGCAACCGAGCGGGAACCGTGGTGGACGCCCGCGATCGCCTCATGCAGGACGCAACGTATAGCTACGTCTACGACGAGCACGGCGAATTGATCAGTCGTACGGACCTCCTGTCGGGCGCCGTCACATCCTTCGAGCGGGATGCCCTGGGCAACCTCCTCGCTGTACATCTCCCGGACGCAACGACGATCGAGTACCTGGTCGATGCCCACGACCGCCGGGTCGCGCGACTGGTCGGCGGGATCTTCGACGTCGGGTGGCTCTACGACGGCCGGCGGTCGCTCATCGCGAGCATCGACGTGAACGGAAACGTGATCAGCCGATTCGTCTACGGAGAAGACGTAAACTCTCCGGAGTACATGGTGCAGGGCACCAGCACGTATCGCCTCGTGAAGGACCATCTCGGCTCGGTTCGACTTGTTGTCGACGTCGCAACCGGCATCGTTGCTCAGCGACTCGACTACGACGAGTTTGGCGTCGTCCTGACGGATACGCAGCCTGGCTTCCAGCCGTTCGGATTCGCGGGCGGCCTGTACGACGCGAGCACGGGCCTCGTACGCTTCGGGGCTCGCGACTACGACGCGCACTCCGGGCGTTGGATCTCGCGAGATCCGATCCGGTTCCGCGGGCGTGACTTCAACCTCTACCGATATGCCGGGGGCGATCCGGTCAACTACACGGATCCATCAGGCCTCGTATGCGGGAGCGGCGTCACGGACTGCTGGGTGCCCGACTATCCGTTCGGCTTCGACTTCACGAAGGCCTGTGAGGCGCATGATGCCTGCTACGGCACGCTCGGTGCGTCTCGGGTGGGCTGCGACCTTCGGATGTTCGCGGATGTAGTCACCACGGCTTGTCTGGAGCAGTCACCAGCTGACATGGCGGGCTGTGTCGCGACCGCCCAGGCCTATTTTGGTGCGGTTCGGCTGTTTGGCGCTTTGCCGTTTAGGTGGGCGCAAGAGGAGGCGGAAGAGCGTCAACGCTGCGGCGCGCCCGAGCACGAGTCCGACCAGGAACCCTGCGGCATAGATCGATACTGGACGCCGAGCCAGTAGGGAGGGCCGCGCTCGACATTTGTCCGAGGTACGCGCACCGAGCACGAGACCAATAAGACGGAGGGCCTTGACCGAGCTTCCTTCTTCAACTTTCAACCGCCGGCGCGCTTCGATGTTCCGGTCGGCGCCCGCCCCCTCCGGGGACCTCCTCGAGCAGTCCGACTCCACTATACACAGATGCTCAGGTACAGGCGTCTACAGGACGTCGGTGAGAAACGCGACGCTGTGGCCGTGCTGTACAAGCTGACCGATGCGCCGCTTGGGCACTATTTGGTCACTGGAGTGGAGGCAGCTTCGTAAGATATCGAACTCGCTAAGGAAAAGACTCCGGAAGAGGGACTTGAACCCCCGACCTAGTGGTTAACAGCCACCCGCTCTACCGACTGAGCTATTCCGGATCAGCCAGACACCAGGGCGCCCAGCGACCGCCGAGTCTAGCTTTCGCGCGGCTCGTGTCAAGACTCGATTCGCGCACTTCGTCCGACCATTCTTCCGCCCCAAGCGAGGGGGCGGGGCGGTAGGATGCGGTGATGCGACGGCGCCTCTCGACGCTGATGCTCCTGCTCCTCGGGGCGACCGCCTGCGGTGATGAGCCGATGCGCGTGCCGCCGCCGCCGGCGGGGGCCGGGTCGATCATCATTCGGTGGTCTCTCGAGGACCCCGACGGGGTGGCGCTGAACTGCGCCGACCTGCAGATCGCCGAGGCCGAGGTGGCCATCGGCGGGACGCCGATCGTCGTGCCGTGCGGCGAGACCGAAGAAGCCTCGTTCGAGAACGTCATCCCCGGGCGCATCCCCGTCGTCATCCGGCTCCTCAACTCCATCGGGCTCGAGTTCGACAGCCACATCGACAACGCGATCGTCGAAGACCAGACGGAGCTCGAGTACACCCACGTCTTCGTCGTCGACGAAGAAGAGTTCCAACGCGGCACCCTCGACATCAACTGGCGCATCGACACCCGCGTCCCCGCCCAGACCTGCGGGCTCATCGGCGCCACCACCATGCGCATCGCCACGCGCTCCGGGTCGATCTCCATGTTCGAGATGGACGCCGACTGCGAAGCCGGCCAACTCATCATCCCCGACGTCCGCCGCGGCGGCTACGACTTCATCTTCTGGCTCGTCGCCGCCGACGGAACGCTGCTCGAACCGCCCGAGACGCGCACCTCCATCGGCGTGTTCGCCGGCGACACCACGCGCGTGAGCCTCAACTTCCGCACCGTCGATCCCCGACCGCGCACCGTGCTCACGCGCTGGACCGTCCAGACCTCGACCCCGACGGCGACCAACTGCTTCGACATCGGCGGCGAAGAAGTCCGCGTCACGCTCGAGACCCCCAACCCCCTCACGGGCCTCCTCGAGCTCACCGACACCGCCACGACCGCGTGCGCCTCCGGCTCCGCGACCGTCCGCGGCGAACAGACCGACGGCGCCCTCCTCACCGCACGCCTCGTCGACACCTTCGGCGGCACCCTCGTGCTTCGCAGCGTCGAAGACCTCGACCTGCGCGTCTCGAGCGCCACGGTCAGCGTCGACTTCACGCCCGAAGACTAAGGGCCCGCACGGGCCCTAAGACCCCGCCCGGCCCCGCGGCGGACGCTGCTTGAACAGCTCCGGATCCACACGCCGGCCGTCCAGCTTGATCTCGAAGTGCAGGTGCGGCCCCGTCGCCCGCCCGCTCTCCCCCGACAACATGATCACGTCACCCTTCGACACGTGATCTCCACGCCGCACCACCAGCTCGGATGCGTGGCAGTACGCGCTCGCCAATCCGTGGCCGTGATCGATCTTGATGAACTTCCCGTTCACCGAGTCCTCACCAGCGAACCGAATCACCCCGTCCGCCACCGCGCGAATCTCGGTGCCCGTCCCCACCGCGAGGTCGGTGCCCGTGTGCAGCTTCTTCGTCCCGAGCACCGGGTGCGTGCGCCAGCCGAACGACGATGAGATCGGCGTCTTGAACGGCACCGGCCACTGCATCGAAAACGCCGTCACCAACGCAAACGTCCCGTTCACCAACGGGTCCGTCTCCAACGCGACGTCGCTCGGCAGGAACCGCGAGAAGTCCTCGTACGCCGTCGGGTTCGCCGCCCCCGACGCCCGCGCGCGGTCGACCGCGTACGCCACCGCCGTGAGATCCACCGCCGTCGCCGCCACGGCCGGCTCGAGCCCACCGAGCCGCTTCGACAGCTTCGCCACCGCGTCGAGCAACGCCTGCTCGCGCACCTTCGCCGGCGCGTCGGCGGCCGGCCACTCGATCCCCACCGCGAAGAACGAGCCGCGTCCGGACTCGAGCAGCTGCACGTCGTAGTGACGCCCTGCCCGCTTGCCGCCCGACAACATCATCACCAACGCCCGCGCCACGTCCGGCGGGACGCCGACCTTCTTCGCCTGGATGCTCACCGGCGCCCGCGGCTTCGGCGGCTTCACGATCTCCTCGAGCTGCGCGAGCGAGCTGTTCGACGACCCGCTGCCCGTGTCCGTGTCGAAGTAGCTGATCAGCGAACGTGTCTTCGCCTGTCGCCCGACGATCGCGTTGTAGCCGCGCTCGAGGAGCTGGCCGACCGGTGTCGCGATCACGAGCGCGTACGTCGCGAACACCACCGCGATCAGATCCAGGAACCCGCGGCGCGGTCCGCTCGGCTTGGACGGCGACGGCGGCGGAGCACGCGGCGTCGAACGCTCCGCTTCGATCGAAGCGAGCAGGCGATCGAGATCTTCGCGACTCACGACAGCGGCCAGAGCGCGCGCAACGTCGCGACGATCGGTGTCGAGGCGAACACCGCGAAGAAGGTGATGGGGAGGATGACCAGCGCGGTCCACACGCCGCGCATCCGACGGTGACGCATCGGGATGCTCGCCGCCCGATCCGCTTCGGCCCGGCGGTCCGCCCACGCCGCCGCCGACTTCACGACGTTCGTCGCGAGCCGCCACGTCACGAGCACCAGCGCGACGATGCCGACCACCGCCGCGACGCGCCCCGCGCCGAGCGACAGATACGGGAGGCTCTTCACCGCCTCGTGCGTCCCGACCTGGACCTTCTGCGCCACGATCACCACGCCCGAGATCGAGGCGAGCAGCGCCGCCAACGGCGCGACCAGACGCAGCACCGTGAAGTCGAGGTAGAGCTTCCGCAGGTTGTCGAGGATCGGCACGTCGTCCGTGCGGTGCCGGAAGATCGGTATGGCGAAGATCAGATCCGCGCCCAGCTCGACGAGCAGCGCCGTCCACCGCGCCGCCCACGCCTTCACCTCCAGATCGATGAAGTCGATCGCCTTGAAGGTGTGCGCCGCGGTCGTGCTCACCGAGACGTCGAGCGCCCCGTACACGTTCTGGATCAGCCACGCGAGGAGGTCGTCGAGGCGCGCGTCGAAGAAGTTGAAGAGGACGAAGCTGAGATCGTCGACGCGGTCGCTCCCGGCGTGGATGCCGATCGCGACCACCGCGAACAGGCCGACCGGGAGGAAGAGGCCCCGGAAGAGCCCGAGCGTCATCGAGAGCCTACCGAGGAACGATGTCTTCGCTTCCGTCATGAACGAACGCTCTCGGCCTCAACGTCCGAGGCGGCGAACGGATCTGAAGAGATCCGCTCGTGCGACGGACAACGAAGGAGGCCTCCGAGTTTCTGCCCTTCGCCTCTCGAAACCTTAACCGCCCCCGCCGACGGGACAAGCCGATCACGGCGCGACGACGCCACGACGACACGCCAGCGCCCGCAGACGCTCCCGAAGGTCCTCGGGCGGGTCCGTGGCCCGATCCAACGTCTCCTGCAGCGCCGCACAGGCCCCCTCGACCCGGCCCATCCGTTTGCGCAGCTCCGCGACGAGCACCGCGTAGGCCGCTTCTTCGGGCTGGTGCCGCCACAGATCCGACGCGATGCGCTCGCCGCGATCGAGGTCGCCGCCGTAGTCCGCCGTGAGCTTCGCCAGCCCGTACAGCGCCTCCTTGTGCGTCGGCAGCGCCGCGAGCGCGCGCTCGTAGGCGCTCCGGGACGCGTCGACCTCGCCGATCGACGCGAGCTGATCCGCCAGCTCGACGTGTGCGCTCGACATCCCTGGGAACGTCGAGACCTTCTGCTTCGCCTTCGCGAGCGGCCGCGGCTCCGTCAACAGCGCCTGCGTCATCATCTCGTCGAAGATGGGCCCGTACGCTTCGACCCACCCGCGCGGTGCCGACAACACCAGCGCGTAGCTGTAGTGCCCACGCGCGATCAGGACGTTGCGCGTCCGCTGCGGACCGGCCCGCGAGTCCAGCGCGATGTCGAGCTGCACGGCCTCGCCACCGTCGATCAGGTACGGGCGCTCCGCGAGGACCCGCACCGCCGCGATGTCGCCCGCCTTCTCGCGACGCGCGAGCTCGTCTTCGAGGAAACGCCGCCGCACTGCGTCCACGGAGATCGGGTGCGTGGTCCTTCGCTCGGCACGCACGCCGATGCTCACGCCGAGGGTGTTGCCCGCCGCCGCGTAGCCGAGGTGGTTCTCACCGAACGTCCACCGCGCCGGGTACGAAAACGAGATGCCACTCTCCTCCTCGACGAACGTCCGGTACGACGGGCCCGCCGCGCGCACGACGGGCCCGAGCGCCAACACCAACGCGACGATCGCCGCCGCCGCGAGCCCCGACGCGTACTTGTCCGAGAACGTGGTCGGGCGGCCGAGGTGCAACAGCTTCGGGTCCAGCGGGATCGTCGCGAGCACACCCGCGAGCAGCCCGCCGAGGTGTCCCCAGTTGTCCGTGTCGCGCGTCGCGAGGCCGACGTAGAGGATGAACAACGCGTACGGCAGCACCGCGCCGCCGAAGTAGCGGCGGTAACGCGAGGGGAGGATCTCGCCGTACTTGTAGCCGAACACCGACGCGCTCCCGAACAACCCGAGCACCATCCCGCTCGCGCCGACGGAGGGGAGGCTCGACATCAACGTCGAGAACACCGTGGTGCCGACCGCCGACGCGACGAGGATCAGCAGGTAGTCACGCAGGCGGTACGCGTTCTCGATCGTCCCGCCGACGTTGAAGAGGAAGAACATGTTGAACAGCAGGTGCATCCGATCGCGGTGCAACACGTTCGCGGTCAGGAGCCGCCACGTCTCCCCGAGCTCGAGGATGTTCGGGTGCACCTTCGCGCCCGCGTCGATCAATGGATCGAGCGCGATGATCCGCGCGCTCCCCGCGAGCCCGAAGAACAACACGATCTGCAGCAGCACCAACCCCGTCGTCACGAACGGGAAGCGCCCCAACGAGAACGCACGCGTGAAGTGGATCCGCACCGGCGCGTAGAGGCGCTGGAACAGCTCGAGCTCGCGGGCGTCGACCCAGCGCTCGCCGGTCAACACCGTGAGTCGCACCGGCGTGGAGGGCGCGATGCGACCTTCACGCACGCGACGCTCGAACTCCTCGAGGGGGATCGTCTCCTCCCCGGTCTCGTTCTTCACCGAAATCACGCGATTCGAAGGCCAGCATACCCCATCGGCCCCCCGGCCGATTGGCGCCGGTTCCCAGGTCATGGGCGTTATGGGGTGCCGTGCGCCTCCCCCTCGCCCTCGCCGCCGCCCTCGCCCTCGCCGCTTGCGGGAAAGCGCCGGTGGCCGGCCTCGGGGATCTGAACGGCGGCGCCACCCGCGACGCCGGCCCCGCCAGCACCCGCGATGGGGGCACCACGACCCGCGACGCCGGACCGATCACGGTGCGCGACGGCGGCGACACCTTCGTCCCCGACAGCGGCCCCTTCCCCTACGACGGCGGGCCCGACTTCCCGCCCCCGCCCGACGGCGGCCCCGTCGACGCCCACTTCCGCGACGGCGGCGACACCCCGATCTTCGACGGCGGCACGCGCGACGGCGGCGTAGTGACGCCCCCGCGCGACGGCGGCGTAGTGACACCCCCGCGCGATGGCGGCGTCCCGAACACCCCGGACGCGGGCGTCGAGTGCACGTCGAACTCGGACTGCCAGGGCATCGGGCCCAACGACTTCTGCGACCTCGGCACGTTCACGTGCGTCGAGTGCCTCGTCGACAACCACTGCGGCTTCAACGAGGTCTGCGACACGCAGTACGGCCACGTCTGCCGCAACGAGTGTTTCAACAACCAGTGCCCGCCCGGTCGTGTCTGCGACGTGGCCAACGACGTCTGTGTCGAGTGCCTGACCAGCGCGGACTGCGACAACCTCGAGGTCTGCAGCCCGACCACGCGCGAGTGCGTGCAGTGCACGACCAACGCCGACTGTGCGCTCGTGCCCAACCGCCCATTCTGCGATCTCTCGGAGAGCGAGTGCGTCGGTTGCCTCAGCGACGCGGACTGCCCGACGGGCCAAGAGTGCTTCGAGTACCAGAACAACTTCTGCGCGACGGCGCAGAACCGGGCGATCTGCGAGCCGTGCATCGCCGACTCCGAGTGCGGCGGCGCCGACGACCTCTGCATCGGGTGGGTCAACAGCGGCGGCCTGATCGATCGCTCCTGCTCGCCGGGTTGCTCGAACAACAGCCAATGCCCGCGCGGTTGGGAGTGCGTGTCGGTGCGCCAGAACGACCAGGTGTGCCGCCCGCGCTACGACATGAGCCGCCCGACCTGCACGGCCGAACGCAACCTCGGCGAGGCGTGCAGCCCCGACCCGCAGGACGTCGACCCGGAGTGCGGCATCACCGGCCTCCAGGACGCGCGCTGCGTCGTCTCGGGCGCGACGGGTGCGGCGCAGTGTTCGTTCTGGTGCGACGACAACGACGACTGCCCGATCGGCCGGACGTGCACGAACGTGAACGGCACGCAGTTCTGCCTGTGACGGGGGGTCGATGATGGGTCGTTTTCGCGGTTCGAACGGTCAGGTCTCGTACACCTGTGACTGCGGCAAGGAGGCGCCGCGGCCGATGGCGCAGCTGCACAAGGCCGGCAAGTGCGCCGGATGCAAAGCGCCCATCCCCGCGCCGGGCTCGCCGATCGCGGTGGACACCAAGACGTTCGACAAGATCCTGAAGATGTCGAAGGTGCCCGTCTTCGTGGACTTCTGGGCCACGTGGTGCGGCCCGTGCAAACAGGTCGCGCCGGAGGTCGATCGCGTCGCCGAGAAGACCGCGGGCGAGACGCTCGTGCTGAAGGTCGACACCGAAGCGAACCCGACGCTGTCGCAGCGCTACAACGTCCGCAGCATCCCGATGTTCGCGATCTTCAAACGCGGCAAACCGGTCGACCAGCGCGTCGGCGCGATGCGGGCGGGTGAGATGCAGGCTTGGTTGCGCGCGAACGGCTGAACGTCCGAACGGCTGACGCAGCTCAATCGAACAGCGCCGCTTCGGTGCGGTTCCGGCCCTTGCGCTTCGCCTGGTACAGGCGCTGGTCCGCCGCCTCGATCAGATCCGTGGGCCGGCGCATCGACGCGGTGAGCGCGGCGAGCCCGACCGACGCCGTGCAAGGTATCCTGCGCCCGTCGTGGGTGACCTCGAGCGCTTCGATCTCCCGGCGCACGCGCTCCGCGACGATGAACGCGCTCTCGAGCGGCGTGTTGCGTAACAGCAGCGCGAACTCCTCGCCGCCGTAGCGCGCGAAGATGTCCTCCTTGCGCATCATGTCTTGCACCGCCTGCGCGACGCTGCGCAGGACGAGGTCGCCCGCCTGGTGACCGTACGTGTCGTTGACCTTCTTGAAGTGGTCGAGGTCGAACATGATCAACGACAGCGGCTGCTCGTGGCGACGCGCGAACCCGGCCTCCTTCTCGATCTCGGTGAGGAAGGCGCGTTTGTTGAACGCCTCCGTCATCGGGTCGTGCGTCTTGAAGTTCTGCATCAGCGCGTGGAACTCCATCTCGCGCTGGTCCTGCAGGCGGAACTGCAGGATGGTCGCCGTGCCGACCTGAATCTTCGCGCCGTCGGTGAGCGTGACGACCTGGATGCGCTCGCCCTCGGCGTAGGTGCCGTTCGTCGAGCCGAGGTCCATCAAGATGAGCTGGCCCTCCTGCTCGATGACCTTCGCGTGGTGCCTCGACACCCCCTCGTCATCCAGGAAGATCTCGCACTCGGGGGCGCGCCCGATGGTGGTCTCTCGCTTCGCAAGCAGGAACATCTGGCCGATCGACCGACCGCTGATGCAGATCATCGCCGCGGATCGGTCCGGCTCGACCTTCTGGTCGAGCGTAGGGATCGCATGGATCGCGGTTTTCTCGAGATCCGCCTGCACCCCATCTGAAGGGTCGTCCGTCGTCATGCGAGATTGAGCCAAGGCTACGTCAGGGTTAGATCGCACGCCAGACCGACACGATGCGCAAGTTGGCCACACTCACCGTCGTCGCTGCGACGGCCTGCGCCCCATCCCTCCGCGTGCAGCACACGCGCACGGACCCTGGTCGAGTGGTCGGCGCCGAGCTGCTCGGCGCACGTGGCACCGACGCGATCGTGTTTCTCGAACGTCTCAGCCCGAGGGGATTCGTCGTCCGATCCCTCGCGCTCGACGACGGCACCTCGCAGATCCTCGCGCGCACCGAAGATCCACGCGACACCGCGTGGCTGCGCAGCGTGCACGATCGCTTCGGTTGGCGCGTGCTCCCGTCGAGCGGGCGCGCGGTTCGCCCCGATGCCGTTTTTGCGATCGATGACACCCTCCTCCTTCACGTCGACGAACCGAGCGGTCTCGCGGGTTACGCGACCGCGTCCGTCCAAGCGGTGTACGGCGCCAGCCGCGTGACTCTGACAGAGCTCGTGCAGGTACGCGGCCTGAGCGTGGGGCCCCTGTACCGAACGGGCCACCACGGCGTGCTCGTCGTGCGCGACGGCGATACGCAGAGCCTGCGTATCCTCGACCTCGACGCGGCCCGCACCGCGCTCGACAACCTCGAGGCGGTGCGCCACCTGAACGCGGGCGACCTCGAGCGCGCGGGCGCCCTCCTCGAGCGCGCGGTCGCCCGGGCGCCGTCGTCGGGCGAGAGCGTCTACAACCTCGCGTGTGTCCGGGCGCTGCAGGGGCGCCTCGACGAAGCCGAGGATACACTCGCGATCGCCCTCGCGATCGACGGCAAACGCTACGCCCGGCTCGCCCGCGGCGACGGCGACCTCGCCGCGCTGCGCGAACGCGACGCCGTGCGCGAAAAGATCGGCCTGAAACCGCGAAAGGGCTTGTGAATCCGCGGTCCAACGTTGACCGCGCCCCGCGACGTAGATAGGCAGGGACCCACCAATGTCTCGGCAACCCGTAGGGCTCGTCCTCCTCATTGGCCTCGCCGCCGCTGGCGCCACCTGCAAGGGTAGCGACCCCGGCAAGCAGGATCCGCCGCCGCCGACCTCCCCGGCCGACACGGGCGCCGCGCCCGCCCGTGCCCCGGCCGTGCAGGAGGTCCCCGGGTACGACGTCGCCCAGCTCGAGCCGAGCGTTCGGGCCGACGCGCTCCGCATCCTCAACGAGACGTACTGCTACTGCGGGTGCCCGCGGACCATCGCCGCGTGCCTCGCGTCGGAGGCCGACTGCTCGTGCGTGCGGTGCTCCAAGCGCATGGCCAGCTTCATCATGAATGAGTACAAGCTGGGATCGTCTACAGAGGACGTGGAGGCACAACTGCTCGGCGGCTTCTCGGAGGGCTTCAACGGCCGCCCGCGCAAGTTCGACCAACCCGACCAACCCCGCAAGGGCCCGGCGGACGCGAAGATCGAGCTCGTCGAGTTCGCCGACTTCCGCTGCCCGCACTGCGCCGCCGCGTACGACGTCCTCGACCAGGTCGTGAAGTCCAAGAGCGACGTCGCGCTCCGCTACTACTACTTCCCGCTCTCCGGGGGCGGCGAGACCTCCATCCGCGCGGCGGAAGCCGCCGAGGAGGCACGCGAGCAGGGCAAGTTCTGGGAGATGGCGAGGACGCTGTTCAAGTTCCAGCACGCGCTGGAGGACAGCGACCTGCGCGGCTACGCCCAGGATGTCGGCCTCGACCTGGCCAAGTACGACGCGGCCATGAAGAGCCGCAAACACAAGGAGAAGGTCCTCGAGGACAAACGTCTCGGGGAGAAGGTCGGGGTGCTCTCGACGCCTTCGATCTACCTGAACGGCCGACCGTTCCAGATGGCCCGGACCATCGAGAACATCGAGCTTCGAATCGAGATGGAGGCCGAACGCGGCCGCTGTGACTGAAAGTGAGGACCTGATGACAAGCTGGTTGCGAGCGTTCGCTGTTGCCCAAGTCGCTCTCTTCTCTTCGACCGCCTTCGCGCAGTTCGCGGACGGGCCGACGGAGAAGGTCGAGAAGAAACCTGAATCACGGAGTTGGACCGTCACGAAGGACGGCTTCTCGATGAGTTACCTGTTCGTGCCGGGCATCCCGGATCCGAACCAGGTCACCGAGATCGTGATCGTCGCGAGCGCGGTGCCGAAGACCCCGCACCCCCGCTACGGAAGCCGCGTGCCGCTCGAGAACGCGCGCATCGCGCTGGAGATCACGAACCCGGCCGGCGAGGTCGTGGGTTCGTTCGTCGCGCACGAGCTGCCGCTGACCTCCGGTAAGTACGGCGTGCACTTCACGGCGCAGCAGGAGGGCATCTACTCGATTCGCCTGAAGGGCAAGACGGCGGACGGCAAGGACATCCGCTCCGACGTGAAGCTCCCGGTCGCGGTCTGGCCGCTCCCGAAGGAGCTGCAGGGGAGCGGCGACGCCGAGGGAGCACGCACCGCGCGGCGCGTGATCCGCAAGCCGGTGGGTAAGTGAGGTCCAGGTCATGAAAGTCTCGAAACTCTTCCTCGCCTTCGGCGTCCTCTTCACGACCCACGCGACCGCGTCGGACGACATCCGAACGTTCGTCGGCGATCCACTGAATGGAAAGAAGCTCTACGACAAGGAGTGCGCTGCTTGCCACGGCAAGAACGGCGACGGCGGTCGTACGAGTGTGTCGCTCACGGACTCGGGCCGCATGAACCTGATCCGCGACGACCAGATGTTCTCGATGATCCAGGTCGGGCGCGGGCTGAAGAAGCCGGGCGACCACAGCTTCACGAAGAAGCTCAAGTTCCTGGAGATCTGGGACGTCATCGCGCACGTGCGCGAGGGCCACATGACGATCGGTGACTTCTTCCCGACCGCGTCCCGTTACGTGAGCAAGACCTACGAGATCGACAAGTTCGGCCTCGACCGCATCAAGGAGCGCGCGGGCGTCACGCTGAAGGACAAGAAGGCCGCGGTGTTCACGTTCTTCACGTTCGAGGGCGAAGAAGGGAACCTGCAGTACATCCCGCAGGACCCGATCAAGCTCGACCACCTGTCGAAGGACAAGAAGTCCGGCTACCTGGTGTTCCTGCCGTTCGAGCACGCCGGCTTCTCCGGCGAGCTCGGCGTCGCGATGGATCCCGACGGCCAGATCACGAAGCTCCTCGTCCACCGCGGCGCCAAGAACGCGGACCTGCTGAACAAGGACCTGTCGCGCTTCGAGGGCATGGGTAAGAAGAACCAGGCCGAGCCGTTCAAGGTCGGCGGCGGCAAGAAGATGGACGCCGTCGCGAAGAAGGTCTTCCCGGTCTTCATGCGCGCGATGGAGACCGTCACCATGTACGACCGCGAAGAGAACGAGCGTACGTGGGCCGACCCGAACTGATTCGGCTCAAGCGGCGAAGCCCCTGAGCATCGCCGAAACCGCCTCCCGCCACGCGCGCTTCGGGCGCGCACCCAACATCCCCGCGAGCTCACACGTCGTCAGCCCGTGCACCAGCGCGAAGAGCTGTCGGCCCATCGACTCCGCTCCGCGTCGGAACACCCCCGCGCGGACGCCGCGCGCGAACGTCTCGACCACCCGCTCGAAGCCGCGCCGCGCGAGGGCTACGTCCTCGGGGAGCGGCGCGCCGCCCTTCAACACCATCAGCGGGTAGAGCGTCGGGTGCAGCAGCGCGCTCGCCCGGTAGGCGAGCGCGAGCGCGAGGAGCTCTTCGGTGACGTCTTCCGAGACCGGCACGGCTTCGTGGTGCGCCGCCATCGCCGCCGCCATCTCGTGGTACATCGCGGCGAGCAGCCCCTCCTTGCTCTCGAAGAGGCTGTAGATCGCTCGGGTCGTCGTGTCGGCGCGTCGAGCGAGGCGCCGCAGCGACAACCCCTCGACGCCCTCCGCCTCCACCAGTGCGCCCGCGACACGCAGCAGACGAGCGCGCGTCGTTTCGTCGTGTTCCCTCGGACGTCCCATGTTGATCTCCTGTTTCGACACACTGTAACGTAACGTCGTTGCAAAACATCGGACAGACGGGGGTGGGCCCGTGAACGATCTCGTTGCAGGAGGGGCCTTCGGGCTCTTGGCCGGGGTGCTGGGGCTCGCCGCGCTCCGCGCACCCCTACTGGCTTGGGTCGCGCTGGCGCCGCTGGTCTTCGCGGCGGCGACGCTCGGCCCCGCTCCAACGGCCCTGGGCGCCGCCGTGACCGGAGCGCTGTACGGGTGCTCCGGCCAGTCGACCAAGACGGTGCGACGGCTGCTCCCGATCTCGTGCGGGACCAACGCGCTCGTCTACGCGGCGGGATGGGGAGCTGCTGCCGCGGTGTGGCCCAGCGACGCCTGGGGTGCGGTGATCGCCCCGGTCACCGCGGTGGCCGTCACCGTTCCGCTCTCGAAGCTCGGCGCCCCACGCTACGTGGCGAACCTCCTCGCGCGGACGCAGGAGCCGTGGCTCGCGATCGTACACATCGCCCGGCTCGGCTCGGATCGGTTCGTGTTGCTCGCGATGGCCTCGGTCTCGACCGCCGTTGCGTTGTCGACGCGCGCGCCGGGTGCGGCCACGGGCGCGGCGTTCGTCGGCCTCGCGCTCGTCGCCTTTGGCGCGTACGCGTACCGCGCGACGGTTCTGCAGTTGCGCAACGTCCCGCGCCTGCGCATCGCGGCGGTCGTCGCCGACCCGAAGCCTCCCTCCGAAGTCCCCGTCGACGGCCTCTACCCGCTGCGCGCGCCCGACAACCGCGCGACGGAGGCGCTCCGGCGATACGCCCCACACGTCGAAGCGGCGGCCGACGCGGGCGCACGCATGGTCGTCCTGCCGGAGATCGCGATGCGGATCGACGACGAGGCTCGCGCGACGTGGACGGACACCATCGCGAGCTGGGCGAGGGACAACGGCGTTACCATCGTCGCCCCCTACTTCGACGACGACACCCAGACCAACGCGCTGGCGGTGTTCGACGGCGGCGGGTCGATCGTCGCGCGCTACGAAAAGCAGCACCCGGGACCGATCGAGCCCCCGCGCCACGAACGCACCGCGGCGGGACCGTACGCGGGACCCGACGGCGTCCCGCTGCACGTCGTCATCTGCGTGGACCTCGACTACGCGGACTTCCTCGCCGGCGTCCGCGTGCACCGCGGGTTACTCGCCGTGCCCGCGAACGACTGGCCGGGGTTCGACGTCGTCCACCACGCGACGAGTGTATGGGCTTGCGTGATGGCCCGCGTCCCCCTCGTCCGCGCGACGGGTCACGGGATCTCTTCGGTCCGCGACGCGAGCGGCCGCCTCGTCGCCTACCGCGCCGCGACCGCGGGCGCGGGTACGCTGGTGGCCGACGTCCCGATCCTGTGAACGGACCCGACCCGGGTTGCATCCTCACTATCGGCGATCGATGGTGGCGGCGTGGGTACGCCCGAACCCATTCCGTTCGAAGGCCAACACTCCGAAGACGACCTCGAGCTCTTCGGGCCCTACCGCTACCTCTATCCGATCGACGTCGAGGGTGACCGCTTCCTCGTCCCAGAGCGCAACTACGTGCTGCGCGCGCTGCAGTACGTGGAGATCAAACACCGCGCCGTGCGCCTGCCGTACTGGGACTACTGCTGGAACGACACGGTGGGCTGCTGCGAGATGACGTACCGCGAGTCGCCCGAGGAGCCCGAGCAGATCGGGCGCGCGTGCCGCGTCGAAGTGCAACCTGGCATGCAGATCGTGAAGCTCCCGAAGGGAGGCCGCCGATGCGCCCCGAAGCGGTGAACGTCACGCGGGCGCGGCGCGCGCTCGAAGACCAACTCTCGACCGAGCAGGTCATCGCAGACCCGGACCTCCTCGAACGCTACGGCGAGGACTGGTCCGGCGGCGGCGTCCACCTCCCGGACTTCGTCGTGAAGGCAAAGACGGCCGCGGACGTTCAGGCAGTGCTCGCGGCCGCGACCGAACACGGCGTGCCCGTGACGCCGCGTGGGCTCGGCACCGGAAAGTCGGGCGGCGCGCTGCCCATCTACGGCGGCATCGTGTTGTCGACGGAGCTGATGGTCGGCGTCGAAGACGTCCGACGCGACGACATGCTCTGCGTCGCGCAGCCCGGGACCATCACCGCCGACCTCATGAAGGCGGTCGAGGACGAGGGCCTGTTCTACCCGCCCGACCCCAACAGCCTGAACATCTGCTCGATCGGCGGCAACGTCGCGTGCAATGCCGGCGGCCCGCGCGCGCTCAAGTATGGGGTCACGCGTCACTACGTCTTGGGCGCGGAGGTCGTGCTCCCCACCGGGGAGCTGATCGAGGTCGGCAAGCGAACGATCAAACACGTCACCGGCTACGACCTCGCGGGGTTGATCGTCGGGAGCGAAGGGACGCTCGGCGTCATCACGCGGGTCATCCTCCGCGTGATTCCCAACCCGCCGTACGTGCAGACGGCGCTCGTCTCGTTCCCGAAGCTGTCGCAAGCGTCGGTCGCGCTCACGAAGGTGCTCGCCTCCGGCATCGTGCCGCGGACGCTCGAGCTGCTCGATCACCACGCGCTGAACGCGGTCCGCGAGAAGACCCCCGGGCGCTTCCCGGAGGACGCCGGCGCGCTGATCATCCTCGAGACGGACGGCACCACCGAAGCGCGCGCGTTCGAAGATCTCGAGCGCGCGGGTGAAGTGTGTCTGAACGAAGGCGCGCTCGACGTGCTCGTCGCGCAGGACGCGCAGCAGCGCGAGCGCATCTGGGAGCCGCGCCGTGTCCTGTCGGTGACGTTGTCCGAGACCGCGGAGAAGAAGATCTCGGAGGACATCGTCGTCCCGCGATCGCTCATCCCCGAGATGCTCGACCGCGTCCAACGCATCGGCGACACCCACGGCGTGCGGTGTGCGACGTACGGCCACGCCGGCGACGGGAACCTCCATGTGAACGTCCTGTTCGATCGCGACGCTGAAGATCGCGCGCAAACGGCCGTTTTAGAGGTGATGAAGGCCACGGTGGCCCTCGGGGGTACCATCTCCGGGGAACATGGTATTGGGCTTCTGAAGCGAGACTTCATGCCCCTCGAAC
Organism: Deltaproteobacteria bacterium; assembly: GCA_040218735.1. GTDB lineage: Bacteria > Myxococcota > Kuafuiibacteriia > Kuafuiibacteriales > Kuafuiibacteriaceae > JAUHYN01. Next base: position 37,926 of record JAVJQW010000057.1, read on the forward strand.
AGTCCCAGTCGATGCTCTCCGTTCAGCGCGCGATCAAACGCACGCTCGACCCGAAGAACATCCTCAACCCCGGCAAGATCTTGCCGCTGAACGGGGCGGGCTGAGTGGGCACCTTCGATCTCGTCCCCGAGGTGCTCCGCGAGGTGCCGGTGTTCCCGCTCCCCGGGACCGTGCTGCTCCCGCGCACGATGATCTCGCTGCACGTGTTCGAGCCGCGCTACCGCGCGATGATGGAAGCCTGCATCGAAGGCGCGCGCCTCCTCGCCGTCGCGATGTTCGACGAGACCGGCTCCCCCGACGAACACGGTCGCCCCGCCATTCACCCCGTCGCCGGCATCGGCGCGCTGCGTCGCTCCGCGAAGCTCCCGGACGGCCGCTACAACATCGTCCTCGAGGGACTCGCGCGCGTCGACATCAGCGAGGAACACCCGCCCACGAAGACCTTCCGCCGCGCGACCGCGCGCGTGCTCGAAGACGTCGTCGATGACGATCCGGCCGCCCTCGCCCGCTCGATCGCATCGCTACGCGCGCTCTGCACGCGCGCACTTTCGAAGAGCGAAGGGGACGACGACGGCGAGCTCCTCGAAGGGCTCGCGCACGTATCCGAGCCCGGAACGCTCGCCGACCTCGTCGCCGCCGCCGCGGTCCAAGACAGCCTCGATCGCCAGCGCGTCCTCGCGGAGCCCAACGTCCTCGAACGCGTCAACCTCGTGGCCGGCGCGCTCGGCGCACTCCTCCTCACGAACGACACCCCCGGCGGCGAGCCGGAGGCGTTCGGCTGGGGCATCACGCCCGGCGAAGCCTGAGCCCGCGCGGCACCTCGGAGCACATCCGCCGTGTACGTGGGGGCTGCCCGCGCGGCCGGATCCCGCGTTGTCACACAATTTGTGTACTCCGGGTGTATCCCAGAGTTCCGGTCGAAGGACGCGACGTAGGCGAGTGCGAGTTTTCAGGCGACTTCAAGCGATCCCCATCGTTGGAAGGCCTACCAACGGGTCGTGACTCGTCGGGGCGACCGTGACGTGTGCGCGGGCCCCGCGCGCCTTCCCGTACAGGGGGAACCCAACGATCAATGCGCGCGCGGTCGGGATCCACCTGTCCGCACGACCAGGGAGGAACATGACGAAACGAATCACGCACGCCCCTACACGCTCGACCGGCGTGGCGATCGCGAGCCTCGCGATCGCCGCCGTCGGATGTAAATCCGACGAGCCGAGCGCACCCGCCACCGGTGTCCTGGCCCAAGCGGCCCAGGCCGCCCAAGTCTTTCAGGCCATCGCGCCGTGTGACCCCGTGACCATCGACCAATCGATGGTCATCCACGACCAGGCCACGCTGTCGCTCGTCGACTTCAGCTTCCTGCGCACCATCGCGGCCATTCGCGTGTCGAGCGGAGGCGCCACGACGACGGACGCCGACCTCGCCGAGACGATCACCAGCGGGCTCTTGAACACGACGTTCCCGCAGCCCGTGAGCGGACTGCCCATCCCCGCGACCCCGCGGCCTCCGGAGGCGGCGCTCACCGGCGCTCAGCTCATCGCGCAGATGCAACCCATCGCGCTCTTCAACCGGTTCGATCTCGCCCCCGCGAACGGCGATCACTGCGGTGAGTACAGAATCGTCTACGGCCGATATCCGAACGCCGTGACGAACCGCTACCTGCTGATCTTCGAAGCGGCGCTCCCGAACCCAACGCCGTCCTTGGGCATCGAAGGTTGCCGCGACGTCGCCGAGTTCTGGCACGGCCTCTCCGACACCGCGATGACCACCGCCCAGCGCGCCGCAGCGCTCGAGGACTTCTATTACAACGGTCTGCCGGGGTTCAGCCCGGTCGTCGACCACGCGCACTACGGCGTTCCGTTCGGTCAGGTGCGCTCCAACATGTTCGTCAACGCGGCCTCGCAGAACTTCACGTGGCAGCTGCGCGAGTGGCGCTCTTCGTTCAACACCGGCGGCCAGCCCGTGTTCACGCCCGACACCGTGAAGGACAACCCACTCGTCGAATTCCACGACGAGAACAGCAGCAACCCGAACCCGACGCTGTTCTCCAGCGAGCAGACCGCGTTCGTCTCCCACTACACGGGCGGCGCCATGCCCAACCTCCTCGCCTTCGAGCTCAACGGTGGTACCTCGCCGATCGTCGCGTGCCCCGAGGTGAACACGGTCTCGGCCGGCTTCGACAACCGCTTCAACGAGTTCCAGAGCCACTCCAACGGCCCCGCCCCCGACGATCCGGTCGCCGCCGCGAGCACCGCGTTCCACGGTTCGATCACCACCGTGCTCTCCGGAAACACCGCGTTCGCCGGACTGAATTCGACGCACGTGTTGGCGCGCAGCACCGCGATGAGCTGCGCCGGCTGCCACGAGCTGTCGGTCGGCGACGCGATCTCCCCCTCCGCGACCTGGCCGGCCGTCGCCGCCGGTGGGTTCGTTCACGTCCGCGAGCTCGGCAGCACGCCGCCCGCCGTCACGCCGCTGTCGCCGGCGCTCAACAACTGCTTCCTCCCCGCCCGCGCGCAGAACCTCGAGTCGTTCGTTTGTAACGCCCCGCCGCCCGACGCCGGGGTGTCCGACTCCGGGACGCAGCCCGACTCCGGGACGCCCGACTCCGGGACGCCGTCGTCCTGCGGTGGTCCCTACGACCCGCCGTGCTCTCCGTACGAGTACTGCGAGTTCGGTCCGTACAACATCTGCGGTGCGCAGGGCTCCGGGACGTGCCAGCCGCGACCGACCGGCTGCGGCTACGGCGGACCTCAGGTCTGCGGCTGCGACGGGAACACGTACCCGAACGCATGCACCGCGCAGGCGTCCGGCACGGACGTCGCGAGCACCGGCGCGTGCGGCTGCAACCTCACCGCCCCCAACGGGTGCTGCTACGACGACGAGGTCTGCGCGAAGACGATCCGCGGCGGCGAGTGCATCGGTGCGGCGTGCAGCAAGGCGCAGCCCGGCGTCTGCAAGGCCCCGCCTCCCGCTGGATACTGTTGGGAGAACGAGGACTGCGGGTCCGGCCAGATCTGCAGCGGCGCGAGCATCTGCCCGTGCGGCGCGCAGTGCATCAAGGCCGACGCACCGGGCGTCTGCAAGACGCTGTCGGACACGTCGAAGAGCGAGGTGACGACCGCGAAGGCAGGCTTGCTCTCAGCGACCAACAGCACGGAAGCCGAGCGCGCCAAGGCCGACTTCGACGAAGCGGTCGAGGCGGCCCGCGAAGCGGAGCGAGCGCAGCCCGGCGCGTTCGTTCCGCAGCGTCGTACGCACTGAGATCGTGCTCCGCCTCCGCGCGCTTGGCGCGCGGGGGCGCCCTCCTCAGCGGACGAGGCCCTCGAGCACGGCCTTCACGCGCTCCGGCTCGAACGGTTTGTCGCAGATGTCCGAGACCCCCGCGTCGCGCACGGCGGCGAGGCGCACCGCGTCGCGCTCGCTGGTCACCATCATCACCGGGATGCTGCGCTGACTGCTCTCGTTGCGGATGTGCTCGAGGAGGCCCTGCCCGTCGAGGTTGGGCATGTTGTAGTCGGTGATCACCACGTCGAAGAACGCGCTCGAGAGGTGCTCAACCGCCTCGCGGCCGTCCTGCGCCTCCGTGATGTGGCAGACGCCGAGCCCCGCGAGGACCTTCGCCATGTAGCGCCGCGCGGCGGCGCTGTCGTCGACGAGCAGGACGTGCATCGACTCGAGATCGGGCAGCTGCGGCTCCACGGTGGGATCGAGGATCTCCATGACGCGCACCAGGGCCCGCTCGAAATCCGAAGGCGCACAGGGCTTCGAGAGCATCGCGGTCACGCCGCACTGGCGCACCGGCTCGAGCAAACGCACGTCGCGCTCGCTCGAGAGGAGCACGAAGGGGACGTCGCGATAGCGCTCGTCCTGCCGCATGCGAACGACGAGATCCGCACCCGACTCGCCCTCCATGTGTAAGGCCGAGACCACGAGGTCCGCGCCGCGATCCGCGAGCTCTCGCATCGCAGCCTCGCAGCCGTCCGCCGCCTGGACGTTCCACACACCGAGACCTCCGAGCTGCTCGACGAGAATCCGCTGCTGGACGTGAGAGGGCTCCACCAGCAGCACTCGGAGGTCCGAGAAGTTCATGTTTCGTCCCATCGGACGCAGGACGTGCGTACCTAAGCCCCGACCGGAGAAAAGGTAGCGGGTTGTCCCATTTCGGACGTTCCGAAAACGAACACCGGCCCAGGAGAATACTCCCGAAACCACCGACACCTCCGAAGGGAGGTGATGTGCAGCTTCGCGAACCCACGGAGAGCTTCGTTCCGCCCGCCACGACGGACCTCGGCACCGCCGACCTCGCCGCGCCCATCTCGGACGATCGCCGCGGCGCCATCGCCGGTGTCTGTCTTCACGCTGTGCTCGCCACCGCGGCGGGTCCCTACATCGATCCACAGAAGCTGAGCGCGTTCATCGACGGGCGCCTCGACCAGCTCTACGACGGACGCCACTTCGACTTCGCACCGGTGCTCCGCGCTCTGCTGAAGATCGAAGGGGTCAGCGAGCACGACCTCTACGTCGGCATCGTGAACCTGATCGGTCAGCTCTCCGCGATGGACGTCATCATGGAAGAGCCGCGCATGTCGCTCGACGCGGCGACCCGGCGCCGTCTCCTCGACATGGCGCGCGCCGCGACCGAAACCGCGCGCGCGACGTTCGAGCGTCGGAGGCTCCGCGCCGCCGTCGCCAAGTTGGATCGGAAACGCCTCGGCGACCTCCTCGTCGAAGCGCAGCTGATCGGCACCAACCAACTCGTCGCGGCGCTCGCCGCGCAGGAGCAACACGGAGGTCGCCTCGGAACGAACCTCATCGAGATGGGCTTCGTCGAGCCGTCGGACCTCGCGCACTTCCTGAGCAGCCAACTCGAGCTCCCGTGTGTCACGGCCATCGGCCAGATCGAACGCGACGTGCTCGACCTCGTGCCCCCCGAGCTCGCCGCTCGCCACAAGGTGTTCCCGATCGAGCTGAAGGACGACGCCATCGTCCTCGCGATGGCGGACCCGGCGAACCTCGCCGCCATCGAAGACGTCGAGCGACTCAGCGGACGCGTCGTACGACCGAGCGTGGCACCCGAGCTCGTCATCACCTACGCGCTCGCCCGCTACTATCAGCACCGGCAGCCGACGCGCATTCGCGTCCACGCCGTCGCGCCGCGCATCCCCGCGACGCGCTCGGCGACGGCGTACGGGCTCCACGAGCTGGCCGGCGACTTCGCACGCGCGGACGATCACCTCGACATCCTCGCGATGGCGCAGCGGTACATGATGGAGCGCTACGCGGCCTCCGCCGTCTTCGACGTCGCGGACGGCGTCGTGCACGGCTTCTCCGCGGCGGGCGTGGAAGGCGCCAACGACATCCGGAGCCGCTTCGTCGCCAGCGATGGGGAGCTCCCCGAAGACGAGTGGTTCGTCGAGACACTCGGCCTGGACGAAGCGCCGGTGCACGTCATCGGGATCCGATCGGACGAAGACGACCTGGTCGCGATCCTCGTCGGCGCACACCCGAACGCGACCATCCCCAGCGTGGAGCTTCATCGACTCGCCGCACTCACCGCGAGCGCGCTGCGCATGGTCGAGCTCCGCGAAGCGATATTGATGGTCGCCGACAGCTGAACGCGCTAACGCTGAGCCCGCGGTGAAAGCGGACTGGCCCGAGCTCTCCGACCTGATCCTCGACACCGACCCGAGCACACTCGAGCGTCGCCCGGTCGAACGCGCCCACGTCGAGTCGGTCCTCGCCACCCACGGCATGGGGAGCGCCCGCCGCGTCCTCGACCGCATCGGCGGCGGCGACACCCTCGACCCCGCCGAGGTCGATCAGATCCTCGTCCGCTCCCACGCCGAGCTGCAGCGACTCGCGTTCGAGTTCCGCAACGGCCACCGGCTGCTCATGCTCATGCGACCGCTGCTGGACGTCCTCGCGCAGACGACCGAGCACCTGCGCGTCGTCGACATCGGCTGCGGGATGGGCTTCCTGCTCCGGTGGGTCGCAGCGCACGGGCGCCTCGGGCCGAACGTGGAGCTCGTCGGCTGTGACTTCAATCCGACGCTCATCCGCGCCGCGCAGGCGCTCGCCGAAGAGGAGCGATTGGCGTGTGAGTTCCGCGTCGCGAACGCCTTCACGCTGGAGCGCTCCGCGGACATCTACATCTCGAGCGGCGTCCTCCACCACTTCCGCGGCGAAGACCTCGATCGGTTCTTTGCCATGCAGGCCAAGGCCGGCGCGCGCGCGATGCTCCACCTCGACATCAAGGCGTCGTGGGCCGCGCCCATCGGCGCGTGGATCTTTCACCGCGCGCGAATGCGCGAGCCGCTCGCCCAACACGACGGCGTGCTCTCCGCGGTGCGCGCCCACCCCCGCGACGCGCTGCTCACCGCCTCGAGGAACGCCGGGCGACCGCTGCGTTACACATTGTTCGACGGGCGCCCTTCGCCGCTCCCCATCCTCCGAACGCTGAACGTCGTCGTGGGGATCGCACCCGAGCTCGAGGGCCCGTACGTCGAGGCGCTCGGTCCGCTCGCGAAGCGACTGGAGGCGTTCGGATGATCCTCGTCCTCCTCGGCGTGCTCGCGCTGGTCGACGGCGCCTTCTGCGGCTTCCGCGCGTCGGCCGGCCGCAACCCGCGCATCTTCCTGTGGCCCTACTACGCGACCGCGATGCGCCGCGGGCTCGCGTTCGCCGCCGTCTTCGTCGTCGTGTTCCTCGGCGCAGGGCTCGCGGTTCGGTTCGGCGTCTCGCAGGCGACGTGGAACGCGCTCGAGATCGCCGCGTCCTCGATGGTGCAAGTGTACGGCGTCTACGCGACGCTCGTCCTCGCGGCGCTCGCGCTCTACGGCTTCGGTGCGTTCGACCTCTCGGTGCTCGCGACCGTCATCGTGCTCGGGCCCTTTACGCTCATTCGCCCGCTCGTGATCCTCGGCGGCGCGATCTACGGCGCATCACGAACGGACGACCCGATCGTGTGGCTCTTCGCGATCGCGGCGGCGTTCGTGATGATGTCGTTCGAACGCATCATCGCGCTGGGGCGCCCGCCCTGGCACGACACGATGCCCTGAGCTCACCGTCGCCACTGTCGAGGCAGCGGTCGCTCCTCCACCTCGAGCGCGGTCGTCGTCGAGGTCGTGACGTTCAGCCAGGGCCGCGTCGCCCAGGCGTTGCTCGCGTGCTCCTCCACGAAGCGCACGCGCGCGCCTTCGTCGACGACGAGGGTCGCCGTCGGCTCCAGCCGGCGTCGCCCCAGGTGAAGCGCCGGCAACACCGCGACGCGCCGGGTGCGCACTTCGAACTCGATCGGCTCGGGCAGCGTCACGGACACGCGGCCGACGTGCACGGCGTTCAGTCGGTAGTGCCCCGGCTCGACGAGCATCGGGCCCGTCTGCACGTGGTGGTACTTCACATCGAACCCGAACTGCGTCTCGGTCAGCTCCACGGTGACCGGCTCGACGGGGACGGAGGTCGTGGAGCTGTCGACGCGGAGCACCACGAGCCCATCGCCGGGCGAGTGGCGCGTCGAACGCGGCGACGCTTCGCCGCGGCGCCCTCCGGTTCCGAGCGTCCACACCGAGTCCTCACGCGCCACCTCGGGTGGCGCTTCGAACTGGGCGTCGCGAAAGCCCCCCCTGGCGTGGATCGCCACGAGGAATCGTCCGTCCGCGCGTGCGCCGGAGCCGACGCCGCCGTGCGCCACGGGGACCTCGTAGCCCGCAGTCAGCCCGAGCGCTTCGTACCAGTCGTGGTCTGCGTTCTCGCCGCGTCGGTATGTCGTGATCGTCGCGCCGAACACAGCGACCATCTGACGGCTCGCACCCGCGTAGGAGATCGTGCTGCGCACCGAGCTCTCCACCGTCGGCACCACGTGAAGTGCGCGGTCCGGCGACACCGCGAAGAGCTCGACCGGCGCCGCGACGAGCGCGTCGCCCCACAGCGCGCCGTCGACCGGGTTGACGTTCACCGGGTCGACGTAGGTCCACGCTTCACCGCCCAAGGACGCCGTCCAGAGCAGCGGCCCGACGTCACCGCGGGCCGCGATCCCCGCGGTCGCGCCGTACGTGCTCGGCGCGTAGAGCGACAGGTCGTGATCGAAGGCCAGCGCAACGCGCGACCCATCGCCGGACGTGTTCGCACGTACCCCGGCGAGCCACCCGAACGTGAAGTGCTCGCTGTCGTAGAGGACCCCCTGCGTCTCGAGCCCAACCGCGTCGAGCCCCGTGCCGAACAGCTCGTGCTCGGACCCGATCGTGAAGCCGAGCACCAGCTCGACGAACAGGAGATCGAAGCGATATTCGCCGAGCATCGCGGTCGGCCCCTCGACCCCGATGTTCCGCCCGAAGCCGAGCCGCATCCCGACCTCGGGTGCGAGGACACGCGCGTGCAGCGGGGCGACGAGGCCGATGCGATCGAAGTTGCGTCCCTCGGTCTTCCGCGTGAAGGACGGCTCCGCCGAGACCGTCGCGGTCTGGGCGCAGAGCAAGGCGGCGACGAGCGCCTCCATCAAAACTCCATGATCGCCGACGCGCGGTCCGTCGCGAGGTCGTAACGAATGTACGGTTGATCGTCACGGTCCGAGCGCCAGACCACGTGACCACCGTCGGTGACGAAGCCGCCGAGCATCTCCGACTCGAGCTCGGTGCGCCGCTCACCGGTGCGGAGGTGTGTCGCGCTCAGCTTGTCGTCGTCCGCGACGACGAGCCACCCCGCTTCGACTTCGAACTGCGCGTCGACGGGGAGCACCGCCGTGGGTTCCTCCGAGGTCAGCGCGGTCGTCGCGGACGTGACGAAGACCTCCTGGCGATCGGTGTAGTAGTACGCCCAGCCGAGGTTGTCGCCCTGCGGCGACGGGTGAAAGATCGCCGCCGTGCCGGACCACACCCGGGACACGCTGCGGTCCACGGTGTCGACGACCATCAGGTCGGAGGGGCACAAGACGTCGAGGCCGAGCGGCTCGCCCTCCGTCCAACAATTACGCGGTGAGCGCATCACATCGACGAAGAGCACCCGTGTGCCGTCGGTCGCGAGGGAGCGGAAGAACCGTCCGCGGGCGGCGACGGTGGAGCGGGTCGTCAGGCGGACCTCCTCCTGAGCATCGAGGTCGTAGCCGTACAGGTCGACGGCACAGTCCGGGTCCTGATCGGAGCCGAAGCACGCACCGTCGGAGTCGTGGCGCCGGTCGAGCCATACGAGCATGCGACCGGCGACCTCCAGGTCGCTGCGCGGTTGGGCGTCGTCGAGGAGCGTCGTCGCTTCACCCGAGTCCGGGTCGACCGCGACCAGCGCCGAACAATCCGTCGGGCAGTCCCGCCGCACGAGCGCCCACACGCCGTCCGCGTTGGCGATCCAGTCCCTGCCCGGCAGCGGCACCCGTCGGCATTCCCACGGCTGATGGAAGCTCGGCGTGCCGATGAAGGCATCGGTCGACTCGGTGCAGAGCGCGAGCTCCTCGCCCCGCCGCATCTGCATGGTCGCATCGCGATAGCGGAAGGAGCCTCCGTTGACCCCGCACGCGGCGACGCAGGCGAGCAGCGGGAGCCATGCACGTGCGCTCACGCTTCATGAGTGCCGCGTCGGACCCGGTTTTATCCAGGAAAGTTTCGAGTCAGCGCAGCAGGTGCCCGAGTCGGGCGCGCTTCGCGTCGAGGTAGCCCTTCGCGTGTTCGTTGACCTCGACCACGACGGGCTCGCGGCGCACGACCTCGATGCCGTGGTCCTCGAGCCCCTTCACCTTGTCCGGGTTGTTGGTCATCAGCGCGACGCTCTCGACGCCGAGGTCCGCGAACATCGCGGCGGCGATGTCGTAGGTTCGAAGGTCCGTCTCGAAGCCGAGCTGGTGGTTGGCGTCGACGGTGTCCGCGCCCTGCTCCTGCAGCGCGTACGCGCGGATCTTGTTGCCCAGGCCGATACCCCGGCCCTCTTGCCGCAGGTAGACCAGGATGCCCGCGCCGGCCGCCTGGATGCGGTCGAGCGCGAAGTGGAGCTGATCGTCGCAGTCACACTTGAGCGAGCCGAAGACCTCGGAGGTCACACACTCGCTGTGCACCCGCGTGAGGACGTCGCGGGGCCCCGGGTCGCCGAAGACCAGCGCCACGTGCTCCATGCGTTCGTCCACCTCGCCATCGACCGACTCGCGGTACACGACGAAGCGCGCCTCGCCGTGGTGGGTGGGCACGTTCGCCTCCGCGAAACGTACCACTGTGCGCCCGGCGGGAGCGGCGGCCCTTTTGGATGGCAGGATCATGGGACGGCGGAGTTGGGTAGGAGCGGCTGCTCTCGTTAGTGACGCTGTCAAGGGTACTCCAGGTTGTCAACGACGCTTGACCGCGGGGCCTACGACGAGGTTGTTCGAATCGCGTGCCGCAACAAAGCGACAACTCGAATCCTTCCCGCACCGGGACGGTCGATCTGTCGGCGGCCCAGGAAGCCATCCGGGCGCTGCTCGTCGCGCTCGGATTCGATCCGTCTGAACCGGCGCTCAGTACGACCCCGGCCCGCGCGAGCGAAGCCTTCGTCGAGGCGCTCACCCGCGGTTACGCGCAGGACCCCGTCGAAGCGCTCGGCAGGGGATTTCCGACGACCGCGAGCGGCCCGGTGATCGCGGCCGGCATACCGCTGTTGTTCGTGTGCCCGCACCACCTGATGCCGGCGCGCGGCGTGGCCCACCTCGGCTTCGTCCCGACGGGGCGCGCGCCGGGCCTGTCGCGGATCACGCGGATGGTCGACGTGCTGTCGCGGCGCCTGGTCCTGCAGGAAGACCTGACCGAACAGCTCGCGGCGACGTTGTCGGAAGGCCTCGACGCGAAGGCGACGATCGCGATCGTCGAAGCCCAACACGGGTGCGTCGCGCTCGAAGACTTCGCGCAGCGAGACACGTGTTTCATGACGCGCGCGGAGCGCGGCGACGCGGCGCTCGTGCGTTCGATGGCCGACCAGATCGGTGCTAGGTTGAAGTCGTGCGGGACGTCTGCCTTCTAGCGAGCGACCGGCGCGCGCGCCTGGAGATCGCCATCGCGGTCACGACCGAAGTCGGCCGCGCCGCGCAGCGCGCCCACGGCTTCGGGACGACGTCGGCGATCGGGCTCGGACGCCTCCTCACCGCCACCGGGCTCCTCGCGCTGACGTCGAAGCGCCCGGGCACGACGAGCGTGCAGATCCTCGCGAAGGGTCGCGTCGGTCAGCTCTACGCGGACGCCACGGAGAACGGCGAGGTCCGCGGCTACAGCCGTAAGCCCAAGCTGATGTACCCGCTCATCGCAAAGGACCAACGCCTGGAGCGCGCATCGATCGGCGCGATGGTCATGCCCGGTACGGTGTCGGTCGTGCGCTCGAACGCGAAGGGTGAGTACGTGCAGAGCGCGTCCCCCCTCACGAGCGGAGAGATCGACCGCGACGTCGAGTCGTTCATCGCGCAATCCGAGCAGATCCCCACGGTCGTCGCGTGTGAGACGCTCCTCGACGGCGAGGGCGACGTGTTCGTCGCGGGCGGCGTGCTCGTGCGCGCGATGCCCGACAGTGACCTCGAAGCGCTCTACGACCTCCGCGACCGACTCGTGGACGGCGCGCTCGCGAAGCTCCTCGTGTCGAGCGAGGACATCGCGACACTCTTCGCTGCGGTCGCGCCCGGCGCCGAGCTCGTGGAGCCCGAGACGAAGATCGTCTGGAAGTGTCGTTGTTCGTTCGAGCGGGTGCTCGGCGCGTTCGAGCTGCTCGGACCGGAAGACCTCGCGGACATGGCGTCGAAGAACGAACCCACGGGTGTGGACTGTGACTTCTGCGGCCAGCACTACGAGGTGACGTCGGCGCAGGTGATGGAGATCTTCAAGTCGAAGATTCAGGCGCACGGATGAGCTCGTTCCATCGGCGCGCGACCGGCGCGCTGCTCCTCACGTTGCTGGCGGCCCCCGTCGAGGCCGCGAACATCTACGACCCCGAGGTCCCGTACTTCACGCTCGAGACGCCGCACTTCTACGTCATGTACCCCGAGGGGTACGGGCACATCGCGCTGCGCACCGCCGAGATCGCGGAGGCGGCGCGGCCGTACCTCGTGCGTCGTTACGAGTGGGAGCCGGCGGGCCGCATCTCGATCGTCATCAACGACCAGACCGACTACGCCAACGGCAGCGCGACGATCGTCCCGCTCAAACTCATCACCCTCTTCGTCACCGCGCCCACGCGCATCTCGGGGCTCGAGGAGTACGACGACTGGTTGTCGACGGTGCTCGTCCACGAGATGGCGCACATCTTCCACCTCGACATGGCGTACGGGCTCCCGTGGATCGGCCGGCAGATCTTCGGGAAGTACGTCGCGATGAACCAGTACTACCCGGCGTGGAGCACCGAGGGGCTCGCGGTCTACGAGGAGACGGTGTCGTCGGGCGCAGGGCGCGGGCGCAGCACTTACGTGGACATGGTCGTGCGCGCCGCCGCGCTCGAAGATCGTTTCCCGCCGATCGACCAGGGCTACCGCGGTTATCCGAACTGGCCGTTCTCGAACGTGGCGTACTTCTTCGGCGGGCGCTTCCAGCTGTGGCTGCGTGAGAAGTTCGGGGAGGAGGCGCTCCTCGACTACCACCAGACGAACGCCGCGAACCCCATCCCTTACGTCACGTACATCAGCGCGAAGATGAACTTCGACACGAGCCTGGAGTCGCTGTGGCTCGGCTTCGAAGACGAGATGAAGGCGAAGTCCGCGCGCGACGTCGAGCTGATCGCGTCGGCGACGATCGCGGTGAGCCAGCCGGAGCGCCTCACGCGTCACGGTGGTGAGTCGGTCGGCCCGCGGTTCACGCCGGACGGCGCGCAGATCATCTTCTCGACGTCGTCGCCGGTGGACGGTCCGCGCGTGCGCCGAATGCCGGCGGAAGGTGGCGCGGACGAAGTGCTGCTGAACGACACGCTCAGCCAGGCGATCACGTTCGGACCGAAGGGGCGCGCGTTCTACTTTCAGCAGACGGAGATCAACCAGCGCTTCTACGCGCACAACAGCATCTACCGCTACGACCAGGACAAGGACGCCTTCGACAAGGTGAAGCTCGCGGACGCGAAGAGGGACAAGAGCTTCCTCGCGCCGTCGGGCTCGCTGCGCGCGCGCGACCCGGACGTTTCGGCGGACGGCCAACACATCGTGTTCGTGCAGACGCCGAACGGCGCGAACCGGCTCGTGTACGCGAAGCTCGACGACGACGGCATCTCGATTCATCCCAAGGAGATCGTCCCGGCGCTTCCCGGCGTGCAGCTCGCCGCGCCGCGCTTCGCGCCCGACGGCAACACGATCGCAGTGACGCGCTACGTGAAGGGCCGGCGCGACATCGTCGTCTACGACACGTCCGGCAAGCTCGTGCGGCAGGTGACGGACGACCGCGCGCAGGACACGGACCCGACGTTCACGGACGACGGGCGGTACCTCGTCTTCAGCTCGGATCGCTCCGGCGTCTACAACCTCTACGCGTACGAGCTCGCGACCGAGCGGCTCGTGCAGCTGACGAACCTGATCACCGGGGCGTTCCAACCCGACATCTCCCCCGACGGATCGACGATGATCTTTCGCGGGTACTCGGCGGACGGCTTCGACGTGTACCGGCTGCCGTTCGATCCGGACGCGGGCGTGGAGGTCGCGCTGGAGCCCGAGCCCGAGACGTTCCTCCCGGTGGACACCACGGCGCGGCGTTGGCCGCCGCAGAACGAAGGGGCGCCGCCCATCCCGCCCCCGGCGCCGTCAGCGGACGTGCCGATGCCGAGCACGCTCCCCGACACGTGGTCGATCCACGACTACTCGGCGCTCGATACGATCCTCCCCTTCAACGACAACTGGAACCTGTTCCCGTCGGCGGGCGCGAACGAGCGCGAGATCTTCGGATCCCTTTCGCACTTCGGCGTCGACGCGCGGCAGACGCACTACTACGGGCTGCAGGTCACCTACGGGACGTTCACGAACTTCGTGGGCGGGTCGGCGGTCTACGTGAACGACGTGCTGGAGCCGACGTTCACGTTCTTCGGATCGGCGGACGCGGTGACGTACCGGAACAGCTCGCTGCTGGTGGACAGCGATCCGACGCGCCCCTGTGCGTTCGGCGACGAACCCCTGGACCTCGACGACGGGCGCCGCATCTGCAACGGCGGCAACCCGCTCGGGGTCTACGCGGAGCGGCGGCTCGCGGTCGGCGCTTCGATCGGGCTGCCGCTCCTGCAGCGGCACTTCCTGTCGATCGGGTACATCTTCGAGCGTCGCGACCCGCTCGACGCGCTCCCCGCGAACACGATCACCTCGATCCTCCCCGCCGCGGGCAACTTCGCGCGCGTGCGGCTCGGGTACACGTACGCCAACGTCCGCGCGTTCCCGCACAGCATCTCGCTCGAGCGCGGTCCGTCGTTCGGCGTGGCGCTGTCGGCGCTGTCGAAGGGGCTCGGGTCGGACTACGAGCAGTTCGTCCTCACGTCGGAGGGGCGTTACTACTGGTCGATGCCGTGGACGACGCCCGGCTTCACGAACCACGTGCTCGCGACGCGGCTCGGGCTGGGGATCGGCATCGGCCGCGATCGTGCGACGCAGTTCCGGCTCGGCGGCGTCGCGGGGGCCAGCGCGATCACCACGACCACCGAAGACTTCTACGGGCTGCGCGGGCTGGGGACCTCCGTCCTCCAGGGCAGCGGCGTCATCTCCGGATCGACCGAGTACCGCGCGCCGCTGTTTCGCGTGGACCGGGGCGTCGGCACCCTCCCCTTCACGCTCCGGGTCGTGCACGCCGCGGTGTTCACGGACTACGGCCGGGTCGTGGACGACGTCGCGCGGCTGCACGAGGACTTCGGCGGTCCCTGGGCGGTCAGCGTCGGCGCCGAGGTCCGGGCCGACGTCATCCTGTTCTACGGCCTGCCGCTCACGCTGAGACTGGGGTACGGACATGTGGTGAAGACTCCGCAGCTCGACGGCGTCGACGGGGCGACGCTGCTCGCGGACAACGCCCTGTACTTCCAGATCGGCTCGACCTACTGAGTCACCCACACACCTACATCGGCGACAAATCTGTCATCGCCGTGTAAGCGAACGTCTCGAAACGATCCGGATCCTGGGAGGATGGCGAAGGAAATTGCGGGCCAGGGGCCCCGATGTCGAGGGCACGAAGGTAGGAACCGACATTGCACCGCGCCCGGGGGCCGGGTGAAGATTCATTCGCTCGTTCGGGGAGGTCTCATGGGACGAATCAACAAGCTCCAGGTGCTGGTCGCCGTGGTCGGGATCGGGTGGCCCGCCGTCGGATCCGCGCAGCTCTACCAACCGTTGGACACCGTGCCCAAGCCGAACCTGGTGGTCGGCTTCGACACATCGGTGACGATGCGGATCAACTCGGGGTGCACGAGCTGCCACTGGTCGACGACGTCCCGTCTCGACGAGGCGAAGGCCGACATCCTGACGACCCTCCCCATCTTCGATCCCTACTTCGACTACGGCTACTTCGAGTACCGCGGTTGCGGGACGGCCCACACGCAGAATCATGTTCAGCCGCGGGGCGACGGCACGTCGAACCTCGGCACGATCATGGGCCTCATCGGCGGGGCCTCGGCGTGTAACAGCAAGGAGCGGCGCCTCCCCGGCGTCGCCGCCGGCACCTGCCTCACGCCCGGCTGCCTCGCGACGGACTTCCCCGTGCTGAACGCGATGGCGACCAACCAGCTCAACGGCTTCAACCCGTTCTCCCCGTTCATCCACATGGGCTGCGCCTTCAACCCGACCTCCGTGGGCAACCCGTGTCAGAGCGGCGGCACCGACGTCGACGAGACCGTGACCCTGCAGGCGGTCGGCACCGGCGCCGGCGGCCTCGGCTGCTTCCACCACACCAACTTCGGCAGCACGAACACCTGCAACCTCGCGGGCGCGCAGGCGGCGTTCATCGCCTCGCTCGCGACCTTCAACTGGCCGCGCTGGGAGCCCAGCTCGATGGACCCGAACCGCGTCCGCGTCGAGTTCTGCAACCCGATGCGCAACGCCGCGCAGGCGGCGTGGGCCGCGCTGCAGAGCTGCTTCGCGTCGTTCGGGGAGTCGGTCCCGCAGATCACCAACGGCGACGTGATGAGCGCGATCAACTCCAACACGTTCTGCGACCACAACCAGATCGCGGCGACCGGCTGTCAGCCCGGCAGCCCGCTGTTCAACACGTGTGTCTGTGACGACACGATCCCCGGCTGTGAGATCGGCGCCGGCGTCTCCGCGTGCAACACGACCCTCACTTGGAAGGCGCGCCAGCAGGTCGCGGTCTGCGAGCTCCGCCGCGACACGGGCGGGAACAGCACGTTCTACGACTTCTACCAGAGCCAGCCGGACAACGTCGTCAACGCGGGTTGCCGCGAGAACGCCGGCCTCCTCTTCACGGACGGCTACATGGGTCACACGCCGGGCACGATCGTCGAGTCGGCGCTCGCGCTGCCGCACTACATCTCGTCGAACCCGATCGGGAACCTCGCGGTGTTCCGCATCTCGAGTGTCTTCGCGAGCTCGGCGAACACGATGATGGGCGCGCTGACGAACGGCGTCCTCGGCACCGCGTACGACGCGACCAACCTCGGCAACATGCAGGAGGCCTTCGCCTCGCTGCTGAACCGCATGTACCAGGGCAACTACACCGGCGCGGCGATGACGATGGACACGTACGGCAACGTCGCGGTCACGACCTCGTTCAGCGTGCCCGGCTACCGCGGCTTCTCGCAGCCGACCGACACGTACCTCGGCTGGCCGCAGCGCGTGGCGATGCACTCCGTGAACCCGACGACCGGCGCGATCGGGCCGGCGCTGTGGGAGTCGGACTGGTCGTCGAAGGCCAGCTCGCAGCTCGGCTGTTACTCGCAGTTCTACGGCCCGAGCCAAACGCCGATCACGAACGGCAGCTGGATCACCGCCAACCGTGGCCCGGACGACGCGTTCTCGAACGGCGTCAACCGCAGCGTGAACGTCGCGGGCGGGACCTTCGAGCGTGACAACTTCGGCGGGACGAACCCGGCGGCGCTCCGCTTCGGACGTATGTATGGCACCGCGACGACGCGGCCGGTGATCGTGGAGCGCGGCTCCTCCGACGTCGGCGGGCTCCGCTCGGCGCTCTACCGCGCGCACCTCACGGCCATCCAGAACCGCCCCCGCATGATCTACACGATGGGCGGCGGCTACGTGTACGCGATCCACGGCGGCGACGCGCAGATCACGGCGAGCAACCAGCAGCGCATCACGTACAACGCGGTCTCGGCGAACGCCGGCCGCGAGGTGTTCCGGTACTCGCCGGAGTTCGTCGACCAGGGGCGCGGTTACAGCCCGAGCGGCACGTACAACCCCGGCGCGAACTCGACCGGCAACGTGATCAGCTACGACCCGAACGTGAACCCGATCGTCCCGCAGCCGATGACGACCGGTCAGCTCACGGCCCGCGAGGTCCTGATCGACGTCCAGAACAACAACCAGCCGGTGTTCCGCACGATCCTCGTCGGCGCGCAGGGCGGCGCCGGGCGCGGCTTCTTCGCGATGGACGTCACGGACCCGTGTACGCCGGACGTGCTCGCCGAGTGGGCGCTCCCGAACGGCTCCGCGACCAACGAGCCCATGATCTACGAGTTCCCGCGCGACCCGCTCGCGCCGGCTCCGACGAACGGCGTCTCCGAGTACTTCTCGCAGCCCGCGGTCGTCGTGACCGACGGCCTCGGCTCGACCGCGCCGCGGATCTACGCGTTCAACCCGGCCACCGGCGGCATCCTCTCCGCGCGGGCGCTCCCGGGCGGGACGGACTACCCGACCGAGCCGGTCTGCGTGGACGTCGTGGGCAACGGCTACGTCACGCACTGCTACGTCGTCGCGCAGAACGGCACGCTCGTTCGTGTCGGCATCGACGGGACGACCGGGCAGTTCACCTCCTCGACGGACATCACGCCGGCGACGGTCGACCGGTCGCAGACCTACTCGACCCGCCCCGCCGTGTTCTTCGGCGTCGACGGTGCGGTCAACGTGCTCTACGGCTCGGGCGACTTCGCCAACCTGAACAACCCGGCCGGTGGCAACGCGGTCTACAAGGCGATCGACACCGACAGCCGCCTCGCCTCGATCAGCACCGCGCCCGCGGACGCGACGCGCGCATGCGACAACGCGCTCGTGCCGAACGGCGTGTTGAACATCGGGACCGAACGTGTGCTCGCGCCGCCGATGATCACGAAGGGCGTCGTCGCCTGGACGACGTACGAGCCGGGCACCAACGGCTGCATCGCCGGTCAGGGCCGCCTCTACGCCATGGACTTCGCGACCTGCCGCGACGCGATCGACCCGACACCGGCGACACCGCAGGCGCCTGCGGGTCAGGGGGTCGGCGACGGCATCCCGACCGCCCCGGTGCTGCACAGCAAGTCGGCGTCGCTCGTCGCGTCCACCTCGGTGGTCGTCGAGGGCAGCCAGGCCACGACGGTCAACAACGTGCGCACCAAGGGCCTGCAGGCTCCGGCCGTCCGGCGCTTGTACTGGAAGCTCGAACGGCCTAACCCTTGATGCATGGCTAAACGTCCGCGGCAGCCCGGGGATCGACTCGGGGGCGGCAACGTCCCCGAGGACGAATTCGACGAGGGGCCGGACACCAACGTCGATGAGCGGCCGGCGGTTCAACTGTCGCCGCTCGAACCCGACGGTCACGGCGACACCACCGTCGACCAGGCCCCCACGATCGATCCGACGACGCGCCGCCCGGTGGGCGCTCGCCTGACGCGACCGATCCGCGAACGCCAAGCACCTTCTCGACCAGCCGCGGCGCCGCCGCCGCCGCCGCCCAAGAAGCCCGACAAGAACCGACTGCGCCTCCCCCTCCCCGCGGGGATGGGCGGCGCGCCAGCCGACGACGACGCCGACACCCCCGTGCCGGCGCTCGTCAGCCCCTCCTCATCGCCGAGCGCCGCGCCGCCGCGCGAACCTTCGAAGCCGGGGTCGCCGGTACCGGTGATGCCGGGTGTCGAGCGGCGTCGCGCCCAGTGGCCGATCGTCGCGGCGGTCGCAGCGGTCGCGGTCATCGCCGTCGCGTTCCTCGTCGCCTCGGACAACACCGACGGGACGGGATCGATCGCGACGCTCGGGCCGAACGCCACGGCCGATGCTCGGCAGGCGGAGCTGCTTCGTCGTGCGCGGGAAGGCGGCAACGTCCACCCCGACGGGTCGGGCGCGACGGGACTCTCCCGCCAGCGCCCCGTGATCAAAGGCGCCGTCGTCAGCCGCAAGACACCGTCGGTGAAGCCACGTCGGCCGGCACCGGCGCGCCCCGAAAAGCGCCCCGTCGGACAGTCGCTCCTCGGCCACGCGCCGTCGACGGACGACTACCCCAAGTACCCGGATGACGTCGCGCCGCCCGAGACACGAACGATCCTGTTGGTGCAGTCGGACCCGACCGGTGTCGTCGTGCGGCTCGACGGGATGCTGATCGGCAACACGCCAGTGATGCTCCCGCTCACCGAGGACCGCAAGGGCGGCGCGATCGAGTACACGCTGCCCGGTCTGAAGACGAAGACCGTGAACTTCACGGTCGAGGGTCCCGGGTTGATGGAGATCTTCGAGAAGCTCGAGGTCGACGAGATCTACATGGCGAAGAAGCGCGCGCGCGCGGCGCAGATGAAGAACAACCCGCTCGAGTAGGCGTCGCTCAGTCGAACGCCAAGGTCACGGCGGCGGCACCGAACAACACGCCCGACGTCGCAAACGCCGCGATCGATCCGGTGTGAAGCGCCTTCGCAGACCCGAATCGCTCCTCACCGGTCACCGGATCCGCCGCACCGAACGCGTCACTCGACGCCGACGAGGCGAGCGCCGCGAGCGTGATCGCCGAGATCAACGCGACGGCCCCCGCCCCACCCGTCACCCAGGTCGCGGTCGGGAGGCCTTCGTCGGTGCCGGTGGTCAGGTTCGTTCGCGTGACGGGGCCCGGCCCCGGAGGCGGCGCGGCCCGGGGCCGACTGTCCGGCGTCTGATCCGCGAGCGCCGCACGCTGCTGCGAGTCGAGCGGCTGCAGGAGGTTGGGGTTGGTCTTCGGTGGGGGCGGAGGTGGCGCCGTCGTTCGCCGCCGGGTCTTGCGGACCCGGGTCTTGATGCCGAGGCGTTCGCGCACCTGCACGAACAGCGCGGTGGCCGCCTTCGACGCCCGGGCCGGCAACCTGAGGCGCGGCGCGAGGCGGAGCGCGAGCTCGAAGGAGGCGTCCGCGTCCTTCACCGAGCCAGCCTCGTGCTGGATGAGCCCGATGAACAGCCGCGCCCGACCCCGCTCCGCCCGACTGCCCTTCGCATCCAGCGCAGCCAGGAGAAACCCCAGAGCGGCTTGGTTGTTGCCGGCCTCGTACTGCTCGACGCCCGCCCGGAGGTGCTGACCGGCCGTCGCGGCGGTCAGGGTCAGTCCCAAGATCAAGGCCGCCGCGCCCATCGGCGAAGGATAACCCAATTTGCCCCCGCGCGGCGCCCCCTCGGATCCGCCGAGCGGCGCATTGCCGCTCGTGACCCGCCTGCGCTAGGTCCTTCGCCGTGCGTTGGACCATCCTCTGCCTCGCCCTTGGCGCCGTCGCGTGCCGCTCCGAGTCGCCGGCTCCGCTGGTCCAGGTCGCCGCCGAGGCGGCCGCGCTCGATCCGACGCGGGTCGAGATCACGTTCACGCACGCGATTGATGCGGCGGGGTTCGACCCGTCGTCGATCACCGTCGTCGCGCCCTTCGAACGTCCCGCGCAGACCCTTGCGGTCACGAACGTAACTCTAGATGGAGCGACGCTCGTTCTCACCACTGCGCAACAGATCGGTGGCGCGCTCTACGCAATCGACTTGGGCGAGGTGACGTTCGATGGCCTCGAGCGCGTCGACGCCCCATCCCAGATCAACTTCCGCGGTTACGGGCTCGCGTCCGTCACGTTGCGCCTGGCCACGGATGGGTTCGTGGTGCCCAGCGGTATCGACGCGCTCGTCACGATCGATACGAGCGGCGAGTACACCGCCGCGCTCGTCCGCATGCCGATGACGCAGGTGGAGGTCGGCGTGTTCGAGGCGACGATCTCGGCGCGCATCGATCCGAGCCGTCTGCACGCAGCGCGGGCGGTGACATCCGAGGGCATCGAGGCCGCCCAGCTCGTCACGTTCGACGTCGCGAGCGCGGACCCGGTGCTCGTCGGGATGACACCGCTCCTCGAGATGCTGCCGGAGTTCGACGCCCCGGTGGACGCGACGCCGGGTGATGGGCGCGCGCCGGTGCGGCTGATCTTCGACGATCGCTACGCACGGGCGCTCGTCGATCCGAAGGTGCGTCTTTCGGTCGACGCGGGGGGCGCGTTCGACGCCGGGAGCACGCGCGTCGACGGACTGACACGCGTCGCCGGCGAAGCGCGCGTGTTCGAGCGTGTCGTCGAGGTGGAGGTGGATCCGAACCGCACGCAGGAGGGGACGACGGCCGACACGTTCCCGTACGTCGCGTTCCTCGTGGAGGGGAACGAGGACATCCCACAGCGCGGGACGACGTTCGTGATGCCGACGGAGCGACCGCAGGTCATCGTCATCCCGATCGGCAACCCGGCGATGGTGCCGGTGACCTTCCGCGTCGACGTCGGGAGCGCGTTTGTCACGCCCGACGGGACGACGCGCGGTCACTACCCGGGTGAAGGCATCTTCCTCACCGGCGAGCTGCCGAGCGCGGAAGACGGCCTCGGTCGCCTCGCCGCCGACGCGTTCACGGGCGGCGAGCGCGCGACGCTACAGATGGCGGAGCGCCCCGACGCCCCGGGGGTCTTCGAGAAGACGATCTTCCTCCCGAGGAACCGCCCTTACGGGTGGAAGGTCGTGCGGTGCCCGACCGGCCGTGGATGCGCGGAGCTGAACCGTCACGTGGTGTCGTCCGGCCGTGCGTTCCCGACGGTGATGAAGAACCTCGTCACCGTGAACCAGGACGCCGCGCAGCTCGACAGCGTTCGACTCGTGGACCCGGCGAACCTCGACGCCGTCCCCCTCCCCGGCGGGGGCACGGAGGACTACTCGCAGGCCAACGTATCCCTCGACGGAATGGAGAGCGAGGGCACCTCGATCATGTTCAAGCAGGAGGCACCCGACCTCGTGGTCACCGTCGCGGAGGAGCCGGTCTTCACGCCGATCTACGTGGTGGGGACGTGGCGTGACGTGAACATCGAACAGACGCCCACCGAAATCATCGCGGCCGGCGGCACGCTGGAGCTCTCGCCGTACGACTACGACGACGGCACGCAGGGCCGGCTACCGATCCTCAGGGACCTGGAGCTACCGGCCGACCCGCCCTAATATCCCGGCGAGGTGCAGTTTCCGGCGAAGACCAACGCACCCGCGAAGGGTGATGTGATCGGCCCCGTCGAGCTCGTCGAGCGCATCGGGGTCGGTGGGTTCGGTTCGGTGTGGCGCGTTTGTCACCTGAGGACCCGCGAGACACTCGCGCTCAAGGTTCTGCACCCATCGCTCTACGAAGAAGTCCCCGGCGCGGGGCCCTCCGTGGTCGACCGGTTTCTGCGCGAGGCGCGCATCCTCCAGAACCTCCGCCACCCGGGCGTCATCCGAATCCTCGATGTCATCGAGGAACCGCAAAAGGGACTCATCGCCTATCTGATGGAGCTCCTCGAGGGGCGTGATCTCAGCACCTACGCGTTGAAGACCGACCTCCCGAGCGTGCTCGAGATCTTCGCGCGAACCGCGCGAACACTCGTCGCGGTGCACGAGAAGGGCCTCCTGCACCGCGACATCAAACTCACCAACATCTTCGTGTGTAATCAGCTCGGGGGTGATGGGTTCCCGGTCGTCAAACTCATCGACTTCGGAATTGCCAAGGACCTCGAGACGAGCTCGCTCGCGCACCGGACGGCGGCGGGTCACTACGTGGGTACGCTGGAGAGCATGGCGCCGGAGTGTTACGAGCGTCTGCTCGGCACGGCGGTCACGCTGACCCCCGCGGTCGATCAGTGGAGCCTGGGGGTCTCGCTCTACCACGCGGTGAGCGGTCGGGTTCCGTTCAAGGCGACCAACGAAGCACAGTCCGCGCTGATCCAGCTCCAGCTCCGAATCTGCAACGACAAGCCGCCGCCGCTCGGACTCCTCCGACATTATGGCCTCGCGGCGGTCCCCGACGGGCTTGAGGCGATCGTCCGCCGCTGCCTGGAGAAGAAGCCCGAGGATCGCTACCCGACGCTGGGGGCGCTCGCGGATGACTTGAGCAGCGTCTTCGCGGAGCAGACCGACGAGAACACCGCCGTGAGCTCGTGGGAGCCGACGTCACCGACGCTGGTGCCCTCGCAGAAGACCGTGGACGGCGCCACCGACGACATCCCGGCCTACGACGATCGGACATCGCGCACCGCCCAGGGCGCGCTGTCGGAGTCCGAGGAGTACGCCGAGACGGCAATCGACGATCCCCACGCGCTGCAGACGGCGGTGGGCACGCTCCGCGACGTACCGGATCGACCTTCGACGACCGCGCCGTTGACCAAGACGAAGCTCATCGACACGCCCGGACCGCCGCTGGTGCGCCCGGTCTCGGAGTCCTCGCTCGCGGCGCCGCAAAAGCGAACGTGGGGGCTGTCGCTCGGGTGGACGATGCTGCTGATCGTGGCGGCCGCCGCCCTCTCGTTCCTCGTCGGCCTCTACGGATGACGCGTGCCCCCGAGCGGCCTTCAGAGCTCGGTCGTCCAACAGCTCGACATCGCCTCCATCTGCGCGAGCACGTCCTCGACACGCGCGCGGGAGGCTTCGTCGTCGTCGGTGCGGACGAAGCGGAGCACCGTGAGCTGCGCGAGTGTCTCTTCGAGGAGCGCGAGGCCATCGTCGACCTCGACCGCGGCGCGCTCCTCGATCGGCGCGAGGCGCTCGAGCAGGGTCGGACGGGCGTCGTGTGCGGCGCGCGCGACCTCGGCGCGGCGCGCTTCGGCCACCAGGAGGCGACGCACGTACGCGCGCATCACCTCCGCGCCGCCGAGGTCGACGTGACGCCACGCCTCGTCGAGCTCCACGGCGATCGCGGTGAGGCGACCGGAGCGATCCGACGCCGGCGGCGTCGACACGAAGAACACCACCGGGACCAGGAAGGGCCACAGCACCACCATGACCACGACCTCCGCCACCGAAGCGCGGCGCCGACGGACGAGCGCCGCCGCGGCGCCGCAGCCGACCACGAGATAGACGACGACGAAGGTGTTCATAGCAGCACGTCGAAGCCCCAGAGCGCGAGCGCGACGTTCGCGCCGACGATCACCGACGCGAGGCGCGCGAGCACTCGGACCCGCGCCAGCTCGTCGTCGTCGAGCGCAGCGCCCTTCGCGTCCGTCGCGAACAACACGAGCGTCGCATGGAGGCGAACGCCGGTCGCGCCCCCCGCCAGCCCGAACGCCGCCACGAGGCCCACCGGCCCGAGCCACATGCGGTCGAGCGACAACAAGAACCACGGCGCCGGCGAGGCGGCGAGCAAGACCATCGCCCCGGCCGCCGTACTGCACAGGAGGATGACGACGAGGCGCGCGAGCGGCACACGCGCGGCGAGGACGATCGACGCCGCGTACACCGGACCGATCGACGCGGCGAGCGCGAGGAGGAGGTTCTGCGCGAGGAGCGCCGCACTCCGCGCCGCGTCGATCGGGTCGCCACGCACGACGACGAACGCCACCACGGCCGCGCACACGACGAGCGTCGCGAGCGCCGCGAGCACCACGCGCTGGACATCCGCCGGGGCGTCCATCTTCGCGAGCACACGGTGCGGGTCGCGGAGGATCTCCAACACCAGCGGCGGACGACGGCGACGCGCCGCCAGGAGCACCGGTGCGGCCGGCGCACCGAGGAACGGAGAGGTCGGCTCGACGAGCCGACGAGGCGCGACTTCTACGGCGGTCATCAGCCAACACCTCCGTGCCCGCCGAGGAACATCGCGACCGCGAGCGCCAGGACTGCGCCGTCGACGAGTCGTTTGTTCTCGGCGCCGACCTGGAAAGCGCGACCGACGCGCGTGAACATCACCAGGAACGTCACACTCGCCGTGCCGACGGGGACGAACCCGATCAGCCGCCCCGCGCCGGTCTGATCCATCAGCTGGAAGTAGGTCACGAGCGGCAACGTCGCCATCGCGACGACCCCGCTCACCACCAACACCGTCCCGGTCGTGCCGAGCAGCGCCGCCGCATCGACCTCCGCGTCGATGTACGTGAAGTAGAGCATCAGGCTCGGGAGGACGATGGCGATCCCGGCGAGCGCGCCGCGTCCGAAGCGCACCGGGGAGGACGTGAGCACATCCGCGTTGGTGACGAGCGCCGCGCCGCCGAGCGTCGCGAGCGCCGCCAACGTGGCGCCGCACAGGGCGAGGCCGAGGGACTTGAACGCCGACTCACCGGCGAGGCGCGCGGCGGTTCGGGCTGGGGTGTCGAGGAGCTCGAAGAGCGGGGACAGGGTCGATGTGGACATGCCGCGGCGACTTCGCAAGCGGCGTGCCCGCCCCTCGGCGCGTTCGTGGCGCGGGCGGGGCGCGTCGGACTGGGTAACGCGTTACCCAGCGACGTCAATCGATGCGCAGGTCTTCCTTGATGTCGTGTTCGTGGATCTTGTTGAAGAGCGTCTTGTAGCTGATGCCGAGCAGGCGAGCGGCGGCGGCCTTGTTCCCGCGCGCGTGCCGCAGCGCCTGCACCACGGCCTTGCGCTCTGCGGCGCGCACCGCCCGGCGGATCGTCTGCACCGGCGCGTCGGGCTCCGCAGGGGCCTCCTCGATCGGCGCAATGCGCTTCGGGGTGACGACCGCCCACGCCGAGAAGTCGAACGCCCCCAGGATCACTGCGCGCTCCACGAAGTTCTCCAGCTCGCGCACGTTCCCCGGCCATGTGTGCTGGGCGAGGCGCGCCTGCGTCGCGTCGTCGATCGCGGGGGCGTCCAGGCCGTGGTGCGCGGCGTGTTTCGTGAGGAAGTGATCGATGAGGCCCGGGATGTCCTGGCGACGCTCGCGTAGCGGCGGCAACCGAATCGGCACCACGTTCAGACGGTGGAACAGGTCCAGGCGAAACGCACCGGACTCGACGAGCTCGGGCATGTTCCGGTGGGTCGCCGCGACGACACGCACGTCGACCGCGACCGGCGCGCGGCCCCCGACTCGGGTGATCTCGCGCTCCTGCAAGACCCGCAACAAACGCGACTGCGCGTCGAGCGGCATGTCACCGATCTCGTCGAGGAAGAGCGTGCCCCCGTTCGCGGACTCGATGAGCCCCTTCTTCTGCGCGTGGGCGCCGGTGAACGCGCCGCGCTCGAAGCCGAACAGCTCGGACTCGATCAACGTCGGTGCGATCGCCGAGCAGTCGATCGAGACGAACGGCTCGTCGAGCCGCGGCGAGCTGTCGTGCAGCGCCCGCGCGACGAGCTCCTTGCCAGTGCCCGACTCACCCTGAATGAGCACGGTGGCGTCGAGCGAAGCGACCCGCCGCAGCAACCGGACAACGTCCGCCAGCCCACCCGACGCGCCGATCAGCGGACGCGATGCGTCCGACTCCTCGACGACCCCCGCCGACAGCGCGACGTCCTCCATTCGACGGCCCGCCGCGATCGCCCCCGCGACCGCGCCGCGCAGACGCTCGTTGTCGAACGGCTTCACCAGGAAGTCGGACGCCCCCGCGCGCATCGCCTGGACCGCACGATCGACGGTGCCGAACGCGGTGATCACGATCGCCGGGGTCTCGTTGCCTTCGTCGCGCAAGCCATCGAGGAACGTGAGGCCATCGCCGTCGGGGAGCTTCACGTCGAGCAGCATCAAACTCGGCGCGCGACGCGCGAGGAAGGCGCGCGCTGCGTCGAGGTTCTCGGCGACGTGGACTTCGAGGCCGTCGTCGCCGAGGACGTCGCGCACCAGCTCGCGCACGTTGGGTTCGTCCTCCACGATCAGGACTTCGTCGCGTTCCGTCACGGCCTCTCCTCCTCGGGCACGAGGTCCAGCACGATGCGGGCCACCGCGCCGCGGCGGTCCTCGCGCGACGTGAGCGTCAACGTCCCGCCCGCCGCCTCGATCGCCGACCGGGCGATCGCGAGGCCCAGCCCGGTGCCGGCGGCCTTCGTGGTGAAGAACGCGCCGAAGACGAGATCGGCGGTCTCCTCGGGGACGCCGGGACCTTCGTCGATG
The DNA here is from genome assembly GCA_040218735.1 of Deltaproteobacteria bacterium. Taxonomy (GTDB): domain Bacteria; phylum Myxococcota; class Kuafuiibacteriia; order Kuafuiibacteriales; family Kuafuiibacteriaceae; genus JAUHYN01. The sequence continues at coordinate 65,045 of JAVJQW010000057.1, forward strand.
ACCTCGACAATCGCATGCACGCCGTTCCGCGTCGTCACGACGTCGACGCGCTGCCCGTCGGTGTCGACCATCGCCTCCGCGGCGTTCTTCATCAGGTTGAGGAGCGCGCCGCGGACCTCGTCCGCGTCACCCACGACGCGATCGATCCGCGTATCGAGCTTGCAGACGAGGCGTCCGAGGCCGGGCTCGCCCTCCGCGACGGCGGCGGCCTCGGTCACCACGTCGTTGAGCACCAGCGTCGCGTCGCTCGAGACCCCCTCCTTGTCACCGCGCGCGATCGCGAGGAGCTCCTGGATGCGCTGGTCGATGCGCTCGGTCTCGGTCTGGATGATCGACAGCCCCTTCTCGAACTGCGCGCGCTCACCTTCGTCGACCGCTTCGATGCGCCCGCGGAGCATCTGGGCGTACCCGCGGATCGGCGCCAGCGGGTTCTTGATCTCGTGCGCGACCGAGGCGGCGAGCTCACCGGCGATCGCGAGTTTCTCCACCCGTTCGAGGCGACGCCGCATCGCACGCACCTCGCCGTGTGACGCGGCGAGCGCACGCTCCATACGGCGTCGCGCCGGGAAGAAGAAGAACTCGACGCGACGCGCGACCTGATCGCCGAACACCGTGAACGTCGCCGCGGCGCCGAGCGCGACCGCGACGGTGACGGAGACGATGACCGCGTCGAGCTCGTAGCCGAGCTGCGCGTACGCGATCGACGCCGCCGCCGCGATCAGGACCGCGAGGCCGACGTAGGTGACGGCCCGCGCGAACAACACGTGCACGGAGACCCGGCCGAGCAACACGTAGACCAACGCGAGCACCTCGGCGAGGAGCACCACGAACAGCATCGTGTCGACGATCGTCCGGTCGGAGAGGACCGCGACGAGGAAGAAGCCGACGAACGCGAGCCCCGTTCCGACGACGGCCGCGATCGACCAGCGGACGATCCGTGGGTCGCCCGTTCGCCATGACAGTACGTTCGCCGCGAACAACAGGACGACGAGAGCCAACGCCACCACGCGACCCCCGAGGCGAATCGAGGAGATCTCGTATTCGGTCGAGAACACCGCGTAGACGACGGCCGTCCCCGCAACGCCCGCGACGACAGCGATCGCGACCGCTATCCCGCGACGCTTCGCGTCGAGGTCGACGAGCGCGTCCCCGGCGAAGCCCCCGATCGCGAAGATGCCGCCGACGGTCCCCACGACCTGCATCGTCGCGAGCGCGTCGGGGTTGAACACCGACACGAACCACGCGACGGCCCACACGCCGACGCCGCCCGGTCCCAGGAAGAAGAGGCGCCGCCTTCCTTCCTGTAGGCCGACGGTGAGCGCGTAACCCGCGACGAGCAGGTTCAGCGCCGCGACGACGAGCGGAATGACCGCCGACGCGATGAGCTCCCAGGACACCGGCGAACGGGATCGTACACGAATCGTTGGCAGGAAAGCAGGATTGGACTAATCAGGCCGCCATGTCGCTTCCCCTCCTCGCGCTGCGGAGCGCGATCGGTGGTGTCCTCATGGGCCTCGCCAACCTCGTGCCCGGCATCAGCGGCGGCACGATGCTCCTCGCCGCGGGTGTCTATCCGCGCTTCATCCAGGCGATCGCGGACGTGTCGACGCTGAAGTTCAAGAAGGAGTCGATCGTCGTGCTCGCCGTCGTCGTGATGGCGGCCGGGATCTCGATCGTCGCCCTCGCCGGCCCGGTGAAGACACTCGTCGTCGAGCACCGGTGGGTCATGTACAGCATCTTCATCGGCCTTACGCTCGGCGGCGTCCCGGTGGTGTGGGCGATGGCCAAACCCGCCACGCCCCAGCTGTGGATGGGCGCCGTCGGTGGGTTCATCGCGATGGCGCTGATCGCCGTCGCGCAGTCCTCGGGCGACGCGGGCGGCGGCAGCAACGACGGTCCGATGCTCATGTTCCTCGCGGGCGTCGCCGGGGCGAGCGCGATGATCCTCCCGGGGATCAGCGGCGGCTATCTCCTCCTCGTGCTCGGCGTGTACGTCCCGATCCTCGGCGGCATCGACGCACTGAAGAACGCGCTCAAGGCCGGCTCGATCGACGCCGCCATGGATCCGGCGCTGTCGATCGTGCTCCCCGTCGGGGTCGGCGTGGTCATCGGCGTGCTCGTGGTGAGCAACGTGCTGAAGGTGCTCCTCGCCAAGTTCGAAAAACCCACGCTCGGCGCGCTCCTCGGGTTCCTCGTCGGCGCGGTCGTCGGCCTGTGGCCGTTCCAGCAGGGCGTCGCGCCGAAGATCGGCGACACCTTCAAAGGTCGCGTCGTGACCGAGGAGATCCTCGCAAAGCTGACGCCGGACAAGTACCCGACCGAGACCTTCGATCCGACGGGCGGTCAGATCGGCGGCGCCATCGCGCTGATCGTCGCGGGCTTCGCGGTCACCGCGCTCATCGCTCGGTTCGGCAAGGAGAAGAAGGCGGCCACCGCCTCAGAGTGAGTCCGTTCCGCGCAAGACCTCGTGATAGAACATCACGGTCTTCGCGTAGTCCTCGACCCGCACCCGTTCGTTCGTCCCGTGCACGCGCGCGAGGTCTTCCGCTTCCATTCGATTGAATAGAAAGCGGTAGACGTTCTTCGACAGCCCCGTGAAGTACCGCGAGTCCGTCGCGCCCACCACGAGGTACGGCGCGACCACGAGCCCTTCGGTCTGCGCGACCGACAGCACGCTCCGCTCGATCAGCGCGAACGCCGGCCCGTCGATGTCGGAGGTCGGCGAAGGATCGTTGCCGAACGACTCCCCCTCGCTCAGCAGCTCCACCTGCACACGCTCGTCCGCGACCTTCTCGATCACCGCCGCCTTCACGGTCTGCACCGTCTCGCCGGGGTAGATGCGGAAGTTCACGATCGCGCGCGCCTCGGTGGGCAACACGTTCGCCTTCACGCCGCCTTCGATCATCGTGACGGCGGTGGTGGTTCGAATCGAAGCCGACATCGGTGGCTTGCTCGACAACACCGAAGTGATCACCGGCGCGAACAACCACAGGTTCGCGAACGGGATGCGATTCAGGAACGGCATCTTCGGCGCGACGTACCTGAAGAAGCGCCCCGAGTACTTCAGCGTCGGCTCGAACGGTTGGTCTTCGAGGCGCTTCACCGCGGAGGAGAGGACGCCGATCGCGGTGTGCTCGGGCGGCATCGACGAGTGACCACCCTTCCCCTTCACGGTGAGCGACAGCGACACGTAACCCTTCTCCGCGATGCCGACCATCGCGATGGGTTCCTTCACGCCGGGCACGACGCCGGAGACGATCGCGCCGCCTTCGTCGAGCACCATGTCGAGCTTTACGCCGTCGGCTTCGAGCTTCTTCGCGATGACCTGCGCGCCCGCCTTGCCGCCGACCTCTTCGTCGTGCCCGAACGCGAAGTAGATCGTTCGCCGCGGCGCGAAGCCGGCGTCGACGAGGAGCTCGGCGGCTTCGAGGAGACCGACCACGCCCGACTTCACGTCGAGCGTGCCGCGGCCCCAGATGTACCCGTCTGCGATCGCGCCGGAGAACGCGGGGTGCACCCAGTCGTCCATGGTGCCGGGCGCGACGGGGACCACGTCGAGGTGGGCCATGAAGAGCACGGCCGGCAGCTCGGGCTCCGAGCCGCGCCACGTGTAGAGGAGGCTGAGGTCGTTGACGACCTCGCGACCGAGGACACGATGCGCGTCGGGAAAGCTCCGCTCGAGGTAGGCGTGCAGACCGAGGAAGGCGTCTTCGTCGATGCGTGCGGGATCTTGGTGGCTGATCGTCGGGATGCGAATCGCTCCCGCGAGGCGCGCGGCGGCCGAAGACGTGTCGACGGTCACGGTCGGCGCGGGCGGGATGGGTTGAGGGATGGGGTCGAAGGTCGCCGTTCGGCCGAGGAGCACCACGACCAGCCCGAGGAGGAGAACGCCGATGACCCGCAACGCGCGTTTCATGGGTGTCGAATCCCCCCCCCGAGACTGCGAGTCAATCGCACGGGGGTGGCGAGACCTACGACATGGGGTTTCGGGAGAACGTACCGAGTCGACACGAGACGGCTTGAATCCGTCATGCGGGCTCCGATAGCGTCGATTTCAGGAACGACGTTCCATGCGCCGCCCGATCGCATCGTTCATCGCCGTCGCTCTTCTCGCTCTGGGATGCCAGGGGAAGATCGGCGAGCTGCCGTACTTGGAAGGCAAGGCCGAGCGCGAGCGCCCGCCGACGCCGCCCAAGTGCGACGACCCGGGCATCAAACCGAGCGACGTGCCCATTCGCCGCATCACGGACGTCCAGTACAACAACACCATCGCCGCGCTCTTCAACGGGCGTATCCAACCGAGTACGAAATTTCCGCGCACGACCAAGGTCGCCGGTTACTCGACCGCGCCCGAAGCCAACGTCGTCACGGCGCTCGGCGCCGAGGAGATCATGCGCGCCGCCGAAGACGTCGCGGCGCAGGCGATCGTGTTCCTCCCGGAGTTCTTGCCCTGCGCTCCCGACGCCAACGAAGCGTGCGCCCAGCAGTTCGTCACCGACTTCGGCCGACGTGTGTTCCGGCGACCGCTGCGCAGCGAGGAACAGACGCTGCTGATGGGGCTCTATCGTGACGTCGCGGCGGACACCGAGTTCCGCGTGAGCATCGCGGTCGTACTCTCCGCGATGCTGCAGATGCCCGCGTTCCTCTACCTCGTCGAGGAGGGCCGCCCGAACGTCGAGGTCGAGCCCGGCATCATTCCACTCAGTGGATTCGAGGTCGCCAACCGCCTCGCCTTCCTCTTCACCGCCAGGCCGCCGGACGGCACGTTGCTCGCGGCGGCGGAGGCCGGGGAGCTCGACACCGTCCAAGGCGTGGAAGCCCACGCGCGGCGGCTGTTGTCGGACCCGGCGGCCATCGAGGTCATCAGCGGTTTCTCGCGGGAGTGGATGCAGGTCGACGAGTTCCAGGTGAGCGACAAGGACGCGACGCTGTTCACGGAGTACGACGCCACGTTGGCGGCGTCGATGTCCGACGAGGTCGATCGCTACGTCGCCCACGTGATGCGTGACCTCGGGGGCTCGCTCTCGGCGCTCCTCACCGCGCAGACGACGATGGTCGACCAACCGCTCGCGCGCCTGTACGGGCTCGGCGATCAGGTCAGCTCCGGACCGGGCGACTGGCGCGTCGTCTCGCTCGATCGCGCGCAGCGCTCCGGGCTGCTCTCGCGCGCGTCGGTCGTCGCGCGACACGCGCACGCCGCGAACACCTCCCCCGTGAAACGCGGCAACCTCGTGCGCACGCGTTTCCTCTGCAACGAGCTCCCAGCGCCGCCGCCCGGAGCACAGACCAACGTCCCCGAGTTCCCGCCGAACCCGACCGAGCGGGACAAGTCGGCGGTGATGGTCGCCTCCGAGGACTGCGGCGGCTGCCACCTCCTGCTGAACCCGATCGGAATCGGCTTCGAGAACTTCGACGCCCTCGGGCGCTGGCGCGACCAGCTCGACGACGGCCGGGCGATCGACGCGAGCGGCGTCGTCGAGGGTTCGCCGATCGGCGCGTTCGACGGCGTCGCGGACCTCAGCCAGGCGCTCTCCGAGAGCCCCGCGGTGCACGCCTGCTACGCGGAGCAGTGGTTCCAGTACGCGTTCGGTCGGGCGAAGGAGCTTCAGGACCGATGTACGGTCGCGTCGGTCGAAGAGCGCTTCGTCGAGACGGGACTCAGCATCCCCGAGCTGCTCGTGCAGCTCACGAAGACGGACGCCTTCAGGTACCGACGCACCGTCGAGATGCAAAACCGCGTTCCTTGAGTCATCCTCGGGGCGTGCGAATGCTCCGCTCCCTGCTCGGCCTCTCCTGCGCACTGGCCGCCTGCTCCGGTTCCACGAACGACGACGGCTCGGATGACGACGTCATCCTCGGTCGCGACGGCGGTAGCTCGGTCGTCACACCCCGCGACGCGGGCGCCGACCGGGACGCCTCGACCAACCCCCCGCTGACCTCGATGCGCGTGCTCCTCGGGACGCGCGACATGCTCGGGCGCGCGGCGCCGCTCGACGTCGGGCGTCGCTTCGTCGGCGACCGCGAAGCCGCCACACCGTTCACGATCCGTAACGAGAGCCCGAACATGTTGACGCTCAACGCGTCGACCCCGGTGAGCCTCGCCGGCGACAGCGGTGAGTTCCTGGTGACGAACCCGGCCTCCACCACGCTCGGTCCGGGCGAGGCCACGACCTTCACCGTGGAGTTCGCACCGACGCGCCCCGGCCCCGCTCAGGTCGACGTCCGCGTGCATCACGCCGACGGCGCGATCGGCGCGAGCGCATTTACGATGCGCGGCTACGGCCACGCCACCGGCGGACAGCCGCTCTACCTCGGCGGCGGCGGCGCGTACTACCGGCTGCGGACGCCGTCCGGAGAGCCCAACACGTGGGAGCAGCAGACGGACCGCCTCGACACTTCGCTCTGCGACGGGCTCGGCCCCGACCACCCGCGTGATCTCATTCGTGGGTTCGGCTACGGCGACGGCACGTTCGTCGTCGCGGGCGGCTCGTGCGACGGGATGCTCGGCATGACCCGCGACGGCGTGAACTGGACGACGCAGATCCTCGGGATGCCGTACGCCGGCTTCTACCAGGACGTCGCGTGGCAGGAGGGGCTCTTCGTCGCCGTCGGAGGGCTCGGCGGCCGTGCGTACTCGAACGATCGCGCGGCGAGCTGGGTCGTCACCGGTGACTACAGCAAGTGCCAGCTCCGACGCGTCGCCGCGGGCAACGGTCGCTTCGTCGCGGTGGGCAACCTCTTCGATCGCGGCTGCATCACGACCACCACCGACGGCGAGACGTGGACCCCGATCACCGACGAGCCCGACCTGCTCGACAGCGTCGCCTTCGGCAACGGCGTGTTCGTGGCGATCGGCCCGACGCGCTGCCAATGGTCGGAGGACGGCCTGACGTGGAACACGTGCACGGGCCAGGTGCAGTCGACGCGGAAGGTGTTCTTCGCGAACGGCGAGTTCCTGGTGTTCGGTCCGGAGGGGGTGTCGCGCTCCGTCGACGGCAACGCGTGGACGACCGCGCCGGGACCTTGGCTCGAGGGCGTCGCGTACGGACAGGGGCGGTACGTCGGCGTCGCCGTCCAGATGCGGGGCTACGGAACGACGGTCGAAGGGATGACGCTCGAGAACGTCCCCTCCGACGTCGCCGAGTGGCACTTCGGCTACGTGTACCCCTAGTGTACCGGCACACTAGCGACGAGGAATGAGGCGCGCCTCGGGTTCGAGCGCGACGCCGAACACCTCACGCACGCGCGACTGAATCCGAGCCGCGAGCGCGCGCAGCGCGGCGGTCGTGCCGTCGCCCAGGTTCACCAACGCGAGCGTGTGTTTCGTGGAGACACCGACGCCGTCGCCGCGGGTGCCTCGCTCGATGCCCGCGTTCTCGATGAGCCACGCGGCGGAGAGCTTCGTCTGGCCTTCGCCGGCGGGGTAACGCGGGACGTTCGGGTGGAGCTTCGCGATGTCTTCCGCGACGGCGACGTCGACGATGGGGTTCGTGAAGAACGACCCCACGCTGCGGCGGTTCTCGTCGTCCGGATCGATCACCATCGACTTCTTGCGGCGGAGCGCAAGCACGGCGTCCTTCACCGCGACGAGGGTCCGGGGTGTGTCGCCGAGTGAACGATCGAGCTCGGCGTAGCGGACGGTGGGTGCACCGCCGGGACGCAGCTGGAACGTGACGTCGAGGACTACGTAGCGGTTGGCCATTCGTTTGAATAGACTGTCGCGGTAGCCGAACCCACAGCCTTCGGCGTCGAAGACGACGACGCCGTCCGCCTCGCGGTCGTACACACGCACCGCGGTGACGACCTCGCTGACCTCCTGTCCGTAGGCGCCGACGTTCTGAATCGGTGTAGCGCCCGCCGAGCCCGGGATGCCGGCGAGGCACTCGACCCCGGCGAGGTCGCGCGCGACGGCGCGTTCGACGAACGGCCACCACGGCATGCCGGCGCCGACGGACACGGTGCCGTCGGCCTCGAAGCGCTCGGCGTCGAGCGCGACGCGGAGGACGAGGCCGTCGAAGCCGTCGTCGTCGAACACGACGTTCGAGCCGCCGCCCAGGACACACACCGGGATACGACGCCGGTCCGCTTCACGCAGTGCGTCGATCAGCGCGGCTTCGTCGCGGGCTTCGTAGTACCAGCGGGCGGGGCCGCCCAGCTCGATCGTGGTGAGGGGCGCGAGCGGCTGCGACCGAGCCCAAGACGCCATGGCGCACGCTACCACGCTTGCGCCGATCACGGGCTTGACCGCGTCCGGCCGAGGTGGAACCTGTTTTCATCATGCAGCGCTTGGTTCTCTGTCTCTCCTTGCTCTCGGCGATGGCCTGCTCTTCCGGCGACGACGACACCGACATCGTCATGATTCGCGACGGCGGCGTGCGCGACGGCGGCGTGCGCGACGGCGGCCGAGACGGCGGCACGCAGGCCGTCGAGGTGCGGAGCTTCACCGCGACCTTCGAGACGCAGGGGTGTCAGGTGCCGTGCGTCATCGCGACGTACAACCTGAACCTGCAGCTCGGGAACACGTCGGAGTTCTTCAAGGTCTCGAAGATCACCGAGTTCCGCGTGCAGATCGGGACGTTCGACATCAACATGAGCAACCGCGACTGCACGGGCGCGTGGTGGCAGGTCCCGACGCGCGGCATGACGACCATTCAGCAGATCCCCGTCGAGCTGTTCGACGTCGCGGAGGACGACATGGCGCGCAACGACAACGCGGCGCTGCGCTTCGACTGCAACGGCAACGAGGACGTCGTCATCAACCTGCAGTACATGCCGGACCAGCGCCCCCAACGCAGCGAGATGGTCTCGATGGTCATGCGCGGCGAGCTCGAGGACGGCACGCCGTGGGAGGTCGCCGCGGACGCCACCGCCACCTGCTCCGACGTCCCCTGCCTGTAGTACAAACCCTCCATCGAGCCCCTGGGCTCTGGTCCGGACCCGCGCGTTTCTCCCGACATCGGCGCGCATGTGTGCAGATGTCGCAACAATCTTACAGTTAAAGCGATAACCGGAGTGGCATGCCTGTCACGACTGGTTCTCGCAACGCAGCGCGTCCTTCGGCCCCCTCGGTCGCACCTCGTCGGCCCCAGGGGGGCCCGAGCGGGCGAACGATCGAGCTGGTGAAGCTCGACAAGCTCGAGCGCACCGACAGCGCCGAGCTGGGTAAGACCACCGCGACCAAGCTCCTCGGCACCATCACCGAGCTCAAGGACGTCACCGGCACTGGGCAGGAGAGCGCGGCGAAGGGTGACCCGCGGGTGACGCTGCGGCGCCGCCTGGTGGCGACGCTGCTCGCCGACCGGTCCGGCTTCGTGAAGCGCGACGAGCTCGAGGCCCTCGGCGACAACGTGAAGGCCGACATCAAGTGGCTGCTCGACGCCGAGCGCCGCGAGTACACGGCCGACGGGACGAACCAGTTCAGCTGGGCGCAGTCGGTGATGTCCAGCGGCTCGACGATCGAGAGCTACTTCAAGAAGCGCGTGAAGTCGCAGCGCGAGCACGCCGAGCGGATCGAGGCGGGCACCGACAAGTTCTTCAAGGCGGACGAAGGTAGCGTCGTCGGTCTGTCGTTCATCGAGGGCGACGACCTGCGCGCGGGCTCGATCGTCGACGCCCTCCTCCAGTTCCGCGCGAACACCAAGAGCACCAGCAGCAACAACCGCGCGGACAAGGTCGGCCCTTCGCTGCTCGCCGAGCAGCGCATCCTCCTCGCGAACAGCGACATCTCGGATCTGTCCGACCCCACGGAGCGCCGGGAGCTCGGGCTGCTGCGCGCGATGATCGCGTCGCACCCGAACAACTCGATGAACGCGATCTTCGAGGCGCGGAACGCGGTCGCCGCGATCTTCCTCGACGGCGAGGACGCGGGCGCCGTCTATTCGGACCGCCGCAACGGCAACGCCGACTTCGCGACGAGCTGGATCATCCGCGAGAAGCCGCCGGGCGCCGACGTGTCGCCCTACTCCGCGATTCACCACAACTTCTCGACGAGCACGCCCAAGGTCATCGCGTCGATGGTCGACAACTGGCTGCTCCCGATCGGCGAGGAGTCGGTGCGCAGCACGGCGTTCCTGACCGCCGCCGACGTCCTCGAAGCCGCCCAAGAGGGCGACCGCGAAGGCGCCGTGAAGATCCTCGAAGGCCTCGAAGGCGACGTCGCCGCGACGCTCGCCGACCTGAAGAAGGTCGTCGACTCGGCGCCGGCCGGCGAGCTCGAGCAGAAGGTCGTCGACTACCTGCAGTCGGTGTCGACGAAGGACTACGGCGCGAACAAGGCCGGCAACATCCATATGGCGGCGGAGCTGTACCGCCACGTCTGCGACGACCGCCCCTCGCGTGAAGGCCTCTCGGAGAAGTTGTTCCGCGCCGGCGACGCCTGGCCGGAGGTCGCCGAGGTCCTGTTCGCGATCGACAAGGAAGACGACAACATGATCCTGCGCGAGCTGGGTGAGGCGCGCATCGCGCTCCGCAACGGCATCGCGACGGTGCGTTCGGGGTTCGAGCGGCAAGAGCTCATCCTCCTCGACGCAGACCTCGACCGCATGGTCCTCGAGGAGCTGGGCTCCGCGGTCACGCGCGTCGGTCGCCACGAGACGGACGAGCAGAAGACGGAGGCGCTCTGGGCGCTGTCCGCCGCGCTGCGGAGCGCCGTGGCGAGTGGCCTCGACGTGATGCACGGCGAAGACTCGACGATGGCCGATCGCAAGGGCCTCGACGAGCTGCGGCTCGAAGTGAAGAACGTCCTCAAGGAGGGCAAGATCGACGAGGGTGACTACCGCCGCTTGATGGCGGAGGTCCGGCTCGCGATCACCGGCACCATCCAGGACATCCGTTCGTACTTCGACGAGCGGGCCGCGGAGGTCGCGACGGGCGGCGTCGAGCTCGACCCCGAGTTCCACGACCAGTTCATCAAGCAGAGCGCCCTGCACTACGCGACGGCGATCGCAGACGTGGGCATGACGGTCGGCCTGAAGGAGGAGATCTCCGCGGACCGCATCGCGAACGTCGAGGGGATGCGCATCCTCAACAGCATCGGTCGCGTCGTGTTCTCGAACGTCGTCGCGGCGGAGAACACGAAGGAGCTCGCCGAGCTCAAGCCGGAGAAGGACGCGCTCTCCGTCGTCTACGCGCTCAACGAGAAGAAGATGGTCGCGGTCGGCGGGCTGATCGTCGACACCGAGCACGCCCCCGGCGGCAACAGCCACCTCAACATGTACGCGATGAACAACGGCATCGCGGTGCTCGCGCTCCCCGAGCTGCGCACCAAGTACGCCGAGTTCTTCGAGACCGCGTCGAAGCCCGAGTCGGAGGGTGGCGGCGGCATCTACATGTCCGAGGACAACGGCGAGTTCCAGATGCTCACCGTCGCGCGCGCCAAGGCCGAGGGCCTGCTGAAGGCCGACGAGGTCGACGAGCTGCGCCCCGGTCTGAACCGTCGCATCGAGTATCTGAAGTCGAACGCAACCGGCGACGCGTTCGAGGTCGTCGCCAAACACGCCGCGATCATCTCGCCGGAGCGCCGCACTCGGGACGTGCAGCTGTACATCCCGATGGACGAGGTGAAGGGCCTCGGCAAGCGGTGCCTCTCGTTCGACGAGATCGCGACGCTCGGCACACACGCGCGGCACCTCGTCGGTGAGAAGACCGCAGTGCTCGCGCTGATGCGCGCGAACCCGAAGCTGCGGAAGTTCATTCCGCCGGGGTCAGGCGTGACGACCGGCCGCATCCGCGAGCTGCTCAAGGAGGCGAAGGCGCCGACGGCCGACAACGCCGACCGCACGCTGAACGACCTGTGGAAGCAGCCGTGGCTCGACGACCCCAAGGTGGGCACCGTCGACGACACGAACATCTACGAGTCGGCGTTCTACACGGACAAGGACTACCGCGCCGACATGCGGAACGAGCTGCAGCACACCACGAAGGAAGCGCTGACGAACCTGCTCATCGCGACCGACGGCAACGGCGACAAGAAGCTCACCGACGCCGGTCAGAAGCTCTACGACGAGCTGTTCGGCAACCCGGAGCTGGCGGACAAGCCGCTGTGGATCACGCGCTCGAGCTTCACGGGCGAGGACCGCCCCGGCAAGAGCGGCGCGGGTCAGTACGAGTCGCCGGTGCTGCTGGGCGACGCCATCTCACGCGTCGAAGGCCTCATCACCGTCATCGAGAGCACGTGGATGCCGGAGCCGATCGAGAACAACGTCGCGGACGAGATCGACCTCCGCTACATCATGCCGTCCATCGGCGTGCAGGAGTGCCTCGATCCTCAGTACTCGGGCGTGATGATCTCGCGCGACATCCAGCACGGCACCCGCAACAAGGTGACGTACCAGCTGGTGAAGGGCTTCGGCGGCGGCGTCGAAGGCGGCAAGACCGAAGAGGGTGTCATCAACGCCCACGGTCACCACGTCAGCGTCGAGTACCCCGGTGAGCCGGACGGCCTCGTGGACGCGGCGGCGCTCAAGGAGCTGCGCGAGATCATCCTCGAGATCGAGAAGATGTTCCACGAGACGATCGAGCCCGGGAAGGGCTACGCCGTGGACTGCGAAGTGTGCCGAGTGGACGACGAGTGGAAGGTCGTCCAGGCGCGCGTGATCTTGATGGACAAGTAGGGAGGGAGCTTCGATGCCTTACACCACCACCGCCGAGCAGTTCCTCGACGAGAAACTCCCCGCCGCGCTGTGCGACGGCAGCCCGCTGCGTGGCCAACCGTACCTCGTGAAGTTCGTCATCGAGGGCGTGGGTACCTGGTTCGCGGACTTCGCGACCGGATCCGTGGCGCGCGAGGGCGGCCTCGTCGACGTCATCGTCCGCGCACGCCCGCGTGACTTCATGGCGGTCATCGAGGGGCGCATGAGCCCGCAAGATGGCTTGCTCACCGGCCGCCTGCACCTCGCCGGTGCGGTCTCGAAGATCTCTGCCCTGATGAAGGTGCTGCGTCATGCCTGAGGAGACGAGCACCGGCCTCTGGGCCATCCACTCCACCAAGGACCACAAGCCGCTCATGCGCGGCTGGGCGAACAGCAAAGGCGAAGCCGAGGCGATCCTCACGCAGCTGAAGGCGTCCGACCCGGAGCCCGAGGACGAGTACTGGATCCTCGAGATGTCCGAGGTCGAGGCGGACAACTTCCGCCTCACCGAGCTGCTCCACGACTTCGTCTGATTTCGATCGAACTAGGAAGGAACCCAAGTCATGCCGACCAACATCCAAGACCGCGGACTCAAGCGCGCCCTGCAGCAGGTCATCTCCGACCGCACCGCTGGTGCGCCGACGCTCAAGATCAACGAAGAGATGATGAACAACATCATCCTCGAGGTCGCGGACTCGCCGTTTGCCACGCGCGGTCAGGTCGAGAAGCGCCTCGCCGACGCCGGCACGCCCGCCGAGCGCCTCGCGGTCGTGCAGAAGGGCCTCGATGACGGCGAAGCGAAGGACATCGCGAAGATGCTCGCGCACCCGTCCTTCGCCCGGATGCTCGAGCCCGCCGCCGAGAACTTCCTCAAGGCGGTCATTGGCGCCGAGCCGCTGAACCCGAGCCTGTTCGGTACGAACGGCGCCGCGCCGGTGTCGTCGCCGACGATCACGCCCGAGGCGAAGGCCGCCGTCGCCGAGATGAAGGGCCTGATTCAGTCCCGCCAGCTGCAGAAGTACTACGACGCGGCGATCGGCATCGGCGACGCGTCGCTGAAGGACAAGGCGATCAAGCTCTTCGAGGCGCTCCCGACCGTGCACTCCGCGACGACCGCGGACGAGATGGTCGCGCTTGGGCTGTGGACGACCAAGCCGCGCGGCATCGAGGCGATGCAGACCTCGGCGCGTTACCTCCCGGGCCGTCAGCTCGTCGTCCCGGCGAAGGTGAACACCGACCTGCGCTCCGGCCGTGACTTCCTCGCGTGGGACGACAACGGCGTCGAGGCCCTCACCTACCGCGCTACGCTGGTGAGCGAGGACGGCGACAACTTCATGGTGAAGATCGACGGCAAGGACGACCCGATCGCCGTGCCGAAGGAGACGGTCTACAAGCGCAACCAGCCGCACATCATCGAGGGCAAGAACGTCCGCATCGGTTCGAAGCAGGCCAACTACGAGGACAAGTTCCTCAAGGCGAAGGTCTGCGAGGCCGCGCTCCGCATGGACGAGCTCGTCGGTCGCCTCGACTTCACGAAGCTCCAGGCGTCGCCGCAGGGCGGCGGCCTGCTGTCCGTGTTCGGCGGGCGCGGCAACTCCGGCGAAGACATCTCGGCGATCCAGCGCAAGTGCGTCGGCATCATCCACGACGTCATCGACATGAAGTACCGCACGTCCAACGCCCGCAGCGATCCGGGCCGCGCCGACACCAACGACGCGGGTCGCCTCGCGGTGAAGGGCATCGGTGTCTGCAACGAGCAGGCGGCGGTGATGGGCGCGATGCTCACCCCGTTCCAGGACCTCATCGGGTTCGACTTCGCGATGATGTCGGGCGGCGTGTACCGCAACACGAACCGCAGCGGCTCGATGCAGGATCAGTACAGCACCTTCCGGCGTCCGGCCCACGGCTGGATCCAGGTCACATACCGCCCCTCGATGGAGATGCGGATCATCGACCGCACCTGGCAGCAGAAGGACAAGCCCGCCGACCTCGCGTACTCACCGGGCGGCGACCGCTTCCCGAGCGGCTACCAGGGCGGCATCCCGGTCGCGGCGATCGAGTCGACCGACGTGGTCATGGACGGCTCCGTCACCGTCGACACGTACGACCGTCAGTTCGGTACGGCCGGCGTCGACGACCGCACGAACCACATGTCGAATCGCGACGACCACTAATACTGCGGCGGGGCTGCCGCGTCGGTCGCGAGGCTGGCGCGGAAGCTCTCCCACGCGGTGGTCTCGATCAACCGCCACGCCTCCTCGTTCCAACCACCACCGACCTGACGCTGCGCTTCTTCGCGCAGGTCCCGCATCTGGTAGCCGAAGTCGGTCTCCGCCTCGTCCATCACGCGCTGCATCTCGGTCGGGAGGCGACCGAGCTGGCGGTCGACGTGCGCCCAGACCTCCTCGGTGTCCGAGAGGTGACCGTCACTCATCATGTCGCCGATCGCGAAGACGTCGTTGATGATCGTCATCGCCTGGTAATGCGGGTCCCGGCGCCCCGCGCGCAGGCCGTAGGGATCGGCCGCGGCCTCCCGGAACGCCGGGCCGTAGTAGTCGACCATCTTGCCTTCGAGGACCTCCAGGTTCTCGGTCAGCGTGAGGCCCTCGACGAAGTCCGTGCCGCCGTCGATGTTCGGCACGTCGGCGTCGTGGGTGGTGCGGAGGATGTCGCGCGCGCCGGGGGCCGCGGCTTCGAAGCTCTCCTCCATCTCCGCCGCCTCGGCTTCGTTGACGAACATCAGGCCCGCACCGACGCCCAACCCGGCGCCGATGCGCTCCACCGGGAACACCGTGTGAAAGTGCGCCGCCGCGCCGTTGCCCTCCGCCGCGGTGGTGAAGACGACGCGCGCCGACGACGTCGGCGTCTCGTAGCGCCCCGTCGCGATCCCCTCCGGGATCGTGCCGACCTGTTTGCCGAGGTCGGCCTCCATCGCGACGGTGTAGCCCGCCTCGCGCCCAGGCCCCCCGCGCTTCGACCAGCGGACCGCGAAGCGACCGTCGTTGGACACCGCGGTGACGCCGCGCTCCGTCGCCTCGCGCACGGTGAAGTCGCGCATCCCGGCGCTTTGGAGGTAACGCGTCGCGCCCTCCACGCCCTCCTCGGCCGCGTCGAGCACGGACCGCGGCGACACGTTGCCGACGCCGCGTTCGATCGCCTGGGACGAGACGTCCTTGATCGCCTCCTTCGCCGCCGCGCGCGACTTGAAGAAGCTCTTGCGGTTCATCTTCCCCATCACCTGCCGGATGGAGGCCTGCTCCGCTTCGTCGGCGGCCGACAACGCGCCGCGCTGCCCGAGCGCGCGCAGCTCGTCGTAGCGACGGAGCAGCGCGCTCGACACCTGGTTCCGATACCCCGCGACGTGGAAAGACTCGCGCACGACGTGTTTGCCGAGGCGGCGGACGCTCCCCCTCGCGAGGCGCTGCAGCACGCGGAGGATCGGGTTGGCCGCGGAGGTGTCCTCGGCGAACGCGCTACGATCGATCGCGACCCGT
Organism: Deltaproteobacteria bacterium; assembly: GCA_040218735.1. Taxonomy (GTDB): domain Bacteria; phylum Myxococcota; class Kuafuiibacteriia; order Kuafuiibacteriales; family Kuafuiibacteriaceae; genus JAUHYN01. Next base: position 81,168 of record JAVJQW010000057.1, read on the forward strand.
TCGAAGCCGGAGCCGCGCTCCAGAGTGCGTGGCGTGTCGCGCAACCGAGCTGCGGTCGTCGTATCGAAACGCGTGAGGTCGAACTGGGTGCGAGGGGCGGTGATCTCCATGGCTCCACTCTCGCGATCGATGGCCGCAGAGTCACTTGCCGCCGATCGCAAGCGAAGCGTGCCCTACACCACGGACGGACGGCCCAGCCCATCGGTGCCCCCCCGAACGGCCGGCCTTTGAGGCGACCCTCCGGGTCTGGTACCCCGTGCCCATGTCCGAAATCACGTACGAACGCATTCAACCGCTGATCGCCGCCACCGAGCAGCGCGGCAGCTCCATGCACGCGACCTTCACGTGCCCGGTCACCGGCGTCTCCGTCGCCTCGACCGCGTCCATCCAACGCGGCAAGGGACTCGTGGACGTCGCCAAGCAGTCCGCGAAGAAAAACGTCATGTGGAGCATCCGAAGCTCCGTCGCACGCACGGTTCGGAGCGTCCTCGGCTCCGGCATCCTCGGGCGGGTCGGCACCGACATGGCGCGCGAGGTCATGAAGAACGTCGAACAGGGCGCGAAGGACAGCTTCTCCGACGACGAGAAGAACGCCGCCGTCGTGCAGGCGTTCGAGGCCGTCGCCTCCACGTTCGTCTGGGATCCCAAACGCGGTCAGTTCGTCGGCGCGTCGGCGACCGAGCAGAGCGGCTTCGACGCCCAGCTCGCCAACGCACCCGTCACCGAGAAGTTCGATCGCGGCGTGCTCGCGCGCCTCCTCGTGGAGATCGCCGCGGCCGACGGCAAGGTCGACGACGACGAACGCGCGTTCCTCGAAAACTTCGTGACCCCCGACGTCGGCACCGTCGACGCGCTCCTCACCCGCGGCGCGCTGTCGGGCGCGGACCTCGGCGAGACCGCGCAGGGCGCGTCACGCGAGACGATGATCATGCTCGCGTGGGCCGTGGCCTTCGCGGACGAGGAGCTCGAGATGAGCGAGACCCGCCGCATCGTCGACGCCGCCCAGCACCTCGGCGTCGGCGGCGACCGGGTCGACACCCTCAAACACGAAGCGCAGCTGCACCTGTACGATCAGGCGCTCGGCAACGTGTACGCCTCGGGCAGCCAGGACACACGCGCCAAGGCCGACGCCGACGCCTTCGCCGGCCGAATCGGGATGAGCGCGGAAGACATCGAGCGCGCCGACGCACGCTACCGCCGCCGCCACGGCCTCGTCTAAGCGGAGGTCGACGTCTTCACGGGCGCCGAGTCGATCGCCGACTCGGCGTCCTCGAGCTCGTCCGACTGCGGGAACTTCTCGCGCATCTGTTTCAGCGCGCTCCGCGCCTTCTCGAGCTCACCGAGCTTCACCCACGCTTCGACGATCTCCGCGAGCAGCTCGTCGTCGAGCCCTACGTCCTCGAACTCGCGGCGGATGACCTCCAGCCGACCGACGTACGCGCGGTCGCGCTCTAGGTTCTTGTAGAAGTCCGCCACGTAGCGCTCGTGCGCCATCAGGCGGCGGCGCACGTCGTCGAGCACCTTCTTCGCCTCGGTGATGTTCTCGTCGTCCGGGAAGCGCGAGACGTAGTCGCCGAGCGCGCGCGCGGCGTCACGCACCGCGCTCTGGTCCTTCTCGTGCGCGGGCGGGAGCAGGAAGAAGTTGCTCGGGATCTGCTCGAAGTACGCCATCCCCACCTTGTAGAGCGCGTACGGGACCTTCTCGTGCGTGGGGTGCAGCCGGACGAAGTTCTGGTAGCTGTCGATCGCCTCGATGTGGCGACCGCGCTGGAACTGGCAGTCGGCGATGCGGAGCTCCGACTTCACCGCGTAACGCGAGTAGGGAAACTTGGTGCGGATGTACCCGAAGTACCGCTGCGCGCCGAGGTACTCCTCGCGCTGGAACGCGTCCTCGCCCTTGATCCAGTTGCCCTCGGCCGTGCGCTCGTACCGCACCGTCGGTGCCGCCTCGCCGCGCCCCGGCGCGTAGGAGGCGTTGTCGACCTCCGGCTCCTCCTCCCCGCCCTGGTTGGACGAGGCACACGCCGCGAGCGTCAACGCCAACAGGCCCGCCCAGAGTCGTCGGTCCATCGCCGCCCCGCTTAACACACCTGGTCGCGAGCGGGCGACACTTCGCGCCGGGTGGGGACAATCACGCCTTTCGGGTGTCGGGCCTCCGTCCGTTCGACGCTTCACAAACACCGTGCGGACCGAAGATCCTAGGCGGACCTTGGCCGTCGACCGCACCGCGCCTCGCTTCATGTGGCGCCCGCTGATGGGCATGCTCGACGCCGTCGAGGCCCCCGTCGACACCCCGGACGACACGCCGATCCTGCTCCTCGTCAGCCCCGGCAAGAAGGGCCTCGACGCACACGGCGTCGCCCCCGAACCCCTCACGGACGGCGAGCGACAGGTCCTCACCGAGTGCCCCGAACCGATCCCCCTCTCGGCGCTCCCGGACCCCCTCCGCGTCAGCCTGTGGGGAACGCTGGGGCCCGGCTTCGAGCCCGCGCTCCTCACGCAGGTCCACCCGGGCGTCATGAACCCGTTCGACATGCGCGCGCTCGCGAACCTCGACGCCGCGTCGCGCAGCACCCTCGAGGCCTACCTCGATCCCGACTTCGTCCGACGCCCCGTCGCCGAAAAAGCCGAGGTGCTCGAGGCCCTCGGTCCGTTGCTCGCGCCCGGGCACGCCGAGCGCCTCGCCGACGTGCACCTCCCGCTGCCGTTCGTCTCCTCGTCGGGTCGCACCATGACCTTCGCCTTCGAACGCGAAGCTGTCCTCCTGCACAACCCGCTGGTCCTCGACTACTACGCACCCGATCCCAGCGGCGCGCTGAACCCCGCGGCGCTCGAGCCGCGCACCCAGCGGGTCGAGGGCTTCCTGTCCTCCCTGCGTGAGCTCGTCGCGGACGGCGTGGTGCTTCCGCAGTTCGAGCGGCTGTCGGACGAAGCCAAGCTCGGCGCGCTGCGATGGAAGGACCTCAACGTCGCGGGTCGGCTCGTGTACCTCGACCTCATCGCCGAGAACGTCGACAGCAACGTCGCCCTCTACCGGATCGACGACCCGAAGCAGACGCCCAAGAAGGAGACCGCGCCGCCGACGGTCGCGAAGCGACTCCTCTGGGAGGGCCCGCCGCTCGGGGTCTACGAAGTCACCACCGAGAAGGGCGGATACGACACCCTCGACGTCCTCTTCGCGGACCGCGCGTTCATCCTGCGGATGGTCGAAGCCGGCAACGGACACGTGCACCGCGTCGTCGATCTCCCGACGCCCGACGACGTGAAGACGCTCGGCCCGAAGCTCGTCACGCACTTCGCCTACGAAGATCTCTTCCTCATGACCTCGGCGTGGGCGCGCGGGCTCCCGACGCTCCACCACACGAAGCTCAAAGTGCACCGAGCCACGATGCTTCAACGCACGATCGACAAGATGCGGACCGGCAGCATCACCCACTTCGACCTGTGTGACCTCAAGGCGTACGGCACCGGCATCCGCTCCAGTCAGACCTACGACGGCGACGGGTCCCTGTTCGGAGGAGAGCTGCGAAACCTCGGCGCGGGCGGTGAGCTCTGGTTGCAGTCGACCGTCCTGCGCAGCGCCAAGATCCTCTCCACGGGTGCCTTCGAGAAGTACGAACCGCTCCCCGCGGCCTGGAACGCCGGGGACCCGTCTGTGCTCACCGCCGCGCTCGACGCCGCGAAGAAGGACGGCGCGCTGCAGAAGATCGCCGAGGACGTGGACATCGACTTCGCGACGCTCCTGAACCTGTCGACGAAGGCCGCGAAACGTGGCGAGCTGACGGAGCCCTACCAGCTCGCGTCGCCGCTGTGGGCGTGGGACGCGCTCCCGAGCGTCACCCCCGAGCAGGCGACGGACATCGCCAAGAAACAGAAGGCATTCACGAAGCGGCTCCTCGAGCTCGCGCGCGGCGTCTCGCGCGCGAAGAAGAACAACCGCCCGATCGACCACGGCAAGCTCCGCACGAAGATCGTCGAGGCCGTCATGCAGTTCCACGCCGAGGTCCGCACGGACCAGATCGTCGAAGAGATCTTCGACGCGGCGTTGAGGCAAGACGCGTGACCGACCGCCTCGAAGCGGTGCGTGACGGCGACCGCGATGCGTTCGTCGCGATGGTCGAAGCGCACGGCGGCGCCCTCGAAGCGCTGCTCGAAGCGCTCGACGCCCCCGTGACCGACGAGGCCCGCGTACGCGCGTGCGCCGCCGTGTGGCGCGCGGCCGCGTTGGCCGAGGACGTCCCAGAGCGTGCCTTCGTCGTCTCGACCGCCGGCGCCGCGCTGTTCACGCTCGAACAGGATCCGGCCGCGGTCGGCACACTCGCCGCCCTCCCCATCGACGTCGAGCCAATCGTCGAGTGGACCGCGTCCGTCGCCGCGAACACCGCGAACGACTTCCAGCGGCGCGCCCTCGAGAACGCTCGCGCGACGCTCCCCGCGCACGCGAACAAGCAGCTCGACGCGCTCCACCGCGCGGTAGCCCACGCGGTCGGCGTCGAAGGATCCGCCGCGCTCGGCGACGCAGCGCGCGCCGCCGTCGCGGACTGACCTCAGCCTTCGGTGATGTCCTTGAACTCGCGCTCGAAGGCGGCGAGGAAGTCGTCCTCTTCACCTTCACCGCCGGACGACGGCTTCGGCCGACGGCCCGACGTCGCGGGGCGCGGACGGCTCGACGCCTGCTTCACCGTGGGCGGACCGACGTGCGTCGGGTCGTCCTCGTCCTTGTCCACCGGGACCGCCGCGCCGACGGCGAGATCCGCGGCGGGGTTCGGCGGGGCGTCGAGGTTCGGCATCGTGCGCTCCGCCGGGTCCAGGTCTTCGCCCTTCGGCGACACGGCCTCGGTCTTCGCGGTGGTCGCGCCCGGCAGGGGCGGCAGCGCGTTGCCCTTCGCGGCGCGCTTGGGGCGCTGCGAGTTCTCGGCCGGCGGCGGCACCGGGAGCGACGACGAGTCGGAGATCTGCGCGATCAGCGACTCGAAGTTCGCCTCGGCGTCGCTCTGCCGCGGCCGCTCGGTCTCCAGCTTCTGGATGCGGTCCGTCAGGCGCTGCGCGGCGAGCTGCGACGTCTTGAGCTGACGCTTCGCCTCGATCGCGGCCTTGCGCAGATCCTCGACCTCCTTGGCGTGCGCTTCGTCCTTCGTGCGCGCCTTCCCCATGTACTCCTCGTGCAGGTCCTCCAGCTCGCGGACGTACCGGTTCTCGACGTCGTCGCGCTCGTTCTGCGCCTGCTCGATCTGCGAGCGCAGGCCGTCCGCCTGCTTCGACGCGGAGCGCAGATCCTCGTGGCGCGCTTCGAGGTCCTTGCGGAGCTCGGCGATCGTGCCCTGCGCGTCGGCGAGCTCGGCGTTCTTCGCCTCTTCGAACGCCGCCTTCTCGGACGCGAGCGCCGAAGCGCGCGCCGTGGCCTCTTCGAGGCGGTCCGACAACCCACGCGCGTCGTTCTGCATCCGCAGCGACTCGTTCTCGAACCGCGACTTCTCCTCGGCGAGCGTCGCTTCCAAGCTCGCGACCTGGCCCTCGCGCTCCGTGAGCTCCGCCTCCAGATCCGACCGCGCCTGCTCGGACTGCGCGACCGCCGACTCGTACCGGTTCGTCGTGTCCGCGAGGGTCTGCTCCAGGCCCTGCACCTTCGCCGCCGCTTCACCCGCGGCGTGCTGCGACTGCGTGCGCAGGTCTTCGAGCTGCCGTTCCAGCGTCTCGATCTCCTGCGACGCCGCCTGCATCCCCTGGCGTTCGGCTTCGAGTTTGTGCTGCGTGCTGTCGAGCTGACCGTCGAGGTCCGAGATCTGCTCGTTGGCGCGCGCGAGCATGCCCTCGAGCTCCGCCTTGTGCTCGGCCGCAGCGGCCTCGATCTGTTCGATGCGCGCCCCGAGGTTCGCCTTCTCGGTGGCGTCCATCTGCGCGCGCGCGTTGGCCTGCTCCTCGAACAACGCCTTGGCGCCCTTGATGGCGTCGCGCTCGTCGCGCGTCTCGTCGAGCGCCGCGCCGAGCTCCTTCATCCGGGTCTTCAGCGCGTCGCGCTCGCCGACCAGCTCCTGCCGTGCGCCCTGCCACTCGACCCGCGCGCGCTCCAGCTCCGCGCTCGTCCGGTCGACCGCCTCCTCCGCGCGGGCCAGCCGCTGCGACAGCTCCAGCCGCGCGGCGTCGAGGTCCGTCGCCTGCTGCTGCGAGGTCGCGAGCTGCCGCTCCAGCAGATCGATCCGCCCGCCGCGCGAGTCGACTTCGGCCTCCAGCTCGTCGCCGCGGTCCTTCGCCGCCTCCAGCTCCGACGAGAGCTGCTGCGCGCGCTGGTTCATCGCGTCGAGGTCCGACGTCAGGCGCTCGCGATCCCGCGTGAGCCCGTCGCGCTCGCCGATCAGCTTCTCGCGGACGTCCGAAAGCTCGGCGACCTGGTTCCGCAACCCGGTCACTTCGCGCTCGCGCTCCGCGATGATCTGCGCCGACTCCTCCAGACGCTGCTTGCGCTCGCTCGCCTCGGCCCGCGCCGTCGCGAGATCCGACTGGCGCTCACCCAGCTCCGTGCGTGTCTTCTCGAGCTCGTCCTCGAGCTCCGCCGACTCGATCTTCAGCGAGTCGACGGTCTCGGTGAGCATCGCGACCCGGCTCTCCAGCCGACCGACCTCCGAGCCACGCGCGTCGAACTGCTGGTTGAGGTCGCGCAAGGCACCTTGCGCAGCCTCGTGCTCCATCTGCTCGTTCTTGAGCGCTTCCTGCAGCTCGGACAGCCGACCCTCACGCAGCGCCAAGGTCTCGCGGACCTGGTTGAGGTCCTTCTCCGTCTGCCGCAGCTGCGTCGTGGTCTCGGTGAGGTTCGACTTCGTCTCGTCGAGGACGTTCGAGAGCTCCTCACCGCGACGCTCCGCCTGCTGGCGCTCACGCTGCTCACCCTCGAGCCAGCGCTGCGTCTCGTCGAGCTGGTCGCCGCGCGCCGCGAGGTCCGTGCCGAGCCGAATGATCTGCTCGCGCAGATCGGTCTCCAGCGTCTCCGCCTGGTCCTTGGTCTCCGCGAGCTCACCGGACAGCCGCGCGATCTCCGTGCGCAGGTTCGACGCCTCGTCCGACGTCTTGCGCTCCAGCGCTTCGTACTGCTCCTGCCGGTCCGCGATCTCCGCTTCCAGGCTCGCCCCGCGATCGTTGGCGCCCTGCAGCTCGTTGCGGGTGTCGGCGAGGCTCGCCTCCAGCCGCTCGATCGCCGAGTCGCGATCCACGATCGACGCCTCACGCGCCGCGACCGTCTCGAGCAGCTCCGCCTCACGGTCCGCGAGGGCCTGCTCGATCGACATCCGCGCGCTGTCGAGCCGATCGATCTGATCCGAGAGATCCGACTCCTTCGCCGCGCGCTCCACGCGCTCGTCGTCGAGCGACTGCTCGAGGCTCGCGATCGCCCCCTCGCGCTCCGCGACCACCGACCGAAGCTCGGCCTCCGTCGCGTCCAACGACGCGATGCGATCCGTGGCGACGCTCAGCTCACCGCTCAGCGAGCGCTCCGACTCGGCGCGCTCCGCCCGCTCGCTCTCCAGCTCGTTCTCGGTGTTGGTGAGGCGCTCGCGCAGGTCCGACTCGGTCGTCGCCGCTTCGTCGCGCGTGCGCTCCAGCTCCTCGGTGAGTGCCTGCGCCCGCGCCGTCTCGGCTTCGAGCGACGCGTGCTCCTGCTCGAGGTCGACGCGCAGCCCCTCGATCGAGGCTTCGAACGAAGCCTTGTCGTCGTCGTACCGCGCACGCATCGCGTCGAGGTCGGCGCGCATGCCGACCACGACTTGGTGGTTCGCGGCGAGCTCGTAGCTCTGGCGGCGCACGGCCTCGTCGAGCGTCTCGCGTGCGTCCGCGAGGTCCTGGCGCAGCTCGAGGATCATCTCCTCGAGCTGGAAGCGACGTTCCGCCGCCTCCGCGATCTTCTCGGCCTGCCCCTCGACCTGCTTCTGCAGGTCGGCTTCGCGGCCCTTGCTCTCTTCGAGCTGCGTCTCGAGGTCGCCGATCGACGCGTCCCGCGACGTGATCGTGTCGTCGAGCCCGCGGACCTTCTCTTCGATCTCCTCGATGCGTTTCTTCGCTTCGTCGAGCGAGCGCTCCGTGCGCGTGAGGTCGCCCTGGGTCTCGGCGAGGTCGCGCTCCTTGCCCGCGACGATCTGAATCAGCTCGTTCTCGCGCGTGATCTTCTCTTCGAGGAGCTGCTCGAACGACGCGTTGAACTCGGAGGTGCGCCGGTCCAGCTCTTCGCGCCGCGACTCGCTGGTGCTCGACACCTCTTCGAGCGACATGCGCAGCGACTGCGCCTCCACGTCCTTCTCGACGAGCCGCTCGTTCCACTCGTGGTACTCGCGCTCCTTCGCGCGGTACATCTCCATCACCTTCGCCAGCTCGTTCTCGCGCTGGCGGAGCTTCTGGCGGAGCATGTCGAGCTTCGCGTCGGCGGTCGTGCGCCGGCCGATCATCGATCCTTCACGACGGATCGGCGGGCTCGACTGCACCTCGTCCTCGCTCGAGACGAGCGAGTCCATGACCTTCTCGATGAACGCGTTGTCCTCTTCGGTGACCGGCGCCGGCTCCTTGGTCGGCGGCGCCGGGAGCGGCGGCGGACGCTCGCCGTCCGACGTGAACAGCACACCCTTCACCCGCTCGCGCAGCTCTTCGAACGGGTACGGCGGCGCCTCCGGGAAACGGAGGTAGTCGTCCGCGCCCGACTTGCCGCTCTTGTGGTTGTCGATCGTCTGTTCGTTGGCCTCGGACGTGTAGACGAAGACCGGCATCGAAGAGAGGCGGCGGTTCGTCTTCACCCGAGAACACAGCGCGAAGCCGGACTCTTCTTCGCCCTCGGCGCGCATGAGGACGATGTCGGGGCGCTCGATCTTGATCTCGTCGATCGGGTCGCGGTCGCCCTCCGATATCGAGACCTTGAGGCCGTCGGACCGCAGCGCGGCCGCCACCATGAGCGCGAATTCGCGGTCTTGGTCGATGATGAACGCGTTCTTCTGCGGCACGGGACCTAGGACGCTAGCGGGCTGCCTCACCACGATCAATGGAGGCCCCGAACAAACCGCCCAACGCCCGACGGGGACGTCCTGAGGCCCCGATCGCGCATGACGGCGCCCGCGTCGTCTGGCCCAACCCGGGGCGAAGGTAGTATACGGCGCCATGCGGAGCGCGTGCGGAGCCCTCCTCGCCCTCGTGGTCGCTGCGGGCTGCGCCGAAGACCGCGCGCCGCGCATCGTGTCGACGGCCCTGGTCCGACCCACGGCCGACGCCTTCGGGCCCTACCACGTCGTCGCGAAGATCGTGGACGAGCGCCGCGGCGTCGACGCGCGCATCTACTACGTCGCGACGTCGACCTCCTCCACCGTCTCGGCCGACGCCGAGTCGATCGCGATGACGCGCACCGACGAAGCGACGTACGAGGCCGACTTCCCGGGGCTCCCGTTCGGCACCGTCGTCAGCTACGTCGTCGCCGCCGAGGACGACCGCGGGCAGCAGGCGGTCGCGCCGTCCTTCGAGACCCCGCACGTCTTCACGGTCGGCAACGTCCCGTCCGAGCCCGAGCTCCTGACGCTGTGGCCGAACGAAGGCCCGGCGACCGGCGGCACGGAGGTCATCCTCATCGGACACGACTTCCGCGCGGGGCTCGTCGCCTTCTTCGGCGCCAACCCCGCGCTCACGCTCGAGGTCCTGTCGCGAACCCAGGCCCGGGTCGAGAACCCGCCCGGCGCGCCCGGCGTGGTGGACGTGACGGTCGTGAACGCCGACGGTGGCCGCGTCACGCTCGAGGACGCGTTCACGTATTTCCCGACGCCCGAGATCTTCGAAGTGCGGCCGCCCTCCGGCCCCGTGCGCGGCGGGACGTTCGTCGAGATCTTCGGCGCGCGGTTCCAGCCGGGCTCGGACTTCCTGTTCGGCGGCGAGCCCGCGACGGGCGTGACGATCGTCGACGAGGGCTTCGCGACCGCGGTGACTCCGCCCCACGCGGCGGGCTTCGTCACGGTGCGCGTCGAGCACCCCACGCGCGGCTTCGGCGAAAGGGAGGACGCGTACGAGTACATCCCGCCGCCGGAGGTGCTGAGCATCGAGCCGGAGCGCGGACCGGATCTCGGCGGCACCCCCGTCACGGTGCGCGGGCGTTTCTTCCGGCCCGGAGCGCGCCTCGACTTCGACGGCCTCGAAGCGCTCGACGTGGTGTTCGTCTCCTCCACGGAGCTGAGCGCGCGAACGCCGCCGCACCCGGTCGGGTTCTCCGACGTCCGGGTCACGAACACCGACCTGCAGTCCGGCACGCTGCCGAACGGCTTCTTCTTCTTCGGGCCGCCCGAGATCGACGCGGTCGTCCCGCCCTACGCCTCCGTGGACGGCGGTGCGGTCGTCCGGCTGCGCGGTGCGAACTTCGAGGTCGCGACGGTCGTCGCGTTCACGCTCGCCAACGGGCAGACGATCGCCGTGGTGTGCTCGCTCGTCTCGGACAGCGAGCTGTCGTGCATGCTCCCCGCCGTCGCCGTCGCGGGGCCCGCGGACGTCACCGTCACCAACTCCGACGGACGCTCCGACCGCCTCGACGACGGCATCACGTTCTTCGAGCTCCTCTCCGTCACCCCGGATCGCGGCCCTTCCCCGGGCGGGACGAACGTCGTGGTCCGCGGGCGGTTCCTCCCGATGAACACCGACATCTTCTTCGGCGACACCCGCGCGACGTGTGTCTGGCAGACGCCGCAGCAGATGCGCTGCGTGACGCCGCCGGGTCCGCAGAACCAGTTCGTCGACGTGCAGGCGCTCCCGCCGGACGAGGGGCAGACGCCGGCCGTGCTCGAGGACGGCTACTTCTACGTGGCGCCGCCCGAGATCCTCGGCGTGATGCCCCCCGACGGACCGCTGCGCGGCGGCACGTTCATCACGATCTCCGGCCGCTTCTTCCAGATGGGCGCCACGGTGACGATCCGCGGCGTCCCCTGCACCGGCGTGACGGTAGTGAGCGCCACGACGATCACTTGCACGGTCCCCGCCGGCGCCGAGGGCGTCGCCGAAGTGCGGGTCGACAACCCCGACGGCCAGTTCGACGCGGATCCGACCGGCTACGAGTACATCCCGATCGAAGCGACGCCCGAGTGGGGCCTCGTGGACGGCAACACGAACGTCATCCTCACCGGTCGCGAGTTCGCGCCGGGCGCCACCGTCACGATGGGTGGCACGGCGATGCTCGACGTCACCTTCATCAGCTCCAGCGAGATACGCGTCCGCACGCCGTCGTTCCCGACCGCGGGCGGCAAACAGATCGTCGTCGACAACCCCGCCGACCCACCGGAGGTCGGGCCCGACGACTTCTCGGTTCGGACCTATCAGCTCGCGGCGCCCAACGGCGCCAACGGCACCGGCGAGACGAGCGACCTCATCGCGGGTGACCTCGACAACGACGGCGACACCGACCTCGTGTACATCAACGGCGCGGTCGGGGTGCCGGCGCGCTCGCAGATCGTCGAGAACCTCGGCGGCGGCGTGAGCTTCTCGGCGAGCCCGATCGGCATGAACGACGTCGCCAACGAGGGCAACGCGTGTGACGTCAACGGCGACGGGCTCCTCGACTTCACCTACGGCATCAGCGGAGGAAGCGTCCGGGTCTTCATCAACAACGGCGGGCTGAGCTTCTCGTCGCCGATCCTCCCGACGAACCCGACCGACTCCTTCGAGGCGACCCTGCACGACGTCAGCGGCGACGGCCGGTGTGACTTCATCAACCTCGCCATCTCCACGGAGAACACCCTCCTCATCAACAACGGCGCCGGCTCCTGGACCGCGGTCGCCAACGCGATCCCGCACGAGATGGGCTTCGTGCACGACCACAAACTCGACGTCGGCGACCTCGACGGGGACGGCGACATCGACATCGTCGTCGTGGTCGACAACGTGAACTTCGGCTCCCCGCCGACGCAGCGCCACCGCATCTACCTCAACGACGGCACGAACCACTTCACCGAAGACCTCGCGAACCAGCCGCTGCTGTTGAGCGTCCTCGGCGACGTCTACGACGTCCGCATCGAGGACATCGACGGCGACGGCGACAACGACATCGTCACCCCGAACTTCAACAACACGCCGGTCGTGCTCCTCAACAACGGCCTCGGCGCCTTCACGCGCGTCACCAACCGCATCCCCAACGTCTCCCGCCCCGACTCCGCGATGTTCATGGAGGACATCGAGGGCGACGGTGACTTCGACGTGTTCTTCGTGAGCCTCGACAACGGCACGAACCACGCCCTGTTCCTCAACGACGGCAGCGGCTTCTTCGTCCGCGCGGTCCGCGGCGAACCGCAGAACACCGGCGCGGCCTACCGCGCGACGATGGGGGACATGGACGGCGACGGGACGAACGACATCATCCAGGGCACGGTCAACGGCCCCAACCGCATGTGGTTCGCGCGCGAATGACGCCGGGCATCCAGCTGTCGACGGTCATCAGCGACGGCGTCTTCGCCGCCGTGACGTTCGCCTGTGCGGTGAAGCTGATCTCGAAACGCAACGTCACGCGCACCTTCGGCGCGGCGTGCATGCTGTTCGTGGGGATCGCGGCCGCGTTCGGCGCGGCGCGCTACGGCGGCGCGAACGTCGTCGTCTACCACGAGTCCCTGTCGTGGACGGCGCGCATGATCGCCATCCCGGTGATGGGCGCGGTGTCATGCGCGCTCGCGTTCGGCTGGCAGCTCCCGCGCTACGGCTGGTACGGCATTGGCCTGGTCTTCGGCGCCGCGGGCTGGTTGCTCCCGCACCGCTTCGGCGTCCTCCCCTCCGCCGCGGGCATGGCCCTGTTCCTCCTCGGCGCAGCGCGCGTCTCGCGCGTGGACCGCCGCTCGGCGATCTTCGTCGTGGTCGGCGTCGTGCTCTACCTCGTCGCGGGGTTGGTGGTCGGGACCCACGGAGCGTACGGCCCCGTGCAGCGCGTGGACGTCTTCCACGTCATGCTGACGATCGCGCACCCGCTGTTCACGTCCGCGATGATCGCCGCGGACCGCCGAACCGCCTCTTACAGGCTCGGGTAGGTCTTGCTGCTGACCTCGCCGGTCGACGCGTCGTAGACGAGGTCCTCCGGGTACGACAGGCCGACGCCCACCGCCGACAGCGACGCCGGTACCACGCCCTCGATCTGCTGGCTTCGCTTCACGGCGGCGCGGACCGACGCGAGGTCGACCGTGACCCGTGCCTTGTCCGGCTTTTCGAGGTTGGCGGGGGTATCCGGATCCACGGGCATCGTGCGCGCCGCGGGCGGGGACTCGGCCTTCTTCTCACACCCCGCCGCGAACGGCGGGGCGAGCAGCAGGGCGGCCGTCAGGAGGCCGCCCCGCACCGATCGATCAAGCGTTGGCCGTCGCCTGTTCCTCACCGGAGTCCGCTCCATCATCCGAGCCGTTGTCCTCGGTGTCCGCGTCCTCGGCAGCGGCCAATGCGGCGTCATCGGGGGCCTCCTCGGCCTTGCCTTTGCCGTCCTTCGCCTTCTTGGCCTCCTCTTCGGCGGCCTCCTTGGCGAGCTTCTTCTTGATCGCTTCGACCTTGTTCTTGTCCGGCGCGAGCACCATCGAGCACTGGCGCCCCGACATCTGCGGCGGCGTCTGCACACGGGCGACGTCGGACAGCGATTCGGCCATCTTCTGGAGGCGCTCGAATCCGATCTCGGTGTGCGCCATCTCGCGACCGCGGAAGCGCTGCACCACGATCACCGGGTGCCCATCGAGGATGAACTTGCGGGCCTGTCGTTCGCGGAGCTGGACGTCGTGGACGTCGATCTTCACGGAGCGACCGAGGCGTACTTCCTTCGGCTCGTTCTGTGGCTTCGCCTTCGACTGACTCTTCTTCTTGGACTGCTGGTACTTGTACTTACCGTAGTCCATGATCTTGCAGAGCGGTGGCCTCGCGTCCGCACGGATCTCGACGAGATCCAGTCCGGCCTCCTCGGCCTTGCGTAGCGCTTCATCGCGTTCGATGACGCCGATCTGCTGATTGTTCTCATCCACGACGCGCAGCGGCGAAACGCGGATTTCGTGGTTCTTGCGAGGCCCGCGATCACGCGGCACTCTCCCCACGAACCTCTTCTTCCTTCGGATGGCTCTTCTCCCTTCCTCACGCCACTTGCGTCCGGACGCGAGGGTCTTCGATGCTAACAGAGCCCCCCGGGTTTGCCTACACCCGGCGGGGGAACGCGGCGCGCAATCGAGCACGACCGCCCCCCTCGTGTAAAGTGCCAAGGGCATGGGAACGCGCGGACGGTTGCTTTACGAGGTCGTTGCGCTAGCATGGCCGGCGCTTCGGCAATCCCGATGAGTGTCCAATACGAAGGCGAGCGACCACCCCGCTCTTGGATGGTGCGGATCTTCCGGTTCGTCGTGTTCTCGAGCCTCGTCGCCGGTGTCGTCGGGCTCGTCGTGGGCCTGATCGCCTACGGCATCTTCGCGCAGGAAATCCCGGACTTCGAGTCGCTCGACGACTACCGACCCAAGCTCGTCACCCAGATCTACGACCAGTCCGGGCAGACGATCGGCGAGGTGTTCAAGGAACGGCGCGTCGTCGTCCCGTACGACCACCTGCCCCCACGTCTCGTGCAGGCGTTCCTCGCCTCCGAGGACGATCGCTTCTTCGAGCACTCCGGCATCGACTACTGGGGCATCGTCCGCGCCGCGTGGGCCAACCTCAAGGCCGGCCGCGTCGTGCAGGGCGGCTCGACGGTCACGCAGCAGGTCGCCAAGTCGCTGATCATCTCCGAGGAGGGGTACAAGGCCGGCTCCGCGAAGAAGCTGTCCCGCAAGATCAAGGAGGCGATCCTCGCGCGGCGCCTGGAGAAGAAGCTCTCCAAGCAGGACATCCTGACGCTCTACCTCAACCAGATCTTCCTCGGGAACCAGGCCTACGGCGTCCAGTCCGCGGCCGAGTACTACTTCCGGAAAGACGTCGCGGACCTGAACGTCGCGGAGATCGCGCTGCTCGCCGGCCTGCCGCAGGCGCCGTCGCGGTACTCCCCGTTCTTACACCCCAAGCGCGCGAAGTCGCGCCGCGAGTACGTGCTGCGACGCATGCTCGAGGAGGGCATCATCACCGAGACCGAGCTCCTCGAGGCCAAGGAGACGCCGATCGTCGTCTACTACGCGCCGAACGTGTCGCGCGAGGTGACGCCGTACTTCACCGAGCACGTCCGCCGCGAGCTGTTCGAGCGCTTCGACGAAAAGCAGGTCCTCACGGGCGGGCTGCAGGTCTACACGACGGTCGACGCCGAGCGGTACCGCGCCGCCGAGGACTCCGTGTACGACAACCTCCGCATGGTCGACAAACGCCAGGGCTACCGCGGCCCGCTGGCGCGCATCCCGACCAAGGAGGGGCGCGACAAGTTCCTGGAGGCCTACAGCGAGGAGCTGCGACACCTCGACCGCTACGCCAAGCTCGAGGACGGCGAGCTGTACGTCGGGATGATCACGAAGGTCGACCGCAAGTCGAACAACATCGCGGTGAAGATCGGACCGCACGACGCGATCCTCCCGCTCGCCACGATGCGTTGGGCGCGCAGCGTCGACCCGCAGGTTTGGTTCGAGCGCGGCCTCAACGACAAGATCCCGAAGAAGCGCCGAGAGGACGGCAAGTGGGTGAAGGCCTTCGAGCGCGGTGACCTCCTCCTCGTCCGCACCACGACGATGGAGGTGATCAAGAAGGATCGCTACGCGTACCCGTACCTCAAGTCGATCCCCAAGGACGCCGGACAGCTCGTCGCGCTCGAGCAGGAGCCGAACCTCGAGACGGCCCTCCTCTCCGTCCACTCCGAGAGCGGCTACGTGATGGCGATGATCGGCGGCTACGCGTTCGACCGCAGCGAGTTCAACCGCGCGCTGCAGGCGTGCCGGCAGCCGGGATCTTCGTTCAAGCCGGTGGTGTACAGCGCGGCGCTCGCGCTCAAGGGCTGGACCGCCTCGACCAAGGTGCTCGACGCCCCCGTCGCGTTCGACGACCCCGAGGCGAAGCGCCGCTGGAAGCCGAGCAACTTCGACGTGAAGTTCATGGGCGAGGTCACGCTGCGGACCGCGCTGCAGAACTCGATGAACATCCCGGCCATCCGTGTCCTGGACGCGGTCGGCCTCGACGAAGCGATCACCTACGCGAAGCGCCTCGGCATCAAGAGCGAGCTGCGGCCCGAGCTGGGGCTCGCGCTCGGCGCGTCGTGTGTGACGATGGGTGAGCTCGCGAACGTCTACCAGCTGTTCGCCAACTACGGTCGGCGCGTCCCGCGCCGGTTCATCACCCGCGTGGTCGATCGCGACGGAAAGGTCCTCTTCGACGGCGGTTGGTACGGCGACCCGTGGTCGGGCGTCGCGCTCAAGATCGAGCGCGCGGTGCGGGAGACGGACGAGCCGCCGGAGCAGGTCATCGAGGAGCAGGTCGGCTTCCTCACCACGAAGCTCATGCGCAATGTGGTCCTCGGCGGCACCGGCACCGGCGCGCAGCGCATCGGGGTACCGGTCGCGGGCAAGACCGGGACGACGAACGACAGCTTCGACGCCTGGTTCGTCGGCTTCACCACGGAGATCACCACCGCGGCGTGGGTCGGCTACGACGACTACGTCATCCCGATGGGCCGCTACGAACAGGGCGGCCGCGCGGCGCTCCCGGTGTGGGTCGACTACATGAAGGCGGCGGTGAAGAAGAAGACCGACGAGTTCGAGCCTCCGGAGGACATCGTGTTCGTGCGCATCGACCCGAAGACCGGCATGCGCGCGCGCGCCGACACCGTGGGCTCGGTGCGTGAGGCGTACCGACGCGGGAGTGAACCCGAAGAGTTCGTCGCGAAGGCCGGTGAAGCGCGGCCCGACGAGTTCTTCATGCTCGACAACTGATGCTCCGCCGGGACACCAGGTTCGAAGCGCGCCGCGCGGCGGAGCGTCCCCCGGGCGGCGGCGGCCGTTCGCGTCGGATCGAGATGATCCAGTACGAGGAGGACGTCCCGCTGGTCGACCACAAGGGTCGCAGCAAGCCGCTCTACAAGGCGTCGCGCCCGAAGCCCGCGTCCTGGCGCCCCTCGCGCTTCACGCGTCTGATCCTCGGCTTGTTCCCCGGCGTCCGCGCGATGGCGCTCGCCGACATGAAGAACGGGCTGTTCTACGCCCTCCCCGGCATCGCGGTCGCGGTGACGGCGGTGCTGCTCTTCAACGCGTGGGCGAAGAGCTACGAGACGTTCCAGGTCCTCGCGATGAAGGAGAAGTGGCTCCTGTACCACGCCGCGGCGTTGCTCGGTGCGGTGCTGCTGTTCGAGCTCCTCCGCATGCTCGCCGCGCTCGACGAGAACATCCGCGGGCCCAGCGCGCCGCGCGCCCTCGCGGCGTTGTTCGTGCCGAGCCTCGCGGTCCTCTACGCCGCGCCGAAGGTCGTCAGCTTCTGGCCGCGCCTCGTCGAAGCCGCTGCGCTCGCCAGCGGCGTGCTCCTCCTCGGCGCCCTCCCCGCCGCGGTGTGGTCGATCGGTATGGCGTTCGCGCGCTCACCGCGCGCCGAGAAGATCTTGCGATGGACGTGCGTGGGCATCGGCGCGGTCGGCTTCCTCGCGGCTGGCGTCGTGTTCACGACGATGGGCGACACGGTGGCCGCTGCGCTCACGCGACGCGGCTTCGAAGTGCTCCCCGCGCTCCTCCTCGGCTAGTCACCTGACTAGCGCTTGGCCTTCCGCCCCTGGATCCGCGTGCGCACCTCGCCGTGGACGAGGTCCAGGACGTTGTCGCTCCGCAGGAAGTCGTTCGGGAACAACAGCGGCGCCTCGCTGAGCGCGTCGAGCTTCGCGACGTGCTCCGGCGTGAGCTCGACGTCGACGCAGCCGAGGGAGTCGGTGATCTGCTCGACCTTCCGCGCGCCGACGATCGGGATGTAGCGGTAGCCGCGGCTCCGCACCCACGCGAGCGCGACCTGCGCGGACGTCTTGCCGAGCTCGTCGGCGGTCGCGTCGACGGCGCGGGCGATCGTCAGGTTCTTCTCCGAAGTACGGCCGCGCGCTTCGTTCGAGCCCTTCCTCAACGAGTCGACGTCCGTGCCCCGGGTGTATTTGCCGGTGAGCACGCCGCCGCCGAGGGGGCCCCACGCGACGACGGAGAGATCGAAGTGGTCACTCATCGCGAGGAGCTCTTGCTCCACCGTGCGCTGCAGCAGGCTGTACTCGATCTGCAGGCCGACGTACTGCGTCCAGCCGCGCAGCTCCGCGAGGACGTTGCTCGCCGAGACGACCCATGCCGGCGTGTCACTCACGCCGACGTAGAGGACCTTGCCCGAGCGCACGAGATCGTCGAGCCCGCGCATCGTCTCCTCGAACGGGGTGTACGGATCCCAGGCGTGCACCCACAGCAGATCGATGTAGTCGGTGCGCAGCCGCTTCAAGCTCCCCTCGACCGCGCGCACCAGGTTCTTGCGCTGGTTGCCGGCGCTGTTCGGGTCAGCGTGGTCCATCGCGAGGGTGTACTTCGTCGCGACGACCTGGCCGTCCCGCTTGCCCTCGAGCCACCGGCCCACGATCTCTTCGGTCTCGCCGTTGTGGTACTTGTTCGCGGTGTCGAGGAAGTTGCCGCCCGCCTCGGCGTAGGCGTCGAGGACGGCGTGGCTGGTCTTCTCGTCCGCGCCGAAGCCCCAGTCTTCGCCGAAGCTCATCGTGCCGAGGCAGACCTCGCTGACGCGGAGGCCGGATTTTCCAAGGAGTCGATAGTCGAGCATCGGCCCCTCGAATCACCTCGCGGGGGGCCGTGCAACCCGGACCGCGCGTGCGTCCGGCCGACCGGACCGCGGTCTCGTTTCCGACGGGACAAACGGCCGCTTCGAGCGGGGTCGGCGCGGATCCGATCCGGGGGCGGCGTCGTAACGTGACTGGACGAACCGTCGTAGTCCACCTTACCTTGGAGTACCTTCCCTGATG
This sequence comes from Deltaproteobacteria bacterium, assembly GCA_040218735.1. Lineage (GTDB taxonomy): Bacteria > Myxococcota > Kuafuiibacteriia > Kuafuiibacteriales > Kuafuiibacteriaceae > JAUHYN01. Next base: position 100,054 of record JAVJQW010000057.1, read on the forward strand.
AGCTCGTCGATCCAGCCCCAGCAGCCCCGTGTCCCCATTCCGGCCGTCGAGCTGAAGCCGATCGAGCCGCCGTCGAACAGCGTGGTGCAGGCTGCGGTGTCGGCGCCGGGCTTCGGGCCGGTCGTTTTCGCGCACACCGCCGAGGCGCAGTCGGTGCGGTCGACGCTGTACGGAGTCGGGCAGCAGATCGCCGGTGCGATCCGCGGCGCGAACGATCTGGGCGGGAAGACCTCGTACACCCAAGTGCTGAGCCGGCTGCGCAGCCTCGAGAAGGCGTTCAGCTCGAACGCGCTCTCCGGGGCCTGGTTGCAAGGCACGTTGACGCACGAGGAGCAGTGGGCGACCGGCCTCGACTTCGGTCGGTCGCTCCGCGCGCTGTCGCAAGCCATGGCGGGGGCGATGGACAAGCTGACCCCCGCGCAGCAGACGGAGATCGAAGCGCAGTTCAAGAGCCTTCGCTCCGCGATGGCGGACGGCGTCGGTGCGCTGCCGAGCGTCCGGCTCCCGCCGCCGCTCGCGACGACGAACGCCCAGGGGATGCGGCTCGAGACCAACGACGTCGAGCTGCTGAAGTTCGCGGCTTCGGTGCCGAAGGAGCTGTCGCCGATCCTGCAGGAGATCCTGCACGCGAACCCGGGTGACCCGATGAACGTGCTCGATATCCTCGCGGCGAAGGACGAGCCGCTGGTGGAGCTGAAGCGCCTCGCGCTGATGTTCGGCCCGGGCGACGCCAAGGAGCTGCGCGCGAACCTGAGCGGCGACCTCGGCTACCGCGGCGCGACGATCGAGTCGGACGCCAAGTCGCTGCTCGACGGCTTCGGCGTGAAGGACACGGAGCCGCTCTTCGACATGTACGCGACCGCGCGTGAGGCGTTCAAACGTGGCGCGGCGGGTGCGGAGGGTGTCGACGGCAACTCGATGGATCAGCCGGGCTGGATCCACACCCGCCTCGAGATGCCGCACAGCATGGAGAGCCTCGGCGTGGTGCAAGACGCCTTGCCGGCGGATCAGCAGAGCGCGGTGAATTGGCCGCGCCTCGCGAAGTCGGTGTGGTTGGGGACGCTCGGGTCCGACCTGTTCAAGAAGCAGGGGCTGCAGAGCGTGCTGACCCACAACCGCGACGGCGCGGAGCTGATGGTGCCGCTGCTCGCGGCGCGACACCTCGGTGACCTCGACGAGCCGGAGAACCACGTCGTCGTGAGCCAGGGGAAGCGGTTCGCGCACGACCACCAGATCATGCCGGCGGACATGATGGCGATGATCGCGAACCTCGAGTACGGCTTCGGTCGTGAGGACACCGCGTCGCTCCGCGCGAAGATCGCGGACCCGTTCGCGGCGCCGAGCAAGAACGGCGAGCTGATCTTCGACGACGCGGAGCAAGCTCTGTTGCGCGAGAAGGGCATCTCGGGCTGGGCGGTGCCGTCGGCCGAGGGTGACATCGAGCGCCTCGTCGGTGGCCTCGCGGTCATCCTCGGCGACGCGATGCAGTACGGCAGCTCCGACGCCGGCTACAAGTACGCGGTGTCGCTGCGCGGGCCGGACACGTTCCTTCACAACCCGATCATCTCCTCGCGTGCGTTCGAGCAGCTCCACCCCGACCGGATGGGTGAGCTGGAGGCGGGGGCGAGCATCGAGGACCAGCGCGGCGGGCTCGAGTCCGCGTTCGACGGGAGCCACGCCGACTGCATCGCGACGTTGAAGAAGGGTGAGTCGGTGTTCGGCGCGCACCTCGCGAACGCGGCGGCGCAGCACCTCGACCAGGCGCGGGAGCGGTTCGCCGCGCGCATCCCCGAGGTGACGAAGTTCGTGGACGAGCGCGTCCGCGCGCAGACCGGGGATCGGCCGGTGCACTACTGGGACACGTTGGTCCCGCCGGTGCCGAAGGGTGAAAAGCTCGCGCCCGAGGTCGAGGCCGATGTGAAGCTGGTGAAGGAGGCATTCGCGGCGGCGATCGACGAGCTGTTCCAGGTGCCGCCGAAGCCGTTCGAGCTGGAAGGGAGCGCGAAGTGATGACGAACCTCGAAGAACTCACGACCGAAGAGCTGAGGACGAAGCAAGAGGTGTTGTCGTCCGCAGGCACGCAGGCGGCGGCGCACGGCGTCGAGTTGCCCGAGACCGCGCGCGACGAGTACGATCGCATTACGGCGGAGCTGTTGCGGCGGAGAGCCGCGAGCTGAACGAATTCCGGAGGCGTTCGCCTTGACCGCGTGAAGTCGGCTTCGCCAACGTGAACGTATGGCCGACGAGCTGACGACGCAGATCCTCATCGAGATCCGCGACGCGACCCGCGCGACGAACGAGCGCCTGGACCGCGCCGTGGAGCGCCTGGACGGGCGCCTCGACGAGACGAACCAGCGTCTGGATCAGACCAACGAGCGCCTGGGTATCCTCGCCAAGCTCACGCAGAGCATCGACGGCCGCCTCGAGAAGATCGAGGCGCGCGAGCCCGACCGGCTCTTCCTCCCGCGCCGCGTCGACCGCCTCGAAGCCGACCGCGACGATCACGAGGCCCGGCTCGCTGCGCTCGAGCGCGGTTGAACGCTTGCCTCCCGCGATCGGCGGACATAGCCTCCGCCGCCGATGAACACCCGTACCCTCTTCGTCCTCGGCCTGTTCGGCGCCACTTTGGCCTGCGCCTCCCTCGACTCCGCCGCGAACAGCGGATCCGACATGGCCAAGAAGAACCTCGGTCACACGGACACGGCGACGAAGGCCGCCGTCGTCGACGAGAAGAAGGAAGCCGCCGACATGGAGAAGGCCGCCGAGTCCGGGATGGAGAACGCCGAGGAGACGACCGAGGCGGAGACCGAGGCCGGCGCCGACAGCGGCGAATGAATCGGGAGCCCCCTTACTCCTCCTGAATTCTCGGAGCGTGGGGCGCGGCGCAATTCGCGCCTACCGAGTTTCGGTGACGATCGCGCATCCCTGCGCTACAACCTCCTTCGATGAAGCCATCGATCCGCGGGTTCCTCGCGTGGGCGATGGCTCGCGCGATCGAGCGACCCGGCCTCGCGTTCGCGGGGCTCGCGGGGATCATCGTCCAGGTCGCGTGCTCCCTCGCGATGCCGCTGACGATGGAGTACCTGATCGACGACGTCATCCCGACGCAGGACTACGGGGCGCTCGCCGTCGCCGTGGGGATCGTCGCCGCCGCCACCCTCTCCTACTTCCTCGGCGGCCTCACCGTGGACTACACGACCTCGCGCCTCGCGGCGGCGATCGTTGGTGATGTCCGCCTGACGATGTTCCGCCGGGTGCAGACCGCGCCGGCGTCGTTCTTCGCGACGCACAGCGAAGGGGAGATCGTCACCCGCTTCGGCACCGACGCGATCACGATCGAGACCACGATCATCCGCGCCCTCCCCGTCGCGATTCGCCGGTTCCTGAAGATCATCTGCGCCGGCGTGATCCTCTTCTCGATGGAGTGGCGCGTCGCGCTCCTAGTGTTCGCCGCGCTCCCGTTCACCATCCTCTTGTCGCGCCCGTTCGGGAAACGCGGCACCGCCGCCGACATCGAGCGCAAGGACGGCGAAGGCGAAGTCACGAAGCTCGTGCAAGAGAGCTTCGCTTCCCACATGGTCGTGCGCGCGTTCGAGCTCGAGGCGCACCTGGCGGATCGCTTCGGCGCCGCGCTCGAACACGTGCGCGCGACGAGCGCGCGGAGCAACATGCTCTACGCGACGACCGGGTCCGTCAGCTCCCTCGGCATCGCGGTCCTCGAGCTCGCGGTGATGGGGACGGGCGCGCTGGTCGTGGTCGGAGGCGGCATGACCGTCGGGCTCCTCGTCGCGTTCCTCGGACTGTTCCGCAACGTCTCGGCGGCCGCGCGCGGGCTGACCGAGATGATGCCCACGCTCCTCAACGGGGCGACGAGCCTCGCGCGCACGTCGGACCTCCTCGCGCTCGTTCCCCCGGGCGTCGACGAGGGCGGAACGAAGCCGCTCGGCCCGCTCGCGAACGCCATCCGCTTCGAACGCGTGGACTTCGCATACGCGACGAGCAACGCCAGCGGTTCGAGCCCGCTCACCCTCGCCGGCGTCGAGCTGGAGCTCCCGGCCAAACGGCGCGTCGCTTTCGTGGGGCGCTCCGGGTCCGGCAAGTCGACGACGCTGTCGCTGTTGATGCGGCTGCAGGCGCCGACCGCCGGCCGCATCACGTACGACGGCGTCGACCTCGACGAAGCGCGCCCCTCCAGCCTCCGCGCGCAGACCGCGGTGGTCCTCCAGGACACCGGGCTGTTCGACGCGACCATCCGCGAGAACATCCGGTGCGGTCGGCTCGACGCCGACACCGAGGCGATCGAACGTGCGGCGAAGCGCGCGCGCATCCACGACGTCATCGAGAGCTTCGAAGACGGCTACGACACGATCGTCGGCGCGCGTGGCGCACGACTCTCCGGCGGACAACGCCAACGTGTCGCCATCGCGCGCGCGCTCGTGCGTGACCCCTCGCTCCTCCTCCTCGACGAGGCGACCTCCGCGCTCGACCCCGCCGCGGAGGCCGAGGTGAACGACACCATCCGCGACGCGTGCGACGGCCAGACCGTGGTCGCCGTGACCCACCGTCTCAACTCGGTCGTCGACTACGACCTGATCGTGGTCTTCGACGGCGGGCGCGTCGTCGAGCGCGGCACACACCAGGAGCTCCTCGAATCCGGCGGCGTCTACGCGGACCTGTGGCAGAAACAGAGCGGCTTCGTCGTCAAACCCGACGGCAGCGACGCGCGCGTCAGCGCAGAGCGCCTGGAGCTGATCCCCTTCCTCGCGTCGGCGCCGCTGGAGGCGCTCCAGATCCTCGCCGACGATCTCCGCACCGCGCGCTTCGCTGCCGGCGAGGTCGTGTTCGAGGCCGGCGACCCCGGCGACCGCTTCTTCCTCATCGCGCGCGGACGCCTGGAGGCCTACCTGGGCGAAGGCGACGAAGCGCGCATCCTCAGCGTCATGGAGGACGGTGACTTCTTCGGCGAGATCGCGCTCGTCGAAGCCGGCGTGCGCACCGCATCGGTGCGCGCGGTGACCGACAGCCTGTGCCTCACGCTCACGCGCGCGAAATTCGAGCGCCTCCTCGCCGAGCACCCGGCGCTGTCGCGTGAGGTGCTTCAGACCGCGCAGCGGCGACTCGCCAACGGGTAGGAGGGATCAGCGCCGGAGCGCGGCGCGGATCTCGGCTTCGCTCGCCTGCAGCGACAGCGAGAGCAGGACGCCGTTGAGGCGCTGAACGTCCTTCGCGAGCTGACGCGCGACCGCGAGCTGGAACCGTCGCGACGCGGGGACACCGCTCTTCGCGAGGATGTCGAAAGCCGCCTTGCGGAGCGTGGCCGCGCGGACCGGCTCCATCGCGGTGCAGGTCGCCGTGCGGCGGCCGCCGTCGATGAGCGAGACCAACCCGAACAGCTGCCCGGGCCCGAGCTCGCCGAGGCGATCGACGCTGTCGCCTCGGCGCTGCGTGACCGCGACGCGGCCGGAGAGGATCAGGTACGCCTCGTGGCCCTTGTCGCCCTCCTCGGAGAAGACGTGGCCGGCGGGGTGGTTCGCGACCTCGAGGAGCGGCGCGAGCGCCGAGAGCTCCTCGGTCGAGAAGTCGGCGAGCAGCTCGCTCGCGACGAGCAGATCGTAGTCCTTCACGACGACGCGCCTCCCAGGAGCCGACCGAACAGGCGGGTGACCCAGCCTTCGGACGGCGCTTCGTCGGCGGGCGCCTCGACGTGCACGGCGCCGTCTTCGCCCACGCCGAGCGTCGGCAGCCGCGCGGTGCGCAGGCGCGCCGCGAGCCGGGCGGAGAGCCCGGTGAGGAGCGCCGAGGCGGCGACGGGGTTGTCGGTCATCAGCGCTTCGAGGCCCGCGGCGTCGAGGGTCCACAGCGCGGTGTCGGCTTCGGCGGTGAGCGTCGTCGTCGACGGTCCGGGCTGCAGCAAGTCGACCTCGCCGACCCAGTCGCCCGGCTCGACCGGCGGGAGCACGACGGTGCGCCCCTCCCGCTCGAGCGAGACCGTGAGCCGCCCGGACTCCACGAGGCACAGCATCGACGTGTCGGCGTTCGCGGCGACGACCACCGCGCCCGCGGCGAAGGTCTGGCGCGTCAGGCTCGCCGCGACGGCGTCACGCTCGGCGCCGCTCGCGTTCGGCAACAGACGGTCGAGCTGCACGCTCATCGGCGGCGACCCTAGTACAGTTGGTCGGCATCGGCTACAGCGCGAAGCGCTGGCCGGGGCGCGCGAAGCCGAGGAAGCCGTCCGCCGCGGCGTCCGGCAACGCGCCGGGTGGATAGCCGTACAGCCAAGTCTTCGCGCGCACGTTCTTGGGGAGCTCTTCGACGAGCGTCGCGTACGTAGGGTGCGCCCCGGTCGGAGGCCCGCTCGTCTCGCAGTCGTGGAGCACGACGTCAGCCGTGTCGAACGCATCGTGCCACGCGTAGACGGTGTCGGTGGTGAGGAACACGGAGCGCTCGGCGCCGGTGATGAACAGCCCGTAGCTCGTGATCGTCCCCGCCGAGCCGATGATGTGCGGCGTCGGCACGAGCGACAGCTCGACGCCGTCCCACGTGAACGACCCGCGCTCCGCGAGCGGCGCGAGCTCGAAGTACGTCGACAGCGTGCCCTCGGCGCCCACGGTGTGGCGCATGCCGCCGGACAGCACGTTGTTCCACATCGGCTCGATGAGCGGTTCGGCCGCGAAGAGTGTGAGGCGCGGCGCCGAAGGATCGAAGTGCGTCGTGAAGCCGAGCCACTCGAGCCCGCCCGCGTGGTCCGCGTGAAGGTGGCTGATGTAGACCGCTTCGAGATCACGCGCGTGGACGCCGCGCACGAAGAGCGCGCGCCGGACGTCGCCGCCGCAGTCGACGAGGAGCCGCCGCCCGCTCGCGCCGGTGAGGAGGAGGTTCGACTGGTAGTTGTCGGGGTCCGTGGTGAACGCGGAGCCGGTACCGAGGAACTCGAGCGTCGGTGAGGTCATTTGGTCTCCAGCTTCAGTACGGCCGGCGCCGTCGGATCCGTCTTTGCGCGTTCGACGTTCCGGGCGAGGAGACGCGACGGACCGTCATGGTCGGGCAACGTCTCCAATACACGCTCTGCCTCCGCATAGTCTCCCGCTCCGAACGCATCGATCGCCGTTTCGTAGAGATCCCGCGTCGGTCCCCACTCCGCGGCCGACCGCAGCTCGTACAGCTCGATCGGATCGTCGACCCCCACCACCTGCGTCGCGCCGACGTGACGCGTCGAAAGCTCCGTCACCGACGCGTAGAGCGTCGCCTGCGACAACAGGATCGCGACCCCCGCGTGTTTCGTCGCGCCCTCGATCCGGCTCGCGAGGTTCACCGTGTGCCCGCGCGGCCCATACTTCTGACGCATCTTGCTCCCGGCGTTGCCCACGAGCGCGGACCCCGTGTGGAGGCCGACGCCGATCGACAGCGGCGTGCCGATTCGATCGCGCCAGGTCGTGTCGAGCGCCGCGACGTCGTCGACCATCGCGAGCGCGGCGTGGCAGGCCCGCCCCGCCGGGTCGTCCTGGGGGAGCGGCGCGTTCCACATCGCGGCCATGCCGTCGCCGTAGTAATCGATCACCACGCCGCCCGCCTCGTGCACGCGCGCGGTGAGCGCGTCCATCACCTCGCCGACGAGCGCGAAGATCTGCGTGGGGTCGAGCCGCTCGGACAGACGCGTGAAGCCGCGGAGGTCCGTGAACAGGACGGTGATGGTGCGCTCCGCCGGCTCGAGCATCGTGGGGTCGCGCTCGAGCTCGCGGACCAGCTTCGGCGAGAAGACCCGCTCGAACTGCACGCGCAGCCGCCCGGCCTCCGCTTCGCGTTCCATGCGCGCGAGCCCCGCGGACACCGCCGCCGCGAGGACCTGGACGACCTGCGCTTCGAGCGGCTCGACCGCCGGCAGGTGCACCCCCGGCTTTCGATCGCGCGCACCGAAGACCGCACCGATCGGCTCACCGCCCGCGCCGAAGATCGGAGACGCGACGAACGCGTCGACCGCGACGAGGCTCGCCGCCGCTTGGTTCGGCCGGTGGTAGACGGTCTGCTGCGTGCGGAGCACTTCGTTCAGGACGGTCTGGCTGAAGGCTTCACCGGACGCACCGTCGGCGGCGTGCGCGGCGGCGACCTTCCACGCACCGTCGTCCTGGAGCAGGACCAGCCCGCGGTCGAGGCCGATCAGATCGACGATCGCGCGTGCCGTCTCGGCGTAGAACGCCGCCGACCCCGCCGCCGCGCGCTGCACCGACAGCAACGTCTGGAACCACTCCGCGAGGCGCTCCACGGTCGGCGCGCGTTCGAGGGTCTTCGGCGACGCCGCGCGCACGATCGTCCGCAGCACCATCGAACCCTCGGACTGTTCCGGCAGCTCGGTCGCGTAGATCTCGATCTTCGTGCCGCCCGCGAGCACGGTGGCGGGGAGCGCGAACGTCCCGCTCTCGCCGGTCGCGAGCGCGCCCTGCGCTTCGATCGTCAGGGTTGCGCCGTGATTGGTGAGGCGGACGCCACCTTCCGCTTCTTCGACGGTGAGCTGCACGCGCGAAACACGCGGATCACGCACGACGAAACAACGACCCGCACCGACGGGAGCGCGCCCCAGGAGGAGGGGCCCGTCGTCGTGGCGGAACGTCTGGACCTGCTCGACGTTGCTGACGGTCAGCTCCAGCACACTTCAGACCTACTGCGGCGGGCCCTCGCGCGCAAAGTGCGCCTGATTCCGTACTTCGGCGGGGCAGGTGCGTTTTTAGGCGCCAAAAAATGGCGGCTTCCCCCGAACGACGCTACGACGCCCGGCGTCATGAATGGACTCGAGACGAACGGACTGCCGCTCCTCGTCGGCGCGGCCCTGCTTCTCGCCTGGGCAGCCACGGCGATCTTCGTGACGCGGACGTCCTCGCTGCGAACGAGCGCGCGTTACCTGCACGCGGTGCTGAGCTTCCCCGTCGCGCTGCTGCTCCTCCCGCTGGTCGCGTGGGGCGCGGCGACGATCGCGCCGCACCTGGAGCCGATGCTCCTCGCGCAGCCCGCGTTGATCGCGTCGATGTCGGTCGGCGGCCGCTCCTTCCTCACGGAGACCCTCGCCATCGGCCTCGCCGGCGCGCTCCCGGCGCTCCTCTTCTGGCGCTACTGCCGCTTCATCGAACACCGCGAGGCGCGCACGCTCGAACGGCTCCGCACCGAGTAGCGCGTTCGAAAAGTCCGAACGAAACTCCGAAAATCGGACGCCGCATTCGGTTTTCGGACGAACGCCCGCACGCAGGGCGAAAACCTGCGGATGTCGTTGGCCCGTCGCGTGCTCTTACGCCGGGCATGATGAACCTCGATTCGTTTTCCGCTCGCCCGCCGCGCGATCGTGATGTGTTTGCAAAAGCACACCTCGATCGCCTCGCGGGGGAGTTCATCCGCACCACCCTTCAACGCCTGCCGGGGACACGCGAAGGCACCGTCATGTCGCCCGGCCCCAAACCCTACCGACGCCTCGACTGCGACGGGCGGGCCCTCGTCTACATTCGGTCGCGGCCGCGCAAGGGCGCGGTGCGCGTCGACGTCTCCGGGCTGTGGGCCGTCCCGCGCACGCACCCGCTGTGGAGCGCGACGGCGAGCGGGAGCGCCACGCTGTTCCTCGAACGTAAGGAGGACCTCGCCGGCGCGGTCGAGTTCCTCGGGCAAGCGATACGCATGACCCGAGAGGCGGAGGCGGCACAACGCGCCCGCAAGAGACACGTGCGCGCGGTGGAGTGACGGTGCGTTCGATTCCGTCCGCCGCGCCGGTTCGCCCGGCGCGGTGTGCGGGCGAACGTTCCCTTGACCGGTCACGCACCGGGCGAAAGAACACGCGCCGTGGGCGCGGACCTCATCACGGGCGCGAGCGGCTTCATCGGGCGGCACCTCAAGGGGACCTTGCTCGAAGGGGGCCGCGACGTCGTCGCGATCTGCCGTCCCTCGTCGCCCGAGCCCGAGGCCGGCCGGTCGGTGCGGGTCGACTACGCCGACGTGGACGCGCTGACGGAGGTGATGAAGACCGAGCGACCGGAGCGGATCTTCCACGTCGCGGGCGCGACGAAGGGCGTCACCTACGACGACTTCCGGCGCGCCAACGTGATGCCGACCGAGAACCTCGTCGCGGCGCTCGCGCGCGCCGAGCACACGCCGCGGCGCTTCGTGCTGGTTTCTTCGCTCGCCGCGTACGGCCCCTCGTCGGAGGAACGCCCGAAGCAAGAGTCGGACGAACCCACGCCGATCGAGCACTACGGCAAGAGCAAGCTCGAAGCCGAGCAGGTCCTGGCTGCGGCGAACATCCCGTACACGATCCTCCGCCCGGGCGGCGTCTACGGCCCGGGCGACGTCGACTACTTCGAGCTGTTCAAGCAGGCCGAGAAGGGCTGGTCGGTGTTCTTCGGCAACCGCGACCGCTGGTTCTCGGGGGTGTACGTCGACGACCTCGTGGAGGCGACGCTCGTCGCGGCGGACCACGACAAGGCCGTCGACCGCGGCTACTTCATCTGCGACGGCGTCCCGATCACCTGGCAGTCGTTCCAGCGCACGATCTCGGAGGTCAGCGGCAAGAAGGTCCGCGAGCTCGACCTCCCCGAGGCGCTCGTCTCGATCGCCGCGTGGGGCGGCGAGCTGCTGTCGTCGATCGACAAGAAGCCGCGCCTCTTCAACCGACAGAAGGCCTTGATGGGCAAACAGATCGCGTGGACCTGCACGCACAAACGCGCGCGCGAGGACTTCGGCTACGTGCCGAAGGTCGACGTCGAAGCGGGCGCACGCCTCGCCCTCGATTGGTACCGCGACAACGGATGGGTTTGAACGAATGGTGACGACCGTGAAGCAAGAAGACTCCGGCATCGAGAGCCCCGAAGCGCTCCGCCGCCGACTGGCCGAGCTCGGCGGCGACGCCGAGGACGCCTACCAGTTCGGCGCCCCGCCCGAGGATCTGCCGAGCCTCGAGCCGGCCGTCCCCACGCGCGTGACCGACGCGCCGGGCGTCCGCATCGAGGAGGTCAACCTGCGCGACAAGAAGGCCCGCGCACGTTTCATCGACATGCCCGAGCCGCTCTACGTGGGCGACCCGAACTACATCGCGCCGCTGAGGATGCACCTGATGCGCTTCCTCAACCCGTACGCGAACCCGGCGTTCAAGAACCTCGAGGTGCGCGCCATCCTCGCTTACCAGGACGGCAAGTGTGTCGGTCGCATGACGATGCAGATCGATCGCGCCTACGACGCGTACCACGAGACGAAGGCGGGCTTCTTCGGGTTCTTCGAGTGCGTGAACGACAAGAAGGTCGCGCACAAGATGTTCGACGACGCGGTCGCGTGGCTGAAGGAACGCGGCGCGCGTGAGTGGTACGGGCCGATGAACCTGACCACGAACCACCAGGCGGGGCTCCTCGTGGAGAACTTCGACCGGCCGCCGTTCATCGAAGAGGGTTACAACCCGAGCTTCTACGAGGAGCTGTTCACGTCGTACGGCTTCGGCAAGGCGAAGGACCTGCTGGTGTGGTGGATCGAGGTCTCCAACGGGATGGAGACCAAGAACCGCAAGCGCGTCAAACGCATCGCGGAGCGGATCATGAAGCGCGAGGGGGTGGTGTTCCGCAACATCGACCTCGCGGACGCCGACGGTGAGATCGACCGGATGTTCGAGCTCTACCTGAAGGCCTGGCAGAAGAACTGGGGCTTCGTGCCGCTCAGCAAGGAAGAGTTCACGTGGCTCGCGCAGGACCTCAAGCAGGTCGCGATCCCGGAGCTCGTGTTGTTCGTCGAGCTCGACGGCAAACCGGTCGGCTTCTGCGCGACGCTGCCGAACGTGAACGAGGTGCTCCCGAAGGACGGCAAGCTGTTCCCGTTCGCGTGGATCAAGCTCCTCGGCGGACGCATCAAGAAGACGAAGCACGCGCGCCTCTACACGCTGGGGATGTTGCCCGAGTATCGAAAGCGCGGGCTCGAAGCGATGATGTTCTCGGAGACGCTCGAGCGCGCGCAGCGCATCGGCATCAGCGCCGGGGAGATCGGTTGGACGCTCGACGACAACACGCTGATCAACCGGGCGATCGAATCGATGGACGGCTACGTCGACCGCCGGTACCGCATCCTCGGCATCAACCTGGACTGACGGCGTGAGCAAGTCCGCCACGCCCTCCGAGGCCGCCTCGATCCTCCTCACGACGGCGGACGGGACCGTGCTCGTCGGGCAGCGCGCCCGGTCCATCCCGTTCCTCGGGAGCTACCTGTCGTTCCCGGGCGGCCGCGTCGAGGACGAGGACCACGCGCTCGCCGCGCGGCTCTTCCCGGGTGACCCGCTCGCCGTCCGCAAGATCGCCGGGCTGCGGGAGCTGGAGGAAGAGACGGGGCTCACGGTCGACGGGCCGCACGCCGTTCGCGCGGAGGGGGACTTCGCAACGCGTCTTGCGAACGTCGACCTGTCGCGCTTCGTCCCCGCGGGGCGCTGGGTCACGCCGGACTACTCCCCCGTCCGCTACGACACGCACTTCTTCCAGTACGTCGTCGACGACTTCGACGAACCGACCGTCGGCGTCGAGAGCCCCGAGTTCGAGTGGCTCCGCTTCGAGCCCGCGGACAAGCTCGTGCGGGAGTGGTACGCGCTGCAACACCTGCTGTCGCCGCCCGCGCTCGTCGCGCTCGAGTGCCTGCAGTACGGCGCCGCCGAGGCGCCGCGCCGAATCCTGCAGCACCCCGGCGCGCGCGCCGAAGACCACCACGAGTTCGAGGCGCTCCCCGACGTCCGCATCTACGCGTTGCGCACGCCGACGCTCCCGCCGGCGGAGACGACCAACGCCGTCGCGATCGGACGCGAGCGGATCCTCGTCGTCGACCCCGCGACGTACGACGACGACGAACGCGACAAGCTCCTCGTCCACCTCGAAGCGCTCACGGCGCGCGGCGCGACGATCGAGGCGATCGTCCTGACGCACCACCACTTCGATCACGTCGGCGCCGCCAAGTGGCTCGCGCCGCGCGTGGGCGCGCCGGTCATCGCGCACGCCATCACGAAGGAGCTCCTCGGCGACAAGATCCGCATCGACGCGACGATCGAGGAGGGCCACGTCTTCGACCTCGGCACCGACCGCCGCGGTGAGCCGTTCACGGTCGAGGTCCTGCACACGCCGGGTCACGCACCCGGGCACGTCGTGCTCGTCGACCGGCGCCCCGGCGCGCGCCTCATGATCGTCGGCGACATGGTCGCGGCGATCGGCACGATCATCGTGGACCCGCCCGAGGGCAACATGGCCGAGTACCTGCGACAGCTCGAACGGCTCGCGGCGATGGACGAGTCGATCCTCATCCCGGCGCACGGCCCGCCGATCGTCGAGGGGCGCCGACACCTGAAGCGGTACGTCGCGCACCGGCGCATGCGCGAGAGCAAGGTCGTCGCCGCGCTCGAACACCACGGCCGAGGCTCGGCGTCGGAGCTGCTCGACGTCGCGTACGACGACACGCCCAAACACCTGTACCCGCTCGCGGCGCGTTCCTGCCTCGCGCACCTCGAGAAGCTCGTCGAGGATGGTCGCGCGATACGCGAGGGGGACCGCTTTCGCCTCGCGAGCGATTCCGGCGCATAACCCGCATTTCGCGTCGGTTCGGTGAACGCCACCGGTTTGGGCTGACAGCACGTCCGAGGTCGCGCTATGGACCCGGCGATGGCGGAAGCCGCCCATCCCCACATCCCGTTCTGGGCGGTGATCCCGTTCGTGCTGATCCTCCTGGGGATCGCCGTTCTGCCCCTCGTCCGCCACCACTGGTGGGAAGAGAACAAGAACAAGGCGATCTTCGCGGCGATCATCACGGTGCCGACGGTCGGCTACCTGATCACGCTCGACTGGCACATGCTCCTGCACGCCGGTGAGGAGTACATCTCCTTCATCGCGCTGCTCGGCAGCCTCTACATCGTCTCCGGCGGCATCGTGCTGCGGGGCGAGCTGAAGTCGAGCCCATTCGCCAACTCCGCGCTGCTCGCGGTGGGGTCGGTGCTCGCGTCGATGATCGGCACGACCGGCGCGTCGATGCTCCTCATCCGCCCGATGCTCCGCGCGAACCGGGTGCGCGACTACACACGGCACATCCCGATCTTCTTCATCTTCTGCGTGTCGAACGCGGGCGGCCTGCTGACGCCGCTCGGAGACCCGCCGCTGTTCCTCGGCTTCCTCCGCGGCGTGCCGTTCACGTGGACGTTCCAGCTCCTCCCGGAGTGGGCGTTCGTGAACGCGGTGATCATCGGCATCTTCTTCCTGATCGACTACCGCACGGTGCGTGGCTCCGGGACGGCGAAGATCGAACGGCAGCCGGTGAGCCTCGCGGGCGCGCACAACTTCCTGTTCCTCGGGATGGTCGTGGCAAGCGCGGCGCTGTTGCCGCTGTGGTGGCGCGAAGCCGGCATGGCGATCGCGACGGTGCTCTCGCTGGTGACGACGAAGAAGGACCTGCGCGCAGAGAACGGGTTCACGTACCACCCGATCGAGGAGGTCGCGATCCTGTTCGCGGGGATCTTCGTGACGATGCAGCCGGCGCTCGGGCTCCTCCAGGAGTACGGCCCGCAGATGGGGCTCGAGTCGCCGAAGGCGTTCTACGCGGTGACCGGCGTCCTCTCGAGCTTCCTCGACAACGCGCCGACCTACGTCACCTTCTTCACCGTCGCGCAGTCGCTCCCGCCGGGCGACATGACCGTCGTCGCGGGGGTCCCGGAGCCGTACCTGATCGCCATCTCGCTCGGCGCGGTCTTCATGGGTGCGAACACCTACATCGGGAACGGCCCCAACTTCATGGTGAAGTCGATCTGCGACGAGTCGGGTTTTCAGACCCCGACGTTCTTCGGCTACATGGCCTGGTCGTTCGGCATCCTCGGCCCGATCTGGCTCCTCGTCGCCTTCCTGTTCGTCTGAGCAGTCTTCAGGCTTCAGCCGTCAGCCGGCAGCCGGCAGCCGGCAGCGCGGACCCGTGCCCCTGCGTCCCGCGGCCCCAACCAGGGACGGCCGCAGGTCGGGCTGCGGGCTGCAAGCTGAAGGCTGCCAGCTAAACCGATTGACGAATCAATCACCAGGAGCGACAACGCAATGCGTCACCAAGGAGGCTCCATGGTCCATTCCGTCGAAACCCCCACCTCACTCCCGCGCGTCGCGATCGTCGCCGGACTTCGGACGCCGTTCGCCAAGATGGGCACGGCCTACGCGAAGCTGTCCGCGCTCGACCTCGGCACCGAAGCGGTGCGCGAGCTCATGACGCGCTCCGCGTTGAAACCCGTCGATCTCGACCTCGTCGTCTACGGCCAGGTCGTCCCGTCGCTCGTCGGCCCGAACGTCGCGCGCGAGGTCGCGCTGCGGCTCGACCTGCCGAAGAGCGTCGACGCCTTCTCCGTCACGCGCGCCTGCGCGACGAGCACGCAGGCCACCGCCTCCGCGGTGATGGCGATCCAGACCGGCCAAGCGCAGATCGCGATCGCCGGCGGCGCCGACTCCGCGAGCGACGTCCCGATCACTGTGAGCAAGGGCCTCGCCGAGGCGCTGATCACCGCGTCGCAGGCGAAGAAACCCGCCGACAAGCTCAAGGCGTTCTCGAAGCTCGCCCCGAAGGATCTCCTCCCCACGCCGCCCGCGCTGCGCGAGCTGTCGACCGGCCTCACGATGGGTGAGTCCGCGGAGAAGATGGCACAGGAGAACGGCATCACCCGCGAGGCGCAGGACGCCTTCGCCCACCGCAGCCACACCCTCGCCGCGAAGGCGTACGCCGAGGGCATCTTCGCCGACGAGGTCATGACGGTGCGGGCCCCGCCGAAGTACGCCGGCTACGGCGAGGACAACCTCGTCCGCAAGGACTCCACGCTGGAGGGCTACGCGAAGCTGCGCCCCGTCTTCGACAAGAAGTACGGGACGATCACCGCCGGGAACAGCTCCCCGCTCACCGACGGCGCTTCGGCGCTGCTGCTGATGCGCGAGGATGTCGCGAAGGCGCTCGGCTACACGCCGCTCGCGTTCGTGAAGTCGTACGCGTTCGCCGCGCTCGACCCGAACGAGCAGCTGCTGATGGGCCCGGCCTACGCGAGCCCGCGCGCGATGGACGCCGCAGGTGTCACGATGAAGGACCTCGATGTCGTCGACATGCACGAGGCCTTCGCCGCGCAGATGTTGTCGAACCTGCAGGCGTTTGCGTCGAAGAAGTGGGCCGAGGAGAAGCTCGGTCGCAGCGAAGCGATCGGCGAGATCGACGACGCGAAGCTCAACCTCTACGGCGGCTCGATCTCACTCGGGCACCCGTTCGCAGCGACCGGCGTCCGTCAGATCAACACGGTCGCGCGCGAGCTATCGCGCCGCGGCGGCGGGCTTGGGCTCGTCACGCAGTGCGCCGCCGGCGGCCTCGGCGCCGCGATGATCCTGGAAGGCTGAAGGAGCAAGACATGAGTCAGCAAAAACGAGCCATCACCCTCGAGACGCGCGACGACGGCGTCGGCGTCATCGTCATCGACATCCCCGGCAAGGTGCAGAACACCCTCGGCCGAAGCCTCGAAGAAGAGTTCGTGCGCGTCCGCGCCGAAGTCGAGCGCGCCGGCTGCAAGGCCGTCGTGATCACGTCCGGCAAGGAGACTTCGTTCATCGCCGGCGCCGACATCGAGATGATCCAGGAGATCAAGACCGAGGCCGACGCCTTCGAGGGCTCGCGCCGCCTGCAGCGCGCCTTCGACGAATTCGAAGAGGCCAAGATCCCGTACGTCGCGGCCATCCACGGCGCGTGCCTCGGCGGCGGGATGGAGCTCGCCCTCGCCTGCCGCGGGCGCGTCGCGTCGAACCACGGCAAGACGAAGCTCGGCCTCCCCGAAGTGCAGCTCGGCCTGCTCCCGGGCGCCGGCGGCACGCAGCGCCTGCCGCGCCTCGTCGGCGTGGAGGCCGCGCTCGACCTCCTCCTCACCGGCAAGCAGCTCGACGCCCGCCGCGCCAAGAAGATCGGGCTCGTGGACGAAGTCGTTCCGCGCGCGATCCTCGTCGACGCCGCCGCGAAGCTCGCGCTGAAGCTCGCCGCCGAGCACAAGAGCAAGTCGTTCGCGGACCGCCTCAACGACTTCGCCGATCCGAAGGCCCTGCGGGAGCTCGCGCTCGCGAAGAACCCGGTCGGCCTCAACATCGTCTTCTCGCAAGCCGAGAAGACGCTGCGGAAGAAGGCCGGTGACCACTACCCCGCGCCGTTCGAGATCCTGGAGGTCGTCAAACACGGGCTGGAGAAGGGCCTCGAGAAGGGCCTCGAGCGCGAGGCGAAGGGCTTCGCGAAGCTCGTGATGACCGACGTGTCGCGCCGCCTGATCGACGTGTTCTTCGCGCAGACCGCGCTCAAGAAGGACAACGGGACACGCGCCGGAAACGTGCAGCCGCGCGAGGTGACGAACATCGGCGTCCTCGGCAGCGGGATCATGGGTCACGGCATCGCGTACGTGACGACCGGGCGCGCGAAGATCCCGGTGCGCATGAAGGACCGCGACGACGCCTCCGTCGCGCGCGGGCTCTCCGCGGTGCACGACATCGTGCAGGGGCGCGCCAAGAAGAAGCGCATGACCAGGCAGGAGGCGACCGAGCAGCTGATGCGGCTGTCCGGCACGACCGACTACTCCGGGTTCGCGCAGTGCGAGATGGTGATCGAAGCAGTCTTCGAGGACCTCGGCGTGAAACACGCCGTGCTGAAGGAGATCGAGGCGGTCTGCAAGCCGGACACGATCTTCGCGTCGAACACGTCGTCCATCCCGATCACCCAGATCGCGGAGGGCGCGCAGCGGCCCGAGAACGTGATCGGGATGCACTACTTCTCGCCGGTCCACAAGATGCCGTTGCTCGAGGTGATTCGCACGAAGCACACGAGCGACGAAGCGATCGCGACCACCGTCGACATCGGCAAGAAGCAGGGCAAGACGGTCATCGTCGTGAACGACGGCACCGGCTTCTACACGAGCCGCATCCTCGGCCCGTACATGAACGAAGCCGCGTGGCTCCTCTCCGAGGGGGTGCCGGTCGAAGTCATCGACCGCGCTTCGAAAGCGTGGGGCTTCCCGGTCGGTCCGATCACGTTGCTCGACGAGGTCGGCATCGACACCGCAGCGAAGGTCTCGAAGGTCGCGCTCGCGGCGTTCGGCGACCGCATGGACACCCCCGGCAGCCTCGACAAACTCGTGGCCGACGGTCGCACCGGGCGTAAGGGCAAGAAGGGCTTCTACGTCTACAGCGACAAGAAGGGTAAGAAGAAGGAGGTCGACGCGAGCGTCTACGGCGTCATCGGCGTGAAGCCGAACGAAAAGAAGTCGTACGATGAAAAGGCGCTCGGCGAGCGCATGGGTCTGCAGATGGTCGCGGAGGCGATTCGCTGCTTCGAGGAGGAGATCCTCCGTCACCCGCGCGACGGCGACATCGGCGCCATCTTCGGCCTCGGCTTCCCGCCCTTCACCGGCGGGCCGTTCCGCTACGCGGACGCCATCGGCCCGGCGGAGCTGCTGCGCCGCCTCCGCGCGCTCGAAGAACAACACGGCAAGCGCTTCGCACCGCCCGCGCTGCTCGTGGAGCGCGCGAAGAGCGGGCGTCGTTTCCACGACTGAATCGAGGTGCGGCGCCGCACCCGCGGCGCCGCCTCACTCCACGCTCGCGTAGAGCTCCACGTCCACACCCGAGCTGTCGATCGGCGTCAACCAGGGTTGCGGCGGCACGGGCAGGTTCACCGCACAGATCCGAATCGGACGCGCACGAGCGATGTCGCGCAGCGCCGCGAAGGTCTCCGCGATTCGGTCGCCGCCGAACGGGCAGTACAGGAAGAAGACCGTCCCGATCTCCATCGAGGGGAGGGTCTCGACGGCGTCGCCGACCACGGTCGGCGCACGTGTCAGGCGCAGCCGCGCCGAGAGACGCTCCGCAGCGCGCGCGAGGTGCGGCTGGATCTCCAGCCCGACACAGCCCGCGCCGGTGACGAGGTGCACGAGCGCCGTGACGCGGCCGGCGCCCGAGCCGATGTCGACGAAGACGTCGCCCTCGGTCACGCCCAGCTCCGCGACGACACGAAGCACCGTGGACGTCGCGCACGGGAGATAACCGACGCACCCGCGCGGTAGGCTCTGGTCCTCCGCGATCCCGTCGAGGCCGAAGACCTCGTCGACCCACGCGTCGCGCACCTCGGTCGGCACCTGGCGTAGCGCTTCGACGAACACGTCGCGCCGCGCGGGTCCCCGCCCCGCGAGGGCCTGTCGTACCCGCCGCGCGCTCGCGCGGTGCGCCGCGCGCATCGTCAGGCCTCCTCGATGATCACGTCGGCGTCGACGTGCACCACGGCGTTCACGACGTCGCCCTCCTCACGCAGGCGCCGTTCGATGGTCTCGCCGAGGTCGTGCGCCGCGCCCACCGTGAGCGACGGGTCGACGAAGATCTCCACCCACACGTCCAGATCGTCGCCGAGGTGCCGCGCGCGTAGCGCGCCCACGCGACGTACCCCCTCGACCGACGCGACGACCTCCCGCAAGGCAGCTTGCCGCTCCTCATCGGGCGCCGCCCCCATCAACAGCTGCGTGCTCTCCCACCCGAGCATGAGCCCGGAGGCGAAGATCCACAGCCCGACCGGGACCGCGAGGTACGCGTCGAGGTGCGACCACCCCTGGTACTTCGCAGCGAAGAAGCCGACCAACGACAGCCCACCGAGGAGCGCGTCGTTGCGCGCGTCGATCGAGAACGCGCGCATCGCCTGCGACCGCTTCGCGCGGCCCGCGAAGACCATCAGCGCCAGCTTCAGCAGCACCTTGGCCGCGAGCACCGACGCGAAGCGCCACCCGAACGTGACCTCGTCCGGCGAACGAATCGCGCCGACCGCCGAACCCAACACCTCGACCGCGAGGACACCGACCAACACCGCGACCACGAGCGCGGCGACGGGCTGCGCGGTATGGTGTCCGAACGGATGTGAGGCGTCGGCGGGGCGGCGGCTCACCCTCAGCGCGAACAGGAGCGCGCCGCCCGTGAGCGCATCGGCGAGGCTGTCGACCGTTTGCGCGAGCGCGAGCTCGCTCTGGCCCCCGAGGTACGCCGCGCCGAGGAGGATGAAGAGCGCGACGCTCAGCGCGATCGAAACCGCGAGCAGGCGCGCGCCAGCGTCCTTCACGGCATGGCGTTTACCAAAGGCGTGACGTCTGCGTCACGACGTCGCGCGACGACGGCGGACCCACAACACCAGGCCGAGCCCGAGCAGCCACACCGAAGCGCTCGGGTTGTTCCCGACGACCGCCGCGCAACCGCCCGGCTCGCCCCCCGGACGCTCGATCGGTGGCTCGACGACCCGAATGGACAGCGCGCGCTGCGCGGTGCGGCCCTCCTGATCCATCACGCGGACCAGGAGCGACGCCTCGCCGGAGCTCATCGGCGTTCCGACGATGCGGAACGAACCGTCCGCGTTGGTGTCGCCGAGCAGCCCCTGCGGAAGTGCCCCCTCCACGACGTCCCAGACGTAGGGCGCCGCGCCGCCTTCCGCGTCGATGAGCGCCGCGTAGGCTTCACCGACGGTGCCGGCCGGGAGCGACGCGGTGACGATCTCCAGCGCGCCGTCGTCGCGGATGTCGATCGTGACGGCGTCGACGTCGCGACCCGCCACGCCCGTGGCGACCGAGTCGCGGACCCGAACGCCGAAGTAGTAACGCCCGGCGACGCGCGGCGTGCCTTCGAGGAGGCCCGACGGGTCGAGGGTGAGGCCCGGCGGGAGCGTTCCGAACTCCGTCGTGAACACGTACGGCGCGACGCCGCCCATCGCTTCGAACTGGTGAGCGAAGGACTCGCCGATGCGCCCGTCGGGGACGGCCTGCGTGACGAACGAGAGCTGACCCGATTCGATGACCTGCAACATGAAGACACGTTCGGCGGTCGACGTGCCGTCCGACGCCGTGACCGTGACCTCGAACGTCCCGACCTCGTACGGCGTCCCGACGACACGGCCGGTTTCGAGCATCATGAGCGCGTCGGGCAGCCCTGTCGCGGACCAGGTGAACGTCCCGCCCTCACCGCCGGTCGCTACGAACGCGAGGTCGTACTCACGCCCGACGACGCCGACCGGGACGCCGCGCGTGACGATCGTCAGCGGCTCCGCGGGATCCGCGACGCACAGCATGAAGGCCTGCTCGTCGGTACCGACGCCGTCCGCGGCGCGCACCGTGAACGACTCGCATCCGACGTCGCTGGGGCGACCGAAGATCTCGCCCGTCGTTTCGACGATCCCGAGCCCGTCGGGGAGCTGCCCCGCCTCGATGGTGAATGCGAGCGGGCCCTCGGCGCCGAGGGTCTGGATCAGCGCGAGGTAGGGGACGGAGGCGAGCGGCTGCGGGAGGCGCGTCGTGACGATCGCGATTCCGTTGCCGCGGATGTCGATCGGGTTCGGCGCGGCTGCGGCGTTGTTGCTGCGGGACAGCTCGTCCTGCGTGCGCGCCGGATCCGCGACGACGCCGATCGTGTAGCGCCCACTCGCGATGCCCGAGGGGATCATCGCGTCGAACGTGACCTGCCGGACCTCGCCGGCGGCCAACGTGACCGGCTGGCGCGTCAGCTCGAGGTCGCCCGCGGTCACCGCGGGGTTCGAGGACAAAAAGACACCGACGTCGGCGGCCGCGCCCATGTCGGCGCCGACGTTCTCGAGTCGCGCCGTCACACGAATCACGTCGCCGGCGGCCGCGGTGGTGGCGTCGACGGCGACGGCCTGCACCGCGACGTCCGGTTCCCCGCGGATGAAGCGCGAGCTGGTGACGACGACGTTGTTGTCCTCGTCGAACTCTGCGAGCGCGTCACCGGAGTCCGCGAACACGACGAGCGCCGCGGTCCCGACGCCGACGCTCGTGGGAGCGACGACCGGCACCGTGACGATGCTCGTGGCGTACGCCGGCACGTCGACCTGCGCGACGCCCGCGGAGACGCCATTGCCGACGGTACCGTTCG
This sequence comes from Deltaproteobacteria bacterium, assembly GCA_040218735.1. Classification (GTDB taxonomy): domain Bacteria; phylum Myxococcota; class Kuafuiibacteriia; order Kuafuiibacteriales; family Kuafuiibacteriaceae; genus JAUHYN01. The sequence continues at coordinate 121,977 of JAVJQW010000057.1, forward strand.
GCGAGACGAACACCTCGACGTCGATCGGCCCGGTGACGACACCGTGGCGGTTCGTGACCTCCACGTCGACGGTGCGGGCGACACCCAGCGGGATGAACGCGGGGGCGACGACGTCGGTCACCTCGATCTCGACGCCCGGGTCCTGGACGACGGTGATGCGGGTCCCGGACAGCGCGGTGAAGTCGGCGCCGGTGCAGTTCGTCGTGCAGGTGCGGAACAAGATCTCGCGTCCGCCCATGTCGTCCTCCATCGCCATCGTCGCGGACGCGGAGCTGACGCCCTGGTTCGGGCCGTAGTCGATCTCGATGCGCCCGGCCGAGCCCTCGTAGAGGCGAACCTGGAAGCTGACGAGATCGGCGGGGGAGCAGCCGCTGATGTTGAGGCGCTTCCACTCGAACACCGCGACGCGCGCCGGCGCCGTCCCGAGGATGGAGTAACCAAGCGAGCCGTTGTCGGCGGTGCAGAACTGCGAGGTATCCCAGAAGGGGGCGATCCAACCGTTCGGCGTGCTCGTAGATCCGGGGGTGGCGTTGACGTTGGAGACGGTCGATCCGGCGCCCATGATCATCGCCCCGTCGGTCCCGAAGCTCACGGAGTTGTACGTCCGGTCGTAGAAGAGGAAGTCGAACGGGAGGTTCACGTCGCCCGTGCTGGTCAGGGTGTTCGTGAACAGGACCGTCGGGCTCGTCAGCTCCGTATAGGTGATGGGCTGGGAGAAGCGGACATAGGGCGTGCCCGGTACGAGCTGGGCCAACGCCGTGGAGGGCAGCGCGAGCGCGCCGAGGGTCACCAGGGATGCGAATCGGTTCATTTCACCCCCAACGTTCCCGGCGGTCGCGAATTCCTTCACCACCTCCTGAGAACTCGCCCCGCCCGATGGGGCCTGGTATCGTCCACTGTATGGGTGTGTCCGCACTCGTGCTCGTCGTGGGGCAGCTCGCCGTCGCGCAGCCGGAGCTCGTCGTTCTCCCGCCCTCGACCGAGGGGGCCAAAGCCTCGGACGGCCTCGCCGCGTGGAAGGTCATCACCGGTCAGCTCGAGCGCGCCAAGGGGCGGCTGGGGGTGTCCACGAAGGTGCAGAAGACGCAGCACGACTTCCTCGTCGGCCCCGCGCGCGAGCAAGCGCGCGACTGCGCGATGAAGGTCGGGTGCCTGGCCGACGTCGGGAGCACCCTCGGCGCCGACATCCTGGTCGCGGGTCGGATCGAAAAGACGCAGATCGTCCTGACCGCGATCGACATCGCGGAGCGCTCGCGCGTCGGGGAGGTCCGGTCGCGCAAGAACCTGGCGAAGCGCGGGCTCAAACGCCGCGCGCGCGACGTCGCGCAGCGGCTGCGGCGCCTGCTGAAGACCGCGAAGAAGAAGGCGCCGCCCGCGGTCGCCGAGGCCCCGCCGCCGAGCGACACCCCGCCGACCGCCGGTGGTCCACCGCCCACCGACGCCGCCAGCGACGGTGCGATGGGCGCCAAGCTCGACGACCCGCCGCCGCCCCCCGCCGGCTCCGCGCTCGCGCTGGGCTCGGTGACGATCCCCGCGGATCAACTGCGCGGCGTGAGCCAGGTGACGATCGACGGCGAGGTCGTCGCGTTCGCGGGCTCGGGCGCGATGACCTGGACGGGCGCGCCCGGCGAGCACACCCTCGTCGCGCAGCGGATCGACGGCCAGTCCGTGACGCGGTCCGTGCGCGTGAACCCGAACGACGCCACGCAGGTGACGCTCGACTTCCCGGCGGTCGCACCGGCGCCCGCCACCTCGGCGACGACGCGCGTGGAGCCGGCGACCCCCGTCACTTCGAAGTGGTGGTTCTGGACGTCGATCGGCGTGGCGGTGCTCGCCGGTACCGGCACCGCCGTCCTCCTGATCGGTGGTGACAAGGGCGGCCCGGCCCTGCCGCCGGTCAACGGGTCCATCACGGGGTCCTACTGATGCGCCGTTTCAGCCCACTGCTCGCCCTGCTCGCCCTCGCCTGCAGCGATCCCGGCACCGGCGGCCTCACGGCCCGGCTGGTCATCGACTACGACGGCGTCGGCCTGAAGCGCTCCGCGCTCCGCACCGCGGCGGTGCCGACGTTCATCGACCGTCTGCAGATCCTCGCGCTCGCCAACGGCTCAACCCTCGCGGAGACCAACCTCTGGGCGAACGCGGGTGAAGGCCAACTCGAGCTGGTGCACGAAGGCGGCACCTGGCAGCTCGACAAGGTCCGCGCCGGCACGAACCGCACGATACGCGCCCGCGCGTTCCTCGGCCCGAACGGCAACCCGGACATCGATCGCGCGCTGGTCTTCGAAGGTTTCAAGGACGGCATCACCGTCACCGTCGGCCAGACCTCGGACGCGGGTGAGGTGCGCCTCCTCCCCGCCGGACCTCGCATCCCGGAGGCGGACGAGACCCCGCCCGACGCCGTCGGCAACCTCTCCGCCCTCCCCGCGCCGTCGGGGCAGGCGCTGCAGGTGTCGTTCAGCGCGCCGGTGGCGGAGGACGCCGCGGGTTACTTCCTCGCGATCGGCACGTCGACCGCCGCGCGATCCCCGCCGACGTTCGAGCGCGGCGAGGCGGTCTCCCTCGGCGACGAGATCGCCCCCGGCCTCGTCGTGACGAACACCTGGGCGATCGACGGCCCCGAGTTGGTGGTCGTGAACGGGCTCGACGACGGCGTGCAGTACAGCATCGTCGTCTACGCGTACGACGTGGATCGCGCGGGCCTGCCGCTGAACTACTCGCTGCCGGCGACGGCCGTCGGGACCCCGGCCGACTCCCTCGCGCCGTCCGCTCCGCTGAACCTCCAGGTGATGCCGGGCGGGACCGCCGCGACGATCGGGTTCCTCGCGCCGGGCGAGGACGACACCGCCGGCACGCCGGCGCGCTACGAGATTCGCACGGCGGCGGACGCGGCCACGGTGATGAACCAGTTCGACAACCTCCCGGCAATCGCCGCCCCGCCGGTTCAGGCGCCGACCAGCTCGGTGTCCTTCACGCGGACCTACGCCCAGCTGGGTTTCGACGCGAACGAAACGTTCTTCGTCGGCGTCCGCGCCGTCGACGCGGCCGGCAACGAGGGGCCGATCGCGACGGCGCAGCACAACCTGGACGTCCCGCTCCCGCCGATGATCACCGCGCTGGTGCCGACCATCGCGATCGCCGGTCTGGAGGTGCAGGTCGACGGGACGAGCTTCGGTACGCAGACCGGAACGGTGACGTTGACCGCGACGGAGACGTCCACGTTTGTGTTCACGCTGTTCGTTTCGCAGTGGTCGAACAACACGGTCTCGGTGGCGCTCCCGGCGGACGCGCGGAGCGGCATCCTCTCGCTCACGCGACCGGACGGCGAGAACACCAGCGCGTACCTCACGGTGCTGCAGCGGGTGGACGCACTGATCGACGACCACGAGTTCCCGTTCGAGATGATGGGGACCGGCACGACGAACGACCAGTCGATCGCGGCGCTCTACCGCGAGGGCAACGACTTCTCGCCGTACGAGTCCGCGATCGAGCGGCTCTACGACGACACCAACGAGGGGATGGCGTTCGTCCCGTTCAACCAGCCGTCACGCTCGACGGCGGTCGGCGGGACGTACTCCCCGGGTTACGACCTGTTCATGTTCGTCGCGTCGAACGATCCGCTGTCCATGTCGACGTCGTTCGTCACCAGCTCGACGGTCGCGCCGAACCCGCAGCGTCAGGTCGCGGGCGTCGCGGCGGGAGACGCGGACGGCGTGTCGGTGGTGTTCCTGGACGGCGGCGTCGGCGGAAACGCGCCGGCGATGGTTGCGTTCACGCGGCTCGGCACCTTGCGCACCGCGACCGTCGCGGACGCGGTCACGCAGCCCTTCAACCAGTTCTACGCGTTCACCTCGACGAGCTCCGGGTACGAGAACGTGAAGATGGCGCGGTCCAACACCGGCGAGATCCTCATGGCGCACCGGACCGTGACGGGCACCGTGTCGGAGCTGGAGCTGCGCTACAACACGATGGGTCAGCCGGACACGTTTGCGTTGGTGGACGGCGCGCTGAAGCCGCGCGTGGGCGAAAACTTCGAGGTCATCGCGATGCCGCAGATCCTCGGCGGCCCCGAGGTCTTCGTGATCGCGTACGAGGAGATCACCGAAACGGGCACCGACGTCCGCCTCCTGCGCTTCGCCGAGTACGGGCAACGCCTCGGTTACGCGCCGTTCGCGCCGATCAACGGCGACCGTCGGCTCGACGATCTCGGGCTCGTGGTGCGCAACGGGCAGGTGTGGATCACCGTCGTGGCGACGCGCGTGAACGGGACCGCCGAGCTGTCGTACGTCGAGCTCCCGGCGACGGGCCTCACCACGCCCGACGACACGCCGGGGATGTGGCCGGGTGTCGTGCTCGACAGCGCGCCCGACGACAGCCGCGCGCGGCTCGGCTGCAAGCCGTTCGTTCAGCGCGCGTGCCCGATCGCGTGGCTCGGCGACGACACCCGCGTGTTCTTCATCCGCCGCTGATCCGGCAGACCGTTCCACTCGGTAGAATCAACTCGTTCGCTGCGGCGTCGTGCAATGCGCCCCGACGTGACGCCTCACCGACGAAGCGCGCGCGGCGGGCCTTCGATTCGAAGACGATCGTGCCGCGCTTCTTTCCGCTCGTGCGCGTGAGCGTGAGCGCCTTCGGAAGCACGGAAGCCGACGCCGAATCGACGAGCAGCCTAAGGTCGCCCTGCGCGTGGGCCGCGCGGCGATCGAGATCGGCGAGGATGGCCTGCTTCATCGACACCCGCTCGAGGCGTTGGACGCGGGCCGGGTCGTAACCCTTCGCGGCGAGCTTCGTGAGCGCCTCCTTCACACGCGGGGTCTCGGTCGACGAACGCTGGAGCGTCCCGGGATCGAAGCTGTAACCGACGACGTCGATCGCCACGACGCCCTCCTCCCGACGGAGCGCTTCGAACACCCAAGGTCGCCGCACCTTCGTGAGCCGGGCGACGAAGCGCGCGACCTCGTCCTCGCCGCCGGGGAACGTCGCGGTGACGGGCTCGGTCTTCACGACCCCGTTGTGCTCGGGCGCCTTCGTCCGTGAGAGCTGCGCGAGCTCGAACGGCGCGAGCGCCGCCGCGACCGTGGACGAAAACGCGACGTCGGGCCCCGGGAGGCGCGCCTCGATGTCGTCGGCGACCTTCTCGAGCTGCGGCAAGCGCTCGAGGACGACGAGGCGTCGGTGCTCGGTGTCGTCGGGCGCGTCGGCCTTGCAGCCGCCGAGCATCACCAGCGCGAGGATGATCAGGGGAAGGGGCATCGAACCCGCACCCCCTCGGTCGGGCTCGCGTTGCAGGACACGTCTGCGATCTGCGCACCGCACGGGGACTCGAGGATGACACACGGGCAACTCGTGCAGTTGGCGGGCAGGTCCACGCACGCGCGCGCGAGCGGCGCGGTGCACCCCTCGACGGCTTGGTCGCGGCACGCCTCCTCCTGCGCGCCGCACGTGCCGCCGTCGCGGGCTTCACACGGCGCGGACGGTGTCTCGCGGCAGTATTCGAGCGGGTGGATGCATGTCGCGTCACCGCACGTCACGGCGACGACGCCGCCGTCGCGCCCTCCGTCCCGAACCGCGGCTTCGCCAGCATCACGCGGGGTGGTGTCCTCGTCATCGTCGCCGCCGCCGGAGCAGGCGACGGAGGACAGGGCGAGCGCGAGAGCGAGGAGCCACTTCAAAGCGGGCGCATTTTGCCATGGCTCGTCAGGTTTGGCATGACGGGGTCGTGCCGCTGCTCGAGTCCTCTCACCTCGAAGAGATCCGCGCCGCGCTCGCGGACCGCATCCGCGACGGGCTGAAGGCGGACGGGCGCGAGATCAAGGCGCTCGATGCGCAGCTCGCTCCCCCCCGAGTGCGGGACGGGCGCGCGCTCGTCGTCGACATCGGCGGCACGAACATGCGCGCGGCGGTCGTGTCGATCGTCGCCGGTCGCCCCACGGTCGAACGCGGCCCGTACAACCAACGGCTCGATCTCCGCGAAGGCGGGACGACGCCAGCCCAGTTCTTCGCGGAACAGGCGAAGCTCGCGAAGTCACTCGACCCCGAGCCCGGCCTCCCCGTCGGCTACTGCTTCTCGTACCCGTCCGAGGTGCTTCCATCGTTGGACGCGCGCCTCATCCGGTGGACCAAAGGCATCGACGTCCCGGGCGTCGAAGGCATGCTCGTCGGCTCCGGTCTCGCGGACGCGCTGCGCGACGAAGGGCTCGAACCGCCGTGTGTTCACGTCCTCAACGACACGGTCGCGAGCATGCTCGGCGGCGCGTTGGTCCACGACGGCGCGCCGGAGGACGTCATCGGGCTCATCGCGGGTACCGGCTCCAACATGGCGGCCTTCTTCGACGGACGCGCGCACGAAAAACTCGCGGGCCACGACGACTTCGTCGCGATCAACCTCGAGTCCGGAAACTTCGACTGCCCGCACCTGACCGAGGCCGACGCGATCGTCGACCGGGAGAGCAACAACCCCGGCGCCCAGCGGTTCGAAAAGGCGATCTCCGGCTTCTACATGCCGTTCATCTACAAGGCGATGACCGGTGATACGTACTTCGATCCCCTCGAAGGCTCCGCGCAGCTCGTGAAGAAACGCGAGGGAGGCGACGAGGTCGCCGCCGCGCTCCTCGAACGCGCCGCGCTCCTGATCGCCACCGGCCTCGCCGCCGTCGCCGACGCCCGCGGCGGCGAACGCCCCGTCGCCGTCATCGCCGAGGGCAGCCTGTTCTGGCGGACACCCGGCTTCCACCAGGCGGTGTACGGCGAGCTCGATCGCCTGGTCGATCGCGCCGCGTCGATCCGATCCCTCGAACACGCCAACCTCATCGGCTCGGCGTGCGCCGCCCTCGCCTAGCTTCGAAGATTCACCGCGCCCGGATGGCGTCGCAGTCGAACACCGGCCGGCCGTTCGGGTTCCTGTACGGTGACGCGCACTGACCGAGGAGCGCGCCGATGTAGCGCCAGAAGACTCCGTCCGCGTTGGGGTTGAAGGGGTACTCGCCGTCCGGGGTGTCGGGCGAGAAGACGTCGTACGCGAGCCGATGTTCTTCGGTCAGGTAGCCGCGCCAGGCCTTCTCGATCTGGCCGTGGAGGAAGCGGACCTCACGGGACGTCAGCGGCACGCCGACGTTCGCCGCCATGATGACGAGCTCGGCGAGGTCCTTGTCGTGCAGCTTCTCCGGGTACTCACCGGCCTCTCGCGCGTCGAAGATGGTGTCGAGACGCCAGATGAGGCCTTCGACCAACGTGTCCCCGAGCGCGACGTGTTCGCCGCGGTACGCGAGCGCGGTCGCCGCCTGGTGGAAGCTGCGCTCGATCTGGTGGAAGTCCTTCTTGAGCGCCCAGACCTCCGAGAGCTCGGAGATGCCAGTGCCACACGCCACAGTGCCGGGGTCGTCGTGGCCGAACAGGCGCGTGGCGAGCATCGCCGTGCACTCGACGTCGAACAGCTGAATGTACGCCGCGAGCTGCTCCATCGGGTGATACGTCTCCCAGTCCTCGTCGACGGTCGCGATCCGCCAGTCGTCAGCCTCCACGCGACGTGCCCACTGCCCGTAGCGCCTGTGCATGAGCTCCAGATCCTCGGCGAGGTCGGCGGCGGGTGTCTGCGTGCACGCAGGCAGATACGCCATCGCCTGGAGCATGTGTCCGACGTCGTCCTTCGATCGCTTGTTCTTGATCCAGATGTCGCCCCAGTGCGGGTTGTCGGGGTTGTGAACGTAGATCGTCGGAGGCTGCTCGAGCTCCCCTTGGAAGTACTCCCCCGGGAGGTTCTCGCTGTAGTCGATCAGAACCTCCACGCCATCGTCCGTCGACAAGACCGGTTCCACGTAGTGAACGCGCGCGAGCAACGCGTGGTCGCGGCTGTCACCCCGATCCATCGCCATCGACCAGCTGTTGAAGCCGCGGACGAGCTCCCGGAGCAACGCCTCCTGCCCGCCCCACAGGTTCTGCGCGAAGCACGTCCCCGCGAGGAGCGGCGCGGTCCTCAGCGCGTTGTTGTCGGAGCCCTTGGACTGATGGAAGAACCGAACGCGCCCGTCCTCCTTGAAGACGGTGACGCCGTTCCACCAGGTCCCGTACCAGTAGCGCCCCTCCGGATCGTTCCGCGGAACACCGTGGGTTCGCTCGGCGGTCACCCGGAAGTAGTCGGTGCCCGCCAGCAGCTCCAGGTACCGGTCCGTCGCCGTGGTGATCTCTTCCGAGGACACCGCTTCGCCGTGGTCGGCGCGTTCGAGATAGACGCGGGTCGGTTCCGACGGCGAACCACACGCGGCAACCAACCCCGCGACGACCAGCGCGCTCGAGGACAAACGCACTTCTCAGCTCAACTTCCGCGGCACGGTCGCCACCAGCGCGTGGGCCGAGAGTGAACCGGCCTGCGTCACCGCGCCGAAACGCGGGGCGCTCCGGGTCGGCGTCGAGAACCCGAGGCGACGGTGCGTCGAGCGCTGCGTCTCGGCACGTGATGCGTCGGCCGCACGGTTCCGCGCTGCGAGCCGCGGAGCCGCCGTGCTCGCGACGTCGGCGATCTGCGATGCCGCGCCGAGCTCGCCGGCATCCACCAACCACTTCACGAGGCACGCGAGGGCGTAGGCTTCACGTTGCAGCGTGTCGTCGTCGGTCGCGTCAAGCGCGTCGATCAGCCGCTCCGTCGTCGACGCGTGCAGCCGAAGTGGCGCTCCGTCGAGCCCCGCGAGAGCCTGGCGCGTCAGGGGAGTCAGGTCGGACATGTTCGCTTGCGACATCGAATCAGCGCCCCGCCCGGAAGGAGGCGCCCATGCCGCCGAAGGCCGTGCCAAGCTCGTCGAGCAGCGCCTCGAACGCCGGCGATCCGGCGGGGAGCTGCTGAAGCGTCGAACGGAGCTCCGCCGCGTTGGCGGGCTTGGGGATCCCGTGCTGCGCGAGGATCTCCCCAGCGCGGTTCGAGAGGGCGGATCGATCGGTGGCGGTCGCCTGAGGCGTGGGGGTGTTGTCGACGTTGGTGATGGACATGCCGCTTCCCTGAGCAGGGCGCGTGCCAGCGCAGCGGTGCGTGCGCGTGGGGGCGGCTGAATCCCGCCGGGGTTCGATCGCAGGGTTCGGTGGACCCTCGGAGGGTCCACCGACGCCGTCAGGCGCCGAGGATCGCGGTGATGATCGCGGCGACCGCGGACAACCCGGAGACGCCGATCAGCACGAACGACACGTTGCGCCTCGTCGAAACGCTCGGGTCCGGCGGAGCGATCAGCGGGGAGACATCCCGCCGCGACGCGTCGATGAAGACCGCCGACGCCGTCGCCGCGGCCGCCACGCTGAGGCCCGACAACACCAGGCTCGCGACGCCGCAGCGGCCACACTCGGGCTCAGCCGGCGCCAGGATCGGAGGCGCCAGCGCCACCGACGACGTTCGGATCTCGGGCACGAAGAGCTCCCGCACCATCGACCGAAGCTCCGTCTTCGTGTCCTCGGCCGACACGGGACGCGAGACCTCCGCGACGACGCGGCCGTTTTCGATGCGGGCCGCGACCACGAATAGCCGCGTCGGACCGCGATGCACCTGGACCATGAGGAGCCGCGCGCAACCCAACGCGTCATGGAGATCGCGCAGGCACTGTTCGTTGCGGGCACACTTCGCCTCGCCCTCGCGGACTCGGACGTCCGTCCCGGTCACGTCCTCCAGCGCCGACGCGATCTGACTTCGGACCCGAATCAAGGCACCGCGCTCGACCTGGCTCGACGCCTCGATCTGCAGCCCGACTGCGGCAGCGATCAGTCCAAGGACAGCGACTTGCATGAGGAACCCGCGGAATGTCACCCTGCGTGAGGCCCGTGAGCAAGTGTCGTCCGATGGCCGCGCTGGCAGTCGCGCTGCTCCACTGCGGCCCCCGAGACACGCTGAATCTGGCGCACGACCTCCCCGAGGACACACGCTGGGTGGTCGTCGTCGAGCTTCGTCCCGACGGCGCCGTCGAGGTCTCGCCGCCCACCCGCGCGCTCGATCCGCTGCACTGGACTCCGCACGTCGACAGCCGCGTGTTCGTACTCGCCTACGACGCCGACGCGCTGATGAACGCAGGCGGAACGGACGAAGCGATCCGAGGGAGCCCCTGGTTCTTGGCGTCCGAGTGTGATCCCACCCTCCCCGCTCCCCGTGTCCGTCGTGAGTTGGTCGCCGGCGCGCTCGTCGAGACCGACGAGCCGCTCCCCGCGCTGACCACCGAGTGGCTCCAGTCGCCGACGTACCTCGTGGATGCAAGGTGCGTCCGATACCCGTGCGGGACGGCGTTCGAGAGCACCGGCCGCTGCACGTTCCGTTTGACGCACGGTTCCTGCCTCGCGCCCATCGTCGACGGGACCTACGGCGGCGGGCGCGTCCCGACGCTCGACGGCGAGGGCTGCTCGACGACGACGCCACCACCGGATGCCGTCAGCGCCGCGGTGTGTCGCGACGTCCTCGGTACGGGGTCGTGCAACCTGACGCTCTACGAAGCTGCCACCCCCGACTGGACCGTCGAATCCACGGCGATCTTCGACGTGCCGTACCGCGCCGTCGCCGGGGACACACTCCGAATCTCGTACGGCCGCGGGGGCTACCTCGTCGACGTGCTGCCGCTCGACGACGAGATCATCGTCGTGTCGCGTGCGGGCGCCTTCACCCGACGCGTCGAAGAGGCCGACTGCACGACACAGATCCACACCCTCGACCCGGAACTTCGCGAGGTGTCGACGGCGACCGCAGCGTGCATTCGTGCCATCGCCCCCGACCAGAACCCAGGCACGTTCCTCGCCGCGCTGGACGATCGTGTCGTCCGGTTCGACCGCTCCGGCGTCCCGCTGCTGTCCTCGCCGACGATCATCGTCGACGGCACCGACGCGACGACCCACGCCATCGATCTCGTCCTCGACGCCGTCAACGATACGGTCGTCGTCGCGCTGGAGGCCGACGAGGAGGAGGGGCTCGCGGCGGTCGTCACGCTCGACCTCGACGACCTTCGGCCAGTCGGTGAGGTCTACGCATTCGTCGCGCAAGTCTCGTCCATCGCGATGGGTGAGCCCGGTTACCTGCTCATGGCCGACAGCGCCTCCAACGCCGTCCTGACCCTGGAGCTCGCCTCGGGCGCCCGCTCGTCCGCGCCGGTCCCCCACTCGCGCTCGATACACACGGCGGCGGTCGGCTACGACCCGCTTCACCACACGACGATCGCGTTGGTCTCCGACGAGGAGCGCTTCGTTCAGTTCCAGGAGGCGAGCGAGCGGAGTCAGCGGGCGCCGTACGAGATCGACGTGGGTCCGATGGCCCTCGCGCCGTTCCGTGGTGCGTTCCTGGTCGCGGGCACGACCGAACCGGGGGACGCGGCGGAGTCCTACCTGCTTCGCCTCGACGTCGAGAATCGTCGGTTCCTCCCCGGCGTGACACGCGTCGGGCGCGGTCCCGTCGCCCGACTGAAACGCGCCCCGGACGGCAGCGTCGTCGGGATGCTCTCGTGGGAAGCGTCCATCTTCCGGGTGCGTCCATGAAGAAGACCCTCCCGGTCGACGCGCGCAGTCGACAGATCGAGACCATCGCGATCGACGTCGTCGCCGGTCCGGACGCCGGACATCGCTTCACGGCGCCGCGGGACGAGATCTCCATCGGCACCGCACCGACGAACGACCTGATCATCTCCGACGACACCGTCTCGCGTTATCACCTGCAGCTCGAACGAAAGCCCGACGGGATCCTGTTGACGGACCTCGACTCGACCAACGGGTCCGAGGTCAACGGCATCAAGGTTCGATGCGGGCTGATCCGACCCGACTCCAAGATCCGCATCGGTCGAACCGTCCTCAACGTCACGGACGGCGCTCGGCGCGAGCTCGAGGTCCACGGCACCGGTCAGCTCGGCCGCATCCACGGTCGAAGCGAGATCATCCGGACGTTGATGGCCCGCATCCTGCGCGCCGCCGCGTCGGACGTGTCGGTGCTCATCCGCGGTGAAACCGGCACCGGCAAAGAGCTGGTGGCGCACGAGCTCCACGTGCACAGCGCACGTCGAGACCAACCCTTCGAGGTCGTCGACTGCGCGTCCGTCCTGCCCACGCTCCTCGCCAGCGAGTTGTTCGGGCACGAGCGCGGCGCGTTCACGGGCGCCGACACGCAGCACATCGGCGCGTTCGAACGCGCCGACGGCGGCACGTTGTTCCTCGACGAGCTCGGCGAGTTCCCCACCGCGCTGCAGTCGGCGTTGCTCGGCGCGCTGGAGCGTCGTCGGTTCCATCGCGTCGGCGGCCGGACGCCGATCGACGTCGATGTGCGGGTGGTCTGCGCGACGAACCGTGACCTCCGCAGCGAGGTCAACGCAGGGACGTTTCGGCAGGACCTCTACTACCGCATCGCAGTCGTATCGTTGTGGGTGCCTCCGCTGCGTGAACGTCGCGAGGACATCGAGCTCCTCGCGCAACACTTCCTGGAGCGATCCGGACACGGCTCTGCGCTCCTCACGCCCGAGATCCTCTCCAGCTTCCAGAGCTACTTCTGGCCGGGGAACGTGCGCGAGCTGAAGAACACGCTGGAGGCTGCGGTCGCGATGGGCGAGGCACCGCGACTCACGTCGACGGACGGCGGCGCACCGCCCGCGGCCGCGGCGGACCTACCGAACGTGACGCTCGGTGACGCCTCGGAGCAGCCGTTCAACGAGGCGCGGATGTCCACGATCGAAGCCTTCGAGATCGCATACCTGAACCAGCTCCTCGGACGACACGACGACAACGTGTCCCGCGCCGCCGAGGCCGCGGGCATTCACCGCTCGTACCTCACGAAGCTCCTCCGTCGTCACAAGGGCAGAGTCCGTCGACCTCGTCGGGGCTCCGAATGACCAAGAACCCGTTCGAGCTCCTCCAGCCCGACCTCGGGTTCGATCCCCCGTCGTCGCCGACACCCGACGGGACCCGCGTGTTCGAGGAACAGACCGCGGACACCCTCTCCAACTTCGAACCCTCGGACTCCACGTCCCCCGATCCGTGGCTCGGCCGGGTCGTGTCGGGATGCCGCTTCCAGAGCTACCTGGCGTCCGGTGGCCACGCGAACGTCTACCGAGGCGTGCACCTCGAAACCGGCGCGGCCGTCGCCATCAAGGTGCTTCGGCCCGACGCCGCCACGCGCGGCGAGCTCCGCCGACGTTTTCTCCGCGAGGCGCAGGCCCTCGCGGCGCTCGCGTCCCAGCCGGGGATCGTGCGCATCCGTGACTTTGGTTCGAACGAGGTCGGTCCGTACGTGGTGTTGGACTTGGTCGCCGGCTCGTCCCTCGACGAGCACCTCCGCACTTCGGGTGCGCTGGAGCCAGAGCACGTCTTCGCGATTGGCGCGCAGATCGCGGAGTCGCTCGCGGCCGTCCACGCCGCGGGCCTCGCTCACCGAGACCTCAAGCCGGGCAACGTCGTCGTCGATGCCGAGCTGTCCCGCGCGACGCTCGTCGACTTCGGCTTGGTCTCACACGTCCACGACGAAGAGACGCGCCTGACCTTCGTCGGCGCGAGGATCGGAACGCCGGGTTTCCTCCCGCCCGAGCCTCGCACCGGCGACGCCGGCGATCCGGCGCGCGACTGCTTCGCGCTCGGGAGGACACTTCAGTGTATGGCGACCGGCGTCCGTGAGCCCGACGAAGCCGCGCTTGTCCCGCTCGATCCACGTCTGCAACGGATCGTCGCTCGGCTCGTCACTTCGAACCCCGCGGCTCGGGCAACGGCGCAGGATGCGCTCGTGGAGCTTCGGCGCCTCGCGCGTGGGCGGGTTCGACGCGGCGTCGGCGGGTGGACCGCAGCGATGCTCGTCGTACCCGTCGCCGCAATCGCCGTAGCGTATCTTTGGAGCCCCGAACGCGAAGAACGGCCCCGCCCCTCCGCACCGACGGCGCCCGCGCCCCGCGTCGAGATCGTCCCGCGCGAGCCGCCGACCGAACCCGTGAAGCTGGAGCCGAAGTCCGTCGAGGCGCCACCACGACGCCGACGACCCCGCGTGGCGCGGCCCAAGACCGAACCGGACAAACGCGCGTCGGCGCGCCGGGCGCTCCGCGCGCGCGGGCTCAGAATGGCCGACATCGAGCACCTACACCTGGATCCTGCGTCGGGCGCGTCGTTCGCCCGGGCGATCGAAACGCTGACGATCGATCGCCGTATGGTCGCGTCGCGCCTCGACCGCGTGGCCTCGAAGCTGTCGCGACTCGCGAACGCGGAGCCAGGCAAGGTGCAGCCCCTGGAGCTCATCTACTTTCGGCTCCGCAAGGCCTCCACGGAGAATGCCGTGCAGCCCGAGGCGTTGATGAGGGACGTCGACGCATTCGAGCGGCGCCTCGACACGTCCGGGTCCGCTCTCTAGCCAGCGCTCGCGACGTTTGGCATGAAGCGGGCTGCACGATGAAGAACACACACCGCCCCGACCTCTTCATGTGGTCGCGCTTCGACGAGGCGCGCAACGTCGACTTCAACGCGCTCGCGTGGATCCGCGAGGGCGGAAACGTGCTGATCGATCCGCTGCCGATGAGCGATCACGACCGCGCGCACCTCGAGTCGCTGGGCGGTGCGAAGCACATCGTCGTGACCAACTCGGATCACCTCCGCGACGCCGCGGCGCTCGCGGAGGGCTTCGATGCGGAGCTCGCGGGGCCCGCGCAGGAGCCCGACCTCGCCGTCGCGCGGCGCCTCGCGGAGGGCGACGAGGTCGTCCCCGGGTTGAAGGTCTTCGAGCTCGATGGCTCCAAGACGCCGGGGGAGCTCGCGCTGCTCCTCGAAGACCGCACGCTGATCACCGGCGATCTCATCCGCGCACACCGCGGCGGTGAGCTGATGATCCTCCCGCCCGACAAACTCACCGACCGCGACGCCGCGCGGAAGAGCGTGCGGCGGATGGCGGCGCTCGTCGGCCTCGATGCCGTGCTCGTCGGCGACGGCTGGCCGGTCTTCACCAGCGGCGGCCTCGCGCTCGCCGCCCTCGCCGCGATGCTGTGACCGTTCAGTCCTTCGTCTTGATGCGCGCGGAGCTCGGGTCGCGCTCCAGCTCCAACCCGGCGCGCTCCGCCTCCGCGATGATCGCCTGACAGCTCCACCGCTCGAGGTAACGCTGCCGGCCCTTGCGCTCGAGCCGGCTCGCGATGCTGTCGAGGTGATCCACGGCGCGGCGCATGCGTTTCTTCACGTCCGCTGCGGAGGCCCCCGTCAGCTGCAGCACACGCGCGTCCGCGTAGAGGAGCCACGGCGGCTCGTCACCGTGGACCGCGCCCTCCTGCGCAAACCTCGCCATCGACGCTGCGCTCGACTTCTTCGCGCGCACGTCGTCGCCGCGGAGCGCGAGCACCACCGCGAGCGCCATCTGCAGCGCGACAGACAGCGACGGCTCCTCGGTCGCCGCGCTCCCCAACGCACGCTCCAGGTGCGCCTCGACCGTCGCGAGCCGACGCGAAGTCGCGCGAACCTCTCCGCTCCCCGCGCGCGAGCGGAGCATCTGCCCCTGCACGAGCGACGAGAGCCGACGCACCGCCCCGAGCTGACGTACGTCCTCTGCGAGATCGTAGATCCCGTCGAGCCGCTCGAAGGCCTCCTCGTGTCGAAGCTCCTCCGCGAGGAGGCGCGCTTCGTGGACGCGGAGCAAGAGCCTACGCTCGCGATCGAACGCGACCCGCTTGGCGTCCTGCAGGTACTCGCGAGCGCGTGCGACGTCACCGACGAGGCGCGCGACGTCGGCCAGCCCGACGTTCGTCGTGAAGGTGAGGTCGTGGTCGCGCATCGACACCGCGTGGACCAGCGATCCGCGGAAGCGGTTCTCCGCCGTCCGATAGTCGCCGGACGCCACCGCGATGCGCGCGAGACCGAGCGCGACCCGCGCCAGACCGTTTGCGTCCTCCTTCGGGTCGAGTTTGCTCTGCGCAACCAGATAACTCCGCAGCGCACCGCGCCCGTCGCCCAACGCCTCCGACGCCTCCGCGCGGGCGAGCTCGGCGGCCGCCAACCCGGACTCGTCGCCCAGCGCTGCGAAGGCCTCCCGCGCGCCGTCGGCCTCGACCACCGCCTCCTCGTAGCGCTTGGACAGCCGAGCCAGACGCGTTCGCCTCAGTAGAATCTGGGCCTGCTGCGGGGACGAGGTGGCGAGATCCGACAGCCGGTCGAGCGCCTCCCGCCCCACGTCCCAGTCGCCGCTCACGATCGACACCTGCTCTTGGATGTCGAGCGCCTGCCGCACGAGGTCGGGCGCTTCGTGGCCTTCGAGGTTCGACAGCGCCGCTTCGATCAACACCCGCGCCGACTCCGGATCGCCCAACTCCAGCGCGCGGGTCGCCGCCTGCATGTAGCGGAGCGCGGCGCGATCCGGCTGACCGCTCTGGGCGTAGTGGCCCGCGAGCACCGCGGAGTCGTGCTCACGCACGGACTCGAGGTACTCGATGACCTTTCGTTCGAACTCACGTCTTCGCGGGCGCTTGAGCCGCGCGAGCGCGACGCTGCGAATGACGGCGTGCGTGAACTCCATCTCCGTCGCGCCGCGGTAGCGCGACACCTGACGACGTCGAATGAGGTTCGCGAGGATCAGGCGATCGAAGTCGAGCTGCACCTCGTCGATCGGGCGGTCCAGCGCAGCCGCGACCCCCTCCGACCAGAACACCTCGCCGAACACCGCGGCGGCGGAGAGGAGGCGCTGCTCGCGGTTGCTCCGACCGAGGATCCGCTCGCTGACCGCGGCGGCGATCGTCTGCGGGAGGTCGCCGTCCGACGAGGTGTCCGAGAACCTCAGCTCGCCGTCCGCGAGCACCAACAGGCCCTTCGCCTGCGCGGCGTACACGAGCTGCTCCAGGTACAGCGGGTTGCCGCGCGCGCGCTGGACGAACGCCTCCAGGGCGTCGCTGTCGATCTCTCGGTCGACGACGCTCCGGACGAGCTCCCGCGCCGGGCGGTTCTCGAGCGGGTCGAGCTCGATCACCTCCGCCGTCATCTGCTCCACGTCGGCGAGCGGCCACTTGGGGCGTTCGTCGGCGTCGATGAAGTGCGGGAGGCTGAACCCGATCAGGCTGAACGGCACCGACGAGGTCGGGCCCAACATGTCCGCGAAGACGGCGGCGGTCTGGCGATCGAGGAGGTGGACGTCGTCGACGATCACGATCATCCCGTCCGGTGAAGACATCGCGCGGAGCACCAACCCGATCGCGCGACGCAGCTGCTCACCGAGCAACCGTGCGTTGCCCTTCGCCGCGATGACCGGCGGGATCTCCGGGTAGTCGATGCCGAGCGCCTCACACGTGAACGCCGCGACCGTCGCGCGCTCGGCTTCCGCGTCCTCGAGGAGGGCGTCGGACCGAGGTCGCGACGACTCGAGGTCGCCGCGGTAGAACAACGTCCGCCCGGCGTCACGCATGCCGATGCGTGGTCCGGCCGCCTCGGAGCCGGTCTCGACGTCGAGCAGCGCCGACAGGTGTTCGGGCGTGGGGACGATCGCGAGGATCTTGTCGCGCCGGGCGCGGTCGTCGTCGTTCGACTGAATTTGCGCCGCACGAAAGAGGATCTTCCGCACGTACCCGAACGGGGTGTTCTGCATCGCCTCTTCGGCGCGCCCCGCGAACACCCGCGGAGGTTTGGCGGTTCGCCGCACGAGCCGCGACAGCTCCGTGCGCACACGTGTCTTGCCGATCCCCGCCGGACCGATAACCAGCGTGTACGACGGGCGCGCGGTCGTGAGCGGCGTGAGCGCTCGCGAGCGCAAACGCTCGATCTGATCCACGCGACCGAAGATCCGCGCGCCGGGGATGTGGTCGACGTACGAGAGCGGCTCCGGTCCATCGAGCGCGTCGATCGGTTGGGGCGTGAACGTCGGGTCGGACGCCTCGTACTCCAGCGCGTCGATGACGCTGAGGGTCTCCTCGCTCCCCGCGTCGAAGGACTGCGCCCCGATCAGCGGCTGCTCGCTGGTGCTGGCGAGGGCCTCCAGCGACATCGTGTCCGCGGCGTCGTCTTCTTCGTCGTCGTCCTCGACCGCGTTGGTGTCGGTGACGTCCATCGTCTCCGCGCGGAGCATCGACGCCACGGTGCGCGGAGCGTAGACGCGGTCGAGGTCGGCGTCGGCGAGCGCATCGAGGCATCCGAGCGCGAGCTTCTGCACCGTGGAGGCGCCGTCGATGCGCGCGTCCGGGTCGCGCCGCAGCATCGCGTCGACGAGATCCTGCACCGGCTTCGGCGTATCCGGGCAGGCCACGGCGAGCGGCATCGCGTCGTCGATCAGGATGCGCGCGAGCCGAGCGAGATCCGAGCCGCTGGTCCACGGGAGCTTCCCGGCGATCAGCTCGAACGCGAGCACCCCCAGGCTGTAGACGTCGGCGCGACCGTCGACCGTCTTCGCCGCGTTTGCCTGCTCGGGCGCCATGTAACTCGGCGTCCCCAGGATGGCGCCCGCGCGGGTGAGCTGCGCGATCGACTCCGCGACCTTCGCGACGCCGAAGTCGAGCACGCGGCTGTCCGGTTTGGCGCCGACCTCCGGGGAGAGCAGGTAGACGTTCGCGGGTTTGATGTCGCGGTGGATGATGCCCTGCGCGTGCGCCGTCGCGAGCGCGTCCGCGACCTGCTGCACGATCTCGAGCGACTGCCTCAGCGTGAGCGGCGCACGCAGGATGAAGTCGGCGAGGTCCTCCCCCTGAAGCCACTCGAGGACGAGGAACATCCGCGCCTCGCCGAGCTGGCCCGCGTCGTGGCACCCGACGATGTGCGGGTGCGACAGCGCGGTGAGGATCTCCATCTCCCGCTCGATGCGGCGACGCAGCGCCTCCTCGGCGCCGTGCACGTTGATGATCTTGACCGCGACGGTGCGGCCGACCTCCAGGTCACGGCCGCGATAGACGACGCTGATGCCGCCCGTGCGGACGACGCCCTCGAGCTCGTACCGCCCCGCGATGGTCTCCTTCGGGCGCAACCTTTCGGATGCTAGTGAAAAACCGAACGCGCCACAAAGGCGGCGCCCGCCGTCCTTGCCGTGGCCGACCCGAGCCGCTAACGCGGGGTCGTAGATGTCCGAAGACGCCCTGCCCCCGGAAGGCGCACCGCCGCCCATCCCCCCGGCCGAGCTCCCCGAGGAGGAGCTGCGGCGCCTCGTCGACGAAGGGCGTATCGCGGAGATCGAACGTGTCCTCCGCGAGCAGAACGTCCGCCTCCCGCAGGTCCTCGACCAACTCGAACGCGTCCTCGCCGAGGACCTCGGCAACCTCGCGACCGCGATGGTGTCGATGTTGATCGGCCGCTTCCACGTGGCGCGCGCGAGTCAGCTCGCGGAGCGTGTGTTGTCGCGGGCCGACACCGCCGGAGCGGACGCGCTCGCGGATCTCGCGGCGGCGCTGATGCAGCAGGAGCGCCTCATCACCGCGCGCAAGGTGGTGGACGCCGCGCTCGAACGCGACCCCCGCCACGACCGAGCGTTGTACCTGTCGGCGCGTATCTTCGCGCGACGCGGTCGGCTCGACGACGCCTTCACGTCCATCGCGAAGGTGAACCCGAAGGTGCTCGAAGCCCACGGCCTCTTGCACCAAGCGCGCTACGCCCTGCTCACAGGTCGCGACAAGGCGTACGCGTCCGCGCTGTCGCTCGCGAAGAAGGCGGGCAAGAACGACGACACCTTCGACCCGTCCGGCGTGGAGGCGCTCGCGAAGCGCCTGCAGATCGCGTCGGTGGATCCCACGCAGCCGATGACGCTCCGAACGTCGATGGCGCTCGAGTACGGGAGCGCCCTCGTCGAGGTCGAGCGCTCCGGCGTGGACGGCGGGCGCTTCGACATGGAGCCGATGGCCTACGCGGACCTCGGGCCGCTGGTGCGCCGAATGGTCTCGACGATCCGCGCGATGGGCGCGCCGCTGACGATGTTCTACCACGCGACGGAGGACGGCGAGATCGTCGCTGCGGCGATGAGCCAGATCGCCGAGGTCCCGTACCGCGAGTGGGCGAGCACCCGCGACGTCGAGGACGGCGCGTGGCTCGTGATGGGCTCGGCGAGCACACACCCGCACCTCGACAACAAGTCGGTGCGCTGGCTCGGCGAAGCGTTGAGCGGCGGGATGCTGCGGACGGCGGCGCTGATCATGCCCTGCGGTTGGCGCGGTCCGATCGTCCCCGACGTCATCGGCCGCATCACCGGCGACGACGAGCTGCCGTGGGCGATCGACGACGAAGTCGAGGACACCGTCGAGCTCATCTTCGAGCCGGACGACGACGCACGCGAGGACGCGGCGCAGGACGACGAGGTCCTCGAGCGACACCTCGAACGGTTCGGCGGGATCTTCCGCGCCACGCAACCCGAGCCGCGCGACGGGCACGTGCCCTTCCACGACGAGACGCCGGTCGCCCGCCGCGACGTGTAATCGACTTACTCGACGGCGACTTCGCCGAGCAGCTCCACGCGCCACCCGACGGCGAGCGTCACGGCGGCGTAGCCGGTCGCGTCGCCTCGGTCGCCGCCTTCGTTGCGCACGACGTCCGAGGAGATGACGCCGGTGAGCACGCGGAGCTCGGCGAAGGGGCGGCCACCGCGATCGCCGAGCGCACCGCCGACGCGGAACGCGCCGAGCGCGCCGAAGACCGCGGCGCTCTCGCGGCGGTCGATGTCGTCGACGGTGAACACACCGTAGAGCCCGCTCGCCCCCGCGCTCGCGTAGGCCTCGAAGCGCCCGGGGACGGTGTAGAGGACACGGCGAAGATCGAGGCCGGCGAAGGAGGTCGTCTGAGTCATCTGGACGACGGCGACCGGTGCCGCGCCCGCGCGCGCGACGACGTCCTGGGCGCCGTAAGCCAGATCGAAGGCGAGCCCGAGCGACCAGTTGCGCGCGTCGAGGCCGGGGACGGCGACGCGCGCGTCGACGCCGACGATCGCCGTCGGCGAGCGCGCGAAGCGATTGAAGAGCGCTCCACCGCGCAGCTCGAACGCAAATCGCGGCGCGGTCACGGTGAGCGCGCTGCGCTCCGTGCGCACCGAGACGGGCGGCGCGAAGTCCGCGGGTTCCTCGTCGATCGCGGGCCCCTGGCGAAGCGTCGGTTCGACCTCGCCACCGACCTCCTCCGGCTCGTCCCACTCCTCCGCGACGCGCGCCTTCTTCGCGGCGTCCGGCTCGGCGACGAGCTCACCCTCCTCGCCGGCGATGCGTCCGACGTTCTCGACCGACTCGGAGCCCGTACGCGGAACGACCAGCCCACCGCGCGTCTCGAGGGGCGGCGCGAAGCGCGCGTTGATCAACAGGTCCGCGCCCGCGGAGTGGCGCACCGTCACGCGCTGCGGACCGTCGTCGAGGTTCACGAGGAACAGCTTCGCTTCGGAGGGGCGCTGGCCGCGCGGCTGGTCGGCGACCTGTGCGGCTTCGTCGACGTTCGGCTTCACGCGCGCGGTGGTCACGATGCGATCGGCGTCGCGGGTCCCGTCGGCCGGGCCGACCAACACGACGGCGACGCTGTCGACGTCGGTCTCACCTTCGACGATCGATCGAATCTGGATCAGGACGCGCCCGGGGCCCGCGACCGTGAACGCGGCGGGCTCCGAAGGACGCACGATGCGGTAGGCCTTCCACGCTTGGCCCTCCTCCGTGGAGGTCACGAAGACCAGGGTGTTTCGACTGACCGCGGTCAGATCGGCCAAGGCGTCCGAGGCCAAGAACGTGAGGAGGGCGCAGACCAGGGTCGAAGTCGCGCGCACCCCTGCCATTCTAAGGGGGCAACCCGTGCTCCAGCAATCGTAGGGCGCTTCGTTGTCCTTGACTCGATCCCGGACGCCTTCGAGACTGCCGCTCACCGTGGAACCTCCGAACATGGAGGCCTGTATCGGGCGTGCGCACCCGAAGCTCGAAGAGCTTCGCAAGCTCGCCCATGACAAGAAGTCGCTCCTCGCGCAGACCCACGACTACCCCGACCCCGACACCATCGCTTCCGCGCTCGGCCTCGGTTGGCTGCTCGGCGAGCTGGAGGGGATCGAGACGACCATCGGCTACGGCGGCATCATCGGACGCGCCGAGAACAAGGCGATGATCAAGGTGCTCGGGATTCGGATGCGGCGGACTTCGCGCTCGGACTTCAAGAAGTACGACCTCGTCGCGTTGCTCGACACGCAGCCGGAGGTCGGCAACCACTGCGTCCCGAACGAGTTCACGCCGGACATCGTGTTCGACCACCACTTCCCGCGCGACCTCGAAGGGCCGGAGCCGGAGTTCTTCGACGTCGGCGGTAAGTACGGCGCGACATCCACGAAGGTCACCGAGCTGATCATGGCGTCGGGGCTGACCCCGCCGACGGACGTCGCAACCGCCCTGTTCTACGGCGTGAAGTCCGACACCATGAACCTCGCGCGCGACGCGTCCGAGGCCGACGTCACCGCCTACCTCTATCTGTTCCCGCTCGCCGACAACATCCTGCTGTCCGAGATCGAGAATCCGCAGGTCCCGCTCGACTACTTCAAGGTCTTCAACAAGGCGATCATGCGCGGGAAGATCTACGGGAACATGATCGTGTCGGACCTCGGAGAGGTCTACACGCCGGACCTCTGCGCCGAGGTCGCGGACCGGCTCCTCGCCGTCGAAGGCGTCCGCCACGCGCTCGCGGTGGGCTGGTACGAAGAAGCGCTGTTCCTGTCGCTGAGGACCCGATCCCGCAACAAAAACGCGGGCAAGATCCTCCACGGGATCGTCACGAACGCCAACGTCGGCACCGCCGGCGGCCACGGCCCGATGGCCGGGGCCCGCATCCCGGTCGAGGGCCGCTCGCAGCGCGCGCGCGCCGACCTGCGCCGCAAGATCGTCAACGCGGTGGTCCAGGCCTTCGGGCAGGACTACCGGCGCTTCCAGCGCATCGTCTCCAAGAAGGACCAGGAGACGACGATCGTCCCGCCGCCGCCGAAGGTCCCGCCCGAGGAGGCCAAGAAGGCCAAGGAAGACTCGCAGCGACCGGCACCCTCCAAGTCGAAGGACGCCAAGAACGGCAAGGCCTCCTCTAAGAACGGGAAGACCAAGGCGAGCAAGAAGAACGGCGAAGCCAAGGCGAAGAACGGCAAGGGCGCGCGGTCGAAGGACGAAGGCGCCGCCGAGAAGAACGCCTCGTGAGCGGCGCGCGCATCTACCTCGACTACAACGCCACGACCCCCGTCCGGCCCGAGGTCCGCGACGCGGTATCGCCGCTGCTGTTCGGTGACGTCAGCGACGGCGCGTGGGGCAACGCGTCGAGCGTGCACTGGGCCGGGCAGTCCGCCCGCAAGGCCCTCGAAGGCGCCCGCGCGCAGATCGCGGCGCGGTTCGAGCGCAAGCCGAGCGAGGTCTTGTTCACCAGCGGCGGCTCGGAGGCCGACAACCTCGCGCTGTTCGGCGTGTTCGATCACCCGAGGTTCGACGGCGGCCACCTCGTGATCTCCTCCGTCGAGCACCCCGCGGTGCGCGCGGCGGCGTCCCGGCTCGAGGCGCGCGGCGTCCGGGTCGTGACCGTCGGCGTCGATGGGCAGGGGCGCCTCGACCTCGATGAGCTCACGCGCGCCGCGAAGGGCGCGGCGCTCGTCTCGGTGATGGCAGTGAACAACGAGACCGGCGTCGTGCTCCCGACCGAAGAGATCGTCGCGATCGCGCACGCGGCCGGCGCGCTCGTTCACGTGGACGCGGTGCAGGCGGCCGGCAAGGTCGCCCTCCCCGTCTCGGCGGATCTCGTCTCGCTGTCCGCGCACAAACTCGGCGGGCTCAAGGGGATCGGCGCGTTGGTGGTACGGGAGTCGATCCCGCTGCAGCCGGCGATCGTCGGCGGGCCCCAGGAGCGCGGCAAACGCGCGGGCACCGAGCACGTCGCGGCGGCGGTCTCCTTGGCGACGGCGATCGAGGTCGCGGAGGCGACCCGCGAAGCCGAGATGACGCGGCTCGCGGCGCTGCGGGATCGGATCGACGCCACGGTGTCCGCGATCTCGGGGGCGCGCGTCCTCGGCGCGGAGGCCCCACGGGTCGGGAACACCACGACGGTGGTGTTCGAGGACGTGGACGGCGAAGCGATCCTGCAAGGGCTCGACCTGGAGGGGATCGCCACCTCCAGCGGCAGCGCGTGCTCCAGCGGGTCGCTCGAGCCGTCCCACGTGTTGGTCGCGATGGGCGTTCCCGCGCGGGTCGCGTTGTCGAGCGTGCGGTTTTCGCTGGGGTTTTTCACCACGGAGGCGGAGATCGACGCCGTCCTCGCGGTACTGCCTCAGATTGTGATGCGCGCGCGCACGTGACGTTCGAACCGGACCGACCGATTGCTCTTGGCCGCAGGACTCGTTCCAATACGGAGAGACTTTCATTCCATGCGTGCGCGTATCCGATGGCTATTGCTCGGCCTTTCCTTCGCCATCGTCTCGGGCGGTGGCTGCAGCTGCGACGACGAGATCCTCGTCCCCGTGAATCCGGGGACGTGTGAGCCGACCTTCGAGTGTCCCGTCGGCACCCAGTACCGCAAAGGCGAGTGCCTCGCCGCGCGGTGCGTGGAGGACGGGGACTGTTGTCCCGGTCAGAAGTGCAACGCGAGCCTCGGGCTCTGCGCGGACCAGTACGTCTCGTGCTCCGACGACGAACAGTGCACCGCGATCCCCGGCCAGGCGTGCATCGACTTCCGCGACGGCCAGTACTGCGGCTACCCGAACCTCGGCAACGCGCTCTCGGCCGCGGGCACGCAGCCGTGCGTGACCACCGCCGACTGCGACGGCGACCGCACCTGCTTCGGACGACGCTGCGTCTCGGCCGCGCCGTGTGAAGGCGGCTGTCCGGACGGTCAAATCTGCGACATCGACTCGAACCTCTGCTTCGCGCTCGACACCTGTGAAGAGACCTGCGGCGACGGCGAGATCCTCGTGGTCTCGGACCCCGACACGATGAGTGGCCCGCAGTGCTGCCTCGTCGAGTGCAAGTGCGAAGTCCTCCCGCCCGTGCCGCGCGGCATCTACGGCTTCTACGCTTCGATCGACGCGACCCGCGACATCATCGCGGTGTCCGCCTACGACGAAAAGTATGGGGACCTCGTCGTCGTCCAGTACGACAGCGAAGGCCGCGAGCAGCAGGTCGACTACGTGGACGGGTTCCCGACCACCGGGCCGATCGTCGCGAACCCGCAGGGCCGCCGCGGCGGGCGCTCCGAGCCCGGCGAGGACGTGGGTGAGCACACCTCGATCGTCGTCGACGCCAACGGTGTCATCCACGTCGCCTACTACGACCGCGACAACGGTCGCCTGAAGTACGCGAACTACGCGGGCGGGATGTGGTCGACGTCGGTCGTCGACGAGACCGCGCACGTCGGGCTGTACTCGAGCATCGCGATCGACGCGAACGGGAACCCAGCGATCGCGTACATGATGGTCGAGGGGATGCAGGCCCCCGACCCGACGCCGCTGACCGGACTGCGCTACGCGGTCGCCAACACGAACATGCCGGCGTCCGGATCCGACTGGACGATCGCGGACGTCGACGCGGCCGAAAAACCGATCCCGCTCTGCGAGGGCGGCTGCGGCAACGGCCGCGCGTGTGTGGACTTCGGCATGGGCCCGATCTGCGCGACGGAGTCGAGCACGTGCGCGACGAGCTGCGGGTCGGACGAGGTCTGCGTCGACGACGGCGCGGGCACCGCGAGCTGCGAGACGGAGCTCAACATCGTGCCGCTCGACGGCTTCATCGACGGCGTCGGCCTGTTCGCAGACCTCGCCTTCACGTCCACGGGCACGCCGGTCATCGCGTACTACGACCGCCTCGAGCGCGACCTCAAGCTCGCGACCGGCCTCCCCGCCGGCGGCTTCTCGCTCCGCACGTTGGACGGCGACGACGCGATGGATCCGACGGACACCGGACAACACGCGACGGTCGCGATCTCCCCGAACGACGATGTCGCCGTGGCCTACTTCGACGCGACGAACGACGACCTGATCTACTACGACGTACGCAGCGGCGTCCGCGAGATCGTCGACGACGGCGTGTCGCCGCCGGACCTGCGGATGGTGGGCGCCGACGCGTCGCTGTTGTTCGACGCCTCCGGGAGCCCCGCGATCGCGTATCAGGATCCGACCCTCGTCGACCTCGTCTACGCGCGCCGCATCGGCAGCCCGCCGATGTGGTCCATCGAGACGCTCCGCGGGGCGCCGCCCGCCGGCTCCGACGTCGGCACGGCCGCGGGCTTCTACGCCGCGCAGGCGCGCGTCGACAGCAACGCGTACGTCTGCAGCGTGGACATCGGCTTCTCCGAGGACAGCGACCTGCTCCTCGACCTCACCGTGACCGTGAAGTCGCTTCAGTAGACCGTTGAGCTACGTCTTCGAGCCCCCCGCGCGCCCCTCGGTCGCCGTCGTCGACTCGGGCGATCGGTTCTGGGTCCGCCGTATCTACTGCGTCGGGCGCAACTACGCCGCCCACGCCCGGGAGATGGGCGGCGACGATCGCGATCCCCCGTTCTTCTTCGCGAAGCCCGCCGACGCGATCGTCGAGTCCGGCGGCGAGGTCCCCTACCCGCCCGACACCCAAGACTTCCACTACGAGACGGAGCTGGTGGTCGCGATCGGGCGCGCCGGCGCGAACGTCGAGGTCGACGACGCGCTTCTGCACGTCTTCGGCTACGCGGTCGGCAACGACCTGACGCGCCGCGACCTACAGCGCGCCGCGAAGGAAGCGCGCCGGCCGTGGGATCTGAGCAAGGGGTTCGATCACTCCGCGGTGGTCGGCGCGATCCACCCCGCGAGCGCGGTCGGTCACCCGGCGAAGGGCTCGATCCGTCTGCAGGTCAACGGCGAGACGAAGCAGGACGCCGACCTCGAAGAGATGGTGTGGTCGGTGCCGGAGATCGTCGCGTACCTCTCGCGCTCCGTGACGATCGCGCCCGGGGATCTGATCCTCACCGGCACCCCCGCCGGCGTCGGCCCCCTCGCGGTGGGCGACAGGTGTCGCGCCGAGATCGCGGGGCTCGGCGCGCTCGACTTCTCGATCGTCGACGGCGCGTAGAAGACGCCTAGAAGGTCAGCTCCTGGACCGGCAGCATCACGGTCTTTTCGGTGTCGAGGAAGTTCGGCTGGTCGGCGAGCGCCGTCTGACCCTCCGGTGATCCCAACGCCGCCTGGAACGCCTCGGCGGACGCGAACCACAGCTCGATCGCGCCGTCGTAGGCCGGCGCGTCGCCGACGCCGTAGTTGACCACGTACTTCTCGAGGCCGGGCAGCTTCAGGACCAACGGCGCGTGGGTGTCCGTGCTGTACGCCTGGTACGCCTCGCGGGTCATGTCGCTGCGCTTCGTGACAAGAAAGATGATTTTGAACATGGGGTCCCCTCCCGTTGCAGATGCGAAAGGCATCCTCAGCGGATCCCTGCCGCGGTGCAATGTGGGGACAGCTCAGGGCTGGTGGGCCGGGAGGCCGCTGTTCGAAGGCGACTGCGTCGGCGGCGGCATCTTCAGGTGACTCGCGACGTCCGACACCCGCGGCGCGACGTCGTTCGAATCCAACGCGAACTCGATCCCGAAGCCCCGGCGATCGTCACGCCCCGCCGTGCACGCGACGCGGCCGAGCAGACGCACCGGCTGGCGAGCGAGCGACAGCTCCATCTCGATCGGCGTGCCGGCGGGCTCCAGCTCCTCGGTGACGAGGTACGTGCCCGCGCTCGCGATCCCCACGAGGCGCCCCTTGGCGAACTCGCGATCCCCGACGCGACGGAAACGAACGCGCGCACCACCGTGGGCGCGGGCGTAGCGGCGCTGCGCGCAGAGGCTGTCGAAGAGCAGGTCCGAGAACGCAAACGCCAGGTCGAGGACACTCGCCGTCGCGTCGAAGACCCGCGCCGCGCCGACGGCCCGGAAGCGCTCCAGCTCCGAGCTGCGCACCCGCCGCGGTACGACGACGACGACGGTCCGGCCGTCCTCGTAGACCTCGACCTCTTCGGGTCGGGAGGCCTCGACGACCGCGAGATCACACGCTTCGTGCACCTCGACGACATCGTGCCCCTGCGCTCTTGCCAGCGCTCGGGCCACGGAAGCGACACCGTCTCCGGTGATCCCGATCCGCTTGATGCGAGTCGCTGTCCCCCCCAGGACGCTCATCGGGCGGCGTCATAGCACATCCGTCCTCCAGCTTGACAGACAACTTCGACGCCCCGACTCTCGGCCCGCACGCGGCCCGTCAGGGCCCCGTCGACACCATGATCGAGGTTCGCGGGCTCACGAAGCGCTACCGGGATCACGTCGCCGTCGAGAACATCAGCTTCGACGTCGCGCCTGGCGAAATCGTAGGATTTCTGGGGCCCAACGGCGCCGGCAAGTCCACGACGATGCGCATTCTCTCCGGCTACATGCCGGCAACAGCGGGCGAGGTGAAGGTCGCCGGGATCGACGTGTTCGAAGACCCGATTGGGGTGAAACGTCGCATCGGCTACTTGCCCGAGATCCCGCCCGTCTATCTGGACATGACCGTCCGCGGTTATCTCGGCTTCGTCGCCGGCATCAAGGGCGTCGCCCGCCGCGAAGCCAAGGTGGAGATCGAACGCGTCGCAGGGCTGGCCGGCGTCGACCACATCCTGCCGCGCCTCATACGCAACATCTCCAAGGGCTACCGTCAGCGCGTCGGTCTCGCGCAGTCGCTCCTCAAGAGCCCGGACGTCCTCATCCTCGACGAGCCGACCGTCGGCCTCGACCCCATTCAGATCGAACAGGTCCGCAAGCTCATCAAGGACCTCGGCGCCTCCGGCAAACACACGATCATCCTGAGCACGCACATCCTCAGCGAGGTGAAGGCGACGTGCCAGCGGATCATCATGGTCGCGCAGGGGCGCATCGTCGCCGACGCCTCGCTCGAGGACCTCGAGAAGGAGCACGACGCTCCGCTCGAACAGATCTTCGCGAAACTGGCGGTGTCCTAAGGCATGCGAAACATCTTCCTCATCGCGAAGAAGGAGCTGTCGATCTACTTCACCACGGTGATCGGCTACACCGGCTTCGGCGCGTACGCGTTCCTCATGGGCCTGGTGTTCGTGACCACCGTGAACAAGTACCAGCAGTTCACGCAGTTCTACGTCGCGCAGCAGCAGCCCTCGCTCCTCGAGCGCCTCAACTTCAACGACGTCATCATCACGCCGATGCTCTCCACTGGCCTTTGGATGTTCCTCTTCTTCGTGCCGTTCCTGACGATGCGCCTGTTCGCCGAGGAGAAGCAGAGCCGCACCTTCGAGCTGCTGATGACCACCCCCATCACCTCGCTGCAGATGGTGCTCGGCAAGTTCCTCGGCGTCGGCGCCATGATCCTCAGCCTCACGGCGATCCCGCTCGTCTTCCCGGTCATCCTCCACGTGTACGGCACGAGCAGCGGCCCCGGCTCGCCGGTCGAGTGGCTGCCCGTGTTGTCCGGCACCCTGACCGTGCTGATGCTCGGCCTGGTCTTCTGCGCGATGGGCCTGCTCATTTCGTCCCTCACCGAGAGTCAGATCGTCGCCGCCGTCATGACCTTCGCCGCGCTGCTCCTCGCGTTCGTCCTCCCGATGATCGCGTCTCGCATCGAGGGCGACTGGCGCACCGCAATCGAGTACCTCTCGCCGATGAGCCACGTGCAACGCGGCTTGCAGGGGCGCGTGCTGCTCGCGGATCTCGTCTACTTCGGAAGCTCCATATTCATCCTGTTGTTCATGACTCTGCGGGTCGTGGAATCCCACCGGTGGCGCTAGAGATGAGCGAGGAAACCAAGCAACCGAACGTCAAGTCGGCCGAAGGCGCGCTCGCCAACCAGACGAAGGGGCAGACCGTCGGCCTCGTCGCCGGCGTGTTGGGTCTGACCGCGATCATCTTCGGCTTCGTCCTCTACGCGCTCGACCCGGAGGTCGTGGACCTCGCGGTCGCCAACGGCATCTTCGGGCTGTTCGGAGTCGCGGCGTACGCCATCACCAACCGCACTTCGTTGATGCGAGTCGCGGGCGGTCGCTCCACGACCTTCGTGCTCTTGGAGATCGGCGTGATCATCGGCGCCGTCGCTTCGGTGTCGGTCGCGAACTATTACGTCGCGCAGAACCCCAAGGAGTGGGATCTGACGCGCGACGGGATCTACACCCTCCACGAGCAGTCGGTGCGCGTCGCGGCCGAGCTCGAGCAGGACGTCAAGGTGTACGGCTTCTTCCGCCCCACGGAGAGCGCGCGCTCCGTGCTCACCCAGGCGGTGGATCTGTACCGCATGCACACCGAGCGGATGGAGGTCGTGTTCATCAACCCCGACTCCCCGCCGCAGAACCTGATCGACAAGTTCGATCTCAACTCCAAGAGCCCCCGCATCGTCATCGCGGCGGAGAACGGTCAGTTCACCAAGCTCCGGCAACCCACCGAGGAAGGGATGACCAACGCGCTGATCAAGGTCGCGGAGCGGCCGCCGCGCAAGGCGTACTTCCTCACCGGGCACCGCGAGCCGTCGATCGAGGATCTCACCGCCGAGGAAGGTTACTCCGCCGCCGCGTCCGCGTTGCGCAACGAGGGTTTCGAGGCGACGACGCTGTCCCTCATCGACCGGGAGAAGGTCCCCGAGGACGCCACGATCATCATCGTCGCGGGCGCGCAGTCACCGCTCTTCCCGAACGAGACCGAAGCGCTCAAGGAGTGGGTCAACCGTGGCGGGCGCGTGATGGTGCTGCTCGAGCCGGGCCTGGAGTACGGCATCGACGCCCTCTTCCGCCCGAACGGGATCGACGTCGGCGACGACCTCGTCCTCGAACCCAACCCCGCCGGTCGCGCGTATGGATTCGGACCGGAGTCGCCGGTGGTGCAGAAGTTCGAGGCGCACGCGATCACCAACAAACTCAGCGGCGGCGCGGCGATCTTCTACCGCGCGCGGAGCCTGAGCGCGAAGGTGAACCTCGCGCGGCTCGAGGTCGTCACCCTCATCCGCACCGGCCCCACGAGCTGGGGTGAGTCGAGCTTCCGGGAAGGTAACTTCGAGCGCGACGAAAACGACATCCCCGGACCGGTGCCGATCGCGCTCGCGGCCGAGCGCAACGTCGCGTCCCACCCGGGTAAGATCGCCGACCACGCGCGGCTCGTCGTGTTCGGCGACCTCCACTTCATCAACAACCGGTTCCTCAGCATGAGCGCGAACTCCGACCTGTTCCTGAACACCGCGAACTGGCTCGCGGGCGACGAGGACCGCATCACGATTCGACCGAAAGCGAAGTCTGGCGACCGGCTGACCGTCACCCAAGCGGAGCTCACCGGCATCATGTTCTTCTCCGTGAACCTGATGCCGCTGTTGATCCTCGGGTTCGGCTTCTCGGTGTGGGCCGTCCGGCGCCGCAAGTGACCGCATGAAGCGCATCCACAAGAACATGGCCACCGCGGCGGTCCTCCTCGTGGCCGGCCTGGGCTTCGGCTACTACACACTCGAGACGAAGGTGAAGACGCCGGAGGAGCGTTTCCTCGCCGACCGGGAGTCGAAGCGCCTGTTCCGCTTCGGTCGCGTCGACGTGACGCGCGGGAGCCTCCAGGCCAAGAACGCGACGGTGTCCTTCGAGCGCGACGGCACCGGTTGGAACATCACGAAACCCATCGCGTGGCCGGCGGACGACGAGGCGATCGACGCGGCGCTGGATCGGATGGCGTCGATCATCATGGAGCCGGTCACCACCGAGAACGCGACCGCGGAGGACGTCGAGCGCGAGGGGCTCGACAAACCCACCGTGACGATGACCGTCGAGCTCGCCGACGGCGTCGAGCACACGCTCCACGTCGGACGACGAAACCGGCTCACGGACAAGTATCCGATCACCGCCGGCGACAAGAAGCGCATCGGGCTGTCCGACTCGGCGTTCTACTGGGCGATGGACCGCCCGTTCGACGAGCTACGCGACAAACACCTCGTCCACATCCCGGAGGACGACGTCACCCACATCACGGTGTTCGCGCCCGACGGCAGCGTTCGGTTCCGGCTCGAGCGGGACGGCGAGAGCTGGACCACGGAGGGGGCCGATCAACCCAAGATCGAAGCCGACCCCGGCGACGTGCTCCTCGCGCGCGTCCGCATCGTGAAGCGCCTGACAGCGGCGACGTTCGTCACCGACACGTACGAGGCCGCGCAGCAGGCCGAGTATGGGTTCGACGCCCCGAAGGCACGCATCGAAGTGCAGGCGAAGGACGGCGCGTCCACGAAGCTCGTCTTCGCGGAGCACCCCAAACAGGAGGGGCAGCACCTGATTCACGTCGAAGGTACCGGCACGGTGGCGGAGGTCGCCGCCACGCTCGAGGAGCTGCTGGAGAAGACCGCGGTACAGTTCCGTGACCGCACGTTCTACTCAGTGGATCGACGCGCGGTAAGAACCGTCGAGTTCGAGCAGGGGACGGCGAAGTTC
Organism: Deltaproteobacteria bacterium; assembly: GCA_040218735.1. GTDB lineage: Bacteria > Myxococcota > Kuafuiibacteriia > Kuafuiibacteriales > Kuafuiibacteriaceae > JAUHYN01. Next base: position 154,256 of record JAVJQW010000057.1, read on the forward strand.
GTCGTGAAGCGCAAGGGTGAGGACTGGTTGGTGAACGGCAAACCCGCGAAGATCTGGAAGGTCGACAGCGTGCTGCGCGCGTTCGCTCACCTCAAGGTCGACGCCATCCACGCGAAGGACGCGACGAAGAGCCAGCAGCGCGAGTGGTTGATCAACCCCCCGTCGCGGCGCCTCGTGTTCCGCGACGCCTACGACAAGGTCCTCGCCGCCGTGCGCTTCGGTAAGTACGCGCGCGACGAGCTCATCTTCGTGAAGTCCGAGAGCGACGATCGCATCGGGCTCATCACCGACAAGAAGGTCGACCTATTGCCGACGAGCGTCGAGGAGCTCGCCGACGAGGAGCGGTAGAAATGAAAGACCGAGGTTTCTCGACACGTGCGGTCCACACCCGGATCGCCGAGACCGCGGTTCCGAGCCGCCCGCTCGCGGTGCCGATCTACCAGACCGCGTCCTTCGAATTCGAGGACACCCAGGGCCTCGCGGTCGCGAGTGACGACCGTTCGATGGGACACTGCTACTCGCGCCTGTCGAACCCGACGGTCGACGCCCTCGAGCGCGCCGCCGCGGACCTCGAAGGCGCGGAGGCAGCGCTCGCGTTCGGTTCCGGGATGGCGGCGATCCACGGTGTGCTCGTCGGGACCTGCAGAGCGGGCGACCACATCGTCGCGCCGGCGGCGGCATACGGCGGGACCTTCACGATGATGAAACACGTGCTCCCGCGCTTCGGCATCGAGACCACGTTCGTACCCAACGGAGACCTCGACGCGATGCGCGCGGCGATTCGTCCGAACACCAAGGTCCTCTACGCGGAGACGATCACGAACCCGAACCTCGCCGTCGCGGACATCCCTTCGCTCGCGGAAATCGCGAAGGGCGCGGGGCTGAGGCTGATCGTCGACAATACTTTCGCGACACCGTACCTCGCGCGCCCCGTCGAGCAAGGCGCGGACCTCGTCGTGCACAGCGCGTCGAAGTACCTCGGTGGGCACGGTGATCTGCTCGGTGGGCTCATCGTCGGGTCGAACGCGACCCTCGCCGAGATGCACCACCTGCTCGTCGAGATCGGCGGTCAGATGGCGCCGTTCGTCGCGTGGCTCGTGCTGCGCGGGATGAAGTCACTCGCGGTGCGCATGCGTCAGCACTGCGCCAATGCGCTGATCCTCGCGGAGTGGCTCGACGCGCGCGACGAAGTCGTCAACGTCCGGTACCCCGGCCTCCCCTCGCACCCGGACCACGCGCTCGCGACGAAGAACCTCTGCCACGGCTTCGGCGCGATGATCGCCTTCGAGCTCGCGGATCCGTCGAAGACCATCCGGTTCCTCGACCGGCTCCAGCTCATCGCGCGCGCGGCGTCACTCGGCGACGCGCACTCGTTGGTCATCGCGCCTGCGCACACGACGCACCGTCAGATGTCGGCGGCAGAGCGCGAGGCGGCCGGCATCTCGGAGGGGTTCATCCGGTTCTCCGTGGGGCTCGAGGACGCCGACGACCTCATCGCCGACCTCGAGGGGGCGCTCGCGTGACGGACGCGATCCTCGAGATCGAGGGGCTCGAGAAAACCTACGCGGACGGGTTCTCGGCGCTGAAGGGCATCGATCTGTCGATCCGCGAAGGTGAGATCTTCGCGCTGCTCGGCCCGAACGGCGCGGGGAAGACGACGCTCATCAACATCATCTGCGGCATCGTAAACCTGTCGAAGGGCTCGGTGCGCGCCGCGGGTCACGACGTGGTGCGTGACTTCCGCAAGACACGGTCGATGATCGGGCTGGTTCCGCAAGAGTTGTCGACGGACTCCTTCGAGTCGGTCATCGCGACGATGAAGTTCAGCCGCGGCCTGTTCGGCAAACCGCCGAACCCAGCGCACCTCGAGCAGGTGTTGAAGGACCTGTCGCTCTGGGACAAACGCAACAACAAGATCATCACGCTCTCGGGCGGCATGAAACGACGTGTGTTGATCGCGAAAGCGCTCTCCCACGAACCACGCATCCTCTTCCTCGACGAACCCACCGCGGGCGTCGACGTCGAGCTGCGCCACGACATGTGGAAGATGGTGCACGGCCTCCGCGAGCGCGGCGTGACGATCATCCTGACGACGCACTACATCGAGGAGGCCGAAGAGATGGCGGACCGCATCGGCGTCATCAACAAGGGTTCGTTGATCGTCGTCGAGGACAAGGAGGTCCTCATGCGTCGCCTCGGCAAGAAACAACTCACGATTCGCCTCGGCGCGCCGATGTCCGCGCTGCCGGACACCCTCGTGTCGCCGGACGTCGAGCTGAGCGAGGACGGCACCACGCTCGTCTACACCTACGACTCGCAGAAGGAGGAGAACGGCATCTGCGATCTCCTCAAGGGGCTGACGGACCTCGGTCTCGAGTTCGCGGATCTACAGTCGAAGGAGAGCTCCCTCGAAGAGATCTTCGTGCAGCTCGTACGAGAGGAGAAGACGGCGTGAACTGGTACGGCGTGCGCGCGATCTACCGGTTCGAGATGAACCGGACCTTCCGGACGATCTCCCAGAGCCTCATCGCGCCGGTGCTCTCCACCTCGCTGTACTTCGTCGTGTTCGGCACGGCGATCGGCAACCGCGTCGGCGACATCGACGGGGTGAGTTACGGCGCGTTCATCATCCCGGGGCTGGTGATGCTCTCGCTCCTCTCGGAGAGTGTGTCGAACGCGTCCTTCGGCATCTACCTGCCGCAGTGGACGGGCACGATCTACGAGCTGCTCTCCGCCCCGGTCTCGTACCTGGAAGCGGTCCTGGGTTACGTCGGCGCCGCGACGACGAAGTCCGTGATGATCGGCGCGCTGATCCTCGCGACGGCGCGGCTGTTCGTGCCCTACGAGATCGAACATCCGGTGTGGATGCTCGGGTTCCTCTTCCTCACCGCGGTGTCGTTCAGTCTCCTCGGGTTCATCATCGGACTGTGGGCCGACGACTTCCAGAAGCTGCAGATCGTCCCGGTCATGGTGCTGACGCCCCTGACCTTCCTCGGCGGCGCGTTCTACTCGATTGAGATGCTCTCGCCGACGTGGCAGAAGATCGCGCTCCTCAACCCGGTCGTCTACCTGATCAGCGGCTTCCGCTGGAGCTTCTACGGCATCTCCGACGTCAACGTGTACGTCAGCCTCGGCGCGATCAGCGGCTTCCTCTTCGTCGGCCTCGCCGCGGTGTGGTGGGTCTTCAAGACCGGCTGGAAGCTCAAGAAGTGACGCCCGCGAGGCGCCGGATGTCGGCGTTCTCCAACACCGGATCTGCGTGTTCTCCCGTCCCGTCGATCGCCGCGATGACCATCGCGCGGGCGAGCTGGTCGGACGCGATCCCCATGTTCGGTGCGACCGCACGGATCGCGGGCCACAGCGAACGGAACACACGGTAACTCAGGTTGGGTTCCTGGCGTGGCTCGACGGGATAGATGTACCCCGGCCGAAACAGGTGCACGCGCGCGAAGCCCTGCGCGCGCAACGCGTTCTCCGCGGCGCCCTTGTACCGGGCGAACGCCATGCGGCTCTTCTCGGTCGGGTCCGCGCCCTGCCCGCTCAACAGACAGAACACCGCGCGTGGGTTCGTCGCGTGGAGCGCGGCGGCGAAACGTACGACGTGGTCCACGGTGATGCGTCGGAACGCATCGTCCGGCACCGAACCGGTGTAGACCCCCGCGCAGTAGATCGCCGCGTCGTGGCCTTCGAACCGCTCCGCGATCGGCGTGAAGTCATCGAAGTCGGCGTGAACGACCTCGTCGAGTTTGTCGTGTCCAAGGCCCGTCGCGCGGCGACCGACGGTCGTCACGCCTCGTACGTCGTCGCGCCCGAGGCAGAGCTTCAGGACGTGGCCGCCGACCATCCCCGTCGCGCCGGTGAGCAGGATGCGCACGCGCGGATGCTGCCCGAGCGCCGGGCGCAGGTCGAGCCGTGCGCGACGCTCGACGACGGGTGATACTCCCCCGCGTGAGGGTCGGTTGGTGGGCGGCGCGCGCGCGCGGAGGGACGCCGGGGCGAATCACGCCGGGGTTCCTTCGAGCGTTCGAGCTCGTCGCGGCGCCGGTCGTCCGCGTCGCGTTCCGTCCGACGATCGAAGGCGTCGAGCGCCTGCGCCGGGACCAGCCCGCGCTGATCGTCGCGAACCACTCCGGCGGGTTCGCGCTCGCGGAGATCTTCTCGCTCGTGACGCTCTACCTCGCCCACCTCCGTGGCGTGCGCATCGCCGCGCTCGGGCACCCGTTTGCGTACCACCTCTGGCCGATGCCCTACATCATGCGCGCGCTCGGGACGGTGCCCGCGACCTACGAGGCCGCGCGCCAGGCGCTCGAAGAAGGCGCGAGTGTCCTCGTGTTCCCCGGGGGGGATTACGAAGTGTCACGTCCGTTCTGGCAGGCGGACCGCGTCGACTTCAACGGACGCAAGGGCTTCCTGAAGATCGCGCGCGCCGCGAACGTGCCGATCGTTCCCCTGGGCATCCGCAACAGTCACTGGTCGGTGCCCATCCTCTGGCGTTCGACCTTCGTGCTGCCGTGGGTGCTCGTGCTGCCGAAACTCTTCGGACTCAAACGGTATCCGCTCTCGTTGCTCTCGGTGGTCGGCGCGATCGTTCTGCTCGCGATCATCCCGGATGCGTACGGTTGGCCTTGGGCGATCGCTGCGACGTGGTCGTGGATGTCGTGTCCGGTGACGTTGATCCCGATCGTCCCCGTCACCGTGCGCTTCTTCGTCGGGCGTGAAATCCCAGTTTACGAATTGTCAGGTGATGAAGATCTCGACGCGTCGTACCGACGCGTCGTGGGTGAGATTCAGTCGCTCGTTCGTCCCTGATCACGTCACAGCTACGACGAGAGCCGACACCCACCAACCACGGTGTTGTCTTGTGCTCTCCTCCTGGTCGCGATGCCGCACGTCGGCGGAAAGGTCGCGGTGTTCGACGTGCAAGCGACGGACGTCCGCGAAGCGTTGCTCCCGATCCTCACGGAGGTGCTCACGACCGAAGTCGCCAACGCACGCGTCTTCGACGAAGTCCTCGCCGGTCGCGACGTGCAGCAGATGCTCAGCTTCGAAGAGAAGAAGCAGATGGTCGGTTGCGACGACACGAGCTGCCTCGCCGAGATCGGCGGCGCGCTCGGCGTCGACCGGTTGATCGTCCCGCAGATCGCGCGGGTGTCTGCTTCGTGGATCGTCACGTTGAAGCAGATCGACATCCGGGGTGCGTCGACCGAAGGCCGCGTCTACGACACGTTCGAAGGTGACGAAGGCGCACTGCTCGCGGGCGTACGTAGCTCCGTCGTTCGACTCCTCGGCGGCGCCCCCGTCGCGTCCACGCTCACGACCACGGCACCGGAGTCGTCGTTCCCGATCGTCCCCGTCGCGCTGTGGTCGACCGCCGCCGTGAGCGCGGGCGTCGGCGTCGCGCTCGCGCTGAAAGCGAAGGGGCACGAGGACAACGCGTACGACCCGAGCTTCGTCGGCGCCCAACACGAGATCGAACGGAGCCGCGACGCCGCGCTCGGCGCGAACGTCGCGCTCGCGACCGCAGGCGCACTCGCGGTGGGCGGCGCGCTCGCGTGGTGGCTCACCGGCGACGACGTGAGCGCGGGCGTCACCGCGAATGAAGGCGGCGCACACGCCGTCGTCGCGGGGCGGTTCTGATGCGGCGCCCGCTCTTCATCGCGGCCCTCACGCTCGCGGCGTGCAGCGTCGACCCGCCCGGCGAGGGTGACCTCGAGTTCCCGTGCACCACCGACGACGACTGCGTCGACGGCTACACCTGTCAGGCGAACGTGTGCCGGACGGGAGCGCGCGACGGCGGAGCCGCGACGGACGCGGGCACGAATCGGGACGGCGGCGCGGCGCGCGACGGCTCCACCACCGACGGCGGAGCCGACCGCGACGGTGGAACGAACGGCGACGGCGGAACGGACCGCGACGGTGGCACCGAGCGGGACGCGGGGCCGTGTGACGAGACCTGGTGCGACGGCGAGTGCGTCGACCCCCAGGTGAGCGTCGCGCACTGCGGCGCGTGTGGCTTCGACTGCGCGGGCGGCGCGTGCATCGACGGCGTGTGCCAAGCGTTCGTCTGGCAGGACCTCCCCGGCCAACGCCCCGGTCGCCTCGCGGCCGACGCCGACGATCTCTACTGGACGATCGACGCCTCCGCCGGCGGCGTCTTCCAACGCACGTTCTTCGGCGGGCCGGGCCCCGTCCCCGTCGCGACCAACCAGTCCTACCCGGACCGCCTCGTCGTGTCGGATCAACACGTGGCGTGGACGGCGCTCGACGAACGCTCCGGTCCGCGCCCCGGTCACGTCCGCTACCGCGACAAGGCGCTCGCGGCGCCGCTCGTCGACGTCACCACGGCGACGCAGCGCTCCCCCGACGGCTTCGCGATCGCCGACGGCCGAATCTTCTGGACCGTCGACAGCCCGCTCTATCTGCGCGCACACCCGATCGGCACGGCGGTCGACACCTACGCCGAGCTGCAGTTCTCCGGCGGGTCGAGCTTCGTGCAGACGATGGTCGCCGACGACACGTACGTGTACTGGTTCGACGCCAACGCAAACCTCTTCCGCGTCGCGCACGCGCTCGTCGGCGAGACGCCGGACCCGATGCTGAGCAACCAAGAGGAGGAGCCGAAGGATGCCCTCCTCTTGGGCGACTGGATCTACTACGGCGACAGCGCGAACGGCCTCAACACCACCGGCTGGCTGCGTCGCACGAACAAGAGCACCTTCGCGACGGAGACACTCACCACCCGCGCGAACCCGGACGACGAAACCCACGGCGTCTACGCGCTCGCGAGCGACGGCGTGCTGCTCTACTACACGACAGAGGCGCCGAGCGGTCGCCTGGCCAACGTCTGGTCGATCCCCCTCGCCGGCGGAACCCCCGAGCGGGTCGCCCCGGTGACCAACCCGGCGAACACCTCGGCCCGCGGGCTCGCCGCGGTCGACGGGGTGGTGTTCTGGTCCGAGTGGACCTCGGACGGGTCGACGAACGGTCGCATCCGCGCGCGCCGCGTGCGATGACCGACGGGTGTCCGACGCCGCCGAGAGCCCACGCGCGATCGCGCTGCGCGGCGCGCGCGACATGCTGCCGGTCATGCTCGGCGGCATCCCGTTCGGACTGATCGCCGGCGTCTCCGCGTCGGGGCTCGAGCTGTCGCCGCTGGAGGCCACCGCGATCTCCGCTTCGGTGTTCGCGGGTGCGTCGCAGCTCGCCGCCTACGAGCTGCTCGCCAATGACGCGCCGCTGATCGTCGTCTTCATCACCGCGGTGATCATCAACCTGCGCTTCATGATCTACAGCGCGGCGATCGCACCGACCTTCCGAGGTGAGCCGCTCCCGAAGCGCATCGTCTACGCGTACCTGTTGACCGACCAAGCCTACGCGCTGACCGCGGCGCGCGAACGTTCGCTCCCACACCGCGTCGCGTATTACTTCGGCTGCGCAGTACCCATGTGGACGATGTGGGTGAGCACGACGGCGGTCGGCGCGTTCGCGGGCGCGTCGATACCTCCGTCGTGGTCCTTGGAGTTCGCGGTGCCGCTTTGTTTCATCGCGCTGCTCGCGCCGGCCATCCGCGACCGAAAGCAGGTCGCGTGCGCCGTCGTCACGGCGGTGGCTGCGGTGCTGCTGCTGAAGGCGCCGCACCACAGCGGCGTCATCCTCTCCGTGCTGATCGGCATCGGCTTCGGCCTCGCGTTGGATCGGGTGCGCGCGTGAGCTGGGTCCTCCTCTTCGGCGCCATCGCGGCGGCCACGTTGTTGCTCCGCGCGTCCTTCATCCTGAGCGGCGGGTCGGGGGCGTTCTTCGAGCGCCTCGCGCGCTACGTTCCGATCGCCGCCCTCACGGCGCTGGTCGTGCCGGCGGTCCTCCCGCAGGACGGCGAACCCATCTACGCGCGCGGCGTCGCGGCGGGGCTCGCGTTCGCCGTCGCGTACCGTGTGAAGAACGTCCTGGTGACGGTCATCGTCGGGATGGCCGCGTTACTCGTCCTCTTGGCGCTCTGAGCCGAGCGGCTCGCGCCCGTGCTCTTCCATCAACGCGTCGTACTCCTCGAGCAGAGTACGGCCGTTGATCTTCGGTGCCTTGATGCCGAGGACATTCATGGTGACCAGACCTGCGTACGCGACGGCCCGGTCGCGCTCGTTGTAACGCGACACGGTGCGGAGCGAGGCGAGGCTATCTCGCACCGTGCGAATGATGCGCTCTTCGATCCGTGTGGGGATGTTCGGGAGCGCAAAGACATCCGAAAGCTCGGCCAAGTGTCGCGCCATCGGGACGTGGTACTCGGGGTCGGTGTGGGCGAGCCGTTGCTCGCGACGCTCGGCTGCCTCGGAACGAAACGCGGTCACGAGGTCGAGGATCTCGGACACCTGGAACGGTTTGCGGATGACCCGGATGTCGAGCGCGCTCGCGGTGCGATCGATGTGGGTCTCCTCCGACCCCGTCACCAACGCGATCTTCAGGAACGGGTTGTTCTTGCGGAGATACTCGCCGAATACGAGCCCCTCCATCCCCGGCAAGTTCTGGTCGAGAAAGGCGATTTGGAACGTCGTGTAGGGGAGGAGCTCCAAGCCCTCCTCTGCTGATTCCACTGAAAAGATTTGGTGACCACCGGGTAACAAGACCTGGGTGAGGAGGTCGCGCATGTCGGGGTCGTCATCGATGACGAGGATGTGCAGGAGGTCCTGATCGGCCGGTTCCATGGGTCAGCTCGCTTCCTGGGACGTCCCTCGACAGTCGTTGACAAGAACAGGGCTCCTAGGTTCCTTCACCCCATGGACGAGAGCAAGACCTACAAAGTCGCCGACATTGCCCAGGCCGATTTCGGACGCAAGGAAATCGAAATCGCCGAGACCGAGATGCCCGGTCTGATGGCGCTCCGCGAGGAGTACGGCGCGAGCCAGCCGCTCAAGGGCGCCCGCATCGCCGGCTGCCTCCACATGACGATCCAGACCGCCGTGCTCATCGAGACGCTCGCGGCCCTGGGCGCCGAGGTCACCTGGACCTCGTGCAACATCTACTCGACGCAGGACCACGCCGCCGCCGCGATCGCGAAGGCCGGCATCCCGGTGTTCGCCTGGAAGGGTGAGACCGAGAAGGAGTACGTCGACTGCCTCGACCTCCAGCTCGGCGCGTTCAAGGACGGCAAGGCGCCGAACATGATCCTCGACGACGGCGGCGACCTCACCGCGCACGTCCACGAGAAGTTCCCGCAGTACTTCGAGGGCAACGACGCGATCCGCGGCGTCTCCGAGGAGACGACCACGGGCGTCAACGCGCTCCGCAAGCTCGAGAAGGCCGGCAAGCTCCTCTGCGCCGCGATGAACGTGAACGACTCGGTCACGAAGTCGAAGTTCGACAACCTCTACGGTTGCCGTGAGTCGGGCCTCGACGGCCTCAAGCGCGCGACGGACGTGATGGTCGCGGGCAAGACGGCGGTCGTCGCGGGTTACGGCGACGTCGGCAAGGGCACCGCCCACGCGCTGCGTGGCCAGGGCGCCCGCGTGCTGATCACCGAGATCGACCCCATCTGCGCGCTGCAGGCCGCGATGGAGGGCTACCAGGTCGTCACGATGGACGAGGCCGCCCCGGTGGGTGACATCTTCATCACGGCCACGGGTAACGACGACGTCATCACCGCCGAGCACATGAAGGCGATGAAGAACGAGGCGATCCTCGCGAACATCGGCCACTTCGACACCGAGATTCAGGTCGCGTGGTTGGAGAACAACGACGAGATCAAGTGCGACCCGATCAAGCCGCAGGTCGATCACTTCATCTTCCCCGACGGCAAAAAGATCACGCTCCTCGCGCGCGGTCGTCTGATGAACCTCGGCTGCGCAACGGGTCACCCGTCGTTCGTGATGTCGTGCTCGTTCACCAACCAGGTGCTCGCGCAGATCGAGCTGTGGAACAACACGAGCAAGTACGAGAAGAAGGTGTACATGCTCCCGAAGAAGCTCGACGAGAAGGTCGCCGCGCTTCACCTCGACCGCCTCGGCGCGAAGCTCACCACGCTCACGCAGAAGCAGGCGGACTACCTCGGGGTGGAGATCGAGGGTCCGTTCAAGCCGGAGCACTACCGCTACTAGCCTTCGGGCTGGTTCGAGTTCGTGAGCGACGAACCCAAATGGTCGAAGTTCGCGCGGGGTCTCGCCGACTCCGCGCGGACCGCCACCAGTGACCTCGGCGACAAACTCGCCGGGGTCGCCGCGACCGCCCGTGAGAAGGCGGCCAAGGCCGGGGAGACGACCCGCTTCGTCATCGAATCCCTCGGCAACGCCTCCGAAGATCGTGATCACCTCCCGGGCCTGACGCAGCGGTTCGTCCGCGCGTTGTCGGGACTCGAAGGCCAGCTCGACCGCGAAGCCACGGCGGTCGCCATCGGCTACCTCGGCGGCGGCGGCGTGGGTGTCTCGCAGATGGCGGGCACCGAGATCTTCTACCTCCGGCCCGACGGCCCGGTGCGCGGCCAGCTCCGCGTCAGCACGGTGAGCGGCCAGGTCGCCCGCCTCGCCTTCGGCGCCTCCACCGGCGCCTACGCCGCCTGCTTCTACGGCGACCGTGACGTCCTCTCCCGCCCCACGCGACGCCGCGGCGCGGACGTGGAGATCCTCGTCGCCTCGATCGGCTTCTTCCGCGTCGAGTCCCACCGCGACGACCGCCGCGCCGCCGGCTGGATGGTCGGCCTCGGCGCCGGCGTCGGCCTCGGCGTCCCCATCCTCTCGGAGCTGTCGGGCTTCGACCTCACGGAGGCCGTGCAGGGCTCCTTCCCGCTCGACGCGCGCGACGCCGCGACCATCGAAGCCGTGGTGAAGAGCGCGCCGGACCGCGGCGTGCGACGCAGGATCGCGCAGGCGTTGTAGGCCCTAGGACGTCGCTCGATCCACGGCCTGGCACCACGCGTTCCCGGGCGCCTCTTCGAACGCCACGCTCGTCGCAAGCGCCTGGCTCTGGCGCGCCTCGCCTTCGCCGCAGGTCGACAGCACGCGCTCCACCGTGACGACCTCGGCGAGGCGTTCGAGCGCGCGCCCGATCTGTTCTCCATCGGCCGCGAGGTGCCTCGCGCGGTACCAGTCACGCGCGCGGAACATCCGCGGGCGGCCCGCCACCGTGCTCAGGCGCGTGCGTCCGTCCGGGAGCGTGAACGCTGCGACCGCGACGTTCATGCGCGGGTGGCGGTCCAAGGCGTCCGCGAGGCGCGCGGCGCAGTCGGGGTCGAGCTGGTCGCCCTCGCCCACCTCCAGGATGTACTCCGCGCGCGCCGCATCGATGGCCGCCGACACGTCGCCGCACCGGACCTCCGTCGACACACCCACCTGCGCGAACGTCGCGGGCACCCGGCTCACGATCGCGACCTTCGGGACCTCGAAGGTCTCTCCCGGCGCCTCGAGACGTTCGACCGGGATCTTGCTCCGCGTCATCACGCGCGTCGTTTGGGCGTCCTCCTCCCGGACGACCGCGTCGGGGTGCTCCTGGTGGTGCGCGAGCGCCTCGCGCTCGGCGATGAACCAAGCGCCGCGGCGGTAGAGACGGTAGGAGAACTCGACGTCCTCGCCACCCCACCGCTCGTACGACTCGTCGAAGCCACCGACCGCCAACGCGTCGCGCCGAAAGAACGCGAGGTTGCCGCTCGCACCGAACCGATAGCCGTACGGCTCCTTCCGAAGGTCGTGGGTCTCGTCGTAGCGCGGGATGCGCCAGTCGAGCGTCGGCGCTTCCGCCAAACGAATCGCCGCCGGAGCGAGACGGTCCGGCAGGCGCTCCACCACGCGCGAGTCCGCCTCGATCTCCTCCACGCTGACGTCGTCCGTCGCGACGAAACGTCGCCCGCCGACCGTCACCAGCGGCGCTTCGGTGACGTGGAACCACCGTGCGTGCGCAGCGAGCAGCTCCGGCGCCGGGAGCATGTCGCAGTCGAGCAGCACGATCACCTCACCCCGGGCCGCCTGCATGCCGAGGTTGCGCACCCGTGCCGCGCGGAAGCCGAGGTCCTCCTGCCGCACGACACAAACCCGGAGCCGATCGCGGAAACGACGCACGAGCAACTCCGGTTCGTCGTTGCTCCCGTCGTCCGCGATGATCACCTCGACGAGCTCCAGCGGATACGTCGACGCCGCGAGCGCGGCGAGCGTCTTCGCGAGGATCGGGCGACGGTTGTAGACCGGAATCACCACCGACACCTCGAGACGCTCCCAACCCATCGGCAGATCCGCGACCCGACGCGCGAGCGCCGAGAAGTCGTTGTCCAGCGCGAGGCCCGCCTCGCGATCCGAAGCGCGCCGCAGCGACGCCACACGCCGGCGCACGCGACGCGCCGTCGTCCGCAGCCGCGGCAGCGCCATCACCTGCTCCACCGCGAGGTCCGCAAACGCGAGCGGCGCCAAGATGCCCCGCCGCACGACGAACCGCGACGCCCCTGGCACCGCCATCGCGACCAGCTCGAGCTTGCGCTGGTGCTGCGCGACGACCACCGCGTTCGCTCGAATGGAACGCGCGGCGCGCAGCGCTCCCGCCAACCCGCACGGGAGGTCACGCCCCAACGTCAGCAGCCGCGCGCCCGGGAACGCCGTGGCCATCGCCGCACGCACCGAATCGTCGGGCGCATTGAGCAGCACGACGACGTCGCCCCGCGGTACGTCTCGCGCCCCCGGGATCAAGTCGTCCCCACGTACGCATCGAGGACCCCGGCGAGCTGCCGCGCCTGCGCGCGCCGCGAGTACTTCTCTGCGGTGCTTGCCCGCATCGCCGGGTCCTGGTCGTGCAGAGTCCCGGCTTCGAATCGTTCCAACAGCCGCACCACCGCGCGGTACGCCTCGTCCGGATCCCCGACGTTCACGAGTGTGCCGTTCTTCGCCTCGTCGATCATCGGCCCCACCACGCTCCCCTTCGGGAGCAGCGCGAGGAGGTGCCGCCCCAGCGCGAGCGCCTCGTACGCCTTACCCGGGATGGTCCCGCGGTAGAGCGGGTTCGCGTCGTTCACCATCGCGATCAACACGTCGCACCCGAGGCTGTAGCGGATGCTGTCGTCGCGCGACATGTGCCCGACGTTCTGCACCAAGTCACCGAGCCCCTTCGCCTCCACCTGCTCCGCGAGCTTCGCCGGGAATCCGGTGAACGTGACGAGTGGCGCGCGTGATCGTCCGTGCGACTCGACGATGCGCTCCACCGTGTCGACCACCAACCCGAACGGATGGGTGTACTGCGGCGTCCCGTTGAAGTGCAGGTGAAGCCGCGCGTTCTTCGGCCGCTCGTCCGCGGCGGCGAGGAGCTCCGTCGGGATGTCGTGCCCGTTTCGTATGACGTGAAACTTCGACGCCGGCAGACCGAAGCGCTCCGCGAGGTGGTCGCGATAACCGGGCGACACACAGACGATACCGTCCACCGTCTTCACGACACGCGCCTCCACCCGCTCGAAGAACGCCTGCTGGTAACTCGTCTGTTTGATCTGCACGCGGTCGTCCGACCACAGGTCGCGGTAGTCCATCACCCACGGGATTCGTTTCGCCGCGCGGACGATCAACCCCGCGAGGTGCGCGACGTGCGGAGGTCCGCTCGTGAACATCGCGTCGACCTCGCCGCGCCGGACGAGCGCCGCTCCCTTCGCCGCGACCTTCATCGCCCAGTGAAACTGCGCGTCCGGGTAGTGGTGGATGAACAGCTTCCCCGCACGCACTGCCGGTCGTTTCAGTAGACGCGGGAGCGGCAACCCACCGATCGCGTCGGTGTGTTTCTGCAGGTCCCCCTGGAACTGACTCGTGATGCGGTGCACCTCGGTCACCGCGGGGAGCTCCGCGAGGAGCGCGTCGTCGTAACGCGACCGCGACGGCGAACGGTCCGAGCACAGCACCGTCAACGCGTACCCGTTCTCCGGCAGGTACTTCGCGAAGCTGAACGCCCGCCAGATCCCCGGCCCGCTCATCGGCGGGAAGTCGAGGTTCACGTAGAGGAGTCGTCGCACGGGCCGCCCCGGAGCCTAGCCGAAGCCGCCCGCCCTGCAAGGTGATTTCAGCGCTTCACCGTCCACACCGACGGCGGCACATGCATCGTCACGCCCTGCCCGAGGATCTCGACGCTCGAAGCCGGCGCGTTCAGCGTCCCGGCGAACGACGGGATGACGTCGTAGGCGATCGGCGCCGACCCCGCCCGCACCGCGAACGTGAGCTCCACGCCCGACGCGTCGACCACGTAGCGCTCCAACGTCCCCGTGATCTGCTGCGACGCCAACGACGACGGGTCCGGCCGCACGCCCGCGGGGAGCTGATGTTTCACCGTCACCCGCGTCCCTGGCGGCGCCCCGACGCGCACCGCGACCGGGACCTTCGCCCCCACGCGAGCCGCCGCGCCGACGTCGATCTCCAACGCGAGGTCACGACGCGTCGGTGCCGGCCACGGGACGTACGACTCGAGCGTGAGCGTGAAGCCGAGCCCTGGTACCGGAGGCTGCGCCTCGACCTTCCACTGATGCGCCCCCACCGCGCCGCGCACCCGCGCGCTCAGCGCGTAACGCTCATGACGACGCTTCGGATCGATCGCACCCGACACGACCTCCTCGCCGTCCTTCGTCAGACGGATCTTCACGTTCTCGGGGATGGGCTCGTCGAACACCACCGCCACCGCGCGCAGCGCCGCGAGGTTCGTCACCGCGTCGCCGAAGCCGCCCCACGGCCGGTACGCGGAGAGAATCGCCGCGCCGAGATCCGGGAGCAGCTTCGAAGCGTCTTCACTCCCGTGTAACGCGAGCACCGCGAGGGCCGTCGCCTCGACCACCGTCGGCCGCCGACCATCCGCACGGACCACGCCCTTCGGCACCGGGAGGATCCGCGCGCCGTCCTCGCGCTGCTCGAGCGCATCGACGACCCGCTTCCGCAGCACGTCGCGGATCGTGCCTTCCACGCCACCGCTCGCGACGATCGCCGCCGCCGTGTACGCGTCCTCGACGCGGCGCGTGTGGCGCTCGAACGCACCGCTCGCGCGCACCGTCACGGCGCGTGCACGACGCTCGCCCGCTTCGTCGTCACCCGCCGCGAGCACCGCACGCACGCCGTCCGCCGTCGCGATCAACACCCGCTGCAGCGGCCACCCCGTGCCGCCACCGAACGTCCCGTCAGGGCTCTGCGCCGACTGCAGCTGCGACGCCAGACGATCGCCGAGCCGCTTCAGCACCGGCTGCTCGGGGTGCGCCAACGCGGCCTCCACGAACAGCGCGGCGGTCGCCGGATCCGGAGCGCGCGTGTGGCGCAAGGTACGTTGCGTCGCGACGATCCGCATGCGCCGCAGGTGCTCGGGGTCGACCTTGCCCCCGAGCTTCTCCGCCAAGACACCCGCCCGCCCCGCGAGGAGCAGCGTGTACGCATCGTCGGCCGGGCCGCCGCGCGCCATGCACGCGCCGACCTCCGAAGTCAGCAGACCGAGCGCGCCCGGGTACACGACGAGGCGCGCACGAACCGCGTCCGGGTCCGCGTTCGACGCGACGTCGATGGCGACCGTCCGCGGCGATGCGAGCGTCCCACCGTGCTCCGACTCCACGAGGCGCCCACGCGGGAAGACCTCGAACGTCCGCTCCACGGCGTCGTAGCGACCGAACCGCGCGGAGAGCTTCACCGTCCCGGGCCGGTCGGCGCGCACCCGCAGGAACCGCACCGTCGAACCGCCGCGCGGCAGCTTCACGTCGCCCGCCGCGGCCACCAGCACGGCCCCCTCGACGTTCGCCGTGAGCTTCCCGGACACCGCCTCTTCGGTGTTGTTCACGACCTGGATCGGCACGTCGACGACGTCCGAGACCAAGAGCTGCTTCGGCACGATCGGGTCGAGGTAGACCGGCAGCGTCCCGACGAATGACGTCACCGTCCCCGCCTGTGCACCGTCGCGCGAGTGCGCCAGCGCGAGCACCCGCCACGTCGTGAGGCGGTCGGGGATCTTCACGTCGTACGATGCCTGCCCCGACGCGTTCGTCTCGACCCGCGGCTCCCACAGGAACGTCTCCGGGAACCACGCGCGGGTCGCGGGCGCAGCCTCGCCGTCTTCGTCGTCCGCCTCCGGCTCGGCCTCGGGCTCCATGTTGCCCTTGCCTTCGAGCATCAGGCTCCCGACCGACGCCTCCTTCTTCATCTTTGCGCGCGAGCGACGCGGCGCCTCCGCCGGCGCGGGTGATCCGGGGGCCACCCCGCCGAACCCGCCTCCGCCGCGGTCGGCGGCGAGATCGAACGCCTCCTCCTGCTCCATGATGGCGGCCGGCGCCTCGTCCTTCTGCGCGCAACCGACGACCAACGTCAGGGCAACGATCCACTGAATGGACTTCACGGCTTCACCTTCCTCACCCACGCCTGCCAGTTCTCGACGTCCTCGGGCATCCGCGTCCCTTCGATCACCACGAGGCGGGGATCCGTCAGCGCCAACAGATCCTGAGGCAGACGCGACAGCCGCAGCGGACGCCCGTACGCGTCGTCGACCCGCTCACCTCTCGCCTGCACGGCGTCGCGCGCCGAGACAAACAGCTCCGCCATCCGCTTCGGCGTCATCATCTCCTCCTTGGGCGCCGCCTCCTCCCACTTGCGCACCTGCGCGTGGAGCTCGAGCAGCACCGCGTAGAAGTGATCCGTGAGCGGCGCGATCGGGTCGAACGTCGTCGAGCCGTTCGCGCTCGTGAACACGTCGCTCTCCGCGGGCGACGGGATGTTCGTCACCTTCAGCACCGTCGCCTCGATCGCGTTCTTCCCGCGGATACGCCCCATCGTCAGCGCCTTCGCGTCGAGCGCACCGAACGCCGCGCCGTTCATCTGCGGCAGGTCCCGTAGCGACGCCATGTCACTCGGCCCGGGCAGCGACACGAGCTGTCCGAGCGACTCGTCCACACCGATCAAACCCACCGCAGCCGGCGTCCCGGTCTTGCCCGCGTTCGTCTGAATCGCGAGCGTCGCCGTCTCGCCCGGGCGGTACTTCGGTTTGTCCGGCGTGACGGACACCGACAGCTCGGCGTCGTCCTGGACATAAACCAGCGCACGTCCGCCGCCCCAGCTCGCTTCGAACCAGCCCTCGGCGTCCGCGGGGAGCGTGAAGCTCGCACGTTTCTTCTCGCGATCGACCTCGGTCTCCAGGTTGTGCACCGCGCTCCGCAGCCAGATCTTCTTCGGCAGCTCACCGACGAACGAAGGCCCGCGCAAGAAGCTCAGCTCCACCGCGTCGCCCGGCTTCGCGATGGTCGGCGTCGCGCGGATGCGGAACGACGGCACCGTCCCCGGCCGACGCCGCAGCGTCGTCTCGCCGATCTTCTCGCCGTCCTTGGTCTCGGCCGACACCGCCAGCTCGTACCCGAGGAACGTCGTCGGCCCGGGCTGGTTCACCTCGATCGACGCACGCGGCCGAATCGACAACCGCGCGTAGCCGAAGTGCGGTGTCGCCGCGAGCTGCTGAACGCGATCGCGATCCGCGTCGAGGCTCGCCGCCGAGAACCGCGCCTCGATACAGGACTGCACCCCGCGCGCGGGACGCAGGCCCGAGAACTTCGGGTCTGCGCCGAAGCGCACCGCGAGCCGACCGTTGGCACCGATCGCCCACCGCAACAAACGCGGCCACTTCGAGCCCGACCGCAGGTCCGGCGACAGGCAACGACGTGCGTTCAACGCCGCGCGCGCCAACGCGACCGACACCTCGCTCGGCACCTCCGGCATCCCGTCCGCGTCGACCTCGACGGACGGCAGGTCCGCGTTGAGCGTCACCGAGATCCGGTAGAGGCGCTCCGTCCCGCGCGGGAGCCCCTTGCCTCCGAGCTGCTTCGCGAGGCAACGCGCCGCGGGCGCATCACCGCTCGACACCCCGTTGATGCGCCCCGTGGGCTCGACCGAGAGCCCCAGCTGGAACGTGTCGCTCGACCCCGACACGAGGTGCGCGCAGTCGCCGAAGCCGTCCTTCCAGCGGCTGATCATCGTCTGGTCCGCGAGCACGTAGCCGCCGTCGATCATCTCCGTGATCGAGTCGATCACCGCCGGCGCCGGACGCGGCGGCGGTCGCACCGGCATCGCCGGCACCACGACGTTCACCGGCGAACCAGGATCGATCTGCAGCGAGCCGACGCCGTCCTCGTCCGCCTCGACCGTAACGCCCTCGTCCGTCGTGTCCCACGCACGCTTCACGTTCAGCTTCACCCCCGCGAGCGGGGTGCCGGCCGGCGTCGTCGCGCGCAGGTACACGCGGTTGTTGAACCCGCCGACCAACCCGTCCGCGAGCTCCGTGACCACGTCGACCGCGATGCCGTCCTCGCTGAACAACAGCGACGTCGCTCCGTCGACTCGATCCCCCGACGCGTCCGTCGCGCCGAGGCTCGCCGAGACGTTCAGCGTGCCCATCAGCCGCGCCGGCACCGCGGGGAGCGTGACGTCGAACGTGCCCTGGGCATCCGCGACGAGTGACTTGGGCAACGCCGCGACCCACGTGCGCGGCGGCGGCCACTCGCCGTTCACGCGCCAGTGCAACGTGACCCGCGCGCCCGACACCGGCGCGCCGGACGAGTACCGCACGGTGCCGCGCAGCTTCGGGACGTCGTTGGGTCGGTAGAACGGACGGTTCGGCGTCGCCGACACCGAGAAGCGCGGGAGCTGGAAGGGCGCGACGCGAACCGAGACCTCGCCGTTCGCGGAGCCCGACACCCACCGCACGCGCCACGCACCCGTCGGCGCGCCCGCGTCCAGCGGGAGGCTCCCGCTCGCGACGCCGAACGCACCCGCCTCCGCCTTCTCCTCCAAGACGAGCGTGCCCGTCGGGTCGTAGACCTCGAAGCGCCCCGGGCGTCCGTCGAGCGGCGCGAGGTCGCGCGCGCGGAGCACCGTGGCGCGGAAGTGGATCGTGTTGCCCGGCTCGTAGAGCGGGCGGTCGGTGATGACGTGGATCTTCGCCGGCGCGTACACCGCGAGCGGCACCGCGAGCTGGTGCTCGCCGAGGGGGGTCTGCACCGTCGCGCGGAGCTTGTAGTCGCCGTCGCCGAGGTCCTTCGGGAGCACGATCTGTCCGGCCACGGCGTCCCCGTCGTCCTTCCACCCCTCCTTGGGTTCGAGGGGGGTCGCCGCGTCACCGTCGAGCAGCTCGAGGCGCGCGGTGATCCGGGACAGCGACGCCGTGCGGATCTCGTCCGCCGGCCCCGTCGTGTAGTAGCCGTACGCACCGACCTGCACCTGCCCGGGGGTCCCGCGGCGCAGGCCGTACGCGTCGATGCGCACCCCGCCGAGGACGTCCCCGCTGGGGCACTGCTCGACCGCCATCCCGTACTTGAGGTAGGCGCTGATGCAGACGACGTTGCTGATGATCAGCAGCGCGATGAGCGCGACAGCGGCGCCCAGACCGAGCAGGACCTTCTTGGCTCGACTCATGGCGCGCGCATCATAGGACCGCTTCGGGGACAACGCGAACGTGCCCCCGGAGTCTGGCGCGCAGAGTGGGTCTTAGTCGTCGTCGAAGACGATCTCGAAGCCGTTGTTCCCGATGAAGATGACCGTGTCGCTCTCATCCGGGATCTTGAACGCGTGCACGTCCTTTTCGGTCTTCTCGATCGCCTCACCCGGGCCGTACCGCGTCCCGTCGTCGTCGATCATCGCGCCGACCAGGATGTAGTTCACCTCGAACCCGTGGTGTTTGTGGCGCGGGAACTCGAGCCCGGCCGGGAGCGTCACGAAGCCGACGTCGGCCGCGCAGGCCGCCGGCCCGCCGTCGAAGTGGATGAGCTTGATGCCCGGGAACGGACCGTCTTCCCACTCCCCGTCGATCTTCTTGAACAGCTCGCGGACCTTCTCGACCGCGAGATCCGCGTAACGGGCGACGTCCGCCGCGAACGGGAGGAAGCGATCGCTCCCCGCCACGCTCTTCATCAGCCGCGCCTTGACGTCCGTCTCGGGCGCGACCGGTGCGAGCGCCATCGGCAGCGTCGTGAACGCGTCGTTGGCGTCCGCGACCTCCTTGGCGAGATCCGGCGACTGCTCGAGCTCTGCCTCGAACGCCTTCGTCTCCTCTTCGGAGAGCGCGCCCAGGACGTACTCGTACACGAGGTCGTGCGCGTTCATGCCACACCCCCTTCGTCATCGATCAGCGCGGTCCTCAGCTGCGCGAGCCCACGCGCGACGCGGGACTTCACCGTCCCGATCGGAATGTCGACGTGCTTCGCGATCTCCGAAGACGTCATGCCCTGGAAGTAACCGAGCTCCAGCACGGTGCGCTGGTCGGAGGGGAGCGCCGCGAGGGCGGCCCGCACCGTTCGCCGGTCGGGCGCGACCGACGGATCCTCTTCGCTCACTCCGTCCATGGCGCCGCCCTGCTCGTCCAGTACGACACGGGATCGGCCGGCCGAGCGCAAGCGATCCAGGGCGCGGCTGCGCATCCGCATGCAGAGCCACGCCCGCACCGTTCCGCGTTGGCGATCGTAGGTCTTGGCGGCCCGCCAGGCCTCCAAGAGCACGTCGTGCAGGAGATCTTCGGCTTCGCGTTGGTTACCGAGGACCCGTGTCCCGAGGGCCAACAACAGGCCCGAGTAGCGGTCGTAGAGGAAACCCAGCGCGGCCTGATCCCCGCGTCCGAGCGCCCTCACGAGCTCGACGTCGTCGGTGTCCGGACCCAAGTCCGCCCCCGACCGTGCGTCCGACACGCCGGTCATGGGCGGAACGTAGCAGCGCCCTGAACGCTGCGCCAGCCCGAGTGCAAGGGTCGTCCCCAACACGGGTGAGCTGTAGGTAACAACATGCATCGAGTTGCCGTCATGAGCAGTACGTCTCCCAGGCTGATGAGGATCACGAGCCTTACGATTATTCGGGGGAGGCGGGGGCAACCTCGGATACGATTTCTTCGCACAACGTCCCGAGCCAAGCGTCTATGCCCGGAGCGGCCACAATCCGCGGTATCGCGGGCCACGTGGACGCCGCCCAGGCCGCGTACGGCGGGCGCTCGGTGATGCCGCAAGCCTCGAACGCGTCTCGCAACGAACCACCGCCGAAGCGCTCGAAGATCCGATCCGCCGTCGCGTCGATGATCGCGCCGGTCTCCTCGGCGGCCGCGACGTGCCGGGCGATCAGCTCCGCGATCGCGTCGATCTCCGCGACTGCGGCGTCGTCGAGCGGACCGACGTGGAACGCGGCCGAGTGGTCCAGCACGAACCCGACGAGCTCTTTCTTCGCCTGTGCGGCGGAGGGCCCGTCGATGTGATCGACCGTGAACCTCGCCGCGCCGTCCAAGGCGCGCCGGGTGCCCTTCTCCAGGAACCGTTTGATCTCTCCCTCGAGGCGACGCTCGACCTCCTCGAACACCCGCCCCCCGACGCCGCCCGTCGCCTTCCCCCCGAGCTTGGCGAGCTTGCCGAGCGGCGAAGGCATCACGGACTGCACGATGCGCGGCACGATCGTGGAGAAGTCGCGGAGCGACCGGTAGAGCGTGTCGGCGACCAGCTCCTCCATCGCCTTTTGGGCGTACAGCGCCTGAACCCACTCCGGCGCGACCCAGCCGGGCCGAGCCGCGAGTGTCTCGATGCGGCCGCGGGCCTCCTTCGGCACCCACCGCCCGAGCGGCGCCTGGTCCTCGCGGGCGTGGGCGAGGATCAGCGGGATCACCAGCTTCGCGCTCGGACGCACCAGATCCACGAGGCGATCACTCTGCACCAGCGCGCGCGCGGCCTCGCGCCCCGCCGCGTCCGGGACGACCTCGGCGAACGGGCTGTCGAGGAGCGCCTCGAAGCCGGCTTCGAGGAGGCCCGCCCAGTCGGCCTCGGCCCGATCGTCCGTCAACCGCGCGACCAACCAGTTCTTGAGGGCATGTCCGTCCACGTGCGCTCTCTATGTTTTGGGCACGGAGGGTGACAAGCTCTCACCCGCTCGATGTTCGGCCCGCTGGCGTTGTCCCTGCTCGTCGCGCAAACCGCGACCACCACGATCACCTCCAGCACCGCGACGGTCGCCGCCGCACCGCGCCGCGCGCCGCCGGTGCACATCGAGCTGCCCGCGACCGGGCCGGCGATCGAGCTGATCATCTTCTCGGCGGGCCCCGAGCTGTACTCGTTCTGGGGGCACGCGGCGATCCGGGTGATCGAGCCGTCGGGCCTCGACGTCGTCTACAACTTCGGGAGCGTCGACTTCTCGGGGAACTTCCTGCTGCGGTTGCTCCGCGGGGAGGTCGAGGCGTTCGTCAGCGTGACGCCGACGCGCCGTACGCTCGAGGCGTACCGGCGCGAGGACCGATCGATCGTGCGCCGCCGCCTGGCGCTCGACGCCAAGGCTCGGCGGGAGTTGGCGGAGCGTCTGCGCGCGTACGTCGACGAAAGCGGCGGCAAGTACCGCTACCACCACTTCGTCGACAACTGCTCGACGCGGGTCGCGCTGGAGATCGACCGGGCGTTCGACGGCGCCCTGTCTCAGGCCGTCGCGAAGGTCGAGGACCAGACCTACCGCGAGCGTGCGCTCGCGATGGTCCGGCCGAGCACCGTCCTCTACGTGTTCCTCGACATCGTCATGACGTCGGTCATCGACCGGCCGATCGACCGCTGGGAGGCGTCGTTCCTCCCCCACGTCCTCGCGACGGCGGTGGACGAGGCGAAGGTCGACGGGCGCCCGGTCGTGGAGGAGAAGGTCCTGTTCCACAAGGGCGGCGTCGGGAACACGGAGGCCCCCTGGCCGTGGATCAAGATCTACCTGTTGTTCGTGCTCCCGCTGGCGGCCCTCACGTACTGGCGGCCGCGCCCGGGCGCGATCGTCGCGGGGTTGGTGTTCGGGCTCCTCGGCGTCGCGATCATGATGCTGTGGTTCCTGACGACCTACGACTTCGTGAAGAGCAACGTGAACCTCGCGCTGTTCCCGCCGACCCACCTCGCGCTCTTCTTCGCCGCGCTGAAGGCGGATCGCTTCCGACGACACGGCCGCACGGTGCGCCTCTATGTATGGGCGCACTTGCTGGTGGTCATCGCGCTCGCCGTGGTCGACGCCGCCGGGCTCTTGTCCCAGGCGATCGGCCCCGCGCTCGGGATGGCGCTCCCGATCTCTGCGGTCCTCGCGGTGGAGGTCCGGCGGATGGGCGGGGATTCCGCCCGGCGTTGACCGGTGGGCTACGAGGCCGCAAGCCCCGTCCTGGCCTACCTGAGCGCGAGATCGTACGCTTCCGGCCGGTGACGGCTCGACTCCTGCTCGTGGCGTGGGCCCTCGCGGCCGGTGGGTGTGTGTCCGCAGGCGCCCGTGCCTACTCCGCGGGCCAGGCCGCCCAGCGCGCGGGGGACCTCGACGCGGCGTTCGACCACTACGCCGAGGCCCACCGCTCGGACCCCTCCGATCCGAGCTACCGCAGCGCCTTCGAGTCGACGCAAGCATCGCTCTTGGCGCAGCTCACCGCCCGCGGCGAGGCCCGCGAGCAGGCCGAGGAGTGGACCCTCGCCGCGACCGAGTGGCGGCGCGCCGCCGAGGTCGCGCCCGACGTGAGCAGCTACGCCGTGCGGCGGGACCTGTCGGCGCTCAAAGCGGAGGACCCGGGCCCCTACGACTGGTTCGTCGGCGTGAAGAAGGTCGCCGACGCAAACCCCGACGACACGATCGCGTCGCGCTCCCTCGCCCGCGCCAAGACCCGCGCAGTCGCTGCGCTCATGAAGACCGTCGAGGGCAAGCTGGAAGCCGGCGAGCCCGCCGCGGCGGTGGAGGCGCTCGACCGCGCGCTCGACGTCGACGAAGTGGCGGTCGATCCGCAGCTCGCAAAACGTGCACGTTCCGCGAAGGCCGAGAAGCTCGGCGACGAAGCGCTGGAGAAGGACGAGCCGTTCGTCGCGTACGAACACTTCGACCGGGCGCACGCGTACGCGCCCTCTCCCGGGCTGGAGAAGAAACGCAACCTCGCGAAGCGCAAGGCTGCGCCGATCGTGAAGAAGCTCGACCGTGCGTACGGGCTGAGCCAGCGCGGTCGGCACGCCCGGGCGCTCGTCGTGTACCGGCAGGTCGCCGAGATGAACGGGGCACCGCCGTCCGTCGCCGAGCAGATCGCCGAGGTCGAAAAGGCGCTGATCGCCGCGGAGACGGAGAAGGCGGTGAAGCAGGCGGAGCGCGGGCGGATGTCGAGCGCTCGGCGGGCGATGCACCGGGCGATCGACGTCGCGAAGCTCGACGACGAGACGAAGACCACCGTGAAGGACGCCACGACGGACCTCACGTCGGACCGCGTCGCGGCCGGGTTGGACAAACTCGGCAAGGTGGAGCTCGTTGCGCAAGATCCCTTGCAGCTCGCGCTCGAGAAAATCGCGCACTTCGGTGTGGCGCGCGCGGTGAAGCGCGCGCAGGACATCTCGCTGAGAAACCCCGCGAAGGCGCTGGCGTTGGTCGCGGGGCTCGAGGAGTACGCGGACACGTTCCCGGAGATTCAGCAGCTCTCGCGCTCGCTGAAGGTCGACGCGTTCACCGGCACGTTGGAGGCCGCCTTCGCGGCGGCGCGGCGCGGGGACGATGCGACGGCGGCGGACACGCTGATCGGCGCGCTGCAGATGAGCGAGGCGCCGCGTTCGCTCGCGGCGCCGATCGAAGAGGCGTGCAAGCTCCTGGAGAAGGGTGACTACCTCGGCGCCGACGCCGCCTTCGATCGCGCGCTCGTCGTGGCGCCCGGATCGCGCCTCGCGACGTGGGGCATCAAGATCACCGACCACCGTCGGGACGTCGTCGCGAAGGCGGCGGTGAAGTCGATCGCGCGGGGTCGGGACGACGAGAGCTCCCTCGCGCTGCTCGAGGCGATCGCGAAGACGGAGCCCAACGACGAACACGTGAAGGCCGGGCGCGACGCCCTCCTCGCCCGCGCCGCGCAAGAGGCGCAGCGCCAGGACGACGCGGGCTGGGCGGAGCTCGTTCGGCACGCGGCGCGCCTCACCCCCCTGTCGCCGACGGCGCGCGAAGAGCTCGAAGCGGCCCTCGCCGCGTTCACCGCCGGCGACATGAAGCAGGCGGCGGCGCGCTTCGACACGATGAAGACGGCGGCGCCCACGGCGAAGGTCGCGAAGGTGGGCCACACCCACGCGCACCAGCGCGCCGACGAGGAGAAGAGCGCGGCGGAGCGTCGCTCGGATCGGCTCGACGATCTGATCACGCAGAGCACGGAGGCGTCGAAGGCCGGCGACGTCCGCAAGGCGCTCCGTACGCTCAAGGCGGCGGTCGCGGTCAGCGTGAGCGCCGGGCCGTTCAAGCGCGACGTCAACGCGGGCCTCGACCTCATCACCCGCGGCGAGCCGGCGAAGGGCCTGGCGGCCGTGAAGGCGAGCGGGCTGCCCAAGAAGGATCCGCTGCACGTGCCCTCACGCGCCTACGCGATCGCGACGGCGCGGCGGCTCGTCGACCGTGCGCGTCGCGTCGCGACGAAGTCTCCCGAGCGGGCCATCGTCATCCTCAAGGCACTCGCCGCCTTCACGCAGGACGTCCCGGAGGTCACGGAGCTGGAGCGCGCCATCGAGGTCGACGCCTTCATGGCCCAGCTCGACGAAGCCGAGCGCCACGCCGCCGCAGGACGCGACGAACGCGCCGCCGCCGTGCTGACCGACGCCCTGGAGACGAGCCACGCACCGCCGAAGGTCCGGCGCACGGCGAAGCGCGGCATCGACTACCTCGCCGCGACCGAGTACCTCGCGGCCGAACGGGCCTTCGACGAAGCGCTCGCCGCCGCGCCGCAGTCGAAGCTCGCGGAGCGCGGCAAGAAGATCGCCGGAATGCGGCGCGCGATCGCGGAGCGCCGCGCGAAGGATGCGCTGGTGAAAGGCCGCGGAGATCCGGCGAAGGCCGTCGAGACCCTCGAAGCGTCGCTCGGCCTGGAGCCGGACAATGCGTTCGCGGCGGAGGGGGCCCAGGCGCTCCTCGCGCGCGCGACGACGATGGCCGACGACGCCGAAGACGAGGCGCTCGCGACCGTGCTCGGCTACGCCGCGCGGCTGATGCCGAAGGAGCGGCGCGCGTACGAGCGACTCCTCGAAGGGTTGTCGAAGCTCTCCAAACACGAACACGCCGGCGCCGAGTCCGCGTTCCGACGGGTGCGGACGATCGATCCGACGAACCCGATCGCCATGCTCGGACAGCAGGTCGCGAAGACGCGGTTGCTCGCGTCGTTCGAGTCGGGGCGCGTCGATGTCTCGCAGCTCGATACTGCGATGGCGGAGTCGCTCGCAGCGATGCGCAAGGAGGAGCCGGACCGCCCCGAGCCCCTCGCCGCGCTGGCCGAGCTGCTCGAGACGGCGCGGTCCAGCGCGGAGTCTGGCGACGCAAAGACGGCGGCGCGGATGCTCGGCCTCGCGATCGTCGTGGCGGGTCCGCCCCCCGCGACGAAGCGACACCTGGTGCAGGGGCAGGAGCGCCTGACGCGCAACGATCCGGTGAAGGCCGCGGCGGCCTTCGAGGCGGCCGAGGCGGACGCGCCGAACGACGAGGTGGTGAAGACGGCGATCGCGATCGCGGAGCGAGCGCGGCTGAATCGCCTGATCGATGCGCTCGTGCGCGGCAACGACCGGCGCGCGCAGAAGGCGCTCGAGGAGCGCCTCGCGTCGAAGGCCGGCGCACGGACGAAGAAGGAGATCTTCGAGACCGCGGAGCGCGAGGCGTACGAGGGCCGTGAGGACCGCGCGGCGCGCCTGTACGACGCACTCAACGCGTTCACGGAGGACGCGGCGGTGAAGAAGGCGACGGCGGAAGGGAACCGCCTCCTCGCCAAGCGTCAGTACGACGACGCGGTGGCGGCGTACACGACCGCGCAGAAGGCGGGTGATGCGCCCGTGGCGAAGAAGGGCGAGAAGCTCGCGTTCTCGCGCCGGGTCGCGCTGATGTTCACCGAGGTCGCGAAGCTGAAGAACCTGACGGACCTCGACGCCGGCGCGAAAGCGACCCAGACGCTGCTCGGCATCGATCCGTACGACAAGGACGGCATCGCGGCGCTCGATGCGGCGCTCGACCACGCGGCGGATCGCTGGGAGGCGAAGGACCGCGCCACGGCGCTGCGCGCGCTCGAGGCCGCGGTGATCGCGAGCGACGCGGAGCGCGAGCTGATGCCGGGCGTGAAGGCGCTCGCCGCCAACGACGCGAAGGGGGCCGCGGAGGTGTTCGCGAAGGCCGAGCAGCTCCTGGTCCCGGCGGAGGACGAGGTCGACTCCAGCCTGAAGAAACTCCTCGGGCACCAGCGCAAAGTCGCCGCCCGCGGTAAAGCGTTTGCCACGGACGAGTGACGCCGATGGACCAACCCCTCCCCGCCGAGCTGGGCGAGCAAATCGCCGGCTACGTCCTCGAAGACGTCATCGCCCGCGGCGGCATGGCGGCGGTGTACCTCGGTCGACATCACGTGCTGGGCCGCCCTGGCGCGATCAAGGTGCTCGAGCCGCAGCTCGCCCGAAACCGCGAGTACGTCGAGCGGTTCATCCGCGAAGCGCGCGTCGTGAACGACGTCAGGCACCCGAACATCGTCGACATCTTCGACTTCGTGCAGCAGCAGGATCCGCCGCGGGTCGCCTGCGTCATGGAGCTGCTCGACGGCCCCACACTCGCGGAGGTGCTCGCCGAGCGCGCGCTCACGCCGGTTCAGACGCTCAACATCATGCACCAGCTCGTCGGCGCGCTGACGAAGGTGCACTCCCGCGGCGTCATCCACCGCGACATCAAGCCGTCGAACGTCGTGGTCGTCGGCGACCTCGCGACCCCGCTCGCGGTGGTGCCGAGCGTGAAGATCCTCGACTTCGGAATCGCGAAGCACTTCGACTACGACGGCGACGCGTCGATGACCGGCCCCGGCACGGTGCTCGGGACACCGGCGTACATGGCGCCGGAACAGATCTCCGGGGACCCGATCACCCCCGCGACGGACGTCTACGGCCTCGCCGAGCTGTGGTTCGAAATGCTCACCGGCGAGCGCGCGTTCACGGGGAGCGGGCGGCAGGCGATCAAGCTCAAGATGATCGGCCAGGTCCCCGACATCGAGCTGGACGCCGATGTCCCCGGCCGCGGCCACATCGTCGACTTCCTGCGGCGCGGCCTCGACGGAGACCCGGCGCGGCGCCCTCCGCTGGAGGCGTTGGTCGACGTGCTGACGAAGATGCGGATGGAGGTCCCGCCGCCGCCCGCCACGCCGAGTGATCCCTCCTTCGATCTCACCGAGCCGATCGGCCAAACGCCGGAGCCGGCGCTCGTGGAGCCCGTCGAACCCACCCCCGCGGTCGTCGTCGACAAACCGGACGACGACGTCCAGCGGCTCGGCGACTACTCGCTGTTCATGACGCTCCCCGCGCGCGGGATGACGCAGTCCTATATCGCGCGCCGCGACGACGCGGTGGAGATCTGCGTGCTGCGTCGGTTGCTCCAGCAGCTCGAAGGCAACCCGACGGCCGCCGCGCGGTTCCGTCGCGAGGCGAAGATCGCGCAGTATCTGAGGCACCCGCGGATCGCCCGCGTGCTCGACGCGCGGATCATCGACGGCACGTTCTGCATCGCGAGTGAGCTGGTGCTCGGCGTCAGCCTGGAGCGCCTCCTCGAACGCCTGCGACACGGGAACCACCGGCTCCCGGTCCAGGTCTTCGCACCGATCGCCCTGCGGGTGCTCGACGCGCTCCACTTCGCGCACGACGTCACGGACGAACACGGTCGGCCGCTCCACATCATCCACCGCGACATCACGCCGACGGCGGTGACGCTCTCGTTCACGGGCGACGTGAAGCTCTCCGAGTTCGGTGTGGCGCGCGCGTCGGTCGACGACTTTCGGACCGCGCCGGGGACGGCGGTCGGTTCGCTCGAATATATGTCGCCGGAGCAGGTACGCAGCGAGCGCCTGGACCGACGGAGCGACGTGTACTCCCTCGCGTGTGTGCTCTTCGAGTCCCTCGCCGGCCGCAAGGTGATCGAACCGGGCGGCGTGCTCGAGACGCTCCGGAGCGTCGTGACCGACTCACCGCCTCCGCTCGGCAAGCTGCGCCCGGATCTCCCGAACGCGCTCGTCACCGTCATCGAGTCGGCGCTCGCCAAGGATCCGAACCAACGTCCGGCGACCGCCGCGTTGTTCGCGGCGCAGGTGCGCGACGCGCTGGGTGCCTTCGCCGACGCTTCGGCGGACGGCGTGGGTGACTTCGTTCGACAGGTCCTCCCCGACGAAGAGCAGAACACGCTCCAGATGCTCGCGACCGTCCGCGTCGCAAGTGAACGTCAGGAGCGCGTCGCGACGCCGCTGTACAACGAGCCACCGGTCGAGCCGACGATGACGGTGCGCCAGCGGACGCTCGCGCCGGTCGAGTCCGAGCCGCACGAGCCGAGTGTCCTCACCATGCCCGGTGCGCCGGCGCCGCTGGACGCCGACCGCGCCGCGGTGCCGCTCGTCGTGACCCCGCGACGCCCGGCGAAGAAGGAGCCGCGCAACACCAAGGTGCTGGTGCTGGTCGGCGCCGCGGCGTTCGTCGTGACGCTCGTGGGGGGCGCGATGATGCTCCGTCCTGCGACGACGACGCAGACCGCGACCGGCGAGGCGCCGAACCGGTCACCCACGGCGGCGGCGCCGGTGGTGACCGCCGCGCAGCGCGAGACGCCGGTGACGAAGGCACCACCACCGCCGCCGCCGCCCGCGCCCCCGCCGCCCCGACCGACGCGGGTCACGAAGACACGCCCCGCGCCGCCGCCGGCCAAGAAGGTCGCGCCACCTCCCCCGCCTCCGCCTCCGCCGCCGCCGCGTGCCGCGCCGTCGCGGTTCGGTCGCATCGAGCGCGCGCTCACCAAGCTCGAGGCCTCGCCCGACGACATCCCGCTGTTCGACGAGATCCACGCGATGATCGCCAAGGAAGCAGCGTCGCTCCCCGCCGCGTCTCGCGAGCGCATCCGCGTTCGACTCGACGCCGCGCAGCGCACCTACAAGCCGCGTTCGCTGCGGACCGCGCTCGACCGGCTGAAGTTGGAGCGCGCGCGCGTCAAAGCGCCGCGCTGACGCCGTAGCTCAACGCACCCACCACGACACCGACCACGACCGACAGCCACGGGAGCTGGGATCCGCGATCGAACGTGAGCGCGCCGGCGGACCACGTCGCCCCGGTCGCGAACAAGCTGTAGCCGAGCGGTACGACGAGCAGGCCGCCTGGGTTGACGTCGTTGACGACGCCGTCGGCCCCGCTGTCGTAGCCGAACGTGACGAAGTCACTCCGCGAGCCGCAGTCGGGCGAGCCGGCGAAGCAGTGGCTCGTCACGTCGCCGTCCGGTCGCGTGAGGCCGTAGACGACCAACGCGGCGCCCACCGCGGCGACCGCGGCGCCGCCGTAGAGGACGGCGCCCGAGAGCACGCCGGCGTCGCTCCCGGCGCGGGCGACGAGTGTGACGTCGGCGGTGGCCGTGGAGCGGGCGGCGACCACGACCTCGTGGCTCGCGACCTCGTACCCCGCGCGCCGCAGCGTGAGCGTGCGCCGCCCCGGACGGACGCCGCGCAACGTGCCGCGCTCGGTGTCGAGCTGTCCGATCGCCCGCCCGTCGATCTCGACGGCGACCCCGGGGACATTCGCGGTGAGCGCGATCGTCCCGTACGGCTTGAAGTGTCCGAGTCGTTCGAGCGCACCTTCGAACCGACGTTCGAACGCGCGCGTGATGACGACTTTGGCTTCGTTCTCGTCGAGCACGAGCGCGGGACGCGACTGGGCGAGCAGTGCCTTCTCGCTGATCGCGATCTCCACCTCGTCCTCGAAGCCCGGTCGACGTTCGGCCTCGTGGTACAGGCGCAACGCGCGATCGAGATCGAGGAGGAGGACCGAGAGTCGGTCGCCGCGCTCGCCGCCCGCAACGTTGGAGATCATCAACAGCTGACGCGGCACGACGAGCCCGCGCTCCTGCAACCGTTGCTGGTACTGGTCGAAGGTGATCTTGTTCGCCGACTTCGTCTCGCGCTCGTAGTCACGGCGCGTGGTCAGCGCGACGCAGGTCAGGCTCCCCGTGCAGTCGTCGATGACCTGCTCGTCGATGGTGAGCGCGAAGTAGTCCGTGAGCTCCTTCAGGAGGCCGTCGACGATGCGGATCATCTCGGACCGGCTCGTGCGCGCCGCCTTGCCCGTCGGCGTGTTGACGACGACGGCGATCGGAACGCGCTCCTCGGCGTTGAGCGTCGCGCCGTTCGAGGCGACGAGGGCCGTCAGGACCGGGACCAGCACCACCACGCGGGAGCCTACTCGCCTTTACTCACCCGACAAAGCGTGGCGAAAATGCGCCGCTGCGACGATGAAGGCCCTGGCCGCATTCCTTGCCCTCGTGACGTCGTCGCTCCCGGCCGGCGCCTTCGCCGAGAAGAACCCGCCGAGCCGCCCGGCCCCCCGCCAGCTGGAGGAGATCACGGTGACCCACAACTACACGCTCGGACGGCCGTTCGCCGTGCGCCTCACTCCGGACGGCTCGACCGTGCTCTTCCTTCGCAGCGGCCGCGCCGACTCCAAGGCGAGCCTCTACGCCTACGACGTCGCGACGAAGGAGACCTCGCTCCTGCTGTCGGCCGAGCAGCTGCTCGGAGGCGCCGAGGAGCAGCTCAGCGTCGAAGAGAAGGCGATGCGCGAGCGCAAGCGCATCAAGACGTCCGGCTTCACGGGTTACGCGATGTCGAGCGACGGCTCGAAGATCGTCGTGAAGCTCTCCGGCAAGGTCTGGATTCACGATCGCAGCGCGGGCCTCTCCGCGCAGGTCGACACCCCCGACGGCGTGGTGATCGACGCCCGCCTCTCCCCGGACGCCAAGCGCCTCGCGTTCGTTCGCAACCACGACCTGTACGTGATGAAGCTCGACGCCATCCCGTCGAAGGCCCCCAAGAAGGGGCCGCGCGTCGTCGGCGGAAAGGTCGTCGCGCTGACCAGCGGCGGGACCGCGGAGAAGTCCTTCGGTACGGCGGAGTTCGTGGCGCAGGAGGAGATGAGCCGGTACGTCGGCTACTGGTGGTCGCCCGACTCGAAGTCGATCGCATACCAGTCGACGGACGTCTCCGGGCTCGAGCAGTTCACGATCGCGGACGCGTCCCGCCCCGAGCACGCGGCGAACGTCTTCCCGTACCCGCGCCCCGGCAAGGCCAACGCGGTGGTGCGGCTCTACCGCATCGGCGTGGACGGGAAGAACCGCACCGAGATCACGTGGGACCGCGCGAAGTTCCCGTACCTCACGCGCGTGACCTGGTCGAAGAACGCGCCGCTGTCGCTGATCGTTCAGGCGCGCGACCAGCGTGCGCAAGTCTACTTGCGCGTCTCGAAAGACGATCGCACCGCGCCGATGTTCGAGGAGAAAGACGCGGCGTGGCTGAACATCACCAACTCCGTGCCCCGCTGGCTGCCGGACGGGAAGAGCTACCTGTGGGCGACCGAGGAGAGCGGGCGCTGGCAGCTGGAGCGCCACTGGCCGAAGTTCAACAAGAAGAAGGGCGGGCTCACCAAGCGCGAAGTCGTGGTCGAGGGGGAGGCCGCGTTGCTCTCGCTGGTCCACGTGGACGCGAAGCGTGATCGGGTCTGGTTCCTCGCCGCGCCGAAGGCGGTCGATACGCTGCTGTACCGCGCGAAGCTGTCGAAGCGTTCGAAGCCGGTGCGTGTGTCGCCGCCGAGCGGTGAGTTCGCCGCGACGTTCAGCAGCGACGGGAGTCGCTTCGTTCTGTCGCGGGCGTCGATGCAGGATCTCTTGCGCAGCACCGTCCACGAGGCCGACGAGGGCCCGCTCGCACCGCTGGAGCCGTACAAGGCGGGCGCGCCGCTCGCCGACGCGGAGCTCCCGTTCGACGCCAAGACACCGAAGCACCTGCCGCGCACCGAGATCGTGGAGCCGAGCGAGGCCGATGGGTTCTGGGGCGCGATCACACGACCGCGTGGGTTCGATCCGAAGAAGAAGTACCCGGTCGTCGTCTACGTCTACGGCGGTCCGGGCTTCACGGTGGTGAAGTCGAACGCGGTCGCGTACCTCGTGCAGCAGTGGATGGCCGACCATGGCTTCGTGGTCGTGAGCGTCGACGGCCGAGGGACGCCGCGGCGCGGCCGTGACCACGAACGTGCGCTGCGCGAGAAGTTCGGGGACGTCCCGCTCGAGGATCAGGTCCGCGGGCTGAAAGCGCTCGGCGCGCGGTACCCAGAGCTCGACCTCGAACGCGTCGGCATCTACGGGTGGTCTTTCGGCGGGTACATGTCGGCGCTCGCGGTGATGCGTCGGCCGGACATCTTCAAGGTCGGCGTCGCCGGCGCGCCCGTGGTGGACTGGCTCTACTACGACACCCACTACACCGAGCGTTACCTCGGGCTCCCCGACGACGCGCCGAAGGCGTACGCGTCGTCGTCGCTGTTGACGTACGCGAAGGACCTCGAGCGCCCGCTCCTCCTCGTCCACGGCATCGCGGACGACAACGTGTACTTCGCGCACACGCTCCAGCTCGCCGACCACCTGTTCCGCGCGGGCAAGGACTTCGACCTGCTCCCCCTCGTCGGGCTGACGCACCAGATCGCCGACCCGAGCATCCGCGAGACACTCTACGGGCGGATGGCGAACTTCCTGGGCCAGGTGCTGTGGAAGTAGCCGAGGCCGCGAAGCGCGCCCTGGGCGCGTGGTCGATCGCGGACGCGGAGCTCGTGCCGATCGAGGTCGGGCTCATCAACGTCACGTTCGAGGTGCGGAGCGGGCGCGGTCGGTTCATCCTGCAGCGCCTGAACCCGATCTTCTCGCCGCGGGTGCACGAGGACATCGAGGCGGTGACCGAGCACCTCGCCCGGCGGGGCATCGAGACGCCGCGGCTCGTGCGTACCGATGCGGACGCGCGTTACCACGACAGCGAAGGTGTTTGGCGCCTGATGACCTTCATCGAAGGAGAGACCCACGCGCGGCTAACGTCGGACGCGCTCGCGCGGGAGGCCGGTGCGTTGCTCGGTCGTTTCCATCGCGCGACGGCGGATCTCGAGCACACGTTCGTCGCGGGGCGGCTCGGCGTGCACGACACCCCGAAGCACATGCGCGCGCTCGAGGACGCGGTTCGCGAGCACGCGGGACATCGTCTTCACGCGGAGGTCGCGCCGTTCGCGACCGAGATCGCGGAGCGCTACGGCGCGCTCGGGGCACTGCCGCCGGTCGAAGATCGCGTCGTGCACGGTGACCCGAAGGTCTCGAACGTGCTGTTCACACCCGAGGGCGCGGCGCGGTGCCTGGTGGACCTCGACACCCTCGCGCGGATGCCCATCTACCTGGAGCTGGGGGACGCGCTGCGGTCGTGGTGCAACCCGGCGGGTGAGGACGGCGGCGAGGCGACGTTCTCGCTGCCGCTCTTCGCGGCGGCGATCGAAGGGTACGCGTCGAGCACGCGCGGGTGGCTCACGTCGGAAGAGTCCGGCGCGCTGGTGCGGGCGACGGCGACGATCATCCTGGAGCTCGCGGCGCGGTTCGCGGCGGACGCGCTGCGGGAGTCGTACTTCGGCTGGAACGAGAAGCGGTTCGCGACGCGCGGCGATCACAACCTCCTGCGGGCGCAGCGCCAACTGCAGGAGGCGAAGTCACTCGCGGACGTGATGGAGGACGCGGAGGCCGTCGTCGCGCGCGCCTACGCGCCTTGAAGGGCCACGCCGTCCGTGTCATGACGACGGCATGAGCGAAAAGACGATCTTCGCGAAGATCATCGATCGCGAGATCCCGGCCACGATCGTGTACGAGGACGACCGCGCCCTCGCCTTCCGGGACATCCACCCGGGCGCGCCGACGCACATCCTCGTGATCCCGAAGAAGCCGATCGACATGATCGAACACCTCGAGGAAGCCGACGAAGCGCTCGTCGGTCACCTCGTGTTCGTGGCCAAGAAGATCGCGGAGGACGAAGGCCTCACCGACGGCTACCGGCTCGTGTTCAACAACGGCGCCGACGCCGGGCAGAGTGTCTTCCACATCCACCTGCACCTCCTCGGAGGCCGACAGCTCGCCTGGCCTCCGGGCTGAGCCGCTCTTCGTGGTTCGAACGGTACGTCGTTTGTTGGTCGGCGCGATCGCGTTCCTGCTGATCCTCGTGCTCGCGATCCTGTGGATGGCGGGCGGGGTCCAGTCGCCGGCGACGACGAACCAGCGCGTTGTCGTCCTCGACGACGCGGCCACCAGCACTTCGACCGACACCCTCGACGTCGTGGTGTGGAACATCGCGTGGGGGTACGGCTGGGGAAGCGAAGGCACCGGGCACCGAAAACCTCGGCGTCACTTCGAGCGCTCCATCCAACGCATGGGCGAAGTGCTGCGCGACGCGGGCGCGGACCTCGTGTTGCTGCAGGAGGTCGACTTCGACACGTCGCGCAGCTACGGCGTGGACCAGGCGAAACGCATCGCCAAGATCGCCGGGCTGAAGTACGTCGCGTACGCGGAGAGCTGGACGGCGAACTGGGTGCCGTTCCCGTACTGGCCCGTGGAGGATCACTTCGGCCGGATGCACTCGGGCGGAGCGATCCTGTCGCGCTTCCCGATCGAACGGAACGAAGTCGAGCTCCTCCCCAAGCCGGCAGAGAACGCCTTCCACTACAACCTGTTCTACCTGTTCCGGTATCTGCAGGCGGCGGACGTCGCGGTCGGCGACCGCGCGGTGCGCGTCTACAACACCCACCTGGAGGCGTTCTCGCGACCGAACCGCGAGCAGCAGGCGGCGACGATCGCGACGAAGGTCGCGATGTACGAAGGGTCGACGATCTTCGGCGGTGACTTGAACTCGGTGCCGCCGGAGTCCGACGTGCGCGGCCACTACCCGGACGAGCCGCACACCGACCACGACGGCGATCCCACGGTCGCGACGATGCGCGCGATCGACGGGCTGGCCGACACCATCCCCGCCACGAAGTTCTCGGCCGACCCGGCGGCGTACTTCACGTTCCCGGCGCACGAGCCCAACCGAATGCTCGATCACCTGTTCGTTTCGAAGGACTGGACGGTCGAGGCGAGCGGGGTCCTGAGGGCGGCCGGCGACGTGAGCGACCACCTCCCGATCTACGCGAAGCTACGGCGCCGCTGAGGGCTCGGGCGGCCAGATTGCGTCGAGGTCGAGGTCGGCCTCGGCGAACGGGTCGAGGTGCACGACCTCGCGCCCGTCGGCGCTCGCCTTGCGGATCCAGCCCTCTTGGCCCCAGCGGAAGATTTCGATCGTCTCGGCGTGCGGGTCGACGATCCACGCCCACTCGACCTCGGCGCGGTAGTACACGTCGAGCTTGAGGACGCGGTCCTTGCGCGCCGTGGACGGAGAGAGGACCTCGCACACCCAGTCAGGGCGCTCTTGGTAGTAGGCGACGTCGTAGTCGAACGTCGGGGTGGAGGCGCGCCGCCAGCCGGCGAGATCGGGGACGAGGACGTCGCGGCCGAAGTGGATCTCGGGCTCCGCGAGGATCCACCAACCTCCGGGACCTCCCAGACCACGATCGAAGAGGCGGCCCAGCTCGACCGAGAGCGTGGTGGCCACGCGTGTATGCCGCTTCGCCGGCTGGGGCTGCAGGAACAGCTCCCCGCCGATCAGCTCCGCGACCATGTTCTCCGGCGCCGCGAGGACGTCCTCGTACGTCGCGGACTTGTCGCGAGCCGAGCGAACCATGCTCGACGAGTATAGGGGGCCTTCGCGCCCCGCGGCTACTGAATCGTCAGCGACCACCCCTCGAGCGTCCCGACGTCCGCGCGCGCGGTGTCGACGATCTCGAGGCGCCAGGTCCCGTTCGCAACCTCGCCGTTGAAGGCGTTCACGACGAGGTCCTGCACGATGACGTCGTCGGCGCTGCCGCCGGCGCGGTCGTGCACCGCGTGGCGCGTGCCCTCGGGCGACACGAGCGTGACCACGAGGTCGCCGCGGTAGGTGTGCGTGATCGCGACCGACACCGAGACCGACGACACCGTGCCGCTGCGCTGCAGCGGGATGACGCTGGAGGCGCCGCGGGTGTCGTTGTCCGGGATCGCGAGGGGGGTGTCGGCCGAAGCGACGGTGGCCGCCTGCGGGTTGCCGGCGTTTGCGATGCACTGCTGCAGCTCGGGCGTCTGCGTGAAGCCGCAGTGTCCGCCGCGCTGCGGCTCGCAAAGCGCCTGCGCGTAACACGCGTACTCGGGGCGCTGGTCGCAGATGGTCGCGACGCCCGCGCTGTTCGAGCAGACCTGCCCGGCGCAGCCGCGACGCTGGCAGTCCGCCGCGCGGTACGAATCGACGGTGATGTAACGCGCGCCGTACTGGTCGACGTTGAAGCGGCCCTCGAAGAGGAACGGGCCGTTGTTCTGCGGCTGAAACGCGCGGCAGGTCGACTGCCACGAGCACTCGTCGCCGGAGCAACCGTAGCCCTGCCCGCTCGCGTCGCGGATCTCGATGTTCTGGCCGAGCACCAGGCTCGCGCTACACGTGTTGCAGCACGGGTTCGACGCCGGACAGCCGCGGCGCGTGCAGCGGGCGGTGCCGCTGGGCTCGCCGGTCACGCGGATCATCTGGCCGTTGAAGCTGTTTGCGTTCGCGCCGAGCTCGGCGAGGGTGACGTCCTGGTAGGTGGTCACGCCGCCCGCTGCTTCGCAGATCGCGAGGCACGGTGCGCGGATGCACTGCACCTGCGTGCACACGCGGCCGGCGCCGCAGTCCGCGTCGACGCTGCAGCCCGCGGTGACTTCGTAGCCGTCGATCGCGAAGCCCCAGCGCGTGACGGAGTAGTCGGTCGCGAGCTGGATGCGCGCGGTGTCGCCGGGGATGTCGGGCGTGGTCACGTTGGTGTCGACGCCGGTGTACGTGGCGATGACGCGATCGTTGGCGTCGAGCACGCGGACGAAGTCGTAGCCGCGCTCGACGTCGATCGTCGCGAAGTGCACGCGGATGTTGCTCGCGCCCGCCTCGCGGATCTCCCAGGTGTAGTCGTAGTCGTTGGTGTACGGGTGGTCCGACTCCAGCGCGAGGGGGACGCGCATCCAGCCGCTCTGACGGCACTCGCCGCTGTGCGCGACGGCGACGCCCGCGCACTGCGCGAAGCAGCTGTTGTCGTACGTGGTGTCGTCCGCGCCGCAGACCGGCTGGTACTGCTCGGTGCAGGTGCACGGCTCGAGCTCGAAGACGCGCAGCCGGATGCCCCAGTCCGTGACGGAGTAGTCGGTGGTCAGCGTGATGGTAACGTTGTTGCCGGCGACGAGGACCTGCTGGCCCGAGAGGTCACCGGTGTGGCGCGTGGGGTCCCCGGCGCCGCGGATCTCGACGAAGTCGTAGCCGGCTTCGAGTTCGAAGCGGTCGAAGTCGACGCGCATCTCGGTGGTGTCCGCCGCGCCGCGCACGACGAGCTGTTGGCGCAGGTCGTTCGTGTAGGGGTGCGCGCTCTCGACGATCTGCACGAGGTTCCACGTGCCCCCCGCGGCGGTCTCGAACGCGTCGATGGAAGTCCCTACGTTGGTGGCGAGATCGGCCTTCCCCTTGCCGTCGTCCGCGCAGCTGGCGACGGCCAGCGCGATCCCGAGTGTCACGAGTCGTTTGTTTGTCATCCTGCGGTTCCCCCTGTCTCGAAAGCGCGGCGTTGAAACCACGTTCGGGGGGTCATGTCATGGGCTTTCTTACCGGAAACGACCTATGAAATGGCGCACTTACACACCAAATGTCGTCTACAATCCCACCTCGACGCCCTCGGTGCAGCGCGGCGACGTGACGTCGTGTTAAGCACCGTCGCCGTGACCGACGACCACCGACAGTTCCCGAAGCGCTTCGACTACGCCGAGGCCGAGCCGCGCCTGTACCAGCGCTGGCGCGACGCCGACGCCTTCGCCACCGCCTACGGCCCCGACGGGGCGAACGTCGACGCGTCCAAGAAGGACGCGAAGCCCTACGTCATCGTCATCCCGCCGCCCAACATCACGGGCCGCCTCCACATGGGGCACGCGCTGAACAACACGATCCAGGACGCCCTGGTTCGCTTCAAGCGAATGGACGGCTTCGACGCCCTCTGGGTCCCGGGCACCGACCACGCCGGCATCGCGACGCAGACCGTGGTGAAGAAGCAGCTCGACGCGGAGGGCATCGACTACCGCGAGCTCGGTCGCGAGAAGATGATCGAGCGGATCTGGGAATGGCGGAACCAGTACGGGCACGCGATCATCGATCAGCTCGTCCGCCTCGGCTGCAGCTGCGACTGGTCCCGCACGCGCTTCACGATGGACGACGGCCTCAACCAGGCCGTGCGCCATTCGTTCGTGAAGCTCTACGAAGAGGGCCTCCTCTACCGCGGCAAACGCATCGTGAACTGGTGCCCGGTGGACCGCACGGCGCTCTCCGACGACGAGGTCGACAAGGCCGACGAGAAGGGGAAGATGTATCACATCCGCTACCCCTTCGAGGACGACGCGGAGGGCGGACTCATCGTCGCGACGACGCGCCCCGAGACGCTCTTCGGCGACGTCGCCGTCGCCGTGCACCCCGAGCATCCGAAGCTCGCGCAGCACATCGGACGGAAGCTCGTGCTGCCGCTCCAGGGCCGAATCATCCCGATCATCGGTGACGAACACGCCGACCCCGAGAAGGGCACCGGCTGCGTGAAGATCACGCCCGCGCACGATCCGAACGACTTCGAGGTCGGCCTGAGGCACGACCTGGAGCAGATCAACGTGATGAACGAGGACGCGTCGATGAACGACGTCGTCCCCGAGAAGTATCGCGGCATGGATCGCTACCACGCGCGCAAGGTCGCGCTGGAGGACCTCGACGAGCAGGGGCTGCTCGTGAAGGTCGAGGACCACACCCTCGCGATCGGCCGCAGCTACCGCAGCAAGGTGCCGATCGAGTTCCGCCTCTCGGACCAGTGGTTCGTGAAGATGGAGCCGCTCGCGAAGCAAGCGCTCGAGGCGTCGGGCTACGTGCACGGCGAAGACGGCTGGACGAAGGGCGACGGCGAGTCGCAACTGAACTTGCACCCGGAGCGCACCGAGAAGATCTACCTGCACTGGCTCGCGAACATCCGCGACTGGTGCATCAGCCGGCAGATCTGGTGGGGCCACCGCGTGCCCGCGTGGCACCACGTCGAGACCGGCGAGATCGTCGTGGCGATGGACGAGCCCGAGCAGGTGAAAGCGAACCCGGACCAGTGGCGGCAGGACGAAGACGTCCTCGACACCTGGTTTTCGTCGTGGCTGTGGCCGATGAGCACCCTCGGCTGGCCGGAGCGCACGCCGGACTTCGAGCGTTACTACCCGACGTCGGTGCTCTCCACCGCGAAGGACATCCTGTTCTTCTGGGTGGCGCGCATGAACTTCGCGGGCCTGCACTTCGAGAACCGGATGCCGTACCGCGACGTGTACCTGCACTCGGTCCTCGCCGACGAGTCCGGCGACAAGATGTCGAAGTC
This sequence comes from Deltaproteobacteria bacterium, assembly GCA_040218735.1. Classification (GTDB taxonomy): domain Bacteria; phylum Myxococcota; class Kuafuiibacteriia; order Kuafuiibacteriales; family Kuafuiibacteriaceae; genus JAUHYN01. Next base: position 194,514 of record JAVJQW010000057.1, read on the forward strand.
GCTCGGCAACGGGATCGATCCGGTGTCGGTGATCGACGGCGCCACTTCAGAGGAGCTCAAGGCCCCCGTCCTCGCGGCGCGACCGCCGGACATGAAGCAGCGCCTCAAGCGCATCGAGAAGAACTTCCCGGACGGCTTCGACGCGGTCGGCGCGGACGCGCTGCGTTGGACGCTGGTCTACTCGGTGAACGAAGGTGACTTCGTCCGCCTGTCGCTCACGCGCTTCACCGAGGGCCGCAACTTCGTCACCAAGCTGTGGAACGGCGCCGGCCGCATCATCACCGCGCTGCGCGCGGAGGTGGAGCGCGGCACGAGCGGCGCGTACGCCGAGCCGACCGACGAGGACCAGTGGCTCCTCGCGCGCCTCGACTCCACGATCCGCGACGTCCGCAAGGGGCTCGAAGGGTTCGACTTCGGCGCGGTGGGGCAGTCGCTCTACCACTTCGTCTGGGACGACTTCTGCTCGTGGGCGCTCGAGCTGTCGAAGACACGCCTCACCTCCGACGACGACGCCGTTCGGCGCGGCGCGCTGCGTGTGATGGGTTCGGTGCTCGCGGATCTGCTCCGACTGCTGCACCCGATCGTGCCGTTCGTGACCGAGGAGCTGTGGGCGTTCGTCGTCGAGCCGATGAACGCGCTCGATCTGTGGCTCGACCGAAAGCCGTCGAGCGAGCTGCTGATCCGCGACGTCTACCCCGAGCCGCGGCAGCCGCCGCAGCCGGACATCGAGGCGCGGTTCGCGATCCTGCAGCGCTTCGTGGTGAAGGTGCGCCAGGTGCGCGCGTCGGCGAACGTGAAGGACAACGTCCGCCCGGTGGTGCTCGTGAAGGCGCTCAACGACAAGACACGCCCGATGCTCGAGCAGGCGAAGGGCGCGGTGACGTTCCTCGCGCGCCTCGACGACATCACGTTCGTCGACGCCAAGCCGAAGGGGGTGATCGGCGCCTACGACGAAGCGTTCGAGCTGTACCTCGAGCTCGCGAAGTACGTGGACCTCGCGGAGTACCTCGGCCGGATCGAAAAGGAGCTCGACAAGGCGAAGCAGGACCTCGCCTCGGCGGAGAAGCAGCTCGCGAACAAGAACTTCGTGGACCGCGCGCCCGCCGAGAAGGTGGAGGGCGTCCGACAGCGCCAGGCGGAGCTGGCCTCCAAGGTCGAAAAACTCGCGAAGGACCTGGAGGACTTCGGCAATCTGGAGTCCTGAGCGTAGCGGCCGCGTGACGCCCTTGTGACAACCGCACGCGAGGCGGGGACGCGGCCCGCGTCCGTCACCAAGATGAGCTCAGATGTTGGAGCTCCTCGGTGAACACGGGCTGACTACTCCCCACCTCGTCCTCCTGGTCGTCGCGCTGCTCGCAGCGTGCGGCTTCGAATTCATCAACGGCTTTCACGACACGGCGAACGCCGTCGCGACGGTCATCTACACCAAGACCCTGAAACCGCAGGTCGCGGTGCTCTACTCCGGCCTGCTCAACTTCTGCGGCGTCTTCCTCGGCGGCATCGCGGTCGCGCTCGCCATCATCAAGTTGCTCCCGGTGGAGCTGCTCGTCGACGGCGGCACGGGACGCGGGATGGCGATGGTCTTCGCCCTCCTCGTCTCCGCGATGCTCTGGAACTTCGGGACCTGGTACCTCGGGCTCCCGGCGTCCAGCTCGCACACGCTGATCGGATCGATCCTTGGCGTCGGGCTCGCGAGCTCACTCCTCGCCGGCCACTTCGGCGAAGGCGTGAACTGGGGCAAGGCCATGGACGTCGGGTTGTCGCTGTTGGTCTCGCCGCTCGTCGGGTTCGGCTTGGCGGCGCTGGTGCTGAAGATCATGCGCGCGGTCGTGAAGGACCGCCGTGTGTTCCTCCCGCCGGACGACACCGAGAAGACTCCGCCTCGCTGGGTGCGGGCGGTCCTCATCCTCACCTGCGGCGGGGTCAGCTTCGCGCACGGTAGCAACGACGGACAGAAGGGCGTCGGGCTCATCATGCTCATCCTCGTCGGCTTGCTCCCCGCGCAGTTCGCGCTGCACGCCGCCGCGACCCCCGAACAGATGAAGGCGGCGCACGTCGCCGCGCAGCACGCGAGGGCGACCTTCGAGGCGCGCTGCCCCGCCGACCCGCACGCCTGCGCCGCGGTCGAAGCCCTCACCAAGGCGGAGGGCGCGCTCGCGAACGAGACCTCCGTCGCTGCGCTCTCGGAAGACGAGCGCTGGCAAGTGCGGCAAGCGGTCTTGCTCGCCGACGACGCCGCGAAGAACCTCGACGACACGGAAGCGTTCGCCGCGGACCGCGCCGCGCTCGGCGGCCTCACCGACTACGCGCCGTGGTGGGTGCTCTTGATGGTCGCGCTCTCCTTGGGCATCGGGACCACGGTCGGCTGGAAGCGCATCGTGGTCACCGTCGGCGAGAAGATCGGCAAGTCACACCTCACCTACGCGCAGGGCGCGTCCGCCGAGTTGGTCGCGATGAGCACCATCGGCTTCTCTAGCTTCCTCGGCCTGCCGGTGAGCACGACCCACGTCCTCAGCTCCGGCATCGCCGGCACGATGGCGACGGAGGGGAGCGGCATCCAGGCGGGCACGGTGAAGAAGATCGCCCTCGCCTGGATCCTCACGCTCCCGGCCTCGATGCTGTTGGCCGGCGTGCTGTTCGTGGTGTTCGAGAAGCTGGCGAGCTGACGCTCAGTCCGTGACGTCGGGCTTCAGCCGCCGTTGCCGGAGCCGTGGTCGGTGTCCATCTCGGCCACCACCGTGCGGGCGCGAGCGCGGGCCTCGGGGACGAGGGTCGACTCGTCGTTGTCGACCACCTCGACGGTCGGCGGATCCTTCCGGAGCTTGTCGAGCGACTCGGCGTCGAGCGGCTCCGTCGCGTAGTTCGGCGGGAGGGTGCGTGCGAAGGCGCGACGAACCTCGGCTTCCTCGGGCGTCGCCGAGGTCTCGTAGATGTGCTCCTCGACGTGGACCGGGACCGCCACCGGCTTGAGCGCGGGGTTGGTCGGGTCCTCGGAGTCCTCGCCGACCGCGGTGTTGTCCTCCCACTGCGGAGGCGGCTCGGGCGGCGGGGCGTCGGCGCCCATGACGACCTCGGCGTCCTCCATCAGGTCCTCGATGACGTTCGTCGCCTCGGGCGAGGCGTTGAAGACCACGACCGCACCGGCCGGGTTTCGGCAGACGAAGGCGACCTCGCCGTGGACGCTGACGTCGTTGAACTTCAGAGTGACGGCCTCGCGGAACTCGAGGCCGCTCGCGGCGCGCACGAAGGCGAAGTGCGGCCCCAAGTTCGTGAGATCCGCGTCGAACTCCGCGCCGTGCTCGGCGATGACGTGTGCAGTGATCTTCGTCGGCATGCGGCCGCGCCATGGTGCCCCGTCCCGCGGCCTACGACAACAACAACGTCGGCCGGTTGGTCCCGACGCGCGGCTTTGTCATGATTCGGGACGTGCGCGTCGGAGCGATGCGAGCCTGGCTACGCGGGGCGGTGAACACCACCGTCGGGCGCGCCCGCTCGATCGGGCACGCGATATCGCGCCGCATCAAAGACGCGACCGGCGCGATCAGCGCCGGCGTCGGCGTCGGCGACGACGAATCCAACTTCGGCGGCGGCCGGTCCGTGGTGTGGCTGGAGTTCGTCGAGGAGTACAAGAACAAGCTCCTCGCCTTCATGGAGAAGAGCGTGTTCGAACGCTTCCCGGGCGTGGAGAAGTTCATGCGGCGCGTGCTGGGCGCGCCGAAGCGACCGCCCCCCGCCCTGCCGACCCCGGAGCGTCCGAAGGTCCCGGTGAAGCTCGGCGTTCACACGCCGCCGACCAACGAAGAGGCCGAGCGCTTCCGCCAGCAGATCCACATGGGGATGATGAAGGCACACCAGGAAGAACACGCGGGGCTGCGCGACCACGTGGATCGACACCGCGCCCGCGGGCGGGTGGAGCCGACGGACCCCGACGAGGAACGCGACCCGCACGAACCCGACGAGGAAGAAGACGCCAACGCGTACGACCAACCTTGATGCGGCCGACCCGTGACGTCCGAGCCGTGACGCAGCGGGTCACCCGTACTTCAAGCCGGTGAGCACGAGCTCGATCTCCCCGGCCGGGCGCACGACGACCACGTCGTCGCCGACGCGGTGCCCGAGGAGCGCCTTGCCCATCGGCGACTTCATCGAGATGCGTCCGCGTTTCGCGTCGACCTCGTCCTCGCCGACGATCGTGTAGCAACGTGTCTTGCCGTCCTCGTCCTCGAGATCCACGGTCGCCCCGAACTGTACGAAGTCGGCGGCGTTGTCCTTCGGGTCGACGACCTTCACCTGCTTGGTGACCTTCGTCAGGTAGCGCATCCGACGGTCGATCTCGCGGAGCTTCTTCTTCCCGTAGATGTACTCGGCGTTCTCGGAGCGGTCGCCCTGCGCGGCGGCGTCGGCGACCTCCTGCACGATGCGCGGACGATCCTCGTGCCACAGGCGCCGCATCTCGTCCTGGATGCGCTCGTAACCCTCGGGCGTAATCGGTCGTTTCTCGGCCATGTCGGGGGCGCGTCCCTCGCACGGCGCGCCGCACCAGGGCAATCCAGGAGCACCAAGTGCCGCGAGATACGACGTTTTTCGGGTTCCACGGTCCTGACGCATTCCATTGGGCCCGATTTGGACTAGGTTTCGGGCCTCGTGAGACCGGACGGACGAGCACTGGACATCGTGGCGGTTGGCTTGGGGCAAGCCGGCGGCAACCTCGCGGCGGAGTTCTTCCGCCGCGGCTATCGCGCGCTCGCGCTGAACACCGCCGAGACGGATCTGCAGGCGCTCGATCCGGGCGGCGCGTTCCCCGCGATGCCGGCGGAGCGACGACTCTACGTCGGCCTCGACGGCTACGACGGCGCCGGCGCCGACCCGGCCTACGGTCGCGACTGCGTGCGCGAGCACGCGGATCGGATCCGCGCCGCGGTCCTCAAACAAGCGCACGACGCCGACGCCGTGATCCTCACCGCCGGCCTCGGCGGCGGTACCGGCTCTGCGATTCCGGAGCTGGTCGACGTGCTCGCGGAGGAGGAGCTCCCGCTGATGGCGCTCATGACGCTCCCCACCGAGAGCGAGAGTGGCCTGGCGAAGGTCAACGCGGTGCGAGCGATCAACGACATCGTCGACGCGCCGCTGCTCGGCTGGATCTTCGCCGACAACGCGCGCATCTCGAAGCTGAACCGCGACATCGCGATCGCCGACTACTTCGCGCACGTGAACTCGCAGATCATCGCGCCGATCGACGAGTTCAACCGGCTGAACGCACGCGATTCCATTCGAGCGATTCGCTCGTTCGACGGCGAGGACTTCCGCAAGCTCCTCCTGTCGGGCGGCGTCCTGAACTACGCGTTCTCGGACATCCCGCGGATCACGACCGAGGAGATCGCCGGCACGGTACGCGACTGCATCGAGGCGAGTGACATCATGCCCGGCGGGTTCGAGATGGCGCGGGTGTCGTTCATCGGGCTGGTGATCGAAGCGTCCGAGGCGGCGCTCGCGGAGGCCTCGATCCAGGTCTTCGAGGACATCCACGAGACCATCAAACAGGAGACGGAGGGCGCCGCGGTCTACCAGGGCATCTACAAGGTCCCGGACGACCGGCCGATCACGATCCGGCTGATCGCGGCGACGCAGTCCTTGCCGCACCGCATCCGGCAGATCCTCGCCGACGCGAAGCGCGAGGGCGGCGTCATCACCGACAAACTCCGCGAGGAGCTCCCGACCCTGGAGCTCGGCGAGCTGGAGGGGATCGATCTCTTCAAACGATCGTCCCGCCCGAGCCAGAAGCCGCGCCGCAACCGCGCGCAGCTCGGCGCGGCGAAGGGGCTCCGCGGGCACGCGGGTGGTGGTCCCGAGGAGGTCGCCTCCGAGGTCGGCGCGAACAGCCCGCTGCGTTCACGTCGCGTCAACCGGCGCGGCGGTCGCCCCGCCCCGGCGCGTGCGCCGAGCGCGGCCGAGCCGCCGCGTCCCGAGAAGCGCCCGAACAAACCGCCGAAGGAGATCGGGACCGAGGAGATCGACGTCGTCGCGGCGCTCGCCGAGCTGAGCGACATGCCGGACGAAGCGGTCGAGTCGGAGCTGCAGGAGACGGTGGCGGCGGCGGAGCTGGAGATGCCGGTCAACGGCCAGGAGCTCCCGAGCCCCGAGCAGTACGACGAGCTCGTCGCGCAGTACCTCAACGCCGAGAACGCGAAGGCGCGACAGACGGTCGTGCAGCGGCTGGAGTCCGACTCCGTCGCGGACGACACGATCGTCCGCTACTACGCGGTGGAGGCGATGTCGAAGCTGGGACGCAAGGTCTTCGGGAACGCGCTGCTCGCCGCGACCGAGGACGACGACGAAGCGGTCCGCAACCTCGCCGTCGAAGCGCTCAAGGGCTGACGCTCAAAACGCCAGGTCGAGGCACGTGTCCAGCTCGGCGCCGAAGTCGGCGCGGGCTCGGGTGCGGTGCGCCTCGACGACGCGCCCCTCGTCGATGACGAACCGCGCGGCGAACAACGCGCCGTAGGGATCCGAGAAGGCGGCGTAGCGTTTGTCGTAGAGGTAGACGACCGTCTGGTCCGCGCGCTCGACGCGGGCCGAGACGTAGTCGTCGGCGAACCACTTGAAGATGCGGCCCTCTTCGCTGTCCTCGGCGGCGCGGACCGCCAGATCGTCGAGGCGATCGATCGGCAACAGATCGCTGACGCCCCCCTTCCAGGACCACGCTCCGACGGCGACGTTGCCGTCGGCGTCCCGCGCGACGACGCGGCGGAGCATCGGGAACAAGATCGGCACCAACGCCCGCACCGCGACGGGCTGAAAGCCCGCGGCCTCCAACCGCGCGCGCGCTTCGGTGCGGACGTGCGCGGAGATCGCCGTGCCCAACAGCAGGTAGACGAGCCCCCACGCGAGCGCGACGCGCGCGGTGAGAGCACGCTTCTTCCACACGGCCCAGGCGAGCGGGAGGGTGTAAATCGGATCGACGATCGCGACGCCGTCGAACGCCCACCGCGAGTCGGAGAACGGCGCGAAGAGCTGCGTGCCGTAGGTCGTGAACACATCGAGGAGCGGGTGCGTGACGAGCGCCCAGAACGTGAGGTGGATCCACGCGAACCGCTCGCGCCCACCACCGAGGATCCGTGACGCGACCGCGCCGATCACGAGCGACGCGACGGGGAGCACGAGGACGGAGTGGGTGACGCCGCGGTGGTGAACGAGTGAGGCCCACTCCCCCGCCGCGCGCATCACGACGTCGAAGTCGGGCATCAGGCCGCAGGCCGCGCCGAACCACACCGCGCGGCGCCCGAGGCGATCCGCGAACCCCGCCTGCCCGACGGCCGCGCCGAGGAGGCCCTGTGTGATCGTGTCCACGGCGCGAGAGGGTCGGCGACCGGCACGCGAAGGACAACGGGTTACGAACCCGTTACCCGACGCGCGCGCTTCGGGGCCCATGATGGGGACATGGCGATTCGACCCGCGATCACGCTGATCACCTGCGTCGCGTTCGGCGCCGCCGTCTTGACGCCCCCGTGGTGTCGACGGGGCGCCGACGACGTCTTCGATGGCTCCCTGGAGGCCGATCGCGCCTGGGCGCGCGGTGTCCACCGCTGGACCACGACGAAGCTCGACCCCGAGGCCTTCGCTACCGGCTCCGAGCTGTTCGACGGCGAGTGGCTGTTCGGCACCCACGTCATGGCCGCGCTCGGGTTCCTCCAGACCGCGCTTCGCCACCCCGAGCTGCGCGCGCAGCACGTCGCGTGGGCGGAGGCGAGCGTGGACGCGATCCTCTCCGAGCGCGTCCGTGCGTTCGATCGGGGACGCCACGGGGAAGACCCCCTCGACACCCTGCACGAGGACGGCGCGCACGCCGCGTACCTCGGCTACCTCGGCGTGGTGCTCGGTCTGCTCCGTCGCATCGACCCCGACACCCGACACAAAGCGCTCCACGACCGCATCGCCGCCGCCCTCCGTCGGCGCATCGAAGCCGGCGACAACGGCCTCGTCGCGACGTACCCGGGCGAGTGGTACCCGGTCGACAACCTCGCGGTGCTCGCGACGCTCCGCACGGCCGGCGGGCACGATGCCTTCGTCGACGCGACGCTCGCCGCGTTCACCAAGAAGTACGTCGACCCGGACACCGGGCTGCTGGTGCAGGCCGTCGACGCGAGCGGGCGCGTCGTGGACGGCCCGCGAGGATCCGGCACGACGCTCGGCGCCTACTTCGCCGCGTACGCCGATCCGCCGCTCGCGCGACGCCTCGCGCTCGCGGTCGAACGCGAGCTCGCACGCGACGTCTTCGAAATGGGTTGGGTTCGTGAGTACCCCGCGGGGCACGACGGCCACGGCGACATCGACTCCGGACCGATTTTGTTCGGCGCCGGACTGTCCGCGACGGGCTTCGGGCTCGCGACGGCGCGCCTCGCGAACGACCGCGAAGCCTTCGCGGCGCGGTGGGCGATGGCGACGCTCTGGGGCGCTCCGTTGCAGGTCGACGGCGCTCGGCAGTGGGTGGTCGGTGGCCCGCTCGGCAACGCGATCCTGTTTGCGATGACTACGGTGGAGGTGTCGCTGTGAAATTCGTTCGAACCGCGAAAAGTGGTCGCCGCGATCGGAGAAGTGCTCCGTCCCCGCGTGCGAAATTCATTGGTGTCATGACGATCCTCGTAGCGCTCGTCGCGATCCACGGCGTCATGCTCCAAAACCTCGCCACGGAGCAGACCGTCGCGAAGCTCTTCGGCGCCGGCGGGGACGCCATGGATTTCGTTGTGGCGCTGACGTTCCTCGCGACGCGGCTCGCCCTGTACCTCCTCGGCCCCGGCCTGGCGCTCTACGCCGCGCTGACACTCGTCACCTCGCGATTCGGCCGTTCACGGGGTGCGTCCGTTCGTGGCATGACGTCGTCGTCGGATGACGCAACCCACGATCGACGAAGCGCGCGAGGTGCTGCGTGAGGTCTTCGGCTACGACGACTTCCGGCCGCTGCAGTCCGAAGCGATCCGCACCGCGCTGACCGGTCGAGACCTCGTCGTCCTCCTCCCGACGGGCAGCGGCAAGTCCCTCTGCTACCAGATCCCCGCGCTCGTCTCCCGACGACGCGGCGAGGGGCTCACGATCGTCGTGTCCCCGCTCATCGCGCTGATGCAGGACCAGGTCGACGCCCTCGCCGGCCGAGGCGTCGCCGCCGCCGCGCTCAACAGCCACCAGTCCGCGGAAGACCGGCGGGAGGTGCTCCGCCGACTCGACGAGGACGCGATCGATCTGCTGTACGTCTCGCCGGAGCGCATCGCGACCCCCGGCTTCACCCGCCTCCTGAAGAAGCTCCGCGTCGCGCGCATCGCGATCGACGAAGCCCACTGCGTCAGCCAGTGGGGCCACGACTTCCGACCCGACTACCTGGAGATCGGCGGGCTGCGCGACCTCGTCGACGCACCAGCGCTCGCGCTCACCGCCACCGCGACACCGGTGGTCGTCACGGAGATCATCAAACGCTTGAGCCTGCAGGACGCCGCCGTCGTCCGCGGCGACTTCTCCCGCGACAACCTCGCGTTCACCGTCGAGCACCGCCGCCTGCAGGCGGATCGCCTCGAAGCCCTCGCGCGCGCGATCCAAGTCGCGGGCCTCGCACGAGGGCGTGGGCGCGCGATCGTTTACTGCCCCACGCGCAAGACGACGGAGACCGTCGCGAAGGCGCTCCGCGGCGAAGGGATGCCGGTGGGTTACTACCACGCCGGCCGAACCAAGCTCGCCCGCGAGCGCGCGCACCGCGCGTTTGCGACGGGGCGGACGCGCATCCTCGTGTCGACCAACGCGTTCGGGATGGGCATCGACTTCCCGGACGTCCGCCTGATCGTTCACTTCGCCGCGCCGGGGAGCCTCGAAGCCTATTACCAAGAGGCCGGGCGCGCCGGGCGTGACGGCCTGCCGGCGCGGTGTCTGTTGATCTTCTCCAAGGGTGACCTCGCCACGCAGCGCCGCCTCGAGTCGGCGTCGGCGTCCGAGCTGGTCAAGGCGCGGCGCCGCGAAGCGCTCGAGGCGATCGAGTCCTACGCAAACGCCTCGACGTGCCGACAGCAGGTGCTCGTTCGTCACTTCACGGGCGGCGAGGACGAGGTCGAGTGCGGCCTGTGTGATCGGTGCCTCGACCCCACCGCGGAGCCGGTCGTCGAGGTCGAGAAGGAGGCGCCCCCGATCGTCGAGCTCCCCGAGTCCAAGCGCGACTTGATCGTCTCCGCCGTCGATCGCCTCCGCCGCCCCGTGGGACGCACCCGCCTCGCGCAAGCGCTCCGCGGCGGAAAGGCGAAGTCGCTCTCCCGCGGCGGCCTCCTCACGCTCCCCGAGTACGGCGCGCTCGCCGAGTACGACGAAAAGTCGATCGTCGCCGCGATCGACCACCTCCTCACGTCCGGCGTCCTGCGCCGCACCGGCCGCCGCTACCCCACGGTGTGGATGGCGAACAAGGCCGTGCGCGCCGAGAAGACCGAGCGCCCCGAGCGCAAGCCGACGTCACGCCCCGGCCGCATCGCACGCGCGCTCGACGACTACCGAAAGCGCACCGCGCGGCGGCTCAAGTGGAAGCCGTACATGGTCATGCAACGGAAGGTCGTCTTCGCGATCGACGCCAAGCGCCCCGAGACCCACGACGACCTCCTCCGCATCCCCGGCCTCGGCCCCGCCAAGGTCGAAAAGTTCGGCGACGACATCCTGCAGATCGTCGAGCGCTACTCCGACTGACCGCGGCGGAGCTACGCGGCGTAGTAGGCGCCGTTCTTCGTCTTCATGAACGCGTCGAGCGGGATGTCCTCCTGCTTGAGGAAGCCCTGCTGCGGGAGCGTGCCCGCCGAGACCATCTCGACGACCGCGCAAACGCTCGCGGCGGTCGTCCAAGAGATCGCGCGCCACGGGCGCCCGGCGATCTGCTTCGGCCGGTACGCGCGCACGAACTCCTCGCGCGACATCCGCCCGCCCTTCACACCTTCCACCGCGGCGTGGATGTAGACGACGTCGTCGTTCACGGGCGGCTTCGCGTTCACGAGGATCTCTCCGGCCTCCTCGCGGCGCTCCTTCATGTACAGCTCCTCGAAGAAGAACCGCATGAGCCCGCAGTGACCGGGGTAGCGCATCGTCTTGTAGTTGAGCTCCTCGACGCGCCCTTCGTAGGTCTCACACATCGTGCCGAGGCCGCCGCTGGTCGTGAACGCCTCCAGGCGGATGCCGTCGATGACGATCGTCTCGAGCCCCTGCATCGGCGGGACGAGCGCCTTGCGGCCGCGCGCGATCACTTCGCAGTCGTTGAGGTACTCGTTGACGACGCCCGCCGCCGACCAGTTGAACGCGTAGCCGAGCAGGCCGCGCGGGTGGCGCGGCAGCGCGCCGACGCGCAGCTCGATGCTGCGGAGCGTCTCGAAGCCCGGCGTCAGCGACGCACCGACGATGCCGATGAAGCCCGGCGCCAAACCACACTGCGGCGCCATGATCCCCTTCGACGTCTCGGACAGCTCGATGACGGCCTTCGTCGTCGGCACGTCCTCGGTGAGATCGAAGTAGTGCATGCCGTGCCCGTGCGCGAGCTTGGCGATGCCGATGTTCAGGTTGTACGGCAGACACGACACCACGGCGTCGTGGCCTTTCATCGCTTCGCTCACCGCCTCCGTGTTGGAGATGTCGACCTTGTCGATCGGGAACGGCCGGTCCGTCCGCGGACGCATGTCGAGCCCCCGAACCTTGAAACCGGACTCGTGGAGCAGCGTCGCGACCAGCGCGCCGACCTTGCCGATACCAATGACCAGGATTGTTTCGATGGGCTTCGTCATGTCGCCCGGGAGCATACCGGTTTAAAAATGGGCGTCTACGTTTGTCCGTAGGCTGTCTCAGCTCGCGCCGTCACGCTCGTCGAGGAGCTCTTGGAGGATCACCGCAGCCGCGAAGGCGTCGATGAGCTTCCGCCGGTCGCGCGGCAACATCCCGCGCTCCTTGAGGCGCTCCTCCGCCGCCCACGTCGTCAGCGCTTCGTCACGCTCCGTCACCGGCATCCCCTCGGGCGCAGCCGCACGGAGTGCAGCCACGAACGCGAGCGCCTTCTCCGTAGATCGCGACGGCGTACCGTCGAGGCGGTAGGGGACCCCGACCACGATCTCCCCGACCTCGTTCGCCCGCACCACCTCGAATACATGGGCGACGTCGGCGTCGGTCCCCTTCGACGGCCACACCTCGAACGGTCGCGCCGTCCACTGCATGTCGTCGGAGAGCGCGAGGCCGATGCGCTTCGTCCCGGGATCGATCCCCAGGATGCGGCGTTTGTCGTCGCTCAGCGGAACTTCTCCTCGAGGAACTGCTCCACCTTCTTCATGCGGTCCGGCTTGATGGACAGCGGCGGATCGATCCGCAGCCGCGCGTAGGCGTCGGCGGCGAGGACCGCGTCCCCCTTCTCGACCGCGTGCTCCGCGAGCACCAACAGCCACAGGTCCGTCGTATCCCGCGACACCTCGATCGCATCGCCGAGCTTCTCCGCGACGTGCTTCGCGAACGCCATACGCGCGTTCTTCCCGGCGCCGTCCTGCTCCTCGAGCGGAATGACCCCGCCGGGGAGCGTCGCCTCCAGCGTCCCGCGCGACACTTCGCGCTCACCGACGGGCGAGAGGATCTGCCACTCGATATTCGCCTTCCCGGTCGACGGCGTGATCTGACACTTCATCAGCTTCATCCGAATGCTCCCCGACACCTCGGGCGCCTTCGGGTCCTTCTTCTTCCACGCCTCCGTCCACGACGGGCTCAGCACCCAGCCGCCGAGGTCCTTGCGACGCGAGGTGATCTCCATCGTCTCCTCGCGCACGATCGGATCGAACCCCTTGCAGTCCGAGTCCCGCACCTTGTCGCCGCGCATCACGGAGTCCACGACCATCACGAGATCCATGCGCTTCTTCAGCGCCGCCGTGACCTCGTCCATCTTCGCGCGCGCCGCCTTGTCGTCCTCGTCCAGCGCGAGCGCCCGCTCCAGGTAGACGTACGCGACGCCCGGCTTGCCCTGCGACGCGTGCGTCTCGGCGGTCGACAACCGGCTCTGCTTCACCTGCGTCTGCAGCGACCCCATCGAGCGCTTCGCCTCGCGGTGGTTCGGGTCGAGCTTCAACAGCGACGCCGCGACGTCCGCCTGCCGCAGCACGTCGTTGTCCTTCTTCGCCGCCGCGAACTGGTCCTCGAGGATCGAGACACGACGCCCGAGCGCGAGCTCCTCACCGAGCTTCGCGACCTTGCTGCCGTTCCCGTTCTTCGCGCTCCCGATCTCCACGAACGCCGACTGCGCCTCCTCGAAGCTCGACTTCGCGTACAGCGCCGACGCCTCGGTCACGAGCTTCACCGTCTCGATCCCCTTGTTCTCGAGGAGCGCCGCCGCCTCGAGCTCCTGCGCCGTCTCGCTGTCCGCGCCACGCTTCGCCGAACGCTCGGCGCGCTTCATCAGCTCCGCGAGCGCCTTCGACACCGCCTGCGAGCTCGGCTCCACGATCAGCGACGCACCGAGCACCTTCGCGTGCGGCCGCGGATCGCCGGAGCCCGCGATCGCCTTGATCGCATCCTGCTCCTGCTTTTCACGCCGCGACTTCGCGATCTCGTGGCCGGTCCTGGCGACCTGCGAGGTCTTCGAGATCTCCAGCGCCCCCGAGAAGCCGCGCTCCGCCTCCGCGTACCGGCCCTCACCGAGGTGATCGATCCCGATCTTGATGCTCTCCGTCAGCGCGTCCGTCGCACCGGCCGCGATGTTCGCGTTCGCGAGCTGCTCGGCCGCACCCTTGTCGTTGCCCGCTCGGCCCTCCGCGCGCGCCTTGTCGAGGTACGCCGTGAAGGCCTTCTGCGCCTCCTTGTTGTTCGGGTCCGCCGCGAGCAGCGCCTTCACCGCGAGCGCCGCGTCCTGGCCGCCCGACGAGATGTCCTTCGCGAGCGTCCCGAGCTTGCGCCCGCGCGCGATCGCCTGACCGCGACGCGTCAGATCCGACGGCGCCGCCTTGCCGAACATGATCTCCGCCTCGCCGTACTTGCCCTTCGCGAGCAGCTCGATCGCCGACTTCGTCTGCTTCTCCTCGCCGACCGCGATCGCGATCGCCGTGAGGGTCTTCGCCGCCGCCGCGTCGTCGCCCTTCGCGGCCGACGCCTCCGCGCGTGTGATCGCCGCGTTCACGATCTCGTCGACCGCCGAGTTCGCCGGATCGATCTTCCGCAGCTTCGCCGTCGCCTCGGCGCCGCGCTCCTCGTCGGACCCGTTGCGCAGCCCCGCCGCCGCGTCCACCAGCGTGACCACGCGCCGCTTCTTCGCGATCGCGAGGCCGGTCGTCACGACCTTCGACTCACCCTTGCTCGCCACCGCCTCGTACGCCGAGACCGCGCCGTCGAAGTCCTTCTTCCCGAGCAGGTCGTTCGCGCGCCCGATCTCGTTCTTCACCGTCTCCGGCTTCGACACGACGTTCGCCGCGGACAAGAGCGCCGCCGCCTGCGCGTCGTTCCCCGCGTCGCCCTGACGCTCGGCCTCCGAGAGCAGCTCCGTGAACGCCTTCTTCGCCTCGGGGCTGTTCGGGTCCATCTTCAGCGTGCGCTCGAGCGCCTCGCGGGCGGCGTCGAGGTTGCCGCCTTCCTTCGCCTGCGCGATCGCGCCGGAGAGCATCGCCACACGCGCCGCCTTCGCGATCTCGAAGCCGGCCTTCGCGACCGGCTGCGTCGGCTCGAGGTCCATCGCGTCCGAGTACTTCGACTCCGCGTCACCCATCTTTCCGCCGTCGAGGGCGGTGTTCGCCTCGTCGAGCGCGGCGCGCACGCCAGGCGCCGGCGACGTCGCGATGGTCGCCAGCTTCAGGTAACGCGCAGCCTCCTTGTCGTTGTTGTCCTTCGCGTACCCCTTCGCCGTCTCGATCAGATCCGCGAGCGCCTTCTTCGCCTGCGGGTTGTTCGGGTCGCGCTTCAGCAGCTCCGCGAGCGACTCCGCGCTCGACTCGTCACCCTTCACCGCAGCCTGCGCGTCACTCGTGAGCGCCGAGAGCATGCGGTCCTTCGTAACCTTGCGGCTCACCTCCGCGAGGCGCGCCGACGGCGCCTTCGAGAGCGCCTCGCCGAACGCCGACTCGGCGCCCTGCAGGTCACCTTCGCGCAGCGAGGACGCGCCCGTGTCGATCTTCCCCGTCACGTCGGCGCCGAGCCCCGCGAGTTTGTTCGCGTAGGCGACGAGGTCCGCGACCTCGGTGTCCGAGAGCGACGCCGAACGCTCGAGTCGCTTCAGTAGACCGTCGACCGCAGCACGAGCGTTCGCGTTGGCCGGCTCCAGCGTGAGGCCCGCCGCGAGGATCTCCACCGCGCGCGGCTCGTTGCCCTTGCCCGAGATCAGCGTCTGCGACGCGTCCTTCTCCGAGTCCCTCCGGCGCAGCCGCGCGATGTCGATTCCGCGCTGCGCGAGCCGCGACCGCGGCGCCGCCGCGAGGGCCTGCGTGAACGCCGTCTCCGCCGCCGCGAAGTTGCCGGCCTTGAGCTCGTCCGCGCCCTTCGTGGAGGGGGTGCGCATCGCCTCCGGCGCGGCGCTCGCGTTGAGCGCGGCGAGCAGCAGCGACGCCGCCTCGCGGTCGTCCTTCTTCTTCGCCGCCTTCAGCGCGTCGTCGATCAGATCCTGGAACGAGTCCGCGCGCAGCTTGCGACGCAGCGCCTCGATCCCCGGCAGCTCGTCTTCGAACGCGGAGATCTCCGCGATGATCTGCAGCGCCTTCGTCGGCTGTCGCTTCTCCAGCCGCTCCGCGCTCTTGAGCGTCTTACGCGCCCCGGCGACCGCGTAGGCCTGCGCCGCCTCGTACAGCGGCGAGCCCTCTTCGAGCTTCGCATTCTCGATCGCCTCGCGGCCCTTCCCGGGATCGCCATCCTTCACGAGATCGAGCGCAGCGCGCAGGACGTCCGCGCTCACCTGCTCGAGACCCGCGACGTCGATCGCCGCGAGGAGCGCACGGTGCGCGCGCGGGAGCTGATTCCGATCCGCGAGTTTCTTCGCAGCGTTCGCCTTCTCCGTGAGGAGCTGCGCGCGGACCTTCTTGATCTCGTCATCGATGCTCGCCGGCACCGCGCCGGACTTCGTCACACGCTCGTACAGCTTCAACGCCCGCTCGTAGCGACCGCGCTCGACCTCGCGTCGCGCCGCTTCGAGCTTCGAAAGGATCGCGGACGCGCGCCGCTTCACCTGGTCCATCTGCGCCTTGATCTCGGGCAGCGGCATCTTCGCGTACGCCTGCTGGTACAGCTCGTACGCGCCGATCGCGTCGCCCGACTGCGCCTTCTCCTCGGCCTGCTCCGCGATCGAGAGCGCCTCCGCGCGGACGAACGCGTCCGCGCGCATGTTCGGCGTCGTCGGATCGATCTCCTTCGCGCGCGAGTAGTGTTGGAACGCGCGGCCGCCCTCCCCCGACGCCAAGAAGCCTTCGGCGAGATCGAGGTGGTGTTTGTAGGCCGCGGCGCGCGCGCCCGCGAGGGAACGATTCGCGATGTCGTTGTTCGGGTGCGCGGTCTGAACGGTGAGCACCGCTTCGTACCATTCGTTCGGTCCGAGGTTGCGCGCCTTGGCCCCGGACAGCGAGCCGCGCACCGCGTAGTCGGAGTTCGCGGGCGAAAGCTCGGAGGCCTTCTGCCACGCGGCGCTCGCCTCGGTCCACGCGCCGGACTTCTCCTTCGCGACGGCTTCGGCCTCGTGTTTCTTGGCGAGCTCGACGCGGACCTTCTCCTGCGCCACCTTGTACTTGGCGTTGTTCGGGTCGGCGGCGAGCGCTTCGGTGTACGCCTTGTCCGCGGCTTCGAGGTCTCCGCGTTTGTACGCGTCCTCTCCGGCGTTGAACTGTTTGAGGCCGGCGCCGAGGCAGCCGGCGGCAGCGAGTGCGAAGACGAGGGCGAGCAGCGGTCGCTTCATGGCGGTTCCCATACAGAAGTCAGACGGGGGTCGGCCACCGTGATTTCACGTGCACACGGTCGGTCCGCTTGCCCCGCGGATGCAGATCACCCAGTTTTCCGTCGCGATGCGCCGTATCTTCCCGATTTTTGTCCTTTTCCTCGCCGGATGCCCCGCCGAGGCCCCCCGCGAAGCCGCCCCGCCGCCGACCGAGGCGGTCGACTGGGCCGCCGCCTTCGACCACGAGGTCCGGTACGACGCCGCGCAGAAGGCCGTGGTGGTGGATGTGAAGATCGCGCCGGGGTTCCACGCCTACACCGTCGGCGAGACGACCGGGCGCCCCCTGAAGCTGAGCGTCGACGATCCGTGGAAGCTCGGCGACGTCGCCTACCCGAAGGGCCTCGCGAAGAACCTCCCCATCGGGAAGAGCGTCATCGTGGAGGGCAGCGCCTCCGTGGTCGGGCCGGTCACGGCGCCCGAAGCCCCGCCCGCCCAGATCACCGGCGAGTTCGCGTACCAGGTCTGCACCGACGAGGCGTGTGACCGTCCGAGGTCCGCGAAGTTCGCGGTGAAGCCCGAATGACGCCGACGCATCTCACCCGGGGCGCCCAGCGCCTGCGGTATGTTCCGCGGCGATGAGCGACGACCTCCTCGTAGTCAGGACCGAGCGCCGCGTGCGCACGCTGCGGATGAACAACCCGCGACGGCTCAACGGTTGGACGCTCGCGATGCAGAGCGCGATCGGCGCGGCGCTCGACGCGGCGGCGCGCGACGACGACGTCGGCGCCGTCGTCTTGACTGGGACCGGGCGGTACTACTCCGCGGGCGCGGATCTCAGCGGTTCCTTCCGCCTCGGACACCCGCGCGAGCTCCGCGCGATGATCGTGCGGAAGAACTACGAGCTGTTCGACCAGTTCATTCGTTTCGAAAAGCCGATCCTGATCGCGGCGAACGGCACCGTGCTCGGCGCCGCCGTCACGACGAGTGTCCTGTGCGACGCGATCCTCGCCGCCGAGAGCGCGAGCTTCTCGACGCCGTTCGCGCGGCTCGGCGTCCCTCCCGAGGGGTGCTCGACCGTCCTGTTCCCGCGGCTCTTCGGCGAAGAGGTCACCGAGCGGATCATCGGCGCGGAGGGCTTCCAACCCACCGCGGCCGAAGCGCTCGAGATCGGCCTGGTCGATTGGGTCGTCCCCGACGATGCGCTGCTGACCCGCGCACAAGAGATCGCGGAGGGCTGGGTCGCCGAAGGGCGTCCGCGGACCTACCGCGGTGCGATCACCCGCGCCGAGCTCGAGGCGGCGAACGCGCGTGAGTCCGAGGAAGTCGCCAATGCCTTCTTGTCGCGCCGGTTTCTGATGAATCAGTACCGGTTCCTCAAGTCGAAGAAGAAGACCGGCCCGGCGATGACGTTCTTCGCGCTCGCGATGACACGACCGCTGTGGGGGCGGCTGCTCTGACGCCGGCCGCACGACGGCGGCGCTTCACGCCTCGACCTAGAGGGAACGAAGGAAGCTCAACAGCTGCTCGCGCGCGGCGGCGTCGAGCGCGAGGTATGCGTCGCGCGCCGCCGTGCCCTCCCCGCCGTGCCAACGGATCGCTTCGTCCAACGTCCGGGCGCGTCCGTCGTGCAGGTACGCCTCGGCTCCGCTGACGCCCGCCGTGCGCCCGATCCCCCACAGCGGCGCGGTCCGCCACTCGGCGCCCGACGCGTCGCCTTCGGGGAGCGCATCCGCGAGGCCCGGCCCCATGTCGTGGAGCAGCAGGTCGGTGTACGGCGCGATCGTCTGCGCGCGGACTTCGGCGTTCGGCGCAAACGCGGAGGTCGTGAACCGATCGACGTGGCAGGCGACGCACCCCGTCGTGCGAAACACTTCGGCGCCGTCCGTCACGTCCGGATCGTCGAAGTCGCGTTGAGGCCGCATCCCCAACAGCGCCACGTAGAGCGCGAGGTCGTCGAGCGCGTCGTCGTCCAGCTCCGCACCCGACGGTCCGCAACCGGTCTGCGCCGCGCCACAGTCCGGCGTCGGATAGACGGAGGTGAGCACACCCATGTCCGTGCGGAGCGCCGCCGCCGTCTGCGCACGGACGGTCGGCTGGCTCGCCTTGTAACCGAACCGCCCGAGGCGCTCGCCGACGACGTGCATGCGACCCGAGATCCGATCGCCGTCCGCGTCGTCCGGATCCGCGAGCGCCGCCACAGCCTCCTCCGGGATGGCTTCGAGTAACCCGAGGCCGACGAGCTGCGGGGAGATGCGCGCCGAGAAGTGCTCCGGCGCCGCGCCGTCGAACGCGTAGCGCGGGCGTCGCAGACCGTCCTCTTCTTCCCACGCCGCGAGCGTGACGTCCGGTTCGCCGCTCGGCTGGAGGACGTCGCCGAGCTCGGGGTGCGGCCCGCCGTCCGCGGTGCCGACCTTCACGACGTACTGCGAGAGCTCAGCGCCGACGGATGGAGGCACCGCGCGTCCGTTGCGAACGTGGCAAGCGTTACACGCGTCGTTGATCGCGAGCGGCCCGGCCTTGCCCGCTTGCTCGGTCCACACCGGGTTCTCGGCGGATTCGTCGTGGCGCCCAGTGTCGAAGCTCGTGTGCGCGAGGCGTCGCCCGACGACGAATCGCTGCGCGTGGTCGGGCGCGAGGTTCGTCGGCATCTGGCTGAAGTCGTACGGCGGCTCGTCGGACTCCGCGGCGTGGATCGTCGTGTCGCCGCCCAGACGCGCCGCCTCCGGAATCACTTCGGAGTCCCGGAGCGGTCCGCTCCCGATCCACGGCACCAGACCCTCGCCGACGATGTAGAGGAACGTCGTGCCGTAGTAGTTGGTGCGCCCGCGCGGCGGTGCGTCGAGGAACTGGCTGATCTCGAGCTCCATCTTGTCGCCGACCTGAAGGGGGCGCCCCTCGCGCGCGTTGAAGCTGACCTCGCGCGTGTAGTGGAGGTCGTCGATCGCCGTCATGGGCCGGTTGTCGTGGTACTCGGCGACGGTGTTCTGGCCCCGGTAGAAAAACCTCAGCTCCGCCTGCATCGCTTGGAGCTTCCACTCGGACTCCACGTCGAAGCGAATCGTGTCGCCACCCTTGCCCACGGTGTCGGTGACCTCGACGCGGACCGTTCGATGCTCCCAGTACAGCGGGAGGTAGTGCTCGTACGCTTGGAACTGAGCTTCGCGAGCGTGCCGGTCGCGCCCGCGATCCGCGAAGCGCGTGATGAGCGCCGTCGGTGTGTCCTCGACGAGCGGCGCGTCCAGCACCGTCGACTCGTCGAAGAGCGGCACGAGGGTCGGGGCCGCGTCGGGCCTGCCCGCGTCGGCAACGCCAGCGTCGAAGCGATCGCCCCCCGCATCGACCGCCGCGCCGCCGTCACGCACCCCGCCATCCGCGGGGGCCGGTCCGGGGTCCGGCGTCGTCTGCGCGCCCGTGCACGCAAACGAAAAGAGGGAGAGAATCAGAGCCGGCCACTTTGTTTGCAACCCGAACAAACTAAGTGAGCACGACGAGGCGGTCAATGACCGGGTCGACGGACCGATCGTCTTCGCTGGGGCGTGGGGTCAGCCGACGCGGAACGCGCGGCGGCCGTTCTTGGGGCGGCCGCCCGGGTTCGTCGGGGTTGGATCCACCGTGATCGGCGGCAGCCCGAAGCCGTCCTCGCCGCGGCGCTCGGTGCCCGGTCGCTGCGACTCCTCGAAGCTCGCGGCGACCTCGGCCCAGGCGCCCTGCTGAAGCTGCTGCGCCGTGAAGGTCAGCGGCGGCGCTTCCTCGGGGGTGTGCGGCCCGTCGATGCGGACCGTCCCGTTGTTGGCCGCGCCGCCTCCGCCGCGTCGACCGCCCGAGAACGACTCCCAGTCCCCGCCGCGCTGGTCGCGGAGGGCCCCCTGCTGCGCGAGCAGAGCCTCCCGGCGCCTCAGCTCGTCGGCGACATCGGTGTGCTGCCGCGAGGGGTCGATCCCCTGATCGCCGATCTCGAGCTGCCGACCGGGGACGAGCCGGTCGAGGTGCTCCGCGCCGTTGAAGTCGACGCGGTTCGGCTGACCGGTGCTGACACCGGTCCCATGGACGTTGGGCAAAGACATCCCGGGTCGACGCATTATCGGTGCGACGACTCGGGTGTTGCGTCTTTTCGTCGATTTTTCAGGCCAGGCGAACCGCCGGGACGCGCGCGAGGACACGCGCGAGCAGATCCGCCGTCTGCCTCTGAATCCCGGGCGCCCCGCTCTCCCGCGGGCCCGCGACGTTCAGCACCTTCGGCTGCACCCGCTCCACCCACGCGACGATCTCGTCGACCGGGTCCAGGCCCAGCGTCAGATCCACCACGAGGAGCGGCCTGCGCACGCTCTCGGCGTGCTCGACGGTCAGGCGCGTGCCCCCCATCGGCGCTCCCCGCGTGAACACGAGCGTCGCGGAGCTGGTCTCGACGTTGCGCTGCGTCCGGCAGTGCACGTTCTCCGAGCGGGTCTCCTGGAGCGGATACTGGACGGGTATCGGGCCGTCCTCCGCCCAGCGGCCCCGCGGGCACCAGCCGCCGACCTCGAACCCGAGCGCCATCCCGACGTCCAGCGCCGCGCGGTCGACCCCCGTCTGTCCCCCCGAAACGATCTTCATCCCCTGCATCGTTCGCCGGGGGAGGCCGTACCCCGAAAGGGTTTCGACTTCAACCGTTTTTCGTATCAGCCGAGCGTCGGGGCGGCCGACCGATCCGCACCTCGGCGGTCCCGAGCGCCCGCTCGACGCTGCGCGCGACGGCCAGGAGCCGGTGGTCTTCGCCGCGCCGCCCGATCAGGTGCAGCCCGATGGGCATGCCTTCGGGATCGAGCGCGATGGGGATCGTCACCGCGCACTGCCCGAGGCAGTTCACGATCGACGTGTTGCGCAGCGCGAGCATATTCGCGCGCCGGTAGGCTTCGATGTCGGTGATGCTCGCGACCTCGGGCGGTGTGCCCGCGCAGGTCGGCGTGAGCCACGCGTCGAACGGCGCGATGCGCGCGTCCGCCGCATCGCTCAGACGACGAATCTCTTCGAGCCGCGCGACGTACTGGTACGCCGGCTCCTCCGCCACACCGACGACGCGATCGCGCACGACCGGATCGAGGTGCTCGATGCGATCTTCCAGCTCGGTCTTCAGGAACGCGTAGAGCTCCTGCGCCGCGACGCCCCCCGCACGGAAGAGTTGGCGCGCCGCCTCCCCCTCTGGGACGTCGACCGGCGTGACGCGCGCACCGCACGCCGCGAGCGCGCCCGCTGCGGACTCGACGGCCTCCGCGATCCCCGGATCACATTCGTCGAAGAACGGCGCACCGGGGACGCCGAAGCGGAGCGACGAAAGGTCCGGCGTGTCGGGGACGGTCGTGCCATCGATCGTCTCGAACGCGACGATCGCGTCCTCGACGGTGCGCGTGAGGATGCCCGGCGTGTCGAGCGAAGTGCTGAGCGGCACGATGCCCTGCGTCGACCACCGCCCCTTCGTCGTCTTCACGCCGACGTTCCCGGTCATCGACGCGGGCACCCGAACGGAGCCCGCGGTGTCGGTGCCGAGCGCGACCAGCGCGCTGCCCTCGGCGAGTGAGACCCCCGCGCCGGCGCTGGACCCGCCGGGGATGCGGTGGCGTTCGGCGTCCCACGGGTTCTTGGGCGTGCCCCAGTGTTTGTTCATCCCGATGCCGGAGAACGCGAACTCCACGGTGTGGGTCTTGCCGACGATCAGCGCAAACGCATCGAGGCAGGCGCGGACGACCGGCCCCGGGAGATCGAACCGGTCCGGGAGGGGTGTCGGCGTGCCGGCGCACGTGTCGAAGCCGGGCACGCCGTACAGGTCCTTCACGGAGATCGGGATGCCGTGCAGCGGGCCGAAGTCGCGCCCGAGCTTCAGCGCGGCGTCGGCGGCGCGCGCGGTCTCGCGGAGGCGGTCGTCGTCGACGGCGCGGTAGGCGAGCAGATCTTCGTCGCGGTTCGCGATGGCTTCCTCGGCGAGGGCCTCGACGGTGATCGCGCGGGTCCGTAGGAGCTTTCGGATCTCGTTCAGGCTTCGTTCGAGCACGATGCGCGGTTGTAGCCCGAGTTCGTCCGGGTGTGACGGACGAATCCGGACGCCGTCACGAACACGCAACACCTTTGCGGGGTGAATCGAAACCGACGCGGCGCGGCACGAGATCTGCTTTCTCTTCCGCGCGATGACCGCCCGTCTCATAGGCAGCGCCGCCGCTGCGATCGCGCTCACGTTCACCTTCGCGGCCCCCGCCCAAGCGAAGCCCTGCCGAACCAACATCCACGTCAACGGAAGCTGCGTCTCGACCACCAAGGTCCGAAAGCTCGAGCGCGCCTACGGAACCGAGAGCCGCGCCGGGCGTTATTGGTACGACCGCCGCTCCGGCCTGATGGGCCTCGAAGGTCAGCCTCCCTTCACGCAGATCGCCGCGGGCCTCGACCTCGGCGGTCGCTTGAAACGAAACGCCTCGCAGGGCACGACCCGCGTGTTCATCAACGGGCGCGAGCTGCACACGACAGAGGTCGCGTTCCTGCGGCGCTTCGGCCCGGTGGTCCCCGGGCGCTACTGGATGAACGCACGGCTCGACGTCGGCTTCGAAGGCAACGCGAGGCCGTTTGCGAACCTCGGCGCGGCGATGCAACGCGGTCGACGCGGCGGCGGCAGCAGCTACTACAGCAACAGCAACCTCGGAACCCACGCCGGAAGCTCCGGCGGCTGTTCGTATGTGTCCACGACGAGCGGCTCGGTCATGACCGGCAACTGCAACTGATCGTCACGGGTCGTCCTGCCCCTCGGCGACCGCCAAAGCTCCCCCCTCGGCGAGCGCCAGCCCTCCGGCCTCCGCGCCGTCGATGACCGACAACCGCCCCGCCTCCCCGCGCGCCCGTAGCTGGATCGCGGCGATGGCCTGGTCCGCCGCCGCGGCGACTTCGCGATCGCGGAGGACACCGCGCGTGAGCTCCCGGAGCGCCTCCACGGCTTCGACCGTACCGATCACACGTAGCGCCCGACAGGCCGCGACCTTGTCCGCGGGGGAGAACGCGGCGAGGCGCGAGACGATGGCCGAGGTCACGCTCCCATCGCCGATCGTGACGAGAGCACGTAGGACGGTCTCCGCGGGGACCAGCGACGATGCGTCGAGCGCAGCGACGATCTCCGTCGCCGGGACGGCGGCCCGGTGCGCGCGAACGATGTCGAGCGCTTCCTTCTTGGCAGCGGCGTGAGGGCTCGACCGCAAGACAGCTTGCAACAGCTCGGCGAGCTCCGCTCCGTTCGCCCCTGTCGCGTACGACTTCAAGGCGTCCGCAGCGACATCCTCCGGGACCTCGGACGACACCGCGAGCGCCCGCAGCTCATCTCGGCCCTCGTCCTCGAGGGTCGTCGCAGCGACGCGTCGAACTCGAGGATCCGTGTCGCGCAGCGCGCGACGACACAGCGCGAGCAACGCATCGGAGCCCGGCCGCTCCGCGCTTGCGCAGTTCAGGTTCTCGGCCCGAACCGCGGCGAGCGGATCGCCGAGCGCGTTGAGCATGAGCCGGTCGAAGATCTCCTCGTGGGGGACGGCGAGGCGCTCTGCGAGCTCGACCAACTCATCGAGCCGCCGGACGATCGTGTCGGCGTCGTCATGGTCCGCGTCGTCCCGGACCGCCACGAGCGCACCCGCCGCGACGATCAGTGAGACGTCATGGAGTCGAGCGGTCAGCGCGCGGCGCGTGGACGCGCCGAGCATCGCGAGCGCTTCGGCGCGATGCCCCGACACAGTGAAGTGCCGGTCGAAGTCCGCGTCCATCGTCGCGAGCACCTTCGCCGTGCTCTGCCGGGGCAAACCGTCGGACGAGCCGAGGAGCACGTCGGTGGGGATCTGGTCGGGAGCGTACAGACGGTGATGGAGGCGGTAGGTCGTGTGATCGTCCGCCGTCTTCTTGTCGACGCGGAGGTCGACGTCGAATCCGCGGTAGCGGCCGCGCGCGCTCCCTCGATCTTGTTCGACGAGCGTCAGCCCGAGCCTCTTCGAGACCTCGCGCATCGTCTCGTGGAACCGGTTCCGTCGGGCGACCGTGACGAAGTAGGCGACGGCGAGGCCGGCGGCGACCGCAATCCACCCGAACGGCTCCACGACGCCGATTGTGGAGACGAATCAGCTCGCGTCCAAGCCGATCGTGAACGACGCACCGAACGTCAGCTCGAAGTGATTGACGAGCCCCACCTGGGAGAACGCGAGCACGTGCCGCGCGTCGGCGCGGAGCGTGACGCCCTGCATCGCCATCGTCTTCACCCCCGCACCGTAGTGCATCGCGGGGTGGTGGTCGGCGCCCATGAACGACTCACGCCCGGTGAGGCCCATGAGCCCGCCGCCCGCGACGACGAACGGCGTGAACTCCGCGGGGTAGAGCGCGATGACGTGGGCGCGCGCGGAGTAGAGCTCCCCGCGGGCGTCGCCGTGCGCGAGCTGGACGTGACCCGCCTCCGCCTCGACGCCGATGAACGCGAAGGGCCGGTAGCCGATGCGCAACGACAGGTCGAGGCCGGCGCCCCCGAGCATCTGTGTCTGACCGTCGTAGCTGAGGCCCGTGTTGTGCCCCGCCATGAACAGCCCCGCGGCGACGCCGAGCTCCAGAGCGTGGTCCGGAACCGGCGACACGTTGGCCGGCTCAGCGGCGGGAACGAGGTGGAGCAGTGCAACGAAGGCGATCGAGCTCATGACAACCGGTTAGGTCGTCACTCCCGATCGGTTCTTTGAACTCGATGAAAGGTGTGTATCGGCGTGGTCCGCGCGTGTGTCAGGCGGAGCCGAGCAGGTGCGCCGCAAGTGTCTCGCGATCGATCATTCGGTCGGTGACGTCGGGCTCGGCGCGCGACCAGACGTTCACCTGCGCGTCGCCGCGCCCGCGCAGCGTCACGACGAACGAAAAGCCCGCCTCCTCGGCGCGCTTCCTCACCTTGCCGATCTTCTTCTCCGCCTTCGGCTGCAGATCCACCGAGCACCCGGCCTCGCGCAGGGCGTAGGCGAGCTGGAGCGTGTCGTCGAGCGCGTCGCGGTCCGGCGTGACGAGGAGGACGTGCCGCCGCGTGAGATCCGCCGGGAACATGTCTCGCTGCTCCATCACCACGAGGATGCGCTCGAGGCCGATCGAGAAGCCGCACGCCGGGACCTCGCGACCGAGGAACATGCCGACGAGGCCGTCGTAGCGACCGCCACCGCCGAGCGAGCCGGCGAGATCCTCCACCGCGATCTCGAAGATGCAGCCGGTGTAGTAGCCGAGGCCACGCGCGAGCGTCGGGTCGAACGCGAGGTAGCCGGAGGCGGGTGTCCGACCCGAGAGGCGGAGCACCTCGTCGATCTCGTCGAGCGCGGCGATCGCGGTCTCGTTGCCTTCGAGCGCAGCCCGCAGCGCGTCGCGATCGTCGCCCGCGAGGACGAGCTTCATCAGCGCGTCGGCCTGCGCGTCCGTCATCCCGCGCGTCGCGAGCTCCTTGCGGACGCCGTCTTCACCGACCTTGTCGAGTTTGTCGATCGCGACGATCGCGTCCGACTCCTTCTCGAGATCGATCCCCGCGTGCTGCACGAACGCGCGCAACAGGCCGCGGTGGTTCAACCGAATCTTGAACTGTTCGAACCCGAGCCGCACGAGACACGCCGCGACCGCGCCGGTGACCTCGGCTTCCACGAGCATCGACCGCACGCCGCACACGTCGACGTCGCATTGGTAGAACTCGCGGAAGCGCCCCTTGCCGGGGGTGTCGGCGCGCCACACCGGCTGGATCTGGTAGCGCTTGAACGGCACCGGCAGGCGGCCGTCGTACTCCGCGACCACACGCGCGAGCGGCACGGTGAGGTCGTAGCGCAGGCCCATGTCCGCGAGCATCCCCTCGGCGCCGGGCGCGGTCTCACCGCTGCGTCCCACGACGAGGTTCTTCGCGTCGGCGACGAACGTACCCGCCTCGCGGACGCCTTCGACCATCGCCTGGCCGCGGCGGAGGATCTTGAAGACGAGCTGATCGCCTTCCTCACCGTACTTACCGAGCAGTGTCTCGAGGCGTTCGAACGTCGGGGTCTCGAGCGGCGCGAAGCCGTGCGCCTCGTAGATCTCGCGGATGATGTTCGTGACGTACGCGCGCCGAGCGAGATCGTCCGGGAGGAAGTCTCTCGTCCCGCGCGCGGGCTTCGTGACCGCGTTTTTCTTGGCCATGGCTTACTGGATGATACGCAGCCCCGCCGACTTCTTCTGCGGCGTCGACGCGGCCTGCTTCGCGAGCATCGTCGCGAGCTTCGAGGCGACGGTGAAGAACACCTGCGACGCCTGGCTGTTCGGGTTCGCGAGCACCTCGGGCCGGCCCGTGTCGCCCGACTCACGCGTGCTGATCTCCAGCGGAACCTCGCCGAGCAGCGGCACGTCGAGATCCTTCGCGAGCTGCGCGGCGCCGCCCTTGTTGAAGATGTGGTGCACCGCGCCGCAGCTCGTGCACTCGAAGTGCGACATGTTCTCGACGACGCCGAGGGTGGGGATGTCGACGCGATCGAACATCGCCTTGCCGCGGGTCACGTCGGCGAGCGCCACGTTCTGCGGCGTCGACACCAGCACCGCGCCGGACACCTTCACGTTCTGCGCGATGGTGAGCTGCACATCGCCGGTGCCGGGCGGGAGGTCGAGCACGAGGTAGTCGAGGTCGCCCCACTCCACGTCGCGCATGAACTGGATGAGCGCGCCGTTGAGCATCGGGCCGCGCCAGGTCATCGCCTCCTTGGGATCGACGATGAAGCCGATCGACATCAGCTTGAGCCCGTGCCGGGGCAGCGGGATGAGCTTCTTGCCGGAGACCTCCGGGCGCTCGTGGGTGCCGAGCATCGTGGGGATCGACGGGCCGTAGATGTCGGCGTCGAGGAGGCCCACGTTGGCGCCGAGGTTCGCGAGCGCGGCGGCGACGTTCGTTGCGACGGTGCTCTTGCCGACGCCGCCCTTGCCGGACGCAAACAGCACGATGTTGCGCGCGCCGGGGACGAGGTTGTTGCCCGCGGCCGTCGCGCGCGCTGCGCGGACGTTGCTGCCCCACGCGATCTCGATCTTGCGCTCGCCGGCGAGCTCACCGACCGCGCTGTTGATCTCCTGCTCGAGGAGCGACTTGGGGCCCCACGCCGGCGTCGGCAGCTCGATGCCGATGCGCACGCGCTTGGCCTCGACCTTCACGTCCTTGACCATGCCGGCCTCGACGAGGCCCTTCTCCAGCTCGGGGTCGACGACCTTCTCGAGCCGCTCCGTCACGGCTTCTGGGGTGAGCCCATCCTTGTTTCGGCCAAACACTGCGGATGTGCGTTTGCCTGCGTCGCCGGTCGCTGCCAAGGGCTTTTTGGGGCGGGGGGAGCCCGGACGAAGGGCGCGAGATCGCCGGGTATGTCCAGCATGTAGGACGCGAGGGCGCGCACAAAAGACAAAACCGAGGCCCTCGCACGTCTGTATCACGTGAGATGAAGACGCGAGCGTCCCTCTGCCTCACCCTCTTCGCCGCCGGTGCGGTCGCCTGCATGGGCCCCGTCCCGACGTCCGACCTGGCCGAGCCGACCTTTCACGAGGCGCGCTTCGAGCAGGTCCGGCTGACGTTGGCGACGAAGGCCGCGCCGGTCGAAGCCCCCGTGGTGAAGACCGCGAAGGCGGCGCCCAAGAAGAAGGCGCGCCCGGCGCCGGCGCCCATCGAGGAGGTCATCGACCTCGCCCTCGAGGAGGCGGCCGACGACGAGCTCCTCCCGTGGCTCCTCTCCGACGCGAGCTTCAACGCGACGATCGGCGACTGGAGCGGCGTCCGCACCTGCGTCGTCAGCAAACGCGCGACGACCGGCGGCGCCTTTGCGCTGGAGATGTCGATCGACAGCGACGGCAAGGTGAAGCGCACGCGCGTCGTCGAGGCGAACGCCAAGGCCAGCTCGGTGGCGCCGTGTGTGGCGGCCAAGGCCAAGCGCCTCGACTTCGAAAAGTACGCGAGCAACGAGACGACCACGCGCGTCGCGAAGTTCGTCTTCTGAATTGCCTTGCCCCCTACCTTTCATAGTAACGAGGGGCGATGACCTCGCCCCTCGCTCGCTTCGAAGCGCACCTCGCCGAATCCGCGCGCGCCGCGCTCGGCCTCGACGCCGAAGACCTGCCGCTGCTGACCAAGCAGGTCCGCGAAGCCGAGGGCGACCGCGGTGACCTCGCGCTCGGCTGCTTCGCGGTGGCGAAGAAGCTCAAAGAAGCGCCCCCGCAAATCGCAAGTAGAGTTGCGGCGGCCATCGTCGACGACGAACACTGGGCGTCGGTCGAAGCGGTCGGCCCCTACGTCAACGTGACCTACGCGCCGGCGCTCTTCGCCGAGGCCGTGGTGCCCGTCGCGCGGCAGGATGTCTACGGCACCGGCGACGAGGGCGCCGACAAGAACGTCGTCATCGACTTCTCCTCCCCGAACATCGCGAAGCCCCTCGCCTACCACCACCTGCGCTCCACGGTGATCGGCGCGGCGATCGGCCGGCTGCACGCCGCGCGCGGCTGGAACGTCGTGGGCATCAACTACCTCGGCGACTGGGGCAAGCAGTTCGGGCTCCTCGCGACCGGGTTCGACCGCAACGGAGACCCGGCGCGGCGCGCGGACGCGAAGCACCTCGTCGACGTCTACGTGAAGTCGAACGCAGAGGCGGACGTCGGCAAACGCAAGGCCGCGATCGCGGCGCCCGACGAGGCGCGCAAGATGGCGGCGGCGCTCGACGAGGCGCGCGCCGCGGCGGCGGACGACTCCGACGCGAAGGCGCAGAAGAAGGCCGCGAAATCGGTGAAGGCGCTGGAGAAGAAGCTCCGCGCGAAGCTGAACCTCGACGCGGACGCCCCGCTCGACGACCTGTCCGCGCAGTACGCCGCGCTGGAGGACGCCGCGAAGAAGGCCGAGGCCGAGCTCCCGCAGGTCGAGGCGCTCGACCGCGAGGCGCGTATGTTCCTCAAGGCGATGGAGGACGGTGAAGACGCCGCGCTCGCCGCGTGGCGGGAGTTCCGCGAGACGTCGATCGAGGAGTTCAAGCGCGTCTACGACCGGATGGGTGTGGAGTTCACGTCCATCGAGGGGGAGTCACGCTACGGCGACGCCTTGGAGAGCGCGCTGGAGCGCGTCCGCGAGAAGCCCGGCACCGAGATGAGCGAGGGCGCGGAGATCGTGAAGATGGAGGTCGACAAGGGCGAGCCCCCGGCCATCCTCGTCACGCGCGATGGCACTGCGCTCTACCTCACGCGCGACATCGCGGCGGCGATGGACCGCCACGAGCGCTTCACATTCGAGCGCTCGCTGTACGTCGTCGCGGCGGACCAGAGCCTGCACTTCAAGCTGCTGTTCAAGACCCTCGCCGCGATGGGCTTCGAGTGGGCGGACAAGTGCGAGCACGTCCCGTTCGGGCGGGTGCACGGGATGAGCACGCGCAAGGGGAACGTGGTGTTCCTCGACGAGGTGCTGCAGCAGGCCGTCGACAAGGCGCGCACCGTCTGTGAGCAGTCCGAGAAGCTCGACGCGGAGCACTTCGACGCCACGGTCGAGGCGATCGGCACCGGCGTGATCATGTTCGGCGACCTGAAGAACCTCCGCACCAGCGACTACGAGTTCTCCTGGGACGAGGTGCTGAGCTTCTCGGGGCACACCGGCCCGTACGTGCAGTTCTCGCACGCGCGCGCGTGTTCGATCCTGAAGAAGGGCGGCGGCGTCCCCGCGGAGGCGGACGTCAGCAAGCTCGTCCTCCCCGAGGAGCAGGCGCTGATCGTCGCGCTCGCGAAGTACCCGGCCGCGGTCCTCGCCGCGTGTGACGCCTACGAGCCGTCGTACGTCACGCGCGCGATCCTGGAGGTCGCGCAGAAGACCGCGAGTTACCTCACCGCGGGCAACCGCGACCGCTCGATGCGCGTGCTCAACGACGACGACGCGCTCCAGGCGGCGCGCTTGCACCTGATCGACGGCGTCCGCCACGTGCTCTCGCACGGGCTCGGCCTCCTCGGCGTGCGCGCACCCGACGCGATGTGATCCGCGCCAGCCGGCCACGGCACAGACCGACGCCTCGCGTTCGGACCACAGCGCATTTCAGCCGGTGCGCGAAGCGTACGGATCCGTCGTTTGGATGCGGTCGTCCTCGACGGGGCCGCCGACCGTGAAGTGGTAGAGCGTCGCCCGCCTCGAGCCGTCGAGGCCGAGGATCTCGTGCGTGAGGTCGTCGAAGAAGCAGCCGATGCCCGTGGCGCGGATGCCCGCCGCTTCCGCCTCCAGGTAGAGGACCTGGCCGATCGCGCCCGCCTCCCAGTGTAGCGCTCGGTAGAACCAGGCGCCGTGCTCTTCGAGGGCGTCTTCGAGCTCCGCGATCATCGCGACGGCAAACGCGCCGTCGGCGGCGATCGCTTGGCCGCAAGAGATCGCCGCCGCGACCTCGCCGGCGTCCCCCACCCGAAGGCGGAACAGATCGAGCGACGCGGGGCAGCCCTCGGGCTTCGCCCAGTCGAGGTCGGGGTGTTCTTCGCGCCAAGGCTCGATCGCGTCGGGGCGTCGTAGGAGCAGATAGAGCCCCGGGTCGAGCCCCTGCACCCGGTGCACGAAGAGCGCGAGGTGCACACGCTGCGACCAGGGCAACACGTCGAACGGACGGTGCCCCTCACCCGCGCAGGTGCGGAGGAGCATCTCGTAGAACGCGTCGCGCGTGATCCCGGTGCGTCCGTCCATCGCGACCGCGCTGCGGCGCGTTCGGATCACCCGCCGCGCGTCGGGGGCATCGTCGTGTTCCGGGAGCGCGTGCACGACGCGCCCAGAGGATTCGATCGCCGAAGCGTCGAGTCGCTCCGCGGCGGCGGCCACGTCGTCGATGACCGGCCACGGGTGATGTTCTCTACTCAGTGTATTCGTTTCGAACCCGTGCGGCGCGCCTGGCGACGGAACCCACACCGGGCCCTCTGCCGGCACAACCTCGACCGCGAGCAATACGTCCGGGTGCTCGCGCTCCGGCCCCGTCTGCGCGTCGATCCCGAGCAGCGCCGCGAGCGCCGCGTCTTCGATCGGCACCTGACGCACCCGCCACCCGAGCAGCGCCGCCGCGAGCGACACCGCGGCGATCGCGTGCCCGACGTCGTGCTGACAGTACCGATACGCGCGCTCGCCGTACTTCCACGCTTCGCGCCAGTGGATCGAAGTAAGGCCCACCCAGAACGTTCCGTCCGCGAACCCATCGACCGCCCCCAAGCGCTCCAGCGCGTGCGCCCGAGGCGCGTAGTGATGCACGGCGGGCGCCTGAGCGATCCCCTCCACCGCGGGGAGCACGAGGTACCCTTCCGTCGGGTGCAGGTTCCCGCTCGACGGGTTCACGCGCAGCCACCACCGGTTCGTCCCGGCGGCCTTCTCGGCGGAGAGCGCGAGGCTGTCGAACAGCATCTGCGAGATCGACGCGCGCGACAGCGGCGCCGGCTCACGCGCGCCGACGAACAGCTCCGGATACTTCGGCGCGCCGTTCGGCGGCACCACGTCGAGCGCGACCGTCGGCGCTCCTACGAATCTTCTGAATGGATCCGGCTGCGTGTCCCAGTCGAGGTACCCGAGGCTCCTCGCGTACCGCCCCGGCGCATGTTTCGTGCGCGCGTGGTACGCGCGAACGGCCTCACGGGAATCGGTCACGCGAATCGGTCACGGTCGTGGGCACCGCCCAACGCGATGCGCGGCCCCTTCGGCACGATGCCGTGCGGGTTGATGGACTTGTGGCTCCCGAAGTAGTGCCGCTTGATGTGCTCGAAGTTGCACACGTCGCGCACGCCGGGGATCTGGTAGAGCGCTTTGAGGTAGTTGAAGAGGTTCGGGTACTCGTAGACGTGCCGCAGGTTGCACTTGAAGTGCGTGTAGTAGACGAGGTCGAACCGTAGCAGCGTCGTGAACAGGCACCAGTCGGCCTCGGTCAGCACGTCGCCACACAGGTAGCGCTGTTTCCCGAGCACCTCCTCCCAGTGGTCGAGCGCCTCGAACAGCTCGGTCACGGCCTCCAGGTAGGCGTCCTGGCTCCCCGCGAACCCGCTCCGGTACACGCCGTTGTTGATCGGGTCGTAGATCGCCGTGATGACCTCGTCGATCCGTTCCTCCATTCCGGGCGGGCAGAACGTCACGCTTGGATCGCCGAGCCCCATCATCGTCGTGTCGAGCATCCGGATGATCTCGCGCGACTCGTTGTTGACGATGGTCTCTTCCTTCTTGTCCCACAGCACCGGGACCGTCACGCGCGTCGACACCTTCGGGTCGGCCTTCACGTAGACCTCCCGCAGGAACTTCGCGCCGTTCACGCTGTCGGGGATCGCGCCGGGTTCCTCCGAAAAGTGCCACCCGTCCTCCGTCATGTGGTGATCCACCACCGACAGTCCGATGTGCTCCTCCAACCCGCGCAGCTGGCGGACGATCAGGACCCGGTGCGCCCACGGGCACGCCCACGACGCGTACAGATGATAACGACCGGACTCGACGGGGTGCGGCGTCGAGCCGTCCGTCGACAGCTGCCCGCGAAACGTCGTCGGCTTTCGTTTGAAACGACCGTCGCCCGCGTCATGCCATTGTTTGTCGGTGACCCACTCGCCTTCGACCAATCGACCCATGCGATGGCCTTAACACATCGAGGGGTCTTCGAATGCCCAGCGGCGTCAGGCGGCGCGCGCGTCGGGTCCGTCGCCGAACGCAGCGGGGACCGCGTCGACTTCGCCCTCCAGCGTGTCGACGCCGAGGATCCGCAGATCCGCGCGATCGCCGAGCCCGAACAGCCCCTTGGGCGTCTCGTACGCCGTCGCCTCGTTGACGAGGCCGTACTGGCCGCCTTCGGTCTTCTGCATCAGACCGGACGAGACGGAGATCTCGGCGGGGAACGCGTCGAGCTCCACCTTGAACCCACCTGGCGACACATCCACGACCGTGCCGGACATCGCTTCGCCGACGTGCGGCTCGAGGAGCATCGACCCGAGGATCGACGTGCACTGCGAAGCGATCGTCCCGTGCATCCGCGCCGCGCGTTCGTTGCACCGCGCGATGAAGTCGAGGTTGTCGTCGTCCTGGTGCGGAATGGGCGTGCCCTCGACGATCGCCGCGAGCACCCGCGCGGCGACGATGTCCGGGTAGCGACGCATCGGCGCGGTGAAGTGGAGGTAGTGCTTCAGCTTCAACCCGTGGTGCCCCGGCGAGTCGGGCGTGTAACTCGCCCGGACGTTCGTGCGCGTCGCCATGCGACGGATGCACGCGGTCTTCGGATCGGTCGAATCCAGCGCCGCGAGGTAGTCCGACATCGCCTGGTCCTTCGGCCACGGGCGACCGAGCACCGCGACGCTCCGACGGAACGCAGCGACCTTCTCCGGATCCGGCTCCGGGTGCGCGCGGTGGAGAGCCTTCACGTCCTCGGCCTCGAGCCGCGCCGCGACGGCGTGGTTCGTCATCAGCGAGATCTGTTCGTTGAAACGCTCGACCATCAGACGCCCGCGTGACTTCAGCTCGAACCCACACGGCGTCGCGTCGCTCGGGACGCCGCGCGACTCGGACGCCTGGCTGTCGACGACCTTCCGATCCTTGGCGCGATCGATCAGTGTCCCGCCGATCGTCTGGAGCAGCTCGAGCGAACGTGAGTACTCCTGGTTCGCGAGCGGCCCCGACTTGGTGTCCATGAACTCTTGGACCCCTTCGAAGTCGAGCTTCGCGCGCGCCTTGATCACGCCGCGCTCGAACTTCGAGTCGAGGAGCTTGCCCTGGTCGTCGAGCTCCATCGTCACGACGAACGCACGGCGCCGCTGGTTCGCGACCAGCGAGCACAGGTCCTCCGACAGCTCACGCGGGAGCATCGGGATGGAGCGCCCCGGGAGGTACGCGGAGAGCGAACGTTTCACCGCTTCCTTGTCGAGCGCGCTCCCCTCCTTCACGTAGTACGCAGCGTCGGCGATCGCGTAGTGCACGACGACGCCCCCGCCCGGCCGCTCCTGCACACACACCGCCTGGTCGAGGTCGACGGTGTCCTTCCCGTCGATCGTCACGAACGGCAGCGCCTCGAAGCTCTTCCCGGTGATCTCTTCCTGCTGGAACGCCCGCACCTCGGCCATCGCCTCCTCGGGGTGTGTGAGGGACAGGCCATTGTCGGTGGCGACGGAGAGGAACCGCGCCCGCGCGCCGTCGGACGGTCCCAGCGTTTCGAGCACGTGACCGACGCAGTCCGGCTTACCGCGGTTCTGGACGTGGCAGACGATCGCCTGGCCCTCCAGCTGGGGTGCGCGCGCCGCCGCCGCATCATCGAGCGGAACGGTCTCGTAGGCACGGTTCGCGCCGATGCCTCGCGCGACCCACCGTCCGTCGACCTTCGCGACCTCGCCCACGAACGCACGGCCGAAGTCCTCGCGGTCGGTGAGGATCCGCTGCTTCGTCTCTCCCGACGGCGTGGTCGTCGTCTCGATCTCGACCTCGGCGCCGTGGCGGAGGCCCCAGGTGTCCTCGAGCTCGAGCGGGAACGGCTGGATCTGTTTGTCGTGCGGACGGAAGAGCACGCGCTGCTTGCCGCGTTTGACGGAGCGATCGATCCGGCCGGAGATCGGCGGGTCGCCCCTGAGCGACGCCGGCGTCAGCGCGGCGATCGCCGGCATGCGCTGCACGCGCTGCAGCGCCGCGCGCACCGGGCCTTCGAACTGCGTCATCGCCTGCGCGATGCGGTCCTTGGTCAACAGCGCGCGTGTCGCGGCCGGGAATCGTTTGGTGAGTGGGGTTCGCTCGGGCGCCGCGTGCTGGCCGGTCCGGGTGAGGCCCTCTAACCCCGAGGTCCCCGACGACTCCGCCTGGCTGCGACGCACGGACTGGATGTCGACGGTCGGCGTGGTGTCGATGACCTGCCGCCGGCCGAGCGGTCGACGCGGGATGGAGCTCACTTGCGAGCCTCGAGCATCGACAACATGTCGAGAGCGTGCCGACGCGCGACGGAGGACTCGGTCAGCTCGACGAGCAACCACGACAGCAGCGACCGCGCGCGGTCCTCTTCGCCCGAGTCCATGTACAGACGCGCGAGCTCCAGGAGTGTGTGCGGGTCCCGTTCCTCCGCGGTGATGGCACGTTCGTACGCGTCACGCGCCTCGAGCGGTCGGTTGAGGCGGTCCAACGTGAGGCCGAGCATCGCGAGCGCGCGCGGGTGGTCGGACTCGAGCGCCAGCGCGGCCGTGAGCAACGCGTACGCGTCGTTGAAGGCGTGCGCGCGCAGAGAAGCGGAGGCGCACGCGATCAGGAGCTCCGGATCGAGCATGGGCTGCTCGCCCGTCACCGTGTCGAAGGACGGGCGTGGCGGCGTGGCTCCGGTGGCGAAGGGCATGGTGGACCCGACGTCGTTATCGGACGCCGCGTCCGCGGGTTGCGAGATCGGAGGTCGGTCAAAAGTCCGACCGCCGGGTCACAGACTACAGGCCCAGTACCTTCGTAATCGCCTTCATCAGCAGGTCGGGGTTGAAGGGCTTCACCATCCACGCGGTCGCGCCGGCGGCCTTGCCCTCTTGGACCTTCGCCTTCGACGACTCGGTGGTGACCATGAAGATCGGGGTCTTCGCGTGTTTGTCGAGCTGGCGCACCTTCCCGATCATCTCGATGCCGTTCATCACCGGCATGTTCACGTCGACGAGCATCAGCGCGACGTCCTCGGACTGGGCCTTTTCGTAGCCCTGCTGTCCGTCCTGGGCTTCGACGACCTCGAAGCCCTTGGAGCGCAGGAACATCCCGGCTTGCTGGCGAATGGTGGCGGAGTCGTCCACGACGAGAATCTTGTGCGTCATCGTTGTTCCTTCTTGTTCCTCTACAGAAACATCATGTCGCCCACGGCGACTTCGTCGTCGCCGTGTGCTTCAGGCTGATCGAGGGCCGGCTCACACCGGTCCTCGACGTAGGTTTGATCGAGCTTCGAAATCGCCTCGACGATGGCGGCCTTGAGCGGCCCATCTTCCGCGCCCTCGACCGCGCGGAGGACATCATCGACGAAGGCGGACACCTGCGTGACGTGCTCACCCGCGAGCTGCAGCGTCTGCTCTACGCGATCTTGGAACTGCAGCCGCTTCAGGACGTCGTAGCAGTGTCCCTGCACGCGGTCCGTTCGCGTCTGTGCGGAACCGACCGCCGAGGTGATCGCGCCGCTGGCACGGGTGTAGGAGCGCTCGAGGTCCGAGTTGCCATCGCGCAGCTGTCGCTGGCTCTGGCTGCAGGACTTCGTGACGACGCGGACCGACTTCACCATCTCGGGGAGCCGCTCACACAGCGTTGCGACGAGGTTGTCCATCACGGCGGCCGACTCGGTCGAGCGCGCGGCGAGGGCCTTCATCTCCTCGGCCAATGCGACGAGCGTCTCGCCGTCGGCGCGGTCGCGCGCCGACTCGACGCGAGCGTTGAACGAAAGGAGCCGCGCGCGCTTGCTCACGTCGCGCATCGTCGCCGCGAGCGGCGCGAGCTCCTGCGCACGGACGTCGATCTCGTCCGATTGATCGCGAATGTGAACCGACGAAGACGTGATGTCGCCGACGAGCGTCGTGACGTCTTCGAGCGCGCCACGGAGCGCCGCTACGACATCGCCGAAGCGCTCCTCACCCGCGGGCGCCGAGCCGGTGGTGGTCTCGAACTGTTCCGCGAGTCGCGCGAGCTCCGCGACCTGTCGCTCACCCTCCTCGAGGATCACGGCGAGGTGCTCCCCCGCCGCGAGGACCTCGCCCCGCGTGAGCTCGACGCAGCTCTCGAGCATCCCCGACAGCTCCGCGTTCTTCGCGGCCGCGTTGGTGCGGGCGCTGCGTACGCTGGCTCCGCTGTTCATCCCTCCATCTCCATCGACTCACTCGCCGGGAACGAGATCGCGAACCGCGTGCCGACGCCGACGTCGGACTCGACCACGATCGACGCGCCGAGCTCGTCACAGACACTACGCAACGCGGCCATGCCGACGCCGCGCCCCGAGGTCTCGGTGATTGTCGTTCGCGTCGACACCCCGTCGGAGAGCAGCGCGTCGCGCAGGTCCGAAGTCGTGTCCGCGGGGAGCCCGAGCGCTTGGGCCTTCTCGGCGACCGCGCCCCAGTCGATCCCGCGACCATCGTCCTCGATCTCGACGGTGCACACGCCGCCTTCGAGCCGTGTCGCGAGACGAATGCGTCCCTTCGCCGGCTTCCCGGCGGCGACGCGCTCTTCGGGCGCCTCCAAGCCGTGGTCGACGGCGTTGCGAACGACGTGGGAGAACGCCGACCAGAACGTCGACCACCGCTCGTGCGGGATGCGGACGTTGTTCGGCTCGATCTGCACGTCGATCGTGCCCTTGTCGAGGCGACGCCCGAGAGCCCGCGTCTGATCCGCGACCCGCTCCAGACGGACGGACGCACGGTCGTGCTGCCAGCGATCGAGCGAGTCGAGGATGACCTCGTAGCTCGCCCCCTCGCTGATGAGCTCGCGGAGCCGATCGTAGTCCTCCGGCTCGACCGCGAGCAGCTCGCGCCCCTCCGGAGCGAGGACCTTGAGACGCTGGGTGATGGACTCCCACCCGGCGACGAGGCGATCCCGACCGGCCACGTCGAGGACGTCACAGGTCTCGTCGATCACGTCCTCGAGCTCGTGACAGAGCTTCGCGACGGTGTGGATCCCGAACAGCGCGCAGTTGCCCTTCAGCGTGTGGAGCGCGCGCTTCATGAGCACCATGTCGTCCCCGGAAACCACGGACTCGACGAGCGACGTCGCCTCGTCGAAGAACTCCATGAAGCCGTCGCGGTCGACCATGAGGCGCTGGAACATCGCGAGGAAGTCGCGCTGCTCCGCCTCGGCGCGCTCGCGTTCGACCTGCGCGGTGATGTCCGAGACAATCACGAGCAGCTTCTCGACCTCGTCGTCGGTT
Source organism: Deltaproteobacteria bacterium (assembly GCA_040218735.1). GTDB lineage: Bacteria > Myxococcota > Kuafuiibacteriia > Kuafuiibacteriales > Kuafuiibacteriaceae > JAUHYN01. Next base: position 233,235 of record JAVJQW010000057.1, read on the forward strand.
CCGATGGGGCGGTACTCGACGGAGAGCGAGCGACCGTTGGCCTCGAGACGCTCCGGCATCTGCGCCAGGGTCACGTCCGTCGGCATGATCCCGTCGTGGAGCGCTTCCCAGCCGAGCTCGAACCAGTCGGCGAACGTCCCGTCGTGTTCGCGGATCTGCTCGTCGAAACGAACGCCGGATCGCGGCGCTCCGAACCACGCCGCGTAGCGCGCGGAGCACTCTTCGCTCGGCGTGCCGTCGGCCTCGACCGTCACGATCGCCTGACCGACGTTGTCCATGACCAGCCGCAGCGCGCGGTTGCGAACCGCCAGCGCCTGCGTGCGCTCTTCGACCATCGACTCGAGGTTCGAACGGTGGGCTTCCAGCTCCTGGTCCCGTCGTTCGATGCCAGAGAGCATCGCGTTGAACGCCTCGGTGAGGACGCCGAGCTCGTCATCGCTCTTCTTTTCGACGCGGATCGAGTAGTCAGAGCTGTCGCGAACCCGGGTCGCGCTGCTCGCGAGCGCCTCGACCGGCGTGGAGATGACGCTGTGCAAACGGAGCGCCGCCAGCATCGCGAAGAGCAGCGCGCCCATGAGCACCGCGATGGCGATACGCAGGAACTGCTGCGTTCGCGCCGCGATGTCCGAGGTGGACAGCTCGACGACCAACGTTCCGACGCGCTCCCCGTCCTTGGCGATCGGTCGTACGATGGTGAGCGCGTGCGCGGAGTAGTGCGCGCCCTCTCGAGCGTCCGCCGGCGACACGACGTCGGCGTCGTCGCCTTCCTTGAACCAACCCGCGAGGCGCTCGCCGCCCTCCTGCGAGAAGATCCCAGCCCGAACGGCGGTGGGCTCGCTCCCCAGCGTCTCGAGCACGTACTTGGCGGACTCGGCATCACCGAACGCGGTCGGCCCGTAGGCGCTCCCCGCGATCGCGTCGGCCAGCACGGTCATCGTGACCTTCTTCGCCTCGGCGTAGCTCTTGCGGTCGTACCAGACGAACGCCGCGCACGCGGCGATCAGCGCCAGCGTGCACACGCCGGCGACCAGCCCGATCAACTTCCCTTTGATGTTGAGCCTCATGGCAACTTCACCACCTTCACTCCAGCCAGGTCCTGACCTTCGACCTCGGAGGCGAGCGCGAAGGAGATCGCACCCGGGTTCTTCTTCAAGAGCTCCACGACGCGCGTGATCGTGTCGGCGCTCTGGGGCTTCACGCCCTGGCCAGCGAGCTGCCGGCTCGTCCAGTACGCCTCGTAGCGCGCGCCGGTCATCTGAACGACGGGCTCGTAGAATGCGTTGCCCGCGTCCGTCTTCGCACCGCGCACCACGAGCTTCACCGGCACGACGCCGTGCCAGAAGGCGGTGTTGCCGAGGAACATCGACACGACTTTCCCGCGCGGGATCTTCTTCGTCGGGTTGCGCTTGTTCAGCAGCAACACGACCTCGTCCGCGTGCGCGGTGTCGGGCGCCGCCGTGGCGGCCATCCCGAACAGCAACGAAGCGATGAGGCAGCGACCCAGAGCATTCATCGCGGGAGCTCCCACAGGTACGAGAGCGACAGACGAATTTCGGGGTAGATGACCGACTCACCGTTGAACTGTTGGATGTGCGCGCTGCCGTCGACCTTGAAGGCGACCTGCGGCACGGGCCGTACGACGGCACCCGCGGTGACCTTCCAGAACTGGCCGTCGTCGGTGATGCCGGCTTCGGCGTCGCCGCCGAGGTCCTTGGAGGCGACGGTCTCGGGGTTCTTGTAGAAGTCGGCCTGTGCGTAGGGGATCAGCGCGAAGCCGCTCTCGAACGCCAGCTCGTAGCCCGCGCGGATGTAGAAGGTCTGTACCGCGTAGCTCGCCTCGGCGTTGACCCCCTGCATCGGGTCGCCGTTGACGAAGAACCGCTCGAGCTGCCGCTGGTTGAGGTCACCGTCGGCGAGCGCGAGCGTCGACTCGGCGTTGCGTCGGGCGTCGTGGTTCGCCTGCCAGTACGCGGCCTGCACGATGACGCCGGACATCTGAAGCTGCCCGTACCCTCCGAACACGACGTACCGATCGCGGTCCATCCAGTTGACGACGCCGCCGCGGGGCGAGCCGTCGCCCACGTCGCGCGAAGGGGTCGCGTCGCCGCCGGTCCAGTAGAAGGAGGTCCCCAGCGTGAACATTCCGCCGCCGATCAGGCGAAGGTCCGCGCCCACCGGGAAGGAGCGGTCGGCGCGCTCGTCGTTGCCGGTCGCGACGGAGTAACGGAGCGCGTACCCGTTCGACATCGCCGCGGTGCCGTGGAGCATCAGGTTCGTGGTCCGCGTGAGCATGAGGTGGTCTTTGTCGAACAGCTCGGGAGGCTCGATGCCGATGAACGTCGGCACCGCGTCGAGGATCTCGTTGTAGAGGCCGAACCGTCGGTAGGTCTTGCCGGCGCGGACGACCAAGAGATTGTCGAGCAGGGGCGCTTCGACCCAGGCGTTGCGAACCGCGATCGCCTCGTCGCCCGTGACACCACCGGAGCCCGGCGCCGCGAGGTTCACGAAGAAGCGGTACTTGCCGTAGATCGTGCCCTGCACCATCGCGTGCAGGTTGAGGACGTCGAACTCGTACGGGTTGGACTCGAAGACCGTGTCGCCGTTTCCGTCGACGCCGGCCGGCGTGTCCGCGACCTGCTCGAAGTACGAGTCGATGTAGCCGTAGAGGCGCGCTTCGAAGATCGGCGTCTCCTCGGCCTCGAAGTCGGAGAGGTCACCCCAGCCGGCGGCCTCCTCCTCCATCGCCTCGGCGGCAGAGGACGTGTCTGATTGGGCCCAGGCGGACGCGGAGCACGTCAGCCAGGGCGCCAGTAGTGCGGCGGCTGCGAGTCCGATGTGTCGGACGCGACTCGTGACTAGGGGAGACATCCAACACCACCCGTTCGGCCAGGGCGGAGCAACCTGTAGTCGTCGGACTACGCGTCGTCCCAATTCGAACGAGACTCATGTCCGGCCGAGGACGACCGATGGAGACTGCGATGCAGAGTACGCGTGGAATCAGCGGCAACATCCTCCTCATCGACGACGCAGGTCGCGACGCGGCGCTCCCACGGGCCCTCGAGCAAGCGGGCCTCGCGGTCTCGGTCATCGACGCCCCCAGCAAGCTGCTCACGGCCACGGAGCAGGACGCGACGCTCGCCGGGATCGTCCTCCGCGGCTGCCAGCCCAAAGCGATGGGCGACGCGCTCACCGCGCTCCGGCACCGAAACCCGCACATCCCGGTGTTTGCGAACATCGCCGGCGACCGTCGCTACGGCGTGGATCTGATCCGCCCCGGATCACCCGTCACGCAGGTCGTGAACACGATTCGCGAGCGTCTGGACGGGCACCACTACGACGAGCGCGTCGTCGACGCGATCGTCGAGATGACCACGCGCACGCTGAAGATGAGCGTCGCGGACCTCGACGTCGAAGCGACCGCGCACTTCGTACGCTACGACGCGCGCATGTTGGGACGCGTCAGCGCGATGATCGACGTGATGGGCACGGGCCTCGTCGGCAAGGTCATGATCTCCGCCGCGCTCGAGTGGTTCGAGACCCAGTCACGCGCGATGCTCGCCGTCGACGAACCGAACGAGTCGATGATCAGCGACGCCGCCGCCGAGATCAGCAACCTCCTCGCGGCCGACGTGCGAACGCACTACCTCGCGCGCGGCCTCGACTCCGTCATGGGCACCCCGACGGTGTTCGGCGGCAGCGACGTGTTCGTGCGCATCTACAGCCCGCGCCCGAGCCTCGTCGTGCGCTTCGAATCCGCCGCGTTCGAGACGCCGTTCTTCGTGGAGTGGCTCCTCGAGCGCAAGGGCGAGGACCAAGAAGGTGAGTCCCCCGTGATCGACGCGGGTGAGCTCGAGTTCTTCTAGTCCGCGCCGGACTCCTCACACCCCGCGGGGTCGAGCTCGAACGTCACGAGGTCCTTGCGTCGCGCCTTCGCGCTCGGCCCCCTCGACACCGCAGGCACTCCCCACTCGCCCCCTCGATAACGTCGCACGCGCGCACACGCCGCGCCGTCGACTTCGATCGTCGTCGCCCGATCACTCGCGATCCAGATCCGTGTTTGCTCGCGGTGCGCGGCCCATCGTGCATCGCCGTCGACACGAACCTCGAACCGCTCCGCCGACGGGACCTCGGCCGGAGGTACCTCCTCCCAGAAGCCGCGCACCCAGCTCGTCTCGAACGGGTTGTTGCTGCGGATCCACCGGTCGTGGACCGGGTCGTGGATGTACTTCGCGGGATCGTGCGGACCGATGCGCCCGTCGCGCGAGAACGCCAACAGCTCCGCCGGCCCCACGAGGATGACGTTGGCGCTCGTGGGCGTCGGGCGCACGCGCGGGCAGTCGGTCGCGGTCGACAGGAGCGCACGTCCATCACCGAGCGCGACGTCGTCACGACCGTCTCCGTCGACGTCCGCGATCGACCACGCCACGTCCGGCGGCATCACCGCCCAGATCGCGGGGGAGAAGCGCTGCCCGTCGGAGGTCGCAACCCACGCGTGCAGACGTTTTGCCTTCGGATCGCGGAGCACGGCGAACAGATCCGTGCGGCCGTCTCCGTCGAAGTCACCCGTCGCGATCGGGACGTCGGCGGGCGTGAAGTGCGCCCAAACCTCTTCCTCGCCCGCGCCCGTCGCCACGAACGCGAGCGCCGACGCACCCGTGCGATCGACGCGGAGGCGATCGGCGGCTCCGTCCCCGTCGAAGTCGAGCGCCCGCGCCGCGTTCGAAGCCGCGCCCACCCCCGCCTCGAATCGCATCACCCGACACCGATCTCCGAAGAGGAACGCCAGCGCCGGCGGGAACGCGCGCGCCAAGCGCATCGCGTGCGGCGCCCAGCGAAGGGGCGCACTCGGCGGTGCGAGCGGGTTCGAGCTGACCCGCGACTGCTCGTCGACGACGTCGATGAACCAGGGCTCCCCCGTCCCCGACGACTCGTAGCTCGTCGCGATCCCGCCCATCGACGCGCGCGGGTAGTAACTCGAACCGCCGATCGTCGAGACCCGCGGAACGTCGAACGCGTAGTCGAACCACCCGTACAGTCGCGCGCCGTCCTGGTGCCCCGGGTACAAGCGGTCGAGCAACGCGCGGGTGCCCGGGTGGTAGCGCTCCACGATCGCACCCCACCGCGCCGCGGTCGGCACGTCGCCCACCAACGTCGCCGCTTCGGCCATCGACGCCGCGAAGTGGATCGCGCGCGCGTGGGTGTTGAACACCCCGCGCGGCCCCCCCGCCGCCTCCTTCTTGTGCGCGGAGTACGCGACGTACGGGACGCCGTCCTCGGTGTGATCCTCGAAGGCTGCGTCGAGGATCCGCCGAGCCCCTTGGAGCGCGTCGTAGATCCGGCGTGCGTCCGAATGCCCGCGCGACAGCTCCAAGTGCGCCCACGTCGACAACAACGGCAGCAGCGCGCCGACGTGCGCGGCCTGCCAGTCCGCGTGCGGGTAGACCGACCACGCGAACGTCTTGGGCCAGCCGCCGTCCTTCTCTACGCGCTCGAGGAGGTGCATGCCGGTGCGTATCAGCGCGTCCTCGCCGACCACGTCGCGAACCGGCAGGAGCGCGCCGAGATCCTCGAAGCGGTTCCAGTTCACGAACGTGTACCCGTCCGTCCCGCGAAACGGCGGCGCGCGCAGACCGAGGCCGACGTAGAACGGGTGCGCATCGAGCGGGCGCGGGCGGAGGTCGCGCTCGGGCTCCCCGTGGGAGACCGCGACGCCGAAGGCCAGCCGCCGATTCGGCGCGAGCTCCAGCGGTCGAACGGCGAGGCTCCACCGGCCGTCCTCGACGGCGGCGTCGAGTTTGTTCCCCCACCGCGCGTCGTGCAGGCCTCCGAGGGAGTCCGTCGGTTCGAGGATCAGCATCGCCGGCGCCGTCACCCCGACGTCGACCTTGGCGTCCGCGAGCGACCACGCGAGGCGATCGATGCGCGCCGCCTTCGAACGCGCGCGCAAGCTGACTTGCACGTAGAGGTAGGGCCCCGTGGTGAGTTCGTAGGTGCGTTCGACGACGACGTCCTCGAGGACTACGCGGGTGTCTACGCGCGCGTAGTACGAACGGACGTCGTGGATGCGTACCGTCGCCTCCGCCGAACGCCGCAACCCGGTGAGGCGCTCGGCGCCCGCGACCTCCTCCCCGTCGACCTCGATGCTCTCGACATGACCGCGCCGACGATCGATGCGAACACGCACACGGCTGTTCGCGAGCACGACGTCGTCACCGTCGGAGCCGCAGCTCACCGTCCCGGGCTCGGGGGGTGCGTACGGGCGCAGCGTCGCGCAGGCGCACGTCCCGGCCAACAGCACGACGGCCCACCGCATCGAGGCCCGTTGTGCCAGGTAAGGAGCTATCGGGCCAGGGCGCGCCGCACGTCGTCGTCGAGCACCCGGACCACGTAGCGCCGCGTCTCGCGCGGCATCGCGTACGTGCCGCTGCGTGGGATGCGTCCGGGGCCGGCGTTGTACGCGGCGACGACGCGCGCCGCGTCGCCGCCGTAGCGCTTCCACAGCCACGCGAGGTAGCGCACGCCCCCGTCGATGTTCGCGGCGGCGTCGAACGGATCCGCCACGCCCATCTGCCGCGCGGTGCCGGGCATCAGCTGCATCACCCCCATGGCGCCCGCGTGACTCACGGCGTGAGAAGCGCCGCGTGACTCGGCGTGAGCGACCGAGCGCACCAGCGCGACCGGGACGCGGTGACGCCGCGCCGCGCGCGCGAGTTGACGGTCACGCCCCGACCGACACGACCCGAAGAAGTGTCGCGGCACGTGCTCGACATAATGTCGAAGCGCCGCGAGTTTGTCCGGCATGAACCGCGGCGAGAGCAGGTGGGGCCCGCCGCCGAGCATGCGGATCGATCCGTTGACCAGGACCAGGAAGGTCGCGACCAACGTCGCGAGGGTGAGCCAGGGGCGGCGTCGCGCACCGCGGAGGATTCGTCGCATCAAGCGACGTACAAGCGCGCGAACGAGACCCAACCATTCCCTTATCGCGTACCGCGGAGGCGGTCGCGAGTTTCAGGCCCACCCGTCCACGGTGCGGCCGCGATACCTCGGGCTGTCCCGCCGCTCCTGGGCGATGTACTCCGTGACACTCGGCCCCGCCCGAACGCTCGCTTCGACGCGACGCGCTTCGCGGTCGAGGCGCTCCAGCGCCGAGAGTTTGTCCTTCTCGCCGAGCGAAGCGCGGTCCACGGCGTCCTTCCAGACGCGGATCGTCGCGTCGTAGACGTCGAGAGGCACCGGGAAGGGGTGGCCGTCCTTGCCGCCGTGCGCGAGGGAGAACCGCGCCGGATCCGAGAACCGGCTCGGCGCGCCGTGCACGACCTCGCTGACCATCGCGAGGGAACGCAGCGTCCGCGGCCCGACGCCGGGGACGAGGAGCAACGACTCGAAGTCCTCCGGCGCCGCAGCGTCCGCCGCGGACAGTGACGCCCAGAGCCTCCGCTCGACGACGTCCTTCGGGCGGACGTCATGGTGATGCGGCATGTGCAGGTGCGGTATCAGCTCGAGCTGCGGCTGCTCGACCGGCGCGACCTCGCGGAGCGCGGCGAGCACCCGCGACGGCCCCTCCTCCACGAGCGAGACACACGCGCTGCGCGCCGCGCGCGAGCGACGGTCGGCGAGGTTCACGATCGCGCCGCGGTTCTTGCCGTCGATCGCCTGGTGCGGATCGTCCACGAAGCTCTCGAGCCCGTCCGACAGCCAGTGATACCGACGCGCCTCCCCGCGGTCGCCGTCCATCCCCTGCTGCACGACGGCCCACTGTCCGTCGGCGCCGACGATCATCGAGTGCAGATAGATCTGAAAGCCGTCTTGCACCGCGGTGTTGTCGACCTTCGCCACCAGCCGGCTCGTGTCGACGAGCGGCGCGGCGTCGAGGCCCGTCTTCTCGCCGAGCGCGCACAGCTCCGCCGGGGTCTTTCGGCTCTGCTTTCCGCGCCCGCCGCAGACGTACAGGCCGAGCTCGTCCTTAACCGGATCGAGGCCGCGCTTGAGCGCGCCGAGCACACTCGTCGTGATCCCCGACGAGTGCCAGTCCATCCCCATCACGCAGCCGAGCGCCTGGAACCAGAACGGATGCGCGAGCCGCGACAGCACGGCGTCGCGGCCCTCGTGCAGGACGATCGCCTCGACGATCACGCGCCCGAGCTTCGCCATGCGCGTCGCGAGCCACGGAGGCACGCGGCCGCCGTGGAGCGGGAGGTCGGCGCGCCCGGTTCGCTGCCCCATACAGGCGTTCAGTACCGCATCCGTGGGCCCGCGGACAAGCCTCAGCGCCCCAGGAACGCGTACCCCAACGCGAGGAGCCGAGCGTCGGACCAGCGTGGGCCGAAGAACGACAGCCCCACCGGGCGCCCGTCGATCTTCCCCATCGGGACCGTGAGGTGCGGCGCGCCCTCGATCGCCGCCGGCCCCGACGCGCTCGCGGTGATCTGGTCGCCGGCCTCGTAGTCGATCGGCCACGCCGGCGAGCCGGTCGGCGCGATGAAGGCGTCGAGCCGGTGCGTCGCGGCCACCTTCGCCAACCCCTTCGCAGCGATCTGCTCGGCGATGCGCGCCCGGGCGTGTGCGTTGCCCTCGGCGTCGACCTCGGACTGCGCGGCGAGGAACAGGTCCTGTCCGAAGTGCGGCATCACGCGGTCGGCGTGCCCGCCGTTGAACGCGATGAGCTCGGCGAGGTCCTTCGGCTGTCCGTCGCGCGCGTGGGATGCGAGGTAGAGGTTCAAGCCCGCGCGGAACTCGTAGAGCAGCGTGTACAGCTCGTCCGCGCCGTAGGCCTCGCGCTCCAGCAGCTCCACCTCGACGAGCGTCGCACCGGCCGCCTCCAAGCGCCGGCGCGCGTCGACGAAGATCGCGTCGAGCGCCGGCTCGTCGCCGAGCATCGTGGTCACGACGCCGAGCCGCACGTCTTTGAGGCTCACCTGGGTCAGCGAGGCCTCGAAGTCGTAGGCCATCTCCTTCGGGATCGCGGACGTCGCCGGGTCGGCGTCGTCACGCCCCGCGATCACACCGAGGATCCGCGCGGCGTCCGCGACGCTGCGGGTCATCGGCCCCGCCGTGTCCTGCGTCTCGGAGATCGGCACGATGCCGTGACGCGAGACGAGGCCGACCGTCGGCTTGAAGCCGACGATGCCGTTCACCGCGGCCGGGCAGACGATCGAGCCGTCGGTCTCCGTACCGAGCGCCGCGGCCGCGAGGCCGGCCGCGACGGCGACACCCGATCCCGAGCTCGAACCGCAGGGGTTGAGGCCGTGCACGCCCCGCGTCTGACCGCCGAAGCTGCTCCACCCGCTGGTGGACTTCACGCTGCGGATGTTCGCCCACTCCGAGAGGTTCGTCTTGCCGAGCACGACGCCACCCGCGGCGCGCAGCCGTCGAACGATCGGAGCGTCGGCGGCGGGTGTGTTCTTCGCCAACGCGAGTGAGCCCGCGGTCGTCGCGAACCCCGTCGCGTCGATGTTGTCCTCGAGGAGGATCGTCGCGCCGAACAGCGGCCCCTTCGACGCGGCCCTTCCGCACGGCTTCGGCCTGCGCGACGAGCGGCGCGTCGAGGAGCGCACCGACGTCGGGCGTCGAAGGGGCCGCCACCTTCGTGCACCCCACGACCAACAGACACGCGGCGAGCCTCACGTTCATCGGGGCCGAGTGTGCTAGCGTCACGCCGACGAACCAAGGGCACCTCGGACGATGAAGCCGACCACCTCGAACCGCGCCGCGCTCGCGTTCCTCCTGCTGGTGGCGTGCAGCCGGGTCGACGTCGAGAACCGGTTCCTCGCCTCGCCGCTCCCGGAGGGCACCCGCGCGGCGATCCTGGCGGTGACCTCCGGCGGTTCGCTCACGGTCGAAGCGTTCGACGTCGACGCCGCCGAACCGCTCCTCCCCGGCGCGACGTTCGAAGAAGACGCGTCGCTGGAGCTCCTCGGCTTCACGCGCTCCCTCGACACACTCGGCCTCGAGCCGGGCGAGCTCGGCGCGCTGGAGGACGGGACGGCCCTCCCCTCCCCCGCGACGGTGCACCGCGCGACGCTCGAACGCAGCGACTGGGTGCCGGCCGACGCACCGAGCGATCGCGTCGCGATGTTTCGGACGGGCCGGACCGAGACGGACCCGTGCGCGAAGCTCGACGTCCAGACGCTGTTCCTCGACACGGTCTCTCCCGCGACGAGCGTCGTCCCGGTCGGCGACGCGCTGTGGATCTTCACCGAGGCACCGGGAGAGGTCTTCGTCTTCGACGGCACGACGACACAACGCACGCTGACCTCCCCCGTCGTGGACACCCGCGAAGTCGGCGTGGGCCCCGACGGTCGCCTCGCGGTCTTCACCTACCGCGAGCTGTACCGAGGGCGCCCCGATGGCCTCGAGCTCGACCTCGTCGTCGAAACCTCGTCGATCGGGCGAGGTGTCGTCTCGCGCGTCTTCGTCACCGACGACCGCGTCCTGCTCATCACCACCGCGGGACGCGTGGTCGAGGCGGGGTCGACCTCTTCGATCTTCGAGTTCGATCTCGCGACGACGTCGGATGACACCGGCATCATCGAAGTCGACGGGGTGATCTACGCCGTCTCCGAGAACACCACGCGGATGGTGCGCGTACCCGCGAACGGCCCCGCGCGACTCATCGGCGTCCCGTCGTCGAGCGGCCCACTGAGCATCGCCCACCTCGACGGCTACGGCGTCGTCGTCGGCACGGTGTCATCCGAGGTCTACCGAGTCGTCGACGACCGCCTGGATCTCATCGGCGTCGTCGGGCTCAACAAGTCGCGCACCGTGCTGCCGTGGGGTGACGACATCCTCGTCGGCGGCAACAACGGCAGCGTCGCGATCCTCGCGCGCGACGGCACGACGTGCACGACCGGCCGCGAGACCGTCGAGGACCTCGCGATCGGCGCGCGCCTCGGCGACGCCGCGGTGTTCCTGCCGACGTCGGGGTCGGACCGCGTACGCGCGGGCGGCAACACGCCGATGACCGTGGTGCGCGTTCGTTAGCGCGCCGTCGTCGAGGTCCGCGCCCGCGCGATCGCGAGCCGGTCGGACTCGGTGGGCTCGAGCAGTCCGAACGCCCCGCGCCACTCGACCTGGAGCGCGTCCGCGCCGTCGAGCGCGCCCAGCGGGATACGAGCGCGCCCCGCCGGATCGGTGTTGAAGGGGACGGCGCCCCGGCAGACTTCCTGCGCCCCGCCGATGACACTCGCGCCGCCTACAACGCAGCCGGCGCTCCCGAGGAGCAACGTGGCGGCGACAGAGGCGGCGGGCTTTTCGAGGCACGGACGTGGCTCGGAGGCCTTGCGTTCGACGACCTCGTACGTGCGTGTGTCTTCGCGCTCCATCACCGAGCCGATGATGATGTCCACCATGCCGATCAGGAACCCGGTTGCGATGACGACGCCGCCCGCGATCAGCAAGGCCCCGGCCAGGTCGTCGCTGACCTCCGTCGGTTCGTCGTCGTCGTCGTCGCAGACGCTGGTCGCACCGCACAGGGGGATGGCCAAACCCAGTGTGAGGCCGGCGAGGATCTCCGCACCGCCGAAGCTCGACATGCTCGTGACCTCGTCTTCGTCATCGACCCACGCGGTGAGCTCCGTCTCCACGACATCGACGTGCTCGGTGCGGTGCTCGATGCAGGTGTCGGCCTCCATCAGCGTGAACGTGAGGGTGTCGTCGTCGACGCGGAGGCCCTCGGCGTAGACTCGACGGGGGCCGACCGCCTCTTCCCGGGTCTCGACGTCGGTGACCTCCCGCGAGATCACCTCGCCGGGGACCTGCTTCAAGGTGTGCGTCGAGATGCCGCACCCCGTCATCCATCCTGCGAGAAGCCCCACCGCCCCACGTCGCCACATGCTCGGGGGCGAGGATGCCAGAGCGCGTTAGGGGACCCGAAACCTTGGCGGCGCTCACACGAGCGGCAACCTTGGCCGGTGGGTGCAACCGGAGCGGTCACACCTGCCGTCCGGGACGGTCCGGGACGGTCGCGGACGCTGCGTTCGGACCCGAATCGACTCGATCCTCGGTGGCACGCGAAGTGCTCAGTGGGTCGGTCAGGAGGCACGAACCCATGACGAAGTCGAACCGCCGCACCCCGAAGGCCCGCTGGGCCGCCGCGCGCACGCCCCAGACCACCCACGCGACCCGCCCGATCGACCCCAAGCTGAAGACGCTCCAGGACCGCACCTCGGACATGGGCACGATCTTCTCGATGCTCGCGCGGATCCGGTCGGAGCGCGGCTGACCGGCGTCGAAGCGGATTCTCGCCTCGGCAGTTAGGCGGTCGAGGGCGCCCGAAGATTGGGTATGCTCGGCCCATGCGTCGGACGTTGCCGCTCCTCGCGCTCGCGACGACCCTCGCCTGCACCGAGGAGCACCCCAACGACTTCACGATCGAGCTGCTGGGCGACCAAGCCTCGCTCGCGCTCCTCGCCCGCCAAGAGCTCGCCGTGCGCGACGCGTGCGAGACACCCGCTTCCTGCGTCAACGAACCGTGCTGCGTGACGCAGCAGATCGCGGTCGTGGGCGCGGGCGTGGACGCGCCGGTCGCGGTCGCGACGGTCGACGGACGCTCCGTCATCGTGTCCGCGCAGATCCCCGGCGACGCGACCCTCACGGTGCGCGCCACCCTCGACGGCGTGCCCGTCGAGACCACGCGCTCCCTGCGCGTGCGCGCCCCCGACCAAGTCACGCTCGCCGCGCCGATCCCCGAGCGTCCCGACCGACGGAACGATCTGGTGTGCCTCCCGCCGGCCCTGTTCGAGGTCGGCACCACGGGGATCGTGCCGTACCGCGCGACAGCCGCGGGTGAGACGCTGGTCACCGAGGGGTGGATGCCCGTCGCTTCGAGCGGCCCGGCGGTTCGTTTGAATGGACTCGGCGGAACGACCACCCAACCGACGCAGCAGTTCGTCGCCAGCCAGGTCGGCGAAGCGACGATCTTCGCGGAGGTCGGACAACGATCGTCGGTCGCGTTGGTGGCGGTCGACGCCGGTGACTACGACGGCGTTCGCATCGGCCACCCCGGCGAAGTCGGCGTAGGTCGAAGCGTACGCGTCGAGGTCCCGGTCCAGGTGGACCGCCAGGACGTCTGCAACGACGCCGTCTCTCGCGTCATCTACATCGACACCCCGGACCTCTGTGCGTTCTCGACTTCGCAGCCCTCGGTCGCGCAGCCCCAGGCGAACCGGATCGATCTCCCGGTCGGCGTCCTCACGGCGAGCCTCTCGGGCACCCAAGCCGGGACCTGCCAGCTCCGCGTTCGCGTGAATGGAACGAGCCTCGAGGCCACGGCCTCGATCCCCGTGCGTTAGGCGCGACCCCGTCCGTCACACGCTGACGCGTTCGCGGAAGTCCGGCGCGAACGACAGGGGCGTCGGGCGCATCGTGAACAGGTAGAGCACGAGGGGCGCGCCGCCGTTGAGCGCGCGGACGAGCGTGAAACACGCGCCGCCGTCGACGCCGAAGTAGATCATGCGCATCGACGCGGTGAGGAAGCCCCAGAACGCCATGTAGACGAGCACCGGCTTCGAGGGGCGCAAGACGACGAGCACGGCGAGGATCACGTCGATGACGCCGATCAGGAACGTCGCGGTGGCGGTGACCGGAGCGTGGAGCACCACGCCGAAGACCTTGTCGATCGAGACTTCGATGTACGCGAGGAACGGCGGGTGCAGCACGAGCGCCTTGATGCCGTGCGCGAGGAACACCGCGGCGATCGTCCAGCGCAACACCGTCCGCGCCCGTCGCTCGTCCCCACGCGCGAGCAGCCACAAGGCGATCGGTCCACCGTAGCGGATGGCCTGCGACAGCAGCGACATTCGACCGGCGTAACCGTCGGCGCGCGCGACGGCGAACAGCGCCTCGAAGAACATGACCGCCGCGATCGGGAGCAGCCACGCGGCGCTCGGGCGAATCACCGCCACCAACCCGAGGAACACGATCGTGTGGGCGACGAACGGCACGCCGAGCTGCGAGCCGTCGCGCAGCCACCACCAGGCGGCGCCGACACACTGCAGGAGCACGAGCACCCCGAGTGCCCGCTCCGCGACCGAGCGTTCCGACCTCACCGGTCACAGCATAGGCGCCACACCCGAACGGGCACATGCGAAAAAGGACGGACTGGCCTAGCTCTTGAATCTACCGGGGGCATGAAAACGCCCCAGCGCTGGATGTCCCTCTCGATCGCGCTCCTCCTGTTCGCCACCTCCGCAGGGGTCGGAATGTTCTTCGACGACGTCGTGCGCGGTGCCCTGGCCGTGGACGCGGTCGCGGCGCACGCGCACGTCCTCACCGTCGGTCTGGTCTGGGTGGCGGCGGCGATGGCCGCGCTCCTCGTCACCGTCGTCGTGCGGAGTCACTTCGTCGACGGTCGGGGCATCTCGCGCACGCGGCGCGCGGCGCGGGCGACGCGCTTCACGATCGGCCTCGTGGTCGCGACGCTGCTCGCGTTGCGCATGGGTGCGCCGTACTTCCTGGAGGCGGTGTTCGACGACGCGCTCGGCACGCTCCCCGACCACTGGGGCTCGGTGCAGGACGTCGACCTCGCGCTGTACCGAGGGCGCTACACCGCGCACGGCCTCGTCGTCCTCGAACGCAACGCCGACACCGATCACCCGGTGCTCGCGCTGAAACGAACGGAGGTCGAGCTGGACTGGGAGCGGCTCCTCGACGGCGAGATCGACGCGGTCGTCGCGCTCACCGGTCCGCGCATCGCGATCGTGAAGACCAAAACGACGCTGCAGACAGGCGAGAGCCCCGCGCTTCGACAGCTGCTCCTGGACTTCGTCCCGCTCGACATCTCGCGGTTCACGGTCGACGGTGGGCGCTTCCTCTTCGTCGACGAGACGGCCTCGCCACGCGTCGAGCTCGACCTTCGCGACATCCACGCGCGCGCGTCGGGCCTGTCGACGCGGCCGCGCGTCGAGGATCGTACGAAGCCGGGCGCCCTCCCCGCGCACGTGGAAGCGCGTGCCTCCGTTCTCGGCCAGGCGCCGCTCACGGTGGAGCTCGACCTCGACGCGTTTGCGACGGAGCCGACGTTCGACTTCGCCATGCAGATGGATCGGCTCCCGCTCGCGGCGCTCAACGATGTCACTCAGGCGTACGCAGGCTTCGACTACGAGGCCGGGACCCTCGCGTTTTCGTCCGAGCTCGCCGCCGCCAACGGCGCCCTGGAGGGCTACGCCAAGCCGGTGCTCGCCGACCCGGACGTGCTCGACACCGACGGCAACGACGAGGACGACGGCATCCTCGAAGTGAGCTGGAACGCGTTCGTCGGCGCGGTGTCGTTGCTCCTCGAGAACCACACGACGGACACCGTCGCGACGCGCATCCCCCTCGAAGGTCGTTTCGACCAGCCGGACGTCGGGGTGATCGCGACCGTGCTGAACCTACTCGGGCATGCCTTCGTCGACACGATCAACGCCAACGTCGAAGGCTCGATCTCCATCGAGGACGTCTTGGCTCGAGAGGCCAGCTGAGACGCACGCGGCGTGGTCGACGTGCACGCGCGTGGCAACGTGCCTCGCTTCTCGTAACCCAGCGCGTGCACTCCCCGTGGCCCACATCCTGCTCTTGGGCGGGACATGTTCAGCCCCAGGACACCATGGACCCTCGCCGTCGCAATCTGCGCGAGTAGCGCTGTCGCGCACGCGCAGCCCGTCGACCGAACCGCAGAGGCCGGCGCGACCGTCACCGCGCGCGGTGACAACACGAGCGCCAACGAAGGCATCGCCCAGCTCGTCGACGACGGCCCCCAGACCAAGTGGCTCGACTTCGCGCCGACGACGTGGGTCCAGATCGACTTCGGCGGCACGAGCGCCGGCGCGTACGCCGTCACGAGCTACGCGCTGACCTCGGCGAACGACTACCCCGAACGCGACCCGGCCGACTGGACCCTCTCGGGCTCCGACGACGGCGCGAGCTGGACCGTGCTCGACACCCGGACCGGCGAGACCTTCCCCACGCGCTTCGCGGTGAACAGCTACACGATCGGCAACACGACGGCGTACCGCTACTACCGCCTCGACCTCACCAACGCCGCCAGCGCGCAGAACACGTGGGCGCCCACGCAGGTCGCCGAGCTCGAGCTGTTCGCCGGCGCCGCGACACCACCGCCGCCCGTCTGCGGCGACGGGACCTGCGAAGGCGCGGAGGACTCGAACACCTGCCCCGCCGACTGCGGAGCGCCGCCTCCTCCGCCCTCGCCGCCCGCTTCGGATCTCACGTCGGGAGCGTCGGTGACGGCGCGCGGTGAGTATCAGTGGGTCGGCGACGTCGCGCCCAACCTCGTCGATGACGACGCGCAGACCAAGTGGCGCGACGACGCTGCCGCGTCCTGGGTCGAGATCGATCTGTACGCCGCCTACGCGGTCGACGGCTACAGCCTCACCTCCGCCAACAACGCGTGGCGCCGCGACCCGTCGGCGTGGACGCTGTCGGGCTCCAACGACGGCGCGAGCTGGACCACGGTCGACAACCGAGCGAACGAGTCCTTCGGCTCACGTCTCCTCACGCGCAGCTTCACCGCGAACAACACGACCGCCTACCGCTACTGGCGCTTCGACTTCACCAACAGCGGCGCGAGCGAGACGCAGCTCGCCGAGATCGAGCTGTTCGCGAGCGGCGGCGCGCCGACGCCCGTCTGCGGCGACGGAACCTGCAACGGCGCCGAGGACTCGGCGTCCTGCCCCGCCGACTGCGGCGCTCCGCCGCCCCCCGTCTGCGGCGACGGCGTCTGCAACGGCGCCGAGGACTCGGCGTCCTGCCCCGCCGACTGCGGCGCTCCGCCGCCCCCTCCGCCGCCGGCCGGCGTGCCGACGTACTCCGGCGGCACCTGCCCGACGTTGCAGCAGGGCATGAACGTGGGCTTCTACGTCGCCAACGCCAACTCCGCGATGCCGACCGCGCCCGGCGCGTCCGTGACGTACCGCGACGTCGAGATTCGGCTCCCCGCGAACCCGAACGGCGCCCCCGTGGTGTTCACGTGGCACTGGTACGGCGGCACGAGCGACCGCGCGATCGACTGGACCGGGCTCGGCGGCACCGGCTACGCCGAGAACTTCATCGTCGTGTCGCCCGTGTCGGTCACCGACGCGCCGCAGAACGACGTCGGCTACTTCGAGTGGTACACGGGCGCGGCCCCGAACGGGAACCCGGACCTCGAGCTCGCCGAGGACCTGCTCGCGTGCCTCTACGATCAGTTCGGGGTGGACCTCGACCGCGTCTACGCGACCGGACACAGCGCCGGCGCGATGTTCGTCAGCTACCTACTCCAGCACTGGAGTCACCGCCTCGCCGCGGCCGCGACGATGTCCGGCGGCGAGCAGTACATCGCGAGTTATCTGCCCGCGAGTGACCGTAGCAATCCTCCGTACGCGACGCCGAGCTACGCGCTCCCCGTGCTTGCCGTCCACGGCGGCGCCGGTGACATCTTCTATTCGTCGTACCACACGGACTACAGCTTCATGGACGGCACCCAGCTGCTCGCCGACGACCTCACCACGGACGGGAGCGCGGTCGTGATCTGCGACGGTGGATTCGGCCATCAGATCCCACCGCCCCAGAACACCGTGACGGTCTCCGACTACCTGCTGTGGCCGTTCTTCCTGGACCACCCGCGCACCGGGACACCGTACGCGTCCTCCGCCGACTTCCCCGCGTCGTTCCCCAGCGGTTGGTGCGCGATGAACTGACGCGAGGCAAATCGCCTCGGGCGCGGCCGCGAGTGAGACGTCTCCCCTCACCCCGCCGCGCACCGCGCGCGCCCGTCGCGCTGGTCCGAATCCTGCTCTCTGACTCGGGCATGAACGAGAACAACGAGCTCCGCGGCGTCGGCCTCATCGACAGCGACGCCGGACAGGACGAACGCTCCGACGCGCAGATCAAGGACGAGATCGAACGCACCGTGCGCCAGCTGCTCCGCGTGCAGCGCGCCGACGCCGAGCAGTACCCGGTGCACGTACGTGTGAAGCACGGCAAGGTCGTGCTCACGGGCAAGCTCCCGGATCGCGGGACGCGCCGCCTCCTCGTGCAGTTCACCACCGACATCCCGTCGGTCCGCGGCGTAGATTGCTCGGCCCTGTCGCCGACGAGCCTCCTCGACTGAGGTGCCCGCGATGACGATCGAACCCATCGACAAACTCACTTTCCTTCCCCCGGAGCGCACCCGGCGCGCCGACGGCGCGCTGCGCCGCGCCGGCTTCGAGATCGAGCTGGGCGGCGCGAAGCCGGGCGCGGTCGCCCGCATCGTCGCGAGCCTCTTCGACGGCGACGCGACTCGCGTGAACCCGCACGTCTGGCGAATCGACGGAACCCGCTTCGGCGCCTTTCGCGTCGAGCTCGACTGGCGCTTCCTCACCCAGCAGGGCTACCGGAGCTTTCTGGAGCGCGCGGGGATCGAGGTGTCCGCGTCGCTCGAAGACTTCGTCAACGACGTCGCGCACCACGTGGTGCCGTGTGAGATCGTCTGCCCGCCGATCGCCGTCGACGCGCTCCAGAACCTGAACGCCCTGGAGGAGATGCTGCGCTGGGAGGGCGCGGAGGGGTCCGACGCCTCCGTGCTCAACGCGCTGGGCCTTCAGATCAACATCGAGCTCTGCGACGAATCGATCGAGTCCATCCTCGCGCACCTTCGTGCGTTCATCGATCGCTACGCGTGGCTCGAGCGGCAGATCGATCCCGGCCTGACCCGTCGCGTGACGCGCTTCGCGGCGCCCTTCCCCGACGACTACGCGCAGCTCGTGCTCGACCCCGACTACGCGCCGAACGCGGAGCGATTCACCGACGACTACCTGGCCCACAACCCCACGCGGAACCGAGCCCTCGACCTCCTCCCGATCCTCGCGCACCTCGACGAGGACCGCGTGCTCGCGCGCGCACGCGAGCCCGAGCTGGTGAAGCCGCGCCCCGCGCTGCACTACCGGCTCCCGAGCTGCCGCCTCGACGATCCCGACTGGTCGATCGCGCTGGAGTGGAACCGCTGGCTCGAGATCGAGCGTCGCGCCGAGCACTGGATGTCGGCGCGGGTGACGTGTTGAGCCGACCGCGCGTCGGCGTCACCGGCCCGGATCGCGGCGGCCGCGCAGCGTGGTGGGCGACGCACGTCGCCCTCGCGCGCAGCGGCGCACGTGCCGTTCGCATCACGCCGAGTCGGCCCTGCGAAGACCCGTCGACGTTGAGCGCGCTCGTCGTCGGCGGCGGCGCGGACGTCGACCCGCAGCTCTACGACGCACCCGAGCTCCCGACGAACACCGCGACTCCTTCCGCGAAGGCGCGCTTCTGGGGCGGCGTCGTGCACGTGGTTCGTCGGCTCTCCATGGCGAAGCGGCGCACCGGCCTCGACCACGCGCGTGACGCGATGGAGACCGAGCTCGTGCGGCACATGCTCACCGCTCGCAAGCCGATCCTCGGCATCTGTCGCGGCGCGCAGCTGATCAACGTCGTCCTCGGTGGCTCCCTCTTCCAGGACCTCGGTTCGTTCTACGCCGAGCGTCCGAACCCTCACACCGTGCTCCCGAAGAAACGCGTCGCGGTCGACCCCGAGAGCCGCCTGCACGCGCTCGTCGGCCGCGCGGACCTGCGCGTCAATGCGCTCCACAAGCAGGCGATCAAGGACGTCGCACCCGCGCTCCGCCGCGTGGCCGTCGAATCGAACGGCGTCACGCAGGCGGTGGAGGCACGAGATGGTTTTGTGGTCGGCGTGCAGTGGCACCCCGAGTACATGCCGCAGAGCGCGGCGCAGCTGAGGATCTTCGGCGGGCTCGTCGCGGCGGCTCAGACGCCCTCGAGCTGAGGGACGTCGAGCAGGAAGTCGTGGCCGATCACGGCGTCGCCGCGTTCGTTGCGCCCCCGGAGGTGAACGCCGATGACGTCGCCGCCGTCGTCGTCGACCTCGACGGTGCCGAACTGGCCGCGCCGCGTGATGGTGCCTTCGCTGTACGGTCCCCCCTTCACCGACGTCGATCGATCCAGCGGCCCGCCGTGGAAGACGGGGAAGCCGCCATGGGCGTTGTTGCGGCCGTTGTCGATCGCGAGCATGTGCGCGTCACCGGAGAGCATGAGCATCCGGTCGAACCCGCGCTCTGCGAACGCGCGCCCCAGCTCGACGCGCTCGCGTTGGAAGCCACCCCACGAGTCCGTCTCCGAGCGATCGCTGATCCACGCGACCGCCGACACCCAGACTACGAGGGCGTGCGTCGCGTGGGCCTGCTCGAGCTCGTCGAGGAGCCACGTACGCTGATCGGCGCCGAGCATGGTTCCGGCGTCGCGGTTCCGTGCGGAGCGCAGGTCCGTCATCACGAACCGGATGCGTCCGAACGAGAACGCCTGGTGGATCGGTCCGGACTCCCCCGTCGGGAGCGTGTAGTGCGGCACGACCTGGCGATAGGCCTCCTGCGCCGCGGGGCGTCCGGCCGCGCTGGCGTCGGAGTTGTCCGGCCCGTAGTCGTGGTCGTCCCAGACGTACGCCGTCGGAAACTCCTGGTGAAGCGCGGCGCGGCGCGCGGCGCCGAACGCACGGTCGTACGCCGTGCGAAACGCCATCACGTCGTTCCTCGAGATGTCCTCGTAGTGAAAGTCGCCATCGAGGAGGAAGAAGTCCGGTGCGTACCGACGAATGGCGTCGAACACGACGTGGTTGCTTCCGGTGTCCGCGCAGCTCCCGAACGCGAGGCGGAGGTTCGACGGCCCGTCCGGGAACGTCGCGAAGCGTCCGATGCGCGGCCCCTCGGTGCCGTCGTTCTCGAGGCCATAGTAGTAGCGCGTCGACGGCTCGAGCCCGTCGACCGCGAACCGTAGGAGTGGTTCGTGGATGCGGGCTGGCTCGAAGACCGTAGCGTCGGTCAGGTCCGGCTCGGTGCTCACGAGGAGGTTGCGCCCCTCGGTCGCGAGCGCCTTCACGACCACGCTCGCGTCCGTCGGCGTGACCCCGCCCGACCACGCCCAGGCAGGCGCGGGGGGCGGAGGCGGCGCACACCGCGCGAGCGCGGCGGCGCCCGTCACGGCGGCGGTGCCCTCCAGGAAGGTACGTCGGTCGAATCTTCTGTTCTTCATGGTGACTCCTCGGCCCGAACGACGCCCACGATCCGGCGCCCCTCGGGGCCGCGCCCGAGGTGGACCTCGACGGGCTCCAGCTCGGCGCCGTCGCGTTCGGTGGTGATCTTCAGGATGACGTACGGGTCGACGGTCGACAGGAAGTCGTCGACACACACGACGCCGGACGACGACGGCGCGACCGCGTAGGCGTCCAGCGGTCGTCCCTCGCTCGTGAAGGCGACGACCTCGTACGCCGTCGATTCGGGGGCGGCGAAGCCGTGTTCGATCCACGCATCGACGAAGCAGAAACGCCCGGGCTCGACGCGAAAACGATCGAGCGGCGTCACGCGCGAGAAGCCGAGCTCGAGCAGCGTCCGGCGGCGCTCGACGAGCGTCCGCACCATGTACGCCTCCGCCCTCGGGTCCGTGTACTGCGCGGCGCGTACCGCCGCTTCGATGTGCGCCGGCGTGACCTTGGCGAGCACGGACGCCGCCCAGAGCTCGTCGTACCGAGTGCGCTCACGAAAGACGGGTTGCGGATACTTCGGGACCCACTCGTCCGGGAGGAAGACGTCGCTCTGGAAGCGCGCGATGCCGCGCATCCCGCGCACCGGCGCGATGCGTTCCCAGGGACGCGTCCACAACCCGAACGTCGGGAGCGTCGCCAGCGCGTAGCCGACATCCCAGGCCACGGCGAACCCGTCGACGGCGCGCGGGTGGAGGGTCGCGTTGACGCCGAGGGTCTTGTCGAAGTCGACGAGGTAGTGCCGAACGAAGCTCCGCCCGTCGTCGGAGACGAACACGTCGAGGCGGTTGTCCTTCTTGAAGTCGGTGTGTTCGAGCCACGCCGCGAACATGTGCAGGCCACGCAGCTCACGCCGGTGCTGGTGCTCGATGATGTCGTTCGGGTCGTCGGCGCGGCGGCCTTCGGCGGTCCACCCGCCGATCGGCTCACCATCCAGGAAGCGACTGAAGAGCCCGCGGATCCCCGCCTCGTCTCGGCCGACGTCCGCGAGCAGCTCGTCGAGGAGCTCGCGGTCGAGCTTCAACCGCGCGCCGTTCAGCATGAGCTCGACCTCCTCCGCGATGCGGAGCTCGTCGGGCGAGAAGTACGCGATGTGGTCCTCGGGCACGTGATAGCCGAGCGCGTAGAAGAGCCGCTGCGCCACGATGTTCGCCGCCGACTTCATCTCCGGGTGGGCGGCGTCGTCGAACTTCAGGATGAACTTCAGACCGCGCGCGTCCTCGACGATGAACCCCACCGACTTACCGCCCTGCTTCGCGGACTTCACGACGAACGGGGGCGTCGGCGCGTCGACCTCGCGCCCCGGACCCCGGAGGACCTCCTCGGGCGTCAGGAACCGGTTCTCGAACCAGCTCGAGTCCGGGACGCCGCCGATCGCGTTCACGTTCTTCGCGCGCAGCACCGGCGGCGCGGCGAGGGCGCGGTCGATCGGCTCCGCGATGATCGAATCGAACACGTGGTGCGCGCGTTGGAAGGACGTGATCTCGGGCCGCTCCTCGACGTGAGCGCCGTCCGTCACCTTCCACACGATGGGGCGGTCCTCGAAGCGAACGTCGGAGATCGGGCCGGTCGTCGCGCACGCGCTCACGGCGCCGGCGACGAGGACGAGGGTCGGGGTTCGAAGGTTCATCGTTCACTCCTCGGGGGACGTTCGAAGTCGGGGCTCAGCACGAAGTTGAAGACGACGTCGCCGTCCTTCGAGCCGCCCGCCTGGATGCGCGCGACGACGGAGTCCATCCCGTGCACCTGGAGGCCGCCGCCGAACCCGAGCCCCCAGAAGTCGACGTCGAGCTCGGACCAACGCGGGAACACACGACCGCCATCGACGAAGAGGAACGCGTCGAAGTGCGCGGACAGGGGGTAGCGGTACTCGACGCTGCCCAACACGACGTTCTGATCGCGGAAGCGGTCACGGCGGTAACCGCGCAACAGCTCGGGGCCGCCGAGGCGCGGCAGGTCGATCGTCGGCACGTCGTCCGCGCCGAACACCCCTTCGGTGTAGACGCGGAGCACGAGCACGCGGGTGCCGTACGCGACGTCGATCAGGTACTGCGCGTCGGCCGAGTAGCGGAAGTACTGCGTCGGCGCGTCGGACGTGACCTGCGTGGCGCCGAAGGTCCCCGACACGTACAGGCCCTCGCTCGGCGTCGCCGCCGGCACGAGCTCCGCCGGGCGACGGGAGTCGTAGGTGAAGCGCAGCTCCTCGTAGAACAGGTCGACCTGCGGACGGAACGCGGCGAGGTCGGCGTTCGGGTTGTCGATGGAGTTGCGGACGTCGGAGCGCGAGTACACGCCGGAACCGGTGAACGCGAGGCGGTCGGTGGGCCTTACGACGAACCCCGCGCGGCCGAGGGAGCGCCGACGTTGGATGCGAATCAGGTCCGAGCCAGGTGTCGGGCCCAGACCGAAGAACCGCTCGTTCGGAAGGTCTTCGTAGGCGCCCTCCGCGACGAACGCGAAGTGGCGACCGAGGAGCGTCCCGGTGTCGAGGTCGGCGCCGTAGCTCTGGCGAAAGCGGCCGCCGTAGCCGGCGCGCGCGCCGAGGTGCGCGTTCTCGTCGAACACGTTGCGCAGCTCGGCCCGAGCGCCGACGTTCAAGCCGAAGCCCGTCTCGACGAACGCCGTCGGGTACACGCCGAACGTGCGGCTGTCGTTGTAGAACAGGTCGACGAGGAACCCGGGCACGTCGTTCTTCTCGAGCACGTAGATCGCCTGCCCGAGCGGCCACAGCACGGCGTTCGACGCGACGCGCGGCAGGAACAGGACCCCCTGGAGCACACGACGACCGGGGGACACCGATTCGTCGGGCTCGACGCGATAGGTCGTCGCGGCGTCGGGCGCGGCCGTACCGACCGTTGCGGTCTGCGTACTGCCCGCGAGCCCGGCGCCGCCCGTGACCGTCGCGGACAGGACGAGCGGGAGGAGTGGAAGCGCGTTGGGGGGCATCGGGCGAAACCGAATTGCAACGCGCGTACCGCCGCCGCGAATCGTGCGGCGCTGCGGCGAACCGGTCGGGATACGCGGCACCGTGCCACGAGCGCGACCCGTGCTGAGGCATCCTGTCTCGCCGCGCGCCCCGGCGAGGCCGGCTTCGGCGCGGCACGTCCCCTGCACTCGTCGAGCGGGTGCGCGGACAACGGACGACCACCACGATCGCGCAGGTCGCCCTCGGACTGATCATGGCCGCGCACCAGGCCTCCGAGACCGCGCGCGACGCGTTGTTCCTCGCCAAGCTCGGACCGACCGAGCTCCCGACCGTCTATCTGATCCTCGCCGCAATCGGGATCCCGGTCGCGATGCTCCCGCACACGAAGCGACGCCCGCTCACCGCGGGGCTCCTCTGGCTCTTCGCGCCGATCACCGTGTCGTTCGCGTGGACGATCACGATGAGCCCGCACGCCTCGCGCGCGCTCTACGTCTGGACCGGCCTGTCGACGACCATCGTCGTCACGTTCTTCTGGCGCTCCCTCGCCGACCGCTACGACATCCCGCACGCGAAGTCTGCGTTCCCGCGCATCGCGCTCGGCGGCATCGTCGGCGCCGCGCTCGGCGCGCTCGGCGCCCGCGGGCTCGTCGAGTACTTCGACACACGCTTCCTGCTCGCCGGCGCCGGGGTGCTGTGGGCGATCGCCGGCGGCGTCACCTGGTGGCTGCAGCGACGCCTCGGGGAGCGCACCGACGCCGCGCGCGACGCCGACGACGAACCACGCCCGAGGAGCCGCCTCGACGACCTCCGGCAGGCGTTCGGATCGAAGTACGTGCGGAGCGTGGGGGTGCTGCTCGTCATCGCCTCGATGACGTTCACGAGCCTCGACTACACGTTCAAGGCGGTCGTCGCGAACCAGGTCGACGTCGCGAAGCTCGCCAGCTCGTTCGCGACGTTCTACCTCGTGCTGAACGTCGTCGCGCTCGTGACCCAAGTGGTCCTCGCGAAGCGTGTGCTCCACCGCATCGGCCTCGGCACGCTCGTGCTCTTCCTTCCCAGCCTGATCGTCCTCGGCTCCGTCGGCGTGATCATCGGCGGCGGCGCGATCGCCGCCCTCGCCCTGAAGGGCATCGACGGCAGCCTGCGCCACTCACTCCACCGCACGTCGACCGAGCTGCTGTTCGTTCCGATGTCCTCGAACGACCGCTCCGTCACCAAGCCGATCTTCGACATCGTCGGCAAACGCGGCGGCCAAGCGCTCGGGTCGCTGCTCATCCTGGCCTTCCTGCTGATCTCGAAGGACACCACCGTGTTCGCTTCGATCACCGCGGGCCTCGCCGCGATCTGGTTCGCCGGCGGCGTCCTCGTGCGCAAGCGCTACCTCGATGTCTTCCGCTCCGCGCTACGCGACCGCGCCGCGTTCCCCGCGGACCTCCCGGAGCTCGGGCTGACCGAGCTGTCGACGATGTTGGAGGCGCTCAACAGCGACGCCGAGGGCGAAGTCATCGGCGCGATCGACGTCCTCGAAGCGCACGGACAGATCGCGACCGTGCCCGACCTCATCCTCTATCACCCGTCGCCCGAGGTCCTGATCCGCGCGCTGACCGCGTTCCGCGCGCAGGGGCGACGCCGCGTTCGTCGCCTCGCGGTGCGCCTCCTCGGCCACGAACGCGCCGACGTCCGCGCCGAGGCCCTCCTCACGCTCGCCGCGATGTCCGAGGCTGCGCCGCACCTCGAACGCGCGCGCGCCGACGTCGACCCGGTGGTCCGCGGCATCGCGACGGCGCTCACCTGGACCCCCGACGAGGTCGAGTGGTTCGAAGTCTTCGACGGAAGGACCACCCCCGAGACCCGCGCGGTGCAGGTCGGCGTCGCGCGCGCGTTCCGCTACCTGCAGGATTCGATTCGCGATCGTCTGACCGTCGAGCACTTCGAAGCCGCGTCGGCGGAAGCCCAACGTGCGCTCGCGGAGGCGCTCGCCGAGCGACCCAAGACACGCGACGTCCCAATCCACATCGCATCACTCGCGTTCCGCGGACCGCGTGAGCACGCCCGTGCGGCGCTCGTCGCGATCGGCCAGCCCGCGCTCGACGCCTGCATCGAAGCGCTCCGCGCGAGCGACACCGATCTGTCGATCCGCGTGCACCTCCCCCGCACGCTCAGCCTGTTCGACCCGGTGAAGGTCGCGCCGATCCTCGCCACCAGCATCGTCGACGAGACCGACGAGCTCGTCCGCCACAAAGCCCTGCGCGGCCTCGGTCGACTGGTCGTGACGCACCCCGGCCTCCCGCTCCACGAAGACCGCCTCGTCGCGGCCTGCGAGCGCGAGCTGCGCTGGACGTTCCGCATGATCGCGGTTCGACGGGTGCTCGAGACCATCGACGACGTCCCGCCAACGACCACCGCGATCCACGAAGCCCTCCTCGCGCTCCTCGCGGAGTCCGAGCGACGCGGCATCGAGCACATCTTCCGCCTGCTCCACCTCATGAACCCGGAGCCGGACCTCGAGACCATGTTCCACAGCGTCATGAGCGCCGACGACCGACAGCGCATCGGCGCGCGCGAGCTGCTGACCGACCTCGTCGAGCTGCGGTTCCGCGCCGCGGTCCTCGCACTGGTGTCCGACGACGACGACGACATCCGACTCGAAGCCGGCGCCGAGTGGCTCGGACGTCCGGTGCACGATCTGAGCGACGCCCTCGACGAGCTCGCGGGCGTCCGAGGCCCGCTGGAGCAGGCCGCGTCGCGGTACCGTGAGGTGCTCGACGCAACGCTCCGCCAACCGGAGGTCGCATGAAACGAAAGAAACATCGCCCGCGCGCGTACCGCGTCTCGCCCCAGGAACGGATGACCCACCTGCGCAGCGCCCCCTTCTTCCGCGCGCTCCCGACTCGCGATCTCGTGCCGTTCGCGGAGCTGGCCTCCGAGCGATCACACCGACGCGGCACCGCGATCGTCGAACGGTCGACCGCGCCCCGTGGCTTCCACGTCTTGGTCGAAGGGGAAGCCGTGATGCGCCGACGCCGCCTCACCGTGCGTCGCGTGGGTGCGGGGTGCCCGATCGGATTGTTGGCGCTCCTCGCGCGCGAAGAGCGCGACACGGAGGTCGTCGCGGTCACGCCCGCCCTCACCCTCTCCCTCGACGCTGCGGTGTTCTTCGGCCTGCTCGAAGAACGCTTCGACGCGTTCCTCCACGTCCTCCGTGCGACCGCGTCTCAGCTCGTCTACGAGCGCAACGTCGTCGGCCTCGCGCGTGCGCTGCGCGCGAGTCGTTCGCGCACGAACCGCGGCGTGGACGCCGACGACGCGGTCGATCGTTTCATCGGCCTCAGGCGCGCCGCGCCCTTCGGCGACGACGGCCTCTTCGGGCTGTGGCACCTCGCGCGACGCGCACGCACCGTGACCTTCGAGCGGGGCGATCGTCTCATCGCCGAGGGGGAGCCGGCGCGAACGCTCTTCGTCCTCACGGACGGCGACGTCGAGATCGACCGTGACGGCCGCGGGCTCGCGACGCTCGGCGCGCAGGACACGTTGAGCGCCGTCGAGCTGCTCGCGCAGGAGCCGCGTGCGTACGGCGCGGTCGCCAACACGAGCGGCGCGGCGATCGTGGTGGACCGCGAAGAGTTGTT
This sequence comes from Deltaproteobacteria bacterium, assembly GCA_040218735.1. Taxonomy (GTDB): domain Bacteria; phylum Myxococcota; class Kuafuiibacteriia; order Kuafuiibacteriales; family Kuafuiibacteriaceae; genus JAUHYN01. Next base: position 260,827 of record JAVJQW010000057.1, read on the forward strand.
CGACGTGTTCGAGGATCATTTCGAGCTCGGGACGAGCTTCCTCGCGCGAATCTCGCGGGCGGTGCTGGACTTGATGGAGGCGCGCGCCCGGCGCGAGGAAGAGCTACCGAGCGGCTTCGATCGACTGAGCTGACTTCAGAGCGTCTCGAGCAGTTTTGCGAAGCGGATCCGAACGTCCTGAATCTCCTGCTTCGTGAGACCGAGCTGCACGACCCCCTCACCGCGACGAATCCCCGCGTCGGACTCGAGCGGCGGGAACCGATCTCCGAGCGGACGCGGAACCTCGGTCACGACCCAGGCGTCCCCCTGTCGACGGAGGACCGCGACGGTGGCGAGGCGATCGAACTCGACCGGGTCGACGCGGAGGAGCTGCTCGTGCACCGGCCCGGGGAGCGACGGGATGACCGGCTTCGCCCAGTCGCGGTCCTTGTCGAACCAGCGCACGAGGGGGTTGAAGAGCCCGCTGAACGCGAAGCCGTTGTCGATCAGGAAGACGCGCTTGGGGGCCTTGGCGTCGTCCACCAGGACGTTGCGGGAGTGGGAGTCACCGTGGGCGATGACGTTCGCGAGCACGTTCAGGCGAGCCACGGCGACGCGGTAGCTCGGATCCTCGGCGTAGCGCTGGGGGTCCCAGAGCTCCTCGACGGACTCCGCGTTGTAGATCCACGGCGTCACCAGCCCGGCGACGCAGGCGTCGTCCTCGAAGGTCGCCTCCGCGTCGGCGAGCAGCTGGGGGTAACGGTCGCGCGACAGACAGAGCACCGTGGAGTGCGGCACGACCTCCTGACTCTCGCCGAACAACATGTCCGCGGTCGCCGCCGCCGCGAGCTCGCGACGCGGGCTGTTGTTGAACGCGTCGGCGAAGTCGGGCGCGACGGTGCGCCATTTGAACAACACGCGCACACGCGGTTCGCGCTCGAAGCGCGCGAGCACCTTCTTCGCCGGCGTGGTGCCCGGGACGGGGACGGACTCGAGGACTTCGAACGGTTCCGTGGCGAGGCGCGCCACGAGGTCGGTCCCCGGTACGCAGACCTCGTCGGACTCGACGCCGCCACCGCAGACGGCCTCTGGGCCCGATGGTGTCCGCGTCATGGGCCGATTGGGGTTCCTCGAACAGCCGGCGAGGAACAGGACGACGAGAAGGCAGGTCGCGCGATTCATGAGCGCTGACGATGCAGGATGTTTGCCAGCGCCGGCTCGCGCGCTTCGTCCGACGCGGCGTGGCCAACTGCCACAGGTCGGCGAAGTCGCCCCGCCCGAACACACGGAGACACGTCGGGTCACGCCTGGAACCCGAGTTGCATCGACCGGACCTCGTGCGCATCGCAGCCATCGACATCGGGTCGAACTCCGTCCACATGATCGCCGCCGACGCTCGCGCCGCCGGCGGCCTCGACCTGATCGACAAAGCGAAGGACTTCGTACGGCTCGGCGACGGGGTCTTCGAGACCGGCTTGCTGCGCGAGGACCGCGTCGAAGCCGCCGTCCAGGCAATCGACGGCTACGCACGCATCGCGCGCTCGATCGGCGCCGAGCGCGTCGTCACCGTCGCGACCAGCGCGACGCGCGACGCCGAGAACGGCGAGGACTTCGTGCGCCGACTCCGCGACCGCACCGGCGTCGACGCGCGCGTCATCTCCGGCGAGGAGGAGGCGCGCCTGATCTACCTCGCGGTGCTCCAGAAGATCGATCTGCACGGCAAGCGCGCGCTGGTCGTGGACGTCGGCGGCGGCAGCGTGGAGCTCTCGCTCGGCACGGGCGAACAGATCGCGATGGCCGAGAGCCTCGACCTCGGCGTCCGCCGCCTCCGCGATACCGTCGGCGCCCCCGGGAAGCTCGACGGCGAAACGATCGAGCGCGTGCGTCGGCACGTCGAGCGGACGGCGGAGTCGATCGTCGATCGCGTCCACGAACACGGCGTCGACCTCCTCGTCGGCACCTCCGGCACGCTGAAGACCCTCGGCGAGCTCACGGTGCACCCCGACGCCGGGTGGAAGACGATCAACTCCGAGTCGACCTCCCTGGAGGACCTCGAAGCGATCACCAAGAGGCTCGTGAAGCAGACGCCGGACGAGCGCGTCGAGAAGTCGGGCGTGGAGCGGCGCCGCGCGGACACCATCCACCTCGGCGCGCTGCTCATCACCACGTTGATGAAGCGCCTCGGGATGGACGCGATCACCTTCTCCGACGCTTCGCTCCGCGAGGGTGTCATCCAAGATCACCTCCGAGCGAGTGAAGCCGCCGCCGGGCGAGCGCTGACCGGTTCGCTGCAGCGCCGCTCGGTGTTCGAGCTGGGGCGCCGCTACGGCGCGGACGGCCCTCGCGCTCGCCACGTCCGAACCCTCGCGCTCGAGCTGTTCGATCGCACCCGCGAACTTCATCAGCTCGACGAGGACGATCGGCGCTTCCTGGAGTACGCGTCCGAGCTGCACCGCGTCGGCCACTTCGTGAGCTACCGCCGCAACCACAAACACGCGCGTTACCTGATTCGACACGCGAGAATGCCGGGCTTCACGAACGACGAAGTGCGCTTCCTCGCCCTCCTCGTCCGCTACCACCGTAAGGCGAAGCCGAAGAAGAAACACAAGCGCTACAAGAAGCTCTCGAAGTCACGGCGCCGCGCGATTCGCGTCCTCGCCGGGCTCCTGCGCGTCGCGATCGCACTCGACCGCAAGGGGGGCCAGACCGTCACGTCGGCGTTGGTGGAGGTGCACGACGACCGCGTCGAGATCTACGCGTCGGGGGAGAGTGTGTTGGACGAGGTGCGCGCCGCGCGCTCGGAGCGCGCGCTGCTCGAGCGCTCGTTGGATCGCGAAGTCGTGATTCAGTCCGGGGTCGACGAGGCTTCGTCGATGCCCCACTTGTCGAGCCCGCGTTCTTCCTGAGTGCCGGGGATCGTGTTGTCGAGGACGACCGCGATCAGCGCGCCGACACCCATGCCCGTCTTACCGAGCGCGTTGAGGATGTCCGAGAGCCACACGAACGAAGCCCCGAGGTCGATCGCGTTCGCCTCGTTCGCGAAGTACTCCGGCACCGACAGCCCCATGAAGAACGCGAAGCCGATGATGAAGAGGTTGCGCGCCGAGTTGAGGTCGACGAACTGCAGGTTCGACAGGCCAACCCCGGCGATCATCCCGAACATCGCGCAGTACATCCCGCCGACCACCGGCTGCGGGATGGTCGTGAACAGCGCACCGAACTTCCCGAACGCACCGAGCACGAGCATGATCGTCGCGCCCATCTGGACGACGCGCCGACTACCGACGCGCGTCAGACCGATCGCGCCGATGTTCTCGCTGTAGGAGGTCGTACCGTTACCGGTGCCGAAGACGCCGGCGATCAAACACCCGACACCCTCCATCCCGATGCCGCGGTTGATCGTCTTCTTCGTCGGCGTCGGAGCGCCGGAGAGGCGCGCCGCCGCGAAGTAGTCACCGATCGACTCGACCATCGACGCGACGTACCCCGCGATCATCCCGATCGCCGCCGCGACGCCGAACTTCGGCGTCCCCCACTGGAACGGGTACGGCACCCGGAACCACGGCGCAGACGCGAGCACGTCCGTCTTCACGTGCGCAGGGTGCCCCTCCGGGAACACGCCTGTGAACGTGAGCAACGCCGACGTCCCCCACGCGAGCAGGATCGCGAGCAGGATGGGGAACAGCTCGAAGACCCGGTGCGACCGTCGCAGGTACTGCGAGAAGAGGATGATGAGCCCGATCGTCAGCCCGCCGATCCCCCAGTGCGAGCCCGCGATCGGCGCGCCGAACTTGAACAGCGCCAGACCGATCAACGCGATCGTGGGAGCGATCGTCACGGGCCCGACGAACCGAAGCATCGCCCCGACCAACCCGGTGTAGCCGACGATGATCTCGAAGACCGCACCGATGATGATCGCGCCCTGCACGTGCTGGAGGCGCGTCTCGTACCCGGCCGACGCGAGCGCGGCCATGCCGCAGATCGCAAACGTCGGCGCGAAGAACGAGAACGTGCCGCCCTGCACGATCGGGAGCCGATTCCCGAACGTCGTCTGCATCAGCGTGGTGATCCCGCTGATGAAGAACATGGTGCCGATCAACAGACCGAGCTCGACCGGCTTGTCCTTCAGCCCGAGGGGCTCCGCGAGGATCAACGGGATGGCCACCGTCGACCCGAACATCGTCAGGTAGTGCTGGAAGCCGAGGGTGATCGACTCCGCCAACGGAGGGACGTCGTCGATGCCGTACAGGATGTCGGGTTTGGTGGGGCGGTTGGCCATGACTCAGTCGGACGTCAGCGCCGCGGTCTGTTCCTTGATCGCGTCGCCCGACCACTCGTCGTCACGGCTCCGCTGGCCCGCACGTTCGATCTTCGCCTGCTTCTGACGCTCGACGAGGTCGAAGTGCGTCGTGAAGTACTCGAGCGCCTTGCCCTCGAAGTCCTTCAGCGTGGTGAAGCCCATCTCGTCCATGTACGCGAGGAGGTCGTCGCAGAGCTCGGTGATGATGTCGAAGCCGCGCAGCATCGCGCCCGTGCAGATCTGCACCGTGGACGAGCCCATCGCGATGAACTCGGCCGCGTCCATCGCGGTCTCGATGCCACCGATGCCGCTGATCGACGCCTTGCCGTACAGCGCGCGTCCGATCTCCGAGACGTGCCGCAGCGCGATCGGACGGACCGCCTGCGCCGAGTAGCCGCCGGGCACGGTGTACCCCTCGACCGTCGGCCGCGGGCGGAGCTTCTTCAGGTCCACGCCGATCACCGAGAGGATCGTGTTGATCGCTGCGATGCCGTTCGCGCCCGCCTCGACCGCCGCGAGCGCAGGCTGCGTGATGTCCGTGATGTTGGGCGTCATCTTCGCCCACACCGGAATCGTCGCGACCTCGGTGACCCAGCCGACCACCTCCTTGGTGATCTCCGGCGACTGCCCCATCGCGGCGCCCATGCGTCGCTCCGGGAGGCCGTGCGGGCACGAGAGGTTCAGCTCGAAAGCGTCGACGCCCGTCTCCTGGACCTCCTTCGTGATGCGCTGCCACGCCGCCTTGTCGTACTCCTCCATGATGGAGGCGATGAGCATGTGCTCCGGGTACTCCTTTTTGACGTCGGCGAACTCTTCCAGCCACGTCTCGTAGGGGCGGTCGGAGATCAGCTCGATGTTCTCGAAGCCGATCACCTCGTTGTTGTCGCGTGACTTCAACTTCCCGTAGCGCGGCGCGACGTTGATGACCTTGCTGCTGTCGAGCGAGATCGTCTTGGCGACGACGCCGCCCCACCCGCGCTCGAAGGCCTTCTTGATCACGCGCCCGTTCGTGCCGGGCGGGCCGGAGCCCAGCACGAAGGGGTTCTTGAACTTCATGCCGTCGACTTCGACGGCGAGCGTCGCTTTGCTCATGGCAGCTGCTCCGTCATGTCGCCGTACGTCTCGGGGCGACGGTCACGGTAGAACTGCCAGGTGCGGCGGACCTCCTCGATCATGTCGAGGTCGATGTCCGCGACGACGAGGTCGTCCTCGGTCTCGCTCCCGACCGCGAGCATCTGGCCGCGCGGATCACAGATGTAGCTCGACCCGTAGAAGTGGCCGATGTTCCACGGCGCCTCGGTGCCGACGCGGTTGCTCGCCGCGATGAAGTAACCGTTCGCGACGGCGTGCGCGGGCTGCTCGAGCTTCCACAGGTACTGCGAGAGACCGGCGACCGTCGCCGAAGGGTTGAAGACGATCTCCGCGCCGTTGAGGCCGAGCAGACGCGCGCCCTCCGGGAAGTGGCGGTCGTAGCAGATGTAGACGCCGACCTTGCCGTAGCGCGTGTCGAACACCGGGTACCCGAGGTTGCCGGGCTTGAAGTAGTACTTCTCCCAGAACCCATTCGTGTGCGGGATGTGGTTCTTGCGGTACTTGCCGAGGTAGGTGCCGTCGGCGTCGATGACCGCCGCGGTGTTGTAGTACACGCCGGGCTGCGTCCGCTCGTAGATCGGGACGACGATCACCATCTCGTACTTCTTCGCGTACTCGGCCATCCGCTCGGTCGTCGGACCAGGGACCGCCTCCGCGGAGTCACACCACACGGGCTCCTGCGCGGGGCAGAAGTACGGAGTGTTGAAGATCTCCTGCAGGCCGAGCATCTGTACGCCGGCCTCGCCGGCCTTCTCGATCCACGGGATGTGCTTGGCCTCCATGGCCTCCATCACGTCCTTCACCATCCCGTCACCCTCGGTGATCGGGGGACAGGACGTCTGGATGAGGCCAACCTTCACGTTACGCGGCATTCGAATCTTCTCCCTTCGCGAAAGGCGGCAACCTCGCCTAGCGAAGATCCCGTGTCAATCCGTTGGGATCGTGGATGCCCGACCGGGATGACACCGCGCGTCAACGTGCGTTGCGGTGACGATTTCGACGGCGGGCGGGCACTGTAATGCTGTGAAGCGCTGGATTCTCGCGGCGGCGCTCGCCGCGGCCGGGTGTGTGTCGGAGTCGACGGACGACGATCTCGAAGCGTCCGTTGCCGCGCCGACCGCGCCGGAGCTCGTCGAGTTCGGTGAGGTCGGGCTGGACGGCGCCGCCGTCACGCGGGGCGTGGGGATCTTCAACCCCAACGCGTTCGCCGTGGAGGTCGAGTCGATCGCCATCGTGGGTGACCCGGCGTTCACGGTGATGGGGTTCTCGCGCCTGTCGTCGCTCGCCCCGCAGACGACGGAGGAGCTGAGGGTTCGTTTCGCCCCGACCGTGCTCGGACCGACGGCGGCCGAGCTGGTGCTCCGCGCCGGGGGTCACGAGGTTCGATCGCGCCTGACCGGTATCGGCACGGACCCGGAGATCGCCGTGGCGCCGGTGGTGCTCGACTTCGGCAAGGTCGTCATCGACGAGGCCAAGACGTTGTCGGTGCAGCTGATGGCGACGGGCGACGGCGGGGTCTTCGCGATCGACCGCGACCAAAACGCTCGGCTCTGCGACGAGGATACCCGAGACGACTTCTGCTACGCGCAGCCGAGCATCAACGTCCCGTCCGGCGAAACGGTCGACCTCGAGCTCACGTTCATGCCGGTCGGCGTCGGGCGCACGCGCGGCTCGGTGCGGGTAGAGACCGCGCCCGGTGTGTGGGTCGAGATCGACATGCGCGGCACGGGCACGGACTCGCCGCTCGACTGCCCCGGGCACAACGTCGGCACCGTCAACCTCGGGACGTGTGTCGAGCACACCGTCCCCTGCGAGAACGTCGGCGTGGAGGCGGCGACCATCGTGGAAGCGACGCTCCTCGACAGCACCAGCTGGTCGCTCGCGCGCCCCGTCCCGGTTCGGGTCCTTCAAAGCGGCGAGGTCGGCGGCATCGACGTCGTCTTCTGCCCCACCGCGTTCGGCAGTGAAGGCGCCTCGCTGCGCGTCGAGGTGGCCTACGCCATTCGCAGGAGCGACGCGTTCGCCCCGCTGATCGGTACCGGAGGTGGCGCGGACCTGTTGATGACGCCGAGCCGCCTCGACTTCGGCCTCGTGTCGACGGTGACCCCGGGCCGCCGTGTGCTGAGTTTGGCGAACCTGGGCGCCGAGCACTTGGTGCTGTCGGACGTCACCGTGACGGCACCCTTCTCCACGACGTTCTCCACGGCGTCCCTCGCGCCCGGCGAAGGGCTCGAGGTGACCGTGGAGCTGTCACCCACGGGGTCGGGGGCCGTGAACGGGACGCTGACCTTCGAGACCAACGATCCGGACCGGCCGGTGGTCGAGGTTCCGTTGACCGGCGATGGAGTGGACGTCGGGCCCTGCACGTACGCGGTCGACGCGACGCTGGCGTTCGGCGAAGTCGAAGCGCAACGTGCCTTGCGGCGCGCGGTGCGAGTGACCAACGTGGGTTCGAGCCGATGTCTGATCACCGACGCCGAGATCACTTCGAGTTCGGAGTTCTCCGTGGATGCGACGTCGTCGCTGTGGATCGAGCCCGGGCGAACGGCGCTGCTCGGGGTCAAGTTCGCGCCCGATCTCACGGGGGGCGCACAAGCCTGGCTGACCGGGTCGATCTCGAGCACGGCGGCGCCGAGCTTCGAGGTGGAGTTGACCGGCGCGGGCGTAGACCGCGGACCACTGCTCGCTCCGGACGAGCTGATGTTCGGCGCGTTGGATTCGAGCTGCGGTGCGAAGGTGGAGTCGGTTCGGTTCTACAACCCACTGGATGTGAATCTGGAGTTGGGTTCGGTCGCACTCGACATCGGTGACGCGGGCTTCGCGGTCACGGGGCTGCCGATGGGTTTGGAGAGTGGGCCCATCACGCTGGCGCCGGATGACTTCGTCGAGGTGGAGGTCACGTTCACGGCGATCGGGCCGAACGCGTACGCAGATGGGTTGGTCTTCGTCGGCATGGCCGCCGGGAGCGCATTCGAAGCGGTCGTGGGCTTGGAGGCGAGCTCGGGAGCTGGGCTGCTGCAGGTCGATCGATTCACGCAGGTGGGTACGCGGGCAGCGGACGTGTTGTACGTCATCGACTCGAGCAGCTCGACGGGCCAAGAGCAGATGGAGATATCGAGCAACGCGACGAACATCTTGCATGTCGCTCGCGGGATGGTCGGTGACTTCCAGATCGGCGTAGCGACGATGGATACGGGCGCGGACTTGGGGCGGCTCGTCCACCCGGCCATCGGGGGCATGAGTCCGTACGGCGGTCCGCCGCAGCACAAGATCGTCACCGACGCGACCGCGCCCTCCCCCGCCGCCGTCCTCGAGTCGAACCTCCTGCGGGGGACCTCGGGCTCGGGCACGGAACGCGGCCTCGAGCCGGTGTATCTCGCGCTCACCGCACCCACCGCGCTCGGTCACAACGCAGGCTTCCTACGGCGCGACGCCGTGTTCGGCGTCATCATCCTGACCGACGAGCCGGACCTGTCGCCGCGCACGGTCGACTTCTACGCGGACTTCTTCCGCTCCCTGAAGCAAGACGCCAACCAGGTCTCGTTCACCGCGATCTCCGGAGACATCCCGAGCGGCTGCAACGGCCCGGTCGGCTCCGCGGTGGCAGGCCCGCGCTACGCCGAGATGGTGCGTCGCACGGGTGGGTCGTTCCGTTCGATCTGCGACCAGGACTACACGGAGACCGCGATGAGTACGATGCGAACGGCGGTTGGGTTCCGCGACAACGTCGTACTCACGACAGTACCCAACCCATCGACCCTAGAAGTCACCATCGATGGGTTCGTGGTGCCCGCGGTGGCTCCGTCGGGCACGGTGAACTGGCGCTACGAAAACGGGAAGGTGTGGTTCACGCCCTTCGCAGTGCCGGAGCCGGGGGCGGAGGTCGAGGTGCGGTACGCGGTGTCGTGCCTGTGATCCGAGGCCCGAAACAGGACCCGAATCTCGATTCGAGACCAGACCACGGACCCTGTAGACCACGCCCGAGACCCGCTTCAGTTTTGAAAGCTCCCGTTCCCGGCAGCCCCGTGTAAACGTGCTCGAACTTTCGTACAGGTGCAGAATTAGAACAGATTTGACACACAACGGCGGTAGACATTGCGTCCGCGGTTGCAGATGGTGCACGCCGTGCCCCGTACCCTCCTCGCCTCGTATCTCATTCTGAACGGCCTCCTTCCGGCGGCCGCGCTCGCTCAGACGACGGTCGCTCTTCCGCCGAGCGGGCTCTCGACGGCGTGGGACATCGGCAACGATGGGACGTTCGACAACGTGAACGCGGGCAACTGCAACGTCGTCTCCGGGTCCCTGGAGGCACGGTGCCTCGTATCGTTCAACGTATCGACGCTGACGACGCCGATCGCACACGCCTATCTGGAGCTTGCGCAGTCATCGTACGTCTCGAGCGGCTCGCCCGTCCGAATCTCCCTGTTCACCGACGATGGCGTACTCACGACGTTGGATGCGACCACCGCCGCAACCGAAGCCGGAACGTACCTGCCGACGGAGGTCGGCACTGCGGTGAGGCTCATCCCACTGGACGCCAACGTCCTTCAGGCAGCCATCAACAATCAGACTTGGCTCGGCGTCCGGATCGAGGCCGTGACGGGCCAGAGCGACATCGACATCGGCTTCGTTCAGCTCCACGTGACACCCATGCTCCCGGAGCTCTCCGTCGAAGGTGGATTTCCGCGCGTCACCTTTGGCGAGGGGCACTTCGGTTATCGGGTATGCAATACCGGCGGCGCCGACGTGACCTCGGCCGTCGAGCTCGGCTTGTACCGCAGCACCGACACCCAGTTCGGGCCCCCCGACGAAGTCGTCGCGACGATCAACATCCCGGCAGCCCAGCTGACCGCCGGCGCCTGCGTCGTCCATGACGCGATCGTACCGGTCACGCCTACGCCCACCGCGCTCTACTACGGCTTCAACGTCGACCCGAACAACCTCATCGCCGAGATCGACGAGTCGAACAACAGAAGCACCGGCGCTGCCATCGGAGCAGGAAGTGGTCCCGACCTGCTGATTCGGCGCTTGGAAGTCGTCCCCTACCTCGATAGCAACCCGCGGATCGAAGTCGAGATCTGCAACCAAGGCGACGTCGCGTCCGGTCAGTTCCTACTCACGGTCGGGCACGCCGTGGCATCGACCTTTGCTCGAACACCGCGATTCAGCAATGTGAGGCCGAGCCTCGAGGCCCACGCCTGCTATACGCTCTCCTATTCCCTGCCGACGCCGGTTAACGCGGACTCGATCGACCGACGTTACTACGCAGACGTCGATGTGGACGGCCTGATCGCGGAGACGAACGAGCGCAACAATCGAATCTACGGTGAGAACGTGAACTTCTCTCCAAACCCAGACCTGGACGTCGAGATCCGAGGCCCGTCCCATACGTTCGATCAACGCCCATCCTATGACGTCTACGTCTGCAACCGAAACGCGGCGAACCCACAGGAGACGATCGTTCGCCTCTACGCGCTCAGCGAACCCATCGTACCTCCCAACCCTCTGAGCTCTACAGAGGGGAGCTTCGATCTCGGGTCCGAGGATTGCGCGGCCTTCTCTCTACAATCGAACCTTCCTGCACAAGGGACGTGGTACGTCGCAGCACACGCGGACCCACTTCACGCCGTCGTGGAGGGAGACCTCCGGAACAACGTTGCGTTCCATCGGGTCACGTGGACTTCGAGCTACGACCTTTCGATCGCGGCCCTGGACGTCCCCGAGGTCATCGCCACCAACGGAGCCCCGCCCCCACTGACGGCGTCCGTGTGCAACGAAGGCTTCGCGGCATCCCCCGCCACGTCCTTGGCCGTCAGCGCCAACCCGACGATCGGGTACGGAGCCGCCGACGTCGTGCCCGCCGCCACGCTGCTCAGCGTTCCGAGCCTTCAACCCGGCGGTTGCATCGATCTCACCGCATCCGTGCCCGTACCGACCTTCACGGGCGCTCGCCTGCACTCTGCCGTGCGCGTCTCTCTGGACCCGGGCGGAACACTCGGGGCGGACGCCGACCCGCTGGACCACGCGCGAACGGCCCGGGTCGTCTTCGGATCAGACGTGAACTTCACCGTGAGCAGTGTCGGCGTCCCCGCGTCGTTCGAGGTTGGGGCGCCAGGCTCAGTCGAGGCGACCGTGTGCAACTCGGGCGGCGTCGCCGCAGTTCGACCGGCGGTGTCCTTCGTGTACGGTTACGACCGAGTCGTACCGGGAGCCAACGACTACCACGTCGGCGATCCGTTGTTCCCCTTCGGCTCCGTACCGGCGGGCGGCGTCCTCGCCGCGGGTAGCTGCGAGGTCGTCGCCGCGACGGGTTCCATCCACGCCTCGGATGGCAGGACGTTCGTGGGTGCCAGCCTGGATCGTACGGCAACTCAGATCTCCTACGTGGACGCGCTAGCGACGAGCCCTCGAACGTTCACGACTTTTCCCGGCGGTCCTGTCTTCGAGTTGGCCAATGTCAGCGTGGCGGTGAACGGCATGGGTGGGTCAGGCACCTTGTCCTATGACCTGTGCAACGTCGGCTACGGCCCCGTCACGGGGCCGGTCACGATCAGTGTCATTCGCTACTTCGACGCCGAGCGCTCGTTCTCCTCAGGCAGCGCAGATCGACTCGTAGCGAGCGAAGTCGTGTCCACGTCCTTGGCCGTCGGCGCATGTCTGTCGCGTACCGCTGCCATTGCAACCTCTGGCTACTTCGTCATCCAGGTCTCGGGAGGAGGAGGCGTTCCCGTCAGGACCTTCGTCCCGATCGCGGCGACTATCCCAAGGGTCTCCGATTTGTTCGTACAACAGCTGACCGCGGCAACTCAGGTCACCGGAGCGACATTCCCCGTAACCATTCAGCTCTGTAGCGGCGAGGGAGCCACTGCGCAGCCGCCCGTCGCATTCTATCTCTCGAATGACGCGCAGGTCGTGAGCACCGACGAAGACCCGCTCACGACGGACGTCGTCATCGCAAGCGGCATGGGCGTCGCGCTGCAGCAGAACACGTGCGAGGACATCACCTACAACCTCCCCACCCCGCCGACCAACGGAACCTTTTACTTGGGTGCGTTCGTAAACAGTGGGTTCGCCGTCGCAGAGGACGTCACCAACAACAACATGAGTCCGGCCCACATGTTCACCGTCGGTGCGCCCGCGCCGTGCGGTGACGGAACCCTCGATACCGGCGAGGAATGCGATGATGGCAACACCCTGTCCGGTGACGGCTGCGACGCCGCCTGCGTCCTCGAGTACTGCGGCGATGGTGTCACGAACAACACAAACGAGACGTGCGACGACGGCAACGTCGTCGCCGGGGACGGCTGTAGCTCGACGTGTGTGTCGGAGTTCTGCGGCGATGGCGTCGTCAACAACAGCGGCGCCGAGACGTGCGATGACGGCAACACGGTACCCGGGGATGGCTGCGACGCGGCCTGTCAGTACGAAACGCAACCGAACGGCCCGGATCTCACGATTGAGGGTGGGTTCCCGCCTGTCATCGCGAGCGATGGGCACTTCGGATACCGCGTCTGCAACCGCGGAAATTCGGACGTCGCGCCGACCGCGCAGGTGGGGATCCGATTGGTTCGCGGCCCGGATTCCTCCGTGGATCTCATCGACACCGTGGTCGCCGACATCTTCGTGAGCGCAGCTCAACTCACCGCGGGCAACTGCAGCATTGCGGACTTCACGACCGCCGTCGCGGCGGCGCCGTCGGCCGACCACTTCGGATTCATCGTCGACCCGCAGAACCAGATCATCGAGAGCGACGAGTCGAACAATCAAACGGTGGCACAGCCGATCGGCACCGGGTCAGGCGTCGACCTCTGGATCGAGCAAGTCGAAGTGGGTGGCTCCCAGACGTCCCAGACCGCCCTCCACTCGGTTCACGTGTGCAACCTGGGTGATACGGCGGCCGGGCCCTACTCCGTCGTGACGGGGCACGTCGATGTCAACGGAGCCACGACCGTGGCGGGCACCCGCCAGCTGCCCGGCTTGTCCGCTCATGCCTGTACGGTCGTTTGGTTTCAACAGGTCTTCGCTTCGACAACGGGAAATGTTCGGGTCTACGCCCAAGTAGATGCGGCGAACCAGGTGTCGGAGCTCAACGAGCACAACAACCGGCACTACGCTGACGAGAGGAACTTCGATCCAGGCCCGGACGGCGAGGTCACCATTGCGGGCTCGCGCCTAACCGGGAACGGCGCGTTCAGAGTCGCGTCGTACCTATGCCCCCGCGTGTCCAACACCCCTATTGGCGCCGTCGTAGATAACTTCATTTCATCCGATACCGCCTATCAGCCCTCCGATCTCCTGTTCGACTCTGGGCTCGTGAGCTCGCCCATCAATCAGTGCGCCCGTCGGGTGAGCGACGGTACACTCCCGAGTCCCGGCGTGTGGCAAATTGGTGCGTTCGCCGACCGCGCGCAGACCACGTCCGATCCCGATCGTCGCAACAACGAGGCCTACCTGCCCGTCGTGTTCACGACGAGCTACGACCTGGAGCTCTCCGCGCTGGAGATCGATCCCGTTCAGGCCATCGGCGCCCCTGGTCAGGCAACCGTTACGATCTGCAACCGAGGCGCTGCGACGGCACCTGCAACTACGGTGGCTCTTCATCTCAACCCATTGCGAATCGGCGCCCCCGGCGACGACGTCGGTATCGCCCCGGCTCATGCGGTGCCATCGCTTTCACCTGAGACCTGCACCACGCTCACGGTACCCGTCCCCAGCAACCCATCCACATCGGCACGTATCGTCACTGGACTCCACGCGTTGCTGGATCCCGCCGGCGCGCTCGCCCAAGACGCGGACCCGACCAATCAACAGGCGTGGGTGCCGGTCACCCGGGGAGCTGGAACCAACTTCCGAGTCACGTCGTTGACCGTACCGGACCCCGTCGTCCGCCACGCGCCTTTCAACATACAAGCGACGGTCTGTAACTTCGGAGACACCGGCGCGGCCCGCCCCGCCGCCGAGTTCCTCTCGAGCTTCGGGGGTCCGGTCATCGCGCTTCAGGATACGACGTCGGCGGCCATCACCGCGCTCGGCAGCGCACCAACCGGAGCCTTCTTGGCGCCGGGGGCTTGCGAGGACATCAACGCGACGGTGACCCACACATGGCACTCGCGCGTCAGTGAATTCGGCGTCAGCCTCGCTCGATCGACCGGGTCACTCGAACTCACGTTCGCGGATGATATGGCCGTCGTCCGGCGCGAGGTCGTCGACAATCAGGCCGCACTGCGCGTCGTCAATCCTTCGATCGTGCGTTTCGGATCGAGCGCCGGCCTCGCTACCTACGAGGTCTGCAACGTAGGCACAGCGCCGACCACGAACGACGGCGTACAGTTCCTCCGCCACTACGACCCGGACTACAGGTATCGAGTCATCGGCGCGGCAGGCTACTCCTTCGACACGCTCCCCGTCTTGCAGCCGGGCGCGTGCCTTTCGAGATCACTACAGCTCAACGAGGGTGGTGGCTATGTGCGCGTGCGGACGATCGCCGGCGGCCATGGCTCCGATCATCCCGTACGGCTTGGGCAGGTCTGGAACACCACGGGGAACGACCTCTACGTGGAGCAGTTCACCGCACCGGCCAGTGGCCCCGCATCGTTCACGGCGACCGCGCGCGTGTGCAACTCCGGGTTCGGATCGATCCCGGCGTCGACGCTCGCCGTGTACGCGTCCTACGACGCGACCGTCACCAGCCTCGACGTCGATCCGGGCTCGATCGATACGATTCTGACCACCGCGGTCGTCCCCGCATTGGTCGGGGCAACGTGCGCCGACATCACGATTCCGGGAGTACCGTCCGCAGGCGCGGTCGGCGATCGCTACGTCGCGGCCGTCGCGAACCATGGCCTCTCCGTCTTGGCCGACACCATTGCGGAGAACAACGTGGGCCCGGTCAGCGCGATCACCTTCACGGGTCAGCTCTGCGGCGATGGGATCGCGGACGGCGGAGAGGAGTGCGACGACGGCAATGGCGTAGACGGCGATGGCTGCACGGCTGCCTGCATCGCCGAGTTCTGCGGCGACGGCGTCATCAACGACACGGACGAGACCTGCGACGACAGTAACGCGATCGCGGGCGACGGCTGCGGCGTCACCTGCCAGATCGAGGTCTGCGGCGACGGCATCGTCAACAACAACGGCACCGAAGAGTGCGACGACGGCAACACGGCGGCTGGTGACGGATGTACGGACCTCTGCGTCGTCGAGTTCTGCGGGGACGGCATCGTCAACGACACCAACGAGACGTGCGACGACGGAAACACGACCGCCGGCGACGGCTGCAATTCGAGCTGCGTCATCGAGGTCTGCGGCGACGGCGTCGTGAACAACAACGGCACCGAGGAGTGCGACGACGGCAACACGACGGCGGGTGACGGATGCGACTCGAGCTGCATCGTCGAGCTCTGCGGCGACGGCATCGTCAACAACGCCGGCACCGAGACCTGCGACGACGGAAACACGACGAGCGGCGACGGCTGCTCGGCGTCCTGCGCGCTGGAGTTCTGCGGCGACGGCGTCGTCAACAACACCTCCGAGCAATGCGACGACGGCAACACGACCGCGGGGGACGGCTGCACCTCGACGTGCCTCCTCGAGTTCTGTGGCGACGGGGTGATCAACGACGGCGGCGTCGAGGAGTGTGACGACGGAAACGCGTCGGCGGGTGACGGATGCAGCGACCTCTGCATCACGGAGTTCTGCGGCGACGGCGTCGTGAACAACGGAACGGAGACCTGCGACGACGCCAACAACGTGAACGGCGACGGCTGCAGCGCGGCCTGCGTCATCGAAGCGCCCAGCAACGCCCCCGACCTCGTGATCGACGGCGGCTACCCGGACCTGGTGTCGACCGGGCTCGGGCAGTTCGGCTATCGCGTATGCAACCTCGGCGACGCCGACATGACGTCGCCGGCCGTCGTGCACCTCTACGGAAGCACCGACACGACCTACGCCGCACCCGACGTGCTCGTGACCTCGTTCAGCGTCCCGGCGTCGGAGCTTTCGGCTGGCGCCTGTACCGTGGGCGACCTGGCCCTCCCGCTCACGCCGACGGCGACAGCGCTCTACTACGGTTATGTGATCGACCCTCTGAACCAGGTGCTCGAGCTGAACGAGGGGAACAACGTCCCGGTCGGCGCAGCGATTGGCGCGGGTAGCGGGCCCGATCTCCTCGTCGCGAGTGTTGACAGCGTCGGAAACGAATGGTCGGGCATCCGTACCTACCGTGTCCGCGTGTGCAACCAGGGCGACGTCGACGCGACGCCGTTCCGACTGACGCTCGGGCACGCCGACGCTGCGACGCTGCAGCGCGTCCCCGACGTCATTCAGACGCAGCCCGCGCTCACGGCCCACACCTGCTACGACATCGACCTGAGCGTGGGTACCTATGGGCAGGTCTCGGGCGAGCGCATCGTCTACGCCGACGCCGACGGTGACGGACAGATCGTCGAGCGCAACGAACGAAACAATCGAAGCTACGGAACGGGGACGACCTTCGATCTCGACGTCAACATGGTCGTCGAGTTGTCGGGCACGACGCGGACGGCATCGGGTGACTTCCGGCTCGACGTGACCGTATGTGATCGTGGGACGAATGGTCCGTCGGCGGCGCGACAGATCGAGTACTTCATCTCGACCGACGCGACCTTCGATCCGACGGTCGACACGATCCTGCAGTCGGACTCCGTGGCCACCGGGAGCTGCCAACGGCTCGAGCTCACTTCGACGCTTCCGACTGCCGGCGTTTGGTACGTCGGTGCCATCGTGGACCGCGGGGAGATGCTGCCCGACACCGACCGCCGCGACAACGTCGCCTTTCATCGAATCGTCTCGGGCCCAGGCTTCGACCTCGAGCTCGCCGCCATCGATGTTCCGCCCGTGGTCGGTGTGGCGGCCGCCGAGCTCGCCGACGTGACCGTGTGTAACCGCGGTTCGGTCCCATCCCCCGACACCGAGGTGGCGGTCGGCTTCAACCCGCTCGCGATCGACGGCGGCCCGGACCACTTCACCGGTGGGAACCGTCAGCCGGTGCCGGCGCTCGAGAACGGCGAGTGCGTCGACATTTCGGTGCCGTTGCCGGTACTCCCGCCGCAGCGCTGGTACACACGCGCGCGCGCGACGTTGGATCCGGACGTCCTCCTCACGGGGGATGCGGATCCTTCGAACCACGGTCGGTCGGTGTCGATCCTGGCGGGCGTGGGCGCCAACTTCCGCGTGACCGCGCTGAGCGCGCCCGTCACCGTGCCCGGCAACGATCCTGTGGATCTCACGGCCACGGTCTGCAACACGGGCGACGCGGGTGCGGCCCGCCCGCCCCTCGAGTTCATCGCGGATGGTCTCGTCCTCCCCGCCTCCAGTCAGGACGACCCAACCGCGACCGTCGTCGCTACGGTTCCCATCGGCGGTACACTTGCGCCCGGAGCGTGTGCGGACGTCAGCGTGTCCGTGCCTCAGAATGGACACACGCCGTACTTCGGAGCTGCGATCGTTCGAACGCAACCCTCGGAGATCGCGCACACCGATGACATCGCGCACGCCCCGTACGTGTATTTCCGCGGAACCCAGGATATCGGGCTTTGGGACTTCCAGAACGTCTCACTGACCTACAGCGCGGTGGGTCAAGGTTCCCTTTCGCTCGACCTCTGTAACCTCGGTGCCGTCGCAACGTTCGGAAATACGATCCTCAACGTCGATGGGTACCTGGACGCCGAGCTGCGGTACCAGGCCGCACGCCCCGGACACCTCCAGATGACGACGCCGATCGCGCCGGGACAGTGCCTGCCCTTGACCCTCCCGCTCTCTGCGTTCGGTGGATACCTGAACCTCGTGGTCTTCGGGGAGGGCGCACCGGAGCGGCAGCTCCCGCTCGGGTCGGGGTGGTACACGACCTCGACCGACGTCTACGTCGAGCAACTGACGGTCCCCGGTGCCGTCGACGCGAGCTTCGACGCGACGGTGCGCGTCTGCGCCGCTGGCCCCGGTCCGGTACCGGCGTCGCAGGTCGCGCTCTACATGTCACACGACGCGACGGTGACGAGCCTCGACGAGGATCCCGGCACGACGGATCAGATCCTCGCGACGGCATCCGTGCCCGCTTTCAACGGCACCCAATGTCACGACGTCTTGCTCTCGAACGTCTCGACAGGTGGGTTCCTCGGGAACGTGTACATCGCGGCGGTGGCGAACCACACACTCGCTGCGACGCCGGATGAGTTCACCGAGAACAACGTCGGCCCGACTCACCCCGTTCTGTTCACGACTCAGGTGTGCGGCGACGGGGTCGTGGTCGCGCCGGAGATGTGCGACGACGGAAACGCCCTGAACGGTGACGGTTGTGATGCGACGTGCGCGCTCGAGTTCTGCGGCGACGGCATCGTCAACAATGTCTCCGAGGCCTGTGACGACGGAAACGTCGTCAACGGCGATGGGTGCGATCAGCTCTGCATGGATGAGTTCTGTGGAGACGGCCTCGTCAACAACGCCGGCACCGAGGAGTGCGACGACGGGAACACCGCCGCCGACGACGGGTGCAGCGCGGCCTGCGTCGTCGAGTTCTGCGGGGACGGCGTCGTCAACAACGGGGCCGAGACGTGCGACGACGGCAACGTCGCCAACAACGATGGCTGCAATCAGCTCTGCCTGACCGAGTTCTGTGGGGACGGCGTCGTCAACAACGGGAACGAAGGCTGCGACGACGGAAACAACGTGGCGGGCGACGGCTGCAACGCGGCTTGCGTGGCTGAGTTCTGCGGCGACGCAATCGTGAACAACGTCAACGAGACTTGCGACGACGGGAACGTCGCGGTGGGTGATGGCTGTGATGCCTTCTGCCAGATCGAGAACCTCCCGGCCGCGCGGCTCGGAGAGGTGCTCTTCGACCGGAACCAGCAGCAGGTCCTCTCGACGCAGGTCTCGGGGACCCACCCGCTCAACAGCAACGCCTTCACGCTCGCGATGTGGGCGCGCGCGCCGCAGAACCAGTTCGAGGCCGTGGCCAACCGCTGGAACAACGGCGGCCAGGTCTGGTGGCTCGGTCACTACCCCCAGGGCACGCTCGGCGTGGGTATCGCGCAGAGCCTGTCAGGCGCCGGGGGCGTCGGGCGTGAGTTTGCTTCGCCCATCGTCGGGGGTGAGTGGATGCACATCATCGTCACCTACGACGCCGGCACCGTGCACCTGTACCGCGACGGCGTGAACGACGACGGCACGATCAACGGGCCCATCCCGACCAACCTGACCGGCGGCGACGCGCCGCTGATCATCGGCCAGGACATCTACACCGGCGCCGTAGGTAACGTCGTGTTCCTCGACCGCGCGGTGACCGCCGCGGAGGCCGAAGACATCCACTGCACGTTCACCACGAGCACCCAGCCGTGCGCGTGCGGCGTGGACGACCACGCCTGCTCACTCAACGACGTGCTCACCATGCCGGGCCTCGTCTCGTACTGGCCGATGCACTCGGGACCGCAGGACACCGTCGGTGGGTACGATCTCTTCGAGACCAGCCCGCCGTTCGTGTACCGCGAGCGCTTCCCGTTCGGACCGCCGGCGGACGGCGGCGTCGACGCGGGCACAACGCCCGTCGACAGCGGCGTGGCGGTGGACTCCGGTGTGCCGCCGGACTCGGGCGTGCCGCCGGACTCGGGCGTGCCGCCGGACTCGGGCGTGCCGCCGGACTCGGGTGTGCCGCCGGACTCGGGTGTGCCGCCGGACTCGGGCGTGCCTCCCGACTCAGGTGTACCTCCGGACTCCGGCGTGCCGCCGGACTCGGGCGTGCCTCCCGACTCAGGTGTACCTCCGGACTCCGGCGTGCCTCCCGACTCGGGCGTGCCTCCCGACTCGGGCGTGCCACCGGACTCGGGCGTGCCTCCGGACTCGGGCGTGCCTCCGGACTCCGGCGTGCCTCCCGACTCGGGCGTGCCTCCGGACTCGGGCGTGCCACCGGACTCCGGCGTACCTCCGGACTCCGGCGTCCCCCCCGACGCCGGCTTCGTCGACGCGGGTGTCCCGCCGGACGGCGGCGCCGCGCCGGACGGCGGCGCCGTCCCGCCCGTGCCGTTCGTACCCGACGCCGTGCAGCAGCCCGGGCAGTGGGCCTCGCTCAACGCGGGCGCCGGGCAGGCGCTCAGCTCGGGCACCGTCGCGCCGGGCTCGCCGCTCGACACCAGCGCGTTCACGATCGCGGTCTGGGGTCAGCAGCCGCCGCTGTACACCGCGCTCGCCCACCGCTGGGACGAGGGCGGGCAGGTCTGGTGGCTCGGCAACGTCACCAACGGCGCCATGTCGTTCGGCCTCGCGCAGAGCACCTCCGGCGCCGGTGGGTTCGGGCGTGACTTCGCGACGCCGGTGTACGCCGGCGAGTGGCACCACTTCGTCGTCACCTACGACCAGGGCGTGATCCACACGTACCTCGACGGGCTCAACGACGACGGCGCGGTGTTCGGGCCCGTCCCGACGAGCGTCACGGGTGGTAACTCACCGATGTACCTCGGCCAGTCGTACCTCTACGACGGCCCGGTCGCGTCCGCGGCGTACTTCGATCGCGCGCTCGACCCGCTCGAGGTTCAGCAGGTCTTCTGCACGACCGGCGGCAGCGCCCAGGGTTGTTGGTGCGGCACCGCGCAGTCCTGCGCGCCCGCCGACCTGTACAACCTGCAGGGCCTCGTCTGTCACTGGCCCCTCGCGGGCGACGCCACCGACGCGACGGGCACACTCGACCTCATCGAGATCAACGGCCCCGTCACCTACGCCCCGTAGTCGGATCGAGCCGGGCCGGCACCCGAGCGGTGCCGAGCCCACTCGAACGAATTTCGAACCCACGGCGAACGAACCCGGACGAATTCCGGACGACGACGACGTACGTCCGTCGTGCGCGCTGGCACGTCGTTTGGATTGGGCGACATCCAGAAAGGAACTCGCCCCATGTTCACCACCGCCCTCCTCATCGCCTCCCTCCAGACCGCCGCCGCCGGACAGATCGGCATCGAAGCCGCCGACGCAAACGGCGCCGTCCGCGTCACCTCCGTCGACGCCGCCGGGCCCGCCGCCCGCTTCGCCAAGCCCGGCGACACCATCGTGTCGATCGACCGCATCCCCACGCCAACGCTCGAGATCTACGACGCGATCGTCAGCCGCATCCGCGCGGGCGACGCGATCGTCGTCGTCCTGAACAGCGAGGGCGTCACGCTCGGTCACCGCATCAAGGCCATCGCACCCGCCGCCCCCGGCGAAGTCGCGATCGTCGATCACACGCAGGAAGCCGCCCCCGCGCCGATGCCCGCCGCGCCGACGACCGCGGCACCGCCGGCCCGCGCCTCGACCCAGCTCGCTCCGAAGCCCGTCGCCAAGAACACGCCGTTCGTCTTCTCGGCGTTCGGCAATGAAATCGGAAAGACGGCCGTGGGTGTCGGGCTCGCATACCACTCGGAGCTGCTCGGCGAGGTCAACGTCGTCACGCGCTTCACGAAGCTCGTGAGCTTGGACGTGAACCTCGGTACGAACCTCAGCACCTCCTACGCCAACCTCGGCGCCCGCTTCACCGTCGTCGAAGGCGAGAGCTTCGCCGTCGCCGCTCGTGTCCGTGTCCACGCGACGGTCGCCAACCCCAACGACACCGTGGTGCTCGGTGGGATGAGCGGGGGGCTGCTCGCGTCGTTCGGAAACGACGCCTTCAACGCGACCCTCGGCGTCGACGCGACGCACTACGAGTTCGCGTGGGTCGACCGCTCGTCCGGCGTGTTCGAGAACATCGGCTACGGCGTCCGGCCCTACGCGGCCGTCGAGTTCCACGCGGTGCAGGGCGTGGCCATCTACGGCATGGGTTTCTTCGAGCGCGGGAAGGTCGGCACCGCCCGCTTCTCCGCCCCCGGCGTCGCCATCGGCGCCACCTACTGAGCCCGACGCCGGGCGACCGTTGACAGCGGACGGGCCGCTGCCTACTCAGGCCCGATGCACGAACTGCTCACGAACTTCGTCAACGGCGCCTGGTCCGCCTCACCGTCCGGCCGGACGATCGACAACATCAACCCGGCCGACACCCGCCAGGTCCTCGGTCCGGTCACCCGCTCCACGCCGGACGACACCCGCGCCGCCGTCGAAGCCGCGAAGGCCGCGTTCCCCGCCTGGAAAGCCATGCCCGCCCCCAAGCGCGGCGCGATCCTCTTCGAGGCGACCCGCCTGATGAAGGAGCGCAAGGCCGAGATCGCGAAGGCGCTCACCCTCGAAGAGGGGAAGACGCTCGCCGAGTCGACCGGCGAAGTGCAGAAGTCGATCAACCTGCTCGAGTTCATCGCCGGCGAGGCGCGTCGTTTGAATGGAACGACGGTCCCTTCCGAGATGCCGAAGACGTTCGCGTACACCGTGCGGTCCCCGCTCGGCGTCGCGGGGCTCGTCACGCCGTGGAACTTCCCGGTGTGCATCCCCACCTGGAAGATCGCGCCCGCGCTCGTCGCGGGGAACACGATCGTCTTCAAGCCGGCGACCACCACGCCGTGGACCGCCGACCTCGTGACACGGGTCTTCGCCGACGCGGGGGTCCCCGCCGGCGTCATCAACCTCGTGCACGGCTCCGGCCGTGAGGTGGGCCAGGTGATCGTCGAGCACCCCGAGGTCCCCGCGCTGTCGTTCACGGGCTCCAACGACGTCGGCTGTCGCCTCTACCAGGACGGCGCCGCGCGCCTGAAGAAGGTGCAGTGTGAGATGGGCGGCAAGAACCCGCTGATCGTGCTGGGCGACGCCGACGTCGAGCTCGCCGCCATCGCGACGGCGCAGGGTGCGTTCGGCTCCACCGGCCAGCGCTGCACCGCGACCTCCCGGGCGATCGTGGTCGACAGCGTCGCGGACGCGTTCGTCGCGCAGGTCGTCGAGGCGGCGAAGAAGCTGCGCGTCGGCAACGGCATGCACGACGGCGTCGACATGGGCCCCTCCGTCGACGAGGGCCAGATGAACACGGTGCTGAAGTACCACGCGATCGCGAAGGAGGAAGGCGCCAAGCTCATGTGCGGCGGCGGCCGCCTCACCGACGGCGACCTCGCGCACGGCTACTTCACGGCGCCGACGGTCTACGACCACGTGGATGGGAAGTCGCGGCTCGCCCAGGAGGAGATCTTCGGCCCGGTGCTCTCGGTCATCCGCGTGAAGGACTGGGCGGAGGCGATCGATGTCGCGAACAGCGTCGAGTACGGGCTGACGTCGTCGGTGTTCACGAAGGACGTCACGCGCGCGATGGAGTACGTCGACGAGGTCGAGACGGGCATGCTGCACGTCAACTCCCCGACCGTCGGCGGCGAAGCGCAGCTCCCCTTCGGCGGCGTGAAGGCGACCGGCGTCGGCCAGCGTGAGATGGGCCAGACCGCGATCGACTTCTTCACCGAGTGGAAGACGGTCTACATCGACTACACCGGCACGAAGCGCGACTCGAAGCTGTACTGATGCGCGAGATCGACCCGAAGGACCTCGACCGACGGTCCGCGTACTTCTTCATGACGACGTCGGTCGTGCCACGCCCGATCGGCTGGGCGAGCACGGTCAGCGAAACCGGCGCGGTGAACGTCGCGCCGTTTTCGTTCTTCAACGCCTGCTGCGCCGACCCGCCGATGGTGATGCTCACCGTCGGCCGCCGGCGCGGCGAGCGAAAGGACACCGCCAACAACCTCCTGGCGACGAAGGAAGCAGTGGTCCACATCCCGACGCGCCCGGTCGCGGAGGCAATGGTGCAGACGTCCGCCGGGCTGCCGGCCGGCGAGAGCGAGATGGACTTCGCGAAGCTGACGGCCGTCGAGTCGAAGATCGTGAAGCCCCCGCGCATCGCGGAGGCCGCGGTCGCCATGGAGGCGAAGCTCGAGCGCCACCTGGAGATCGGCAACGGCACGGACATGTTCCTGCTGGAGGTCGTCTACTTCCACCTCGACGAGGCCGTCCTCGGCGAAGACGGCTACCCCGACCCGGCGAAGCTCGCCGCCGTCGGCCGCCTCGGCGGAATCCGGTACTGCGAGACCACCGACGTCTTCGAAATCCCCGGCCCCCCGCGCTGATCACTCCGCGGGCAGCGCGTAGTCCGCGTACTGCTCCCTCAGCTTCCGCTTCAGCACCTTCCCCGTCGCGCCGAGCGGCAGCGCGTCCACGAACTCCACGGCGTTCGGGAGCCACCACTTCGTGAGGTGCTGACCGAGGAACTCGAGCAGCTCCTCCTTCGTGACCTCCTGGTCGGGCGCCTTCACCACGATGAGGAGCGGGCGCTCCTGCCACTTCGGATGCGGCACGCCGATGACCGCGGCCTGCGCGACCTTGGGGTGACGCATCGCCGCGTTCTCGACGCCGATGCTGCTGACCCACTCCCCGCCGGACTTGATGACGTCCTTGCTGCGGTCGGTGATGTGCATGTAGCCGTCGGCGTCGATCGTCGCGATGTCGCCGGTGTAGAACCAACCGTCGACGTGGTTCGCGTCGGCCTCACGTTTGAAGTAGCTGCTCGCGACCCACGGGCCCTTGATCTGCAGGTGGCCGGAGGTCTCGCCGTCGTGCGCCAGGACCTTGCCGGCGTCGTCGACGATGCGGAGGTCGACGCCGAAGATCGGGCGGCCCTGCTTGATCTCGATCTGCCGGCGCTCCGCCTCCGAGAGGTCGGCGTGTTTCGGCAGCAGCACGTTCGCCGTGCCCAGCGGGGACGTCTCCGTCATGCCCCACGCATGGATGACCCGCGCGCCGTGCTCCTTCTCGAACGCCTCGATCATCGACGGCGGGACCGCCGAGCCGCCGATTGTCACCGTGTCGACCGTGTCGAACCGCTTCCCCGCGGCGCGCGCCGCCGCGAGCAGGCCCATCCAAACCGTGGGCACACCGAGCAGGCTCGTCACCTTCTCGGTCTCGATCAGCTCGATCAGGCTGTTGCCGTCCATCCCCGGCCCGGGGAACACGAGCTTCGAGCCGCTCATCACCGCGGCGTACGGCACCCCCCACGCGTTGACGTGGAACATGGGGACAATCGGCAACGTCACGCTCTTCGCGGAGATCGCCAGCGTGTCCGCCATACACACCGCGTAGGAGTGGAGCACCGTCGACCGGTGCGAGTAGAGGACGCCCTTCGGCTCCGCCGTCGTCCCCGACGTGTAACAGAGCGACGACGCGGTGTTCTCGTCGAGCTGCGGCCACGCGAAGTCCTCCGACGCATCCGCGATCAGCGACTCGTAGGCCTGCGCAGCCTCGAAGTCCGCGGGGCGGTGTGCGTCGTCCGTCATCGCGACGTAGCTCTTGATGGACGACCCCGACGCCGCGAGGAGCTGCGCCAACTTCGTGAACGTGGTGTCGAAGAACAACGCCGTGTCCTCCGCGTGACCGACCACGTACTTCAGCTGGTCCGGCGGCAAGCGCGGATTGATCGTGTGGAGGATCGCGCCCATCCCCGACACCGCAAAATACAGCTCGAGGTGCCGGTGCGTGTTCCAGGCGATCGTCGCGACACGGTCGCCCGCCTTGACGCCCATCGCCGCGAGCGCGTTCGCGAGTTTCTTCGAGCGGCGATGAATCTCGCCGTAGTTGCTCCGATGAATCGGACCTTCGACGGTGCGCGTGACGCACTCCACCGACGGGTGGAACTTCGCGGCGAACTCGATCTGGTTCGAGAGGAGGAGGGGCAGGTCCATCATTTGGCCGAGCATGCGGCGGACACTAGGACAGGTCCGCCCGGAGCGCACGCCGCACGCGGTCAAACGCCTCGGCTCAATCGTCCGGCGCTTCGCCGACGATCCACGGGTAGCGCACCGTCGTCTTCGAAGCCGACGGCCCGAACTCGAGCGCCTCCATCACCGTGTGCACACAGAGCGCCTGCGCTTCCGAGATCGCGCCCGTCCGCTCTTCGGTACGCACGTTGGACACGACGCCGCGGTGATCGACGGTCCACACGAGTCGAAGCGTCGCAGGCGATGCGACGCCGGCCAGGCACGCGGACACCCGCGGCGCCGCCGTTTGTATCTTCGGGTAGAGATCGTCCTGGGTCCTCGGACTCCATCCGCAGCCCGCCTCGACGTTCACGTCGACGGCCTTGCGCTGCGCACACAGCTCCGCCAGCTCGGGCGCCTCCGGCGACAGCGCCGCGCCCACCGCGAACAACACGTGCACCGCGACCGACAGCATCAACACCCGCGCCGCGTTGCCCTCGAGCCGCAGGCGATTGAACCGCGGCAAGCGACGCGCCGGCTCGGCCGCGAGCTCCACCGTGAACTCGCCGACCGCGAAGCGCAGCACCTCGCCCACGTCCAGCCGACGCGCGCCGCCCCGCGTCGCGCCGCCCAGCTCCGGGATCCACGCCGTCACACCGCCGGCGCGGATCTCGGCGACGACGACCGGGCTGTCGAGCTCGACGATCGGGACCACGAAGTCGACGTTCGGACCCGCGACCGCCCCCAGCCGCACTCGCGGTGAGGTGACGAAGCGGCTGTCGATCAACCCGCCCTGCCAGTAGACCCGAACCCGTACACCCAGCCGATCCATCGCGAACCTTCGGACATCGTACCAAGCCCGCCGGTTCCGCGCTTGACCAACCGCGCCCACGCGACGACACGAACCGACGCATGTCGGACGCGATCCACACCGCCGCCGAGGCCCTCCGCCGCGGTGAGCTCGTCGCGTTCCCCACCGAGACCGTGTACGGGCTGGGCGCCCACGCGCTCGACGTCGACGCCGTCACGAAGATCTTCGAAGCCAAGGGCCGCCCGCGCTTCGACCCCCTCATCGTGCACGTGCCCTCCCTCGAAGCAGCCCGCGCCCTCTTCGCCGCGCCGCCCGCCGCCCTCGACCGCCTCGCCGAAGCGTTCTGGCCCGGGCCGCTCACCGTCGTCGCGAAGAAGGTCGACGCCGTCCCCGACCTCGTCACCGCCGGCCACGACACCGTCGCGGTCCGCGTCCCCGCCCACCCGATGGCCAGGGCGCTCCTCGAAGCGGTCGCCCTCCCCATCGCCGCGCCCAGCGCGAACCCGTTCGGTGCGGTGAGCCCGACCCGCGCCGAGCACGTCGTCGCTCAGCTCGGCGATCGGGTGTCGATCGTCATCGACGGAGGCCCCTGCGAGGTCGGTGTGGAGTCGACCATCGTGGCGCTCGAGCCGACGCCGACCCTCCTGCGGCCCGGCGGTGTCGCGCTCGAATCGCTGGAGCGTGTTCTCGGGAGCGTCATGCTCCCGGACGCCGCCGAATACACGACCGCCTCGCCCGGGCGCCTTTCGAAGCACTACGCCACGTCGACGCCGCTGTATCTGGACCCGACCGAAGCGCCCGAAGGCGGCCGACGCGGGCTCCTCGCGTTCGAGGCCCCGGCCGACGGCTACGAGGTCGTGGAGGTGCTGAGCCCCGCCGGCGACCTCGCGGAGGCGGCGCAGCGCCTCTTCGCCGCGATGCGTCGTCTGGACGCGCTCGACCTCGACGTGATCGTGGCCGAGCCGGTGCCGGAGACGGGTCTGGGGCGCGCGATCATGGACCGGCTCCGGCGCGCCGCCGCCAAACGCGGCCCGTGAACGCTTGCCAAGACCCCGGCCGAAATGATGTACCGCGTCACGCATGACGACGCCGCAGATCGTCTTTTGGTCCATCACGGTGGGCCTGTGCGCCGTCCTGACCGTCGTCATGTTCCCGGGCGTGAAGCGACACGCCGAGTCCGAGCGCGACAGCTGGATCGCGTCCTTCATGGCCTCGGCCCTCTTCTCGACGTCGGTGGGTTTCGTCGTGTCCGCGATCGTCAACGCGGTCCTGGTGGCAGGAGGCTGATCGCGTGCGCGTGGACGAGCTCGACCGCCGCCTCGACGCCGTCCTCGCGGACGGGCGTGTCTCGCGCGCGGAGCTGAAGGCGCTGCGCGCCGAGCTGGCCGACGCCGACCCCGACCGCATCCCCGAGCTACGCGCGCGCGTCTTCGACCGGGCGCGAGCGAGCGCCGAACACCTCGGCGCCGCCGCGACGCTCGACTGGGTCGAAGCCGTCGTCAAAGCGATGACCGTCCCGGCCGAGGCGCCGGTGAAGTCCGCCGCGTTCTTCAGCCCCGGCGAAGAGTGCCTCAACGCGATCCTCGCGGCGCTCCGCACCGTGCAGAAGAGCGCGGACATCTGCGTCTTCACGATCACCGACAACCGCATCGCGGACGGGATCCTCGGCGCGCACCAACGCGGCGTGAACGTGCGGGTGATCAGCGACGACGACAAGTCGGAGGACCGCGGCTCGGACGTGGACCGCATCGGCTTCTCGGGGGTCGCGCTCAAGTACGACGACTCACCGGCGCACATGCACCACAAGTTCGCGGTGTTCGATCGCGAACGGCTGCTCACCGGCAGCTACAACTGGACGCGAAGCGCGGCGCGCGAGAACCACGAGAACATCCTCGTGACGACGGATCGCGGCCTCGTCGCGCGCTACCAACACGAATTCGATCGGCTGTGGTCCGACCTAGGGAGATGACGATGACGAGCTACCGTTCCGTGGCAGACATGTTCGAGAAGCGTGTCGCCTCCACCCCCAACAACCTCGCCTATCAGTTCCCGGAAGGGGAGTCGGGCTGGCGCGGCATCACCTGGCGCGAAGCCGGTGAGCGTGTCCGCGCGATCGCGTGCGGCCTGCGGTCGCTGGGCCTCGAAGACGAGCAGCGCGTCGCGATTCAGTCGACCACGCGCGTCGAGTGGATCCTCGCCGACTTCGGCATCCTGTGTGGCGCCGGCGCGACGACGACGGTGTACCCGTCGAACACCTCCGAGGAGTGCGCGTTCATCCTGAGCGACTCCGAGACCGTCATGGTCTTCGCGGAGAACGACGAGCAGGTGCAGAAGCTCGTCGAGGCCAAGCCGAACATCCCCACGGTGAAGCAGGTCATCACCTTCGAAGGGAAGGCGAGCGACGACGGTTGGGTCATGACGCTCGACGACCTCATCGAGAAGGGCAAAGCGTGGGACGCCGAGAACGAAGGTCAGTACACGAAGATCGTCGAGAGCGTAGAGAGCACCGACCTCGCGACGTTGATCTATACGTCCGGGACGACCGGCCGGCCGAAGGGGGTGGAGCTCACCCACGACTGCTGGGTGTTCGAGGGTGAGGCGATCCGCGAGACGGGCATCCTGCGCGCGGACGACCACCAGTACCTGTGGCTCCCGCTGTCGCACTCGTTCGGCAAGGTGCTCGAGGTCGCGCAGCTCGCGGTCGGGTTCCCGACCACGGTCGACGGTCGCATCCCGAAGCTCGTCGACAACCTCGGCGTCATCAAGCCGACGTTCATGGCGGCGGCGCCGCGCATCTTCGAGAAGGTCTACAACAAGGTCGTGACCGGCGCGGCCGAGGCCGGCGGGATGAAGTACAAGATCTTCTCCTGGTCGGTGCAGGTCGGCCGTGAGGTCTCCGCGCTGAAGCAGCAGGGGCAGGAGCCCGGCGGCATGCTCGCGATGAAGTTCTCCATCGCGGACAAACTCGTGTTCTCGAAGCTGCGCGATCGTTTCGGCGGGCGCATTCGTTTCTTCATCTCCGGCAGCGCGCCGCTGTCGCGCGAGATGGCAGAGTTCTTCCACGCGGCGAACATCCTCATCTGCGAGGGCTACGGGCTCACCGAGTCCAGCGCGGCGAGCTTCGTGAACCTACCGGGTGAGTTCCGGTTCGGCACCGTCGGCAAGCCCGTTCCGGGCGTGAAGGTGAAGATCGCGGACGACGGCGAGATCCTCCTCGGCGGCCGCGGGATCATGCGCGGTTACCGCAACCTCCCCGACGTCACGTCCGAGACGCTCAACGAAGAAGGCTGGCTGATGACCGGCGACATCGGTGAGCTCGACGGCGACGGGTTCCTGAAGATCACCGACCGCAAGAAGGACCTCATCAAGACGTCCGGCGGTAAGTACATCGCGCCGCAGAAGATCGAAGGCACGCTGAAGGCGCTGTGCCCGTACCTCAGCCAGGTCATCGTGCACGGCGACCGCCGAAACTTCTGCTCCGCGCTGGTGACGCTCGACGACGAGGCGATTCCGAAGTGGGCCGCCGAGCACGGCGTGGCCGGGAGCACCGCGGCGGACTTCTGCAAGGACGCGAAGGTCATCGCGATGGTCCAGGAGGCGGTCGACGAGCTGAACAAACAGCTCGCGAGCTACGAGACGATCAAGAAGTTCGAGATCCTCGAACGCGACCTCACGATCGAGGACGGCGAGCTGACCGCGAGCCTGAAGGTGAAGCGCAAGGTCGTCGAGAAGAAACACATGGACAAACTCGACGCCTTCTACGGCGACGCCATGAAGAAGATCTGATCCCCACCCCCAACAACACGATCGCGAGCGCCGCGCCGAACGAAGGGCGGCCCGCGGTCGTGCATCCGCCGCTCGGCTCCGACACCATCGGCTCGGGCATCGGCTCCGTCAGCCCCGCCTCCGTCCGAAGGTCGTTCCACTGGAAGTCACAGGTCGCGGCCTGGTCGGTCGTCAGGCCCTCCACGCTCGGCGACTCGACCCACGGCATCAGGAACACCGGTTCGCCGAGCGCCCCGTCGTCGGCCATCGCGAAGACCTGCAAGTTCGAGCAAGCGTAGGCGCCCGCGGGGCCGTGCCCGAAGCACGTGACCTGCCGATCGTCGCCCGTCGGGGTCGCGACACCTTCGTTCACCACGTGCAGCGCACTATCGATTGAAACGAACATCCGCCCATCGAGCCGCGTCACCGCGCCGACGATACCCGGCGTCTCGAACACGATCTCCATGACGCCCCCCACCCGCTCCATCACGACGGAGGACACCGCGTCCGTCGCCACGGCGAACCGCGCGCCGTCCGGCGATGCGTGCAAGCTCACCTCCCAGGCGAGCCGCGGTACGCCGTAGGTCGACGTCACGGTCCCCGCCACGTCGAGCTCCGTGAACTCGACCACCGACGCGGTCGTCGTGCGCGCGAGCAGCAGGCCGTCGTCGGTCGCGATGAGGTCCTGCCAAGGGTCGCGGTCCGCGAAGATGCGCTCCGGGCCCTCCTCGCGGAGACGGTAGAGCGCCGAGCCCTTCCCCTCGAGCACCAGCGCAAACGCACCTTCGGGGAGCACGGCGAGCTCCGGGAGCGCGACGACCGTCACGTCACCGAACTTGTCGGTGAGCGGCGTGAGGTCCGGCTCGAACAGCTGCGCGCCGTCGATCGTCACGAGCCACGTGCGGTCGTCGGCGGCGATCGCGGGCGGCGTATCGGGCCCGCCGTGCCGGACCGGGCACACGTAGCGCCATACTTCGTCCTCGCGGAGGACCAGCCCGTACGTGGTGAGGAGCAGCTGCGGGCGCGCCCCCGCGTCGTAGCGAACGACGCCGAGCGTTCGGGGCGCCAGGTGCGCCTCCGCCGTCCCCGCGAAGCCGAGCGCGAGGAGCGCTGCGATGAGCCCCCGCTTCAAGACGGACGTCATCATCGAGCGCCCGCCCCGATGGACGCAACCGGCGTGCGTCGGCGCACCTTGCGACCAACGTCACGCAGATTCGCCGACGCGATTCGAGGGACGCAGTTGCCACAAACGCAACTGCGGTCGCCGCCGTGGTCCCGATCCGTGCACGAGGGGGCTCCGCGGAGCCTGGCACGAAGCCTGCGACTAAGAGGCCCACCACACTCATGGCACCGCGAATCCGAGAATCCGACCCCACCCGCCGCGTCGACCGCCCCGACCTCACGCACCCGCGCGTGACCTCGCGTCCGGTCCGCACCGAGGCGCCCCGCGACGTCGAGGGCCCCGCCACCGTCGAGCGCCCGCGTTGGGAGCGGTCGGAGGCGTACGCGGAGCGCGCGCCGCGCGTGGGTGACGGCGACCGAGCGGAGACCGACGACCCTCGCGGCCCCGAGTTCCGGAGCATCGGTGCCTCGGGATCGACGGCGCGCCCCTCCGGCGCGCAAGCGGCGCCCGGCGCATCGAGTGTGCGGGCGAGCCGGCGCACGGGCATCGGCGCGGGGGGCGGCTCGGCGCGGCCCAGCGACTCGCCGGCGGACGCGCCCGGCGGGATGGACCGCGCCGCGGCGCGGGCGATCATCGACGAGGCGATGTCGAAGGCCGTGACGGACCTCGACTCGGACGACTACGTCCGCAACAACGTCACCGCCGAAGTCCTCGCCCACGCCACCGTCGAAGAGAAGGCGCACATGCTCCGCTCGCTGATGGACGGCTGGACCGGCGAGGAAGACCAGGCGGCGATGGCGCGCATCCTCGAGAGCGTCGGTTCCCCCGCCGAGATGGAGACGCTGCTCCGCCGGGCCGGCGGCGCCGAGGCCGTACTGAGTGAGCTCGGCGAGACGCAGCTCGACGCGGTCGCGAACCACTTCCGCGGTCAGGGCGCGAACGGCGCACGGATGCTGATCACGATCTCGAACGAGCTCGACACCAGCAGCAGCTGGTCCGACGACTTCGTGCGCAACCACATCGACGCGAGTGTGTTGCAGCACGCGACGAACGAAGAGAAAGGCCGGATGCTCCGCCACCTGATGGAGGGCATCACGGTCGCCGAGGACGAGGCCGCGATGGCGCGCATCCTCTCTTCGGTGACGAGCCCCGACGACATGATGGAGGTCATCGCGGCGGCGGGCGGCAGCGAGGCCGTGATGGACGAGCTCGAAGGCGCGACGTCCACGTTCATGCAGCACCTCGACAGCCTCGGCGCCGACGGCGACCAGATCATCGCGCGCATGGCCGCGGACTACGCGGTGGGCTCGTGGGAGTCGGACGACTTCGTACGCAACTACGTGGACGCCGACGTCCTGCAGCACGCGACGCAAGATCAGAAGGCGCACATGCTCCGCTCGTTGATGGACGGCTGGACCGGCGAAGGCGACGAGCAGGCGATGGTCCGCGTCCTCAACAGCGCGACGGACCGCGCCGACCTCGAGGCGCTCATGACCGCCGCGGGCGGCGCCGACACGATCTGGAACGAGCTGGAAGGCCAGCAGAGCGCGTTCATCGCCGAGCTCCGCGGACGCGGCGCGACCGGCGAGGAGATGATCCTCGGCCTCGCGCTCGCGCACTCCGACGACTCGACGGGCGCGCAGCTCATCCGCGACCACGTGGATGCGCGGGTGCTCGCCCACGCCACCGTCGCCGAGAAGGGTGCGCTCGTCGCGGCGCTCCGCGCGGCGGGGACGAGCAGCGAGAACCAGGCGGCGATCCGCGAGATCCTCCGCTCGGCCGCGAACCCGGTCGAGCTGATGGACATCGCGCAGGCCGCGGGCGGCGTGCAGCAGGTGCTCGGTCTGACGCCGGCGCAGCGGCAGCTCGTGACCGACGCGTACAACGCCAACTCCGGCGACGCGACGTTCACGCAGAACCTCGAGAACCTGATCACCGACCCGAACTTCACGCGACTGTCGTCCGACCAGCGGACGGCCGTGCTGAGCCAGGCGAAGAACTACCCGGACGCGCGCTCGGTCGCGAACCTCACGCGGCTGATGAGCAAGGACTGGTTCCGCTCGATGTCCCTCGCGGACACGCAGCGTTCGGCGGCGATGATCGCCTACGTCTCGCAGCACGCGGGCGATAGGACGATCATCGACAACACCCTCGACCGCTTCCTCGCGGACGACGCGCCGTACACGTTCGACTGGGGCGAGACGGGCACGCCGTACGGCTCGGCGGGGTCGGACACGTTCCACTTCAACCGCGCGTACCTCCCGGCCGGCAACGGTCCGGTCGACACGACGAACGCCAACACGCTCCACATGGTCACCCACACCGTGGCGCACGAAGTGAACCACCTCGTGAACAACGATCGTGTGCGTGAGTCGTTCGACTACTTCATGGAGGAGTACCGTGCGTTCTACGTCGGCTTCCGCGCGCAGCACGGTCGCGACCCGACCCGCGCCGAGGTCCTCAACCGCGTCCGTGGCCTCCTGACCGCGAACTCGGGCGCCTACAACAGCATCCGCCTCGCCCTCGCCGACGCGACGGAGGGCCCGCGCTTCCTCCCGTTCCTGCAGCAGGTGCTCGGTCGCAACGACGTGACCCAGGCAAATGCTGGTACGCTCCCCGTCGTGAACGGAGGCGCCCCGGCGCCCGCCCCCACCGACGGCGGAGACATGGACAATTGAGAAGGATGCTGTACGCCCTCGCCCTCGGCGCGCTGATCTCGGCGTGCCCCGCGAAGCCGAACACGATGAGAGAAGGTACCCAGATGTCCAAGCACGAAGACCGAATCAAGAGCGAAGCCGCCCAGCAGATGAGCTGGAGCGCGGGTGACGTCGTGGTCGAGACGATCGACGCGATCGAGCTCGGTGGCTGCCACTTCTACGGCGCGTTCCACGCGACCAAGCCCACCGGCGCCCCCCTCGCCTACGCCGTCCTCGCGAACGGCGAGGTCGTCGGCCAGGCGAAGCAGGACGCGGTCGACGCGATCGCGGCGGGCTGCCGAACGGACGGCGCGAGCGCCAAGAGCTGGGCCGAGCTGCTCGCCCGCTTCGACACGAAGGTCGCGCCCGGGCAGGTCCTCTACGCACCGCCCCCGCCCATCGAGGAGGGTGACGCCCCGGACGCACGCATCCAGGCGCCGAAGCTCGACAACGGGACGCTCACGTTCTTCACCCACAACATGCACACCGACCGCACCTACGTCGTGACGGCGAAGGTCTCGGACGGCGGCGTGTCGGACGTCCAGGCGAAGGACCACTCCTGATTGACGGTGCTGCGCCACGTGCGCAGTACCTCCGTCATGCGCTTTCGCGCCCGCTCATCAGATTCGCGTTCGAACGACTCGGTCGAGTCGTCGGCGGATCCGAGCGATCTTCGGTAGCGGGCCTTCGCGCATTCTCACTGAACAAGTCAGCTCGGTTTCGCCGCACGCTCTTTTCGCGTGCGGTCCGGGGCCTCCGTCCGCACGCGCTACGACAAGGAGGAGGCACCCATGTACAAGAACCACGTCAACGTCGGAACCATCGGACACGTCGACCACGGCAAGACCACGCTCACCGCCGCCCTCACCATGGTGGCGGGTGCGCGCCACGGCACGAAGGCGAAGCGCTTCGACGAGATCGACAACGCGCCGGAGGAGAAGAAGCGCGGGATCACGATCAACGTCGCGCACGTCGAGTACGAGACGGCGACGCGTCACTACGCGCACATCGACTGTCCGGGGCACGCCGACTACGTGAAGAACATGATCACCGGCGCGTCCCAGATGGACGGCGCCGTGCTGCTCGTCGACGGCGCGCAGGGGCCGCAGCCCCAGACGGAGGAGCACCTCCTCCTCGCGCGTCAGGTCGGCGTCGAGCACCTGGTCGTGTTCGTGAACAAGGTCGACATCGCCGACCCCGAGCTGCTCGAGCTCGTGGAGCTGGAGGTCCGTGACCTGCTCGCCAAACACGGCTTCGCGAACACGCCGATCGTGCGCGGCTCCGCGCGCGAGGCGCTGCTCGCGATGGAGGCGGGTGTGCCGGTCGAGGACCCGCGCGTCGCTGGCGTGCGAGTCCTGCTCGACACGCTCGACACCGCGATCCCGACGCCGGTGCGTGATCTCGCGGCGCCGTTCCTCATGACGATCGAGGACATCCACTCGATCGGGGGGCGCGGCACCGTGGTCACGGGTCGCGTCGAGCGCGGCGTGCTCACGCGCGGCGAGACGGTGGAGCTCGTCGGCCTCGGCGAGCCGCGCGGGGTGGTGGTGACGGACATCCAGTCCTTCCACACCAAGCAGCTCGAGGCGCGCGCGGGTCAGAGCGTCGGTCTGCTGCTCCGTGGCGTGAAGGTCGAGGAGGTCGAGCGCGGGCAGGTCGTGTCCGTGCCCGGTGTGATTCGGCCGCACCGCGAGGGCGTGGCCGAGGTCTACGTGCTGACGAAGGACGAGGGCGGTCGCCACACGCCGTTCGGCGCCGGTTATCGGCCGCAGTTCTTCTTCGGCGCGACGAACGTCACCGGGACGATCGTCCCCGACGGCGCGCTGGTGATGCCGGGTGACCGCGTCTTCGTGCGCTTCGCGCTCGACCAGGCGATCGGTGTCGAGCCGGGCATGCGCTTCGCGCTGCGCGAGGGCGGCCGGACCATCGGCGCCGGCCGTGTCGACAAGGTCGGGACGTAGATTGAACGGGGCGGCGGCGCGTTGCGCCGTCGCCCCACCTTCGATGACCTTCAGAAGACGTAGCCCGCTCCGAGCTGGAACACGTGGTACGTGTTGAATGGGCTCGATTGGAACTCGTCCGTGAGGCGAGCGACGAGCGCGCGGCGGTCGGCGTCCGAGAGCGCGACGCCCTGCACGTCGATCTGGGGGGACGGCGCACCGAACATCCACCAGCCCGACCACTCCGCGTGGATCGAGAGCCCGAAGTCGAAGGCGTACGCGTAGCCGAGCCCGATCGCGGGGCGAAGGCCCGCGGGGCGCGACTGAACGAGCGTGACGGCACCGTCGTAGGTCGACGAACCGATCTGCCGCGAGCGCGCGTCGAACCGCATCGTCTCGGTGTCGCGATCGTTGAAGACCACCCCGAGCGAGACGTACGGCGACAGCCGATGCGGCCGGATGCGGGTCTGGAGGTACGCGCGCTGACCTACCTCCTCGCTGGACTCCAGCAAACCGCCGAAGCCGACCGCGTTGGCGTTGAAGGAGGAACCGTCGCGCTGGATGTCGTCGGCGATCTGGTAAGTGAAGCCGACGTAGACCAGATCGTTGAAGTGATAGCCGACGTCGAAGCCGAGCTTGAAGGACCCGCCGAAGGGCAGCTCGCCGAAGTTGAGGCCCACCTGCCAGACGCCGTCGAGCGCGCTGACGTCGCTCTCGAACGTGGTCTGCGCGTGAACCGGGAGGCTGACGAGGGTGAGGAGGGTCGTGGTGAGGAGCAGCGTGTTGTTCATGCGTCGACGATGCCGCTTCGACGCGGCGCCGACTCGAACGAGCGCGCCGAAGACGTTGGACGATCGCGCCAGTCAGCGCGCGCCGCGGAACGCGGAGGGGGTCTTCGCGTGCCTCTTCTTGAAGCTACGCGAGAAGTGGGCGGTGTCTGCAAAGCCGCACACGTAGCCGATCTCGGTGATGGACAGGTCGCTGTCCGACAGGAGCCGCGCCGCCTCTTCGTTGCGAATGCGATCGAGCAGCTCGCTGTACTTCAGACCGGCGGCGCCGAGCGTGCGCTGAAGCGAACGCGACGACGTCCCGAGCGCCTCGGCGACCTCCGCGAGCTTCCACGTCCGCCCGAGGTCGCGTCGCACGACGGCCTCGACGCGCGCCGCGGGGCCTGGCTCGTCGTCGAGCGCGCGTTCCGGCGCCGACCCGAGGAGGATCGCGTCGAGCCCCGCCATCGGTTTCCGCGTCGGCTCGAAGGCGCCCCACTCGAACCGCCACGTCGAAGTCGCCCCCGACGCAGGCTCCTCGAAGCGACCGGCATCGTAGACGAGCCGATCGGGGTCGTCGCTCGCAGGGAGACGGAGCCGCAGCGGGCGACAACCAATCTCTTCCAGCAACACGATGTGCTGACCGCAGGAGGCGAGGCTGTCGGTGGCTTCGGGCGCGCCGTGGTCCGAGACGTGGCGCAGCAGGAGGGCGTTCGGCGACTCCTCGTCGATCACCACGCGGTGGCGCGAGTGGAAGAAAGCCGCGAGCCGCGCTTCCTTCTCGATGAGGATCCGGGGGGCGTCGCTGTTGAGGAGAACGAACAGCAACGGATGCGCGAGCCCGCGCAGGGACTCTCCCGCGCGGAGGATCGCCGCGCCCCCCGCGCTCACGTGAACGTCACGGAGGATGCGACGGTAGGGCTCGAGCGGCGCGCCCTCCTCGCCGGCGGCGAGGACCTCGTTCACATCGACGGCGCGGGCGGCGAGGACGTCCGGGGCGCTCTTCTTCAGGCCTTCGAGGATCAACGAAGCGACGACGATGCTGATCCGCCCGGCCACGTCGGCCGAATGCTCCCACGAACTCAGCGGTGGCGCACGAGGCGGGCGACGAGCCCGGGCGCGAAACGCTCCAGCAGGTGGACCGTCTTCGCCTTGCCGACGCGAACGTCGGGACGCTCGCGCACGAGACCGTCGATACACGCCACCGCGACCTCGCGCGGATCGATCGCCCCCTGCTGTCGCCCCGCGGTCATCTGCGTCGCGACGAGCGGCGGGACGAGCTCCATCACCAGGACGCCGCGGGATTCGAGCTGCCACCTCAGCGACTTCGTCCACGAGGCGAGCCCGGCCTTGGTCGCACCGTAGACGGGCGCGCGTTGCGTCGGCGTCAGCGCCATGATCGACGTGACGTTGACGACCGCCGCCCGAGGCGCGGCGAGCAGCCGCGGGAGCAGCGCCGCCGTGACGCGCATCGGTGCGAGCAAGTTCACTTGCACCTCCAGCTCGACGTCCACCGAGCGGTCCTCGACGAGGTTCATGGACCGCTGGACGCCGGCGCAGTTCACGAGGATGTCGAGGCCACCCAGGCGCGTGTCGACCGCCGCGGCGAGTGACTCGATCTCCGCCGGCTCGCTCAGGTCGCAGCACACGGCGCGGATGCCGTTCGTCGCCGCGAACCCGGCCACGCTCTCTTCACTGCTCCCGCAGACGATCACCGTCGCGCCTGCCTCGTTCAGCGCCACGGCGATCGCAGCGCCGATGCCCCGCGTCCCGCCGGTGACGAGCGCCCGTTTACCTTCGAGCTTCATCACGCCACCCCCACCGTCGCCGCGAGGAGCAGGAGCGTCGCGCCGCCCGCCACGAACGCGACAGCGCGTCGCCCCACGGGGACGAACGCGTCGTCCGGACGACGCGCCGCTTTCAGGAGCGTGGTGGCGAGGAGCGCCAACCAGGCGAGCCACGCGACGTGGAAGACGACGTTGAGTTGCCCGAGCCCCGCGAACACACCGCCGAACTGCTCGAGGGTGTAGACGACGAACGCGGCGCCCGTCGCGACGCCCGCGTAGCCGAGGCCGCGCGAGAAGCGCTCGTCCCGAACCAACGCGACGCCGACGGCGATCGTCCAGACGCCCTGGAACAGGAACGAGAGGTGCTCGCCCACCGAGACGCCGGCGAACTGGTGCATCGCCTCGAAGACGACGAGGGCCGCGTCCCGGCTCGCGTCGCTCGCCCCGGGGTCCGTCGCCGTCGCGGCGAGGGCCGGTACCAGCCAAACCCACCGGATGAAGCCGAAGGCCTGGGTCAGCCCCGCGAGCACCCCGGTGGTGTGCGCCGTGCGCGACGGGACCACTCCGCTCACCGCGACGGCCATCGCGATGAAGGTCACGCCGGTCATCGTGAAGACCCAGTAGGTCGGGACGACCAGGTGTCGAGACGCGCGGAACACCGCGAGGATGTGCGCCGGAGGCTCGCGGAGGATGTCGGGGAACTCGAACACCGCCGCGAGCACGAAGAACGCGACGACGAGGAGGATGGCGTGGGTCAGGACGACGAGGGCCGCCGTGGTGTGTCTGTTCATGGGTCCACGGTGCCGGGTTCTGCCTGGCGGAGATTGAAGCGGCGCGCCGACGGCGTTGGAAGATCGCGCCATCCCCTCGAGTCTCGATCGATCCTTGGGTGCCCCCCGGCCTCTTCGGCTCCGAGGGCATGGTCTTTGGGTCGACGACCGCGACTTTTCGCCGACGGCGTCGCGATGGCCCGGGCAGGCTGCTCCCATGAACCGCACTTCTGCCCTCCTCGCCCCCCTCCTCCTCGCTTGCTCCGGCGCCGGAACCGAACCGCTCGACGGCGTGCGGGACGCCGGCACGCCCCAGGCCGCGCACGACGGCGGCGCCCGCGACGCTGGCCCCGCGCCGCGCGACGCCGGACCCCGTGACGCCGGCCCACCGCCCTTTTTGTGTGTGAGCGACTACCCCGTCGCGAGCTGTGACGCCCAGGACGCCCTGGTGCGGATGATCGAGACCATCAACACGCTCCCGTACTTGTGGACGGGGGACTTCCGCATGGAGGAGACCGGCGTGTACGTCGGCATCTACCTCGACGGTGAGGCGCCCGTCGGGTTCCTTGTGGACCCCGAGGCCCTCCCGCCGGAAGCGACCGCTGTCCCGGTGGCGCTGGCCCGTGGCCGCGCCGTGTATCACTACGATGACCCCGACGGGTACTTGGACGACCTGACGGGGCGCGCGTACATCCACCGTATCGGCGGCGAGGACGTCCTCATGATGCGCCTCACCTCCGAGGACCTGTCGGCGATGCGACGCGGCCGCTACGGCCTACCCGGGAGAATGGTCCGCGAGGGCTTCGACATCCACCAGCGAGCCACGTTCGAGCCGCTCGTCGGCGCCGACCGCTTCCTCCCGTGGACCGCATTCCCGATGACGGCGGAGATCCTCGCGCACGAGCTCCTGCTCCTGGACGCACTCACCGACCTCGACGACGCGCAGACGGCGCCACTGAGGCGTGAGCTCCTCGAGAGCTACGTCGCCGTCATCGACACCATCGCCCAGCTCGACACGACCGCGGAGGGCGACGCGCTCTACATCATTCAGGAGACGGAGCACTGGAGCGGCTCGGATGCCTATATCGGCTATCTGGCGCAGGAGCGCCTCGCACGTGAATCGTTCTACGAGGCGTTCGGGGGCCTGCAGTACACGATCGACGGAGAGCTCTCGGCGGTCGGGGTGTCGGGTCTGGAAGAGCTCCTGAAGCGCCACGTGTGGATTCTCTCCGGCGCAGCGGCCCTGTATCTGACGACGGAGCTCGGCGGGAACACCTATGAGAGGCTGCGCACCGGAGCGTCGCCGTACACGATGGCTGCAGAACTTACGGACCTCGACGACGAAACGCGGCAGCAGCGGCTGGATGCGCTGAAGGTCCGCTACAACTACGGGGAGAAGCTCCGAATCGCGACCGACGCGATGGCCCGCTGACCCTCGCCCATTGCGCGTCGACTGCTGTACAGTGAGCCCATGAAGCGTTGGCTCCCCGTGGTCGTCATGGCCTCGTCGTTTGCGTTTGCAGGCTGCGCGACGATGGCCGCTCAAGACGACAAGCCCAAGATCTGCCGTACGGTGAAGCGCACCGGATCGCGCATCGCGCGCCGAGAGTGCACGGACGACACTCGCGGCACCGCGGCGCGATCGATGGACTCCGAGACCTACCGTCAATCGAACCGCGGCGCCAAGCCGGGCGCGGTGCCCTCGGGCTGAGTTTCGGCAGCTTCGGTCACGGACACGCGCGGCCGTTCACCACTTCGAACGCGATGAGATAGCCGCGCGTGCAATTGGCGGTGCTACAGCCGCCCACGACATAGCCGCAGTCCGTGCCCGGGCGCCACGCGGCCTCGAGCAACACCACCCCGTTCGTCCCTCCGTAGGGCGACGCATCGAAGTTCGCGATCGAGATGTCCGTGATGCCGCTCGTCGAGTAGGCGCCGTCGCGGTACTCGCGCATCTGCGCGACGCTCCCGATCATCTCACCGGTGATCAACGCGCGTCGACCGTCGTCCGCGAACGTGATGTCCCACAGATCGAGTGAGCCGAGATCGGGCGCCGCGGCACCGACCGTGAACGCGCCCTGGTCGTAGCGCGCGAGCTTGCCGATCGACCAATTCACGAACAGCGCGTAGTCACGCTGCGGGCGGCTCGCGACGTGGGACGTGTTGCCGACGGCCGGGCCCGCGTAGAAGCTCACGCCGTCGAACTCACCGACCGCGCCGCCCGTCATGCCGCACGCGTAGACCGCGCCCATGTTGCCGAAGGCGTCGACGACCGGGGCGGCGTCCTGACACCCCGCGGTTACGGCGGCCTGGCCCTCGAGCGCGGGGGCGTTGGCGTTCGGATCCATCGAATAGATTCGTACGAAGCCGTTGGTGCGACCGACGATCATGACGCGACCGGCGACGGTCGGGTGGCCGTCGATGCTCTCGTACGCAACGTTCGGGAACGCGGGGCCGACGGCCGACGGCGACTCACCGAGCGCCCCGAGGCGGAAGACTCGGCCCGAGATCGCGCTGCCTTCGTACGCTGTCGCGATGACGAGGATCTGCGCGCCGCCCGAGACGTAGCGAATGCCCGTGATGCCGAGGAGCTCCGAGCCCGACTTCGGGAGGTGCACGGTGCGGACGTGGGTCTCCCCGGGGAGCGCGATGACGTGGAGGCGGTCGTAGCGCTCGGAGACGATCATCGACGCCCCGTCCGGCGCGATGGCGACGTGGGTGAGCTCCTGATTCGGCGCGATCGGGGAGACGATCTTCCGCGTGAACACGTAGGTCCCCGGGAGCGCGACGCCCGGGTTGCCGGCGTCGACCGGCGTGCCGCCGTCGCGCGGCGTGGGGCCGGCGTCGCGCGGTGGCGCCCCTGCGTCGCGTGGTGCGGGCCCTGCGTCGCGCGGTTCGCCGGCGTCGACGAAGCCGGCGTCGTGGGTCACCGCGGCGTCGCGTCCGTTCGAAGCCCCGCCGTCGCGGAGGCCGCCGTCACTGTCGAGCAGCACGTAGGTCCCGCCGTCGGGGCGGAGGCTCCCGGCGTCGAGCGGCGTGCTCGGATCCTCGACCCAGCACTCGCCGACGCACGGTCCGCCCGGGAGCGCAGGTTCGTCCTGGCAGGCCGCGACGGACATCACGGCGAGCAGCGCAACACGTCGCGTGATCATCTTCACCAGTGTCAGGGCATCGACAGGAGGCCGCACGAACGAACTGCCGAGCGTTTCGATTCGATCCACGTCACACGGATCGACCGCTTCGATTCGAACCACGTGATGCGGGTCAACGAACGCGGCGAAAGTAGACCTTTTTCGCGGCTCGTACGTCCAAAGGGGTAGGCGCCGTAGGAAGCGCCGGGAGGAAACGCTGTGACGAAACTACGACTTGCTCTGACCTCGATGCTGACTGCGGCGGCGCTGGTGACGAGCTCCGTTGCGATGGCGAGCGACAACCGCGCCATTCACAAGTCGCGCGTGACCCACTCGATGGACGCCGCGAGCGAAGCGATGAAGCGGCTCGACTACCACGCGAACATGCAGTGCGAGACGCGCTGCGCGCGGTACGAGATGGACCTGGTCATCGCCAAGCGCGCGATGATGAACCTCGAGAATTACGCGAACCTCGCGCTCGGTGGGAAGTCGGTCGGTGAGCTCGACCTCGCGCGCATCGACCACGCGCTCAAGGCGGCCAACGAGGCCATCTCGCGCCTCGACTACTACGCCGACCGCGTGAACGACCGTTACCGCGCGCGCGTCTCGACGGACGTCTCGATC
Source organism: Deltaproteobacteria bacterium (assembly GCA_040218735.1). Taxonomy (GTDB): domain Bacteria; phylum Myxococcota; class Kuafuiibacteriia; order Kuafuiibacteriales; family Kuafuiibacteriaceae; genus JAUHYN01. Next base: position 304,263 of record JAVJQW010000057.1, read on the forward strand.
CTCGACCGCGCGATGTCCATCCTCGGTAACTACGCGCGCCTCGCGCCGACCGCCTGAGAGTCCCGCCGAAGCCACGGCGCTCCCCCGTCCGGGGTGAGCGCCGTCTTCATTCCGTCAGCACCCGCGAAGCCAATCGATACAACCGATCTCGATCCTCCGTGTCGCCGAACCGGCCGCGAATGAACGCGTCCGAGTTGGCGACGAGCGCGACCCCGACCGCGCGCTCCGGATCCATGAAGAGCATCGCGCTCGCGCCCGAGGCCGAGCCCGTGTGGCCGAGGTAACGAACGCCTTCGATCTTGTCGTAGTACCAGCCGATGCACTGGTCCGGATCCACGTCGGGGGCCTGCACCGTCAGCAGGCGTGACGTCGCGTCGGCCGCGAGCACGCCCTCGCCTCCGTTCATGATCGCCGCGAGGTAGCGAGCGAGGTCGTCGATGCTCGTTCGCCACGAGCTCGCGGGGTAGAAGTCGAAACCTTCGTGGGGCTGCGGAAAGAGGCCGTCATCGACATTGCCTCCGTACGGCACCGCGACGCGGTCCACGTCGAGGTCGGCGAGGCGCCACGCCGAGTCGTTCATCGCGAGCGGTCCGAAGATCCGCGTCGCGCTGAGCTGGGGGAGCGGTGTGTTCGTCGCGCCCTCGAGGACGGCGCCAAGGACTCCGAACCCGGCGTTGGTGTAGCTGTGTCGCTCGCCGGGCGCGCCGTCGAAGTGCTCCGGGTCGGCGAGGTAACTCGACGCGAACTCCGCGAGCGACGTCGTCGGGTCACCTTCGCCGGTCGCCGCGCCGAGCGTGATGAAGTCGTCGACGAGCCCCGAGCTGTGCGTGAGCAACATGCGGGCGGTGATCGCGTTCGGCTGGGCGATGACCTCGTAGCCGAGCGCGTCGTCGATCGGGGCGTCGAGGTCGATGACACCGTCCTCGGCGAGCTGCATCGCGAGGAGCGCGGTGACCGTCTTCGACAGGGAGGCGACGTGAAAGGGCGTGCCCGTTTCGGCCGGGCGCCGCGCTGCGTAGTCGGCGAACCCGTACGTACCCGTCCACACGACGCGACCGCCCTCGACGCGCGCCGCGACCAGCCCCGGGAAGCCGCCAGCGCGTCCTTCGGCGCGGAGCGCTTCGTCCAGCGACGCGAAGCGATCGACCTCGGCGCCCCCGCACCCGACGAGCAACAGGCTCAGGACCGCGCCGCGCATGACGTCGAGGATCGACGAGAGTGGGACGCGGCGCCATCCGTCAGAGCTGGTCGAGCCCGCGGCGCGCGGCCTTCTTCACACGCGCGTCGCCGGTGGCCGCGGCGCGCTCGAAGAGCGCCTTCGCCTCGACTTCGTCGCCGTCCGCGAGGCGCCTCCACGCGAGCATCAGCGTGACCTCGGCGGCGCGGCGGCCCTCGGGGTGCGCGGCCAAGTAGGCGCGGAGCGCGGGCGTCGCGTCGGCCGCATCGGCCTTCGCGAGCGCCGCCGCGCGCCAGTACCGCGCGTCCTCGGCGAGCGCCCCACCCGGCTGGTGCTCGAGCACCTCCGCGAAGCGCTCGGCGGCCGTGCTCGGATCACCCGCGCGCAGGAGACGCCACCCGGAGGCAAACGCGCGCTCGGCCGGCGTGGGGAGCGGCGGCGTGGTCGTCCCGGCGTCGGGCGCCGAGGCGCCGTCGCCGGACGCTGGAGGGGCGGCCCCGGGCCCAGCATGCTCGCGCGGCGAGTCCGCCGCCGAGGCCGAGGCGCCGGGCGAAGCGGCGCCCGCGGCGGTGCGCGACGAGGCGGACACACCGGTACCGCGGCCCGACGATGCGGACCCGTCGGGCGACACGCCGCCCGCCCGCGACGAGGCCGACCCGACGCCAACGCGCGACGTGCCCGCGGCGCCCGCGCGCGAAGATGCCGAGGCGACGCCGACGCGAGACGGTTCCGATGCACCAGCCCGTTCAGCGCCAGTGGGCGACGATGCCGACGCACCATCCCGCCGCGACGATGCCGACGCGCCATCACTACCCGCGCCCGCAGACGCGCCCGCGCCCGCGCCGCGACGCGACGATAACGACGCACCATCCCGCCGCGACGCTACCGACGCGCCATCGCTACCCGCGCCCGCAGACGCGCCCGCGCCTGCGCCGCGACGCGACGATGACGACGCACCATCCCGGCGCGACGATGCCGACGCGCCATCGGTACGCGCGCCCGCAATCCCGCCCGCGCCTGCGCCGGTGCGCGATGATGCCGACGTACCATCCCTGCGCGGCGATGCCGACGCGCTGTCGCGATGTGCGCCCGCGCCGGTTCGCGCGGACGCCGATGCGCCCTCCATCCCGCCTTCGCGCGCCGGTGTTCCCGCGTGCGTCGCGAGCGCGCCAGCGCCTCGGGGCGCGGTCTGCACCGTGGGCTGGGAGGCACCGTCGGCCGTCGTTCCTCCGGCCCCAGCCTCCGCGTCGGCCTGACCGACCTTCGCGGCTCGAGCGCTCGGAGCGCCTTCCCTGGGCGGGCGCGCCGGGCGCGTCCACCGCTCGCCGAGGCGAACGATGTGCGTGGCGCCGTCCGGCGTGCGCACCGCGACCTGGCCGGAGCGGACGAAGACCTCGCTCAACCGATCGTCCACGACCACCACCTCGAAGTCCGAGCTCTGTACCTCGATGGTCCCGTCCGCCGTGAGCACCTCGAGCGGCGCGGCCTCGTCCGCCGCTTCGATCGAGACACGGCCCTCACGGACGCGCACGACCTCGCGCGGGGCGTCGCGCTCGACGCGCGTGAAGTGCTCGAACTGCGCGCCGGCCGGCGCCTGGACTACGGCGGTCCGCGGGGCGTCGTCCGGGCGCGCCGTGAAGAAGAGCGTCACGCCCGCGGCCACGGCGGCCGCGGCGAGCGGTGCGGCGTAACGTCGCCAGGTCGGCGCCATCGGCGCAGGCGCGAGCGCCGCCGAGAGGAGCCGGTCCTCCAGGTGGATCGCCTCGGCGGCCGTCGGGCTCCGCGTCGGGATCTGCTGCGCCGCCTCGCGGAGCGCCTCGAGATCCGCCCACACCCCCGCGCACGCATCGCACGTCGCCAGGTGCGACGCGATCATCTCGCGGTTCTTCGCGGAGAAGAGCTGCGACAGCTCCTCGAACGTCGGGCACGACCGGCGGGTCATGGTGCCTCCTTCTGTAGCGCCTTGCGCAGCCGACGCCGCGCGTGGTGGAGGCGCTTCCACATCGTCCCTGGTCGAACGCCGACGGCGCGCGCCGCGTCGACCCCGGACAGGTCCTCGAGCTCACACAACACGTAGGCGACGCGGAGGTCGTGCGGCAGGTCGTCCAGCGCCTCCATCACCCGCTCCACGAGCTGACGCCGCGACACGACGTCCTCGATCAGCGGCGCCTCCTCCTTCGGTTTCGCCGAGAACACTTCGAACAGGTTCGTGCGGCGACGCTCGGACCGACGCTGGTCGCGCGCCACGTTCGACGCGATCCCCAACAGCCAGGTGCGCACCGTCGACCGGCCGCCGAAGCTCCCGGCGCGGCGCCACGCGGTGAGGAACGTGAGCTGTACGGTGTCGTCGACGCCCGCGTGCGTCGCGCCGAGGAGCCGCGAAACGAAGCGGAACACCACGTCGCGGTGACGACGGAAGAGCTCCCGCAGCGCATCGCCGTCCTGGCGCGCGCACGCCTGCAGGAGCGCCTCGTCGCTCGCGGGCGCTTTGCCCAACGCGATGACCTTCGCCGTCATCGGCCCCACCTCAGCCCCACGCCGAGCCGCGCCAACCACGCCGATTCGGAGGGGAGCGCAAGGGCGGTCGTCGTGGCGGCGTACGACGGCGTGGGCGCGTCTTCCGCTAGGAGCACGTAGGCACCCGACAGGGCGGCCTCGAGCTGCGTCGACGCCGACAGCGCCCAGCTCGCGCGCACGTGAACCTCGACCGTCGGGCGCACCGAGCTGAAGACGAAGTCGTCGCGCACCAACGGCTCGTCCAGCACGCAGCGCTCGAACGAACACTGCGACACGTCCGGCTCGACGCGCGATGTACGCGACCACCGCAACCCCGCGGCGACCCCCGGCGCCAACGTTCCGCCCAACGCCGCCCACGGGCGCTCGACGCCGACCTGCGCCGCCGCGCTCGCGCGACGGCCATCGGACGCGTCGCCTGATACGTCCGCGGGGGCGACGAAGAAGCGCCCCCCGACGAACCCCACGAAGTCACCCAACGCCAGGTCCACGCGCCCGTAGACCCCGGTCATCAGCACCGCGCGCTCGTCCAGTCCGGCCTCGGCGCGCACCGCGCCACCGAACGACGTGGGGGCCTCCGTCGCCTCCGGTCGGGCCACCGCACGCACCGGCGCCGAAGGAACGACGGGGCGCGGCGCCTCGACCCGCGGCGCTCCGGGCGCGGGTCCTTCGACGAGCGCGTCGGTCAGCTCGGTCTCCGCCCAGGACTCCAACACCGCCGCGGCGACGGCGACCGTCGACACGACCCGAGCTTCACCGTCGGACGAGAGCCGCAAGCGGCCTTGCACCGACTCGACCGTCGCCTCGATGACGCGACAGGTCTCGGGCTCACTCAGCGCGACCTCGATCGCTCTCACGATCTCCGATGGTCCACTGAGACGAATACACTCAGTGCCTCCCGAGATCTGCGCAAACAGAGCAAACGCGACGATCATCATAGCGGCGGGCCCCCCGTCGCACAGACCGAGATCACCGGCTCTTCCGCTACGAAGACGAACCCGGGCGTGCAGGGCTCGGGCGGCTGCGCGCAGACGGCGTCGTGCGTCGCCTGCTCGACGGTGCACGGATCGCCGCAACGCTCACCGACCATCTCTCCCAGGGCGCCGCAGTCGAACATCCCCTCGCACATCGTGAGCGCGTCGAGCTCCATCTCACAGGGCGACGTCGTCTCGATACACGCCTCGAAGGTCATACGGAGCGGGCCACAGACCGACTCTTCGTCCGCGTGGCACCGGGTGAGTTGCTCGTGCAGGCCGTCGCAGACGACCGCCGTGTCCTCGAAACACCGCGTCAGGATGAGTTGCGCCTGCGTGCACAGCTCCTGCGGCTGCGTCAGGCACTGCGACGGATCCGGCACGGCGAAGATCGCCCCGAGATCGATCGTCGCTTCGGTGGAGCAAACCTCGAAGACCTGATCGAGTCCGTACGTCACCCCGTCGGCGGTCGCGAACGTCACCTCGAGCAGCGGCGTCTCGGGGACCGCCAGGACGAACGCCCCGTTCGATGCCACCGGCGTCGCCGCGACGAGCACCCCGGCGTTCCGCGCCACCACCGTTGAAACCTCCAAGGGCATCTCGACCAGCTCCCCCATCACCAACGCCAGCGGTGACACCTCCGTGCAGCCGGCCACCGCAAACGTCGCCACCGCCGTCACGAAGACGGTGCGGAGTCGACGGTCGCGGGGCCGAGTGCTCATCGGGGACACCTCATTGTACGCGCGGGCTCACTCGCCCGGCGGCACCTCGGGATCGCCGTCCTCGGGCGGCGCGTCGGGTGGGTAGTGTTCGCCGGGCGGCGGCTCGCCGCCGGGCCCACCGGCGCACAGCGAGAAGACCGCCGCTTCGATGCTGATGCAGGCCTCGGGGCCGTGCTCGCCGAAGCATTGGTCGAGCGCGACGAGCAGGTGGTCACACGTCGACAGCTCGGGGAACGCCCCCGGCGGGCACTCCGGTCCACGGCCACACACGTGGTCGAGCTCGCGTTCGAGGTCGTGGCACGGCTCCATGCAGGCCACCGCGGCCTCCTCGACCCCCGCGCAGAGCTGATGCGCCTGTTCGAAGCACTGCTCCGCCTGCAGCCGCAGCGGCTCACAGCCGCCGCCGGCCTGCTCGCAGTCGAACACCGACTCCATCAACGCCTCACACGGCGCGAACTGCGATTCGTAGCAAGCGCCGAGGTCCTCGTGGAGGTCGCCGCACAGCGGATCGTGCGCCTCGTAGCAGACGTGCACGTCGACCATGAGCTGCTCGCACAGGTCGCCCCCCTCGGGCGGCCAGGGCTCGGGGCCCTCGGGGCCCTCCGGACCACCGGGCATGCCAGGTTCGCCAGGCATCCCGGGGCCGCCGGGCGGGCCGGGGTCCTGCGGGCCCTCGGGGCTCATCGTGTCGCCCTGGTTGTTTGTCAGCGCGGCGGCGCCGTTGCCGTCCGCGGTCGGGTCGACGCACGCGGGCGCCAGCATCCACGCCGCGAGCCCGAGGCTCGCCAGCGCTGAAGACCAAGATCTGCTCATCGTTTCCACTCCTCCTCGAACCGCGCAGCGCGCGCTCATGAGGTCGTGGCGGTGAGCCGGGGGACCCTTCCCGATTTTTCGAGAAAAGTGCGGTTCAGCCGAACAGGCCGTCCATGCGGCAGGGGTAGCCGTAGTCGAAGGTCCCGCGTCCGCCGGGGTTGTCGGCCGGCGGCGCGCGCCCCGGAGAGCCCGGAGACGGCGCGGTGCCCGGCGAGCTCGTGTACGTGTCGACGACCATGTCCTGGTACAGCTCCCCGACGTACCCGCCGTCCGACAAGCGGTGGACGTGGGTCGCGTCGAGGAACCCGACGGGGTGGCCGCTCATGTCGTAGAGGTACTGGCCCTCCAGGAACGTGCGCGGCTCTCCCTTGCCGTCGTACAGGAACTTCATCAGCCCTTCATGTTGTCGACGATGAGCTGCCCGAACTCCGAGCACTTCACCTTCGTCGCGCCCTCCATCTGGCGGTGGAAGTCGTAGGTGACGGTCTTGTTCCCGATCGTCTTGTCGATGCCCTTGATGATCAGGTCCGCGGCCTCGTTCCAGCCGAGGTGCCGCAGCATCAGCTCACCGGAGAGGATCACCGAGCCCGGGTTGACGACGTCCTTGCCCGCGTACTTCGGCGCGGTGCCGTGCGTGGCCTCGAAGATCGCGTGGCCCGTCTCGTAGTTGATGTTGCCGCCCGGCGCGATGCCGATGCCGCCGACCTGCGCGGCGAGCGCGTCCGAGAGGTAGTCGCCGTTGAGGTTGAGCGTCGCGATGACGTCGAACTCCTTCGGGCGCGTGAGGACCTGCTGCAGCATGATGTCGGCGATCGTGTCCTTGACCACGATCTTGCCGGCCTTCATCGCCTCGTCGTACTCGGCGTTCGCCGCCTCGGTGCCCTTCTCGTTGCGCGTGCGCTCCCACTGCGAGGCGCCGGAGCCACCCCAACCGTAGGTCTTGTCCGCGAACTCACGCTCGGCGAGCTCGTAGCCCCACTTCATGAAGGCACCCTCGGTGAACTTCATGATGTTGCCCTTGTGCACGAGCGTGACCGACTTCTGGCCCTGCGCGATCGCGTAGTTGATCGCCGCGCGCACGAGGCGCTCGGTGCCTTCGCGGCTGACCGGCTTCACGCCGATGCCGACGGTGTTCGGGAAGCGGATCTTCTCGAAGCGCTTCGGGAAGTGCTCCTTCATCATCGAGAGGAACTTCGCGGCGTCCTCGCTGCCCTCTTCGAACTCGATGCCCGCGTAGATGTCTTCGGTGTTCTCGCGGAAGATCGCCATGTTCACCGACGCCGGGTCCCGCACCGGCGAAGGCACGTTCTGGAACCAGCGCACCGGACGCAGGCAGGTGTACAGATCGAGGCGCTGACGGAGCGCGACGTTGAGCGAGCGGATGCCGCCGCCGATCGGCGTGGTGAGCGGGCCCTTGATACCGACCAGGTACTCGCGGAACGCCTCGACGGTCTCGTCGGGGAGCCAGCTGCCGGTGGCGTCGTACGCCTTCTGCCCGGCGAGGACTTCGTACCAGGCGATCTTCTTCTTGCCGCCGTAGGCGACCTCGACCGACGCGTCGAAGACGTTCTGCGCCGCGGCCCAGATGTCGGGGCCGGTGCCGTCGCCTTCGATGAACGGGATGATCGGATTGTCACCGACCTGCAGGTTGCCGTTGTCGATGCTGATCTTGTCGCCAGCGGGTGCGTTCGAGCTCATGGGTGCGCGCTGTAGCCCACCCTCCGCGACGTGTCCACACCGCCTGCGGACACCTGTCCGCACCCCCTCGCCGCGCCGCCTGCGGACATCTGTCCGCAGTCGAGCCAGACTCGCCGCCGCACGCGCTGGCCCCTTCCTTGCGTCGGTCCGGCGCGATGCACCCCCGACACACGCTCCCCTGGCTCGGCCTCCTCGCCGCGTGCGGCGCCGACCCCATGACGCCCAGCGTCACGCCGCCGAGCGGCGCCGCGACGGCCGTGGTCCGGCCGACCACCGTCGTCGACGCGTCGCTCGCGCGGACGTCGATCGCCCTCCCCGCCGAGCTCGACGGCGCCTCGATTCGCCACGTCGCGACCCTCGGGACCGCGACCCTCGTCGGTGGCCCCGCGGGGCTGTTCGAGATCGGCGTCGATGGCCTCGCCGCGATCGACCCCACGCCGGTCTCCGGCCTCACGACGCTCGACGGCGTCGGCATCGTGGTCGCGACCGCGAGCGGCGTGTCGATCTGGAATGGCTCGCTCGAACCGTCCGGCCTCGGCGACGCACTCGCGACGATGTCGGTCGACGCCCTCGCCCGCCGCGGCGACGAGCTGTGGCTCGCGACGAACGCGGAGCTGTACCGCTTCGTCGATGACGCGCTCGTCGCGTTCACGGCGCTACGCGGCCACGCGGTCGGGACGTACAACGGCGCGAGCCGGATCCTCGTCGAGACCGACGGCGGCTACGTCGCGCTCGCCGAGGCGCCCGACGGATCGTGGACGACGCAGACGATCGACGGCGTCGACGCGGTCGTCCCTGGCGCGAACGATCGGATCTTCGGGCTCCTCGACGGCGCGCTCTTCGAACGTGTCTCGGTGTCCGCGGACGAGGTCGCGTGGCGGCCCGTCGCGCTGACCGACGCGACCGAGGACCCCGGCGCGCAGGGCGTCACGTTCACCGCGCTCGACCCCGTGACCGGCGGCGTGTGGTTCGCGACCGCGTCCGGCTACGCGCGGCTGACCGGCGCGACGGTGGAGCGCCTCGACGTCGACGTCCCCGGCGCGACGTCGCTGCTCGTGTCGACGGACGGCACGCTGTTCGTCACCACCGACTCGACGCTCGAACGCTTCGGCCACGACGGGCCCCCCGTCACGTGGGCCAACGACGTGAAGCCGTTCGCCGAGGCGAACTGCGCGCGCTGCCACGTCACGCTCGGCATCGCGCACCCGCTCGAGACCTACGCCGCGTGGGTCGAAGAGGCGGACCTGATCATCGAAGAGATCGCGGCGTCCCGCATGCCGCAAGACGGCGCGGCCCTCGTGGGCGGCAGCGCCGAGCTCATCCGTCGCTGGAAACTGGGAGGTTTCGAAGAATGAGTCCCCGTACGTTGACCCTCGCCGTGGCGTTCACGCTCGCGGCCTCGCCCGCGTGGGCCGAGGTCTGTGACGAGTCCACCGCGATCGCCGAATCGCTTCAGTATCTTCGTCGGCTGAGCCTCGACCTACGCGGTCGGGTACCGACGCTCGAGGAGCAGTCCTCGGTCGTCACCAACGGCGCGATCGACCCGAGCATCATCGAAGCGATGGTCGAGTCCGACGACCTGCTCCACCAGGTTCGACGGCACCACCTCGACATGCTCTGGACCAACCTCGCGAACCTGCGCATCACGAACCCGCCGTGGATCCTGTCGCCGCCGAACGGGCGTCAGACCGCGCCCGCCTACTTCATCCAGGCGCAGGTGCGACGCACGCGCTATCGCGGCGGCCCGGTGACCTGCCTCGACGAACCCGCGCGGTTCGACGGCGAGGGCAACATCCAGACGACGGTCGACGCCAACAACCCGAACATCCGGCGCGAGGGGTGGGTCGAGGTCTCGCCGTACTGGGCGCCGGACACGACGATCCGGGTGTGTGCGTTCGACGCGCAAGAGAACCTGACGGTCACCGACGAACGCGGGAACTCGATCGACTGCTCGGTGAACATCAACAACACGGGGTGCGGCTGCGGACCGAACCTCCGCTGGTGCCAGTCGCCCGTCGACGGGACGCTCTCGGCGATCACCACGTCGATGAACGAGCAGCTGCTCCGCTACATGGACCACGTCGTCCGCGACGACCGGCCGTACACCGACGTCATCCTCGGCAAGGACTTCGAGATCGACGGGCCGCTCGCGTTCTGGCTGAACAACCAGTCGCGCACCGGCGGCAACACGCTGCCGGCGGCGCCCCTGCAGGACCACCCGATCCCCGACCGCGCGTTCACCGACGCTACGTGGCAGACCGTGCAGCGCGGCGACCAGCACGCGGGGGTGCTGTCGATGCCCGGCTACCTGCTGAAGTTCGGCAGCAACCGCGGCCGCGCGAACCGCTTCTACGACGCGTTCCTCTGTAAGCACTTCGAGTCGAACGAGCCCATCCCGCCGGCCACGGACGAGTGCCACAAGGAGCCCGACCTCACGAAGCGCTGCGGCTGCAAGGGCTGCCACCTCGCGGTGGAGCCGGCGGCGGCCCACTGGGGCCGCTGGGCGGAAGCGGGCCTCATCGCGATGACCGACGCGCAGTTCCCGACCTACAACGAACAGTGCGCGGGTCGAAACGGCGCGCGCATCCCGGTGTGCCGACTCTTCTACTTCACCGAGGCGGACGTCACGGATTCGGCGTCCGAGTCCGAGTACGTCGGGATGCTCCGCGCGTACGTGTTCGCCGACGAGGCGCGCGCCGCGAACATCGAGGAGGGACCGATCGGCATCGCCGAGAGCGCGGTCGACACCGGGACCTTCGCGTCCTGCACGGTCGAGAAGATGTGGACGCGGCTGATGTCACATCCGCCGACCGAGGCCGAGGCGGAGACGGTCGCCGAGCTCGCGGCCGACTTCGCGAATGGCTACAGCCTGAAGTCCCTGATCCACGCGATCGTGCAGCGCCCCGAGTACGTCGAAGCGGCGCGAGGAGGTGAGTGATGAACCTGCGATGGACCGCGCCGCTGCTGGCGCTGGCGATGCTCGCGTGTGACACGGCGACCCCCGACGGGACGCCGAACGAGAACCCGACCGAGACGCTGTACCCGGATGAGTGGGCGCACGCGATGCCCGAGGACCGTGGGACGGCGACGATTCACCCCACGCCCGTCGACGTCGACGTCGACGGACGGATCGCACGACGGATGTCCGTCGACCAGCTGCGCCGCTCGATCCCGGTGCTGTTCGACGGCATCACCTGGACCGTGACCGTGCGTGGCCGGGAGCAGATCGGCTTCGACGTGCTCTCGCGAACGCTCGGCGAGGCGGATTACATTCAAGCGACCTCCCACAACGAGGAGCCTTCGCCGCTGTTCGCGAAGTTCATGGACGACATGGCGTCCGACGTCTGCAACAAGGCGATCCGTGCGGACCTCGAGGCCACCGCCGGCGAGCCGCGGTTGGTCATCCACGACGAGGCCGACGTCGACGCGACGCTTCGGTTCCTCCGCCTGAAGCTGCACGGAATCTACGTGCCCGACGGCTCCACGGAGGGGCTAGAAGATCTGCGCGCGCTCTACGACGACGTGACGGCGGCGCAGGGCACGCAGGTCGGCTGGTTCTCGGTGTGCATCGCGATGCTCACCGCGCCCGAGCTCATTGCGTACTGAAGGCGAGCGAAGGAGACACCACGATGAAACGACGTACGTTCCTCAAGACCCTCGGCATCGGCGCCGGCGCCTTCATGGCGCACAACTACCTTCGCCCACGGCGCGCGTTCGCCGCGGCGGACCGCAGCTTTGTGTTCTGCTACTTCAGGGGCGGCTGGGACACGCTCCTGTCACTCGACCCACGGGACCCGAACGTCTTCACGGAGGCGCGACGGGAGGAGACGCGGATCGAGCTGGCGTGGGATCAGCTCCCCGCGGGCTACCCGCGCACGATCCTCCAGCCCTCGGGATCCAACATCCAGTTCGGTCCGGTGATGGAGGCGATGGCGCCACACTACGAGAAGATGTGCGTGGCCCGCGGCCTGTCGATGAACACCGTCGCGCACGACGTCGGGCGGCGCTACTTCATCACCGGCCAGACGCCCCGCGGGAACACCGCGGCGGGATCAGCGGTGCCGACGCGCATCGTCGCGCAGCAGGGCGACCAGTCGCCGTTCCCGAACCTGGTGATGGGCGCGGAGACCTACAACGACGGGCTCCCCGCGTTTGCGTCGGGGCTGACGGTCAACTCGGTGACGGATCTGGTGACCTCGCTGACGGTGGGCCCCGGCGCGCCGCCGGCGGCGGTCCGCGATCGCATCGCGGCCTACCGCGACGGCAAGCCGCTGTGTGATCCGGTCGGGCACGACCGCCGTGGTCTGCTGACCCGTTTGGGCGACAGCCAGATCAAGGCGCGCGAGCTCGTGGAGTCCGGCCTCTCTTCGAAGTTCGCGTTTGCGAACGCCAACGACTCGGAGATGACCGCGCTGAGGTCACGCTACGGGATCCAGAACATCGACGGCGTCCCCGCGCAGGCGGCGGCGGCGTTCCAGGCGTTGAAGTACGAGCTGACGCAGGTCATCACGATCGACGCGACGCAGAACCTCGACACCCACGACGGCAACTGGGCGACCGACCAACCGGACAACCAGGCGGAGGGGTGGACGGCGCTCGCGCAGCTGATCACCGATCTCGAGAGCGAGCCCGACCCCACGCGCGGCGGGACGCTCCTCGACAACACGACGATCCTCTGCTTCTCGGAGTTCTCGCGGACGCCGCTGTTGAACAACCGCGGCGGGCGCGACCACCACCTCGCCACGAGCTGCGCGCTGATCGGCGCGGGCGTCCCCGGCAACCGCGTGGTGGGCGCGACGAGCGACGTCGGCATGACGCCGATGGCGATCGACCCGAACACCGGCGCGGTGCAGGACGGCGGCACCATCATCACGCCGACCTTGGTCATCGCCTCGCTGATGCAGGCTGCGGGTTACGACGTCACCGCGCTGCGCACCGACGGCCTCCCCTGCCTGATGGCGTAGCGCCTCACCGTGTGAACGCCTCGATCGCCGCGACCATCGTCGCCGGCTCGGCGGTGGTCGCTCGGCGCAGGTGCTCGGCGTAGAGCGCGGCGACCTCCACGGGGTGCTCCGGATCCGTGCCGGGGATGACCAACGCCGGCGCATCGATCCGCGCGAGCGCCTCCAAACCTTCGAACGGCGCGGCGCACGACGCGAGGAACCGCGTGGTGGCCGCGACGCTCGCGGGGTCGAAGCCGAGCATCATCTCGATCGCCGCGCCCCGAATCGGATCCGGCAGCGCCGCGTAGAGGGGGCGCAACGCTTCGATCCCTTCGGCGAGCGTTCGTTGCCCCGCCTCGTCCATCTTCGCGAACGCGGCGCGCTGCGCGTCGTTCCAGTGGCCCGCGTAGACGGGTGAGACGAACACCAGCCCGAGGAGGCGCTCCGGGAAGTCGAGCGCGAAGCGCGCTGCGACCGCCGACCCCGCGGACGTGCCGCCGACGAAGGCCCGCTCGATACCGAGGTGGTCGAGGAGCCCCGCGACGTCCGCCGCGAGCAGCCCCCAGTCGAGCGCGCCCGCGTAGCACGAGCGCCCGCTCCCGCGCATGTCGGGCGTTATCACCCGGCGCGCCCCGGCGAGCGCGCCGACGTACATCAGCGCCGCCCGGTGATCGGCGAGCCCTCCGTGGAGAAAGACCAGCGGCGTCCCTTCGCCTTGGTCGAGTGCATACAGAACGGCGCCTTCACGCGCGAACGTCGTGTCGTCAGTCATGTTGTCGTGCTCCTTCGGACGCGGTGGTCCTGAAAATGAAAACGCCAGCTCCCGCGAGGGGAGCCGGCGTCCGATGCCGATGAGTGTCGTCGAAACGGCGGGGCGCCGCAACCCGCCTCAGCGGAAGACGGCCGTCCAGTTCAGCTGCGTCGGATCGGCCTCGCCGAAGTACGCGCCGCTCGCGAGCGGGTCGCGGTCGGCGGAGGGCCACGGGGTCGCCGTGCGATCGTAGCTCCCCGGCCCGAGCGAGATGATGCTGAGGCGGTCGTCGCTGAGCGTCACGAGCTCGAGGTCACGCAGCGCGAACGAGTCCTCGTCGTTGTCCTCGGGGCCATCGATGTCGGTGATCACCACGTGGCGACGTCCGGTCTGGCTCGTCATCGCGATCGGCCAACCTTCGAGCACACGCCCCTCCGCGTCGGCCGCCGAGAGCTGCGGCGCGTACGTGGAGTGCGAGACGATCTCCAACCCCGGCGCGCCGTCGACGTTGCCGAGCAAGGCGTATTGCGCTCCCGACGCGACGCCTTCGCCCCACAGCGGCCTCGACACACTCACCCCGCCGCCCGTGAGGGAGAAACGATGCGCGACACCGTCGTCGACGATCACCGCGTACGGCGGAGCATCCGGATCCACGCGCCCCACCGCGACCCGCACGTCGAGATCCTGCGTCAGCGGCGGCGACACGTCGCGGAGGCTGTGCCCGTGCCGAACCCACGATCGCCAACCGCGCCCCGCCGGCTCCAACCCGATGAGCTCGACGGCGTCGGCCGTCACGCGCACGACGCCGGGCTCCTCCACGCTGGCGAGCGCAGCGGGCGCCCGCATCAACGCACCCCGCGGTGCGCCGGGCGCGGGGAAGTAGTCACCCCGGATGTAGATGCCGAACGGTGGCGTCGCCGCGGGCACCACGAGCACCGCGCCGTCCTGCGCCGCGAACGCGAGCGGCGCGAGCGGGACCGTGGCGCTCGTGTTGACGAGATCGATCTCCTCGAGCGGATTCGTCGTGCGCTCCGGATGGAAGACGAGGAGCGTCACCGGCGCCTCGTCACCGACGGGCACACCCGTGCGGTCGAGCGCGGCGTAGATGATCTCCGGGTTGGCGTCGCCGTCGAGGTCGATGACGACCGGGTCCGAGATGTCGTCGACACCGAAGCGCGCCGGCGCGCGCACCGAACGAACGCGTCCACAACGCCCCACGGGGAACGCGGCGATCAGCTGGAACGGGGCCTCGCAGAGCGCGCCGACCACCGCGCGCGCGACGTCCGCACCGCTCGGCCCGACGGCCATCGCGCCGGAGCGGACGTGGCACCACTTGAAGGTGGAGTCACCGACGCACTGCCGCATCTCGGCGAGCGGTTGCAGGCGCACCTCGCAGGTGTCATCACCGCGGAGGAGACCGGCGTGGGCAAGGTTCCCGTTGGCGCTGACGATCACTTCACGCTCGACGCGCGAGCCGTACAGATCGAACACCGCGAGCGCGTTGGTGTCCGGAGGCGCCGGGATGCCGACGTCGCCGACCGGAACCTCCACCTCGCAGCGCGAGCGCTCGCTGGTCCGCGAGAGGAGCGCGAGGTCGAGCACGCGCCGTTCGCCCTCGGCGGCGGGGAGCGCGGTGAACGCCTGCGTCGCCGTCACGCTGCGCCCGGTGCGAAAGCCGTCGATCGCCACGGTCACCGGCGTCTCGGGTTCGCCGTAGACGACGAAGCTCAGGCGATCGGGATCCGTCCAACGCCCGTCGCCGGCCTCGAACGGACAGGTCCCGCTGAGAGCGCCGTCGAAGGGGATCGTGCAGGAGACGAATGCGCTCTGTTTCATCGCGTCGCCCTTCGCGACCTCCAGGTACATCTGCTCGAGATCCTGGTCGCGGATCGTCACGCGGACTTCGAGCGCCGCCGGGTCGGCGCAGCAGGACAACGCGAGCGCGAGGAGCCACGGCCTCTTCACGGCGGTGCCTCCGTCCTGCCGAGGGTTCCGTCCGCGGATGGCAAGTCAGGTTGCGCGACGAACGCCACCGCCACGGCCGACCCGACCACCGCCGTCCCGACGAGCGCCCAGACCCACCACGCCGGACCGGAGTCGACCTCGACCACGACCCCCTTGGCGTTCGGGCGCGTGGGCAACAACAGCTCCGACGAGAACTGGTGCACCTCACGGCCGAGCCGGTCGACGACGCGACCGTCGACGCGAACGGTGCGGACGTCCAGGTTGGGGACCGTGACCGTCGCGGTCGCCGCGCGCACCGTGAGCGCGATGCGTCCGGAGGTGAAGCCCCCCTCGGGCCCGAAGTGTGCGTCGTAGCGGACCTCGTCGGCGCCGCGGAGCCCGCCCTCCAGCGCGACGTCGAGGCGGAGCGACTCGTGCACGATCCATCGGGCCGCGACGCGCGCGCGCAACGGCAACAGCTGCTCGCGGATCTCCTCGATGAAGCGCTGCACGGAGGGCGCGAGGGACTTGTCCTCGATCGGGCGACGCGGATCGCGCTCGAACATCTCGGTGAGGACGGCCCGCGCCTCCTCACGACGCCCGAGCACCAGGAGCGCCAGCGCCTCGACCTCCAGGCACGCGAGCGGGCGCGAGGGGTCCTCTTCGACCACCGCCTGCGCCGCGCTCAGCGCGGCCTCGACGTCCAGCGCCTCGTACTGCGCTCGCGCGGCCGCACAACCGCCCGGCGTCTGGCCCAGGAGCACCAAGGCCACGGTTGTGAGAACGCCCACCACCGCCGACTATATCGGCATGGGGGCGACGGGCCCAGCAGAACGCGCCGGCGCGGGTGTCCCTTTTGGACGCTACGCGATCCGCGCGCGCCTCGGACGCGGGGGCATGGGCGAGGTGTTCCTCGCGGACCAGCTCGGGCCCCGCGGACCGGTCCGGCCCGTCGCGCTCAAGCGCGTGCTCCCGCGCTTCGTGGAGGACGACGCCGCCGTCGAGCTCTTCCTCTCCGAGATGCAAACCGCGGCGCAGCTCAACCACCCGAACATCGCGACCACGTACGACTTCGGCGAGGTCGACGGCGTCTACTTCATGACGATGGAGTACGTCGACGGCATCACGCTCGACCGGCTCCTCGTTCACCACCAACGCATCGCCGTGCCGGAGGCGCTGACGATCGTCTTGGCCATCACGGACGCCCTCGCCCACGCGCACACGCAGGGCGTCGTGCACCAGGACGTCACGCCGCACAACATCATGGTCTCGCGCACGGGCGCGGTGAAGCTGTTGGACTTCGGCATCGCGCGCGCGGAGGCGGCGGTGCTGAAGGCGGGCGTGCGCGCGAAGATCGCGTACGCAGCGCCGGAGCAGCTGGAGGGGTACGCGCCGGATCGACGCTTCGATCTGTGGAGCCTCGGCGTCGTCCTCTACGAGGCGGTGGGCGGACAGCGCCCCTTCGCACCGACGGAAGCCGAGAAGGTGCTCGCGCTCGCCCGTCACAAACGCTTCCTCCCGCTGTCGGGCCTCGTGCCCGCAGTGGAGGATCTCGACGCGATCGTCGAGGGTGCGCTCGAGCCGGATCCGAATCGACGCTGGCTGAGCGCCGAGACCTTCGCGGCCGCGGTGCGCACCGCCGCGAACCGTCGGGCGGCTGCGGCCGACGCCGACCTCGCGGCGCTCGTCGCGCCGGTCCTCGCCGCGGCGAAGCCACCCGATCTCTCGGAGACCAGCGCGACCGGCGTCGCGGCGGTCGACCGCGCCGCGCTCGCGGCGCTGGAGGGGGAGCCGGAGGACGACCGACCGACGCTCGTGCCAGGCCCCGCGGTGTCGGAGACCGCGACGACCTCCCCGCGCGGCGCCCCGCAGGGCACCCGCGCGATCGAGCGCGCCGCGGGGGTGAGCTCGAACCGTCGCTTGCTCCTCGCGCTGTTGTTGGTCGCGGCGCTCGTGGGGGGCGTGGGGTGGCTCGTCACTCGGGACGTCGGCGCGCCGATCTCCGCAGCGATGCCGGTGAAGGCCAACGCGCTGGACGAACCGAGCGCGCCCGACACACGCGACGAGGAACCGGTGAAACCGGGCGCAGCGCGCGACGAAGGCGCGCCGGCCCGGAGCCTCGACGCGCCGGCCGAAGCGGCGGCCGAAAAGCCGGGCGAAGATCCGGCCGAAGCGCCGACCGCGAAGCTGGCCGAAGCGCCGCGCGAGGATCGGACCGAAGCGGCGGGCGAGAAGCCGACCGAAGCGACCGGCGTCGAGCGGGTCGCGGACGTCACTTCGGACCCCGCGCGGGCGAAGCGCCCCTTGCGGAAGCGCCCGCGACGCAAACGGCGCGCGCCGCCGGCCCCGCCGACGGAGGCCCCCGGCGCGGCGCGTCTGGCGTCCCCGCCTCCGCCCCCCCCGAGCGGGCTGGGGCTGCTGTCCGTGCGCAGCGTCCCGTGGGCGCGCGTCGCGCTCGACGGACGCGCGATCGGTGAAGGGGTGATCGCGAAGCGCCCCGTCGAGACGGGTCGACACACGCTGACGCTGCGCCCGGGCGAGGGGCCCTACGAGACGAAGACGGTGACGTTCGAGATACGGCCCGGTGTCACCACGAAGATCTTCGCGGACCTGCGGACGGGCACCGTGCGTGTCGAGCCATGACGTGCTAGCACCGGCGCATGGACGTCCTCGCGATGGTGCTCGCCGGCGGTGAAGGCACGCGGTTGTGGCCGCTGACGCAAGAGCGCGCGAAGCCCGCGGTGCCCTTCGGCGGCAAGTACCGGATCATCGACTTCGTACTGTCGAACCTCGTCAACTCGGGGGTCCAACGCATCAAGGTCCTCACGCAGTACAAGTCGGACTCGCTGCTCAAACACTTGCTGCGGACCTGGAACGCGTACGCGGGCTTCGGTGGGTTCGTCGAGCCCGTCCCGCCGCAACAGAACCTGACGAAGGCCTGGTACTCGGGGAGCGTCGACGCGATCTTCCAGAACCTCAACATCATCTCGGACGAGCGGCCGGAGATCGTCGCGGTCTTCGGCGGCGACCACGTCTACAAGCTCGACGTCCGACAGATGATCCAGTTCCACGTCGAGCGCGGCGCGGCGGCGACCGTCGCCGCCATCCCCGTGCCGGTGGCCGAAGCGACGCGCTTCGGCTGCATCGACTGCGACGCGAAGGGGCGGATGACGGGCTTCGTCGAGAAGCCGAAGAACCCGCCCGAGATGCCCGGTCGCCCCGGGTACGCGCTCGCGTCGATGGGCAACTACCTGTTCGATCCGAAGGTGCTCGTCCGCGAGTGTGAGAACGACGCGACGAAAGCCGGGAGCCGCCACGACTTCGGCGGCGATCTCATCCCCGGCATGTTCGGGCGCGAGCCGGTCTACGTCTACGACTTCTCCGAGAACATCGTGCGCGGGGAGCACCCATCGACGTCCGGCTACTGGGTCGACATCGGGACGATCGAGGCCTACCACCAGGCGTCGATGGACCTCGTCGCGGTGTCGCCGACGTTCAACCTCTACAACCGCGGCTGGCCGATCCGCTCCGCGGTTCAGAACTCACCGCCGGCCAAGTTCGTGTTCGCGGACCAGCAGACGAAGCGCATCGGCATCGCGACCGACTCCCTCGTGTGTGAAGGCTCGGTCATCTCCGGTGGTCACCTCGAGCGGAGCATCCTCTCGCACAACGTCCGCGTGAACTCCTACGCGCACGTGAGTGAAGCGATCATCTTCGCGGGCGTGACGATCGGTCGGCACGCACGCATTCGCCGCGCGATCATCGACAAGGGCGTGACGATCCCCGAAGGCATGACGATCGGCTACGACCCGGACGAGGACAGGAAGCACTGGTACGTGTCGAAGGACGGCATCGTGATCGTCCCGAAGGGCGGTGCGCTCGCGCGCGCCCGGCCTGCGACGAGCGACCTCTCCGCGACGGACGACCTCCCGTCGATCACCGACTGATCCCCCTCCGATCCGCCCTTCCTCGCCCGAATCCGCGCCCTGCGGCTTTGCCCTGTTCTGTCAGAGAGATCCGGAAAATGGATCTCGTGAAAGAGAACAACATTCAGCACAAGAGTCCCAATGGTTGGCGCAACATCGGCCGTTCGCTGGTCGTCGTGGTCGTCGGTTCCGACGCCCTCGCCCGAGTATTTTCAAAAGATCCCGACGTCGTCGTGATTCACTTCGACGGCATCCCGAAGAACGTTCACGAGCTGCGTGCGTTCAGCCCGTCCGTCGTCGACGTCGCGGTGCTCGACGCGACCACGTTGCCGCGTGGTCGCATGGTCAAACTCGCGCAGTCGCTGCGTCATCGACTGCTCGCTTCCGTCATCCTCCTTCCGTCCGACAGCTACGGCGAAGCGATGTTTCGTCGTTGGCTCGGCGTCGTGAAGGAAGAACGGAGCCCGTGGATGCGGTACCTGTGGATGTCGGTCGCCGTCGCAGCTCAGGAGACGTGGGCGCTCGGTTGGGTCACGATGACGCGGAGCACCGCGAAGAACGTGATGCAAGCGCCTTCGCTTCCGAAGTCGGATGAGCAGCTGCTGCCGCGTCCGCCGAGTCGGACGGCGCCGTTCTCTCCCACGCCGGAGATGTTGGCGATGCTCGCCGAGGCGTATCAGGAGTAGGCCCTCTGGGTTGTGCACGGGCGAAGCGCTAGTATGGCGCTTCGCCTCGTGAAGATCCCTCCGCCACCGCTTACGTACTCGAAGGACCGAACGCTCACGCGGCGCACGGTCAAGGGTGCGGCCGGCGGCATGAAGGGCGTCGACTACGAAGACGATCGCCGCCCGGACGTCAGCACCGAGAAGGCCACCGCCGGCGCGGGCTCGAACGCCGAGAGTCACGCGGTCGAAGCCGCTCGCCACGCGAAGGCCCACGAACAAGTCGCGAAGAACGCCGAGCCCGAAGAGAAGCCCGGAAAGATCCGCGAAGAAGACGAGATGGTCCTCGACGACGAGGACGCGATCACCCGCGACAAGAAGGCGAAGGAGAACCGGCGCAACTTCGTTCCGCGCGATCGCATGACCGTCGACAAGGACGCGCCGAAGCTCCTCCGCAAACACAGTTGGTCCGAGGATGAGGAAGAGGACGAAGCGTTCGAAGAGGAAGAAGAGCAGGAGCTCGACCTCGACGCGATCGGCGAAGCCGTCTTCTCTCCCGAGCTCGAAGAGGCCCACGACACCCGAACGCGCCGTCGCCCCGGTGACCCCGCGCTGACCGACCCGGCCGACATCCAACGCCTCCTCGGCGCGCCGCACCACTACGCCAAACACGTCATGATCCTCGCCGAGGCGTTCCGCTCGGCGACGGGCGCGACGCGCCGAGAGGCGATCGGCTACCTCACCGCGATGTTCTGCGCCGCACCGGACCGAAGCTTCGGCCGACTCGCACTCAAGGAGTTCGGCCCGGCGACCGGAATCCTCGACATCTATCCGCTGGAGGTCGTCGAAGACATCCTCACGCGCTACCCCGCGTTCCTGCCCAAGGTCGGCTTCGGTCGCCTGTTCGCCGACGTGCCGCGCGACGCCTCGCGCCCGCTCCTCCTCATCGCCAACGAACCAACCCTCCTGAGCTACCCGGCGCAGGTGAAGATCCGCGGCTTCGCCGTGCGGGGCGGCGATCGACCGGGGTACCGCTTCGAGCCCGCCGCCGAGCCCGGCACCTACGCGCTCACGGTGCACGCCGGCGGTGAGTTCGCCTTCCTCGTCTCGGCGCTGGTGAAGTCCGGCCACACGATCATCGATCGCCTGCACGTGCAGGTCGCCGGCGAGCCGCGCGAGCTGCCTGCGGACACCTGGCCGGAGCGGGACGCGGAGAAGGTCGCGGCGTGGCCGATCCCGACGCCGCCGCCGATCGACCCGCGCGAAGCGCTCGAGCCCCACGCGGAGGAGGTCGACCCGAGCCTGATGAGCTCGTCGCAGATCATCCAGAAGAAGCAGATGGGCGCGCTGCGCGGCCCGAAGGGTGAGGACTACGAAGCGCAACACGGCTTCGCCTACGAGGACGAGCTCGACGACGTCGTCGAGGAGGAGTTGGAGCGCTTCTCGCTGGAGTCGGACGACGCGATCGAGCTGGTCGACGGGCCGCCCACCGACGAGATCGAGATCCCGCCGGACATCACGGACGACGTGCCGATGGCGTTCGACGACACGACACACGACGACCTCGACGCGCTCGCGGCCGGCGAAGGGATCGAGGTCGTCGGTGCGGACACGATCGACGAGCCGCTCCCCTCCGCCGCCCAGAGCGCGTTGATCCGCATCCGTGAAGAGGCCGGCGGCGACCGCAGCGAAAACGCGTTGTCGGTCGCGGACCGCGCGCTGCTCGACATCGCGTTCGCGACGCTCGCCGACGAGCCGCTCCCTAGCGACGAAGAGGAGTGAGGCGCTCCAGCAGCTCTGCCCAGCGATCGGCGACGGCGTCGTAGGTGTACGTCGTCTCCACGCGTCGACGTCCCGCGGCGCCCATCTTCGCGCGGCTGTCGGCGGAGGCTGCGATTCGAGAGAGCGCTTCGACCCACGCCTCGGTATCGCGGGCGAGGAACCCCTCCTCGCCCGGCACGACGACCTCGCGGTTCATACCGACGTCGGAGCCGACGACCGGCAGCTCGGCGGCCATGTACTGCAAGAGCTTGTACGCGCACTTCCCGCGCGTCCACGGTGAGTCGGCGTCGAGCGGCATCACGCCGACGTCGCAGCTCGCGATCGTCTGCTCCTGTGCTTCCAACGACCAGGCCACGTTCTCGACGCGACACTCGTTCGTTTCAAAGGATTCGTTTGAAACGACGACAAGCTCGACGTCGGTCCCATCCGAGGCGAGCCGACGCCACACCGGATCGAGCGTCGCGAGGTGCCGGAGGTTGTGGCCGAGCCCCACCCACACCACACGAAGTGGGCCTCCGTCGACGTGTCGTCGCCGGGCCACCTCGTGGGGCACGGCGGACGGGATGATCGCGTGCGGCTTGTCGGCGGGGAGAAACGACGCCAGGTACGCGTTGCCGGGTGTGAAGGCGTCCGCGAGCTGAACCGCCCGGCCAAACCGCGCGGCGCGTGTCTTGGATTCGTGTGACCCGTCCTTGGGGTGATCGCGGTACATCACCGCGTCGTCGAAGTCGTAGACGAGCGGCCCGCGGATCCGCGCCCAGCTCCGCCCGCTCCACCACGTCGGTGTCTTCTTCTGGATGACGACGATGCCCTCGGACGGGAGCCCGTCTTCGTACCGCCGCAGCCGAACGTCGAAGCCGCGCGCCGCGAGGTGCGAAGCGAGATCGATCATCCGGATCCGAGCCGAGGGGCGCGACGGATCCTGATGCACGAGCGTGACGAGCGGGCGAGGCAACCGCTGCGCCGTCGCACGGGGGACGGAGAGGGTCGAGCCCCGGGTTCGGCTCGCGCGGATGTCGGGTTTTGTGTCCTCTCGTCGAATACCTCGGGGGGCCCTCGGTTCGGGCCGCCGGCCTTGGAGTGATTCATTTTGGATTTCGATAGGTTGCGCGAGACGGGAAGCAGTGTCTGGAGCCGTCGACCCCCACCCGATGAACCACTACAATGGTCCGGCTCGATGGGGCTAGACCCGCATACCGTCGAACAGACGCCTCCGGGGGGAAGCGAGCTCGTTGGAAGGATCATCGGAGGCCGACTCCGGGTGCTGGAGTGCATCGGAAGCGGCTCGATGGGCACCGTCTATCGCGCGCACCACGAGACCCTCGACAAGGACGTCGCGATCAAGGTGCTGAGCCGGCTCGGCACGCGCGACGACATCCGCACGAAACGTTTCGTGCGTGAGGCGCGCACGGCGAGCCGCCTCGACCACGCCAACACGGTACGGATCCTCGACTTCGGCGAAGACGGTGACGACGGCCTCCTCTACCTCGCGATGGAGTATCTCGAGGGCGAGGACCTCGCGCAGCTCCTCGCGCGCGGGGAGAAGCTCGAGAGCGAGCGCGTCGTGAAGATCATGACGCAGACGCTGGCGGCGGTGGCGGCGGCGCATGACCACGGGATCATCCACCGCGACATCAAACCTTCGAACATCTTCCTGACGAAGCGACGCAACGACGAAGGCCAGCTCGTCGACTTCGTGAAGGTGTGTGACTTCGGGGTCGCGAAGTTCCTCGCGAGCACGCGCGACTCCCTCAGCGGCACGGCCCCCGGCGCGACGGAGGTCATCGGCACGCCGTTGTACATGTCACCGGAGCAGGCGGTCGGCGACACGTTGGACCCGCGCACGGACGTCTACTCCTGCGCCGTCGTCCTCTACGAGATGCTCACCGGGCGGCCTCCGTTCCTCGGCGAAACGGCCATGGGGGTGATGCTCAAACACGTCTCCGAGCCGCCGGCCGCGCCGAGCACCCTCGTCCCGAACATCGACCCCGACCTCGAGTCCGTTCTCGGCTGGGCGCTCGTGAAGGACCGCGATGCGCGTTGCCCGTCGGCACGCGAGTTCCGGAACGCGCTCCGCGAGCTGCGGAAGCGCCAGACGGGACCGCACGGCGTCAACTCGACGATTCCTCCGGAGAGCTCGTCGGACATCGACCTGCAGCTCCAGGCGTACCTGCAGGCGATGACCAAGCCGGGGCTCACGGATCCTGGGCTGCCGTCGGACCTCACGCCGCACCCGAACCGCCCGGCGACGGATCCGCGAATCCTCGTCGCCGACTTGACCAGTGAGATGACGCCGCTCCCGTCCAACATGGAGCCCTCGCCGCTCCCGCCCGACTCGGTCGTGTCCAATCCACCAATCGAGCTGAAGCCGGTCGAGGATGACGCATCGATGGACGACCTCGTCGCGGAGGCCGTCGGGCTGACCCCGGAGATTCGCGAGCGGCAGCAAGGGCCCTCGGATCCGTCACACGGCATCCCGGGGCTCGACCGGAGACGTATGGGCGCGGAGGTCTCGGACCGCGCGCAGTACATGTGGAACAACTACGGGATCATCTTCGAGACGTATCACGGCGGGTACCCGTTCTTCGTGCGTGATGCGAAGGGCGAAGTGATGGGCCCGTGTGACTATCCGGACGTCACGAAGATCATCCAGATCGAAGCCGCGCGCGGGCACATCGGACACGTCTCGCTGTGTGGAGAGTCGCAGCAGTGGATCAGCGCCATCGACTTCGCGCGACTGACCGGCCAGGAGTCGATCCTGGAGTCGACGTTCGAGCGGGTACACGAACCCCCGCCGGGTCCATTCAGTGGAACGTTCCGCAAGACGAGCCTCGCGGCGCTCTTCGCGCGCGTGACGCGAGAGCGGCCGACGGGGCGATTGATCTTCAACCTGAGCCAGCACGTCGACGAGACGCGCATCGAGATTCACCTCGTGCAGGGCCGCCCCACGTTTGTGTACTCGAGTGATGCGAGCCTGCAGATCCCCGCGCTGCTCGTGCGCCGCGACCTCCTCCGCGAGAACCTCATCCCGAAGTTCCTGCAGATGGTGATCGAGGAGGAGATGGCGCTCGAACAGATCGTCGGGCGTGAAGCGAACCTCGACATGCGGCAGTACCACAGCATCTTCATGCGGGAGCGACTGTGTAATCTGTTCCGCTGGTCGCAGGGTGTGTTCTGGCTGGACGCCGACAACCTCCCCGCGCGCATGAGCCCGTTCGCTCACTCGCTCATGGCGGTCCTCCCGGACGTCGTGTACCGCGCGATGAGTCGCGACACGCTGCGGTCGGAGGTCCAGCCCTACCTCCACATGGCGATTCAGCGCTCCCAGCGGTTCAACCACGGGATCGCCGCGATGCAGCTGTCGTCCGCGCAGAAGAGCATCGTGCGGAGGTTCCTGCGGTCGAAGACCCTCGGCGAAGCGGTCCCGTCGGAGCCGAAGCTCGAGAAGCTGTACTACGCGATGGCGTACATCCTCCTCGAGACGGAGTTGTTCCTCAAACCCATCGGGTTGCGGTAGTACGCGCGCATGAACGAAGCCGACCGACCGACGGTCGCCATCATCATGGGCAGCATCTCCGACTGGGAGACGATGCGGCACGCGGCCGAGACCCTCGACGCGCTCCAGATCCCGTACGAGCGCGCCATCGTCAGCGCGCACCGCACGCCCCAGCGCCTCTACGACTTCGCGAAGGACGCGGAGCCCAAAGGGCTACGGGTGATCATCGCGGGTGCGGGCGGCGCCGCGCACCTCCCCGGGATGACGGCGGCCATGACGCACCTCCCGGTGCTCGGGGTGCCGGTCGAGTCGCGCACGTTGAAGGGCGTCGATTCGCTGCTCTCGATCGTGCAGATGCCCGGCGGCATCCCGGTGCCAACGCTCGCGATCGGGAAGGCCGGCGCGAAGAACGCCGCGCTCTCGGCCGCCGCGATCCTCGCGCTGTCCGACGACGGCGTCCGTGAGCGCCTCATCGCGTTCCGCGAACAGCAGACCGAGACGGTGCTGGGGACCGAGCTCCCGTGAAACACATCGGCATCCTCGGAGGTGGTCAGCTCGGACGCATGTCGATCCTCGCGGGGCGCGCGCTCGGCATGCGGTTCTCCGTGTTCGACCCCAGCCCCACGGCGTGCGCCGGGCCCGTCGCCGACCACGTCTTCTGCGCCGGGTACGACGACGTCGATGCGCTGAACCGTTTTGCCGAGGGGCTCGACGTCGTGACGCTCGAGTTCGAGAACGTCCCGGGTAGCGCGTGTGAAGTCGTCGCGCAGCACGCGCCGGTCCACCCCAGCCAACGAATCCTCACCGTCGCCCAACACCGACGGCGCGAGAAGACGTACCTCTCGGAGCACGGCTTCCCGTGTGTCCCGTTCGAGGTCGCCGAGGACGAAGCCGCGCTCGAGGCGGCGGCGGAGCGGCTCGGCTTCCCGTGCGTCGCCAAGACCGCGGCGTTCGGCTACGACGGCAAGGGTCAGATCCTCCTGAAGGCCCGCGGCGATCACGCGGGGGTGTTCGATCGGCTCGGGCAGCCCGACGCCGTCGTCGTCGAAGCGTGGATCCAACACACCGGTGAGTTCTCGATCGTAGTCGCGCGCCGTCCCGACGGGACGATGGCGACGTACCCGATCGCCGAGAACATCCACCGGCACCACATCCTGCACACGACGATCTTCCCCGGCCGCGTCGGCGACGACGAAGCGGCCGAGGCCGACGCGCTCGTGCGACGCCTCGCGGTGACGATGGACCTCGTCGGCGTCATGGCGGTCGAGCTGTTCCGCACGGACGACGGCTGGCGCGTGAACGAGATCGCGCCGCGCCCGCACAACTCCGGGCACGCGACGATCGACGCCGCGGTGACGAGTCAGTTCGAGCAACACGTCCGCGCGGTCGCGGACCTCCCGCTGGGCAGCACCGACATCGTGCGCCCCGCCGTCATGGTGAACCTCCTCGGCGACCTCTGGTCGAACGGCGCCCCGCCGTGGTCACAGCTCCTCGAAGACCCGACCGTAAAGCTCCACCTCTACGACAAGGGCGACGCCCGCCCGGGGCGGAAGATGGGGCACTTCACGGTGCTGGACGACGACGTCGAAACCGCGCTCGCGCGCGCCGAGCGTCACTTCGAGACGTTACAACCCAAAGCGTAGGCCGAACGCGACCTCACCCGACGCGTCGCGCTCGGGGATGAACACCACGCCGTACGCGACCGAGCCGAACACTTCGACGCCCGAGGTGTCGTCGAAGTACGAGACACCGAACGGCACGCGCATCCCGAAGGCGTCCTCGCTCGCGTCCACGTCACTCGCGGCGTAGCGCACGCCGAGCCCGAACCAGACCGACATCCAGCCCGTGCCGAACACCCGGCCGATGATCTCGGACATGTCGTAGGTGAAGTCGAACGTCACGAGCGCGTCGCGGTCCGGGTCGGCGGAGAGCCCGGCGGCCGCGTGCACCCGAAACGTCTCGAGCACCGGCGCCGCGAGCGTAAGGCCGTTCGGTTCACCCACGAGGAGCCCCACGGCGAGATCGGGCGGCGTCGACGTCGGCGCGCACACCAACGTCGTGAGGAGCGCGAGGGTCGTGATCACGGTAGCTGCTGCGCGCGACCGGTCATCGGCACGAAGCTCACGTCGAAGACTCGGTACTTCTTCACGCCGTCCGCGGTGCGTTCGTACACCTCGAGGCGCTGGTGCTCTTCACCGACCGGAATGACGAGGCGTCCGCCGAGCGCGAGCTGTTCGACCAACGCGGGCGGCACGTCCTTTGGCGCGGCGGTCACGACGATCGCGTCGAACGGCGCCCCGCTGGGGTACCCGGACCAGCCGTCGCCGACGACGACGCGTACGTTGTCGTAGCCGAGGCGTTCGAGCGTCGTCTGCGCGCGGTTTGCGAGCGGCTCGACAATCTCGACGGTCACGACTTCCTTCGCCACCCGCGAGAGCACGGCCGCGCCGTAGCCAGAGCCGGCGCCGATCTCCAACACCCGCTCGGCGTCCGACAGCTGCGCGAGCTCGACCATCGCCGCGACCATGTACGGCTGCGAGATCGTCTGGCCCTCGCCGATCGGGAGCGGGCGATCTTCGTACGCGTGCTCGCGTTCGTCCTCGGGAACGAAGACGTGCCGCGGGACGAGGCGCATCGCATCGATGACACGTGGGTCGGTCACGTCGCGGCCGGCGATCTGGCGGTCGACCATGTCCTGGCGCAGGCGCTGGTGGAGCTTGGAGTCGGGCATGACGGGGCGACCGTGGGCGACACCGTACACGAAGACCCCCGCGCCAAAGAGCACGACGAACAACGTGAGGATGGTGGTGCTCCTCCGTTTTCGCTTCGCTGTCGCCCGGTCCATCATCGAACGCCCCATTCGCTCGCACCTTTGTCCCAGGCGGCATCCGCCAAGGTGACCACAGTCAGCAAACGGTCGCGGAACGTACCCGTACGAGCCGTTGGGCGACTCGGACATCAGGGGGATGAGTGGACGAACGACCTAGGGGGCCAGTGTGTGCTGTTGGTTTCCCTCTACGTTGCGCCACACGTCGTACTGGCCGTTGGGCCAGAGCACGACGACCCACTCCGCCCCGGTGTACGGCCCCAATCCGAACCGCGCGCTGTGTTCGTTCTGCGACGCGCGGCTCGAGCCGCCGAGGATGTCGTAGAACTGCACGAGCTCGCCCGACTTCACGGCCACGCGCGCCGTGACCCCCGTACCGTTGCCCGCGGACGGTTCGACGTAGACGTGCAGGTAGCGGTGGTCGCCGACCGGCGTTTCGTTTCGGTAGAGCCGGATCGGCCGCCCGTCGGTGCCGGCGAGCACGACGTCCACGCGCCCGTCCTTGTCGTAGTCCGCGAACCCCGCCGCCACGTTGTGCGCGCGTCGACTGCTGATGACGCCGGGGTGATTGAGCTCGATCCGCTCGAACGTCGGCGGCACTTGCCCGTCGTGTGCGAACAACAGGTGCGGTCGGTCGTCCTCCTGCGCGACGAAGAGATCCGGCCAGCCGTCGAGATCGAAGTCCTCGAACGACAAACCCCACCCGTAGTCGCCGCCGGTCCCCGCCTGGTCCGTGATGTCCGAGAACGTCCCGTCGCCGTTGTTCCTCAGGAGTGGATTGTCGCCGATGTTCGACACGTAATAGTCGAGGTCACCGTCGTGATCGATGTCGGCGCCGTCGATACCCATCGGGTGTCGAATGCCGACGTCCAACGCGTCGTCGGTGACGTTCGCGAAGCGACCGCCGTCGTTCCTCAACAACACGTGGCCGCCCCGGTCGTTCCAGATCCACAGGTCCTGATCGCCGTCCGCGTCGTAGTCGGACCACAACACGGCGCACGGGTTGCCGGAGGGCTCGATCGTGACGCCGCTGGAGGCCGTGATGTCGGTGAACGTTCCGTCGCCGTCGTTCTTCAGCAGGTACGCGCCCGGAGCAGGCAACGCGCTCGACGCCGACACGATGTCGAGGTGGCCGTCACCGTCGAAGTCTCCGAACGACACGACCTTGCTGCGCCCGTCCCCGAACAGCGCGGGCTCCGACGGGGGGCCGCCGGCGTCGGACTCGACCGTCGCGTCCACGAAGGTGGCGTCGCCCTGGTTCTTCATGAGCACGTCGCCCTGGCTCGCGCCGACGTAGAGGTCGACGTCACCGTCGCCGTCGTAGTCCGCCGCCGCGACCGAGAAGAGGTTCGCGTTCGCGAGGACGCCGAAGCCCGCGGCGGACGTTCGATCCAGGAACGTCCCGTCGCGTTGGTTCTCGTAGTACAGCGACGGCACCTGCGTCCCGTCCTGGTCCCGGCCGTTCGCCACGAAGATGTCCGGCCACCGATCCCCGGACAGATCGACGAACGCGATCCCGACGCCGTGGGAGTTGCCGCCTCCCACGCCGTCGCCGAGCCCCACGTCGGCGGTCACGTCGATCAGGCGGAGGCGACCGGCGGGCGCAGCGTCTTCGATGCGTTCCGGCACGAAGCCGAGATCGGTGCCCCCGGTGGTGTCGACCTCCACCCAGAACGGATCGCCGCCCGCATTGGGAGGCAGCGGTTCGGAGCACGCGACCAGGAGCGCGGCAACGGCGACGCGACGCATCCCGCTCAGGATGTCGTGCTCGTACCGACTCGGTCCAGGACGGTGCGGATCAGCGCGGCTTCCTGGGGCTTCGGTTCCAGCTCGAGGTACCGCCGAAGGTGCGGGTAGGCGGCGCCATCCCCGGCCGTCAGCAAGACCAGGCCGAGCTCGAGATGACACGCCGGGAGGTCCGCCTGGCGGATGCACTCCTCGAACGCCTCGACGCCCGCGTTGCCGTCGAGCGACTTCACGGACGCCCGCGCCGCCGCGAGCGCCTTGCGAGCTTCGACCCCGGCCTCGGGTGTGATCCCGGCCCCGACGTGTACCGCGCGGGGCGGCGCGGGGGACATCGTCGGCGCCGCGAGCTCGATGGTTTCGGCGACGCGCAGCGGGATCAAGTTCGACGCCGGGAAGCCCGTGAAGACCACGTGGACGAAGAACCCCAGCGCGCTCCCGATCAGGAAGCCGAACAGCAGCGCGGGCGGCGGGATCGCGCCCCGGAACATCGATTCGCTCAGATCAGAGGTGCCTGGATCCGAGAGCTCAGGCGCGGGATTCTCCACCGGGGCGGTCACGAGCGAGCGCGATTGTCGTGGCCATCGACGATCGCCGCAAGAGCAGCCTGCCCGAAAGGAGTGGTCAAAGCCCCCGGTCTACGCGACAATTCGAATGCTCGTGGTCGCGCAGAAGGTCTACCGTCCGCGCATCGGCCTGGCGATCGCGCTCGGTCTCGCGATCGGACTCGTGGGGTCCCTGATGGCGCTCAAGGTCATCACCCCGCCCCCGAACTACGTGGCCAATCCACATCCGCGCTACGAATACGAGGACGATACGCCGCCGAGCGAGTCGCGCGAGGACTCGGCGCGGATCCTCCTTCAGCAGGCGAACGCCGCCGTCGAGCGCCGAGACTTCCTCAGCGCCGACCGCCTCTACGGACACTGCATCGAGCTGGCCGACCTCGGTGAATGCCACCGCGGCCTCGCCGGGGTGCTGTTCCTGGCGCGAGACCCGTCCGCGCGCGCGCACTACGACAAGTACGCGGCCGCGACGCCGTGATCAGCCCTCGAACGCTTCGTCGGTGATGTCGAGCCCGCGGTCGATGATCGCGTAGCCCTCGAGCAGCTGCTCCTCGGTGATACAGAGCGGCGGGTTGCACATGAAGCTCGACCACCGCACGAACGTGAACAGACCGGAGTCGATGAAGAACTTCGACAGCTTCTGCATCATCGGGTGCGTCCCGTTGTAGGGGGCGAGCGGTGCACCGGCCGCGTTCTTCTGCACGTCGATCATCCCGAACAGACCGATGGCCCGCCCTTCCTTCATCGACGGGTGCTTCGCCTGCAGCCGATCCATCTCGCTCCGCATGACCTTCTCCATGCGTGCGGCGTTCTCCACCATGCCTTCGCCGACGAGCACGTCGATCACCGCCTCCGCCGTCGCGAGCGCGAGCGCGTGGGAGTTGTAGGTCAGCCCTCCCCAGAAGACGTTCTCGCGGAAGTGCTCGGCGATCGCGTCGCGCACGCCCATCGCGCCGAGCGGGATGTACGAGCTGGTCAGGCCCTTCGCCATACACAGGATGTCCGGGACGATGCCGGCGTGTTCGAACGCAAACATCTTCCCGGTGCGACCGAAGCCACACATCACCTCGTCGCAGACGAGCAGGATGCCGTGGCGATCGAGCAGCGCGCGGAGGCCTTCGAGGTAGCCCTTCGGCGGCGGGAGGATGCCGTTCGTCCCGGTGACCGTCTCGATGAACATCGCGGCGATGTTGTCGGCGCCTTCGTACTGGATGACCTCTTCGAGGTACTGCAGGTTGTTCTTCGTCCGGGTCTCGTCGTCGTCGCCGAACGAGTAGTCGTACGGTCGCGGATCCATCACCCGCACGATGCCCGGCATGCCCGGCTCGTTCGCCCAGCGACGCGGGTCGCCGGTGAGCTGCATCGTGGCGTTCGTGCCGCCGTGATAGCTGCGGTAGCGCGTGATGATCTTGTGTTTGCCGGTGTAGAGGCGCGCCGCGCGAATCGCGTTTTCGTTGGCCTCGGCGCCCCCCAGCGTGAAGAAGAACGTGTTGATGTCGCCCGGCACCAGGTCGGCGAGTTTCTTCGCCAGCCGCGCACGTTCCTCGGTCGCCGTGCCGGGGAAGACGTAGAGCAGCTTGTCGAGCTGCCGCTTCATCGCTTCGCGGACCTTCGGGTGCGCGTGTCCGATGTTCACGCTCATCAGCTGGCTGTTGAAGTCGAGGATCTTGCGACCGTCGGTCGTGTACATGTACACGCCCTCGGCGCGCTCGATGGGGAGCGGGTTCACCTTCCCCGTCGCAGCCCAGGTGTACAGCGTGTGTTGCTTGCACAGGTCGACGATCTGCTGCGTTTCCATCCGGCCGTCCTAGCGGACCGCGGGACCCCTGGCAACGGACGGTCAGCGCCCGTCGAGCGGCCGGGTGAGCGTGTACAGCGCGATCGCCGCGGCCGTCGCGACGTTGAGCGAGTCGTGCCCGGGCGCCATCGGGATCGACGCGGTGTGGTCGGCGCGGGCCATCGCCGCCGCGCTGAGCCCGGCCCCTTCCGTCCCCACGAGCACCACCGTCCGAGCGCTCCGAGGGACCTCTGCCAGGTCCCGACCGGCGGGGCTCATCGCGACGACCTCGAAACCTTCCAGCGCGTCGAGATCTTCGAGCCGCGCGCGGGCGAAGGGCACCGTCAGCGCCGCGCCCATCGAGGTGCGAATCGCCTTGCGGTAGAGCGGGTCCGCGCAGGCCTCGTCGAGCCACACCGCGCCGACGCCGAACGCCGCGGCGTTTCGGAACGCCTGCCCGACGTTGTCGTGGTTGGCGAGGCCCTCCAGGAACAACACGGTCTGCGCCCCGGTCGGGACGACCTCGTGCGGCGACGCCGGCCGCGGCACGACGCCCGCCGCGAGGCAGCCGCGGTGGATGTCGAAGCCCACGATGCGATTCATCACCTCGGGGGCGGCGACGTAGACCGGGACCTCGGCCGCGTCGATCACGTCCCGCAGGGCGTCGACGCGGCGGTCCGCGATCAGGACCGAGCGCTTCTCGAGCGGGCTCTTCGTGAGGAAGGTGCGGACGACCTCGGTCCCCTCGGCGAGGAAGACGCCGCGGCGTTTGACGAGGTGGGCTTCGCGGATGTCGACGTAGTCGGCGACACGCGGGTCCTTCGGATCGTCGATGACGATCACGGTCGCATCCTCGGGATCGCGTCGAAGAGCTTCTTTGTGTACGGGTGCGTCGCCGCCGCGCGTGCGTCGCGCGCCGGGAGGCGTTCGACGATCTTCCCCGCGTTCATCACGAGGATGTGATCGCAGAAGTACTCGACCACCGAGAGGTCGTGGGAGATGAACAGGTACGTCAACCCAAGTTGCGCTTTGAGGTCCGAGAGCAGCGCGAGGATCTGCGCACGAACCGAGACGTCGAGCGCCGACACGGGTTCGTCCGCGACGATCAGCTTCGGCTCGACCGACACTGCGCGCGCGATGCCGATGCGCTGACGCTGTCCGCCCGACAGCTCGTGCGGGAAGCGGTCGAACGTCGAAGCCGGCAGCCCCACCCGGTCCAACAGCTCCGCCGCGCGCGGCCGCAGCTGCGCCTTGTCGACGACCCCGTGGAACGCGAGCGCCTCCGTCAACGCGGCCCCCACCGTGCGCCTCGGGTTCAGCGCGCCGTACGGATCCTGGAAGACCATCTGCAACCGGCGACGGTGCGGCCGCATCGCGCGCTCGTCGAGCGCGCTGATCCGCGTGCCGTCGAAATCCACGGTACCGGCCTCCAGCGAGACGAGGCCGAGGAGCGCGCGCGCGAGGGTGCTCTTCCCCGAGCCGGACTCCCCGACGAGGCCGACCGTCTCTCCGGGCTCGAGCGAGAGGTCCACGCCGTCCACCGCGTTCAACACGTGCCCGCGCCGACGGAACACGACCGACACCCCCTTGGCGACGAGCAGGTTCATCACGCGTCCAGCGGGAAGTGGCAGCGAACGGCGCCTTCCAGGGCGGGCGCGTCGGTCTCGCACTTCGCTTCCTTCTTCGAGCAACGCGGGTGGAAGCGACACGCCTTCGGCAGTTGATCGAGGTCCGGTACCGAGCCGGGGATCGGCTTCAGCGGGCGGTCGGGGCCCGCGGGCACCGAGTCGAGGAGCCCGCGTGTGTACGGGTGCCTCGGCGTGGTGAACAGCGCGTTCGGCTCGGCCTCCTCGATGATCTGACCGGCGTACATGACGACGACGCGATCGCAGGTCTCGGCGACCACCGCGAGATCGTGCGTGATCAGGAGGACACCCATCTTTCGCTCCTCACGGAGTCGGGCGATCAGCTCGAGGATCTGAGCCTGGATGGTGACGTCGAGGGCGGTCGTGGGTTCGTCGGCGACGAGGACGTCCGGCTTCATCGACAACGCCATCGCGATCATCACGCGCTGCCGCATCCCGCCCGAGAGCTGGTGGGGGTAGTCGTCGATGCGGCGCTCGGGATCCGGGATGCCGACCTCGCGGAGCAGCTCCACCGTTCGGTCGCGGCGCTCGCGGCGTGACACCTTCTCGTGCGCGGCGATCGCCTCCATGATCTGGTAGCCGATCGACAGCACCGGGTTCAGCGCCGACATCGGCTCCTGGAAGATCATCGCGATCCGTCCGCCGCGCACCTGCCGCAACGCGGGCGGCGCCATCTTCAGGACGTCGTCCCCGTCGAGGAGCACCTGCCCCGCGACGTGCGCGGGCGGCTCCGGGAGGAGGCGGAGCAACGACTTCGCCGTGACCGACTTGCCGCAACCCGACTCCCCGACGAGCCCGACGGTCTCACTACGGTCGACCGCGAACGAGACGCCATCGACCGCCGTCAAGCGACCGCGCCGGGTCTCGAACCCGACGACGAGATCTCGAACCTCGAGCAGCGCCACGCGCGGGGGAGCATAGCAGCTTCACTCGCAGAGGCTCGTGCCCCACAGCGTCTCGCCGCACTTCACCTCGGTGATGCGTCCGTCGCGCTGCCTGAAGTGCACCCGGCAGCGCATCGTGTCGCCGTCCATGGTGACCGTGACCTCGTCGCCGCGCACCTCGTAGCGACCGGCGGTGCTCGGGTCGAACTGGTTGCCGGCCGCCGCGCTCCAGCTACCACCGACGAAGTTGCCGCCGCCGACCAGCTCGCTGCCGTAGGTCACGTGCCCGCGACCGTCGAACGTGACGCGCTGGGTACGGCCCATCTCGCTGTTCCCCGAGTGGGTGCAGAGCGCGCCCTTCAACAGCGCGGCGCCCGAGGGACGGGGCGCGAGCTTCGCGGAGCGTGCGATCGCGTCGAGCCGCTTCGCCAGCCCGCCGAACGCCTTGGGCGCCGCCAGCGCGAGGACCGCGAGCGCCCCGCCCTTCGGCGCGAGGACGGCGACGATGCGACCGCGGAGCGCGCCGCCCTGCCCATCGGTGCCTTCGAGATCCACGAACAGCGTGCGCAACCGCTTGGACGCGTGAACACGCACGTCACCTCGGGGCCGGAGCGTCACGCCGCCCTCCGACAGCCCCTCCTTGGCGTCGCTGCGCAACGAAGCCTCGGTCGCGGACGGATCGACCCACAGCGCGACCAGGCCCGGCTCCTGGGCGTGACCGAGCACCACCCGGTCGCCCTGGCGCTGCGCGTTCCAGCCGGCCGGTGTGTTCACGGTCCAGCCGCCGATTTCGACCTCGGCGGCCTGCGCCGATCCGGCGAGACAGAGGGACACGAGCGCGATCCACTTCATGCGCGCATCGTAGTGCAGAGCGCGTGCCGAAACGAACGACGCGCGGATGCCGCCCACTGCGCTTCGACGACGGCCCGACCGGCGACGTGTGCCGGCAGGTGCTGCCGGTCACCTCCGTTGTGACCGCGGATACGGGCTGCTCTAATCGCGCCGTGCGCTGCCTCCGCCGAACCGGACTCGCCTTCTTCGCGGTCGCGCTCGTCGCCGGGTGCTCCGCGGACCGCGAGGACCTGGGTGACGACGACGGCACCCCGCGCGACGGCGGTGCCGTCTCCCGCGACGGCGGTGAGGTCCGGGACGCAGGGCCGCGCGACGGCGGCGTCGAGCCCGACGGCGGCGTCGAGCCCGACGGCGGTGATGAGCCGGACGGCGGGCGTGACGGCGGCGAGCCGCGCGATGGCGGACGCGACGGCGGAGCGCCGCGCGACGGTGGACGCGACGGCGGCGTTCGCGACGGCGGCGGCGTGCCGACGCAGTGTTCGGTCGACCAGGACTGCCCCAGCGGCAACGTCTGTAACTTCGCGACGACCCCGCGCAGCTGCGTGCCCGGGCGCGCGTGCACTTCGAACGCGGACTGCGACATCTGCTCGGACATCAACCCGATGCAGCGACTCGACTGCGGCCAGGGCATCTACGTGACCGCAACCTGCGACGCCGCGCACGGGTCGGTGTGCGTGCGCGGACGCGGCCTCTGCGAGCCGTGCCAGACCGACGCCGAGTGCGGACGCCTGCACCCGATCTTCGGCGGCGGGACGAAGTCGTGCGTCGTCTACCCCGACGGCAACCGCTACTGCACACGCCCGTGCCCCAACTGCCCCGACGGGATGGTGTGTGATTCCAGCTCGAACCTCTGCACGCGGTTCTCCGGCTGCGGGGCGATGCCGATCTACTGCCCGCTGAATCCGAACCCAGCGTCGACCTGCGGCAGCGGCCAGATCTGCGAGGGGGAGACCTGCCCGAACACCGGCGGCGCGCGCTGCGCGACGAACAACCAACCCGGAGAGATCGGGCTCTGCCTCGGCTTCTGCACCCAAGACGCCGACTGCCCCGCGACGCTCCCGATCTGCAACCTCGCCAACGGCAACTGCATCGCGGGCTGCACCCCCGCGAGCTGCCCGTCGAGCCAGGTCTGCCACGCCGACGGGTACTGCCGCCCGCCGTGCAGCACGGACGCGGACTGCACCGCGGCCGAGTTCTGCAACGTGCCCGGCGGCGTCGGCCCCCGCGCGTTCAAGAGTTACCGCGACACCAACGCGTGCGCGCCGCTCGGCTGCGAGCGGCCTGCGGACTGCCCCGGCGGGACTTGCGACACGACGCAGTCCCCGCCCGCCTGCATCTGACGGCTCAGAGATCCCGCAGCGTCCGCGCCATGTCCTCCAACAGCGCGCGGCCCTCGGGGAAGAGCGCGGCGAAGGACATGAAGCCGTGGAACATCGTCGGGTAGTGCTGGTGCGCGACGTCGACGTTCGCTTCGCGGAGGCGCTTCGCGTACGCCTCACCCTCGTCCCAGAGCGGATCGAACCCCGCGGTGACGATCTTCGTCCGGCACAGGCCGGTGAGGTCCTCGCGCCGGAGCGGTGAGGCCATCGGGTCGCGCACCTTCTCGCGGTCGTCGACGAGGTGACGACCGAACCAATCCAGGAGATCGGAGCCGAGCAACAAGTCCATCGACGGGAGGTCGCGGAAGGACTGCGTGTCGTGGAGCAGATCGGTCGCGGGGTAGACGAGATACTGAAACGAAAGCGGCGCCCCGATCTCCTGGGCGTGCTGCGCGGCGGACGCGGCGAGGTTGCCCCCGGCGCTGTCCCCAGCGACCATCCACGCCGACGGAGCACCGATCGCCGGCGTGCCCGCGATCGCGGCCTCGAGCACACGACGCGCGTCGAGGTGCGCCGCCGGGTACGGGTGCTCGGGCGCGAGCCGGTACTCGACGGAGACCACGGTCGCGCGCGCCGCCTTGGCGATGTAGCGACACACCCGGTCGTACGTCTGAATCGAGCCGACGACGAAGCCGCCGCCGTGAAAGAACAACATCGCGGGCGCGTCCGCCGAGCCGCCGCGGTAGAGGCGTACGGGGAGATCGGCGAGCGTCGTGTCGGCGATCGGAACCTCGACGTGCTCGACCTCGAACGGCCCGCCCAACGTTGCAGCCGCCTGACGTGCGCGCGGCGGCTCCATCTCGTGCAGACCGGCGCGGCCGCTTCGTTTGAAGAGACCGAACATCAGGTGGGCGGTGGGATCGAGCGTGGCCGACCGGTACGTCTTGCGCCGGGTGGAGAGCAGGAGGTCCAGCACCGTCGGCGGCACGCCGAGCAGCTGCCGCGCGATCGAGAGCTGAACCTGGTCGGCGATCCGGGACATCAAGCGATCGGTACCACGTTGGACCTCTCGCTGCGTCAGGAAGCCTTCGGATCCAGCGCGTCCTGCAGGGCGTCGCTGAACACGTTGAACGCGAGGACCAGTCCGAACATCGCGACGGAGGCGGCGCCGATCTGCCAGAAGAAGCCGTTGATGAGCTCGCCGCGCGACTGGTTGATCATCGTGCCCCAGCTCGGCTCCCCCTGAACGCCGAGGCCGAGGTACGAGAGGATGACCTCGGACTTGATCGCGCCGACGAACGCGAGCGCGAAGCTCACCAGCGCGAGGTGGAGGGTGTTCGGGACGACGTGCGCGACGAGGATGCGCAGCGGTCCGTACCCCAACGCACGCGCGGCCTCCACGTATTGCGCCTCTCGGATCTTGGCGGCTTCCCCACGGACGACGCGGCACGGGCCGACCCAGAACGTCGCGCAGAACGCGAGGTACACGCCGAAGAGCCCGCGTCCTGCGACGTACGCGATGGCGACCAGGAGGAGGATCGACGGGACGGACTGCACGGTCGAGTAGAGCCACACGATCGCGGCGTCGACCTTGCCGCCGAAGTACCCCGCGACAGCGCCGAGGGCCGTCCCGATCGTGACGGAGACCGTCGCGGTGACGAGGCCGACGGAGAACGCGATCTTCGTGGAGAACAGCGCGCGCGCGAGGATGTCGCGGCCCTGTCGATCCGTGCCGAGCCAGTGGCCGGGGCCCGGTGCGAGGAAACGCTCGCCGACGCGTGCGTTGACATCGGTGGCGAGGACACCGCTCGCGACGAGCAACGCGACCGCGGCGTAGACCGCGATGACGACGAGGCACAGGAGCGCGCCGCGGTCGCCGCGCAGGCGCGTGATGACGGAGCGCCCGATCACGACAGACGGATCCTCGGGTCGACCCACGCGTAGAAGACGTCGGTGAGCACGTTGGTGAGGACGAACAGCACGGAGACCAGCACCGTGTAGGCCTTGATGATCGGGAAGTCGGCGCGGTCGAGGGCTTCGAGGAGCGTGCCGCCGAGCCCAGGGATTCCGAAGAAGGACTCGAGGAGGAGCGAGCCCGTGACGAGGAACGGGACGGAGATCATCACGCGGGTGACGATCGGGACCATCGCGTTCTTGAGCACGTGGACGAACAGCACGCGGCCGGCGCCGAGACCCTTCGCGTAGGCGGTCGTGATGTGCTCCTTGTCGACCTCCTCGGCGATCGCGCTGCGGTAGAACCTCGAGTCGTAGCCCATCCCGACCACGACGAGGATGAGGATGGGCAGCGCGAGGTATGGCCACCGCTCGACGAGCCCGGGGCGGTATCCATGGATCTGGAACAGCGGCCATTCGAAGGCGAGCAGGTACTGCCCGACCACGATGTAGACGAGGAAGCTCACGCTCATCCCGACGACGGCGAGCACCATGAGGCCCCGGTCGATGGCACGTCCGCGGAAGCGCGCGGCGACG
Organism: Deltaproteobacteria bacterium; assembly: GCA_040218735.1. GTDB lineage: Bacteria > Myxococcota > Kuafuiibacteriia > Kuafuiibacteriales > Kuafuiibacteriaceae > JAUHYN01. The sequence continues at coordinate 343,766 of JAVJQW010000057.1, forward strand.
AGGCCGATCGAGACCGAGAGGATGGTCGTGGCGAACAACGCAGGGACCGTCAGCGACAACGACGGCCCGACCCCGCGCAAGAGGACTTGCGACACCGGCTCACGCGTCGTGAACGACCGACCGAAGTCGAGCGTGAGGATCTCCCGCAGGTAGGCGAGATACTGAATATAGAGGGGTCGGTCGAGGCCGTACTCGCGTTCCAACGCGGCGATCTCGTCGGGTGTCGCGTGTTTGCCGAGGAACTCGAGCACCGGGTCGCCGCCGAACACGTAGAACAGGAAGAACGTGATGAGCGTGACGCCGAGGATGATCGGCACGCCCTCCAGCAGCCGGCGAGCGACGAAACGAGTCATCGCGCCCGTGGCTCCACGTCGACGTACTTGAGCCACGTCCACCACGTCTCGTTGGGGACGAAGCGCGACACGCGGCGGTTCTGCGCGTAGTAGCGCTGGCGCGCGAAGGCCCCCATAAACGGTGCGTCTTCGATCACGAGGTCCCGCATCTCGGTGTACAGGCGCGTACGCTCGTCGGAGGGCGGCATGACCCGCGCGCGTTCGTAGAGGCGGTCGTAGGCGTCGCGTCGGTAGTTGAAGTGGTTGCTTCCAGGTGCGGCGTTCGGGCCGTAGAACATCGCGAGGTTGTTCTCGGCGTCCGGATAGTCGGAGCCCCAGGCGAGCGAGAAGACCTGAGCCTTCTTGTCGCGGATGCGCCGCGACAGCTCCGGGAAGCTGAACAGCTTCACGTCGACGTCGACGCCGATCTTCGACCATTGACGACGGATCATCTCCGCCTGCTCGGGGGAGGATCCGCCACGGTAGAAGTTCAGCTCGATCGGCGGCAGACCGCGGCCGCCCGGGTAGCCGGCCTCGGCGAGGAGCTTCTTCGCGAGCGCGAGGTTCGGACCGCGGTAGGGCTCGCGCAGCGCATCGTCGTGACCGGCGAGCCCCGGCGGGATCGGGCCGGCGTACGCGGTGATCGCACCGTCGTAGAAAGCTCGACCGATCTCTTCGACGTCGTAGGCCGCGGCGAGCGCCTTGCGGACCAGCTTCCCCTTCTCGAAGCCGCCGACGACCGGGTCCTCCATGTTGAAGCCGCGGAAGACGAAGTCGAGTTTGTCGTACTGGAACATCGATACGCCGTCTTCGACGAACGCCTCACGTAGGCCCTTGTCGCGATCGAACAGCGCCGGTTGGTAGTCGAACGGCACGATGATCACGTCGAGATCGCGCACGCGCCACTTCAGCCACATCGGCTGCTCCTGCGGGAAGATGTGGAGACGAACGCCGTCGAGCGCGACCTGTTCGTGACGGCTCGGCCGCCGTGTGAAGTCGAGCTCGACGCCCGGCGCCCAGCGATTCAGCTGGAACGGCCCGGAGCCGATCGCGAGGCGAGGAAACGCTTCACCGGCGTGCTCGACGACCTCGCGCGGAACGACCGCCGTGTACGCCATGGCGAGGATGTAGAGGAGCTGCGGGTACGGGTGGGTGAGGTGGATCGAGAAGCGCCTCGCGTCGTGGATCTCGAGCCCCTCCACCGGTGCGTCGTAGTCGAACTTCGGCGCGGCGTTCTGCGCCTCCTTGTAGTCGTCGAAGCCGACGATGCGGTCCGCGAAGATCCACCACCCCTTCGGCGCGTTCTTCGCGTCCGCCATCCGCTTGAACGCGTAGACGACGTCGGTGGACGTGACGGTGCGCCCGACGCCATCGGCGAACGCTTCGTGGTCCGAGAACTTCGCGTCGTCGCGCAGCGTGAACGTGTACGTGCGTAGGTCTTCGCTCACCTCGGGCATCGCGGCGAGGAGCAGCGGGCGGAGCACGAGCGGGCGCGCCTCGTAGTCGTACTGGAGCAGCGGTTCGTAGACGAGCCCCTGCGCGATGCTGGAGGCCTCGTCGGAGGCGTGCACGGGGTCGAGCGAAGCGACCTCCGAGCGTACGCCGAAGTGGAGGATCTTCTTCCCGACCTCGGCGGAGTCGACGCGCTTGCACGCCGTCGCGGCGAGAAGCGCGGACAGCCAGAGGGCGCGCCTCATGGCCCGCGTGCGAGGACCTTGATCTGATCGATGTTCACGCGGAAGAACGCGCCGGTCGAGCCGCCCGATCCTCCGGTGTACCGCTCGAAGAACCGACGCTCGGACATGTTCACCGCGAAGGCGTCCATGTCGACGACGATACGATAGGTCTCGCCGGCCTGCAGCTGGGCGGCCACGAAAGACCCGTCGCGCCACACGCTCCAGTCCCCGAGGTGCGGCATCACCGCGTACCCTTCGGCGACCGGCGCGCCCGCCATCGTCTCGACGCGCACGCGTTTGATACCGCACGTGATGCCGGTGTCGACCGGCCCCGCGCCGTTGCCCGCGGAGAGCTGCACGAGGTGCTCGCCGCTGCGGGCCGCGGTGTACGTGGCCTCGAGGGAGTGGCCCGAATCGCCCCACGCTTCGTAGTGCGAGCGGCCGTGGTTGAAGACGAGTGAGCCACCGACCGCCGTGAACGCGTTTGCGTCGATCGACGCGGTGCGCTCGAACGCGGGCCCCCACCAGCAAGCGGGGTTGCTGCGGTGGGACGCGCGGCCATCCACCACGAGCTCCGCCGTGTAGCAGTGACTGGGGGACGCGGCGGACGTTCCGGGGTCGGTGTAGCTGGTGTTCGTCCCCGGCAGGCCCGTCGCGACGCGGACACCGTCGCGGTAGATCGACCAGGTCGCCGCGTTCGTTCCGCCCTGGAGCGTGAGCGTCAGCTCGGGGCTCGCGGCGATCGCCGAGATGCTGGGCGTGGGCGGCGCGAAGATGGCGCCGTCGGTGACGAGGCGGAGGGCTCCGTTCGTGGCGCCGTTGTCCTTGAGGACCACGCTGATGACGTCGCCGTCGGCGGGGACCAGCGGCGGCGCCACCGCCACCCCGTTCACGAGGACCTCTTCGACTTCGAGCATCGCGTCGCCGTCCTCGACCGACTCGGGGAGCTCGAGCTGCACCGAGAAACGCGCGCCGCGGAAGGGGAGCGCGCTCAGCGCGACGACGCTCGTGCCTTCGAACCAGGTCCGTCGCAGCGCCCGCGTGAGGCCTGGCGCGAAGTCGAGGCCGCCGTCGACGGGCGTGACGCCGAAGACCGTCTCGTGCACGAGTGTGAAGAACGCCGCGACCGACCACAGCTGACGCTGGGAGTTCACGACGGGCCCCGAGTGACCGCCGTCCTCGACCCACGGGAGGCCGGACTCGACCTCCAGGTTCTCCATGTTCGACAGGTTCAGCGCGGCGCCGTCGTATAGCGAAAGCGCGGCGTGGGTAACGACCTCGGCGGCGCCGACCTGCTTCGCCGCGCGCATGCCGTACGCGGTGACGAACGGCCAGATCGCTCGGTTGTGATAGATCGGGACCTCGTTCGACTCCGGCCACATCACCGGCGGCCCGCGGACGAGGTGCGGGTAGTTGGTGATCGCCTCGGTGCGCGCGGCTTCGTCGCCGATGCCCGCGAGCACCGCCAGCGAGGTCCCGAGGAGATCGAACCGACGCGCGGGGGCCGGGTCGAGCGTGGTCGGGATGTGGCTGGACCACCCGCCGTCCTCGGCGAGCCAGAAGCGCTCGTGGATGCGGGTCGCGAGGGCGTCGGCCCACCCTGCGTAACGCGCGGCGCGTGGATCGTTGGCGTCGGTCGCGAGCGCGGCGGCGTAGCGGAGGGCTTCGAGGTGCAGGACGTTGGTCGACAGCGCCTTCGACATCGCGATGTGCGCGGTGTCCTGCGCGGTCCACGGAGCGTAGCTCTGCTCGCGCCAGTCGAGGAAGGAGTGCTCGCCGCGGTAGAGGCCGTCGGCGGCGTCGAACACCGCGACGCGGTCCTGCTCGATCGTGTTGGCGATCGCGTCGAGCGCGCGGCCGGCGTGTGCGGTGGGATCCGCGAGGGCGCGGTAGAGCACGCGTGAGCCGAGCGCCCAGGCGACACGATCCGTCGACACCGGGTAGCTCCCGCCAGAGCCCGTGTCCTGAACGATTTGGACGTCGCCGCCGCTGCGGTCCGGCGAGAGCTTGAGCTCGAGCGTCGTCTGCATTCGGGGCGGGTCGACGAGCGCGAGGCCGAGGTCGGCCGCGTACGCGGAGTCGCGGGTCCAGACGAACGTCCACAGGCGGCCGGTCTCGAAACACCCCGGAGACGGGCAGTCGATCGGGGCACCGCGGTCGAACGCGAAGTCCACGATCTTGTCGACGCTCGCGTCGTGTCGCTCGAGGTGCGCTAGCGCGTAGAGCGCGTCGAGGAGGACGTCGCCGGAACGAAGAACGGGATCGTTCGCGCTCTCCGCGATCACTCGCGGGTTGCCGTACGGGTGGTCGCGCAGGGGCTGCGTCGTGCTCAGCGCGTACTGACGTGCGCACGGGTCGTCGCGTTCGATCGTCACCGCTGCGGTGAAGCCGTCGTGGGAGACGTCGCGCGTGGTGACGGCGCCCTGCGCCGAGAGACATCGAGGGGGCGGTCCTGCGTCGCGACGGCCCCCGTCGCGGAAGCCCGCGTCCGTGCTGACACCTGCGTCGCGCTCGCCGCCGTCGCGGTCCGGTCCGGCGTCTCGCGTGGTCACCGTGGGTCCGGAGTCTCGCACGCCGGCGTCGTGGGAGGCGGGGGGGTCGACCTCGCCGCCGTTACACGCGACCAGCGCGACGAGCGCGGCGGCGGCGGCGATGCGAGCGTCCATCGCGCCCGTCCTTAGCAGGTCGTCGGACTCGGGGCGTCGGTCATCGGACTTGGGGGTCCAACGCCGCGATTCGCGTGCGCATCTTCCCGTGGACGAGCGGGAGCAAGACGTCGGCGACCACCGCGCCGCCCTCGGGGCTGAGGTGGCAGTAGTCGATCAGGAGCTGTCGGCCCCGGAGCGCGGGATCGTCGAACGCCGGGTTGGTGTCGATGAACTCGGCGCCGTTCTCCTCGGCGACCGCGCGCACCTCGTCGACGACCGTTGGATAGAGGTCGACGATGTGCGGCTGTGGACGGAGGAACGCGCGCTCGGCGTCGGAGAGCATCGCCGGGTCGCGGAGCACGAGCATCGGCTGGAGGGCCACGATCGCGTCGACCCCCGCCGCGTTCAGGATCACGAGGTTGGCCTCGATCGCGCGCAGGAAGCCGCGACGTGCGGCGGCGCGATGCCCCGCGAGGAGGTCGGCCTGGGTCTCGTAGGTCACGACCGCGTCGACCTCGGATCGATTCGAACGCGCGTCCTTCTGCAGGCGCCACGCGAAGGCCCCGCGGAAGAACGCGCTGTGCCGACTCGCCCACAGGGCCGTGTAGTCGAAGAGGCCGACGGCGGATGGTCGCTGAAGACGCCGCTTCCAGAACTGGTAGACGAAGTCGCCCTGGTACTGGTGCTCGGGGTTGTTGACGTAGTGATCGTTGGCGCCATCGAGGAACACCACGAGGTCTGGCGCGTAGTCGAGGAGCTCACTCGTCAGGTAGGCGGTGTGTTGGAAGACCTGGTAGCCGGTGACGGCGGCGTTGATGACTTCCACGTCACGCCCGTCCGACAGAGCCTCGAGCTTCGCCTCGAGGTGCGCGTCGATCGTCTCGTCCGGGTAGATGTGGCGCACGGGGTAAGGCGGTGCGCTGGAGATGCCGTGTGCCGCGGAGCCGCCGAGCAGGAACACCCGGAACGTGTTCGGTGGCTTCTGTTTGGCGACGGGCTCGGTGCGCCGAAAGCCATGTTCGTCGATGACGATCCAGTCGCGCGCGCCGTCGCCTTCCCGGAAGCCGGGGACGTGCTCGTACACGCGATAGCTGTTGAAACGGAACTTGCGCTGCGTGGACTTCTCCAGGACGCGCCCGAGGTAGAACCGCGCGCCCAGCTCGGCCATCCCGCCGAGCGCGAGCGCGACGAACCCGAACATGATCAGGGCGTAGGTCACCCGTCTTCGCACGCCGATCTCGGGCGTACGGCTCTTCACCGCAGTCATCGAATCCCTCCCGTCGACGTGTGCAGTCGTCGACACCGCTTTCAGTGCCGGGGGACCGAGATACGTTCAGAAGATTCACTCAGAAGGTGAGGCCGAAGTCCTTCGCGAGCGCCGCGGACCACGACTGTGCGTCGGTGAGCGGCGTCTCGGTGACGACACCGTCGACCGTGTGGATGCGACGGTCGTCGCGGAGCGTGACGCGTCCGTCGGGGGTCAGCTTCGACACCACCCGCTTCTGGGTGAAGTGCGATTGAGGCGAGGTCGAGTGATGGACACACATCGCGTCGAAGTCCGACCAGGCGCGCGCATGAGGAGTGAACTGATACTGGTCCCGCCACTCCCCGTCCTTCTCCCGTGAATAGACGAGCTCGTCCCGCGCGAATGAAATCCGATGGGCGCCGTTTCTCTGCTGAACGAAATCCGAAGTGTCGGCACTCAACGGGTGGATGAAGGCGTCGCCGAAGCCGACGTCGACGAGCCACATCCCCTCGCAGTCCACCAGCAGCGCGAGGTGGTCGTGCTCTGGGCCCAGCTGCCCCCCTTCTCCGAACACCCGCGCGGAGACCCGCCGGACGCGATAGCCGAGGCCCGAGAGAAATTCGCAGAACAGGCCATTGAGCTCGTAACAAAATCCGCCGCGCCCGCGCGTGACGATCTTGTCGAACAGCGCGTCCTCTTCGAGTCGAATCGGGTGTCCCGCGTGGACGTCGAGGTTCTCGAACGGCACGGCGAGCAGGTGCGCCTCCTGTAGCGCGGCGAGCTCCGACGCGCCGCAGGTCGTGGGGGGCTCGACGCCGATGCGTCGGGCGTACGCGAGCACACGATCTCGGTTCACCGCGCCAGCATCGCACCGTCTCCGTGACGAAGCTCGCACGCTGCCAACGGATTGGCAGAAGGTTGATACGTCGTCACGCCCGGCCGCGGCTGTGGCCGGTCGTGACACCGCCGGCGATGAGGTGCGCGAGGCGCAGCGGCTCCGGGATGTTCCCGTGGAGCGTCGTCGCCGCGAGCAGGTCGCGCGCCATCGGCACCGAGAGCCCCACGCGCTGCACGAAGACGTTCCGCAACGGCTCCATCGGCCCGGCCGCCTCGATCAGCCGCCACTTCCGCGCCGCGCCCGGCACCGCGTCGAAGAGCGCGCGCCGGATCCTCGCTTGGTTGGGTCGGCGACGCGCCACGACGAGCACCGGGATGCCGAGCGCGTCGTGGAGACGGTGCACGTCGACGACGTTGAAGCCCGCCACCGCGATCCCCTGGAGGATCACCGCACGCACGTGACCGTCGAACGCCGAGGAGCGCACGACCTCGATCATGCGGTCGGTCGAGTTCCGTCCGTCGCGTCGTACGCGCGTCGACAACACGCCGTCGCAGCGCGTGCGGGAGCAGACCACGCCCACCAACCGCACGTCGCCACGATGCGAACGTTCGAACGGCGCGTCGTCGAAGCCGATCACGTTGGTGAGCGCCACGGCGCCGAGGAACATAGCAGACCGTGTTAACTTCGCGCCGTGGATCTCCGCCCCGCCGAGCTGATGGGCCACTGGTACCCCGCCACCGCCGACGCGTGTGACGCCGCGCTCGCGAGCGCCGTCGTGCCCGAAGTCGACGGCGAAGCCTTCGGCGCGATCGTTCCCCACGCCGGGTGGACGTACTCCGGCGCCGTCGCGTTCGAAGCGCTCGCCGCCGTGCAGCGCCGCCGCCCCGACGCCGACCTCGTCGTCGTGTTCGGCGGCCACCTCGGTCCGCGCGTTCCCGTGCGGGTGTTCCTCGGCGGCGCGTGGGAGACACCGTACGGACCAGCCGAGATCGCGGGGGAGCTCGCCGAGGACATCGCGATGGGCATCGAGTGTGACCCGGAGACACCGGACGAGTACTACGACGACAACGCCGTCGAGGTGGTGATGCCGATGGTCAAGAAGCTGTGGCCCGACGCCCGGTTCCTCACGATCGGCGTCCCCCCCACGGAGCGCGCGACGAAGATCGGCGCCGAGGTCCTCGACCTCGCCCGACGCCGCGGCTACGAGCGCATCGTCGCGGTCGGCTCCACCGACCTCACCCACTACGGCCCAAACTACCGCTACGTCCCCCACGGCCGCGGCCGCGTCGGGCTCGACTGGGTGAAGAACGTCAACGACCCCGAGCTCATCGCAAAGCTGGAGTCGTTCGACAGCACCCGCATCGTCTGGACCGCACAGCGCTCGCGCAACGCGTGTTGCCCCGGCGCCGCCGCCGCCGCGATGGCCGTCGCCAAGGGCCTCGGCGCCGAGCGCGGCGTCGTCACGCGCTACACCACGAGCTACGACGTCCGCCCCCACGAAGACGAGCCCACGAGCTTCGTGGGCTACGTCGGCGTGGTGCTCGAACGCTGACGCCAAAGCCGTTCACCCCGCGCATGGGCCAACGTCGAGCACCCACGCGGCGGCGTAAACGCCTTGCGGCCGGGCGCTACGGCCTCGCGGAAAAGCGCGCCCCTCGGCCACGCGTTTCGCCGGGCGGGTGAAGGAGCTCCGGGGACCGCCATAACCTGGGACGACGACCGCGCTGTCGAATCGCGCGCGGCAGCTGCCGTCACGCGCTGCCCTCCCGCGGCTGCGGTGGTGGATGCTCTTCACGCCACGGACGCTCGGAGCACGAGCCCAGACTGGGCCGGGTGGTAGCGTCGCTCGCGAATCCTCCGATCGATGAACGCGTGACCCATCACCTCACGCGCCTCGTGTAGGTTGTGCGCGCGTTCTTCTTCTACTCGAGCCGTTCAACGTACAGCGAGAGCACCGCTTCGAAGATCTCTCCAATGTCCGTCCCGGGCGGACGCGATCAGCCCGAACACCTCGGGCTGCTCGCGACCGGTGAGCTGCACATGACCGGCGTCGCGAAGCTCTCCAAGTTCATGAACGACGACAACGCCCACAGCCTCGTCGAGCAGGCGAAAAACAAGTCCAAGGCCGAGGTCGAGATGCTCATCGCTACCGAGTTCCCCGGAGCGAAGAGCTGCGAAGACCGCGTCGAGGCGGCGACGCCCGACACGTTCGCTTTTCACTTCGACGGGCGCGCCGAAGCCAAGGCGCTCTTGGATCGAGCCAAGGAGCTCACCCCGCCTGGGACGGACATCGGGGAGATCTTCGAAGCGGCGCTTGCGCTCTACGTGGAGAAGCTGGAGAGGAGGAAGAACGGAAAGACGAGCCGTCCGCGATCGAAACCCGCCGAGGATGCACCCGTGGGTGCAGCGTACGTCCCGGCGGCAACGCGCCGCGCGGTGGTGGAGCGCGACGGCGCGCAGTGCACGTACGTGAGCCCGGGCGGTCGGCGATGCAGCGAACGGTCGAACCTCGAATTCGATCACGTGGGCGGGCGCGCGCTGGGCGCCAAGAGCGTGGTCGGTGAGTTGCGCTTGCTGTGTCGCGCGCACAACCTTCACGCGGCGAACGCAGTGATGGGTCGCGCCCTCATCGATCGGAGGATTCACGAGCGCCGCTCTACCCAGTCCAGGCAAGACGCGTGTACCGAGCGCCGGCGGCGTGACCCGCTTCCGACTTCGCCGGCACGCGCGGAGGGCAGCTCGTGAGAGCGATACCAGCCGGTGTTCGAGAGCGCGGCCCTCCTTCGGAGCACTGCGCTCCGCGCCCCCTCCTTCACCAGCCCCGCGAAGCGGCGGCCGAGGGACGCGTCGCTCCGCGGCGACGGCGCGCTCCCCTGCGTCGAGGCGCCCCTCGCCGCCTGATGGGGGCTCGAGGATGGCCCGTCCGCTAAGCCAACGGCATTGCGGCTCTAGCCGGAAGCCCGCCTCGAAAGAGGCGGGCCTGAGGGCTGTGCCAAGCAGGTTCGCGCAGCGAAGCTGCGTTATGGCCGAGCCGGAAGCCCGCCTCGAAAGAGGCGGGCCCGAGGGCTGTGCCAAGCAGGTTCGCGCAGCGAAGCTGCGTCATGGCCGAGCCGGAAGCCCGCCTCGAAAGAGGCGGGCCTGAGGGCTGTGCCAAGCAGGTTCGCGCAGCGAAGCTGCGTCATGGCCTAGTTGACTCATGGGCGGGGGTGGGCTCGATTCCGCGCGTGTCCATCGTCTTCTACGACGCCCTCCACGTGATCGGGGCGCTCCTCACGTTCACCGGCCTCGGCGGCCTCGCAGCGCTCGCGCTCTCGGGGAGCTACGACAACAAGGCGGCGCGCATCCCGTTCGTGATGTGCCACGGGATCGGCCTGCTGATCCTCCTCGTCGCCGGGTTCGGTGCGCTCGCGAAGCTGGGCGTCGGCTTCCCGCCGTGGGTGATCGTCAAGCTCGTGCTGTGGCTGTTCCTCGGCGCGTCCCTGACGCTGTTCAAGCGCAAGGCCGCGCTCGCGAAGACGCTGGTGCTCGTGGTGATCGCGGCCGGCGTGGCCGCCGCCTACCTCGGCAACTTCAAGCCGTTCTGAGCTGCGCGCGCAGCGCCTCGGAACGATCGAGCCGGGCGCCGAGCGCGTGCGGCATCGGCGCGTCCGGCACCCCGCGCCGGCGCGCGATCGTCTTCAGATCGTAGATCGGCACGTCGAGCGCGAGGCGCTCGAACGGAGCCGCTCGCCACACGAACAGCGCGGGCACGTCCGCCAGGAACGCGCCGAGCCGCGCGGCGGCTTCGTCCGCGGACACCACCTCGGCGTCCGCGAGGCCACACCGAGCCCAACGCTCCGCCGACACGTCCGCGTCGAGCCGGAGTGAGAGCTCCGCCGGACCGCGGCGCACCGCCCACGCGACCGCTTCACCGCCGACCCGGAGCGCCGCGCCGATCGCCGCGTCGTCCCGCGCCAACGCGACGCGCTCGGCGGACGGGCGTCGGCGCTTGCGCATCCGCGCGACCGGTGAGGCCTGGTGCGCGACCATCCTCGCCTCGCGCGCTTCGAATGCCGCGAACAAGGTCGACACCCCGGGCGCGAGCTCGGGCTCGAAGTGTACGAGCGCCGACGCGACCGCCTCCACGGTCGCCATCCCGCGCGGCGTCTTCTCGCGGCGCGTCCGATAACGCCCCGGCGTCGACGGCGTCAGCACGATCTTCGGGAGCGCCGCGAGCCACGGGTTGTCGCGCAGGATGACGCGCGCCCCCGACCACGTCCCGTCGATCGCGATCAGGTGCTCGGGCGCCGCGGCGGCTTCGATGGGTGTCGCGTCGTCGCCCGGCCACAGCAGCGTCCCGACGACGGGGGCGTGGGTCACGCCGCAGCGGACGTCGAGGCGTTCGAGCGAGGCCGCGAGCAGACCGAGCGTCCCGAACGCGTGTCGCGCCTCGCGGGGGTGCTGAAGGATCGTGACGGGCACGCGGTTGTCGATCCGCGCGACGATCGAACAGACGCACCCCACCGGCGATTGCCAGCACGTCGGGCAGCGGACAGGTTGCGGCGCGTTCATCTCGACAGCGGCCTCGAAGCGCTGCGATGATGCCGCCGCGCGTGCGAGCACGAAAGCCCATCTTCGTCGCGGTCGCCATCGTGACCGCCTGCCACGCGACGGAGCCGCTCGAGCCGCTCACGATCGAGGACGCGGCGTCGGTCTTCTTCGTCGGCGAGCGCGACGAGGCCCCGGCGTTCACCTACGCCTTCACCGTCGCGCCCGACGGCGCGGTCGAGCTCCCGCCGCTCGCGTCGCGGCCCGGCGATCGGTGGTGGGCGGTCGCGAACGCGTGTGACCTCGAGACCCTCGGCGTGGACGACGGCGGCACGGTGCTCGATCCGGAGCCCGCGTTCGACGCCAACCCCTTCCCGGAGCCCATCGCCGTGCGGAGCATGAGCCCCTCGGCGGAGGGGACGTGGTCCGACGCCGCGATGTCCGCCGCGGTGGACGAAGCGCTCCGTCGCTTCCCGTTGGACCCCGAGTACCTGTGTGCGTCGGTCGAGCCCCAGCTCGACATCGCGGTGCGCGAGGTCCGGTTCGACACGCCCGATCTCTACCTGCCGACGTTCGTCACGGAGCTCGACGACGGTCGGATCTTCACCACGCTCCTGCAGGCCGACGACTTCTTCTCCTTCGCGCCGACGAGCACGACCGGCTACTCCGCGTACACCTTCGAGCTCGGCAACAGCGACGATCCGGTGCAGATCGACGTCGGGCCGCACATCGTGCTGGGCGGCTACCAGGCGCCCGACGGCGAGGTCTGGCTCGTCACCACGCAAGACCTCCTGCGTGGTCACCCGGACACGGGCTTCACCGTGGCCGCGTCGCTCGCGATGGCGACGCCGTACCGTCGCGTGTGGGTCAGCGGGATGGGGAGCGCCGACGCCACGGTGCTCGCGATCTCCACCAGCGCGTGGGACGGGCTGTCGACGCCGTTCATGCGGAGAGTGCTTCGCTACGAAGCCGGCAACGTCGTGCAGGTCGACGCGGACGACCGCGACGAGCCGATGCCGCAGACGACGTTCCTCGACAACGGCGATCTGTTCGTCATCAACCTGAAGACCGAGCCGCAGGTCGCGACCATCTACGGTACGGGCGCGCCGCGGACGATCCCCGTCCCCGACGAGGGGCGCTTCTTCGAGCTGCTCGACGATCCGAACGCGGGCCTGTTGCTCCGCCACAGCGACAACAAGATCTTCCGCTTCGACGGCGCGGGGTTCGAGCTGTTCCTCGAAGATGTGTCGGTGCTCGGCACGCGCTTCGACACACCGACCGGGACGATCCTCGCGGGCAACGCGGTCAGCCGCGTCTCGGGGAAGCCGTCGTTCGGTCAGGTCACGGTCGTGCAGCACCTCGAACGCACCGGCGTGTGCAGCTACCCGATGGCGGCTGCGTCGATCTCCGCGGTCAACATCCTCCCCCTCGCCGCGCCGGGGACGGTTCTCGCGACCGAGCTGTCGGCGACGCCCGGGCAGCTGCGTGCGACGACGATCACGCTCGATGCGCTCGCAGACCCCTGCCTGCTGAGGTGACGAATTGTCGGGTCGGTCGAACGGCGGACCGGGGTTCGACCTGAGGCGGCGACGACACCGAATCGCGTAACGCTACGGAAGGAGATCGTAGGTGAACGCGTAAGACCGGATGCCGGGGTTTATCGAGGTCTGAGGCATCGGCGTCACAGCCCGCGCGAAGGTCACACAAGGCCGGCGGGTGTGAGTCGAGCGGAGCGCTTCGATTTGGTACAGTTTTGGTGGTTCCATGCAGCGTTTCATCCTCCGAAGTCTTCTGCTGAACGTCGCGCTGGGGGGTACGCTCGCGATGGCTGGCTGCGTCGAGTCCGTCGGCGGTGGTCGACGCCTCGCGGTCGAAGAGCGTAACAACGTCGTCTTCGACGCCGGGCCCATGGTGATCCGCGACGGGGGACCGGTCGTGAACAACGATCGGGACGGCGGCGTGAGCGAGAAACCGCGCGACGGCGGCGTGCTCCCCGACCGCGACGGCGGTCAGATCATCGAGCCGTTCACGTTCGCGACCGTCGGCACCCGCTGCACGACCGGCGCGTTCACGAACTGGATCGTGTTGTCCGAGACCACGAGCGACTGCGCGACCCACGGCGACATCCTCGAAAACGGCAACCAGGGCGCGAGCGTCGCGTACGCGGAGCTGCCCAACACGATCACCCCGCCGATGAACGTCACCCTCCCCGCGCAGGTCTGCCTGGGGGGCACGTGTGAACCGCGAAACCTCGTCCTGCGGATCGACTCCTTCTCGGAGGGCGTGGGCATGACCGGCAACTGGACGATCGCCCTCGACGACGCGATCGCGACCGGGGACCTGAACGCCGGGTGGTGCGCGTACGACGACAGCCGCCCCGGCGGCGCGGCGACGCTCGCGGGGGGCCTGTCGATCAGCGAGGTCGCCATCTACCAGAGCGTGAAGATCAGCTTGATGCAGGACGGCAACCTCATCAACCCGGTCAACGCACCCGTGGTCGAGAACCGCGAAGCGGTCGTGCGGGCGTTCGTCACGCGCGGCGCCGGGTGGCAGCCGCGGGAGATCGTCGCGCGCATGACCTTCGAGCACCCGCTGTTCGGCGGTACGCCGCGCATCTACGAAGAGCGCATGACGGTGTCGGTCGACTCCACGGAGACCAACGGCAACTCGACGTTCAACTTCGAGATCCCGCCCGAGACACTCCTCGAAGACGCCGAGTACAGCATCGGCCTGTACGAGACCGAGGCGTGCGCGCCGGGCTCCGGCAACACCGCGGGCGCCCTCTTTCCGACCGCGGGGACGCAGCAGCTCCCGATCGCGAGCAGCGGGAGCGTCTTCAACGTCGTGTTGACCCCGGTGCGTTACAACGGGGACGGCTCCGGTCGGCTGCCCGACACGTCCCCGGCGCAGGTCCAGCGCTACTACGACCTGATGTACGCGATGTTCCCGGTGGCGACGCTCAACCTGTCGGTGGGCAACGTGCTGGACTGGAACCAGCCGGTGAACCCGACGAGCCAGGCCGGGTGGAGCAACCTCCTCGACGCGCTGCTGTCGCACCGCAACAGCGAGAACCCGCCGGACAACACGTACTACTACGGGATCTTCGCGCCGGCGTCGTCGTTCGGTGCCTACTGCCAGGGCGGCTGCATCGCTGGCCTCGGCCCGCTCCCGAACGCGAGCAACACGTACTCACGCGGAGCGATCGGTCTCGGCTTCAGCGGCGACGGCTCCACCGAGACGTTCGTGCACGAGATCGGACACACGCTCGGTCGCCAGCACGCGCCGTGCGGCGTCCAGTCGGCGGACGGCAACTACCCGTACAACGGGGCGCGCCTCGGCGTGTGGGGCCTCAACATGATCACGCGGACGCTGATCGACCCGAACGACACGCGGGACATGATGAGTTACTGCGACCCGATCTGGATCTCCGACTACAACTACACGGCGATCTTCAACCGCATCCGGACGATCAACCAAGGCTTCCCGTTCACCTCCTTCGGACCGACGGAGTGGAAGGTCGTGATGCAGGACGGCGACGGCGTGCGCTGGGGTTCGTCGGTGATCCTCGAGGAGCCGCCGGGCGGGCGAGCGACGGGGGTACAGTTCATCGGTGCCAACGGCGAGGTCCTGGACTCGGTCGTGGGTCGCTCGGTGCCGCTGAGTCACTTCGAGGGTCGGCACGTCCTCATCCCGAAGCCCATCGAGGGCACCGTATTCGTGGACGTCGAGGGCGCCGGGCGGATCGCCGCTCCGTAGACGTCTGGCCCGCGAGGCCAAGGCGTGCGCAGAATGCACGCGGTGGCGGGGGCCGGCGTAGAGACTTGGTACCGCGCGCTCGTCGAGTTCGCGCCTGACGCGCTCGTGCTCGTCGACCGCGACGGCAAGATCGTCCTCGTCAACAAACAGACGGAGGTGCTGTTCGGGTACACGCGCGAGGCGCTCATCGGTGCGGACGTCGAGCTGCTCGTACCCGAGGAGGCACGGGCTGCGCACGTCGGACATCGGCGCGGCTACGACGCGCAGCCGAACGTACGCCCCATGGGCGCGGGGCTCCGACTCGAAGGGAGGAGGAACGACGGTGCGCGCTTCCCGATCGAGATCAGCCTGTCCCCCCTGCAGACGGAGTCCGGACAGTACGTGACCGCCGCGATCCGCGACATCACCGACCGTCGCGTCGCCGAGCGCAAACTCGCCGAGACGGCGGCGCGGCTCGAGGCGCAGAACAAGGAGCTCGAGCAGTTCGCCTACTCCGCGTCGCACGATCTTCAAGCGCCGCTTCGCACGATCATCGGGTTCACGGAGGTGCTCCGCGAGAAGCTCGGCGACGACCTCGACGAAGAGGCCGCCGAATACTTCGCCTTCATCGAGAGCGACGCACACCGGATGCGCACGCTCATCCTCGACCTCCTCGAGCTGTCCCGTACGAACAACGCCAACGTCGAGCTCGTCCCCGTCGAGGCGGAGGACGTGGTGGCGCAGGCGTGCCGTCAGCTGGACGTCGAGCTGAAGGAGAAGGGCGCCGTCGTGGCGCGCGACGGGCTCCCGCAGGTGAAAGCGGACCCTGCGCTGCTCGGCCGTGTGTTCCAGAACCTGCTGTCCAACGCCGTGAAGTTCGCGTCGGACGAGCGCGCGCCGCACATCGTCATCTCCGCGGAGCGCGAGGATGCGGACCGCTGGCGCTTCGCCGTCGCGGACAACGGCATCGGAATCCCCGCGCGACGCATCGAAAGGACCTTCGAGGTCTTCAAGCGTTTCCACGACCCGAAGAAGTACGAAGGCACGGGGATCGGCACCGCGATCTGCAAGAAGGTGGTCGAGCTGCACGGCGGTCGCATCTGGGTCGAGTCGACCGAAGGGGTCGGCACGACCTTCTTCTTCACGCTCTACGACGCCCTCGCGTACGATCTCGAAGTCACCCAAGACATGGGGTAGCGCGCGAGGCGCGACCGGGGCCATGATGCGCCCCCGATGCAGCCCCAAGATCTCGAGAAGAAGACCGCCGCGGTCGCTAGCCTCGCCTACGTCGAAGACGGGATGCGCCTCGGCCTCGGATCCGGCTCGACATCCGCGGCGATGGTGCACGCGCTCGGCGAGAAGGTCCGCGACGGCGGGCTGCGGATCGAATGCGCCGTGCCGACGTCCGCCGAGACCCGCGCGATCGCCGAGAGCTACGGCATCCCGATCAAGTCGCTCGACGACGTCGAAGGGCTCGACCTCACGATCGACGGCGCCGACGAAGCCGACCCGAAGCTCGCGCTCATCAAGGGCGGCGGCGGCGCGCTGACCCACGAAAAGATCGTAGCGTCGGCGAGCGCGAAGTTCGTGGTGATCGTCGACGCGTCGAAGCTCGTCGACAAACTCGGCGCCTTCCGCGTCCCGGTCGAGGTGCTGCACTTCGCGGCGCGCCCGGTGAAGACGAAGATCGAAGCCCTGGGCGGAAAGGTGACGGTGCGCGAGAAGGGCGGCGCGCCGTTCGTCACCGAGGAGGGCAACCTGATCTATGACTGCGACTTCGGCCTCTTCGAGGACGCCCACGCGATCGCCGCGAAGCTCGCGCACCTCCCGGGTCTCGTCGAGCACGGCCTCTTCGTCGACATGGCCGACGTGCTGATCGTCGGACGCGGAGAGTCCACCGAGGTCCTCACGCGGTGAGTCGCGATCCCGAGTCCAGCCGACTCGAAAAGGACGCGCGGCGCAGCGAGAACTGGAAGCGCTGGGGCCCTTACCTCTCCGAACGGCAGTGGGGGACGGTCCGCGAGGACTACTCGCCGGGCGGCGACGCCTGGGACTACTTCCCGCACGAACACGCGCGCAGCCGCGCGTATCGTTGGGGGGAGGACGGCCTCCTCGGCATCTGCGACCGGCAGGGGCGCCTGTGTTTCGCCCTGGCGGTTTGGAACGAACGGGACGCCATCCTCAAGGAGCGCCTCTTCGGGCTCACCAGCCCGGAGGGCAACCACGGCGAGGACGTCAAAGAGCTCTACTACTACCTCGACGCAACCCCCACGAGCTCGTACCTGAGGGCGCGCTACAAGTACCCGCACGCGCCGTTTCCGTACGAGGCGCTGCTCGAGGAGAACCGGCGCCGCGGTCTCGACGATCGCGAGGCGGAGCTCCTCGACACCGGCGTGTTCGACGAGGACCGCTACTTCGACGTCACCGCGGAGTACGCGAAGGCGCGCGACGAGGACATCTTCGTGCGCGTCACGATCGACAACCGCGGCCCCGAAGCGGCGCCGTTCCACCTGCTCGGCACGTTGTGGTTCCGCAACACGTGGTCGTGGGGGCGCGAAGGTGAAGGGTACTGGGCGAAGCCATCGCTCGTCCGGCTCGACGACCACCGCGTGCGTGCAGAGCACGCTTCGCTGGGGCGCTTCGTGTTCGTCGCCGAAGAGCCCGACGCGCTGCTGTTCACCGGGAACGAGACGAACCTCGAGCGGCTCTTCGAGACGCCGAACGAAGCCCCCTACGTGAAGGACGCCTTCCACCGCCACGTCATCGACGGTGAAGAGGGCGCGGTCGATCCGAGCGGCGAAGGGACGAAGGCGGCGGCGTGGCGACGCCTCGAGATCGGACCGGGCGAACGCCGGGTCGTGTGTTTCCGCCTCGTCGCCGAGCGCTACCACGATGGCCTCGGCCTCACGAACGCGGAGAACGTCTTCAAGCGACGCATCGCGGAGGCCGATCGGTTCTACGCCGAGCGCATCCCGGGGCCGCTGGACGCGGAGGAGACACGCGTCGCACGACAGGCCTACGCCGGCCTGCTGTGGACGAAGCAGTTCTACTACTACGTGGTGGAGCAGTGGTTCGAAGGCGACCCTGCGCAACCCGAGCCGCCCGACCGCCCGAAGCGGAACCATGGGTGGACGCACCTGTACAACCGGGACGTCATCTCGATGCCCGACAAGTGGGAGTACCCGTGGTACGCCGCGTGGGATCTCGCGTTTCACATGCTGCCGTTCGCGCAGGTCGACCCGGCGTTCGCAAAGTCACAACTCATACTCATGCTCCGTGAGTGGTACATGCACCCGAACGGGCAAATACCGGCGTATGAGTTTCAACTCTCGGACGTGAACCCACCCGTGCACGCGTGGGCGGCGTGGCGCGTGTACAAGATGACGGGTGCCCGCGGTCAGCGCGACAGAACGTTCCTCGCGCGAGTGTTCCAGAAGCTGCTGCTGAACTTCACGTGGTGGGTGAATCGCAAGGACGAAAACGGCGACAACCTGTTCTCGGGTGGTTTCCTCGGGCTCGACAACATCGGCCTGTTCGATCGCTCGCACGTGATCCCCGGCGGCGGTCGACTTCGTCAGGCGGACGGTACGGCGTGGATGGCGTTCTACTGCTCGACCATGTTGTCGATGGCGCTGGAGCTCGCGCTCGAAGACCCGGCGTACGAAGACCTCGCATCGAAGTTCTTCGAGCACTTCGTCGCGATCGTCGACGCGATGAATCGCCTCGGCGGGAAGGGGCTCTGGGATCCGGAGGACGGTTTCTACTACGACCAGCTCCTCCTCCCCGACGGCGCGGTGACCCTGAAGACGCGCTCGCTCGTCGGCATCGTCCCGCTGTTCGCAGTGGAGGTGCTCGAAGACGACGTCATCTCGGCGCTCCCCGGCTTCGCGAAACGGATGAAGTGGTTCCTCGACAACCGCGAGGACCTCGCGGGCCACATCACCTATCTCGAACACGCGGGTGGCCAACACGGTCACCGCCTGCTCGCGGTGCCCTCACGCGAGAAGCTCGAGCGCGTCCTCCGCTACGTCTTCGACGAGGCCGAGTTCCTCTCGCCGTACGGCATCCGCTCTTTGTCGCGTTTCCACGCCGAGCACCCCTACGCGCTCGAAGTGAGCGGCGAACACTTCGACGTCGCATATTGGTCGGGCGAGTCCCGGTCGTGGATGTTCGGGGGTAACTCCAACTGGCGCGGCCCCGTGTGGCTACCGATGAACTACCTGCTCATCGAAGCGCTTCAGCGTTATCACCACTTCTACGGTGATGAGTTCAAGGTCGAGTACCCATCTGGGACGGGCCGGTACCTCGATCTGAGATCGATCGCGCTAGACCTCTCACGCAGACTCACGGCGCTCTTCGTCCCGGGCGAAGACGGATCACGACCGTGTCATGGCGGAGACGCCCTCTATCGCGAGCGTCCGGAGTTCAGGGATCTCATCCTCTTCTATGAGTACTTCGACGGTGACGACGGACGTGGACTCGGCGCGAGTCATCAGACGGGCTGGACCGCGCTCGTAACGCGATGCCTCGATCATCTCGCCCGTTCGCGTTCAGGTGACACCACCGAACCGCTTCCAAGAATGTGAGTTCATTTGCTGTCGGAGCATTTTCGACCTTACATAGAGCGTCCGCGCCGATGTCGATCGCTTGGCTCATCAACGGTGTCCTCGTCGCCGCGCTGATCGCGTTGGTGTGGCGTCGCCGTCGCTCCACATTGGCGCCGACCACGCCGCACGATCTCATGAGCTCGTGCGCTTCGATCCTCGACGCGCTGTCGACCGCCTACGTCCTCCTCGACGGTGAGCAGATCGTCTTCGCGAACCGTGGCTTCGGCCGGCTGTTCGAGCTCGACCCGCGCGAGGTCGCGGGCTGCGCGCTCGTCGACGTGCTCGGCGCTCGACAAGTCGATCCCGCCCGCCTCGGCGGACTGACGGAAGGCGCCTTGTTCGCGACGTTGCCGCGCGCCGGCACGGTCGAGCTGACCAAGTCGGCGGCGGCGCCGCTGATGATCGAAGGGCGGCGCTTCGAGATCGTTCGCTTCGAACCGGCAGCGCAGCCCGACACCAGCGCCTTCGAACAACGGGACCGGCTCGCGTCACTCGGCATCATGACGGCGATGGTGATGCATCAGCAGAAAAGCGTGCTGCAGGCGTTGAACAACAACATCGCCGCGGCCATCGAAGAGCTGAACACCATCGACTTCGTCCACAACGACGAGCTGTCGGCGCTCGCCGAGGTCTACGCGTCGCTCACCGACATGGACGACGAGTCCCAGCGCATGGCGACGCTCGTCACCGACTTCGCCGAGTTCGTCTCACCGCAGAGCTCCACGCCCGGGCCCGTCGATCTGTCGAGCAGCGCCGAGCGCGCACTGCGCATGCTCCAGGGCCAAGCCGCACCGCGTACCCGCCTCGAGTCCGACCTGTCGGAGGTCGCGCTCGTGGTCGCGGAGGAGCTGCGCGTCCAACAGATCCTCATCAACCTCGTGACGAACGCGATGCAGGCCGTCGCCGACGGCGAGCGCGCCGGCGAGGTGACCGTGCGAACACTGGAGCGCGACGGTCGTGTGCACCTCGAGGTCGAGGACAACGGGCCCGGCATCCCCGCCGAGCTGCGGTCGCGCATCTTCGACCCGATGTTCACGACCAAACAGCGCGGCGAAGGCACGGGCCTCGGGCTGTTCATCGTCAAGCGGATCGCCGACGACCTCGGCGCGGTGCTCTCGCTCGACTCCGCCCCGGGACGCGGCACGAAGTTCACGCTCACGTTCGACCGCCTCGTACCGCGGTCGACCTCGGGTGCGGTCGTCCTGGAGCCCCAGGGCATCGACGGGCCCGCGAGCAGAATCCTGGTCGTCGACGAGGACCTCACGACCGTCGGGACGCTCCGCGCCCGCATGCCGTCGTGGCAGCTCACCGTCGCTCGGTCCCTCGAGGAGGGGAACGCCCTGCTCGACCGGCGTGCGTTCGATGTCGTCCTCATCGACGCCTCCCGCGGCACGGACGGGGTCGAGCGCACGGTGAACGCGCTGACGAACGGGAACGGACGACGGACCCAGGTCGTGGTTATGGTCCGTCGCGGACAGGACCATCACGTGCGCCCGTGGGCGGAACCCGCCGGTTGTGCCATCGCGACCAAACCGCTGGACGCCCAGGCGCTCGCGACGCGGCTCTCGACCCACCGCGCCCGCCCTTAGGTCTTTACATCGCCCGCGTTTCGTATGATGGCCCCGTCAGCGTGATCGGCTCAGGGCAGGAGCTCGACGAGCTCGCCGTACACTACGGCGTCGAGCGCACGTTCTTCGACGCGCACGGCACGCGCTACGACGCCTCCGAGGACGCCCTCGTCGCCATCCTCCGCTCCCTCGGCGCCGAGCTCGGCGACCACGCCGACGTCTCCCAGGCGCTCCGAGCACGACGCCAGGCGCTCGTCTCGGAGGTCATCGAACCGGTCATCGTGGTCTGGTCGGACCGCGCGCACGAAGCGGTGCTGCGGCTCCCCGTCGAGGCCATGGGCTCGGACTGGTCCGTCGAGGTCGACTGCGAGGGCGGCGAACACCTCGAAGCATCGGGTGACCTGCACAGCCTCCCGTTCCACGACGAGTGGACCGTCGAGGGCACGCGTTACATCCGCAAGCGGTTCCACTTCGGGCGCACCGTCCCGTTCGGCTACCACCGGCTCCGACTGACGACGGAAGGTCGCACGTACGAAGCGCTCCTCATCTCGGCCCCCGCGCAGGCGTACGCCGATCCCCGCCAGCGCCTGTGGGGCATCTTCGCGCCGACCTACGCGCTCCGCACGCGCGACGATCGCGGCATCGGCACGCTGCGGGAGCTCGAAGCGCTCCTCGAGCACACGAAGGCCGCCGGCGGACAGTTCGTCGGCACGCTCCCGCTCACGGCGACGTTCCTCGACGACCCGTTCGAGCCGAGCCCCTACGCGCCGGTGAGCCGGCTCTTCTTCAACGAGCTCTTCCTCGACATCGGACGCCTCCCGGAGCTCGACGCCTGCAAGGCCGCGCGTGCGTTGCTCGCGAACCAGGCGTTCGCCGAAGAGGTCGAAGCGCTCCGCGGGAACGCACGAGTCGACTACGCCAAGCAGGCGCAGATCGTCCGCCAGCTCCTCGAGCCGCTCGCCGCCGAAGCGTTCAAGTCCGGCGTGCCGGACGAGCTCGGAGCGTGGCTCGAGAAACACCCGCGCGCGACGCCGTACGCGATGTTCCGCGCCGCGACGAAGAAACGCGGCGACGTCTGGCCGGTGTGGCCGGAGGCCATGAAGCAGGGCGCGATCGCCGAGTCGGACGTCGACCCGGCCGAGGTCGAATATCACACGTACGTGCAGTGGCGGATGAGCGAGCAGGTCGAACGCCTCGCCGCCGGCAAGAAGAACGGCGTCGGCCTGTACCTCGATCTCCCGCTCGGCGTGCACCCCGCCGGCTACGACGCGTGGGCGGAGCAGGACGTCTTCCTCGCGAACGTCGCGACGGGCGCCCCGCCCGACCCGCTGTTCGTCGGCGGACAGAACTGGGGCTTCGCGCCGATCGATCCGTCCGCGGCGCGGCGCTCCGAGTACAAGTACACCATCGAGTGCTTCCGCCATCAGATCGCGGCGGCCGGTGCGCTTCGCATCGACCACGTGATGGGGCTCGAACGCATCTACATGATCCCGGACGGGCTCGACGCCAAACAGGGCGTCTACGTGCACCACCGCTCCGAGGAGCTGTACGCGATCCTCACGCTCGAATCACACCGCCACCAGACGATGATCGTCGGCGAGGACCTCGGCACCGTCCCGGACGTCGTGCGCGAGGCGATGCATCGGCACGAGCTGTTGCGCATGTACGTCATGCAATTCGGCTTGCAGTCCGACGAACACGACGCCATTCGCCCCGTCCCCGAGACCGCCGTCGGGAGCATGAACACCCACGACACGCCGACGTTCACGGCGTTCTGGGAGGGGCACGAGATCGACGTCCGGCGAGGGCTCGGTCACGTCAGCCCCGAGGACGCAGAGGCCGAGCACGAGGGGCGCCGCCACCTCCGCGCGGCGGTCAAAGCGTTCCTCGCCTCGCGCGGCCTCGCTTCGAAGGACGCCACGACCCGCGAGGTCTACGGCGCGCTCCTCGAAGAGCTCGCGAAGAGCCCGGCGCGTCTGGTCCTCGTGAACCTGGAAGACCTGTTCCTGGAGCGTGGCGCTCAGAACGTGCCCGGGACGACCACCGAGCACCCGAACTGGCAGAAGAAGATCGCGCAGACGCTCGAAGAGGCGTTCGCGTCCGAGCGCATCCAGGCGCTCCTGGCGCGCGTGGATCAGGCCCGGTCTTTCGAGTAACGTTTTCCCCAGACCTTGGGGAGACGAATCGCGCCCTACGTCGTCGGCTTCGCGCTGGCGGCCTGCACCGCCGAGCCGGTGGACCCGCCCGTCGTCGACGTCGAGCGCGACGCGGGGCCGGAGGTCATCGCGCAGCTCCTCCCGCTCCATCGCTGCCGCACGCCCGAGGTCACGACGCCGTTCGTCGACGTGTCGTCGTGCACCCACGTCGAGGCGCGCCGCGGCTACGACGACAACTATCAGACGTCCGGCCAGGCCTTCGCCGACATCGACAACGACGGCTGGCTCGACCTCTACGTCACGGACACCACCGGCCCCAACACCTTGTACGGCAACAACGGGGACGGCACGTTCTCGATCGCACGCCAGCACCCCGCGGTCTCCGGGCACTACGCGAGCGGCGGCGCGGTGTTCGCCGACTACAACAACGACGGCTACGCGGATCTGTACGTGCTGAACTTCGGCGCCAACGCGCTGTACCGCAACGACCGGGGGGTGCGGTTCGTCGACGTCACCGCGACGGCGGGCGTCGGTGATCCGGGCAAGAGCCAGACCGCAGCGTGGGGTGACTACGACAACGATGGGTTCATCGATCTGTACGTCACCAACTGGGCGTGCCCGGAGTGCGACGGCGACCCGCTCGTAACGAGCCGCGACACGCTCTATCACAACGAGGGCAACGGCACGTTCACCGACGTCTCCCATCTGCTCGGGGGCATCGAGCTGTCGGGCGCGGGGTTCGTGACGTCGTTCCTCGACTTCGACGACGACGGCGACCTCGATCTGTACGTCGTGAACGACAAGGGCTACCCGGGCCCGCGCGAAGAAGGGGGGCCGATGAATCGCAACCTCCTGTTCGTGAACGAAGGTGAAGGCTGCGGCGGGTGGTGCTTCGTCGACCGCGCCGTCGAAGCCGGCGCGGACCTCGCCAACGACGGGATGGGGCTCGCGATCACCGACTACGACGACGACGGCGACCTCGACATGTTCGTCACCGACATCGGACCGCCGCACTTCCTCGAGAACCAGGGTGACGGCACGTTCGTCGACGTCACGGAGCGCACGAAGACCGGCTACGACCACGAGAGCTGGGGCACGGTGTTCCTCGACTACGACAACGACGGACGCCAAGACCTGTACTTCGCGCTGGGGATCGCGTTCGGGTTCGAGAGTCCGAACCGCCTGTTCTGGAACGCGGGCGACGGGACCTTCGAAGACGTCTCCGACACGAGCGGCGCGAGCGACGCCGCCTACACGATCGGCGTCGCGAGCGGTGACTACGACAACGACGGTGCGGTCGACCTCGTCATCGGCAACTGGGCGCGCGGCTATCGGCTGCTGAGGAACCTCGCGACCGAGCAGAACGACCACGCGTGGATCACGCTGAAGATGGTCGGCGGCGGCTTCGTGAACCGCGACGCGATCGGCACGCGCGTCACGGTCGTGACGTCCGACGGACGACGCCTCACCCAGGAGGTGAAGAGCGGTTCGAGCAACGGCTCGGGCAACGACATGCGTCTGCACTTCGGGCTCGGCGACGCCGCGATCGACCACCTCGAGATCCGGTGGCCCGACGGCTTGCGACAGACGGTCGAAGACGTCGAGCCCCGGCAGCGGTTGACCCTTCCCTATCCGGGCTGAGCGCGGCATGGTCCGCGGCGATGGACGAGTTGGTCAGCGAGCACCTCGCATCGAACGTGCGGCTGCTCCGCGAGGCGCGCGGTCTCACGCAACAGCAGATCGCGAAGACGGCCGGCGTGCCGCGCCCGACCTGGGCGCACCTCGAGTCCGGGGCCGCGAACCCCACGCTCCAAGTCCTGGTCAAGGTGGCCGCCGCGCTGCAGGTTCGCGTCGAGGAGCTGATCGGTCCGCCGAAGGCCGTCGCCAAGCACTACGCGGCGTCTACGCTCCCGGTGCGCCGCCGCCAGACCTGTACGATCCGCCGGCTCCTCCCGGAGGCGCTGAAGGGCCTCGAAATCGAACGCTTCGAGCTCCCCGCGGGGGCGATGTTCTCCGGAGTCCCGCACACGCCGGGGACGCGGGAGTACCTGACCTGCGAGGTCGGAGAGCTCGAGCTTCGCGTGTCTGGGACGAAATACAGCCTCCGTGAAGGGGATGTCGTGGTGTTTCGCGGCGATCAGAAACACGGGTACAGGAACCCGGGACGGAAGAAGGCCATCGCGTACAGCGTCGTGGCCTTCAGCCCGGGTTAGCGGTATCGTCCCACCCCTACGATGTCGGGCCAGAGCCCAGACGACGAGCTCGAAGCAGCGAATCCCCCAGCCCGTCAGGACCGAATCGCGACCGGACTGGTGAGTCGGGACGCGGACGACAAGGGCCTGGACGACGGTCTGCGCATTGGTGGGTACGTCGTGTTCCGCGATCTCGCGCTCGCGCCGGGCGTTCGACTCGCCGAAGCGCGCGACGCCGACGGGAAGCAAGTCCTGTTGCAGCTCGCGCGCTGCCGTCGCGCCGACTCGGCCGACCAACGCGAGCAGCGCCAGGATTACATTCGCATGGTCGCGTCGGCGACCGAGCACCTCACTCAGGACAGCGACCTCACGGTGTACGCACACGGCGCCGCGGACGAACCCGACGGCGCGCGCACCCTCTTCTGGGCCGTGCCTTGGATCGAGGGCGCCGAGCGCCTCGGGCGCGCGGCGGCGCAAGTGAAGACGGTGGAGCAGCTGATCGCGGCGGGCGCTTCGATCATGGAGCGGCTCGCGGCACGTCACGGTCGTGGTCGCCTCGACCCTCTCCTCTGCGAGCAGCTCCTGGTGCTGAAACCGACGGGCGGCGCGACGCTCGTCGGCGTCCCGATTCACCTCCCCGACGAATGGATCGCGCGCGACGCGCCGCCCGCGCGACTCGCGCCCGAAGAACGCGAGACCGGCGAGCCCACCGCGAAGGGGGATCTGTGGCGCGCGGGGATCGCGCTGCGTGCGCTCGCGTCGGGCCTCGACGCGTTGCCCGACGTCGTCGGGGATCTGATCGAAGGGCTGACAAAAGCGACGCCCGACCAACGTCCGGCCAGCGCGCAGGACGTCTTGGTGGAGCTCGAGTCGATGGACGGCACCCTCGCCGCGTCGCAGGAGCCCGGGGGTTCGAAGCCCGCCGCCGCGACGGTCGAAGAACCTGCGCCGCCGATGGAGGTGGTGTCGTCGCAAGCGTCGGCGGAGCCCGTCGCAGAGCCCGCCGACTGGGCGCTCCAGACGCTGCACGACGATCGCGGCGCGGCGAAGGAGCTGGAGACCCTGCTCGGCGACGTCACTCCCGACGAGATCCGCCAAGCCCGCGACGCGGTGCGCGCGGCCGTGGCCGCGAAGGACGAAAAGAGCGCCGTGGTCCAGCCGGACGCGACGCCGGTCGACATGCCCGCGCTCGACGTCAAGCCGACGGAGCCGCTCGGATCCGACGAGTCCGAGACGGTGGCGGCCGGCGACGAAGAGGTCGAGACGGACGCCCACAAGAAAGCGGACATCGACGCGGTCAACGAGGAGCTCAAACACGAGCAGCAGTCGAAGCCGGGCACGGCCTCCGAGCAGCCGACCAAACCTCCGGGCATCTGGACGCGCGCGCAGCAGCAACAAACGGTGCGGGTCCCCTATCCGGAGACGTCGGAGTCGACGACGGCCGAGCAGGTGCAGGCCTCGGACGACGAGATACGCGACTCGGACGAGGTGCGGTTCGGTCGTCTCCCCGCGCCGACGTCGATCCCCGAAGCGCCGACGCTCCTCGACGCGAAGAAGCCGAAGGAACGGCAGACGTTCACCAAGCAGCCCGACCCGCCGCGCGGCCGTCCGGATCCACACTTCACGAAGACGCTGATCGACGCGCCGATGCCCGACCTCTCGACCGACGCCTCGGACGTCGTGCTGCACGAGTCGAACGCCGCGCCGCCGCCGGAGGGCGCGACGGCGAACGACCCGGCTTCGGAGATGACCCTCCGCGACGTGTCGCGCGCCGACCTCGAACGCATGGAGCGCTCGCGCGGGGACGAGTCGGAGTTCCCGACGATGGACGACAGCCTGCGCAAGAACCCGCGTCGTCCCGATCCGCCGACGAAGCGCACCGTCTGGGACACGGACACGCCGTCGCACGGCGTGAGCGCGGCGGCCGCCGCGGCCGGTGCGATGGGGCCTAAGGGGACGGTGGTGGGCGTTCGGCTGATCCACGACCCCACGGGTCTGCGCCCCGTGCCGAACCTCCCGCGCCTGCTCCCGCCGGGCGGGAACATGAGCGGGCCGCCCGCGGGCCTCCTCCCGGCGGCGACCGGCCCCGCGCAGGAGCACGAAGACCTCGCCGCGCAGATCCCCGGCGGCGCGACGATCGCTGGCCAACCCGCGCTGCTCGGCGACCCCAACATGCTCGCGCTGCGTGCGCGTTCGCTACAGCCGGCGCCGAGTGATGCCCGCGCGCTCCCGCCGGGTGGGTGGCCGGACGGATCGCAGGGCGCGCTGGTTCCGCCGAACGCGCGGGCGATTCAACCGGCGGTTTCGCAAGAAGGCATGCTGGTGCGTCCGCCTGCGCGGGACCTCCCGCCGGCGTCTTCGCAGAACCCGTCGCAGAGCCACTCCGGTTTCGAGGCGCCGCAGCTGCCCGCGCCGATCGAAGCGCCGCAGCCCTCGCAGGATCTACCGAAGGTCTCGCGGAGCACGCCGCCGCAGAGTCACAGCGAGCCGACACCGCCTCCGCCCCGTCGATCGTCGGCGTGGTTCTTCTTCGGCGCGATCCTCTTCTTCGCGACCGGTGGTGCGGTCGCGCTGGGGCTGTCGTTCCTGTTCCCGGGCTCCGGGAGCCCGACGGCCAACCTCGGTCGCAACCCCGCGGCGATCCCGGCGCAGACGAACCCGTACGCGATCGGGCCGGCTGCGGAGGTCGTGCTGGAAGCGACGCCGCGCGACGCGAAGGTCCTCTCGGAGCGGACCGGGCGGATCCTGGGGACGACGCCGCTTCGGTTCCTGGTCCCGCAGGGGGTGCCGACGGCGGTCATGGTCGCGGCGGAGGGCTACGAGCCGCAGCGTTTGGTGCTCCCCGATCGCGGACGCATCAGCACGGACCTCGTGCCGCTCGGCAAGAACGAGCACTGCCGAGTGTCGATCACCGCGCCGGAGGGTGTGGGGCTGGAAGGGTTCGGCGGTGACGTCGAGGTCGGCACACGCTTCAGGATCCCCGGGAGCGTGGTGCTCCGTTCCGAGGGGCACGGAGCCTGGCTCGTGCGCTGCCCGAAGTTCGGTGGCTCGGGTGAGGTGACACTCGACAAGTTCCCACCGCAGCGCGACGTCGCCTTGGAGATCACCGGCCCGTGGGGCGCCGAGGTCAAGATGAACGGCGAGATGCGCGGCAAGGTGCCGGTGACGATCGACCAGCCCATCGACTTCTACGAGGTCGAGGTCAAGGACAACGACGGGACGGTGTCGCGCTGGCTCCCGCTCGTCGGGAAGACGCAGCTCAAGATGCCGGACCCGCGCCGCGCCGCGCCGCCGCCCCCGACACCCGAGGAAGAAGAGCCGAAGGACAAGCCGAAGAAGCGGCGCCGTCGGCGACGTCGTTAACTCAGGCGACGACGCAGGCTCCCGTCGAAGACGGAGGGCGCCTCCATCAAGAACCAGAGCGCGATGGCTGCGTCGAGGATCGCGCAGCCGAGCGAGGACGTCTCCATGAACGGCCAGATCGGGTTGCCGTAGAAGTGGTGCAAGAGGTCCCAGCCGGTGTGCATCAACCAGGCGATGCCGATGAACCGGTATGACTTCAGCCCGAGGTACGCGACGTACGCCCCGACCACGACGTACGTCAGCTCCCAGACGCCGAACCCACCCGCCACGTAGGCTCCGGCGGCCCCGCCTACGAAGACCGCGTTGAATCGCTGCCGCGCAGGCTCGCGGATCAGTGACATGAGGAGCACGAAGCCGAGCGCGCCGATCAGCGGGCCGACGAAATCCATCACCTGAAGTTCCATGGTTCGAGCGTACGAATTCCTGCATCATGGGCCAGTGGCCAAAACGACAACGTTCGAAGGATTCCAGCCAAAATCGAATCACCCCCATCGGGTGGGTGTGGTGGTCTTCGATGGTGTGGTGCTCGGCGACGTCGCGGTGCCGTGCGAGGTGTTGGGGAGAGTCCAAGGGCCGGACGGCCGACCCGCATACGACGTGCGAGTCTGCAGTGCCCGCGCCGAAGTCGAGACGGCGCACGTCTCCATCAAGCCCGGGTGGCGCCTCGCATCCCTCGCGCGTTGTGACACGGTGATCGTTCCGGGTATCGACGACGTCACCGGCCCGATGCCCGGCGAGATCGTTCGCGCGATTCAGCGAGCCGCCGACAGAGGCGCGCGCATCGCGTCGATCTGCAGCGGCGCGTTCATCCTCGCGGCCACGGGGCTGTTGGATGGAATGCGCGCGACGACGCATTGGCTTGGCGCTCCGTTGCTCCAGGAGCGGTACCCGGACATCGAGGTCGATCCGGACGTGCTGTACGTCGACCACGGCCACATCCTCACGTCCGCGGGCGCCGCCGCCGGGATGGATCTCTGCATTCACATCGTTCGCTCCGACCTCGGCGCGGAGGTCGCGGCGCACGTCGCACGCCTCTCCGTCATGCCGCTCGAGCGTGCCGGGGGGCAGGCACAGTTCATCGACCATCCATCACCGGACGCCGACGGAGAGTCACTGAGCGAGCTCCTCGGGTGGATCGAGCGAAACCTCAGGAGCCCGCTCACGCTGCCGGTCATCGCGCAACGGGCCGCGATGAGCACGCGTACCTTTTCCCGACGATTCCGCGAGCAAACCGGAACGACGCCGGCGCAGTGGATCATTCGAGCCCGCGTTCGCGAGGCGCGACGTCTCCTCGAGACCACTCGGCTCTCGGTGGAGCACATCGCGACGAACGTCGGCTTCGGATCGTCCGCGGTGTTGCGACAGCGCTTCGCTCAGCTCGTCGGCACGAGTCCTCGCGCGTACCGAAGCGCTTTTAGTCGCGCCTGACTCATAAGAACGCCGGTGATGTGCAACCAAGGACACGTGGTAGAACCGACGCGGAACCGCCGCAGGCTTGCTCCCTGCCTCGCGGTGTGGGGAGCCATCGCGGTCGCCGGCTGTGGTGACGCGGAAGCCGAGTGCCGGTTCGTCCCCAAGAAGACCAGTCATGCGCCTGCTTCGCCAGCGAGCGATCAGCTCTTCGATCGCACTTTCCTGCACGATGTCGTTCTCGAGCTGGCGCCGAGCGATCTCCCGTCTCTGAGCGGAACCACAGGCCCTCTCGACAAACCCGACCGCGTCCCCGTCATGGTTCGCTTCGATCACATCGAGACGACGGGCCAGATTCGCCTGAAGGGATTGTCGACCTACGTCGGCATCGACGACCGCGCGTCCTTCTCGATCAAGTTCGAAGGAGACAACCGCCTGGCGAGCATGAAGAAGATCGTCCTCAACAGCACGCTTCACGATTCGACGCTGGTGCGTGCGCCTGTCGCCTACGCCCTCGCGGCCAAGATCGGGCTCGCCGCCCCACGTGCCGCCTACGCTCGTGTCACTCTGAACGGTGAGCTCATGGGGCTCTACAATGTCATCGAGCCCATCAACAAGCAGTTCCTGGCCGCTCACTTCGGTGAGGAGCAGGCCTGGGGCAACTTGTACGAGGCCTCGGACTTCTCGCTGCTCGCGCCGGGCGGGCCGGGCTCGAAACCTCCCGACCTCAAGGACGAAGACGAGGGGCGGTGTCGAGGGGATCTCGAGGAGCTGCAGAACGCGCTCGGGTCCGCGACTTCGGAGCAATTCGTCGACGCCCTCGACGCCCGCGTCGATGTCGACCAGCTCTTACGGCTCGTTGCGCTGGAGAATGTCATTGTCCGAACGGACGGCTTCTCGGACGCGCGCAACAACTTCTACCTGTACCGCCCCCCAACGCCGCAATCTCGGTGGGTGATGCTCCCGTGGGGGATGGATACGCTGCTGGCGAGTGCTGACCGCGACCCCTGGGAGCTGCGAGGCTCGGACAGCGGGCCGGACCTGGCTTCGCCGCTCGTGCACAGGATGGCGCAGGCCAGCGAGCTCGTCGCGCGGTACCGTCCTGTCGTCGACGAAGCCGCGGAAGCGTTCGAGGCGTCCGTGGTCGAAAGTGAGCTCGAGCGGGTGTCGTCGTTCTTCGAGTCCGAGGTCGTGGAGCGACCGCTGTCCGCGCGGCTCCAGGCCGAGGCGCGGGACTTCGCCGAACAGGCGCCCCTCTTGCGGCAGATCGTTCGGTCGCGCGCAGCCTACCTGCAGGCGGGGCGGCCGTGATGCTTCACCGTCCCGCGGAGTGAACGGCCTAGCGGCGGCGCCTCGCGAACAAGGCAAGGAGCACGAGGAACGCGTAGGCGCCGGGGCGACGGCCTTCCGTGGTGTTGCACCCGCACCCGTCGTCCGCGGGGGGCGCCTCCGTTCCGGCGTCCGAGGTGACGCCGCCGTCTGCGGGCGACGTCGTACCGCCGTCGGCGACGCCGCTGTCGCGCTCGGGGGCGGTGGTCTCGACGCACTCGTTCGGGCCCGAGTCACACGGGACGTCGGGGGCGAGGGAGGTGCCGTCGAGCGCGAGGAGGTAGGCGAGCAGGTCGTCGCGCCCGGCGACGTCGCCGTGGCGATCGAGGACGTCGTCGAGCGTCGCCGCGGAGCCGTCGTGGAAGTACGGCGCCGTGGCGAACACCCCGCGGAGCGTCGGGGTGTCGAAGCCGACACCGGCGAGCGGTTCACCGATCCCCTGCCCGCTCGTGGGTTGGATGGTGCCGACGTCGTGGCGCATGCCGTCGGTGAACGTCGCGCCCGTGTGGCAGGTCGCGCAGCCTTCGGCGATGAACACTTCGCGACCGCGGCGGGCTTCGAGGGTGAGGCTCGCGTCCGCGGCGCGGTGCGGGCTCGCGGGGTAGTCGACGAGCGACGCGACGTACGCGGCGAGATCGTCGAGCTCTTGCGAGAGGCCGGCCTTCGGCGCGCCGAGCGGATCGGCGGTGCGCGCGAAGTCTTCGTCGGTGAGGAAGCCGCGACCGCCGAAGGCGTTGCGGATGTCGTTCTCGAAGTCCTGGATCTCGTCGAAGTTCGCGGTCCAGTGCACGTCGCCGTGCCCGAGGCCGGCGCGGCCGTTCAGCGCGATGGTGTTGCGGAGCCCCTCGCCCGCCTGCGTGAAGTCCCACGTGCGCCCGTCGTGCCCGCCGTCGAGGTGGCAGCTCGCGCAGGAGATGTAGCTGTCGCGGCTCATCCGTTCGTCGGAGGCGTCGTAGAAGACGCGTTTGCCCGCGAGCACGTTCGCCGGGAGCGCTTCCTGGGTGACGGTGACGGTCTCGCCGAGCGGGAGCACCGCGTTGCTCGTGCCGTCGAGGAGGCCGGCGACGTCGTAGTAACTCACGCTGCGCGAGAGAAAGTTGTAGACGGCGAGGCGCCCGGAGGCCGCGTCGAGCGCGAGGCCCTGCGGCGCGCGGCCCACCTCGAACTGCGAGACACGCTCGCGTTTGGCGACGTCGAAGACGTCGACTTCGTTGACGCCCTGCGAGGCGACGAAGAGGAGATCGGCGTACGGGCTGACCGCGGTGGCGAGCACGAGGTCGCGATCGTTGACGTCGTAGCGCGCCGACACCGCGGCGCTCGCGGTCGCGACCGCGAACGGTGAGACGACGGTGCGCACGCGGGTCTCGAACGTGAGCGCATCCCCGTCGCGAACGAGGCCGCGCGCGATGTTGTCCTTCTTGCTCGCGACGTAGCCGGTGACACCGTCCGGTGCGATCTGGACGTCGGCGACGTAGTTGGGGACGCCGCGCCCCGTCGCCTCGGTGTCGGGGCCGGGGTCGAACGGAAGCGCCACGACGTCGATCGGCGCGAGGGTGTCGGCGGAGAGCACGTGCACCTCGCCGCGGTCGTCCGGGGAGATGAAGCGGGTGACGTAGATACGACCGTCGAACCAGGTGAGCCCGTGCGCGGTGGGGATGCCGGTCGCGCGGGCCTCTTCGGTGCCGTCGGCGCGCAGTCGCACGACGGCGCCGGTCGCTTCGAGGGCGACGAAGACCGCGCCGTCGGGGGCCACGACCACGCCGTGCGGGGCGGCGTTGACGTCGAGGGGAATCGTGCGGGCGACGTCACCGGACGTCGCGTCGAGGACGACGAGGCGGGAGCCTTCGTAGTCCGTCACCCAGACGCGGTCGCCCTCGACCGCGAGCGTTGCGGGGCGGCCGCCGACGCGCGTCGTCCATCCGAGGCCGCCCGCGTTGGCGCGTGTGACGGTGCCGTTGTCGGGGTTGACGTTGATCGTGTCGCCGCCGACCCACGCGAGCCGCGACGCGGCGCGCGCCGGGACGTCGACGAGGGGGCGGTGCACGATCTTCACGCCGGAGCAGGTGTTGCCGAGCGGGCCGTCGATCACCGTGAGCCCGATCGGGTGGCGGCCCGGCGGGAGGAAGACGGAGGGGGAGGGATCCGTGAACGTCTGGCCGGCGACGCGCCACTCGTAGGTGCCGTTCGCGGGGCCCATCGCGGAGAGCGTGACGGTGCCGGTCACGACCGGCGTGCGATCGATCGCGCAGGGGACCTCGTCCGGGATGATCACGACGGAGTACATGCTGTCGGCGCCGTTGCTCCCGAGCGCGCCGTTGCCGCCGACGGTGACTTGGCCGGGGCCGAACCGGCGACTGAACGCGTCGCGCGGCGTGTCGGTGGTGTCGACGGTCTCTCCGGTCGCGGTGTAGCCGCTCATCCAGTTGGGCGTGCTCGACGCGCGTGCGTCGTAGAGGATGACGACCTCCGCGGGTGCGAGCAGATCGAAGCTCAGGAAGTTGGAGAGGAAGTTGCCGCTGTCGACGTTGGCGGTGATGAGGTACGGCTGCCGCGCGAAGCGCTCCGGGAACCCGGGCTCGAAGACGTAGTTGCGATCGCTGTAGAGGACCCGGCCGCTGTCGAACGTGCCGATCGCGTAGGTGCCGAAGCCGATGTTGAGGTCGACGTTGTCGACGGCCGCGGTGGGGGAGAACGGCACCGAGCCGTCGCCCGTCGTGAACGTGCCTTCGAATCGCACCGACGCGTTCTGCGCGAGGTCGCGCACGCCCTCGGCGACGATCGTGTAGGTCGTGGCGACCTCCAGCGGAGCGACCGGCGCGAGGTTGACGAGCCCCATCTGCGCGGAGACCACGGTGGGCACGACGTTCCCCATCGCGTCCTCGAGGTGGAGCGTGGTCGCCGAGAGGCTCGCGACGTCGATGTGGTCGGAGAAGCTCAGGCCGACGCGCGTGGTGAGCGCGACGTCTGCGCTGCCGGTGGGCGGGTGCATCCACTCGACCGCCGGCGGGGTCGTGTCGGGCGCCGCCTGGTGCGGGATGAGCGCGGTGCCGACGCCGTGGTCGTCGCCGACGAACACGACGTTGCCGAGCACCGTCGAGAAGTCCTCGTCGCGGTCGGTGCGGTCGGAGCTCCCCGTGCCGATCTGCATCGGCGGCGAGATTTGGAACTTGGCGTAGTTGTTCGAGAAGCCGGAGTGGAAGTAGCCGTCCTGGTACGAGCCGTACCCGCCGGAGTCGAAGAAGAAGCCGACGGAGTCGAGGAGCGAGATGTTCCCGTCCGGCGTGACCTGCAGGAACGTGGCGCGCGGCGGGATGTTGCCAGAGACGAGGATCTTGCCGTCGCCCGCGAACAGGTGGCTGTACCCCGAGCGGCCGTCGAACTGTCGGAGGAGCCGCGGGGCGTCGGGGACGGAGACGTCGAGGGTCGCGACGGAGCGCCCTTGGGTCTCCATGATCACCGCGAGGTTGCCGACGACGAAGACCTGCGCGGGGCTGACGCCGCCGAGATCACCGGTCGGCGTCTGGGAGAGGACGACCGGGTTCAGCGGGTCGGTCGCGTCGACGACGTACAGGCCGGAGTCGACCCCCGCGACGTAGAGGTACGGCGCCTGCCAGAACAGCCACCAATCACCGCTGTAGTCGCCGCGGCTGATCCCGTTCATGTCGAGGTACGAGAGGAGTTGGATCGCCATCGGGTTGGTGACGTCCCAGATCTGAACGCCGTCCACGCCCTGCGCCGCGAGGAGTAGCTGTGTGCCGACCCACGCGAGTGAGAAGCCGTGCGCCTCGCGCAGGCCGTGGGTGTCCGTGTTGTCGTAGCGAACCGCCAACGTGGGGCTGCGCGGGTTGGACACGTCCCAGAACTCGATGCCTCCGTTGTTGGCGTTGCCGCCCCCGTCACTCGAGTAGATGACCATCAGGTAGCCCTGAACGATCGCCACGTTCCCGTGACCCTCGGGGCTCTCGACGAAGCCGACCGGCGTGAAGACCTCGCTCGCGTTGTACGTGAGGTTGCCGAGCCCCGGCCCGACCTGGGCCGAAGCGGTGGAGGCCGCGAACAGGAACGCGGTCGCGAGAGCCCAACGCATTGAAATCAGGAGCTATCAGTTCGGTCCGCGAACGAAAACCGGACGTCAGGCGCTCATGACCGAAGCGGCGTCGCTTCGCGTTCGTTCCACGGCGCGAACGAGGAATCGAACGGCATCGGCCAGATCCGCCTCGGAGCGCACCAGGAGCGTCGCTGCGCCCCCCGCCGCCGGGATGATCAACCGCGAGCGCCCCGGCGCCCGCCACAGACCCGTGACGTCGATGCGAACCGCCCGTTTCCGGGGCCTGCAGCGCACGTAGGCCAGCGCTCGCCCGTCACAGTCGAGCCGTCGGTACGGTGCGGGGCCGGTACAGAGGACCGTCCCCTCGGAGACGCCGAGCGCCGGTTCCATGACGACACCCTGAATGAGTTTGTGCGCGAGCGTGTGGAGCCAATCGGCGACGTTCTGGTGCCTGTTCATGCGCCGATGACAACGCAGGATGTGGGCCAACTCGGGCGCGCTCGATCTGTATGAAATTGGGTTCGGTCCGTCCGGCGTTCGTTCGAATTTCAGTCGGACGAATCCGGACGTTGGGACGGCGCCGGCTCGAGTCTCGCCGAAGGGTCGTACGGGAACACGTCGAGCAGCTCCCCGGCCGCGACCTGCTCCTGCGTCTGCTGCCAGAAGGGGACGTCGAACAGATCGCCGTGGTGCTCGCGCATGACCTCGCGCAGTCGCTCCGTCCGCCAGAGGAACCGCGCGAACTCCTGCGGGAAGACGTCGTTCTCTCCCACGAAGAACCAAGGCTCGCTCGCCATCTCCTCGTCATCGTCCGCCGGCTCCGGCAGGCGCCGGAACTGCACCTGATTCAGCGGGCACAGCTCGTCGTAGTCGTAGAAGACGACGCGGCCGTGGCGCGTCACGCCGAAGTTCTTCACCAGGAGGTCACCCGGGAAGATGTTCGCCTTCGCGAGGTCCTTGATCGCGTGGCCGTAGTCGATCACGGCCCGCTCCGCGCGCTCCGCGTTGACCTCCTCGACGTACAGGTTCAGCGGGTTCAGGCGGCGCTCCGTGTAGAGGTGATCGATGACGACCTTGTCGCCTCGAACGTGCACCGTCTGCCCCGCCTTCTCGAGCAGCTCGTCGAGGAGCTCCGGCTCGAAGCGCTCCTTGTCGAACACCAACGCCTCGAACTCCTGCGCATCGATCAAACGCCCGACGCGCTCGTGCGCGAACACCAGCCGGTAGGTGTCCTTCACATCTTCGCGTGACGCCGTCTTCGGCGCCTCGAACTTGTCCCGGATGATCTTGAACACCAGCTCCAGCGACGGGAGCATGAACACCGTCATCACCATGCCCTTCACCCCGGGCGCCGCACGGAACTTGTCGGTGGTGTGCGCGAGGTGCCGGTGCAGCCCGCGGTACAGCACGGTCTTGCCGTGTTTGACGTAGCCCAGCGCGATGTACAGCTCCGCGATCGGCTTCACGGGGAGGATCGAGCGCAGGAACCCGATCAGCTCCGACGGACGCTCCGCGTCCACGAAGAAGTAGAACCGGGTGAAGCTGAAGACCTTGCTCGCCTCGTCCTCGGTGAGGAGCACGGCGTCCGCCCGCACGCCGCCCTCCTCGTTCACCAGCGGGAGCACGAACGGGAGCGCCCGGTTCGCGCGACGCACCCGGCCGACGAGGTACGCCCCCTTGTTCCGGAAGAAGACGGGCTTCGCGACCTCGATCGCGTCGAACTCGGCGTGCAGCCACGCCTTCGTCAGGTGCCGGTCGATCACCGCCGCCACGCGCAGCGCACACCGCGCCGCGTCCTGGTACGGCACCGCGAACGCGTAGGCGTCGAGGATGTCCCCCACCACCTGCTTCGTGTCCTGGGTGCGAAAGAAGCTCTGATAGATCGGCGTCTCGTCGCCGGAGGGGAGGATCTCGTTGTCGAACCAGACGAACTCGATCTCGGTGTCCACCCCCGAGGTCCTGAACAACGCACGCGTGACGGAGTTGAAGAACGTCTCCGCGAGCTCCTCGTCACTGCGGTAGGCGATGCGCTTCGAGTACGCGATCTTCACCTGCTCCCAGAGCGCGCGGTCGAGCACGTCGTCCTGCAGGATGGCGCGCGCCTCCTGCTTCATCCGCTCCTTGACCTTCGCGTAGATGCCGAGCCGTTCGACCGCCCCGGCCTGCGCCGCCTTCCAGTCTCGGGTCTCGAACCACACCCGCGCCTTGCGCGTGATCGCCCGGTGCTCGGCCCGCATGCTGTCGAGCACCGTGATGATCGTGCTCGTTATCTGTTGGACGCGCGGATCCGACCCCGTCATGCGACGCAGAGTTCAACACCCAATGCCGCACGCGTACAACGTCAGCTGGTAGTCGACCGTGCACTGGCCTCGCGCCCCCGCCCGCTCGAGCTTGTGCTGCACGTTGCTGCGCAGGATCCCCGACTCGGGGTCCGACGTCTCGATCTGCACGACCACCAACACAAACGTCATGCCGTTGGACGCCGGCTCGTCGACGGCGGCCGCTCCGGTGAACACCGTCGGCCGCCGCGTCTCTCGCGTCAGCACGAGCGGGTCCGCGGTGAAGTTCGCGCGCGTGTCGAGCCCACTCAGCGCCAGGTAGTCCTGCGCCATGGCGAGCTCGGTGTATCCATCCGCGAGCCCCGCCGTCGCCGCCGTCCGCATGCCCAGCGGGTCGGCGAGGTCCTCGAGATCGTCCGTGCAGATCACCCGCGCCGGGTTGCTCTGGAACACGAGCTGATACCGCCCCACGAGCTCGGGCGGACCGCCGTCGACGTCGCCACCGTCGCGCTCCTCGTCGAAACCACCGTCGCGGCCCCCGTCGTAGTCGACGGAGCCGTCGGGCGCGACGAGGTCACCGAGGAAGACCGTGTCCCCGCACGCGGCGAGCGCGAACGCCAAGGCGAGCGCCGGGGAGCGGGGGGTCATTCGAGGAGCGTACCAAACCCTGCGGCGTGTGAGCTCTCGGGGTACCGCGCGACGAACGCACGCGCGGCGTCCTTCGCTTCGGCCGTTCGGCCTGCGTCGCGGAGCACACCCACGCGGAGCGCGTCCGCCTCCTCGCGCAGCATCCCGGACGGGAATCGACGCCCGTAGGTCGAGAGCAGACGCAGCGCACGATCGTGGCGGCCAGCGGCATGCGCCGCGCGCGCCGAATCGATCGACTGCACCTCGGCCTCCAGCCCCTGAGGTCGCTTCTTCGCGACCGGCGCGGGGCGCTTCGCCGGCTCGACCGCCGGGGGCGCCTCGATCGTCTCGGGGAGCTCGATCGTCAGGACCTCGGCGGGCTCCGGCTCCGGCTCCACCGCGGGGACTTCGATCGCCGGTGGCGGCGCCGGTTCGGGCGACTTCGTCAGCACCACGCCGACGGCGACCGACGTGCCGAGCGCCGCGACGATCGCGAGCTTCGTGCCGAGGGCCATCGACCCGGCGGCCGCAGCCGACACGGGGGCCGCCGCGACGCCCAAGCCGATGGCGACGCGCGCGGCGCGGCGCGCGCCGTCGCTGGGGACGTCGACGTCCGACGAGGACAGGAGCTGCTTGGACACTTCGTCCTCGCCATCGATCAGACGGGAAAACTCGTCGGTCATACGGCCTCCGTGCGGACGAGCGCGGCGCGCAGGCGGTCGACCTGTCGCTGATAGTGTTCCCGGGCGCGGCGCAGCCGCGAGGCGACCGTGCCGCTGGGCAGGTCGAGATCCTCGGCGATCGCAGCCATCGTCATCCCCTCGAGCTCGAACAGCACGAAGACGGCGCGTTGCTCGTCCGACATGCCGTCGAGCACCTGATCGAGGAGCTCACGGGCTCGGCGTCGGTCCGAGAGCACGTCCGCCGCGGGGTGGGGGTCGGTGATGTCGTCGAGCGCGTCTTCCGAGCCGGCGGGGCGACGCGCGCGGGCGCGACGTGCGTCGGCGGCGACGCGGTACGCGGTGCTGAACAAGAACGCACGTTCCTTGCCGTCCTCGATGTCCTCGAGCCGCCGCGCTGCGACGATGAAGACCTCCTGGGCGGCGTCATCGACGTCATGGGTGCGAACGCCGAACCGGCGCAAGGACCGCCAAACGAGGTCGTAGTGCTGATCGAACATGTCTTTCAGCCGCGCGCTGGTCGCCTTACACGCCCCCCCAGTCGGCGCCACGCTCCGACGTACCTCCCCCTGTGAATGGTCCCAGGGGGCCGACTTGATCACCAAAAGATCACTCCCACCCCGGATTGTAACGCACCGGACACCGCGGAGGCGCGGTGGAGGGTCGTGTCGGGCCGCGCCGCGAACCGATCGCGCACGAGCACGACCTCGACCCGGAGCGCCGCCTCGACGAACACCCACGGCGACAGGAACCACTGACCGCGCGCGCGCGCGCCGACGGACGCGAACCCCCGCCCCACGTCCTGCGCCGCGGCCAAACCCGCGCCCGCCGCGAACAGCGCGCCCACCGTCGCGGCACCGCAGGGCTCGAGCTTCCACGCCCCCGAGGCGTAGGACCACGGGCACACCTCGATCCCCAAACCCACCGCGGTGAACCGCGCGAGGTCATCCGCGGTCGACCGACGACCCCAACGCAGCGCAGCACGGACGACCGGCCCCTCGACCGAACGGTCCACCGCCCCGTAGGCGACCTCGATCGGCGCAGACCAAGCGAGCCCCGGGAGGAGCCCCGCGTCCCCCGCGAGCCCGACCGCGACCGCCCACCTCGATGCCTCACGCGGCGTCACGCGTGACGGTCGCATGCGCAAGACAGGTTGCACGTTACCGAACGGCGGTGCGCTCTCGGGGGGCGGCGCCGGCGCGCGCGGTGGCGTGCGAAGGACGAGCGCGGCGATCAGCGCGAGCGCGGACGTGACTTCTGTGCAGTCCACCCCCGACACCCGGCGCGGCGCAAAAGCATGCGTGCCCTCTCGCACCACGAGGGTGCCTAGGTAGGCGCCGGCCGACGAAGTACGGACCTCGACGTGCAACGTCTGCGGGGAGGGCTCGTCGAGCGCGACGTTCGGCGCCCGTTGGCGCACGGCGGCGACGAACACCTGAGCGTCGGGACAGTCGTCGGGCGCGCGATAACGTAGGCGCTCCACTTCGGTCGTTTGACCGACCAGCGCGAGCACGACGATGGCGAGCACCACTTTTTCTTAGCGTGGTCCTTTTTCGTGATCAAAGTTCAGGGCTCGCGCCATATCTATGAGTGGAGTGTGATGGTTCCTGTTCCTGCGCGGCTCGCTGCGCCGGATCGCATCCCTTCCAAGCGTGCGAAGCATCCAAGGGGGTGCGGTGGTCGCGTCGCCCCGCGACTACCGCATACCCCGCGGACCTTTCCTCCCGGCTTCGCCCCCCGCTGACCTGCTAGATTCGCAGCGTGGACCGCGACCGGTCTTACGCATGGGCTGCCGCGATCGCGTGGGCGATCGCGATCTTCTGTACGGTACCGCTCGCGCGAACCGTGCAGCGGTGGGTCGACGCGACGGTCGGCCGCCAAGCGTTCACGTACATCGTGCTCGCGGCCGGGGTCGTCGCGGTCGTCTTCGCCGTTCGAACCATTCGGCGCGCCGGCATCTCGTGGCGCGGGTACGGCTGGCTCGCGGCGAGCGCCGTGACGTTCGCCGTGTACACCTTCGGTCTCGACGCCTCGCCGGAGGAGTCGTTTCACTTCGTCGAGTACGGCGTGCTCGCGTTGCTGTTGTTCCGCGCGCTCTCGAAGGGCGGCGCCGACCTCACGATCTACGGAACGACGTTCCTCCTCGGCGCCTCGGTGGGGGTCGTGGACGAAGGCATCCAGTGGCTGATCCCCGAGCGCGTCTGGGACCTGCGCGACATCGGGCTCAACGCGCTCGGCGTCGCGCTCGTCGTGGTCCCGATCGCCTTCGGCATCCAACCCGAGCACGTCGAACGAAGAATCACGCGACGCGGAGTGCGCCAGCTCCTCCGCGCGTACTTCTTGTTCCTGCTCCTCCTCGGTCCGTGCCTGCTCAACACGCCGGCGCGCATCACCTGGTACGCGTCGCGGGTGCCGGGGCTCGGGTACCTGCTCGAGAACGAGAGCCTGATGATCCAGTACGGGTTCCTCTACGACGATCCCGACATCGGGCGCTTCCGATCGCGCTTCGCCCCGGACGCGCTCGCCGAGACCGACCGCCAGCGCGCACCCGACGCCGCGAAGATCCTCGACCGCTATGCGCGCGGCGAACAGTACGGGCCGTTCCTGAAGATCTACACGGCGCGGAAGGATCCGTTCGTCCACGAAGCGCGCGTGCACCTGTTCCGCCGCAACCACTACATCCGCGCGTCGAAGGTCCTGAAGCCGGGTCACCCGAAGCGGAAGGAGCAATACGGCATCGTGGTGCGCGAGAACCAGATCCTCGAGAAGTACTTCCCGCAGACGCTCGCGACGTCGACCACCGCCACGCTTCCCCCCGATCAGCTGAAGAAGATCCGCGCGGAGGCGGAGCTGGATCCGGACTACGAGAGCCCGGTGAGCATGGCGCTCTTCACGCGAATCGGCGAACGTTCCGTGGTGATCGGCCTCTTCGTCGCGGTGCTGCTCGGGTTCGGCGCACGACGGCGCGCCATCGCGCTTCTCGCGATCATCGTGGCGTCGTGCGCCGCGCCCCCCGTTTCGAAGACACACGACGAGCTCGCGCTCGACCTCGTGTTCTTCACGGACGTCCACGCACGAACCGAATGGCAGACCCCCGACGCCCTCGCCCTCGCGGCGAAGCGCATCAACGCGGAGCGACCTCAGCTCGTGATCGCCGGCGGCGACGTGATCACCGACGGCTTCCAGTCGACCGCGGAGGTCGTCGCGCCGCGGTGGCGCGCGTACCTGAAGATGGCGAACGCGATCGAGGCTCCGCTGCGTCACGTGATCGGGAACCACGACCTCGTCGCCGCGGACCCGGACGACGGTTCACCGGCCGCCGCCGACCCGCGCGCCATCTGGCGCGAGAAGACCGGCGAGCCGAACAGCTACTTCTCGTTCGATCACGCCGGGTACCACTTCGTGTTCCTCGACTCGATCGAAGTCGGCGGCCCGTTGCGTTATCGCGGCCACGTGAGTGAAGCGCAGCTCGCGTGGCTCGACGAGGACCTCGCGAAGGTCGAGCCCGGAACGCCGATCGTCGCGGCGACCCACATCCCTCTGCTCACGACGTTCTACGCGGCGACCCGCGGCAGCACCGTCGCGGCGCCGCTCAACCGGGTCATCACCAACAACCGCGAAGTGCTCGACAAATTCGAAGGCCACGATCTCGTGCTCGTGCTGCAAGGCCACTTGCACGCGAGCGAAGTCATCGTGTGGCGCGGCGTTACTTTCCTAACGGGCGGCGCGTTGTCGGCGAAGTGGTGGCGCGGCCCCTGGCAGGGAACGGAGGAAGGTTTCACGGTCGTACGGCTGCGCGGGAGACACGTCGATTCGCGTTACGTCGACCTCGGGTGGGAAGCGCGACGTCCGGCGTCGGACTGACACGGTCGTCATCCTGGCCGAGCGCGGCGCGACGGCGGTACAGTCGACCATGCTCCGCGAACGTTCTGCGCTCTTCGCCGCCGCGCTCCTCTGCGCCTGCTCGGACTCCACCGAAGACCTGTTGAACGACGCCGGGCCCCAGAGCGTCGACGCCGCGGTCGAGGACGGCGGAACACACGACGCGGGCGCGACGGAGACACCGAGGGATGGAGGCGTGACGATGATGGACGCCGGAGCACGCGAAACGGTGGACGTGCTCTTCGTCGGCAACAGCTACACCACGTCGAACGACGTCGCCGGACTCACCGCCGCCCAGCTACGAACCGAATCCCAAGACGTGCGGTACGAGACCGTTGCGCCCGGTGGTCGTCGCCTCGAACAACACGCGGCCGACGCACGCACCGACGGCACCGCGCTGACGCGCTGGCTTCGAACCGGCTCCGCCGAGGAGACGGCGTTCGACGCGGTCGTCCTCCAGGAGCAGAGCCAGATCGGCGGCTTCCCGGTCTACGCCGCGGAGCGACGCGCTTCGATCGACGCGGCGATCGAGCTCACCCAACGCGCACGCGACCGCGGCGCACGCGTCGTGCTCTACATGACGTGGGGCCGCGCGCGAGGTGATGCCGCCAACGCGATCATCGGCTACGGCACGTTCCTCTCCATGCAGGCGCTCCTCGACGAGGGCTACGTCTCACTCGCGACCTACCTCGAAGCCGAAGGTTTCGACGTCGCGGTCGCACCCGTGGGCGGCGGGTTCCGCATCGTCTACGAGGACGTCCTCGCGGCCGGGCAGGATCCCCTGGACGCCGACAGCGACTTCATAGCGCTCTATCAGGAAGACGGCAGCCACCCCTCCGAACGCGGCGCGTACCTCGCCGCCTGCATCCTCGCGCGGACGATCGATCCCGACCTCGATCCGAGCGCCATCGAGGACCACCCGAACCTCGGCCCGAACGTGTCGTCCGCCCTCCGCGACGTGTGCCACCGCGCGATCCACGACCGCCGCTGGCGTGTGCCGACGCTCGTCGAAGCCGACGCCGAGCTGCGCGGCAACGTACTGCAGGGCGAGCAGTTCGGCTTCGACGTCGCCCTCGACGGCACGGGCACGCGGCTCCTCGTCGGTGCGCGCGGTCCGGCGCCGGACGGCAGCGCGAGTGTGTTCGTCCGCGACCCCGATTGGCGCGAAGAGGTGCGGTGGAGCAGCACGCCGGGTTTCGGCGGGAGCGTCGCCCTCGACGACGCGGGCGCGTTGGCGCTCGTCCAGTCGCCGTGGTCCGAATTCGAGCGCGACGACAACTGGACCTCCGTCGTGCGCGCGGGCGCCCCGACCTGGCGCGGCCACGTCCGCGTCAGCGGCGACGGCACGCGCGTGCTGGTGTCACGTCGCACCGAAGAGTCGACGCTCATCGCGGCGCATGTGCTCGAACGCGACGGTGAAGGCTGGTCGAGCACGCCGCTCGACACACGCGCCACGAGTTTCGCCGACGATGCG
Organism: Deltaproteobacteria bacterium; assembly: GCA_040218735.1. Lineage (GTDB taxonomy): Bacteria > Myxococcota > Kuafuiibacteriia > Kuafuiibacteriales > Kuafuiibacteriaceae > JAUHYN01. The sequence goes on from JAVJQW010000057.1 coordinate 388,383, forward strand.
TCGTTCGCGCTCGACACACTCGGCGACCGCGTCGTCGTGGCTGCGACCGGCAGCACCGTCGCGTTCGTTTTCGAGCACGATGGCTCGAATTGGACCCAAGAGGTCGCGCTGAAGACGCGTCTTCTCGACGGTCGCACAGTAGACCTGAACCGGGTCGTCGCGATCTCGGGAGACGGCACTCGCGTTTTCGTCGGTCTCCTCGATCACGACGCCGTGATCACCTTCGAGCGCACCGGCGCTACGTGGACGGAGCGCACCTCGCTCTTCGGTCCGCCGAACAGTCGCTTCGGCACTTCGGTCGCGACCAACGAGGACGGGAGCCGCCTCCTCGTCGGTGCCCCCCGCGACGGGCCGGTCGCGCTGCGTCGCTTCGCGGGGAGCGCGCGGGTCTACGAACACGACGGTGTCGGCTTCGCGGTGAGCCGACTCCTCGTGCCGCCCCCGGGAGACGTCGCGGACATCCTCGAGGGCTTCGGTACCTCGATCGATCTCTCCGTGGATGGGAACGTCGCAGCGGTCGGTGCGCCGTCGAAGACCTCCGAGGACGGTGACTACGCGGGCGCGGTGTACCCGTTCCCCCTCGACTGACTCAGCGCTTCGCTTCGTCGATGCCGAGCGCGCGGTAGACGCGCGTGAGATCGCCGAGGTCGCCGAGCAGTCGCCGCACCGGCAAGCTGGGCGGACAGAGCAACGTCGGCGTGGCGAGGACCCGTTGCTCCTCCGCGATCTCGGGCTGTTCAACGACGTCGATGATCTCGAGCGCGTACCCTTTGAACACGCCGTCCGTGACCAGGGCGCGCGCGACCTGAATCGCACGCTGCGCGTGCGTCGTCCGACCCGTCACGAAGAGCTGGAAACCTACCGACACGTTCGACAGAGGCTACATATTCCGACGGTACTGTCCACCGACCGCGTAGAGCGCGTGCGAAATTTGGCCGAGCGTGCACACCTGGGTTGCACGCATGAGCGAAGCAAACAGGTTCTCACGCCGAGACGCCGCCGCCGCCAACTCACCGAGCGCAACGCTTGCAGTCTCCGCATTGCGCGTTTTGAAGGTATCCCGCGCCGCGATCGCGGAGGCCTTCTCGTCCACCGTCGACCGGATGACTTCCTCCGGGATGATCGTGGGCGAGCCCTTACTGTCGAGGAAGGTGTTCACGCCGACGATCGGCATCGCGCCGGAGTGCTTCAACGTCTCGTAGTGCAGCGACTCGTCCTGAATCTTGCTGCGCTGGTACATGCGCTCCATCGCGCCGAGCACGCCGCCGCGATCCGAGATGCGCCGGAACTCCTCGAGCACCGCAGCCTCCACGAGATCCGTGAGCTCCTCGATGATGAACGCGCCTTGAATCGGGTTCTCGTTCTTGGAAAGCCCCAGCTCCTTGTTGATGATCAGCTGAATCGCCATCGCGCGGCGCACACTCTCCTCGGTCGGCGTCGTGATCGCCTCGTCGTAAGCGTTGGTGTGCAATGAGTTGCAGTTGTCGTTGAGCGCGTACAGCGCCTGCAACGTGGTGCGGATGTCGTTGAAGCCGATCTCCTGCGCGTGCAGCGAACGCCCCGAAGTCTGGATGTGGTACTTCAGCTTCTGCGAGCGCGCGCTCGCGCCGTACTTCTCACGCAGCGTCTTCGCCCAAATACGCCGCGCGACGCGGCCGATCACCGAGTACTCGGGGTCGATGCCGTTGCTGAAGAAGAAGGAGAGATTCGGCGCGAAGTCATCGATCGCCATCCCGCGCGACAGGTAATATTCGATGTACGTGAACCCATTCGCCAACGTGAAGGCGAGCTGGGTGATCGGGTTCGCTCCGGCCTCTGCGATGTGATAGCCGGAGATCGACACCGAGTAGAAGTTCTTCACGCCCCAGTCGATGAAGTACTGCTGGATGTCACCCATCATCCTCAGCGCGAACTCCGTCGAGAAGATGCACGTGTTCTGCGCCTGGTCCTCCTTGAGGATGTCGGCCTGCACCGTGCCGCGCACCGTCGCGAGGGTCTCCTTCTTGATGCGTTCGTAGGTCTCGCGCGGGAGCACCTCGTCACCGGTGACTCCGAGGAGCAACAAACCCAGACCGTCGTTCCCGGGCGGGAGCTCGCCGCGGTAGGTCGGCGCCTCGACGCCGCGCGCCGCGAAGATCTCGGCGAGCTTCTTCTTCGTCTCGTCGACCTTCCCCTCCGCGTGGATGTACTTCTCACACTGCTGATCGATCGCAGCGTTGAAGAAGAACCCGAGCACCATCGGCGCCGGGCCGTTGATGGTCATCGACACACTCGTCCGCGGGTCACAAAGATCGAACCCCGAGTAGAGGCGCTTCGCGTCGTCGAGCGTCGCGATACTCACCCCGGAGTTACCGACCTTCCCGTAGATGTCCGGCCGGTGGTCCGGGTCCTCGCCGTACAGGGTCACGGAGTCGAACGCCGTCGACAGGCGCTTCGCCGGCATCCCCGCCGACACGTAGTGGAAGCGGCGGTTGGTCCGCTCCGGGCCGCCCTCCCCCGCGAACATGCGCGCGGGATCTTCGCCCTGGCGTTTCAGCGGAAAGACCCCGGCGGTGAACGGGAAGTAGCCCGGTGCGTTCTCACGCAGCAGCCACTTCAGGACGTCGCCCCAGTCCCGGTACGACGGCAGCGCGACCTTCGGCACGCGCGTCCCGGAGAGGGACTCCGTGAACAGATCCTGCTCGATGACCTTGTCGCGCACCGTGAAGCGGTACTTGTCCGCCTTGTAGCGCGCCTTCATATCCGGCCAGTCCTCGAGGAGCTTCTTCGCGCGGTGGTCGAGCTTCTGCTCGAGCGTGGTGTAACGGCGCACGAGATCCTGCACCGCCTCCGGCTCCTCGGTGACGACCTCCATCGCCTGCACGATCGACGCGTCGTCGGTGTCGACGAGCTCCACCTTCTTCTCGCCGACGTTCTGGCGCAGCAGACGAATCGCGCCGTCGAGCTGGTACATCTGACGCGCGATGCGGCACTGCTGATCGACCCAGTCGTCGTACCCGGTGCAGGTCTCGGAGATCTCCGCGAGGTAACGCGTCCGCTCCGGCGGGATGACGTAGATCTTCTCGCTCTCGCCCTCCCCCTTCGCGACCTTCGACGTGAGCTTCGCGCCCGTGCGCGTCACGAGCAGATCGATCAACTTCGCGTAGAGCTGGTCCACACCCGGGTCGCCCCACTGCGATGCGATGGTGCCGAGGATCGGGAGGTCTTCGTCGGCGGCCTCGAACTGCTGGTGGTTGCGTTTGTACTGCTTGCGGACGTCGCGCAGCGCGTCGAGCGAGCCGCGTTTGTCGAACTTGTTGATCGCGATGGCGTCGGCGAAGTCGAGCATGTCGATCTTCTCGAGCTGCGTCGCCGCGCCGTACTCCGAGGTCATCACGTACAGCGACACGTCGGAGTGCTCGGTGATCTCGGTGTCGCTCTGGCCGATGCCGGAGGTCTCGACGATCACCACGTCGAAGCCCGCCGCCTTCGCGACGTCGATCGACGCCTGTACGTGCTTCGACAGCGCGAGGTTCGACTGCCGCGTCGCGAGCGAACGCATGTACACCCGCGCGTCACTCGCCGCGTTCATGCGGATGCGATCGCCAAGCAGCGCGCCGCCCGTCTTGCGCTTCGACGGGTCGACGGAGATCACCGCGATCGTCTCGCTGTCGAAGTCGGCGAGGAAGCGCCGCACGAGCTCATCGACGAGCGACGACTTGCCGCTGCCGCCGGTGCCGGTCACGCCGAGCACGGGGACGACACGATCGCCGGTGCGCTGCGCGAGGAGCGGCTTCAGGCGCTCTTGCTCCTCCGGGAAGTTCTCGACCACGGAGATCATCCGGCCGACGCCCTGGTGGTCGGCGGTCGACAGCGTGTCGACGGAGACCTGGTCGGGGCGCGTCGTCTCGAAGTCACACTTTTCGAGCAGGTCGTTGATCATCCCCTGCAGGCCCATCTCGCGGCCGTCGTCCGGGGAGTAGATGCGGTCGACGCCGTAGGCGTGCAGCTCTTCGATTTCGGTGGGGAGGATGGTGCCGCCGCCGCCACCGAAGATGCGGATGTTGGAGCCGGCCGCCTTCAGGAGGTCGTACATGTACTTGAAGTACTCGACATGGCCGCCCTGGTAGGACGTCACGGCGATGCCCTGCACGTCCTCCTGAATGGCGCAGTCGACGATCTCTTGCACCGAGCGGTTGTGTCCCAGGTGAATCACCTCGGCGCCGGAGGCCTGGATGATGCGCCGCATGACGTTGATCGCGGCGTCGTGGCCGTCGAAGAGCGACGCGGCCGTCACGATGCGGACGTGGTGTTGCGGCTGGTACCTCGGGACGGTCTTCGTCACGTCGTAGACGTACGGGAGGGCCCCGAGCGGGTCAAACGAACAGTGGGCCCCACGTGGACTTGCCGAACGCACCCGGTTAGAGCTTTGGGGCCATGTCGGACCACGAACCGGAGTTGTTCGGTGACTTTCCGCGCCGATACCTCGACGACTGGGAGCGCCTCGCCGAGCCCACCCTGAAGGGCAAGAAGCTGTCGACCTTGGTCGACAAGGGGCCGGACGGCGTCACCGTCGAACCCCTCCAGACGCGCCAGTCCTGGCCCACCCACAAGGACCCCGCCGGCCTCCCCGGGTTCTTTCCGTACATCCGCGGCGGCACGGCCGACGGGACCCACCGCGGGTGGGACGTGCGGCAGTCCTACGCCGACCCGGACACGGACCGCCTCGTCGCCGCTCTGCGTCAGGACCTCGCCGCCGGCGTCACCAGCGTGGCGTTGGACCTTCCGTCCCTCGACGTCGCGACCGCGACGAAGATCCTGGACGCCGTCCCGGTCACGACGAAGATCGTGCTCGAGCGGCTCGACGTCTTCGAGTCGGCGACCGTGCTGGTCGCGGCGAGTGAAGCAAACGACCGACCGCTCACCGCGAACCTCGGCCTCGACCCGCTGGCCGCGCTGCTCGCGAACGGCGCGCTCGTCGTCGACGTGGACAGCGCGTTCCACCTGATGACCGACGTCGCGCACCACGTGAAGGGGCGCACCGGCTGCGCCACCGTGCTCGTCCGCGGCGACGTCTACGACGACGGCGGCGCGACCGACGCGCAACAGCTCGCGTACGCGATGGGCACCGGGCTCACGTACCTCCGTGTGTTGCTCGCCGCCGGGTTCTCGCTCGAGGACGCCAACCGACAGATCACCTTCCGCTTCGCGGTGGGGCCCGACGTCTTGCGTTCGGTGTCGAAGCTGCGCGCGGCGCGGTGGATCTGGTCGCGCATCATGGGCGCGTGTGGCGCACGCGACGACGCGCGACGCACGACGATCGAAGCGGTGACATCGCGGCGCGCGATGTCGAAACACGACGTCTGGGTCAACACACTGCGCGCGACGACGGCCTCGTTCGCGGCCATCGTCGGCGGCGCCAACGCGGTGGTGGTGCGCAGCCACGTGGATCCGCTCGGGCTCCCCGACGACACCGCGCGACGCGTCGCGAAGAACGTGCAACTCATCCTGCGCGACGAAGCCCACGTGGGGCACGTCGTGGATCCCGCGGGCGGCGCGTGGGCGTTCGAAAAGCTCACCGAGTCCCTCGCGCGCGCGGCGTGGTCGCGACTGCAGGAGGTCGAGAGCAAGGGCGGTATGGAGCGCGCCGTGGAGACCGGCTTCGTCACGCGCTGCGTGGAGGAGGCCTACCGCAACCGCGCCGACGCGATCGCCAAGCGCAACGTAATGGTGACGGGCGTGAGCGACTACCCGTGGCTCGACGAGCCGACGCCGTCGACGTGGCCATCCACCGAGGTGCCGGCGGCGCCGCGCGCGGTGGAGCTGCCGTTGCTCCGGGAGAAGGGGCGTACCGTCGCGACGGCGATCGTCGCGGCGCGCGATGGCGCGTCGACCGCGGACCTGTTCGCCGCGCTCGAGCGTCACGACACCCGCACGAAGACGACCGCGCTCGCGCCGCGACGTGACGCGGCGGCGTTCGAGGCGCTGCGGGAGAAGAGCGCAGCGCCGGTGTTGTTGCTGTCGTTCGGGACGACGGCGCAGCACACGCCGCGCACGACCTTCGCGAGGAACTTCTTCGCGGCGGGCGGGCTGGCGCCGGTCGACCACCACGTCGAGGACGAGGGCGCGGTCGCAGCGGCGGTCGAGGCGGCGGGCGCGAAGATCGCGGTGCTTTGCTCCTCGGACGACGTCTACGAAACGCACGCGGAGGACATCGCGCGGGCCGCGAAGCGCGCGGGCGTGGGCTTCGTGTACCTCGCGGGGCGCGCGGGGGTGAACGCGGACCGCCAGCGACGCGCGGGGATCGACGCGTACGTGCACCTCGGAGTGGACGCGGTGACGATCCTGAACGGCGCGCACGAGCTCGCCAAGGGGGTGACGCCATGATGCTTCCCGACTTCGCACAGCTCCCGTTCGACGAGGACGTCCCGAAGCGACGTGTCCCCGACTGGGAGAAGCGGTTCGCCGAGGCGACCAAGAACGCGAGCGGCGTGTGGAACACGCCGGAGGGGATCGACGTCCGCGCGCTCTACACGGCGGCGGATCTACCGACCGTCGATCAGCTCGAGACCATCCCGGGCGCGCCGCCGTTCCTGCGCGGGCCGTACGCGACAATGTACACCACGAAGCCGTGGACGGTGCGTCAGTACGCGGGGTTCTCGACGGCGCAGGCGAGCAACGCGTTCTACCGGAAGAACCTCGCCGCGGGTCAGAAGGGCCTGTCGGTGGCGTTCGATCTCGCGACGCACCGAGGCTACGACAGCGATCATTTGCGAGTGCGCGGCGACGTCGGGATGGCGGGTGTCGCGATCGACTCGATCCTCGACATGCGCATCCTGTTCGACGGCATCCCGCTCGATCGCACGAGTGTGTCGATGACGATGAACGGCGCGGTGCTCCCGGTGATGGCGCTCTACATCCTCGCGGCGGAGGAGCAAGGCGTCGCGCCCGCCGCGCTCGCGGGGACGATCCAGAACGACATCCTCAAGGAGTTCATGGTCCGGAACACGTACATCTATCCGCCCGGGCCCTCGATGCGGATCATCTCGGACATCTTCGCGTATACGGCGGCGAAGATGCCGCGGTTCAACAGCATCTCGATCAGCGGCTATCACATGCAGGAGGCCGGAGCGACGGCGGACCTGGAGCTCGCGTACACCCTCGCGGACGGCGTGGAGTATGCGCGGCGCGGGGTCGCGGCGGGGTTGTCGATCGACGCGTTTGCGCCGCGGCTGTCGTTCTTCTGGGCGATCGGGATGAACTTCTTCATGGAGGTCGCGAAGCTGCGCGCGGCGCGTGCGCTGTGGGCGAAGTTGATGAATCAGTTCAGCCCGAACAACGACAAGTCGCTGTGCCTGCGCACGCACTGTCAGACGTCGGGGTGGAGCCTCACGGCGCAGGACGTCTACAACAACGTGGTGCGGACGTGTGTCGAGGCGATGGCCGCGGCGCACGGGCACACGCAGTCGCTGCACACCAACGCGTTCGACGAGGCGCTCGCGCTGCCGACCGATACGTCGGCGCGGATCGCGCGCAACACGCAACTCTTCTTGCAGAACGAAGCGGGCACGACGACGACGATAGATCCGTGGGGCGGCAGCTACTACGTCGAACGTCTCACGCATGACCTCGCGCAGCGCGCGTGGGCGCACATCCAGGAGGTCGAAGCGGAAGGCGGAATGGCGAAGGCGATCGAGGCCGGCATCCCGAAGATGCGGATCGAGGAGGCGGCGGCGCGGACGCAGGCGCGGATCGACAGCGGCAAGCAGGTCGTGATCGGCGTGAACCGCTACCGCCCCGAGACCGAGGACGAGGTCGACGTGTTGAAGGTCGACAACCGGGCCGTGCTCGAGGAGCAGCTCGCGCGGCTCGCTCAGCTGAAGGCCGAGCGGGACGATGCCGCGCTCGCGACGAAGCTCGCAGCGCTCACGAAGTGTGCGGAGGGCGGCGAGGGGAATCTGCTGTCGTTGGCGGTGGATGCGGCGCGCGCGAAGGCGACCGTCGGCGAGATCAGCGACGCGCTTGAAAAAGCCTGGGGACGACACCAGGCCGAAGTGCGTACGATCGCCGGGGTGTACGAGAGCGAGGCGCAGGCGTCGAAGGATCGGCTCGACGCGGTGAAGGCGAAGGTGCAGGCGTTCGAGTCGGCGCAGGGTCGTCGGCCGCGCGTGCTCGTCGCGAAGATGGGCCAGGACGGGCACGACCGCGGGCAGAAGGTCATCGCGACGGCGTTTGCGGACCTCGGGTTCGACGTGGACATCGGCCCGCTCTTCTCGACGCCGGATGAGACGGCGCGACAGGCGGTGGAGAACGACGTGCACGTGGTCGGCGTGAGCTCGCTGGCGGCGGGGCACCTGACGTTGGTGCCGGAGCTGAAGAAGGCGCTCGTGGCGCTGTCGCGTGACGACATCCTGATCGTGGTGGGCGGCGTGATCCCGCCGGGGGATCACGCGGCGCTCATCGAGGCGGGCGCGACGGCGATCTTCCCGCCGGGCACGGTGATCGCGGACGCGGCGGACGAGCTGCTCGACGCGCTGTCGGCGGAGCGTGCGTGAGCGTCGACGCCCTCACGGCGGGGGTGTTGAAGGGCGATCGCACGTCGATCGGGCGGGCGATCACGCTCATCGAGAGCAAGAACGCGGCGCACCGTTCTGATGCGCATGTGCTGCTGACGAACCTCGCGCCACACGCGGGCGGCGCGCACCGCGTCGGCATCACGGGCGTTCCCGGGGCGGGCAAGAGCACGCTGATCGAAGCGCTGGGGCTGAAGCTGATCTCGGATGGCCACCGCGTGGCGGTGCTCGCGGTCGATCCCACGAGCACGCGCTCGGGCGGGAGCATCCTCGCGGACAAGACGCGAATGTTGCGGCTGTCGAAACACGAGTCGGCGTTCGTACGGCCATCGCCTTCGTCGGGGACACTCGGTGGCGTCACCGCGACGACGCGCGAGACGATGACGATCCTGGAGGCCGCCGGATACGACGTCGTGCTGGTAGAGACGGTGGGCGTGGGTCAGTCGGAGACGATGGTCGCGGACATGGTCGACTTCTTCTTGCTGGTGCTGCTCGCGGGTGCGGGCGACGAGTTCCAGGCGATCAAAAAGGGGGTCGTGGAGCTCGCGGACATGATCGCGGTGAACAAAGCCGACGGCGACAACGTCCGGCCGGCGCGCGCGGCGGCCTCGGCCTACCGGCACGCGCTGCACATCCTCACGCCGGCGAGCGCGATGTGGACGCCACCGGTGACGACGGTCAGCGCGAAGACCGGTGACGGGCTCGGGGAGCTGTGGTCGCAGATCGAAGCGCATCGCGAGGCGATGACTGCGAGCGGCGAGCTGGAGGCGAAGCGTCGCACCCAGCGTCTGTCCTGGTTCCGGCAGCTCGTGGAGACGCAGGTGGTGGAGCGGTTCTGGGCTTCGTGCGCGGAGCGTTCGGCGGTCGAGGCGGAGGTGCTGAACGGGACCTCCAGCCCCTCGCGCGCGGCGGCGCGGCTGCTCGGTGGGGGTGATGATGCGTAGGGGCGTCGTGCTGCTGTTTGCGTGGGCGAGCGCGTGTTCGTTCGACCCGGCGCTCCCGACGGACCGCGACGCGGGCGCATCGCGGGACGCGGGCGTGCGCGACGCCGGGGACGTCGAAGGGCGCGACGCCGGCTTCCCGGACGGCGGCCGCGACGGCGGAGCTCGAGACGCTGGACCTTACGACGCTGGACCGCGCGACGGCGGTGAAGCCGACGCGGGGCGCGACGGCGGCGTGGTCGACGGTGGCGAGATCGACGGCGGCGATCGCGACGGTGGTCCGATCGACGGCGGCGAGATCGACGGGGGCTTCCGCGACGGCGGGTTCCGCGATGGCGGGCCACCTCGGGATGGTGGGCCACCGCGCGACGGTGGACCGCCTCGGGACGGTGGGCCTCCCCGCGACGGCGGCACGACGGCGACTTCGATTCAGTGGCTGTCGCCGACGCCCGACATCGTGGCGGGGGCGTGCAGCCCGACGTTGGTGGTGCAGCGGCTGAACGGTATGGGGCAGCCGGCGAACGACCCGGTCGACCTCACGTTGCTGCTGTCGAACACCGGCGTGCCGATCTCGTACAGCAACCCAGGTTGCGGCGGCGGAACGCTCTCCGCGGTGAACATCCCCGCCGGCTCGAGCACCGCCTCCTTCGCGGTGCGCGGGACGGTCGCGGGCTCGACGGCGCTCGTCGTCCAGACGGCGGGCTTCGGGGCGCTGGTCGCGACGATCCTGATCGAGCCGGGGCCTCCGTCGCAGCTCGTGTACCAGACGGCCGGACAGACCGTGCCGTGGGGGACGTGCTCCGGCGCCGTATCGGTCGAGCGGCGCGACCAGTACGGCAACACGACGGCGCCGAACAACGCGACGACGCTCGAGATGGGCGCCGCGCCCGCAGGCGGACTCGACACGTTCAGCGACGCGACGTGCACGACGACCGCGACGTCCGTCGACATCGCCCCGCTCGCCGCGTCGGCGTCGTATTACTTCCGCCCCACGGCCTTCGAGAGCGTGGTCCTCGAAACCGCCTCCACGGGACTCGGCACCATCGCTCAGACCCACACCGTCGGCGACTGCCCCGACACCTGCGGCATGACCTGCTCCGAGTGCTGCCGCTTCACCTGCCCCGGCGGCGCCGCCTGCGGCCCCGTCTGCGGCGCCGGCACGTGCCCGTGTGAGCTCGACTGCGCCGCCGCCACCAGCTGCGCCGCTTCCTGCGCGAACAACGACTGCGGCGTCCAGTGCGCCCCCGGCGGCCCGTGCGTCGCCGACTGCCTCGTCGGCGCGAGCTGCGACGTAGACTGCAGGCTCGCGTCGAGCTGCAACGTAACTTGCGCGACCGGCTCGACGTGCCGGGTGTTCTGTAGCGGACCGAACTGCACGGTGGCGTGTGATGCGCCGGTGGCTTGCCCGGGGGGCGTGGTGGCGTGCGGGGCGCCGTGCCCGCCGAACCCGTAGGGGGGCGCCATAGACTCGGACTCGGACTCGGACTCGGACTCGGACTCGGACTCGGATTCGGATTCGGATTCGGATTCGGATTCGGATTCGGACTCGGACTCGGACTCGGACTCGGACTCGGACTCGGACTCGGACGCCGAACCCTCCGCGCCTACAGCTTCAGGCGCACGATGACCCCGATGTTCCAGTCATCCACCGGCTGATACGGGTCCTGCTGGTCCGCCACCGCCTGGTACGTCCGCCACCACCTGATCCGAAACCCCACGTAGTAGATCGGCACGTGGAGCTCGGCGACGAGGGCGGTGCGTTCGTCGAGGGCGAAGAGGTCGCCGGCGCCGTTGAGGTTCACGCGGAAGTAGAAGGCCCTCAGCTGGGCGAAGTCGAAGTACGGGACCTCGACGTACAGACGGAACGAGCCGTCGTCGAGGCCGCTGCTATATTCGATGTATTCACTCCCCACGAGCAGGACGTCCTTGAGGCCGCCCTGCAGCTCGAAGAAGTAGCTGTTGCGCCAGGGGCGAGTGTTGTTCGAGCAGTCGCCGGCGCAGACCGACGAGAGCTTCGTGCCCTCGAAGTCGGGGCGGAGCCGCTGGTAGCGCTCGATCTCGTAGACCGTGTTGAAGTACGGCGCGAGGTAGTCACCCGAGACCCGCCGGTACTCGGTACGCAACGCGATCTGCACCGCGTGTTCGCCGGTGGGGATCTCGGTTTCCCAGAGCACGCCCAAGTGCACGCCCCACCCTTCGTCGACCGCGGTGATCATGTTGATGTCGGTGTAGGGCGTGATCGAGAGGTAGTCGCTCTTGAAGACGTTCATGCCGACGTCGATCCCCAGGATCGCGAGCGCTTCGCGTCCGGCGACCAGCGGGAGGTTCGAGTCCGGGTCGATCTTCACGACGCCGTTCGTCTCGCGCTGAAGCGTGAGCGGCGCGCGCCAGTCCGCCGCGAGCGTGGTGCCGAATTCGAGCCGGTCGAGGTAGTCGCGGAACAGCCGGAAGCGGAACGGCCGCACCCAACCCCGCACGCCCCAAAGGTACGGCGCGAGGACATCGCCGAGGATCAGCTCGCCGCCCAGCTCGTCCGCTCGCCCGAGTGTGTTGATGCCGACGCGCCAGCGGTTGATGTCCATGCCGTTGTAATAGCGGTGCATCACCGACCCGTGGCCCAGCGAGCGTTTCTCGAGGAGCCCACCGCGCAGGAAGAACGGGCCGAGCCGATCGGCGCGCCCGACGTACGCGTAGTTGAAGAGGCGCAGGGCGTCCGTCCAGTCGTTCCAGTCCTCCTTGCGGAAGATGCCGCCGGCCGTCTCGGTCTTCTCGTTCTTCTTCTCGAGTAGGATGCGAATCGGGAGCTGCAGCCCGATGCCCCAGTAGTCCTGGTTGTAGTTGAGGCGGAAGACCGTCGTGAGGAAGAAGTCGCGGTTGATGCGCCCGAACGACGCGTGCGCTTCGAGCATCGAGCGCGGACGATCCGGCCGCGACGCCTTGGCGCGGTCCACGGCGTAGTCGCCCGTCAGCTGCCCCGCCGCGGGCGCGGCGTACAGCACCGAGGCCAAGACCAGCGCCACACCACCGCGCATCCTCCCTGCAGCTTAGCGACCTTTCGTTCGTCGCGCCAAAGCGCTACGACCCGGGATCGAAATGCGCGCCGTCCTCTACGATCGCTTCGGCGACCCTCGAGTGCTCAGAATCGGGGAGACCGCGGAACCAAGCGGCGCCTGCGTCGTCGATGTGACCGCGGCCGCACTCAACCCGAAGGACGTCCTCATGCGGAAGGGCAAGTTCTCGACGTTCGTCCGCGCGCCGTTCCCCCGGCTCTGCGGCTACGACTTCGCCGGCCAACTCGACGGGCGCGAAGTCTTCGGGATGATCAACGGGATGCTCGGCCGCACCTGCGCCGAGCGCGTCGCCGTCGACGCCGACGAGCTCGCCGACCGACCGAGCGCCCTGACCCCCGAACAAGCCGCTTCGATCCCCCTCGCCGGGCAGACCGCGCTCCAAGCGCTCCGTGACGACGGCGGCCTGAAGCGAGGACAGCACGCGGTGATCAACGGCGCGTCCGGCGGCGTGGGCACGCTCGCAATCCAGATTGCAAAGGCCCTCGGCGCCCGCGTCACGTCGATCACCTCCGCGAAGAACCGCGAGCTGTGCACCGAGCTCGGCGCCGACGAAGCCCTCGCCTACGACGAAACGGATCCGCTCGCGAACCTCCGCGACGTCGACGTCTTCTTCGACGTCTTCGGCAACCGCAGCCTCGCCGACGTCCGCCCCGGCCTCGCCCGACGCGCGACCCTCGTCTCCACCGTTCCGAACCCGCGCGTCATGCTCGAAGTCGCGCGCACGGTGCTCTCCCAGCAACGCACGAAGCTCGTCGTCGTGAAGTCCCGCCGCCGCGACCTCGAGCTCCTCGCCGGGTGGGCCGACGACGGCGCGCTGAAGGCCGTCGTGGATCGAACCTACGCGATGGAGGAGATCGCCGAAGCGCACCGGCACATCGAATCGAAACGCACACGCGGCAAGGTGGTCGTTCGTATCCGCGCCGAGTGAAGGCTACGCGCCCGTGGCGGAGCGCATCTGGTCGTGCCACTTCGCCGCGCCGGAGCTCACGCTCGACAGCTGCGACTCGATCCGCGCCACCTCTTCCGGCGCGAGCTTCACCGTACGCACCGGTTCGGACTTGATGTCGAACAACGACTGGTCCGACAGCAGCGGGATGCTGAAGTTGTAGCCGAGGCTGAACGTCGAGTGCCAACCCTTCGGCCCACCGCCGCCGCTCTTGTACGTCCCGAGGTGCGCGCAGACCGCGCCGACCTCGGCGCCCGTGCGACGCACGCTCTTCTTCTCCGCGTCGACGTCGCCGTACGCGTTGCGCGTGAAGGCACGCGCGGTCCCGCCGATGCCGAGACGCAGGCCCACGCCCGAAAGCTCGTTGATCTGCAGCTCACCCTTGTCGCGCAGGTACACGATCTCGTGCCCGGAGGAACCGGTCACCACCGCCGCCCCCTCCTTCAACATCCCGACCGCGATTGCGTCGGACTTGGCGTCGAACGTCTCCTTCACGGCGGGAATCGCAGCGGAGAACCGCGCCGCGACCTCCCGATCGTTGTCGATGTCGGCGATGCCGTCGATCGCATCGACGACCGTCTGCGCACCCTTCGCCGCCTCCTCGAGGCGCACGAGCACCCCCTCCGGCAGCGCCGAACGGACCACATCCTTCACGCGCGCGGCCGCGTCCAACACCCAAGCGCCGACCGCGCTGTCGCCCGTCGCCGCGTTCTTGAGGCGCCCGAGCAGGTCCAGCCCGGTGGTCCACATCTTCTTCGATCCCGCGACCGCCGCGTCCCGGAGGACGTCGACGCCGCGGTCCGTCTGCTGCTGCACGTAGTGGTCGCCGATGCGCTGCTCGATCGCGGCGAAGGTCTTCGCGAGCTTCGGATCGATCTGCGGCGGGCGCCCCTGGTGCGACAGCTGCGATCGCAAACGACGGTTGTACTGCGGGATGAGGTTCGCGCCGGCGTCGGCGACCGACTTGAGATCCAACAGCTGCGACAGCTCACCCTCGCGGCCATCGGTCGCGAGCATCCGCACCGCGAGCTCGTCGACCAGCTTCTGCACCTCTTCGATCGTCGAGCCCTGCAGATACTGGCTCGCGTCCTCGACCTCACCGCTCGCGATGCGCTCCGCGAGCCCCGGGATGCCTCCGCGCGCGCGCGCTTCCCAAAGGCGCGCGCCGATGTCGAGCGGCGAGCCCCCCGCCTGCTGCGCGTACGCGGCGGCCTTGCTGAAGATGTCGTCGCCGGCTTTGACCAGGTCTTCCTGGCGCGCCGGGTCCACGCCGTGCGGTCCTTCGGACTGCGTCGCCCGCTGCAGACGACCAAGCCAGTTGGAGTCAGGAATCTTCATCGGCACCCTCCATGGCGCGCAGCAGCCCGGCCGCCGCTTCACTCACGTCTGCACCCGCCGCGGCGGCGAGACGGAGATCTTGTTCGGCGGTGGCACGATCCTGGAGCGCGAGCGCCGACCGCGCACGGAGCATCCACAGCTCCGCACGAAACGCGGCCGACGATGGCGAAGCCTCCTCGCGCGCGAGCGCCTCGCCGTACGCGGCGACGGCGCCCTCGTGATCGGCGGCCGTCGCGCGCACCGTACCGAGCAGCAACGGGAGCATCGCGGAGCGCCGGTCGAACCACGTGAGGTCCGACAGCAGCTTCGACGCCTCGTCGAGCTTGCCGTACTTCGCCAAACCCATCGCCTTGTCGACGAGCTGGTCGAGGACCTCCGGCTGCGCGCCGACGACGTCGGCGAGGCTGACCGCCCCGGACGCGACGTCGCTGAGGATCGAATTCATATCCTACAATGTAGCCTATTCGGGCCTACCCGCGAGTGACAAGGATCACTTCGACCGAAATCGTCGAAGGCCGGAGGGGAGCGTTTCGACCCACTCCAGCCACGGCACCCCGGCGAGCCCATCCTCGACCTCGTAGCGGGAGAAGACGGAAATCGGCGCCCCCCGGCGGCGGACGTCGATGCACTCCAGGAACTCGGCCATCACCGCGCCGCGGAACGGCTCGTACAGGTAGAGCACCGTGAGGTCGGCGTAGTCGAGCGCGCGGGCGTCCGCTTCGACGAACGTGACGTCGAGCCCCAATGCTTCGCGCGCGTGCTCGGCCGCACGGACGTAGGCCGGATCGAGCTCCACGCCGCACACCTTCGCCTCGCTCAGCCACGCGGTCAGGAGCGCGACCTTCCCGGTGCCGGCGCCCACGTCGTAGACGACGTCGTCCGGCGAAAGGTGCGGCACGAGGTCGAGCACGTCCGCCACGCGCGACGCGACGAAGTGCACCATCTCCGCCTCGCGCTCCATCGCCGCGCGCGGGGGGTGCGCGACGCCGAGGATCCGCTCCGCGTACGCGTCGTGTTCGTTCGCGGGGCGCTCCGCGAGCGCGCGCGAGAAGTCGGCGGGCGTGAACGTCCCCGCGCGGATCGCTTCGGTGATCGGGCCGAAGTCCCGCTCGTCGCGCGCGACGATCTCCGCGAGCAGCGCCTCGGCCTCCGACACGATCGCCGCGTCGTCCATGGTGCCGAGGATCCCGCGCACCGTCGTCGCCACCCACTCACGATCGGAGATCCGATCGCGCTGTGCCGCGACACGCGCCTCGCGCAACCGCTCCGCACAGTCTTCGCGCGGCGTCGAGGAGCGCAGCCCGGCGAGCGCATCGCGCCGCATCAAGCTCTCGCCCTGCGCGCGCCCCGCGCGGAGCCCACGCAACAGGTTCGGCCGATCACTCACGACGTCCACCGTAGCAGAAGAGGGTTGAGCGTACCTGAAGCCTTCCGAAGGAACGCCCGATCGTGCGCACCGACACGCGACACCGCGCCGATGACGTCGACATGGGCCCCACGTTCGTCGCGCTGACGCTCGCCCTCGCGAGCGCGCCCACGACCGAGACGTCCTCCACGGTCCTGCTCTCCAACCTGATCGCCGAAGACCTGGTCCCCACCATCGATCTGTTCGACTCCGACACCGTGAAGCTCCGGGTCGGCGGGCTGCTCCAGGTCCACTCCGCGCTGTACGTCGGTGAGGACTCGCTCGTCGACGACGGCGACATCGCGACCCGCGCCGGCTTCCGCCTGCGCCGCGGACGCATTGGCTTCGCCGGGCGCTTCATGGACCGACTCGGCATCTACCTCGCGATCAACCTCCTCGAAGGCGACGAGGACGTCGGCGTCGTGAGCGACGCGAAGATGACGTACCAGATCGACGAAGCCCTCCAGGTCACCGCCGGCCTCGGCAAGGTCACCTTCTCCCGCGCCGCGCTCGACTCCTCGTCCGCGCTCTACACGATCGAGCGCCCCTTCGCGGTCCGTGCGCTCGTCCCGTCGCGACGGCTCGGGCTCTCGGCAGAGGGCCAGCTCTTCGGCGGCGCTCTCAAGTATGGAGCGAGCGTGCTCAACGCGTCGGAGGGGTTCGTCGAGGGCAACCGCTTCGGCGGCTTCCTCTACGGCGGGCGCGTCGAAGCCGCACCGCTCGGGCCGGCGCGTCGCGACGTCGTCGATCACGATCCCCGCGTCTCGATCGGCGGCGCGTTCTTCTACGAGGACGGCGCCTCCGCGAACACGATCGGCGGCACCGCGGACCTACTGTTCACGTACTTCGGCGCGGCGCTGCAGGTCGAAGCGCTGTGCAACCGCCTCACCCCCGACGACGCGCCCGTCACCTCGCCCGGCCTCGCGGACCGCATCGATCGCTGCGGCGTCTACGCCGAGGCGTCCTGGCTCCTCACCGAGCTGGTCGGCCTCCCGATCACCCCCGCCGCGCGCGTGGAGTGGTTCGACGACGACCGCGCGATCGACGACGCCGGCGATCTGCTCGTCATCGTCGGCGGCGTCAACGCGATCGTGTTCCCGCCCTACGTTCGGGCACAGCTCTCGTATCAGCACCGGCGCGAACGCTCCGGCGTCACCCGCGACAACGACAGCCTCGTGCTCAACCTCCAAGGGAAGTTCTGATGCGCCGCGCCGCGCTCGTGCTGCTCGCCCTCGCGGCGTGTAAGGCGGAGACACCGCGGTTCGCGCGCGCCACGAAGATCGAATCCCTCGACCGCGCGATCGGCGGACCAGCCGCCGCCGCGAAGACCGGCGACTACCTCCTCGAGAACGACCGCATCCGCGCGGTGATCGAACAGGGCATCGACTCCCGCGTCCCGCTGGGCTTCGGCGGGTCGATCGTCGACCTCGACCTACAACGCAGCGAGCGCGAGCTGTCCGCCGGGCAGGGCCTCGACCAGCTCGAGCAGATCGCCCCCACCGCGAACCTCTACGTCACCGGCGCCGCGTCCGGGCCCGACGTCCGCATCACCACCTCCGCCGACGGCGCCGAGGTCACCGCCGCCGCGGAGGCCGCCCCGATCCAGAAGGTGCTCGCCGCGTTCAACATCCTCCTCGACCGTTCCTTCGTCGGCGCGCGCGCGGACTACGACGAGTTCCGCATCTACACCGAGTACGAGATGCGCCCCGGCGAGTCGGTGCTGCGCATCGTCACCACGGTCGGGTTCGACGTTCCGTTCTGCCGTGCGACCCCTGCCGACGGGTGCGGCGAATGTGACGACCTCCTCTACGACGACGACTGCGACTGCGCGTCCGACCGCTGCGGCACCGCCGAGGTGCTGCGCGCCGACGACCTCCCCGACCGCCCCGAGCCGTCCGGCATCTCCGACGTGATGCTCGGCGACCTGCCCCGCCCGCTCGGCACCGGTCGCTGCGCAAGCGACGATGACTGCGCCGACGACGAGATCTGCACCGACGTCACCACCTCCCTCGGCGGCGACTTCGCGGTGTGCCGCGCGCCCGACCAACGCAACGCCGGCGTTTTGCTCGGCGACATGCTCCTGTTCGGGGGCCACCTCTCGCCGTTCCTCCCGCGCGTCGGCTACGACGCGGCGTCCGACGTGCGGCGCCTCTTCGACGTCGGCAAGGACACCCTCTCCCAACCGCTGCGCACCGACTACGTCCTCGCGATCGGCGACCGCGTCTCGTACGGCTTCGCGCCGCCGTCCGGGCGCATCATGATCCCGATCTTCGGCGGCCCGTTCTCGATGGGCGCGACCGCCGCCGCGTCGTGCCGTCGTGACGATCGCGGGTGCCTCGCCGGCAAGCTCCTCCGCATGGAGCGCCTCGTCTCCGTCGGCGCCGGCGACGCGTCCACCGCGATGGCCCCCTTGCTCGCCGCACGCGGCGTGACCACCGGCTTCGTCCGCGGCGTCGTCTCCGAGCGCCCGTCCGGCGACGCGGTGACGGGCGCAGAGGTCTACGCGCTGCGCGACCCGCTGGACCTCCCCTGCGACGAAGCCTGCCAACGCCGCTGCCCCGCCGCGCGCCCCATCGCGGACCTCGACGCACTGTTGCACGCGAACCGCTGCCGCACGGTGACCGACGACTTCATCAACGGCGTCGCGGAGGTCGGCGGCATGGCGCGCACCGACGTCGGGACGGATCCGATCCACGACGGGCGGTTCGACCTCGAAGTCGAAGCGGGCCGGTGGGCGATCGTCGCCGTCAGCCCGGACGACACCCTCTCCCCCCTCGCTTTCGTCGAGGTCCGCGAGGGCGCGACGACCAACGTCGCGCTCACGACGCCCGAACCGGGGCGCCTGAAGGTCGACGTGATCGGCGACGCCGCGCGACCGATCGCCGCGCGCATCACCGTTGGCCAGTGCCTCCCGCAGAACGCTTGCGTCGACGACGGAGACTGCAGCGACGGCCTCCTCTGCCGCGGCGGCGCGTGCGCGTGCGAGCGCAACGTCGTGCGCCCTCTCGAGCTGGGCGGCGGGCAGCCGGCGGACGGCGTCGTGCACATGGCCCACACCCGCGACGGACGCACCGAGACCACGCTCCCCGCGGGGCGCTACGAGATCATCGTGTCGCGCGGACCGCACCACGACGTCACCCGCGGCACGGTCGTCGTGGAACCCGGTCGCCTCACGGCGTTCTCGGCGCGCGTGCACCAACAGGTCGACGACACCGGCTACGTCGCCGCCGACTTCCACGTGCACGCCGACCCGAGCGCGGACAGCCGCGCCGAGCGCGCGGACCGCGTCACGAGCTTCGTCGCGGAGGACATGGACTTCATGTCGTCGTCCGACCACGACGTCTTCACCGACTACGCGCCGCTGCTCGTCGAGATGGGTGAAGCGGATCGCCTGCGCAGCCAGGTCGGCGTCGAGGTGAGCACACAGGAGCTCGGCCACTTCATCGGCTTTCCGCTCGACTACCGCGTGTGGTCCGACGGCGAGCGCGTCCCGGGCAACGGCGCGCCGAACTGGCGGGACAAACTCCCGCAGGAGATCTTCGACGACCTCCGCGAGCGCGCCGCCCCCGGGCACGAGGTTATCGTGAACGTGCCCCACCCGTTCTCGTACTTCGGCTCGTACCGCCTCGACCCGTTCACGATCGAACCCACCGGCTCGATCATCACGCTGTTCAACGAGCTCGTCCTCGAGGAGAACTTCTCCGGCGACTTCGACGCGATGGAGATCCTCAACGCCAAGGCGTTCGACACCCTCCGCCGCCCCACCGTCGGTGAGATCCGCTTCTACAGCCGCGGCTTCGACGCGCTCCTGAAGGAGCGCACGCGCGGCGCGATCGACGAAGCCGAGTTCTTCCGGCGCCTCTACAACCTCTCCGCCGAGACCACGCGCCGCACGCTCCACCGCACCGCCACGGAGCAGGACGCGTTCATCGCGGGCGTCGGTTTGGAGATCGACTGCCGCTGCGGCGCGGACGGCGACTGCGCGAGCGGCCTCGTCTGCGACGACGTCACGATGACCTGCGTCGCGCCGACCGAGACCTCGACCGTCGGCACCCCGCCGCCCGACGAAGCGCTCTGCAAGAGCACCACGGGCGTCGTCGACTTCTGGTTCAACATGCTCAACCGCGGCGTGCGCCGCACCGGCGTCGGTGGCTCCGACGTCCACGCGGCGATCGGCGGCTTCCACGAGGCCGGCTCGCCCCGCACGATGATCTGGACCGGCGAGAACACCGTCCCCGCGGTGTCGTCCAAACAGATCGTCGAGGGTGTTCAAGGCGGCAACGTCATCGTCACCAACGGGCCGATGATCCACTTCACCATCGACGGGCAACCGCCCGGCGCGATCGTGCGCGGGCAAGGCCCGGTCGACCTGCACCTCACCGTCGAACGCGCGACCTGGTACGACGTCGACCGCATCGAGCTCTACAGGAACGGCGCGCTCCTGCGCGCCTTCGACGGCTGCGCGAGCCGACGCCGCACCGAGGACGATTGTTTCGAAGCCGACGGCGTCGTCGCGCTCGACACGACGTTCACCGACACCCCCGAACGCGACGCTTGGTACGCCATCATCGCGCTCGGTCTCGACGGCCGCGCGCTCTCGCCCGTCTACGCATCGGCGGCGCTCCCGCGCTTTGGCACGCTGGAGCTCACCCAGCGGATCTACGACATCATCCCCGCGCTGCGCGGGCTGCGGTTCCCGAAGAACCCGTCGCTGTTCCCCGCGTTCCCGTTCGCGATCACCAACCCGATCTGGGTCGACGTGGACGGCGGGGGCTTCGACCCGCCGTTACCGCCGCCGAGCTGGTGCCGCCCCTCGACCGACTTCGGCTGCGACTGATCCTCGTTCGATCCTGATTCACCGATTCGCGCTCGCGCCACGGAGTGCCGACTTGAATGAGGGAGGTCCCCGCTGCTCATCGATCTGCCCACACGCTTCGCGACGACCGACCGGGAGAAGCTCGAGCGACTCGCCGTCGACCGCGCCGCTCGCCTCCGCATCTGTCGCGATTGCGACGTGACGTGCGCGTGTGATGCGCGATCGCAAACCTGCGCGTGTGGGTGCAGCGCGGCCTGCCCGGAGGCTCCGCGGAGGCTGTCGTCGGATCCGGAGCGTTACCCGGTCGAGCCGCGCATCGTCGCGCTGGTCTACGCGGTGGCGGCGACGGACGGGTTGCAGCCCTGCTGGTCGTGCGAAGGCCACCCCAGTTCGAACGGCTCGCTGCTGCGCGGCCCGCAGGTGTGGTTCTACGCGGCCGACGTGCTCCTCCCCGCGCTCGTCGCACAACGGGTCGCGGAGCTCGCACCCAAGTTGGCGACGCGGTGGCACGTCGTCCTGAGCCCGTTCTCACCGGAGCCCACGGCGCCGACCTACGTCCTCGAAGCGCAGGTCGACGCGACCTCGCGCCTCGAAGACGTACAGCGGGACGCGGCCGTCATCGCGGACGGGTTCTCCGACGCGCTGCGGCAGCTCGCGAGCCGTCGCCTCGCCTCGGCCCGCGCTCAGCGCCGCTGGTAGCGCGTCTGCCCTCGCCGTGTGGTCAGGATCGCACCTCGGGTGTGGCGCTCCGCACACGTCCCGTGGGCACCTGATGCCTCCCGAAGAGTGTGTGACCTCGGGCACGAACCCTGCGTACAGCGGAGCCTATGACCGTCAGCCCCGTCTCCTCGGAGGGTCCGTCGCAGCGCATCGACGTTGGCGCCGAGGCGCCGCCGCCCCCCTCCGGCCCCGAGGCGCCCGTCGCCGAGGTGCAAGCGCCCGAGGAGGTCACCTCACGCCAGCCTCGACCCTTCGCGGAGGTTCAGGCCCACCGCGCGACCGCCGCGGGTGAGCGCGCGCTCGCCGAGGACGCGCTCCGCGGGCGCCTCGACGCCGCGCTGGAGGAGGACCTGGTTCACGCGGACGTCGACTGGCCCAACGCCCCGCCGCCGCAGGTGCGCGAGCTCCAGACCGAGCTCGACACGCGCGGCTTCGACCCCGGTCCGATCGACGGCGTGTGGGGCCCGCGAACCTCGGGAGCGCTCGACCGCGCGCGCGCCGCCGATGGCCCAGCCGAAGTCCCCGTCGACACACCGCCGCGTCCGGTCGTCGACGGCCTCGCGGGCCTCCCGCCGCGCGCGCCGGACGCACCGACGGGCTCCGAGTTCCTGGAGCTCACGGCGAACATGGATCCCGAGGCGCGCGAAGAGGCGATCACCAACGAGATCCTCAACGGCAACATCCCCGACTTCCTGCGCAACAACCGCGACGTTTCGATCGTCGGGGAGAGCGCCGACGGCGAGCCGACGACGATCGATCTGTCGGTCACGCCGGACTACCTCGCCATCGGCACCGACGACGACTACGTCCGCATCCCGATGACACCGGACACCGCGCAGGCGATCGCCGACGCGACCGGCACGTCGCTGCCCACCACCCGCATCGTCGATGAGATCTACGCGGCCGCCGACGGGCAGCTCACGCCCGACCCCCTCCCGCCGGGGCCCGGCATGACGACCAACGGCTACTACGGTCAGCACCAGGCGGACGTCGAAGGGCAGCGCATCGCGGCCGGCTTCGAAAACGGCGACCTGCTCGCCGGGCACAAGAAGGACGTCGTGATCACGAACCGCCTGGAGAGGCAGCCGGACCGCGTCGCGATCTACGGTTGGCACCAGCCGAGCGGCCGCCCGATCCAATCGCTGAGCCTCGTGCACGGCGACTACTACGCCGACTACAGCCACGGCGTCCGACTCGTCGACGCCGAGGTGCGCGTGAACGGCGAGGTCCGAAACCTCAGCGACGTCCTCGCCGACCCGAACCTAGCGCACCTGTTGAGCTCCGAGGGACCGCTTCGCGTGATGCGGCACCCCGACTGATCAGCGCGCGGCGTCCGCGAGGACCCACTTCCACAGCACCGCCGCCGCCGCCGCCGCGACCGCGAGCAGCACCATCGCCGGCACGAACATCCCGAGCAGCAGCTTCCCGAGCCCGAACATCGCGCAGAAGATCATCGCGAGGCACACGACGTACTGCCCGAGGGTGTCGAGGCCGATCGAGGAGCGTCCCTCCGTCGCCTCCAACGCGACCGGCCCCCACAGCCACGCGGGCGGACGGACGCGCTCGTAGAAAGCGACGAGGCGCGCGCGCGGCTCGGGTTTCGTGAACGACGCGGTCAGCAGCGTCACCGCGCCCGACACGCCGCAGATGATCAGGATGCGCGTCGCGGAGGGGCCGGTGCCCGACGCGCCCAGCTCGGGATCGAGCCGGAGCACCACCGCGGTGAGCATCGACGTCGCGAGCGTGACCAGCTCGGTCAGGCCGTTCACGCGCCACCAGAACCAACGCAGGATCGTGACCAGCCCGAGCCCGGCCATCAGCTCCATCTTGAGCCGGAACGCCGACAGCACGGACGGCATCAACAGCGCGAGCACCCCCGCGATCACCGCGAGGGACACGAGGATGATCCGCGAGACGACGAGGTAGTGGCGCTCGCTCGCGTCCCGCTTCACGAAGCGGCGGTAGACGTCGTTCGAGAGGTAACCGCCGCAGAGGTTGAGGAGTGAGTCGACCGTCGACATGAACGCCGCGAAGAACGACGCCACCATCAACGCGCGCAACCCCGCCGGCATCAGGTCCGCGATCATCCGCGGGTACGCCGTCTCGTGGTCGACGAGGTCCGGGTACAACAGGATCGACGCGAGCGCCGTGAGGTACCAGGGCCACGAACGGAACACCCACTGCACGAGCATGTTCCACACGCCCGACAGCAGCGCGTTGCCTTCGTTCTTACACGACAGGAACCGCTGCGCGCGCTGACCGCTGCCGTCGATGTACGGCGTCGACCACCACTGCACGCCGAAGTACACGCCGATCGCGATCGCCGGGACCGCCGCGCCGTCGAGGGAGGGGAGGAAGTCGAGCGTCGTGCCGTCGTGATGCTCCGCGAGCCCCTCGACCAAGCCGCGCGGACCACCCACACGATCCACCGCGATGTACGCGAGCACGATCGCGCCGAGCATCGCGACGCCGAACTCCACGAGGTCCGTCACCACCACGCCCCACAGGCCGGACGTCACGGAGTAGGACAGCGCGATCGTGATCAGCACAATCACCACGGCGACGTCGGAGCGCGCTTCGAAGCCGGCGACGACGAACGTCTCGGGGAGGTCGACGAGGACCGCGATCATCTTCGTCATACCGAGGATGACCCACGACAGCGTGATGATCTCCAGAACCACCCCGCGGAAGAACGCCGCGCTCACACGCAGCACCGCGGCGGGGCGCCCGCTGTACCTCAGCTCGATCATCTCGGGGTCGGTGACGACGCCGGTGCGACGCCACAGCCGCGCAAAGAAGAACGCGACCGCAACGCCGTACAGGATGCCGCTCCAGTAGAACCACGCGCCGGAGAGCCCGTGCTCGCGGATCATCCGGGTGACGTGCAGGGGGGTGTCACTCGCGAAGCTCGTCGCGAGCATCGAGGTGCCGGCGAGCCACCACGGCAGGCTTCGGCCTGCGACGAAGAAGTCCGCCATCGAGCCCGTGCCCCGTCGGCTGACCCACAGGCCGAGGCCGAACAAGGCGAGCAGGCTGATGGCGACGATGATCCAATCGAGAGCGGTCATACGCGCTCTCGATCAGGTACTTCGATTGGCGGGGGGTGATGAACGGTCGGGCGTCGAGGGTCGAGGAAGTTTCAACCCGGGTCAGATTCGGTCAGCGGCGCTCGCGCCACATGCAGTCGAAGCTGACGGCCTTGCGCTCCCACTTGTCCTTGCGCTCGAGCTTCGGGCCCTGGTGCGTGACCTTCGCGGCCTCGACGCTCTCGGCCTTCTTGCCCGTCGCGGCGAGCGCCGTCGTGGCGCCGATGGCCAGGACCGCGGCGACCGCGATCGTGGCGATGGAGGTGATCTTGTTTCGCTTGCTGTTCGTCATTGCTGTTGTTCTCTGGCCCGGTACAAAAGCATCGGCCGTGCCAACCGCGGACGAGCCAATTCCTCAATGATTCCGTCCGATGCAGTCGACGACATGCAGCGCCCGGACTGCGTCTACTGCAGTCCGCAGCCTGCCCAACCGCAGGCGCTGACCGACGGTCCAGCGTACGAGGACGGGCCGACGTGACGCCGGGGTGTGATCCGGACGACGCTCACGGCGTGCGGTCCCCGAGCCTCCCCTGGGCGCTGTGCGCGCTCGTCGCCTGCACCTCCGCGCCGCCCGCCGTCTCCGAAGACGCCGGCGCCGCGAAGGACGCCGGTGCAACCCACGACGCCGGCGAGATGCGCGACGCCGGTGCAACCCACGACGCCGGCCCCAAAGCCGACGGCGGCACCCCCTCGGACGCCGGCGCCGATCGCGACGGCGGCCTCGCCGACGCCGGCCCCCCACGCGACGGCGGCACCCCCGTCGCCTGCCCGACCGGCGCCCTCGAACCCGGCGAACACCAGTTCGAGATGACCCACGACGGCGACGACCACGACTGGGAGATCCAGGTCCCCGCCGGCTACGACAACACCACGCCCGTCCCGCTCGTCCTCGACCTGCACCCCTACCTCAGCAACAAGGACTTCCAGCAGACCAACTCCGAGTTCGCGCAGCTCGCCGAGACCGAGGGCTTCGTCGTCGTCCGCCCCAACGGCTTCCGCAACTCCTGGAACGGCGGCGTCTCGTGCTGCGCGCCGTCCAACAGCGACGACAAGGACCACGTCGGCCTCCTGCGCCGCATCGTCGACGAGACCAAACAGCAGGTCTGCATCGACGCGCGCCGCGTCTACGTCACCGGGCACAGCAACGGCGCCGCGATGTCCCACCGCCTCGCGTGTGAAGCGGCCGACGTGTTCGCCGCCGCCGCGCCCGTATCCTTCCCGATCGGGCTGGAGGAGCTCGAGTCGTGCGCCCCCTCGCGCCCGATCTCCGTCATCCACTTCCACGGCGACCGCGACACGATCGTCCCGTACAACGGACGGACGATCGGGCAGCTCGTCCACCCCACACCCGAGAGCTTCGAACGGTGGAGCGTCGTGAACGGCTGCACCGGCCAGCCCACGGAGAGCTTCGCGATGGGCGACACCGTCTGCGAGACGTACACCCAGTGCGACGCGGGCGTGGAGGTCACGCTGTGCACGCTCGACTCGGGGCACCTCGACCCGTACTCGATCGGCGACATCGACACGACGCAGCACGCCTGGGACTTCCTTCGCCGCTTCACCCTCCCCTGACACCGTCCGCGCCGTGACACGATCCGGCGTGTCACGACACGCGTCGACGCGCCCGAAGTGTCGTCGCCCGGGCTGGCACGTCGTTTGTTCTAGAGCGGGGACATGGGTCGCTCCGTCGCCGTCCACACCGAGATCGTCGCGCCCGAACGCCTCGCCCCGCAGGCGCTCGAGTACCTGATCGACGAGCTGTACGCCGTCCACACGCAGGTCTACGCGGGGGTCTCGCGCGACGCCTTCGCCGCCGACGTCGTGCTGCCCCCGTCGCGGACGCGCATCGCGATCACGCGCGTCCTCTCCGGCGCGGCGGTCGGCTACACCGCATCGCACCTGTACTACGCGCGCCCCGAGACCGGCGGCGTCGCCGTGATGCGCAGCGAGCGGAGCTACCTCCCGGCGTACCGCGACCTCGGGCTCGGCAGGATGCTGCTCTTCAAGGAGGCGCTTCGGTTCCGATCCCTCAACCCGCTCACCCCCCTCGTCGGGCTCTGCTGCCCCGTCGACCCCGCGGCGTACGTCGCGCTCGGCCGCTCGGCCGCGCAGCTCTGGCCGCACCCGAAGCGAAGGATGCCGGCCCGCGTTCAACGCCTCATGGGGACGCTGTCATCGTTCTTCACGCTGCCGACGATCGACGGGCGCCCCGGCGTGCGGCACATCGGCTGGATCACGCGCTCGTCCACGGACGAGGCCGCGCGGTGGGCGCGCTCCACGGACACCTTCGCCCGCTACTTCCACGCCGCGAACCCGGTGTACGCGCAAGGGAGCGGCTTGCTTACGGTGGTCCCGCTCTCGCTCGGCAACCTCCTCCTCAGCGGCGCCCGGTTCCTCGCACGTCTTGCACGGTTGGGCCGCGGCCCTGGTGCTCACCTCGGTACCGGACTAGAAACGCAGACGGGAGGCCTCCATGAAGCTCGACCGTCGCCTTGCGCTCCTGTCCACACTCACCACGGCGCTCGCCTGCTCCGGTGAGGATCCGCCGGGCCTGACCTGCCCCGCCGGGACCGTCGCCGTCGACGGCCAGTGCGTCGCCGAGGGCACCGACGGCGGACAAGACCCGCGCGACGCCGGCATGGGTCCCCGCGACGGCGGCAACGATCCGGTCGACGGCGGCATGGGCGCCGCGTCGATCTCCACCGCGCAGCTGTCGTTCGGCCGCGTGGTGATGGGCGACGAGGTCAGCGAAAACGTCGTCTTCACGAACAACACCCCCGACGCGCTGATCGTCTCGATCGGCGCGGTCGTCGGCACGTCCGAGATCGTCATCACCAGCACCGTCCCGGTGGACGGCGTGATGCTCGACCGCGGCGCGAGCTTCACGCTCACGTTCACCTACGCGCCGCAGACGGTCGGCGCGCAGCAGGCGACGGTCGACATCGACCTGTGCACCGGCGACTGCCCGGGCACCATCACGCTGAGCGGCGAAGGCATCCGCGAAGCGATCGTCTGCCAGCCCTCGACCCTCGACTTCGGCCTGGTGAACCCGGGCGACTGCCTGACGATCGCGGAGGACTGCCTCAACGACTCGAGCTACGACGCGTCGATCGACGCCATCATGCTCTCGGGCAGCTCGTCCCCCGCGTACACCGTGACCGGGACCTCGGCCGTCCCCGTGACCCTCGCGTCCGGACAGACCCAGAGCTTCGACGTCACCTACTGCCCGACCGACTTCGTGCAGGACTCCGGCGTCCTGATCCTCGAGGTCTCGCACCCCGACCCCGCTCAGCGCAGCAAACGCATCGGCCTCGTCGGCGTGGGCGGCGGGCCGGACATCGAGTGCGTGGGGACCGCCGACTTCGGGATCATCGGCACGGGCCAGACGGCTGGCCGCAACGTGACTTGCACGAACACCGGCGTCGACCCGCTCACGATCTCGGCCGCCGACTTCGCCGCGGGGACGACGATGGAGATCACCGCGACGCTGACGGTCGCGGGGAGCACGACGGGCAGCACCCTCCCCATCGTGTTGGAGCAGAACGGCACGGTGGACATCGCGATGACCTACCGTCCGCTCGCGCCCGGCGCGCACACCACGACGTTCGACATCGCGAGCGACGACCGCGACACCCCCACCGTGACGATTGACGTGACCGCGGAGGCGATCGACTCCACGGGCTGCGCGATCGAGGTCGTCCCCGCGACGATCGAGTTCGGCGGTGTGGCCCCGGGGACGCCGTCGGAGGCGTCGGCGAACATCACCAACATCGGCACCGGCGTCTGCGCCGCGACGGTGGTCGGCCTCGCGGCCGGCAGCGACGCGCAGTTCGAAATCGTCGGCAACGCGCCGAGCGGGATCCTCAACGCGGGTGAGTCCCTCACGGTCACGGCGCGCTTCCTCCCGACGGCGGAGGCCGCCTACACCGGTGCGATCGACGTGCAGACCAGCGACCCGAACAACGCGGCGCCGACGATCGGCCTCGCGGGCACCGGCCTATCGCCGTTCGGCTCCGTACAGGCGAGCCCGACCTCGATCGACTTCGGCACCGTCGCGGTCGGTTGCTCGAACCAAGCCACCCGCACGTTCACGCTCACCAACTTCACCGGCGGCGCGGCGACGGTCGACGTCTCCGTCGAGGCCGGCTCCTCCGCGGACTTCGCCGTGGTCACCACGCCCGCGTCGTTCATGATCCCCGACGGCGGCGCGTCGACCGTGACGATCGGCTTCGTGCCCAGCGCGATGCAGACGAGCCTCGGCCGCATCCGCGTGGACGTCATGGGGCTCCCGCCGCTGTTCGTCCCGGTGCGCGGCACCGGCGGCGCGATGCCGACGAACACCGAGACGTTCCCCGGCCAGCAGCCGGGCGTTCGCGACATCCTGTTCCTGATCGACGACTCCTGCTCGATGGCCGCAGAGCAGGCGCGCCTCGCGGACGTCGCGCCGATCTTCATCGACCGTGGTGACGTGTCCGGCGCCGACTACCACATGGCCGTCGCGACCACGGACCCGACGCCCGCCGTGCGCGGCACACTGCGCGGCAACCCGTCGGTGATCGACTGGATGTCGGCGTCCCGCGTCGAGGACCTCGTCGCGAACATCCAGCAAGGCACCGGCGGCTCCGGGAACGAGCAGGGCCTCCGCGGCGCCGCCGAGGCGGTGTCCAACCCGACGCTGATCGCCGGGGCCAACGCCGGCTTCCTGCGCAACAACGCGACGCTCACCGTCATCCTGATCTCCGACGAGGAGGACAGCAGCCCGAACACCGTCGCGAGCTACCTGAGCGACATGGCGACGCGCCCCGTCGGGCTCCCCGGCTCCCTGCGCGTCTTCACGATCACCGGCGGCAACAACGGCTGCCAGGGCGGCGGCACCTCCGCGCAGGCCACGCAGCGGTACCCGCTCGCGGCGTCGCAGTCCGGCGGGTTCGACGCATCGATCTGCTCGCCGCAGTACAACGAAGTGATCACGCAGATCGCCGACGAGACGTTCGGCCTCGTCCGCGACACGTTCCAGCTCGGCAGCAACCCGGCGCCGGGCACGGTGATGGTACGCGTGAACGGCGCGGTCGTCCCGACCGACACCGGCACGGTGGCGAACTGGGGCGTCGACTACACGACCGGGCAGGTCGTCTTTGCGCCGGGCCGCGCGCCCGCGACGACCGCCACGGTGGAGATCGACTACACCGGCGTGTGTGTCCCGAGCACGTGCGGCGACGGCACACCCGACGCCGCCGAGGAGTGCGACGACGGGAACGCGACCAACACCGACGCGTGCATCGACACGTGCTACGCCGCGTCCTGCGGCGATGGTTTCGTGCAGGCCGGCGTCGAGTTCTGCGACGACGGCAACACGATCGTCGGCGACGGCTGCAACTTCATCTGCGGCATCGAAGAGTGCGGCAACGGCATCCTCGAGCCGCCCGAGACCTGCGACCTCGGCACCGGCAACTCCGACACCGCGCCCGACACCTGCCGCACGACGTGCGCCGCGCCGTCCTGCGGCGACGCGGTGGTCGACACGGGCGAGCCCTGCGACGACGGCAACGGCTCCAACACCGACGCGTGCCTCGTGGGGTGCGTCGCCGCGACGTGCGGCGACGGCTTCGTGCAGCAAGGCGTCGAGGACTGCGACGATCAGAACAACGACCCGAACGATCTTTGCGACCAGTGCCAGTACACGTTCGGCACGTTCACGATCACGAGCACACCCGGGATCGCGCTCGTCCCGCAGCAGGGCGGCACGCCGCTGCAGTTCGCGCCGAACCTCGACGACGGCCTCGCCAACGTCACCATCGGCTTCCCGTTCGAGTACCTCGGTGTTCCGGTCACCGAGGTCGCGGTCGGGACGAACGGTTTCCTCACGTTCGAGATCTCCGGCACCGCGGCGGGCAACGATCCGATCCCCGACACCGACACGCCCAACGCGTTGATCGCCTGGTGGTGGGACGACCTCGACCTCCGGCTCCCGCTCACGCCCGCGGCGGTTACGGAGACCTCCCTGATCGGCACCGCGCCGAACCGCGTCCGCGTGTTCACGTTCCTGAACGTCCCGCGCTACCGCGGCAACTTCGCGAACCCGGCGCGCGGTGTGTTGCTGAACGCGGAGGTGCGCTTCTACGAGGGCACCAACGTCATCGAGGTGCACTACGGTCAGCTCGGGCTCTCCGGGACGCTGAACAACTTCGGCGCGACCGTCGGCTACGAGGTGCAGGGCGGCGTGTTCGGCGAGGACCCGCTCGGGTGCAGCCCGAACTGCAACCGCCAGCAGTGGCCGGACGACACGTTGTTCACCTACACGCCGTGATGGTCGGTACCCCGAGGATCTCGTGATCCTCGCCTTCCCCTGCAACCAGTTCGGCGCCCAGGAGCCCAAGTCCAACGCGGAGATCTTCGAATTCGCGACGTCGAAGTACGACGTGAACTTCCCGATGTTCGAGACACCGGATCAAATCGCGTTGCCGTAGTCGGGCACGTCACGGGTCCAACCCGACGTGAAGCGACTACTGCCCCTCCTCGCCCTCACCTTCAGCTGCGGCGCGCCCGCCGAGTACGGCACCACTACGCGCCGCATCATCGAGGGCCAGCCCGCCACCCGCGCGGAGCACCCCGCGACGGTGGCGCTTCTGTTCGTCGAGAAGGAGCCCGGCTACGACGACTTCGCGGGCGTCGGGTGCACCGGCACCCTCGTCGCGCCGGACGTGATCCTGACCGCCGCGCACTGCACCGTCGACGAAGCCGAGCTCGCCGACTACCCCGGGCTCACGGTCGAGACCTACGTGTCCTGGGACGCCGACCTCGGTGACTTCGGGCTCACCACGATGGAGCTCCCCGCGGACGCCATCGAAGTGACGGAGCAGATCCGCCACCCGCAGTACCTCGGCGACGCCGTCGAGGTGTCGCCGGGCCTCGGTGAGGATCGCGACATCGGCCTTTTGCTCCTCGGTCAACGCGCCGGAGCGCCGCTCGCGGAGCTCCCGTCCCCCGCCGCCGACGCACGCGTGCAGACCGGAGAGCCGGTGATGATCGTCGGCTACGGACAGCGCGAGCGGCAGGCCGACTCCGAGCTCTACGGCGCGAAGTACGCGGCGTCGACGTTCATCCAGGAGGTCGGAGCGCTCGAGATGCAGGTCGGCGGGACGCGCGACTCGACGACCGTCGGACCGAGCAAGTGTTACGGCGACTCCGGCGGACCGACGTACCTCGAACACGACGGCGCCCCCGTCGTCGTCGGCGTGACGAGTCGTTCGTACAACCTGCACGAAGACTGCGACGAAGCGGGCGTCGACACGCGCGTCGGTCCGTTCGTCGAGTGGATCCACGAGACGATGGACGCGTGGTGCGCCGCCGGCCTGCGCTCCGTGGACTGCGATCCGACGATGCCTCCGGTGGAGGAGCCGCCGGTCGAGGAGCCCCCGGTCGAGGAGCCGCCCGTGGAGGAGCCCCCGGTCATGGAGGAGCCGCCCGTAATGCAACCGCCGCAGCCGACGCCCCCCGTGAACGAGGAGGACCCGGTGATGCGCGGGGAGATCCAGACACTGGAGCCGCAGGGCTGCACGTCGGCCGGCGCGGCGGGGTTCGGGGCGCTGTGGGTCCTCTTCCCGGTGCTCTGGCTCGCGCGCCGCCGCTGAGACGTTCAGGCTTCGTCAGAAGCGGCGCGTGATTCGCCGATGCGGCTTCGCGCGCCGCCGCGTAGGCTGTCGAGCGATGACCTCGCTCCTCGAAGTCCCCGGCCGCGTCCTCGCCACCGAGTCCAAGACCGTCGTGCCGCACGCGTTCGACGTCCCCGCTGGCGTCGATGCGCTCGAGCTCGCGTTCGACTACGGGCCGCGCCGCTGCGTCGACGTCGACGTGGTCCGCCCGCTCGTCCGCGACGCGATCGAGACACACCTCGCGACGTGCTCACCCGCCCGCCGCGCGGAGGTCGAGCCACGACTCGAAGAGCTCGAGTCCCGCATCACGCAGAGCGGCCTCAACAACCTCCTCAACGTCACACTGATCGATCCGAGCGGCGTGTGGCGTGGTCGATGGGATCGCAACCCGTCCTCCGCGAGCGGGACGCTGACGTTGTCCGCCGAGGGCGCGTCGAAGGGCTTCATCCCCGGCGCGATCGAAGCCGGGCGATGGACGGCGGTCGTCGAGGTGCACGGGGTGTTCGGCGCACCGGTGGACTACCAGCTTCGGATCGACAGCGGCGTAGCGCGCGCGCCGGCTCCGGTCGCGACGACCGACATCGAACCCGGGCGACCGCACCGCGAGACGTGGGGCGACGCGGGGCGACGGTGGTTCCTCGGCGAGATGCACTCCCACTCCCACCACAGCGACGGCGCACACGAGATCGTCGAGCTCGCGCACCGCGCGAGCCGCATCGGCCTCGACTTCCTCTGCATCACGGACCACAACGCGACCTCCGGCTTCGCCGAGCTCGACGATCTCCCAATCACCATCGTGCGCGGCTCGGAGCTCACGACGTTCTTCGGGCACGCGCCGATCTACGGCCTCGACCGCACCGAGCCCTGGCACGAAGACGGCGCGGTGCTCCCGTTCGCCACCGTCGCGCGGCGCGCTCGCGATCGCGGCGCGATCGTCTCGGTGGCGCACCCGTTCAAGCTCGGCGATCCGCTGTGTACGGGGTGCCGCATGACGTCGGACTATGCGCCCGACGATGTGAACGCGATGGAGGTCTGGTACCGCACGTGGGACGGCGCCGACTGGGACAACCGCGCGGCGTACGCGGCGTGGAACGCGGCGTGGGCGGCCGGCCACCGCCTCACCGCGGTCGCGGCGCGGGACTGGCACGGCCCGGCGCAGGAGACGCCGTTCCCGGGGGACGCTCCGTTCACCGCGATCCTCGCGGACGACGCTTCGGAGGCGTCGATCCTCGCGGGGCTGCGCGCGGGGCGCGTGATCATGACCGGCGGTCCGCTGCTCACGCTCGATCTCGAGGACGCCACGATCGGCGACGTCGTCGAGCACCGCCCCGGGCGCCGCTTCACGTGCCGCGTCGAAGGACGCGACCGTGGCTCGCACCTCACCGTCTACCGCAACAACGAGAAGTTCTTCATGACGCCGGTCGTCGAGAACGGGACGACGATCGTCTCCGGCGAGGTCACGCCCGGGTGGTATCGCGCAGAGCTGTGGCTCGACGGTGCGCCGCGCGCGATCACGAACCACGTGGTGGTCGAATGATCGAACATCGGATGCAAGCGCTCGAAGAGCGTATCGTCGAGCTGGAGTCGTTCGCCGATCGGCAACGCCTCGCGCTGGACGGTACGTTCACGTTCGGCGGCGAGACGGTACCCATCCGTGTCGGCGACGCGTGGCCGCGGCGCGGTCTGCAGATCGCGATGCGGTTCGAAGCAAAGGTGCCCGACGACTGGAGCGGGCCCGTCCGCGTCCGCCTGCGCTGCGGCGGCGAAGCGTTGCTGCGCATCGACGGTCAGGCGCGCTTCGGCCTGAACCGCTACCACGACGAGGTGCTGCTCACCGACGACGCCCACGGTGAAGTCTTCACGATCGACGTCGACGCCGTGCCGCGCGACCTCCTCGGCACACCGACGAAGACCCCGCACCTCGACGAGGCCGCGCTGATCCTTCCCGACCTCGTGGTGCGCGAGATGTACGTGACCGCCGCCGCCACACTCTCCGCCGCACGAACGCTCGCGGCGCGCGCACACCCCGCGGCGCCCGAGCTCCTCGACGCCCTCGAACGCGCGCTCATCGCAATGGAGCTGCCGCGTGGCCCGACCGACGCGTACCTCGCGCGCCTCGCAACGCTGACCCCCGCGCCGGACGTCGAAGCCGGCGCCATGCATTCGCGCGCCGCGCACCAGATCCAGACGCTTTGGGAGGAGACGAAGTTCGAAGCGACGCCGCTCGCGCTCGACGCAGAGTGCCACGCGCGCATCGACGCTGCGCACGGGGCCTTGCGCTTCGAGCTCGACCGCCTCGTGCAGCGCTACCCGACGGAGGGTCGCGTCAACCTCGTCGGTCACTCACACATCGACGTCGCGTGGCTCTGGCCTATCGACGAGACCCGCCGCAAAGCGCGCCGCACGTTCGCCACGGCGGTGGAGCTGCTCGACCAGCACCCTGGCTTTCGGTTCGCGCAGTCGAGCGCGGTCTTCTACGCGTGGGTCGAAGAAGACGATCCGGCGCTCTTCGCGCGCGTCCGCGCGCACGTCGAGGCGGGGCGCTGGGCGATCGTCGGCGGCTCGTGGGTCGAGCCGGACGGCAACATCACATCGGGTGAATCGACGGTGCGTCAGTTCCTCTACGGGCAGCGCTACTTCGCGTCGCGCTTCGGGCGCACCGCGAACATCGGCTGGCTCCCCGACACGTTCGGGTACGCGGCGAACCTCCCGCAGCTCTTCGCCGGCGCCGGCATGCCATACTTCACGACGACGAAGCTGCACTGGAACGAGACGAACCCGTTCCCGAACGACGTCTACCGGTGGGAGGGGCTCGACGGCACCTCGGTCGTCGCGCACACGTACAAGAACCTCAACGCCGACATCCTGGATCCGCGCCACGCCGACGACGCGTGGCGAGGCTTTCGACAGAAGGCGCTCGCCGACCGCACCATGATGACGTTCGGCTGGGGCGACGGCGGCGGCGGGCCGACGGAGCCGATGGTCGAGACGTTCGCGCGTCACCGTCGCTGCGCGGCGCTGCCCGAGCTCACGATGGACCCACCCGAGGTCGCGTTCACCGGCCTCGACGCCAGCGAGCTCCCGGTGTGGCGCGGCGAGAAGTACCTCGAGTTCCACCGCGGAACGTTCACCGCGCAGGAACGTTTGAAGCGCCTCGTGCGCCGCCTCGACAGACGCGTGGTCGAAGCGGAGATCACCGCCGCGCTCGCGTGGCGCGACCGCGATCGGGAGTACCCGCGCGACGCGATCGACGACGCCTGGCGGACGCTCCTCGTGAACGAGTTCCACGACATCCTCCCCGGCTCGTGCATCGCTACGGTCGCTCGCGAGGCGGAGACGGAGCTCGCGGCCGCGCTCGAAACGTCGACGCGACTCCGCGACGAAGCGCTCGGGGCGCTGGTCGGTGGCGAGGGGCCCGAGCGGCTCGTCGTCTTCAACCTCTCGCTCGAAGATCGACCGCTCGTGGTCGAGGTGCCCGACGCACCCGGTGTGAAGGGCCAGGCGACGGACAACGGTGTCCTCGTCGTGAGTGATGCGTCGGTGCCGGGGCTCGGGTTCGCGGTGGTGGATTCGGTGACGGCGCCGCCGCCGGTGCGCGCGGACGGCACGGCCCTCGACAACGGGCGCCTGCGGATCGAGGTCGCCGACGACGGCACTTTCACGCTCTTCGACCTCGAACACGAGCGCGAGGTCTTCACGGATCGCGGCAACCAGATCTTCGCCTACGAGGATCTGCCGCGCGCCTACGAAGCCTGGGAGATCGACGAGCGCTACGAGGAAGGCGGGCGAGAGCTCGTCGCCACCGAGCCGCCGGTCGTCACCGAGTCGGGTCCGCTGCGCGCGAGCGTTTGCGTCGTCCGCCGCGCGCGCGACGGCGTCATCACGCAGCACTACCGGCTCGTCGCGGGCGCGCGGCGGGTCGACATCGAGACCCACATCGCGTGGAACGGGCGACGCACGATGCTGCGCGCGAAGGTGCCCGTCGCGGTGCACGCCACCGACGCCACCTTCGAGACGCCGTTCGGCGCGGTGACGCGCCCGGTGCACACCAACACGTCGTGGGACCGCGCGAAGTTCGAGGTCCCGGCGATGCGTTGGGCGGACCTCTCCGAGCACGGGTACGGCGTGAGCCTTTTGAACGACGGCCTGCACGGCTACGCCGCACGCGGCGGGACGCTGTCGCTGACGTTGATGCGCACGCCGATCTATCCGGACCCGACCGCCGGCGATGGTGAGCACCGCTTCACCTACGCGGTGCACCCACACGCGGGGCCGTGGCAGGACTCGACGCTCCGCGAAGCCGACGCGCTCGACGCGCCGCTCGTCGCCCACGTCATGAAGACTGGAGCGACGACGACGCGGTGGCTGTCGATCGACACGCCGCACCTGCGACTCGCCGCGCTGAAGAAGGCCGAGGAGGGAGACGCGCTCGTCCTCCGTCTCTACGAGGGCACCGGCGCGCGCGGCACGGCGCGGTTGGCGGACACCCGCGTGCGGCCGACGGATCTGTTGGAGCAGCCGACGGGCGAAGCCACGGAGGCGTTCACGTATACGCCGTGGCGCGTGCTGACGTTCCGCACCGACTGATCACGTCGCCCAAACCTCCTTCGACACCGCCGCGAGGCGCTCCCGCACGAAGCGGTGCACGGGATCCGTGTGGCTGCGTTCGTGCCACACGAGATCGACGGGCTGTCGCACCAGCCCACGCGGCGCACGGAAGGTTCGCAGCTTGCTGCGCTCCGGCGTCCGCCGGGCGAGCGGCTCCGGAACGTAGGCGACCAAGTCCGTCTGCGCGACCAAGGACGGAACGGCGGTGTACATCGGCACCGCCGCCACGACGCGACGACGCCGGCCCCGCGCCGCAAGCGCGCCGTCGAGGGGCCCCTCCGTCCGACCCGACGAGGAGACGATCACAAAACGCTCACGGTGAGGCTGCGGACGTTTCGCGGCGAACATCTGATGTTTGCGGCGCGCGATCCCCACGAAGGCGACATGCCCCAACGGAGCCCGCCTCAGGTCGCGCGGCGGCGCGCCGAGGTTCGTGAGCGACAGGTCGATCTCGGAGCGACGCAGCCGCTCGATCTCCTCCTCGACGACGGTCCACTCGCGACACACCAGCGTCACGCCCGGCGCGTCCTTGGCGAGCTCGGCGAGGAGCGCGGGGAGCAAGGTCGTCATCGCGAGGTCCATCATCGAGACGCGCAGCGTCCGTTCGACGTCCGCGATCTTCGTCTCCTCGGCCGGTGCGGTGAGTCCGCGGATCTCCGACAGCACGCGCCCGAGCGGCTCCGCGATCGCCTCGGCGCGCGGCGTCCGCTTCATCGTGCGTCCGTGGCGTTCGAGGAGCGGGTCGTCGAACAGCGAGCGCAGCCGAGACAGCGCGTGACTCACCGCCGGCTGCGTCATCGCGAGGCGACGCGCGGCGCGGGTCACGCTGTGCTCTTCGAGGAGCGCCTCGAGGACGACGAGCAGGTTCAGGTCGACGCCTCTGAGATTCTCGGTGTGCATGGAACATCATACAAAACATCGATTGGATTCATGAGCGAGTGGCGGCTATCGTCCGCGTGTGGTTCGCCGCATCGTCCGTATCGCCGTCGTCCTGTTCGTCGTGGCCCTCGGGCTCCTCGTGTGGACGTTCACCCCCGCGCGCCTCGACGTCGCACAGCTCCCGGCGGACCTCGAGCTCCCCTCGGCCTCGCCGCCGCCGGGCACCGCGGTGTACGCGCTCACCACGGCGACCGTCGGATCCACCGCGATGTTCGCGTACCGCGGCGGCGAGGTCGGCGAGGCGCGTCCGTTCGCGATGACCGCGTTCCTGGTCGAGCACCCGCAGGGCTCCCTCCTGATCGACGCGGGGACGGCGTCCGAGGGCGAGGCGCACTTCGGCGCGCAGTCCGTGCTCATGACCGCGACGAGCAAGTACGAGCCGGGCGCGGCGCCGCGCGACCAGCTCGACGCCGCCCAGGTGTCGACCAGCTCCCTCGCGGTGGTCCCGACGCATGCGCACTGGGATCACATCAGCGGCGTCGCCGATCTCGAAGGCGTGCCGGTGTGGCTCCCCGACGTGGAGGTGGACTTCATCGACGGCGGCGACGCGAGCACGGCGCTCGCGCGTGACGTCGTGGACCGCGCTTCGATCGTCCGCTACGCCTTCGACGATGGCGCGTACCTCGGGTACCCGAAGAGCCGCGACGTCTACGGCGACGGTTCGGTGGTGCTCGTCCCCGCGCCGGGTCACACGCCGGGGTCGGTGGTGGCGTTCGTGGCGACGTCGGACGGCGCGCGCTACGCGTTCGTCGGGGACGTGGTATGGCAGAGCGAAGGGCTCGAGCTCCCGGCGGAGCGGCCGTGGCTCGCGCGGTGGTTGGTGGACCACGACGCGGAGGCGGTGCGGCGGCAGATCACCCACCTGGCGGCGCTCGGTCGGCGTTTCCCCGAGCTGGTGATCGTCCCAGCGCACGACGCCCGCGCGGCCGCGAAGGTGCCCCCGCTCACACGTCGACCGCCGGGTTGACCCTGAATTCGTCGATCCTGGGCCCGTTCCGCGCATCGCTGACCGACATGTACCGATAAGACATACATGGTGCGCGTGGGTTCCGAGCGGCCGGGCGGAGTCCCGCCCGAAGCCCCGGATCCTGCGCCGTTCACCCCCCTCGACGTCGACGGCGCCGAGCTCCTCGCCACCGCTCAGCAGGCGGGCAAGATGTTGTACGAGGGCGGCCAGGCCGCGGCCGCGATGGCCCGTCGGGCCCCGCTGTTCCGGCCGACGTTCGATCGGAGGATCCCCCACCGCCTCGCCCAAGACGTCGTGAAGAAACGCCTGCTCCCGCTCCTGGAGCAGGTCGCCAAGGAGAAGTTCGCGCGACGTCGCTCGCGCGCCGAGAGCCTCCCGCCGCAGCTCTTCGCGCTCCTCGAACGCGCCGAGTCGATCTCCGACGACACCCACGATCCGGACACGCTCTTCGCGAGCGTCGTCGACATCACGCAGAAGCTCGAGCGCTTCCTCGGCGACCTCGACTACGTGAGCTTCGGACAGATCGGCCTCGTCTCCCAGCTCCGTTCGCTGTCGACGATGATGCGTACGTCGCGCGCGCTGTGGTCCGCGGTCCGCTCGGGTTACGCCTTCCGCGACCCCGCGCTCCGCCACCAGGGCCTGCGCATGATGGCGCGCTCGGACCAGCTCTTCCAGCGCGCCGCCGACGGCCAGGACATCACCGCGGATCTCGATCGCCTCGAAGCGGACTACACGAAGCTCGTCGGCGACCTGGAGTCAGCGACCGGACAGCCGCTGGGGTTGCCGGGCACGGAGCGCTTCGACACCGCGCGACGCGTGTGGAGTTACCGCCAGCGCGCCGAGGCCGAGATCCTCGAGCGCGACGGACGCACCGGGACCCTCACCAACCTCGAGCTGTACGAAGACCTCCGCGAGCACGGCCTTCC
Source organism: Deltaproteobacteria bacterium (assembly GCA_040218735.1). Classification (GTDB taxonomy): domain Bacteria; phylum Myxococcota; class Kuafuiibacteriia; order Kuafuiibacteriales; family Kuafuiibacteriaceae; genus JAUHYN01. Next base: position 428,350 of record JAVJQW010000057.1, read on the forward strand.
GCCGCGCCTCGTCCGCGAGGAGCTCGACGCACACGTCTTTCCGGCGGTGCGTTCACTGATCGAGGCGGTCAAGAACGAACGCGGCGTCCTCCCCGAGCAGATCCGGCGTCGCGGGCTGAAGGTCGACACGCTGCTGTCGTCGCTCATCGAAGCGCCGAACATCGACATCGATATCGCCGAGGCGCGGGTCATCGAAGCCCAGGAGGAGATCTCCAAGCTCCTGCGTGACGTCGAGCGCCTCGTGCGCCCCGCCGACGGCCTCGCGCGAAAGCTCCGCCTCGCGAACGACGCCCTCCTCGGGCTGCGCGGCCTCTTCGTCTCGCTCCGCCTCGTCCAGGCGATGCAGGACCCCGACCTCGCCGACGACATCGCATCCGTCACCCGAGACGCGCAGCGACTGTTGAACGGCGAGGTCCCCGTGGCCGAGCTCCCCGCGGCGCTCGCGTCCCTCGAGCACCGCATCGACGAGCTCGACGGCGAGCTGCAAGACCGCTTGCACCTCGAGAGCACCCCAGGCCTGGGCGAGCTCCGAGACGCACTCGCCACGCTACGTCGCGTCGCGCGCCTGCGCATCGCCGCCGACGCCGCGATGAACCCGGACATGCGCCGGGCGATCGACGCCTCGCAGAACATCGAGATGTCCGCCGAGGAGCGCGGCCCGATCTTCGACGCCGCCATGGGACAACCGCTCCTGGACGCCACCGTCGGACTGACCGTGGCGCTCCGCGAGCTGGAGCTCGGGTTCACGTTCGGTGAGCTGGGCGCCAAGCTCGAGCGAGTGCTCCGCGGCGAGGCCGAGGGCGAGGTGAGCCGCCTGGTCGCGCGGTCGCCGCTCGCGTTCCTCGCCAACGCGGAGTTCGAGACGGCGCTCTCGCGCTTCGACAACTTCATCGACCGCGTCGACACCCCCGAGGGGCGCGAGTTCGTCGACCGTTCGCTCGACATCTTCCGCGCGGTCTACGAGGTCGAGAAGGATCAGATCGCCCACTTCGCCGCGGTGGTCCCGGAGGAGCAGCGCACGAAGGTCGCGATCGGGCTCACCGAGTACATGGTGCGTTCGAGCGCGATCATGCTCGAGTGGATCTCGGCGCAGCTCGCGGACCCGACCGGCGACGCGGTCGCGGACTTCCTCGACATGATGGTCGACGAGTCGGCGAAGGACATCGACACGATGCGCACGTCGGTCGACTCGGAAGCGTTCGGCAAGAACGACGTCGTGTCGCTGCGCGCGCGCATGAACGAGCAGGCGCGCTGCGAAGCGAAGCGCGCCGGCGTGAACCAGCTCGGCAACTTCGGCACCCGCCTCGCCGAGGGGCCGGGGGGGCCGTTCGCCGCGCGCCTCCGCGCGGAGCGCGCGCGCCTGGAGAAGACACTCGCGTGTGTCCAGACCACGGAGCAGACGCGCGCGGCGCTCGAGGACGTCCTCTCGGACCTCAACGCCGCGGTGAAGATGACCGTCAACCTGGTGCAGGTCTTCGGCGCGGCGAGCAACGAGCTGATGGACGCCGACGAGCGTCAACGCGTCATCAAGACGTCCATCGAACGCATGGGGCCGACGTTCATCAAGGCGATGCAGTCGCTGGTGAACATGGAGTCGATCGTCCGCAAGATGTCTCCGGACGCCCTCCCGCCCGGCAACGACCCCGTCATCGAGTCGCTAAAGCAGCTGCAGGACGACGTCACGCCGCTGCCGTGGCCGCTCGTCGAAAACCGCATTCGCGAGTCGTTCGAGCTCGGACCCGAGGACCGCCTCGTCGACGCAAACGGCGAGCGCGGCCTCTTCGTCTCCATCGATCCCGTCGCGCTGAAGAGCGGCTCGATCGGGCAGGTCCACCGCGCCCGCATCCGCGTGGAGAAGGACGGCGAGGAGCAGATCCAGGACGTCGTCGTGAAGGTGCTGCGTCCCGGCGTCGAGGAGCAGTTCGAGAACACGATCCGCGCGACGCGCCTGACGCTCTCCGTGGTGGGTGAGCTCCTCCGCCTCGACAAGAACGGCGAGATCTTCGGCGACATCAAGGACGCCGCCGAGGCGAAGCTGCCGCTCATCGAGCGCGGCCTCTTCGGCTTCATCGAGTCGTTCCGCATCGAGACCGACTTCGGGCAGGAGGTCGACAACCGCGACCAGTTCGAAGCCGCGTTCCGCGCGGACCCGAACGTCGTCATTCCCGAGGTCTACGCTTCCCACACGAAGGGCGGCGTCCTCACGATGCAGGAGCTCAAGGGCTTCAAGCTGTCGCATTGGACGGAGCGCTACGAGTACGCCCTCGAACAGCCGCGCCTCGCCGAAGAGCTGGGACGTGTGCCCGCGGGAGAGGCGCAGGACCGCGCCGCGCGTTGGGCGAAGGAGACACTCGGCCTCGAGCGCGCCAAGGTCACGCCGGTCAAGGAGCGTCGGAGCTGGGCGATGTTCGCGGTGGAAGGCAGGGATCCCACCGGCGCCCTCGTGCGCGAGAACGTCCGCGTCCGAAAGAAGAACGGGCAGATCAGCGTCGACGGGTTCTCGAAGCCCACCGGTGCGGCAGCGTCGGCGAAGGCGCGACAGTTCGCCGAGCGCCGCTTCGGCCTCCCCGTGAGGCGCTCGCACGCCGCGCCGACCAGCGGTGGCTTCAGGGTGCGCGTCGAGTTCGACGACGACCGACAGAAGAGCGCCGAGCTGTTCGTGATGGGCGCCGAGGGGAAGGTGAGCTCCAAACACAAGCTCCCGGACCTCTCGAAGAACGGCGCGCAGAACCTCCGCGACCGCCTGCGCCAGACCTTCATCGTTCAGATCGCGAGCCGGCTGCTCCACGGCGATCCCCACGAAGGCAACTTCTTCGTCATGCCCGACGGCAAGACGGTCGGCCTCATCGACTTCGGGCTCGCGCTCGAGCTGGGCGTCGCGGACCTGCGCGGTCCGCTCGCGCTGATCTCGAGCGCCTACAACGACGACAACTCGGCGATGGCCAACGCGCTGCTCGACCTGTCGACCGCGCGCGACCTCGAAGGCGACGCTCGCGACGAAGCCTTGAAGCCGCTCGAGACGTTCTTCGCGGAGCTGTCGCGCGACGTCACCGAGAAGTCCGACGCACGACCCAAGAACTTCCTGGGGCGCATGAAGGCCCGGCTGAGCAACGCGAAGACGATCGCGTCCCGCTCGATCGAAGCGGTGATGAAACACGGCGTCGTCCCGCTCCCGCACGTCGTGCATTCGCTGAAGGCCGTGTTCTCGATGCTCGGCAACATCGAACGCCTCGAGGACTTCGACGATCGCAAGCCGAGCAAACGTCGCACGCTCGGGCTTCTCGCGAAGTCCTGGCTGACGTCCGCGCTCGCGCCGTTCACGCCGAAGTCGGCCTCCGCGAAGAAGATGGCCCGCATCGAACGTGAAGCGCCGCCGCTGGACGTGCCGCGTTACGTCGTCGCGCCGAAGGTTGGGCCTCCTGAGCCCGACAACCTGCGGGACGTCGTGTAATCAGTCCGATTGACAGTCGGTGCAGGGAGGGCGAATCGCGATGGATCGTGGTTCGTTCAGGTCTCGTCAGCTCGGTCATCGTCATCGCCCTCGTGGGCTGCTCGGGGGAGGACGACCCCGAGGCGTCCTTCGAACTGACGCCGACGATCGCACAGGCCCCCGCCGACCCGCTCGCGGCGGCCGACGTCGAGAGCTGCCTCGTGTACCAGGCCGAGAGCTGCGTCGCGGGGAAGCAGCGCCAGTGCAAGATCTACGACGTCGACGCGGCGTCGTTCGTGGACCAACCCGACCCGCTCCTCGAGAAGGTCTACCTCTACGACCGCTGGTACGATCTCCACAGCTCGCCGATGGGCCTCACCGCGGAGCGCACGTTCAACGAGCGCATCGCCGGCGACATGACGGAGGCCGAGTGGTCCGAGCTGAGTCGTTTCAATGGATGGGCCGGCGCGGGTGACGCCGGGATCTGGACCGGCGCGGCGCTGGTCTCGGATGCGTTCCGCTACGCGGTCAACGGCACCGAGGCCGACTACCACCGCATGGAAGATCGGGTGCGCGCGCTCCTGAAGAACTTCGACATCACCGGCGTGCCCGGCTACCTCGCGCGCTACCACTTCATCGGGATCGACAACGGGACGCCGCAGGACGATCAGCTCATCCTCGAGTACGGCGAGCCGGGTGACTCCGACATCGACATCCGCCCCGAGGTCCTCTCGAGCGTCGACCTTCCGCCGGAGTACAACAACGGGCTGGGGACGCCGCGCTGGAACGGCGACCCGTCGATCGACCAGTACACCGGACCGATGATGGCGTTCCCGATCGTGCACGGCCTCCTGCGCGACGAGGCGATGAAGAACGAGATGACGCGTCACCTCACGTGTTACCTGAAGCGCCTCGAACGCATCGAAGTCATCAACCTCCTCGCGCGCCCGGATCTCCTGGAGGAGCTGAAGGGGCTGTTCGGCGGGTCCGCGTTGCAGCTGGACCCCGGCGACCCGGACCTGACGAAGATCAAGGAGCTCGTCTGGTACGTGCACCCGGGTATCAACCGCACGAACGCGGCGGACTTCGTGGGTGACTGCCCCGACAAGGTTCAGCTCGAGCCTTCACGCGTGCTCGACGCTCGCAGCAGCAGCTTCGAGCTCGACCTGCTGACGCTCGCCGCCGATATCAACCGCGACGCGCGGAACCAGGCGAACCAGATCGATCACTTCTACGTCGTGAACCTGCGCGGCGGGGACGCGAGCCACCTGATTCACCTCGCGTCCGTCGCGTACTTCCTCACCGGCGACGCGCAGTACAAGGACTTCATCTTCGACGAGCTGATCGGGAACATCGGCGCGGACGAGGTCGCGAAGACGATGATGGCGTTCCGCCTCCCGGACTGGTGCTTCAAGTTCTACGGCGACCACATCACGTACGGCACGCACTGGCAGATGTTGACGATGCTCCCGGACGGCGAGCTCAAGGACGACATGCTGAAGGCCATGCACGAAGACGCGTGGGAGAAGGCGCTCTACAACCACGACAGCGCGAAGTTCAACGTGATGTACGCGTCGGTGGTGCCGGAGTCGATGGCGCCGAACCGCGCGGCGATCGTGCAGTCCGCGATCGAGCAGCTCGAGGACTTCGGCGGGAACGACGGCGTGAAGATGGCGCCGCGCCGGACCTATACGAGCTCGGTGCAAGTCGTGATCGACACCCTGCCCTCCGACATCTCCGTGCGCTGCCCGACCGAAGACGAGCGGATGCAGTGTGAGGCGCGGATGCAGTTCTTCGGGATCGACCTCGAGGGCAAGATCATCAGCCGCGAGTGCGACGGGCGTCCCGGTGAGTGTGTGATGGACGACGGGATGTGCACGGACGGCGTCGCGTCGTCGGGCCTGCCGGCGCGGATGCGCGCGTACGGCGACTTCATGTGGCAGCGCAGCCCGTTCACCCTCGGCGCCAACTACGGCGGCGGCGACGGCCGCAAACAGTCGCCGGGCCGCGACCTCACGGAGCCCTACTGGATGGCGCGCTACTACGGGATGATCGCGGAAGGCGACGGCCACGTGCTCGCGTGGGAAGAGGTCGGCAGCTGCGAGTGACCCTCGCCGATCACGGCGGGATGAAGCAGTAGCTCGGGAGCGTCGGCGGGAGGCCGAACTGGTACGGCTCCGGCTGGACGCCACGCGGGTGATCGCGCAGGAACTCCCAGGTGAACGGCTGGCCCGGCGGGAGCTGGTGGCCGAACGTCCCCGAGCAGTGCACGACGAAGTGGCCGTTGTTCTGCAGGTTGTTCGAGAGGTTCAGCGTCGCGGTCTCGAAGGAGAAGCTCCCGTACGTGTCGGTCGGCCCACCCCACACCAGCAGCGCGGGGATCGGTGACTGCGGAACCGTGAAGCCGCCGAGCTGGCCGCCGGACAGCGCGGCGACCGACGCCAGATAGTTCGCGCGGTGCTGCATGAGGAACGTCGTGAACAGCGCACCCGCGCTGTGGCCGACGGACCAGACGCGGTTCATGTCGACGTTGTACTGGACCGACAGGCACGCGAGGACGTCGTCGAACATCTCGATGTCGACGTTGTTCGGCGGGAGCACGCCGGTCTGCCACTCCCCCGAGCTGCAGCAGGAGTTGGGCGCGACGACGATGACCGGGTCGGTCCCGGCTGCCGTCCCGTAGCCCATCCAGCTCGTGGCGTCGGTCGGGTTGCCGCCGAGCCAGTGCCAAACGAACACCACGCCCGCGCCGACCGGGTTCGCGGGCAACGTCATGAGGAAGCTGCGCGACTGCCCCGCGGAGAGGAAGTTGAAGTTGTTGCCGTTGGTGAACACCGGGCACGTGCCCGGGTAGACCGGCGGGGTCGGCGGCGGCGGCGGCCCGCCGTCGGTCACGCCGGCGTCCGAGAACCCGGCGTCCGGGAACCCGGCGTCGGGTGGAGGACCGCCATCGTAGGGCGGAGGCCCCGCGTCGTACGGCGGAGGACCCGCGTCGTACGGCGGAGGACCCGCGTCGTACGGCGGAGGACCCAGCGTCGTAGGGCGGAGGCCCCGCGTCGTAGGGCGGAGGCCCCGCGTCGTAGGGCGGAGGACCCGCGTCGTAGGGCGGAGGCCCCGCGTCGTAGGGCGGAGGGCCCGCGTCCCGAGAGGTCACGACGCCGGCGTCGCGCGGCGGCACCCCGGCGTCGCGCGGCGCGGGGCCGCCGTCGTAGCCGTCGCCGGCGTCCCGCGGACCGCCATCGCGCACACCGCCGTCGGCGGGCCCGCCGTCGCGCAGCCCTGCGTCGCGGACCCCGGCGTCCGCGATGATCCCACCGTCGCGCGCGCCGCCATCGACGCTCCCGGCGTCGGCGGCGCTGACCGCTCCGTCGCGCCCGCCCGCATCCCGCGCGCTGGCGGGACCCGCGTCGTGCGGCGCGACGACGAAGTCACTCTCCGCACCCTCCGGAACACAGGCGGTCGCTCCGATCAGAAGGAGCGCGCAGCCCCACACGCGCGCGCGCTCCGTCGACCAGGCCATGGCCCATCAACCCAGAACCGGGCCCACGCGGCAACCGCTGCGTGCCCCGCCGCGAGGGTGACAATTCGTCAGCCGGACAACGGTCGGTCGCCGGACACGATCCCACACTGGTACTGATCGCACCTGAGATGAAGTCGCTCCGCGTCGCGCCCGCCGTCCTGTTCGTCACTGTGTTCGCCACCGTCGCCTGCAGCTCCTCGCCCGAACCGATCGAGCGCCTCGCGCCTCCGACGGATGGAGAAGGCTTTCAGCTCGCGATGGACACCACCGCGCCCGCGGGCAGCGAGATCTGGAAGTGCGCCGTCTACCCGATCCCGATTCAAGAGGGCCTCGCTCCGGTCAACAGCGTTCGCTATCAGCAGAACTCCGGGATGCACCACATGACGCTCTCCACCACCGGCATCGGCGGAAAGAAGATCGACTACGGCATCTATGACTGCGAGGACCTCGGCGACCTCATGGACGAGGTCATCATGATCTTCGGCAGCCAAGGCGCCGCCGAGGACACCATCCAACTCCCGGAGGGCGTCGCCGCCACGCTCGTCCCGAACCTCGACATCATCCACGAGGTTCACTACGTGAACACCTCCGAAGCGCCGGTCGACGTCTTCTCGCGCGTGAACGCGTACACCATCCCGTCCGACGAGGTCGTCGAAGGCATCTGGGGCGGCCAGGTCCGCGACGAACACATCGAGATCCCCGCCAACAGCGAACACACCGAGTGGACCCGGTGCGTGATGAACGAGGACGTCGACGTCCTCTTCCTCGCCTCCCACACCCACCAGCTCGGCGTCGAGTTCACCATCGCGCCGTTCGACGGCACGACGGTCGGCGACGTCTTCTATTCGAACGACGACTGGCACGACCCGAAGATCGTCCAGTACGACCCGCCGCGCGTGCTGAAGGCCGGCGAAGGGTTCGAGTACAGCTGCACGTGGCGCAACGACACGGACGCGATGGTGCCCTACGGCCTCAAGTCGACCGAGGAGATGTGCAACCTCGCGATCGTCCACACACCCTACAGCGAGTCCGCGCGCTGCGAGGTCGTCGAGACGAGCGACGGCGTAATCTGGTCGCCCGACGAATAGCTACCCGCGAATCCAAACCCGGCGCCCCCTGCGCGGATCATTGAGAGCGCGCAACATGTGCTCATCGAGTTCGGCCGCAGTCGGCCTCCGATCGAACAGCCCCTCCAACCAGTCGGAGGGAGGCCGCCGGTGCGGTGGCCGGATGTTCTCGTCGATGATCACGTACGGGTTCGAGGGGAGCTCGCGCGTGATCGTGTCCGGGACGCGCGTTTGCGGCGGCGCCTCCACGTTCGCCGGCGCGACCTTCGGCGCCTTCTTCGGCTTGGGCGCACGCTTCGGCTTCGCCGTCGGCTCGGCCGCCCGCTTCGCCTTCGGCGGCTCCTTCGGCTCGGGGGCCCGCTTCGGCCTCGGCGCCGTCTTCGGCTTCTGCGCCGGAGCGCTCCGCGCCTTCACCGCGCGCACGTTCGGTATCGTCGGACTGTTCGGCGTGACCGGCGCGGCGCCCTTCGGGTTCTTGACGATGAGCTTCTTCACGTCGACCTGAGCGATCGACTTGCGCGCCCGTGACGCGAGGTTTCGCACGCCCTGCACCACCTCGCGCCCCGCGTACGCGCGCCCGACGGACCCCGCGGCGCCGGCGGCCGCGGCCATCGTGTCGACGACCGCCACGCCCTGCCGCGACGCCGCCACGTTGGTGCTGATGATCCGGTACGGCGTCGTCGTCATCTCGACCGCAGCGCCCAACGCAAAACCCGCGACCTTCACGGAGTTGGAGTCCTGCGCCATCATCCACTCGGCCGCCGCGCCACCGTAGTCCTCGAGTAGCTGCCGCTGCGCGTCGGTGACGTCGAGCGCCGCCTTTACGATCGCCCCACCGCCGCCCACGCGGTCGAGGTGCGCGTGCGCCGCCTCGACCTCGTCCTGCACGATCAACCCGAGCTGATCGATCGGGTCGCGCAGGTGCTCGGCCGACGCGTACGTCTCCCCCCGCTCCCACGACATCGAAGACTCCGGGCGTTCGAGCGCCGCGGCGACATCCGCGTTGCGCAGCGCCTTGCGCACGGCGCCCGCCGCCCCCTTCCCGATCTCCGCCTCCATCTTCCTGCGCGGCATCCTGCGAATCGCATCGATCGAGTGGCCGCGATCGATCAGCGCCCCGATCGAATCGGCGCCCAGCGCGAGCTCGTCGAGCTTGGCGAGCTGCGCCTCGTGCTCACCCAACGTGTTGTCGTAGTGCCCGACGATCGTCGACACCGCCTTCACGGGGTTCAGCAGCTCGAGGTAGGCGTCCGGCGTCCGATCCGCGGCCAGCGCCACGAGCTGCGCGCGCTCCGTGCGTGCCTTGTCGGCGACCTGGGCGATCAGCGCACGCTGCGCGCGGGACGGGGTCGCCATCGACGGCTGGTTCCGCTCGGCCGCCGTCTGTTGCATCGGGAACTTGATTCCAACCACGCGTCCGACGTCTCCAAGGGTCGCGCCAACGGGAGCCGTTCGAAGTCCACATCGAGGTTTCGCGGCGTTGGCTCACACGACCCGCGACGAGCTCCGGGTCCGTCGGACGAACGCCGGACGAATCCGGACGAACGCTCGCGACGAGCGCCCGCCGACGGTATGACACGCGCGTGGAGCCCTCCTTTCTCTCGTTGCTGCCGGCGCTCGTCGCGATCGGCCTCGCCTTCGTCACCCGGCAAGTCATCCCGGCGCTGTTCCTCGGGATCCTCACGGGCGGCGTGGTGCTCACCGTCGAGACGGGCGACCTCGCGCAGCTCAACGTTCTGAAGACGTTCTTCCTCCCGGCGCTCGGCAGCACCGGGTTCGCGAAGATCCTCCTCGTCTACCTGTGGTGCCTCGGCGGCCTCATCGGCATGTGGGAGAAGACCGGCGGTGCCATCCACTTCTCGGAGGTCGTCGGCGCCCGCTTCGCGAAGAGCGCCAAGGGCTCGCTGACGTTTGCTTGGTTGGTCGGCTGCATCTTCCACCAGGGCGGCACCATCAGCACCGTCCTCGCCGGGACCACCGTGAAGCCGGTGACGGACCGTCACCGCATCGCGCACGAAGAGCTCGCGTACGTCGTCGACTCCACCGCCTCCCCGATCGCCACGGTGCTCCCCTTCAACGCCTGGCCGGGTTTCATCGCCGCGCTCGTCGCGGGCACGATCCCGATCCTCCCGAACGTCGAAGCCGCCACCGTCTTCTTCTTCTCGAGCATCAAGTACAACTTCTACGGGATGTTCGCCGTCCTCGGGACGCTCCTGTTCTCCCTCGGCCTCCTCCCCTGGGTCGGCGGCACCATGAAGGCGGCCCGCGAGCGCGCGCGCGAGAAGGGTCAGCTCGACAGCGACCACGCGCGCCCGATGCTCGTCACCAAGGACCCGACGATCGACGCCACCGACAACCGCGCCGAAAACTACCAGCCGAGCCTCATCGACTTCTTCATCCCGATCGGCACGCTGCTCGGCTTCGCGATCATCCCGTACGTCGTCTTCGACACCGACTTCATCAACGAGGCGTTCGTTCTGTGTGTCCTCTCGGCGATGGTCGTCGCGCGCATCCGCGGCATGAAGATGAACGCGATCCTCGACGGCTTCATCGACGGCTGTAAGTCGATGACCATCGGCGCGATCATCCTCGGCCTCGCCGTCACCATCGGCGCCGTCGCCAAGGAGCTCCACACGGCCGACTACCTCGTCACGCTGATCGGCTCCTCGTTCCCGGCGATCGTCCTCCCGGGCATCCTCACGCTCCTGTGCATGGGCATCGCGTTCTCTTGCGGAACGAGCTGGGGCACCTACGCCGTCGTGTTCCCGGTCGCGATGCCCCTCGCGTGGGCGGTGAACCCGGACCCCGGCTTCGTTTCGGTGTGTTTCGGCGCCGTGCTCGGAGGCGCCGTGTTCGGCGATCAGTGCTCACCGATCAGCGACACGACGATCCTCTCGGCGATGTTCACCGGCTGCGATCTCATGGACCACGTCAAGACCCAGCTCCCGCTCGCGATGGCCGCCGCGCTGATCGGCGCGGCCCTCAGCACCCTCGCCGTACTGATCTGAGTTCAGCCCTTCCACGCGGCGCGGTACCGCAGCCCCAGACTCATAATCTTCTCGAGCAACTCACCGTAACCCACGCCCGCCTTCTCCGCGGACTCCGCGAAGTCCTCGCCGTACTCGATGTTGGGGTTCGCGTTTGCCTCTAGGACGTAGACCCGCCCGTCGTCGGTGACGCGGAGATCCATGCGCCCGTACCCACTCATGTGGAGCGCGCGGTACACACGTTTGCAGATGCGCACGACCCGCGTCGCGAGCTCCGGCCCCAGCTCGGCGACCTTCGTGTCGATGCCGTGTTTCTCTTGGTACTTCGTGTCCCACTTCACCTTCGCGGTCGCGATCGGGTGAACGTTGTCCGGCATCTTCGCGAACACCATCTCCCACGGCGGGAACACCGTGAGTCTACGGTTCCCCATGACACTCACGTAGATCTCACGCCCGTCGATGTACTGCTCCGCGATCGCGTCCGAGCTGGTGTGTTTGTGGACGAAGCGCACGCGCTCCACGAGCGCCTCGTCGGAGTTCACGATCGACGCCTGCGAGATCCCGAGCGAGGCATCCTCCGTCGCGGACTTCACGATCAGCGGGTACTGCAGTTTGTTCGGGCGCTTGGGTTTACGACCCACCGGGAACACCGCGAAGCGCGGCGTCGGGATGCGGTGATACGCGAGGATCTTCTTGCTGAGCGCCTTGTCGCGCGACAACAGCAACCCACGCGGATTGCAGCCGGTGTAGGGCTGCCGCATCAGCTCGAGGTAACTCACGATCGCGTGGTCGTACTCGACGACCCCGTGAAACTCCTCGAGCAGCATGAACGTGAGGTTGGGTTCGTACTCCTGGAGCTGGCGACGGATCGGACCGATGTCGTCGTAGACCCCCAACGCCCGCGCCGTGTGCCCGCGCTCCTGCAGCGTCGAAACCACGTCGAACTCGGCCTTCCACGGCGCGATCTGCTCGTCGGTCATCCCGTCGATCGACTCGGGCGGGACGTGCCCTTCACGAACCAGAACCAACACACGCTGCTTCTTCATAGCGCCACCCGGTGACGACCACCGTGCAGGTAGTTCATCGTCTTGACCGTCACCAGGACGATCGTGTCCCGCAGCGCGTCGTCTTCGTCCGTGCGCAGCCGGAGTTTCTTCTCACGGCAGATCTGGATCATCTCGTGGAGGACCTGGTCGATCGCGTACTGGTACTGCCCCGTCCAGCGCGCGACCGTCGCACGGATCGTCGGCCTCACCCTCTTGAGGAACCCGACCGCCGGCGGATTCTTCGCGCACGCCGGGTCGTCCCCGAAGAGCCTGCGCAGGTCGCCCTCGAAGAACCCGGGGAGGTCCATGCCGTAGTGGTCACGTTTCTTCGTGTAGTGCGTTCGGAGCTTCGATCGAAGCGTGCGCACCGGCTCGATCCGACGCCGTGAAGTCACCACCGGCTTCTCACCTTCGAGTGACTTCATCAGCTCGTCCATGTACTCGAGCTTCTTCATCGCCGGCCACCCGCGGTATTGCGAGCGCCAGCGCGACCGCGGCTTGAGCCACACCGCAAACGTCTCGGCGAAGTCCTCGATCGGGTGCGCCTGCGCGTACCACATGCCGAGGTGCTGCACGAAGTTTCGGCTGTTGGGTTTGGGTTTGTAGAAGTCCGGGTACTTCTGCGTCACGCGACCGAAGTGTTCCCGGTAGCCCTTGCGTCGGCGCAGACGGAACGCGGTGTCGATCGTGTGCGCGGCCTCGTGGCGAAGGATCTTCATGCACCACTTCTCCGGGCCGCCTTCGACCTCGAGCATCTGTTTGCGCTCGAGTCGCATGAGCCGCGGGTGGCCCAGATAGAACGGCACGCCGATCCCGGGGACGCCGTCGGGTGAGAACCACTCCTCGCCGAACCAGAAGTGCGGACGGAAATCGAGTCCGCGGTGCTCGAGCTCTTCGTACAGGCGGTCGAACCGCTCCTCGATCAGCCCCGTGTCGAGCGCCGGCGCGAGGTCACAGATCCGCAGTTCGAGGAGAGACGCTTCGTCGAGCTTGGCGAGTTTTGCCGCCGTCAGTCGCTTCAAGGCCCTGAACGGATACCACACCGCACCCACTTGCCGTCGACCCCCGGGGCCTGGCTGAGCTTGGTGATGCGGACGTAGTGCACACCCGTCGAGGTCGTGGTCTGCGGGATGAACGCGTTGTTCGGCGGCTCCTCGGCGTCCTCACCGATCAACGTGAGCGTCGGGTCGAGCAGCTCGATGGTCAGACCGCGCACTCCGGACCCCGCGTTCTGCGCACCGCACGCGATCGACGGCTCCTCACCCGCGCGGACCTCGAACGCAAAGACGTCGGCGTCGCCGTCGTCGATGTCCGTGATGATGAAGGCCGAGCGCGTGGCGTCCTCGCTCAACGTGAGCATCGGCGCCGTCGCGGGGGTGTCGTTCGGCTCCGGCGGTGCCGGGGCGTTCTCGATCTGCAGGTCGGTCTTGAAGGCGTAGAAGTCGTTCGCGCCGACCATGTCGCCCGGGTGCGTGATCGTGAACTCGTAGTCGCCGGGACCGTACGGCACGCGGAGGCTCGTGAGGTCGTCGGAGAGGAAGAGGTTCGCGGTGACCGAGCCCGTCGCGACGTGGGTGACGATCAAGTTCCCCCCGCGCGTCGTCGAGCCGTACCCCATCGGTCCGACCGGCATTCTATCGAAGCGAATGCGTCCGCTCGTCGAGAAGCTCACGAAGAAGACGTCGCGATCGTCGAGGCGGTTGTCGAAGGTTCCGAGGACGCGTCCGTCGAGGTTGTTGTCGAAGTCGAGTCGAACCCGCGAGGCGGAGTCGTCACCGCGCTCGAGATCGATCGCGACACCGTTGCGATCGTCTTCGAGCTCGAGCGCATAGAGTTGGTAGAGGTAGTCGGGTCCGCCCGCGGCGCCGGTGGAGTCCGGCGACCAGTCGCTGAACTCGAGCACCTCGATGTAATAAAGTCCGTCGGCCGGCACGTGGTAGAAGATCTCGGCGTCGGTATCACTCGACAGCGCACGTGCGTCGTTCTCGGCGACGAGCTGCCGGTCCGGACCGTAGAGCCGTACGACCGGGTCGGTGATGACGCCGTTGACCTCCTCCGTGATCGTCGCGATCCACAGGTAGATGCCGCGGCTGAGGTTGATGCTGTAGAAGTCACGGTCGCCGGCAGGGTTGATCACCCCCGCGGTCCCCCCGCTCCGGCCGATCGGGATCATGATCGCGTCGTCGAAGGAGTCGTCGACGAAACCACCGTCGCGCGGGCGAGGCCCGGCGTCACGGATCACGCGGCTCCCACCGTCGCGCGTGCCACCGTCGCGCGGCACCTCTACTTCTTCGACGCCGCTGTCCCGGATCATCACGATCGGATCGTCATCGCCGCCGGAGCAGTGCACGAGCGTCAGAGCGAAGAGAATCGAGAGGCTGCGCTTCATGGCGGAAAATCATGAACGCGCTTTGGATTTCGAGCAATCTCGCGCCCGAAGGTCGGCGCGCTACCGAGCAGCGAGCCATTCGGGCGCGAGAATCTTCACGGGCACCACGACCACGTCGAAGCGCTCCCGGTCGAAGGGGACGGCCGTGAGGGCCTGGGTGATGCAGGACGCCAGGAGCTGCTGACCGGGCCGACTCGCCCGGACCACCCGCACGATCGGCTGGCGCGTCCCGGGCCGCGCGCGGACCGTGAGGTCGAAGTCGGCGAGCCCGGAGCCCACGCCGCTGAGGACCTCCGACAGGTAACACTGCTCCACCGCCGCGCTGCGCCGCTCGACGTGGTCGTGGACCATCTGCGTGAAGACCTCTTCGGGCGTCGGCGCCCGGGCCGGCGGCGTCGCCTCCACCGTGGTGGAGGCGGGGGGTGAGGCGTCGGGCGGTGACGTCGTCGCACAGGCGGCCACGAAAACCCACGCGAGCGTCAGCGGACGGATCGACCCAGTCATCGATCCCAAGGTGCCCACCGCGATCGGTGACGTTCAGCGCGTGCGAGCGCGCACGGGACTCACAGCGCCGGGAGCGCCGCGCGGGCGGCTTCGTACTCCGCCTTCAGGTCACCCACGATGTCTGCGATGGGTTTCACGGCGCGGACCTCGGCGACGCCCTGCCCCGCGCTCCAGATGTCCTTCCATCGCTTCGCGCCGGAGGGGCTGCGGTCGGGCGTCTGGCCCTCGGGCACCGTGGACGCGATGAAGTTCGCGTGAATGCCGCTCACCTGGTCCGTGTAGACGATGTCCTCCGGTCCGGACTCGACGACCTTCGCCTTGTAGTCGTCGCTCGCGCCGCACTCGGCCGACGCGATGAACCGCGTGCCGACGTAAGCGAGCTCGGCGCCGAGCGCGAGGCTCGCGACGATCTGACGCCCGGTCGAGATGCACCCGGCGGCGATGATGGGGACGGACAGGTTCTCGCGGAGGTACGGCACCAAGGCGTAGGGCGAGATGCGCCCCGCGTGTCCGCCGGCGCCCGCCGCGACGCCGATGATCGCGTCGACCCCGGCGGCCTCCGCCTTCTTGGCGTGCCGAAGGTTCACGACGTCGTGAAAGACGATCGCCCCGCGCTCGTGCGCGACCTTCGCGATCTCCGTCGGGTTGCCGTAGCTCGTGATCAGGACCGGGACCTCGTACTTCAGGCACAGCTCGAAGTCGGCCTTCAGGCGATCGGGGTCGGTGAGCCCGATGGTCATGTTGATGCCGAAGGGCTTCGACGTCCGCTCGCGGATCCAGCGCAGGTCCTCCTCGAGCTTCTCGGCGGTGCGGGCGTTGAGCGACGGCATCGACCCGAGGATCCCGGCTTCGGCGGCGGCGACGATCATCTCGCGGTTGGAGATGAGGAACATGGGTGCGGCGACGACCGGGAACTCGAGCCCGATCCTCTCGGCGAGGGGCGTCATGTCGGCGGTTTACTGCGCCGAGACCGAAGAGGACCAGCCCGGACGCTCGGCCGAGGCGCTTTTGGGTGAAATCCAGGTAGCCTGTCGTCCGTGCGTCGCTGTGGTGTGTTCCTGCTGCTCGCCCTCGGGTGTTCTTCCTCCGACGAGGTGATGCGTCGGCCGACCGAGGTCGAGGTGTTCACCCACACGACCGCGACGGCGCAGACCGGGCTCGCCACCGGTGAGTACACGACGCCCGCGCTCACGTACGGGTCGATCCCCGTCGAAGCGAAGTTCGAGCACGTCCTGAACTTCCGCGTCACGCCGATGCTCCCGCCGCACCGGGAAGCGCTGCGCACGAACGGGCCGCTGATACTCATCGCCGATGACGGTGACGCGCTCGTCTTCTCACCGCTCGATCACTTCTACGTGAGCCTGGTGTGGTTCGAGGACGGCGCGATCCACTACGGCATCGAAGGTGAGGTCGACACGGTGCCGGCCGGGATGACCCACCGCTTCGTGATGGTCACCGGGTACGGCGTGAACGCGACGGTCGGAGCGTGGGGCGCGCACCTTCGCGCCGACCGCGGGACGTCGGCGCCGGACCGCTACGCCGACCGCGGGCTGAGCCACCTCGGGTATTGGACCGACAACGGCGCGTACTACTACTACGACACCGAGCCGGGGATGAACGAAGAGGACACGATGCTCGCCGTGAAAGAGGAGGCGGATCGTATCGGCGTCCCGTACGGGTACCTGCAGCTCGACTCGTGGTGGTACTTCAAGGCGCCCGGCAGCGGCCTCAACCCGTGGGGCGGCGTGACGAGCTGGACGCCGCAGCCCGAGATGTTCCCGTCGGGGTTGGAGTCGTTCCAGCAGCGGCTCGGTCTGCCGCTCATCCTGCACAACCGATGGTTCGCGGTGGAGAACGACTACCGAGACGACTACGACTTCGTCGACGACGAAGGTCCGATGATGGCGCTGCCCGCCGACCGCGCGGTGTTCGACGCGTTGATGGACGACGCCGTTCGGTGGGGCGCGTTCACCTACGAGCAGGACTGGCTCATCCCGCAGTACTGGGGCGTGCCGCACCTGAGGAACGGCGTCGGCAAGGCGGCGCGTTGGATGAACGACATCGACGAGGCCGCGCGCGACAAGGGCCTTACGACACAGATCACGATGCCGGGAGCTTCGCACTTGATGGACGTAGTGGACCGGCCGTCGGTGACCACGATCCGGACGTCGATCGACTACTCGGCGGAGGCGTCGAAGGCCGGCTTCTGGCCGCAGTTCCACACGGTGAACATGCTCGCGGGCGCCCTCGGGGTGTGGCCGTTCAAGGACAACTTCCACTCGGCGGAGAAGTGGGGTGAGGCGGAGGCGCTGATCAGCATCCTCTCGGCCGGGATGGTCGGCGTCGGCGACGGGCTCGGACGCACGAAGGTGGACCTCGTGATGGCGACGGCGCGCGCCGACGGGCTGCTCCTGAAGCCGGACCGCCCCGCGACGCCGATCGATGCGATGTTCCTGGAGCACGCGCGCCCGTACATCACGTCGACGTGGTCGGACCGCCCGGGCGTCGGGCGGTGGCACTACGTCGCGGCGTACCACATCGATCGCACCGACGAGGACCAGGTCGCGCTGGACGATCTGTTTGCGGCGTTCGGTTACGACGGCATCCCGCTCGCGAAGATGTTCGTGCTGCCGGAGAAGATCACGAGCTGGGGCCTATCGCTCTCGGAGCTGCGCGCCGAGGACGAGCGGATGGTCGCGTACGACTGGCGCGCGAAGACGGCGCGCGTCGTCGAGTCCG
Source organism: Deltaproteobacteria bacterium (assembly GCA_040218735.1). Taxonomy (GTDB): domain Bacteria; phylum Myxococcota; class Kuafuiibacteriia; order Kuafuiibacteriales; family Kuafuiibacteriaceae; genus JAUHYN01. The sequence goes on from JAVJQW010000057.1 coordinate 446,032, forward strand.
TTTCGTTGCCCGCGACGTCCTCGCCTTATGATCACAGCTACCATGTGCTCGCGCCCATCCTCGACGGCGACTGGGCGCTGATCGGAGAGACCGCCAAGTTCGTGACCGTGGCGGACGAACGTTTCGAGTCGATTGTCCCCAACGGTGATTCGCTGGACGTCGAGGTCGTCGGCGTCGCAGGCGAAGCGCTGACGATCGCGGCGTACGACGCGGACGCGGAGCAGATCGTCACGCGGGACGTGACGATCGACGCGCAGGGCCGCGGCCGCGTCACGTTCACACGATGACCGTCACACCGGGTTGACCTATCGCCATGCGGTGAGCCGCGCTCTAGGCTCGCCGCGATGATCGCCTCGCTGCTCCTCGCAACGCTGGCCGCGACCGACCCCCAGGTGGTGGCGGTGTTCGACGTCCGCGACGAACGCCCGGCGGCCGAACGTCTGGACGACCCGACGCTTTCGAGCCTGACGACCTACCTCGGCACGCTCCTCACGAAGAGCGGCCAGTATCGCGTCGTCCCGTCCTCCGAGCTGCAACGTGCCTTGCGCGACGCGAAGCGCGAGTCGTTCGAGGCGTGTTACGACGAACGTTGCCAGATCGAGATCGGCAAGGCGCTCGCGGCGCAGCTGTCGCTGCAGACGAGCATCGGTCGCGTGGGTTCGTCGTGTGTGCTGACGTCGCGGCTCTTCGACCTGCGGGAGGAGGCGACGGTGCGCGCGGCGTCGCATCGCGGCGATTGCTCCGACGACGCGCTGACGAATGGCGTCGAGCACCTCGTGAACGAGCTGGTGAACGGCGCGTCGACCGAGCCACCCCCGACGGTGACGTCGAAGATGACGCTCCAGCTGAACGGCATCGAAGCCACGCGCGCTGCGTTCGCCGGCGAGGACGCTGCGTGGAACGCGCACCTCCAACGCGTGCGCACCGAGCTCGACGACGACGACGTCCGCCTCTACCTCGGCTCCGGCCTGACCTACGCGACGTGGGCGAAGAAGACGAACGACGCGTCGGAGTCCGTGGTGCTGGAGATCGTGAAGTGGGCGAGCACGGCGCTGTCGGTCGTGGCGCTCGGAGTGCTGGTGTTCGACGAGAGCTCGCGCGACGCGGCAGGGTTCTGGCTCGGCACGACGACCCTCGCCTTCGGTCCCGCGCTGCTCTCCTGGACGTTCGATCTCGTGAACGTCGGCGACGTCCCCACCGACCTCTGACCCCACCCTCGTGCCTCGAAGCGCCTGAAATCGTTGCCGACTTGTGTTTCAGGCTTATTGCTAATGAGAATCATTCCCAACAAGCTTGATCCTGAGAATCATTCTCATTATCAACAATACCATGGCGTCGACGCTGTGGTTCCTCGTGGCGACGGCCACCGTCGCGCCCGAGGCCATCGAGCAGATCGTCGTCACGGGCTCCCGCATCGCGGAGACCGAGGACGACGCGCCGGTGCGCGTCGAGGTCGTCACGCGGGAGCGCATCGAGCAGTCCGGCTCCGAGTCCGTCGCCGAGCTCCTCGAGGAGCACGGCGGCGTGCAGATCGATCGATCGTTCCGCGGCGCGACCGTCGAGATGCAGGGCCTGTCCTCGGAGTACGTGCTCGTCCTCGTCGACGGGCAGCGGGCGATCGGACGGACGGACGACGCGATCGATCTCAGCCGCTTCCCCGTAGACCGCGTCGAGCGCATCGAGCTCGTCAAGGGCGCGAGCTCCGCGCTCTACGGCGCCGACGCGCTGGGCGGCGTCATCAACATCATCACCCGCGGCGCCGACCGGCCCCTCGAAGCCGCCGCCCGCCTCGCCTACGGTCGCTTCGACACCCTCGACCTCGCGGGCCACGTCGCGGGGCACGCCGGTCCGTTCGAGCTTCGACTCTCCGCCGGGTGGCACCGCGCCGACGCCTACGACCTGAGCCCGGAGGATCCGGGGACGACCGGCAGCGCGTTCGACACCGTCGAGGTCGACGGGCGCGCCGACTACGTCATCGACGAGGACCGACGCGTCATCGCCCGGGCCTCCTACTGGCAGCGCGGGCTCGATGGCGTCGACTCCACCTCGGTCGCGACGTTCGACCGTAAGAACCGCCAGCGGCAGCTCACCGCGACCATCGGCCCCGAGCTCCGGTTCGACGACGCGAGCCGCCTCCGGATCACCGCCCACGGCGCCCTCTTCACGGACCAGTACCTCCTCGACCAACGCGGCGCCGCGACGCTCGACGACCTGACGCAGACGTCCGAGCAGCTCGGCCAGATCGACGCCCAGTACGATCGCCTCTTCGGCATCCAGCACCTCGTCACCTTCGGGCTCGAGGGGCTCTACCAACGCCTGGAGTCGACGCGCCTCGACGGCGGCGCCGGCACCCGCGGGCGCGCCGCCGCGTTCGTGCAGGACGAGTGGTCACCGTTCGACGACGGATCGCTCACGATCGTGCCTGGGGCACGCGTCGACGCGGACTCCCAGTTCGGCGTGTACGCGACGCCGCGCCTCGCCGTGCGCTACGCCCCCGTGGAGTCCGTCGTGTTGCGCGGCAACGCGGGGCGCGGGTTCAAGGCGCCGTCGTTTCGCGACCAGCTCCTCGTCTTCGAGAACCCCACGGCGGGCTACGTGGTGCGCGGCAACCCGGACCTCGAACCGGAGAAGTCGTGGAGCTTCGGGCTCGGCGCGCAGGTTCGTCCCGCGGACGGCCTCCGCGTCGGCGTCGACCTGTTCCATAACGAAGTCGACGACCTCATCACGCCGCTCTCCAACGGACGCACGGGCGCGGGCGCTCCCGAGCTCTACAGCTACGTGAACATCGACCGCGCGCGGACGCAGGGCGTGGAGCTCAACGCCTCGTTCGCCGTCGTCCGCGGCGTCACCGTCGAGGGCGGCTACCGACTCCTGAACGCGATCGACGTCTCGACCGGCGCACCGCTCGAAGCCCGCGCGCGACACCGCGCGACGTTCGCCGTGCGCGCGGCCGAACCGACGTGGGGCCTCGCCGCGACGGCGCGCGCCGCCGTCGTCGGCGAGCGCCCGTTCTACCTCGACGACTCCGCGACGCCGACGTTCGCGCGCCCCTACGCGACGCTCGACGCGCGCGTCGAGAAGAGCTTCCTCGACCGCGGCGTCACCGCGTTCGCCGGAATCGACAACCTGCTCGACGCGGGCGACGCCCGCTTCCTCCCTATCCCGCCTCGCGCGCTCTACGCGGGGCTCGAAGGACGTTACGCACCATGAAACGAACCCATCTCCTCTGCCTCGCGCTGCTCGCCGCCTGCGGCGACCTCGAACCAGACCCGGGCGAACCGACGCTCTCGGGCGTCGTCGTCACCGACGTCGGCGACGGGACGTACCGCCTCGAAGTCGACGCCTCCGACGAAGCCGCCTGGGTCTACTTCGACCTCGACGCGCAACGCGCCGCCGACGCCGCGGCGTGGGATCTCGGATTCAAGCGCTTCCTCGTGAAGACGAACGGCGGCTCCAGCGGTGACGCCGGCGTGCGCGTCGCCGCGGTCACGACGAACTTCGACGACCTCGACGTCGCGCCGGTCGCGGGATGGACGGAGGACCGCCCGTCCGAGGACGCGCCGACCGACAAACCCGACGACATCCTCGAGTCGGACATCGACCACGCCTTCAACCAACCGAACGCCACGAGTGAGAACGGCTGGTACGACTACGATCCGGTCGACCACACCCTCTCCGCCGCCGACGTCGTGTTCGTCGTCGAGTCGGACGCAGGGCGCTTCTACAAGGTCCGCTTCGAGCGTTACTACGACGACGCCGGCTCGCCCGCGATCCTCACGCTGCGCTTCGGCGAGGTCGATCCGCCCGAGGACACCGGCACCATCGACGCGTCCGAGGGATGGACGTATCTGCGCATCGGCGACGGCGTCGTCACCACGACCGCCGAAGCGCTCGACTGGGACGTCGCGATCAGCCGCACGATCTTCGCCACCAACGGCGGGACGAGCGGCGGCGGGCTCGGCGGCGCGGCGTGGGCCGACGCCTCGGCGCGCTTCGACGACATCGACGAAGTGTCGACGTTCGGGTTCGTCGGCGACGAAGAGCTCCCGATCCCCGGCCCGCCCGGCTCGGGGACGATCTCGCAGAACGCCGTGCTCGGCGAGTGGTACGACTACGACCCGGCCACGCACGCGGTGTCGCCGAAGAATCGTGTGCTGCTCGTGCGCGGCGCCGACGGCGAACGCTACGGCAAGCTCCAGATCCTCGACTACGAGGACGGCGCCTACCGCCTCGTCCTCGAACCGGTGACCGCAACGCCCGAGGCCGCGACGTTCGAGCTCGACGCGTCGGACGCCGCCGCGTGGGTGCACGTCGATCTCACGTCCGGGCGCCTCGTCGACACCGCCTCCGCGAGCGCCGACCTCGGTTGGGACATCGCCTTTTCGCGGACGCGCATCCGCACCAACGGCGGCACGTCGGGCTCGGGTGTCGCGGGCGCCATCGAGATGGACACGAAGTTCGACGACGTCACGTCGGCGCCGTCCGACGGATACGTCACCGACGAAGCCATCCCACTCCCCGGCCCGCCCGGCTCCGGAACGTACTCCGGCAACGCGGTTCTCAACGGCTGGTACGACTACGACCCGGCGACGCACGCCACGACCGCACGTGACGTCGCGTTCGTGGTGCGGACCGCCCACGGCGACTTCGTGAAGCTGGCCGTGCAGAGCTGGGACGACGGCGTCTACACGGTGCGCGTCGCGTACGCCGGGCCCGAGCGGAGCACGTTCTGATGCACGCCTTCGCGCTCCTCCTCGCGCTCGCCGCGACGGACACTTCGCGGATCGTCACGCTGGGCGGCACCGCGACCGAGACGGTGTACGCGCTGGGCGTCGGCGAGCGCGTCGTCGGTATCGACAAGTCGAGCCTGTACCCGCCGGAGGCGACGAAGAAGCCGAGCGTCGGCTACGTCCGCGCGTTCTCGGCGGAGGGGGTGCTGTCGCTGAACCCCTCGCTCGTCATCGCGGTGAAGACCGCCGGACCCGCCGCGGCGCTCGCACAGCTGCGCTCCGCGGGGGTCGAGGTCGTTTTGGTCTCCGAGGAACGCTCGGTCGCCGGCGCCAAGGCGCGCGTCGAAGAAGTCGCGAAGGCCGTCGGCCGCGTCGAAGCCGGTGCACGGCTCGTCGCGGAGATCGACGAACGCGTCGAGCGCGCCGTCAACGCTGCCACCCGCACGAAGAAGCGACCGCGCGTGCTCTTCGTCTACGCACGGGGCGGCGGGACGCTCAACGTCGCGGGCCGTGACACCGCGGCCGACGCGATCATCGAGCTCGCGCAGGGGGTCAACGTCATGTCCGAGTTCTCGGGCTACCGTCCGATGACCGCGGAGGCCACGGTGCGCGCGGCGCCGGACGTCATCCTGATCACCGAGCACGGCCTCGCGAGCGTCGGCGGGAAGGACGCGCTCTTCGCGCTGCCCGGGCTCGCGTTCACCCCCGCGAAGGCCAACGACCGCGTCGTCGTCATGGACGACCTCCTCCTGCTCGGCTTCGGCCCGCGCGTCGCGGAGGCGGTCGAGACGCTCTCGTCGGCGTTGGGGACCGCGCCGTGAACGCGATCGCGATCCGGATGCGCGGCGAGCTGCGACGCCCGGCGCTGACCGCGCTCGTCGCCGCGCTCGTCGTGGCGTTCGCCATCGCGCTGTCGTCGGGCGCGGCATCGATCGGACCGGGCCGTTCGCTCGGTGTGCTGCTCGACGTGATCGGGCTCGGGGCCTCCGCAGCGCAAGAGCACGAACGGGCCGTCATCCTCTTCGTGCGCCTCCCCCGCGTGCTCCTCGCGATCGTCGTGGGCGCAGCGCTCGCGCAGGCCGGCGCGCTGATGCAGGGGCTGTTTCGCAACCCGCTGGCGGACCCCTCGCTCGTCGGCATCTCGGCCGGGGCGACGTTGGGCGCGGCGACGGTCATCGTGTTCGCCGGCGCCCTCCCCTTCGAGCTGCCCACGATCGTGCACCGCCTGCTGCTCCCGGTGTGTGCCTTCGCAGGTGCGCAGATCACGGGCGTGGTGCTCCACCACCTGTCCTCGTCGAGCGGGCGCACCGACGTCACGACGATGCTGCTCGCCGGCATCGCGATCAACGCGATGGCGCTCGCGGGGACCGGCGCGCTGACGTACGTCGCCACCGACGAGCAGCTCCGCTCACTCACGTTCTGGGGGATGGGGAGCCTCGGCGGCGCGACCTGGTCGTCGCTCGCGGTCGTCGCGCCGGTGCTCGTCGTCGCTGTCGCCTCCGCGTGGGGGCTCTCGCGCGCCCTGGACGCGATGCTCCTCGGCGAGGGCGAAGCACACCACCTCGGCGTCGACGTCGAAAGGACGAAGCGCCGCGCGCTCCTCACCACATCCGTCCTCATCGGAACCAGCGTCGCGCTGTGCGGGATGATCGGCTTCGTCGGCCTCCTCGTCCCGCACCTGATCCGCCTGGTGTTCGGACCGAGTCACCGCTTCCTGATGACCGCGACGATCCTCGTCGGCGGCGTGCTCCTCTTGATCGCCGACCTGGTCGCCCGCACGGTCGCCGCCCCCGCGGAGCTCCCGATCGGGATCGTGACCGCGCTGCTCGGCGCTCCGTTCTTCCTCGCGCTGCTGAAGAGGCAACAGACATGAGCGCCGCCATGCATTCGGAGCCTTCGTGCCTCCAGCTCACCAACGTCTCGCTCGAACGTGGCGGACGCCGCGTCCTCGACGCGGTTTCGGTCGACGTCCCGAGCGCCGCCGTCACCGCGATCGTCGGTCCCAACGGCGCCGGGAAATCGACCCTCCTCGACGTCGCGGCGGGTGCGCTCACGCCGAACCACGGGCGCGTCTTCATCGCGGGGCGCGCACTCGATCGCTGGTCCAAGGGTGAGCTCGCGACCAAACGCGCCGTCCTGCCCCAGTCGTCCACGCTCGCGTTCGGTTTCTCGGTCGACGAGGTCATTCGACTGGGGCGCCTACCGCACTTGTCTTCGAAACGGGACGACGACCGCATCGCCAAGCTCGCGCTCGCACGTGTCGGCCTCGACGGGTTCGGCCCGCGCAGCTACCTCGAGCTGTCCGGCGGCGAGCGGCAGCGCGTCCAGCTCGCGCGGGTCCTCGCGCAGATCTGGGAGCCGACGGCCCACCGCATCCTGCTCCTCGACGAACCCACCGCGGCGCTCGACCTCGTTCACCAGCACCAGACGCTCCGCCTCGCGCGAGGCCTCGCCTCGGAGGGGGTCGCCGTCGCGGTCGTCCTCCACGACCTCAACCTCGCCGCGCAGTACGCGGATCGAATCGCGGTGATGGACCGCGGTCGCGTCGAACACGTCGGCGCGCCGCACGAAGTCCTGCGCCCCTCGATCCTCGAACCCATCTTTCGGATTCACGTCGACGTCATGGAGTTGGCGTCGCCCCAACGCAGGCTCGTCCTCGTCCGCGATCCGGACGCAGCCGAAGGAGACCACGCATGAACGAAGACGACATGACCCGCGAAGACGCGCAGTCCATCTCCAGCGCGCGGGCGCTCGACGACGCGGAGCAGCTCCTGTTCAGCCGCGGCGACGGCGTCCTGTGCACGAGCTCGAAACGCGCGGACGGGTGGCCGTTCGGCTCCGTCGTCCCCTACGCCCTCGACGTGGCCGGCCGCCCGATCATCCTCGTCGCGAGCATCGCAGAGCACACCCGCAACATCGGCGCCGACCCGCGCGTGTCGCTGCTCGTCCAGGCCGACGTCACGCAGGGCGACGTGCAAGCCCACGGACGACTCTGCGTCATGGGGCGTGCGGTCGCGATTCCCGAGGCGGACCTCGACGACGCCCGCGAGCGCTACCTCGCGCGCCTCCCCGAGGCCGAGGGCTACTTTGCCACCCACAACTTCTCGTTCCTGCGCATCGAGGTGGAACGGCTCCGCTACATCGGCGGCTTCGGGAAGATCTTCTGGCTCGACGTCGACCGCTACCGCGCCCGCCAGGGCCACGCTCGCGTCCGCGCAGAGGCGGTCTGAAATGGGCGCCGATACCAAATGTGTCCGACGCATCCTCACGTCGGGCCGAGTGAGCAAGATCGAGCAGTGCGTCGGGTGTGACCACGTGCACCTCCACGTCGGCTGCGTGACGCTGCGCCTGGAGGTCGCCGCGTTCCACTCGCTGGTGGACGACCTCCTGCAGGCGTCGATCGCGATGGTCGAAGCGCCCGAGGAACGCAGGCTCCACTCGTGAAACCGATCGAGATCCGCGCCGAGCGCGCACGCGCCCGGCACCTCCGCGGGCGCTACCTCGACGACGAGGGCCGACCCGACCCGACCGCCCTCCTTCGGCTCGCACGCCAGCAGATCGCGCTCGCGCACCTTCCGCCCGCGGCTCAGCACGAGGCGGTGCTCACGCGCGCGCGATGGCTGGAGCTGGAGTCCTGGTGGGCGGCGGACGACTGCCCGGTCTGGCGGCTCGGACCTTCACAAGTCGAGCGGATCCTCGACACACCACTCGTCAACGAACACCGCATCGTCCTTCCGTCCGCAGCGTTTGCGATCAGCTGCAACCCAGCTTGCAACCTGCGAATAGGCGGAGAGCGGGTCGACGAAGTGCTCGTCCTCCAGGACGAAGCGGCTCGCTTGCTGGGTGGCGCCATCCTCGACGGCGCCCCCGCGTTCTTCGGTGTCCCGCGGTCGCGCCGCCTCGACTCGCTGACGAGCGAAGTACGAACGCTCGTCCACCTGGTCCTCGGCCTCGCGCAGGAGCTCGCGACCGCGGCGTGACGCCGCCGATCACATGCGGTAGGCGACGCCGACGGCGCCCTCGAGGTCGTGTTCGAAGTGCTCGCGTTTGTCCAACATCGCGTAGGCCGCGCTAACGCGGTGCAACGCGCGGCGCCGGCATCCGCGAGACGGGCAGCTCGGTGCGCGACGCCCAATCCCACCACGAGCCGTCGTAGTTCATCGTGTCCTCGAAGCCCGCTTCGACGAGCGCCGCGATGACAAACGCGCTCCGAACGCCGCCCGTGCAGTACGCGATCACCGGCTCCTTTCGAGACAGTCCGAACTTCGTGAAGAGGCGTTCGAGGCGCTCCCGCGGGAGCACACGACCGCGATCGTCGAGGAGCTGACGCCACTCCAGGCGGCGGGCCCCCGGCACGTGACCGCCCCGGTACGAGAGGTACGGCGTCGCGCCGTCGTACTCCTCCTGCGTCCTCGCATCGAGGACCTGGGCGTCGTGCCCGCGGACCGCGGCGAGCACACGTTCGTGATCGGCGCGTAACTTCTTCTCGACGCGCGCGCGGAAGCTGCCTTCCTTCGTATCGGCGACGTCGTCCCACGTTCGCAGGCCAGCGGCGCGCCACGCCTGGATGCCGCCGTCGAGGATCCGCGCATTGCGGTGCCCAAGGTACGCGAGCGTCCACCAAATGCGCGCCTCCTCGCCCCACCCCCGATCGGCCTCGCCGTACACGAGGAGCGGTTGATCCGCCTCGACGCCGATCTCGCGCAGCGCCTCTTCGAGCTTCGCCGTTTCGGCGAGGCGGCCGGTGCGCCCGAGGCCATCGCGCAGCATGAACCACAAGAGCGTGCGTGCGTTCGGCAGGTAAGGTGCGGACGAGGACAGCCGTGCGTCGATCGTGATCGCGCCGTCGCCGATCATGTCCGCGGCTTGCGCGGGGGTCACGAAGACACGTCCGGGCGTAGCGGACGCGAGGAGCGTGAGCGTCAGCGCGAGCACGAGGTCGAGGATGGATCGAGGGGAGGGAGGAGGGCCAGGACCATCGGCGCCCCGCGAGAAACGGGGGCGCCGACGGGGCCGGGTCAGCGCTGGGTCAGGACGACCGGCTTGCGCGCATCGAGCTCGAAGCGGTCGAGCATCATGACCTTGTGCCAGACCTTCGCGAAGTCGCTCGCGAACTTCTGCTTGGCGTCGTCGCCGGCGTAGACCTCGGCGATGGCGCGCAGCTGGGAGTTCGAGCCGATCACGAGGTCGGCGCCGGTGGCGGTCCACTTCACCTTGCCGCTCTGGCGGTCCTTGGCCTCGTAGACGTCGCCCTTCTTGCTCCACTCCACGCTCATGTCGAGGAGGTTCACGAAGAAGTCGTTCGACAGCGTGCCGGGCTTGTCCGTGAGGATGCCGTGTTTGCTGCCGTCGTAGTTCGCGTCGAGCGCGCGCATCCCGCCGAGGAGCACGGTCATCTCCGGCGCGGTCAGCTTGAGGAGGTCCGCCTTCTCGACGAGCTCCTCGCCGGGGTTCTTCTCGTTGCCCGCGGCGAAGTAGTTGCGGAAGCCGTCGGCCTTCGGCTCGAGCACGTCGAACGAAGCCGCGTCGGTCATCTCGTCCGTCGCGTCGGTGCGGCCCGGCTCGAAGGCGACCTTGACCGGCTGACCCGCGCGCTTGGCGGCGTCTTCGACCGCGGCGACGCCGGCGAGCACGATGGTGTCGGCGAGGGAGATCTTACGACCGCCCGGCTTCTTCTTGTTGAACGCCTTCTGGATCTTCTCGAGGCCGGCGATGACCTTCGCGAGCTCGGCCGGGTTGTTCGCGGCCCAGTCCTTCTGCGGTGCGAGACGAACGCGCGCGCCGTTGGCGCCGCCGCGCTTGTCGGTGTCGCGGTAGGTCGAAGCGGAGGCCCACGCCGTGCGGACGAGCTGACCCGTCGTGAAGCCGGCCTCGAGGATCTGCTTTTTGAGGCCCGCGACGTCGCGCGCGTTGACGAGCTTGTGGTCGACCGCCGGCACCGGGTCCTGCCAGATCTGGGGCGGGGGCACTTCGCTGCCGAGGAGGCGCACGTGCGGGCCGAGGTCACGGTGCGTGAGCTTGAACCAGGCGCGCGCGAAGGCGGCCTCGAACGCCTTGGGGTCGTCGAGGAAGCGCTTCGAGATCTTCTTGTACTCGGGGTCGGTGATGAGCGCGAGGTCGGTCGTCAGCATCATCGTCTTGTGCATCTTCTTCGGGTCGTGTGCGTCCGCGACCATCTGCGACGGGTTCTTCGGCGACCACTGCTTCGCGCCCGCGGGGCTCTTCGTCAGCTCCCACTCGTTCTCGTGGAGGATCTCGAAGTAGTCGTGCGACCACTTGATGGGCGAGTAGGTCCACGCACCCTCGAGGCCCGACGTGATCGTGTCGGCGCCCTTGCCGGTGCCGTGCGCGTTCTTCCAGCCGAGGCCCATCTGCTCCACGGGTGCCGCCTCCGGCTCCGGTCCGAGGTGTTTACCGGGCGCGGCGCCGTGCGCCTTGCCGAGGGTGTGTCCGCCCGCGATCAGCGCGACGGTCTCTTCGTCGTTCATCGCCATGCGCGCGAACGCCGTGCGGATGCGCTGCGCGGAGGCCATCGGGTCGGGCTTGCCGTTCGGGCCTTCGGGGTTGACGTAGATGAGGCCCATCATCGTCGCGCCGAGGTTCTCCTGCAGCTTGCCGTCCTTGAAGCGCCCGTCGGCGAGCCACTCCGTCTCGGGGCCCCAGTTGATGTCGGTCGGCTCGTAGACGTCCTCGCGCCCACCGCCGAAGCCGAACGTCTTGAAGCCCATCGATTCGAGCGACACGTTGCCCGTGAGGATCATGAGGTCCGCCCACGAGAGGCTGCGGCCGTACTTCTTCTTCACCGGCCACAGGAGTCGACGCGCCTTGTCGAGGTTCCCGTTGTCCGGCCAGCTGTTGAGCGGCGCGAAGCGGATCGTGCCGCTGCCCGAGCCACCGCGGCCGTCCGTCACGCGGTAGGTGCCGGCGCTGTGCCACGCCAGGCGAATCATGAGGCCGCCGTAGTGACCCCAGTCGGCCGGCCACCACTCCTTGGAGTCGGTGAGCGTCTTGGTGATGTCGGCCTTCACGGCCTTGAGATCGAGCTTCGAGAACTCCTTCGCGTAGTCGAAGTCGGCGTCCATCGGATCGCCCGCGGGGGCGTTCTCCTTGAGGACGCGGAGGTCGAGGCGGTTCGGCCACCAGTCGTCGATGCCGTACGGCTCGTCCGACGTCTTGGCGGCCATCTTCTTGGCTTCGGCGGGCGCTTCCTCGGCGGCCTTCTTGGCCTCCTCGGCGGCGGGCTTCGCGGTGACGGGGGCCTCGACCGAGTCCTGCGCCTTCTGGCCGGAGCAGCTCGCGACGACGGCGGAGCCGACGAAGACGAGGGCGAGGGTTTCGAGGGGCCGCAGGACCTGCCTGCGTGCGTGGAGCAATTTGCGACCTGTGCGGTTCATGGAGCCTGTTGTTATGCCCGTCCGGAGTGGAGATCCAATAGAAACCCCGAAACGATCGATAGGCAGAAGCTATGAGGCACCGTCCCGCCCCGGGCGTGGCAATTCGCCATGTGCCGAGACGCGAGACGCGCAGCCGCCCCCTTGGCGCGGCCCGTGCACTCTGGGCCGAGCGTGACTGCGCCCCGTTGGTTCCGCCCCTACCTCGTCGTTTCGGGCGTTCTGTTGGCGCTCCTCGTCGGCGCCGTCGGCACCGGTGCCTACGTCCGGTCGCGCGCGTTGGCGCGCGTCGACGCCTGGTTGTCGGGGCGTCGCCTCACCTCCACCCCCGCCCTACGCGCGCGGGACGAGCTGATCGCGGTCGGCGATTCAGTCGATCCTCGTGCACTGGAGACGACGTTGGCCTCGATGGGTTACGTCGCCCGCGACGGCTCGCAGCCGGGGTCTTACCGCGTCGATGGCAGCGACGTCGTCGTCCACTCGACCCCGACGCCGACGTGCGAGGAACGTGCGCTTCGCATCTCGACCCGCGACGGACGCGTCGTCTCCATCACCGGCTTCGACGGACGACAGACCGACCGCGCCCACCTCCGCGGGATCGTCGTCGAGCAGATGGCGAGCACCGATCGCGTCGTTCGAAAGCCGGTCGCGCTGGACGCGTTCGGCGAGCACATCCCCGCCGCCGTGATCGCCGCGGAGGACCGACGCTTCTACGAACACGAGGGGATCGATCTGCGCGCGATCGCGCGCGCCGCGTGGGCGGACGTCGCCGCCGGTGAGCTCGTGCAGGGCGGCAGCACGATCACGCAACAGCTCGCGAAGAACCTCTTCCTCGAACCCGAGCGATCCTTCGTTCGAAAGGCACGTGAAGCCGTCCTCGCCCACGCCCTCGAAGCCCGCCTCGACAAGGACGACATCCTGGAGGCCTACCTCAACGTCATCTACCTCGGACGCGCGGGCAACGAAGAGATCGTCGGCGTGGAGCGCGCCGCGCAGGTCTACTTCGGCAAAGCGGCCGCCTGCCTCTCTCCCGCCGAGGCCGCCGTCATCGCCGGGATGATCCGCGCCCCCAACAAACTCTCCGTCCTCCGCCACCCCGAAGCCGCCCTCGCGCGCGCCCGTCAGGTGCGCACCCAGCTCGGCGCCAACTGGCCGCTCGACGACCTCGACCTCGGCGCCCAAGACACCGCGACGACGGATGGCCTCGGCCTCGCGCCCTACTTCGCCGACTTCGTCGAGAGCCACCTCGATCCAGAGCGCGCGACACGCCAGGTCATCACGACGATCGACCCCGCCCTGCAGCGCTCCGCCGCTGACGCGCTCCGCGCCGGTATCGAACGGGTCCGCACCGAACACGGCGTCGACGTCGAAGGCGCCTTCGTGACGATCGAAGCCTCGACCGGTCGCATCCTCGCGCTCGTCGGCGGCAGTGACTACGCGGACACCCCGTTCAACCGCGCGGTCTACGCGCGACGTCAGATCGGCTCGCTCGTGAAGCCACTCATCGCGCTCGCCGCGTTCGACGAGGGCATCGCTCACCCGCGCACGATGATCGAAGACGCACCCGTCGCGATTCAGGTCGATCGCCGCACGACGTGGCGCCCGCAGAACTACGACTTCTCGTACCGCGGCTACATGAGCGTGCGCGGAGCGCTCACCCACTCCGTCAACCTGCCTTTCGTCGCGCTCACGCGTCAGCTCGGAACGGAGCGCGTCGCTGCACATCTGCGGAGCCTCGGGCTCGAAGCCGAAGCGCACCCATCGATCGCGCTCGGCGCGGTCGACGCGTCGCCTCTCGAGGTCGCGGGCGCCTTCGCCGCCATCGCGCGAGACGGCCGCGCCGTGCGGCCGTACGCGATCGAAGCGATCGTCGATGTCGATGGCGAGATCGAGACCCACGAACCGGTGCGACGCACGGTCGCTTCGGACCAGGCCGCGTTCCTCGTCTTCGACACCATGCGCTCCGTGGTGAACCGAGGGACCGCGTGGCGAATCCGCCGCGAAGGTTACGACCACGACCTCGCGGCGAAGACCGGCACCAGCGACGACGCCCACGACCTCTGGTTGGTCGCCGCCGACCACGAGCGCGTCACCGTGATCTGGATCGGCGCCGACCAGCCTCGCGCCATCCCGACTTCGTCCGGGCACGTCACGCCCGCGATCTTCGTCGCGGCGATGTCCGGGGCCCCCAGTATCGGGGCGCCGTCCGAGTACCCGCCGCCGCTCGCGGTGGAGCAGCACCAGATCTGCGGGCTGACCGGCGCCCGCGCCACGCCGGAGTGTCCTCACGTATCCACTGAATATCTCCCGGCGGGCGCGAAGCTCTTCGCGTGTCCGGTCCACGCGCCGCCCCCCGCGTTTCACGCGGACGCTCGCCCGGCGCCGGCCGCTGTTTCATTTTGAACCAGCGCTTCGTCCGATGCGGCATCACGCAACGGACCCGACGGCGCCCCGATAACGATCATGAGTGAAGGTGGCGTGCACATGGCCGGTCGACGCGTTGCGCGCGATCCTGGTCCTCAACGCGATCGACGCGATCCTCACCGTGCTGTGGATTCAGCTCGGGTTCGCGTCGGAGGCCAACCCCATCCTCGCGGAGCTCGCCCACGGCGAGCCCGTGGTGTTCGTCGCCACGAAGCTCGCCCTGGTCTCCCTCGGCGTGCTGCTCCTCGTACGTCACACGGCACGACGCTTCGCGCGTGCTGCGGTCGGTGGAGGGCTCCTCGCCTATTCGGCGGTGTTCGCCTTCCACCTCTCGTTCGTGGTCGGACTCGCGTAGTCGACTTCCGTGCGGGGCGACTTCGTGCGCGCCGTGGCAGTTGGCCACGACGCGGGCGATCGAAGGGACGCGTCGAGCGCTGGCAAACATTCTGCAAAGCAGACCCTGCATGCCCACGACGAGACTCCCCCTCCTCGCCCTCGCGACCACGTTCGTCGCACCGACCGCCTACGCCTACGAGATCGGGTCCCCGGTCGCCGTCGAGTGCCACGAGAGGCTGACGCGCTACGCCGTCGCTGAGGCCCGCCGCGCGACGAACACCGCCATCGCCCCTGCGCTCGATGACGACCAGCGCGCGTTGTTCGAAGACCTCCCGTTCGAGACCGACAGCGACGACGGATTCGGCTCGTGGATCACCGTGCTCGCCAACCGGAGCCTCGACCTGGGGAGCAACGAAGCGACCAACCTCGACAAACTCGCTTTTGTGCACGGCGCAGAGGAGAACCAGAAGAAGCACTGCCTCCGGCGTTCTCCCCAAGACGGCCCCGAGGGCGCGCGCGCCGCGCTCGAGGAGTGCCGCGACTTCATCCGCTCACAGGTCGAGCTCGCGATCGGCGGCCTCGACGCGGACGGCAACATCGACCGAACGCGCACGATCCGCTTCCCAGCCACACTCTCGATTCGCGGTGACTTCGACCTCGAAGCGCCGCAGTTCTACGTCGGGCTCGGCCGCGCGCTCCACACCCTGCAGGATTCGTTCAGCCACACCTACCGAACGCCCGACGACCTACGCGTGACGACCGTCCTCAACTGGGCCGAGCTCGCCGAAGCGACACACGATCCCTCCGTCGACGGCCCGACACACGCGGGCCAGCTCGACGTTTGCGTCGACCTCGACGACTTCCGCGACGGGCGCCTCCGCATGGCGCGCTCCGCCTCCGTCGAGCTCGCGACGCTCCTCTACGACCGCTCGCTGAGCGCCGACGACAAACGCGCTGCGACGCAGGACATCCTCGACACCTACCTCACCTACGAACCCGGCTGCTCGGCATCCAACAACTGGTGTGACGCACCCGAGGCGGCGTTCGGCGACCCCGAGCCCGTGACGTGCTCCGACGCGGGAAGCGCCGCCGACGGCGGGCTCGCGCTCGGCTTTGCGCTGTTCGGCTTCGTCCTGATGCGACGCCGCCGAAAGTGGATCCCGTGGGTCGGCCTCGCCCTCGTCTTCACCTTCGCGCCGAGCCGCGCCGAAGCGAGTGACTTCGGGCTGTACGTCTCCGGCAGCGGCGCCGTCATGAACTCCGCGGTGTCCACCTCGATCGGCGGACGCTACGCGTTGAGCGAGCAGTGGGTCATCGGCCTCGACGGTGAATGGAATCCGTGGCTGAACGGCACGGACTCCGTCCGCAGCGGCGTCGTCAACGCGTACGGCACCGTGATCTTCCGCGTTCCGCTCGAGGACGACAACCTCAACCTCCGCACCACGCTCCAGCTCGGCGTGTCGCGCATGATGTTCGACCTCGTCGGCGTCCCGGAGGGCAGCATCGGTCCGTACGTCGGCTTCAACCCGCTCGGCATCGAGTGGCGCATGGCCGACGAGGTGTTCCTGATCATCGACCCGGCCCACATCAGCGTTCCGGTGCCGCAGTTCCGCGCGGTCCCGTTTGCGTTTCCGCAGTACCGCGTGACGCTCGGCCTGCAGTGGGGTGGCTTCGACCGATGAGCTCCCTGATCGTCGGACTCGAGCGACGCGCGCGTCGTTCGAGTCTGGGCACACTCCTCGTCAGCCCACGCACGCGATGGATCGCAGCCACGACCCTCGTGCTCGCCACCGTGTGGGTCCTCGTTCGGCTGGTCTTGTTGGCGATCGGTCAGTCGCCCCCGGCGTTCGACGTCGAGCTCGTCCGCATGTTCCGCTCCGCCGTCGACACGACGCTCCCGCGCGGACCGAGCTGGGTCCGGTCCGGCGCTCGTGATGTCACCGCGCTCGGCGGCCCCGTGCTCCTCACCCTGGCGGTGCTGGCGTCGTGCGCCTACCTCGCGCTGCGTCGGCAGCTGAAGGGCATCGTCGTGCTGGTCACCGCGACGGTCGGCGGCATCGTCCTCGCGTACGGGCTCAAGGGGATCATCGGCCGCCCGCGACCGCCGTTCCTCGAGCACTCCGCGCATCCGCTCGCGTCGAGCTTCCCGAGCGGTCACACCACGATGTCCGCCATCGTCTACCTCACGATCGCGGCGGTGCTCGTTCGCCTCGTCCGTGAGCCCGGCGTGCGCCGGTTCATGATCGGGACTGCGCTCCTCCTGACCCTCCTCGTCGGCGCGAGCCGCGTCTACCTCGCGGCGCACTACCCGACGGACGTCCTCGCCGGGTGGTTGATCGGATCGGTGTGGGCCACGCTGTGGGCCCTCGTCGCGCGATCGCTGCAACGCACCGAGCACCTCGAGGCCGCGCGCTGAAGCGACTCAGAGGTGCGCGCGCAGCGTCGCGAGGAGCCGCGCCCAGGCGCGCTCGGCCTGCGCTTCGTCGTAGACGGGCGAGTCGATCGTGCACCAGCCGTGCTGCGCCGAGTACACCTCGACCTCCGCGGGTCGGTCCGCCGCCTTCGCGGTTTCGGCGAGCACGGTCTTCGCCTCCGGCTGCCGTTCGTCGTCATTCTGCGCCACGCAGATCAACGCGGCGGCCTGCATCTGCTCCAGGAGTCGATGCGGGCTCGTCGGGTCGTCGGTGACGAGCCCACCGCCGTGGAACGAGCCGATCGCACCTACGCGATCCGGTGCGGCCGCCGCGGTTCGGAACGTGAACGGCCCGCCCATGCAGTAACCGGTCGTGCCGATCTTCTTGTCGGTGTCGACCTCCGGCTGTTCGTCGAGCCACGCGACGAACGCGGCGCCGTCGCGCGTGATCGCTTCGTGCGTGAGCGCCTCGCGCATCGGCTTGATCTTCGCGCGCCCCTCTTCCGTCCTCCACTCCGCGAACGTCTCCATCACCGGCAACTTCGACGAGCGGTAGTACGGGTTCACGGCGAGGACCGCGTACCCCGACGTCGCGAGCCGCGTCGCCATCGTGCGGTACGCGTCACGGAGGCCCGCGACGTCCGGCCACACGAGGACGGCGGGGTGACGCCCTTCGGCGGGCGCGACGAAGAAGGCTTCGGCTTCACCGTCGGGCGTCGTGATCGTTGCGGCGCGGCTCTTCGTCTGCGACGCGGCGGCGGGCGCCCCTCCCGCCTTGCAGCCGGTCAGCGCCGCAGCGACGACGACCCCCGCGCCGATGCCGACCTCGCGCCGGTTGAGGCGAACGCGCTCCAGGTACGCTTCGTTTTCGAGCTCGGTGGCGTCGTCACACATGCGCGCGGGAGTCTACGCGCGGGCGGGGTCTATTGCATCAGCGTGAGGAGCTGCGAGGAGGTGAACGCGAGGCCGTGGGTCACCCAGTGGATCGTCTGCAGGAGCGGCTCCGACGCGATCGCGAGGCCCACGAAACCCGCCGCGAGCGGGAGCCAACGACGCAGCTGCGTGCGGCGCTCCACGTGGTTCATCACGCGCGCCGTGAACAACGCTCCGTCGAGCTCGGGTTCGTCACTTCGTAGAAGCTCTGCGATCGCCTGGTCGTCCATCATCGTAACGCTCCTGGATGCGCGCCCTACCGCGCGTGATGTGAGATTTGACGGTGCCGAGCGGGACGTCCATGACCTCGCTCGCTTCGCGGTGGCTAAGCCCGTACACAAAACACAGGACCATCGCGGTGCGGACGTCCTCGGGGAGCTCCGCGAGGATGCGTTGGGAGTCGACCCGCCCCGTCCGCGGTAGCGTGACGACCTCGGCGTCGATCGCGTGGCTCAGGCGCTCGGCGCGCGCGTCCTTTCGGTACGCCATGCGGAACGCGTTGTGCGCGATCTTCATGAGCCACGCCCCGAAGCGACC
Source organism: Deltaproteobacteria bacterium (assembly GCA_040218735.1). GTDB lineage: Bacteria > Myxococcota > Kuafuiibacteriia > Kuafuiibacteriales > Kuafuiibacteriaceae > JAUHYN01. The sequence continues at coordinate 464,796 of JAVJQW010000057.1, forward strand.
GCGCGCGTCGAACGTCGATATGCGCTCCCACGCGCGAAGGAAGGTGTCTTGCGCGAGGTCGTCCGCGTGGGCGTCGTCCCGCGTGAGGTGCCGGAGGTAACCGCGGACCTTCGCCTGGTGCCGATGGACGAGGGCCTCGAACGCCGCGGCGTCCCCGAGCGCGACGACGCGCGCGACCAGCTCCTCGTCGGACGGCGACAACTTTCGAAGCTACTGTTCTTCGCGGGCGAGGATCCACAACCCGAGGTAGGCGGCGCCGATCAACAGCGGCAGCGCGGCGACGCCGAGCACCGGGCGGATGGCCTCCGGCTCGCCCTGCACGAGGCCGGCGATAGCCAGGGCCCCGCCGATGGCGGCCCAGAACAGACCGCGCCTCAGATCCTGCTGCGGCTTCGGCGCGTCGCCGGAGATGGCCTCGAGGACCTCGGGGGACAGCTCGGACCCCTTCTCGAGCGCGAGGCGGTACGTGGCCTGGACTTCCTTCCGCAGACGGAACTTGAGGACCAGGTAGACACACACGGCCGCCCCCGTGACGAGGAACAGGACGATGGGGATCATCAGGGCGAGGGCTTCTTCCACGCCGGTAACGATGCGCGGGGACGAGGTTTGGATGCAGGGCGTGTCGTTTCTTTCGTGCGCGGGCGTCAGGGGCAGCTCGGCGGGGTCACGCAGGTGTTGCCGCTGTAGTCGTACTGGATGCAGAGGTCGCCCGGCGTGGGGCAGTCGCCGCAGAAGGCGGAGCCGTGGAAGCCGCAGGTCTGGGTCGGGAGGCACATCATGGGCGAACCCCCGCACGCGCTGATCGCACCGTCGTAGTTGACGGTCCGGACAAAGGTGAGCGGCCGATCGACGCCGACGCTCGTGCAGATCTTGTCGACGCTGGGCGAGCCGGGGGCGGTGCAGTAGTTCGCCGAGGTCTGCCCGCACTGCACGAAGACGAAGTCGCTGTAGCAGTGCCCCTGGAACTGTCCGTACACCTCGAGCCAGGATCCCGCCTCGACCTCGAGCGTGCAGACCGTCGCGCCCATCTGCGGCATCGGGCAGTTCTGGACGACGGAACCGCTGTTCACCCAGTACGCGTCCCACGGACCGATGAGCGTGACCGGGAAGGTGACCACGCCGGCGTCCGGCGCGCCGGCGTCCACCGCGCCACCGTCGTAGGGCGGAACGCCGCCGTCGTAGGGCGGAGCGCCGCCGTCGCGGAACCCGGCGTCGAGGAAGCCTGCGTCGGGTGGGCCGCCGTCGCGGAACCCGGCGTCCGGCGCACCGGCGTCACGCGGGCCGCCGTCTCGGAGCCCAGCGTCGCGGACGCCCGAATCGAACGCGCCGGCGTCGCGCGAACCGCCGTCGTAGGCACCACCGTCGCGAGCCCCCGCGTCGCGAGGCCCCGAGTCGCGGGCACCGCCGTCGCGCCCGCCGGCGTCACGCCCACCGGCGTCACGCCCACCGGCGTCGCGGGGCCCCCCGTCGCGTGCACCCGCGTCCACCGCACCGGCGTCCACCGCGCCACCGTCGCGCACCCCAGCGTCGATCCCACCGACGTCCCGTGCGCTCGCGTCGCCAGCCCCGGCGTCGCGCTCGGGTGCGACCACGCCATCGTCGCCGCCGGCGCACGCGCTCAATGCGAAGCCGAAGACCAGCAGGAGCGTCGAGGGTGCGAGGGACGAACGCATCTTCGACAACCCAGTGCCGCTCCCCTCGGGTTCGTTCAACCCAGGGCGTGAAGAGTTGCTCGGACACGCAAGTTCTTGCCTCGCGCGCCGACGCGCCGGGCCCAAGTCACGTCGTCGGCGGTGTGGCACGGCGCGTGTAATCGGTTGCGCGCCATGAAGCCATCCAACGCTCTGGGAGGTCTGATTCCGTGCGCAATGCTGGGCGTGTGCGGCGCGCCCGCTCACGCCATCGCCGACGACGTGGAGCTCGTGTGTCCGACGCCCGTCCCGTTCGTCGAAGTGTCCGGCACGGCGACTTTCGACCTCGACGGAGTGTCCGGCGTAAAGCTCTCGAAGAAGGGAGACGCGGGTAAGTTCCGCGTCATCAACGCCGGCCCGACACCGGTCGTTCGCGTGGACACGGTCGAGGCGAAGCCGCGAACGATCGCGTGCGGGCGCGTCGACGACAAGAAGCTCTACCAACTCACCCTCGACGGTGGCGCTCCAGGGCCCGTTCGCATCCGGGTGTACGCCGACGCTCTGGACAAGCCACCCAAGTGGGCGGATCGGACCGCCGAGCGAAAGAAGGCGCTGCGCGAGAAGTGGGCGAAGGGTGAACCTCGTCTACTCATGCACTCCTGGCTGGCGCCGTCGCTGAGTGCGGTGAAGGACGCCGTCGCCGCTCGCGGTTCCGAGAAGTCCGAAGATGCAGAGCGTCACGCTCGTGCCACCCTCGAACGTGAAGTGAAACGCGCCAGGGTCCCGGGCTGCACCACGCGCGATCCCGAGACGGCCAGCGACGACGTGAACGCATTCTGCGACTGGGAGCGCCAAAGCATACTCACGCTCGCCGCGCTGAAGTCGAAGTTCGAGAAGTACGTCCAGGGCAATGAACACGATCTGAGCGGACTCGTTGCGCTCCAGGTCGCGATCGGTGACCTCACCAAGGACGACGCGCACTGCAAGACGGTCCCGGAGCTCAGGTGGCTCGCGCTGAACACTGTCTATCGCCTCCGGCTCGACGTCGAAGTCCCGCTCGTCGAGGCCGAGCGTATCGCGGTCGTCGGCTACGACGAGGGTGAGGAGCGGATCAACGACGTCGACACCGACGGTGTTCGTGCGGTGCTCATCCCCGACGTCCCGGCGGGGACGCCGTTGGGCTTCCACATCGGGAAGGGCGACCGCGCCGGCAACCCATCGCTCGCGAAGCTCCTGACAACCTTGTTTCCCCTCGTTCGATCCGGGATGGGTGCAGGACCGTCGAAGAAAACCGAACGGTTCTACAGCCTCTGCTTCGATGACCAGACCAAGGTCAGGATCGACGACGCGATCGCACCCGACGTCCACCGCACGTCGCGCACACGAATCGTGAGGAAACTCTATGAGGAAAATACGACGAAGGTGACCGCCTGTGCGGAGGCGAGCTGCGATCCCGCCAAGTCCAAACTCATCAAGAACCAAGTCGTGTTCTCACCGGATCTGGGTTGGGAGTGGACCCTGATGACTACGCTGGCCTTCTCCTACGGCAAAGATCGCGAGCCCAAGTTCGTAGAGACCGGAGCCCCGACCGGACCCGACCGTCTGTTCGTCGTCGATGACACGCGACGCGCGGAGGAGCGCATCGGCGCCGCCGTGCTGCTCGGCGGCACCTGGCGCTGGTGCGGCCACGGCTTCGCCGTGGGCGCGGGCCCCACACTCCTACACGGCGGCGGTCAGGGGCCGTTCCGGCAGTGGAACCTCATGTTGGGCTTCGAGCTCACGAAGGGCGTCTACGCCATGGCGGGCGGCGCGGTGCGCATCGTGAAGGTCGCGGCGGACGGCTTCGAGACCGGGGACGTGGTCGCGATTCCGCGTGACGACGACAAAGCCAAGGTGCCCACGGTGCGCACGCGCGATCGTGTGACGCCCGAGATGTTCACGGTCGGGATCGGACTCGACCTGTCCGTGCTCGATGACGCCGGCGCGAGCGTCCTGAAGGCGATGGGGGTGACGAAATGAAGAAGCTAGGAATGTTGCTTTGCGTGCTCACCGCCGGATGTGAGCTCGGCGATGTGCCGGTGAATGTCGTCCTCGACCCGCCGACCATCCGCGGACTCACGTGCAAGGAGCTGCCCTACGAGGACGGCGGTGCGTTCACCGTCGAGATCGGGGCGACCGTTCCGGGCCTCGATCGACCCACGCGGGCGACGGTCGAGATCGTGGAGCCCTTCGGCCTCGACGAAGCGCTCCGCTCGAAGACCATCACGTTGATCGTCGACGACGAAGTGGAGGACCGCGTCGTCGGGAGCGCGAAGCTCGCCGTCCCGGCCGGCGGTCCAGTACGTGTGAACGTGGCGATCGCAACGACGCAGGAGAGTGTAGCGTTCACGATTGCGTCGCCTCGGCTCGAGATCGACACCGGCGCGTCGGAGCTCTCGCCATTGTTCGAGCGCTGGCCGATGTGTGTGGCCTCCAACGCCGCGGGGGACGTCACGCTGCGCGCGGTCGGCGCGAGGCTCGGCGACGACGTCACGAAGACCGTGACACTCGCACGCGACGTCTGCGTGGTGGGTACGGGGGATCTGCCCTTCGGCGCGAAGGTCGAGGTCTTCCCCACCGCCGACACGTTCAGCCTGATCGCCACGCACACCGTCGCGCCGAACCTCCGACGGGAGACGATGATGCTGACCCGCTCGGCGCCATCGCCTATCGACATCGAGCTCACCCCCGTCCCCGCCGATCTGCCCAGCCCGGGTGAGCTCGTCGAGATCACCGTGGAGGTCGAGCGCGACGGCGCACCCATCAGCGATGCGCCGGTCACCTTCGACGTGGTGCCGTCGGATCTCGAGGTCGTCCCCAGCGCGCCGAAGACCGATGCGTCGGGCACCGCGGTCGTCCACTTTCGAGCGCCCGCGAGCGGCGAGGTCCGCGTCGAAGCCATCGTCGGCGAAAGACGCGAGGGCGTGACGCTGCGATGAGACGTGCGCTCGACCCCTCGTTCTTCAGCAGTACGCTTCGGCCGCTCGACAGCATCGTCGACGTCCCGCCGGCCCGAGGCGGGCTCGTTCGTTTGCGTCCCCGTGTTCGCTTGGCGCCCCAGGGCGGCCGCCCCTGGTGCTGGGCCTGTGTCACGAGCGCCATCGTGAACTTCTATCGAGGTCGCAATGTCCTCGAACCGTGTCGCGTCGCGAACCGGTACCCACCGCGGGACTGTTGCGCGCGCCCCGACGGCTGCAACACCGAAGCCGCCCTGTCCAACATCCTCGACGAGCTGCGCGCGCTCGAGAAGCCACCACACGGCGTTCTGCCCCATCGTGCGCCGAACCACGATGCGATTCGCGCTCAGATCGAAGCGAACCGGATCGTCGCGGTGCTGACGCGCCGTTGGGATGGGCACTTCGTCATCGTCGAAGCGATCAGTCGCAATCGCGTCGGCGGCGTCGTCCGCATCCTCGACCCCGAGCGGCCCGACCCGCAGGACGTCGCGTGGCCACCCGATGACTGGGCGGAGTGGTACGCGACGAAACCGCCCCGGCCGGGCGCGGAAGACATCTTCCCGAAGGAGCAAGTCCATGGATGAGCAAGCATTCACACGTTTCATCGAGGTCAGCGGCGCCGCCGGTCTGATCGGGATGGTGGCGGTCCAGGTCTACAAAGAGGTCGCGCGACCGCGACGCGCGTTCCACCGGGCGCTGCTCGAGGATCGCTTCACAAAGAAGTGGACCCAGGTGTTGCCGCTCCCCAAGGACGGCGAGAGCAAGCAGTACGAAGACACGCTGCTCCTGCTCGATCCGAAGGCGCTGGTCGACGAGCTCCTCGCCGTCGCGCGGCTCGCGATCGCGTCGGCGGACGATTCGAGCGTCGAGATCCTGCGAGTCCTCAGCGGCCTCGACGAGATCGACGCGACGAAGCTGAGCGACATCGTCGACACGTCGGACGCCGACGACGAGGAAGCGGCCCGCGAAGAGGAGCTCGACGCCCGCGAGACCTACGCGCGCCGCCTCTACATGCGCATCGAGCGACGCCTCGCCGAGTGGCGCGCCATCGCAGAGACGAGGTGGCGCCTCCGGATGCGCGTGCTCTCGGGAGCCTTCGCGTTCTTCGCCTTCTTCTTCCTCTTCGAAAACGTCGGCGTGCTGGACGGCATCATGGCGGCGCTCCTCGGCGCGGCGATCGCGCCGCTCTACAAGGACCTCCTCACCGCGGCGAACCTGCTGAACCAGAAGACCAAATGAACTGGGCGGTACGTACGCTCCGAGTCCGCGCCCTCAGGGTTCGTGTCGTTCGTTCGGGTCATGCGTACCACAGGACTGCGATCACACTCGGGGCGCACCGGACGAACACACTGACTGGTCTGCTCTGCAAGCTGTCTTGCGCTCAGCCGAAGGAACGCCGAACGCCCGCGTGAAGGTCAGCGCGCGGACTCGAAGACGTCGATCAATCCTGCACGGGCGCGGTGTACCGACGACCGCGCCCCGACACCTCCTGAATGCGACCTTTCGCCTCCGCTCGATGAACGAGGGCCACCGTACGGAGGGAAGGCTCCTCCGGTCGCGTGCGTAGGTCGTCGTGGTTCTGGGAACCCACTGCGAAGCAAGCTGCCTTGCAGTGCACTCGGGGGGACAAGGAGCAACGACCGACATGCACCGCACGATCAAGGGGATTCGAGACCTGACGTACGTCGCCATCACATTCGCGATCGCGAGCTGCGCGCCGCCACCGGAGCCCTCGGCGACATCCGAGTCCTACGTGGCCGCGCCGAACGCGATTCCGAACCGCTACATCGTCGTGTTGAACGACGAGATGGTCACGGCGAGCGGCCTCGACTCGACGTGCGACGACCTCGGCGACAGCCACGCCGCCGTCGTGTCGCGGCGTTTCCGTCACACGGTCCGCGGGTTCGCCGCGCGCATGTCGCGCCAGCAGGCGCTCGCGATGGCCCAAGACCCGCGCGTCGCGTTCGTCGAAGAAGACGCGATCGTCCAGGCCAACGTCACCCAGAACAACGCGACCTGGGGTCTCGATCGTATCGACCAAGCGGACCTCCCGCTCGACGGCACGTACACCTACGACGCGGCCGGCGCTGGCGTGAACATCTACGTCGTCGACACCGGCGTGCGCACCACGCACCAGGAGTTCGGCGGTCGCGCGTCGTCGGGCATCGACACCGTCGACAACGACAGCGACGCCAACGACTGCAACGGCCACGGCACCCACGTCGCCGGAACCGCCGCCGGCTCCACGTACGGCGTCGCGAAGGCCGCGAACGTCATCGGCGTGCGCGTCCTCGACTGCGCCGGGAGCGGCACGACCTCCGGCGTGATCGCCGGCGTCGATTGGGTCGCGCAGAACCACGTCGCTCCCGCCGTCGCGAACATGAGCCTGGGCGGCGGCGCTTCGTCGGCGCTCGACCAGGCCGTCGCCTCCGCCGTCGCGGCCGGCGTGACCTTCGCGGTCGCGGGCGGCAACGAGAACACCAACGCGTGCACGCGCTCGCCCGCGCGCGAGCCGACCGCGATCACCGTCGGCTCCACGACGAACACCGACGCCCGCTCGTCGTTCTCGAACTTCGGCACCTGCCTGGACCTGTTCGCGCCCGGCAGCAGCATCACCTCGGCGTGGTACCAGAGCGACACGCAGACCAACACGATCAGCGGCACGTCCATGGCCTCCCCGCACGTCGCGGGCGCCGCCGCGCTCTACCTCGGCGAGAACCCCTCCGCCTCACCGCAGACGGTCCGCGACGCCCTCGTGAACAACGGGAGCGGCGGACGCGTCAGCAACGCGGGCAGCGGCTCACCGAACGTGCTCCTCTTCACCGGCTTCATCGGCGGCGCGCCGGACACCACGCCGCCCACCGTCGCCATCACCGCCCCTTCGAACGGCGCCACCGTCAGCGGCTCCGTTACGGTGCAGGCCACGGCGACCGACGACCAGACGGTGAGCAGCGTCGTGCTCCTCGTCGACGGCAACACCGTCACCACGCAGACCCCGCCCGCGACGTTCACGTGGAGCTCCAGCTCCGTCGGCGACGGCCCCCACACGATCGAAGTGCAAGCGTTCGACGGCGCCGGCAACAGCGCGAGCGACTCCGTCAGCGTCACCGTCGACAACACCACGGGCCAGGCGTCGTACGATCCGTCCTTCGGCGCACCTGCCTGCCTCGGCGGAGGCTCGACCTGTGACACCAACACACTCGTCGAAGGCCGCGGCAACGTCGGCCCCGAGGCCAACGCCTCCAACACGATCGACGGCTGCAACGACGGCAACTCTGGGAGCTACTTCAACGACGAGTCGATCGAGCGCGTCGTGATCTCCTCCGCGGACGGGCAGCCCTTCGCGGCCGGCTCCACCGTGAACGTCTCCGTCACTGCGTACGCCTGGTCGACCGGCTCCTCGGATCGACTCGACGTCTTCGTCGCGGCCGACGCCAACAACCCGAGCTGGTCACTCGTTGCGACGGTGTCCCCGCCCGCCGGCGGCGTGCAGACGATGACCACGAGCTTCGCGCTCCCGAGCGGCTCGCTCCAGGCGATCCGCAGCCAGTTCCGCTACAACAGCTCGTCGGCGCCGTGTTCGTCCGGCGGCTACAACGATCGCGACGACGTCGTCATCGCGGTGGGCGGTAGCGACACGACGGCGCCCACGGTCACGATCACCGCACCCGCGAACGGCAGCAACGTCGCAGGGACGGTCGACGTCCAGTACGACGCGACGGACAACATCGCCGTGACGGGCGTCGAGCTGCTCGCCGACGGCAACGTCGTCGCGAGCGGCGGGCCGGGCGCAGCGCTGACCTGGGACACCACCACCGTCGCCAACGGTAGCTACACGCTCGAGGTGCGCGCTTCGGACGCGGCGGGCAACGAGGGGAGCGACACGATCGTCGTCGACGTCGACAACGCCGCGGTCAGCGATGGCGAGGCCACGTACGACCCGGCGTACGGCGCCCCGGTCTGCGACAGCGCTTCGCTGCGGAGCTGCGACTCGGGGCAGCTCGTCGTCGGCCGCGGCAACATGTCGGGCGGCGCCGAGGCCAACGCGTCGAACACGATCGACGGCTGCAACGACGGCAACTCCGGCACCTACCTCGACGACGAGTCGATCGAAGCGGTCCGCGTCTTCACCGACGACGGCAGCGCGTTCACGCCGGGCACGGCGGTGACGATCGAGGCGGAGGTCTGGGCGTGGTCGACCGGCAGCTCCGATCACCTCGACCTGTACTACGCCGCGGACGCCGACAACCCGAGCTGGACGTTCATCGGCTCGGTGCAGCCCGCCTCGGGCGGCGCCCACACGCTGGGGCTGGGTTACACGCTCCCGACCGGCGGCGCGCGACAGGCCGTGCGTGCGGTGTTCCGGTACTCGAGCAGCCAGGGCGCGTGCGTATCGGGCGGGTACACCGACCGCGATGACGTGGTGTTCCGAGTGAACTGACGCCGACCCGGATCCGATCGGGCGCACCTTGAGGACCAACTCGGGCGCCCGGTCGGGTTCTTCGGCGCATGTCGACCCCCGCTCTGCTCCTCTTCGAAGAGCCGACCGCGCTCCACTTCGTGCGCATCGACCCGGCGAAGGCCAGCCTCTCGATCCACGCCCCGAACCTGAAGCTGCACCTCGCGGGGAGCTACGAGACCGACTTGAACGAGAACGACGACGACCCCGAGCAGTGGCCGATCCCGAACCTCCTCGCCGTCCGCGCGCCCTGATCGTTCGCGCTGCGCACGGTTGTCGCCGCTGTCCACGGCGTGGACAGCGCGACACCGCAGGCCCTGCTCCAAGCGACGGCACGCGAGCTGCACACGTCAGGGGTGATGACTCGTGAACGCAAAGCGGCGCGCTCCGCTCGCAGGACGACCTGGGTCGGCGCGGGGATCGCGCTCGTCCTGGCGCTTGGCCTCTTTGGGCTGCCTCCGCACTTCGTGTTCTCCCCGCCGGTGTTGATCGGCGCCATCGCCGCGCTCGTGTTCGCGCACGTCGGCGGTGGGGTGACGGCGCGCGCCGTGGCGCAGCCCGGTGTGGTCGGCCTCCTCGCGGGAGCGGCGCTCGCGGTCGTCGTCGTCGGGCTCGGCGCCTTCGTCGGAGGGCTCGCCGCGATGCTCGTTTCGCCGGGCGGCTTCGACCTCTTCGACACGTACAAACCCGTCTACTGGGTCGTGATGGTCGGCGGCGTGCCGGCCATCGCGCTCGGGTGTGTGCACGCCGTCCGTGTCGGTCGCGTCGGTCGCGTTGGCGGCGAGCCTTCGAGCGGCCGCGTGCGCACGGCCGTGGTCGCGGCGCTCGTCCTCCTCGCTCCCGTCGCGATCACGATGCTGTTCGTCGACCGCCACGAGACGGTCGTCCACGCCATGCGCCTCACCGCGGTTTCCGCCGACGCCGGGACGTACGAGCTGGAGTTCGTCGACTTCCCGAACCATCGCGAACGAATCTGGGCACCGGGCTTCGGTGACTTCGTCGAGGGCCGGCCCGACGGGATCGTGAACGTGCGGCATCAGGTCATGCGCGACTTCGGCCGCGTGCGTGGTTACCGCCTCCTCGGCATCGATGGTTGGGACGGCGCCCTCGACATGCGGGGCGGCGGCGCTTCGCCCGGTCCGTCTCCGTGGGACTGAGCTCGTCGCGGCGTGACATCGAGTCAGTCGGCGACGACAATCCGCGCGATGCACGTGGAGTCGATCGACGCGGTCATGTCGTGGCGCGAAGCGCTCGCCGCGCCCGCGGCGAAGCGGCGCTGGGCGCTTACGGCATTGCTCATCGTCTTCGCGGCGGTGAGCTTTTCGACGTTCGTTCAGTGGGTCGAAGGTCGCCCCGGCGCGGTCCTCGAAGATCCCGTCCTGCCCTTCCTCCCGCGCGCCGATCTCACCTGGTTCACGTTCGCGATGGTCTACGCCGTCACGATCGCGGCCATCCTCCGCGCGCTGAAGCGCCCGCTCTTGTTGATGCGCATCCTGCAGGTCTACGCCGGAATGCTCCTCATCCGAATCGTCGCCATGTACCTGCTCCCCCTCGACCCACCCGCCGACGCGATCCCCCTCGCGGACCCCATCGCGGCGATCCTTTTTGCGAGTGAGTCGGCCCCGACCCGCGACCTCTTCTTCTCCGGCCACACGGCCACCGCCTGCGTCGTGTTGTTCACGACGAAGGACCGCCGGTGGATGCTGGTGTTCGCGCTCGCAGCGCTCGTCATCGCCACCGCGGTGCTCGTGCAGCGCGTGCACTACACGATCGATGTCTTCGGCGCGCCGTTCTTCGTGTGGGCGGTGTGCAGCGTGTTGAACGCTGCCGCGAAGAAAAATTAAGCGCCGCGTGATCGATCGAGCGGGGTGCCCTCACGGCGTCGCTAGCCGAAAGGGGTCCCGCATTGAATCGAACACCACACCATCGAGCACTCCCTGCCATCTTGGTCCTCGCCGCCGCCTGTGGCGACACCACCGTCGTCGAGCTCCCACCGACCGTCCGCGTCGAACCCGCTTCGCGCGACCTCGCGGTGGGCGAGCTTCTCCAGCTGCGCGTCATCGAAGAAGACAACAACGAAGACGAGGACATTACGAGCCACGTCACCGCCTGGAAGATCACGTCCGAGCCCGCCACCGGGGTGGTCGCGATCTCGAATCACGTCCTGACCGCGGAGGGCATCGGAGTCGCGACCATCGAGGCCGACCTCGGTCGGCCCGACAACCCCACCGCCAACATCCGCGTCACCCACGCCCCGCTCGTCGACATCGAGCTGCGGCCCCAGACGCTGACAATGCACCCGGAGGCGCAGGAGCGCCTCGACGTCTTCGGAATCTACGCGGACGACTCCGAGTCACTCCTCGGCATCGACCGAAGTTTCGAGTGGCGCGCGATCGATCCGTCGGTGGTGCGCGTCGACGAGGGCCTCGTCACCGCGCTCGCACCGGGCCGGTCTCGCGTGGAGGTCGAGCACCAAGGCTACATCGCGTCCGCGAACGTCACCGTGTCCGAGTGTGAGGTCGCCGGACTCGAGCTCCGCCCCACCGCGCTCGCGCTCCGCACCGGTACCCACGCGGTCCTCGAAGTGTACGCCGAGCGATGTGGGCAGTGGGTGCCCGTCGCGACGCCGGTCTGCCGCGACGCCTCCGAGGACACGAACGTCATCCTCGTCACCAACGCTCCCGGTGGTTGTCGCGTGAGCGGTGTCTTGGGTGGCGTCGGGCTGGTCGAAACCGAGCTTGGTGGCTGGACCGCACAGGCCGATGTCACCGTTCAGACCGTCGCGCCGTCGAGCCTCACTTGCGCGCCGGATCGCTTCGACCTCGCGGTTGGCGAGCGGTTCGACGCGACCTGCACCGCGACCTACTCGGACGCGAGCACGGAGGACGTCACGGGGCGGGTGACTTGCACCGCGAGCGACCCGGCCGTCGCCGGACCGGTCGCGAGCGCTTCGGGCGTCACCCAGACGGAAGGCGTCTCGACCGTCACCTGCATCTACGAAGCGCAGGGCGTCGCGGTCAGCGACGACATCGTGCTCAACGTGCGGGCCGCCGAAGTCCTCCGAGATGGTTGTGTCATCGAACCCGCTGCGAGCACGATCGAAGTCGGCGAGGTCCTCGCGCACACGTTGACCTGCTCCTACACCGATGGGCGAACGCCGGTGGACCACACGGCGGATGCCAACTGGACCGCGTCCGCGACCATCGCCTCCGTCGGTAACGCACCGTCGGACAAGGGCGAGGTCACCGGCGTCGCAGCCGGCCTGGGTTTGGTGACGGCGACGTTCGCGGGTGAGGTCGCCCAGACGCGCGTCAACGTCGTTCAGCCCGCGGTGTCCAGTCTGCGCTGCGATCCGGCGGCGTACACGCTGGGTGTGGGTTCGCGTTTTCGCATCACTCCGGTCCTCGAGCTGCAGAGCGGTGGTGAGATCCCGGCGCCGACGGGCTCGGTGAGTTGGAGCGTCGCGCCGTCCGGGATCTGCTCGGTGAACGCGGGGGGCGACGTCGATGCACTCACGCCGGGGAGCTGCACGATCACGGGACAGGAGCCCTCGGGTCTGACGTGCCAGGTCGCGGTGACCGTGCTCCGCCGCTGTGACTCACCGTCGATCGATGGCAGCTTCGCGGGAGGCGCGGGGCTCTGGACGATGGATGCGCCGTGGGGCGTCGCCTCACCTTCCAACGTGGGACCGTCATCCTGCGCGACGGGGAGCTTCTGCGCGGGGACGAACCCGTCCGGCTTGGTCGGCTGCACCAGCGCCATCCTGTGGACGCGACGTTTCAACCTCTGCACGCTTCAACCGGGTGAGCTGACGATTCGAGCAAACTTCCGAGCGTGGAAGCAGCTCGGTGGCCACCGAGACGCGTGGGTCGTCATCCAGCGGTACGTCAACAACCAGGCTCAGCCGCTCGAATATGTGGACTCGATCGACGGGTACTCCGCGAACGCAACCGACTGGAACTCCGACGGCGCAGATCTCACCCAGTACGAGGGTGAGTCGGTCCGGCTTGGGTTCTACCACCGAGTGACCGACGGGTTCTTCTGCCGAGGCTCGGCACCTGGGCTCTACATCGATTCCGTGGAGCTCACGGCCTTCTGAACCCGCACTACCGAGTCCCATACCCGGTCGCCGCGCTGGCGGCCGGGATGAGGTTCCCGTCCAGCTGTGGGTCCACCTCGAACGACGCGCCCTCGTGCCCGAAGTTGGCCGACCGATAGACCGACAACCCGCGATAGTCGTTCGCGAGAGGTTCCGGCGAACCGTGAGATCAGCTCCCCTGTCGAGAGTAGAAGTCGTCGCCGAGCGCGAGAGACGGCGTCGTGAGCAGCGCGGTGACGAGGAGGGATGCGAGGCGGCGGGGCAGGCGTGCACTCTAGCAGGCGCCGCATCGTCGTCAGGGATCCAGCTCGGTTGCAGTCTCCGCGTCGGCGGGGGTCGGCAGCGGTTCGAGCGCGTGCAGCGCATCGGCGGCCTCGCCGAGGGTGGCGAGCTCCGACATGCAGCGCACGTAGAGCGGTCCGAGCTCCGAGCTCGCGTTGTCCGCGGCGCGGACGACCTCGCCGATCTGCGAACCGTCGAGCGGCATGACCGGAATCACCAGGCGCGCGAGATCGGCCGGCCGCCCCTCGACCGGATAGGGCGTGCTCGCGCCGCGCAGCGCGGCCTCGATGGTGCGCAGCTCGCCGAAGAGCACGTCGCACTGCCATCGGATCTGGCTGGCGACGTCGTCGTCGTCGAGGCTCCCGTTCTCGAACACCACACCGATGGCGGGGAGCAGCTCGGTGAGCTTGCGTCGGTTCGCGTCGAGCTCGGAGAGTTTGGCGAGCGTCGCCGCGAGCACATCGAACCTTGCGACGCGCTCCTCATCACCGGCCTCGGCGAGCGTCGCGCGTGCCGCGGTGAGGCGGCGGCTGAGAGCAGCGCTGAAGCGGGTGAGGTGCTCGGCCGCGGACGACTCCGACTCGAGGGCGTCGTCTTCGAGGCGGTCGAGCCCTGCCGGCGTGACGTCGGCAAGGCCGAAGCTGTCGCCGTCGACGCGAGAGAACCCCGCGCCGCGGAGCGCGCGGACCTGCGCGATCGAGACGAGCCGTTCGCGCGTCTTGGAGAGGGACCGTGCGACCGCGCGGGCTCGAGCGGCTTCGTTGACCAACGCTTGGCGCGCCGCCGCGAGCGCTTCGCGTCCGCCGGGCGACGCGGCTTCGAGTGCGGGGAAGGTGGGGTGGCTCGGTGCGATGACGCCTTGAAGGAGTCGCACGAGCGCCTCGTACTCTGCGTCCTGCACAGACATCGCTTCGACGAACGCGTCGACCGGGACGAAGCGCGACGACGGGACGTCTTCGCCGATCAGACGCACGAGGTACGCGCGCGTCACCTCTTGGCTGACGCGTTCGAGGTTCTCGAAGACGGAGGCCGCCGGGGCTTCGACGGTGTAGATGCCCGGTGCGCCGATGCGCTGCGCCGCCGCGATGCGCGCCTCGTCGGGCGGGTGGGTGTCGAAGAGCGAGCGGTTGTCGACGCCGTTCTTCAGCACCTCCGCCATCTTCGCGCGGTCGATCTGCGCTTCGCGTTCGACGATCAGGCGCGGCAGGTCGTCGGGGAGCTCGCGTCGGTCGCGCCACGAGGTTTCCAGCATCTGCATCGTCACGACCTCGCCGACCGAGAGCTCCTTCATGCGCGTGAACGTCTCGGCGAACGGACCCGAGCCCGCGACCATCACCTCGTAGGTGTCCGCGTCGTACTCCATGCGACGGAGCAGGAACGTGGAGATCCCGTCGCCGATCATCATGAGGAGCCAGAGCACACGTCGCGTCGCCCACACCCCGAGGCGACTCGCGAACAAGATGATCTGCACGTAGAAGTGCGGCGCGTTGTTCGACCAGCGCTCGAGACCTTCGTCCCACGTGTCGCGCTCGTACACCACGCGCGCGAACCACACGTTGATCGATCGGATGACGAAGGACAGACGCATCCCCGCGCCCTGCGCGAAGTGACCGAGCTCGTGGCTGAGCACGCCGGTGAGGTGGCGAAGTGACAGGCCGCGAATGAGCGGGAGCCCGATGGTCAGTGTCAGCTCGGGACGTGGCGACAACACACTCCGCCAGCCGTCCGAGAAGGACGCGGACGCGTTGACGTTGCAGTCGAGCACGATGCGCTTCGGAACGGGCGCACCGACCGTGCGCGCAAGGCGCGCGACGAGCTCGTAGACCACGGGCTCCTCGGTCGGGCTCAGCGCCCGCACGAACGGCGACTCGGGCCGCGCCGCGAGCAGCGGCTTGAGCATGAAGACGACCGCGATCCCGCCGAGCACGATCGGGCTGATGTAGACGAGGAGCCGCCCGCGCCCGCTCCCCGAGCCGCCCAGGATGTCGACGTTCGCGGTCGCGTGCCAGAACACCAGGTAGGCGACCCCGCCGACCAACGCGAGGTAGATCAGCGGCAGCACGATCATCGCGACGGCGTTGAGCGCGAGACCGAGCTGGTAGGTCAACGGGAGGCGGACGCGGTCGACGACGGCGTCCTCGGGGAGGAGGAGCTCTCGGGGGGACGCGGACATTCGTCTGCGAAGACTTGCGCCAACGGGTGCGCCGAACAACTCGCCCAGAGATCAGGTCGCACGCGACGCGTCGCACGGCCGTGGATGGGCTGCCCCAAAAACAAAACGGCCGGTCGCCCTTTCGAGGCAACCGGCCGTAATGATTGGAGTAGCGGGGATAGGATTTGAACCTACGACCTTCGGGTTATGAGCCCGACGAGCTACCAGACTGCTCCACCCCGCAACAGGTGAGGCGGGAGTCTATCCGGCCGCGCGCTCACGTCAACAACTAATTCGGCGCCAATCGATCGATGAGCGCTGCGTCGATGCCGGCGGCCTCGAGGACCTCGCGGGTGTGCGCGCCGAGGGCGGGCGCCTCGGACAACGGCGCCGCCGCGGGGGCGACGTCGAGGGCCGCCGCGATGCGGATCGGGCTGCGCGAGGTCCCCGCGTTGGTGCGATGACCGCGCGCGACCGCGTGCGCGTCCTCGTCCGCCTCCGCGAGCGTGAGCACCGGCTCCACACACGCTTCGACCTCGCGAAAGATCGCCGTCCACTCGGCCATCGTCTTCGTCTCGATCGTCGCCTGGATCTTCGCGCGGGCCTCGGCGCCGGAGGGGCCGACGTCCAAGCCGCTCCCGAGCAACGACTCCAAACCCGTCGCCGCGCAGAACGCCGACCAGAACTTCGGCTCCAACGCACCGACCGCGAGCCACCGCGCGTCCTTCGTGCGGTAGACGCCGTAACAGGGGCGCGATCCGTCGAGCAGCTCCTGCCCGCGCACCACGTCGGTGCCCGCGTGCGTGAGGCCGACCGACGCCGCCGTGAAGGCCGCGCCCGCCTCGACCAGCGACACGTCGACCACGCTGCCCTCCCCCGTCCGCTCACGGCGATAGAGCGCCGCCAGGATGCCGGAGACTGCCGTCATCGCGCCGCCGATGTCTGCGACCTGCACCGCTGGCGGCACCACGGCGTCCGCCGTGCCGCACAGCTCGAGCGCACCGGAGCGCGCGAGGTAACCGAGGTCGTGACCCGCGCGCTGCGCGTCGGGGCCGTTCAAACCGAAGCCCGTGATCGCGCAATAGATGAGCCGCGGGTTCTCGCGCATCAGCTCCGCCGGATCCAAGCCGAGCCGCGCCAACACCCCCGGTCGGAAGGTGTCGACCAGGACATCCGACGCGAGCGCGAGCCGACGCACCACCGCGACCGCCGCCTCGTCCTTCAGGTCGAGGGCGACGCTCCGCTTGCCTGCGTTGAGCTCTCGGAACAGGGCGCCCGTCGGCGGGTCGCCGACGAGCGGGGGATACCATCGGGCGTAATCTCCGCCCTTCGGGTCCTCGACCTTCACCACCTCCGCCCCCAGCTCAGCGAGCTGGCGCGTGGCGTACGGGCCCGGCAGCAGCCGGCCGAGGTCGAGGACTCGAACGCCCGTGAGCGGCATCGGCTCAGCCGAGGATCTGCTGCAGCTTGAGCGCGAGCGACATCTCGCCCTTGATCTTCAGCTTGCCCTGCATGAACGCCATCTGGCCGTTCAGCTTGCCCGCCACCAGGTCCACGAAGTCCGAAGCCGACATCGTGATCTTCACACCCGGCTCCTCGATCTCGCCCTGCGAGACCCAGTCGGCCTTCTTCGTCAGGTCGACGACGTACTGGCCGCCGCCGTCGCCGGTCAGGTCGAATTGATAGGAGTTGTTGATCTGCTCGGCGACTTCGGGCTTGGCCTGAAGGCGCTCGGGGATGTGCTTCTCGAAAACGTCCTGGACGGTGATGTCACTCATGGGCTTCTCTCGTTCCTTTCGATCGTCGATTGATTGACTGTTCAATCAACGCGCGGAGCCTGCCCGACGTGCCGCGGAGTGTCAATCGAATGCAGCCCCGGAAAGGTTTTCGGATTTCGGGTGTTTCCAGACTGTCCGATCGGCTACCGTGGTCGACGGCACGACGGAAAACGGCATGAGCACCCCGATCCAGATCTACGAAGTCGGCCTCCGGGACGGCCTCCAGAACGAGGCCGCGTTCATCCCTACCCAAGACAAGATCCGCCTCGCGACCATGCTCGCCGACGCCGGCGAAAAGCGCATCGAGCTCACCTCGTTTGTGTCGCCCCGCTGGATCCCCCAACTCGCCGACCACGCCGCCGTCGCCTCCGAGACCCCGCGCCGGCCCGGCGTTCACTACTCGGCCCTCGTCCCCAACCTCCGCGGCCTCGAAGGCGCCCGCGCCGCCCAGCTCGAGGAGATCGCGATCTTCATGAGCGCTTCCGAGGCGCACTCGAAGAAGAACATCAACAAGTCGGTCGACGAAGCCCTGGAAGTCCTCGCGGGCGTCGCCGAAGCCGCCCTCGCCGACGGGATGCGCGTCCGCGGCTACCTCTCGACCGTGTTCGGCTGCCCGTACGAAGGCCACGTCGATCCCGGCCGCGTCCGCGTGCTCGTGCAGCGCCTCCTCGACATGGGCGTCTACGAAGTCAGCCTCGGCGACACCATCGGCGTCGGCCACCCCGGCCAGGTCCGCGACCTCGCGAAGATGATCGAAGAAGACGGCGCCCTCGACCGCGTCGCGCTCCACATGCACGACACCCGCGGCACCGCGCTCGCCAACGTCCTCGCCGGCCTCGACGCCGGCGTCACGACCTTCGACGCCGCCTTCGGCGGGCTCGGCGGCTGCCCGTACGCCCCCGGCGCGTCCGGCAACCTCGCGACCGAGGACCTCGTCTACATGCTCGAAGGCATGGGCTACGACACCGGCATCGACATGGACCGTCTCGTCGAAGCGAGCCTGTACATCAGCGACCTCGTCGGGCGCAGCCTCCCCTCGCGCATGCTGCAGTCCGAGATCGGACGCCGCGCCAAGGCCACCGAACGCGCCGAACGCAAGCGCGGTTGACGCTCGGTTCGCCCCCTACACCAAGGCCCCACGCAACCTAAGGGGTCGCGTCGGATAGCGATCCCCGTCCGGCGCGTACGCACGCTCGCGCGCGATGATCGGCTGATCCCAACCCGGGTCCGACACGACCGTGTTCCCGCTCGGCCGCGTCGTGACTTCGAGCCACCCCGTCGCCGCCATTCGAAGCTGGCGCAGACGCCGCTCCGGATCCGATGCCCGCGCGTGCCGGTGCACCCCACCCAGGATCGCGACGACGTCCAACCCCAGCGAAGGCCCGAACGGCGCGAGGAGCGCAGCCATCGTCGTCGCATGTTTGTGGCTGGTCGCGGCGCCCTTCACCGCCATTCGGCCCACGTCGGAAGCCATGTAGCGACCCGGCTCGCGGAACGCCGCACCCGTCGGGCGCTTCACGTCGAGCACGCTGTACACCGCACGCACCGCGTCGTGCTGAATCGCCTCCGTCGACGCCGACGACGCTCGCTTGCCCAGGACTTGATGCCAACGGCCGCCCGACGCCATGCCCGTGTCGCGGCGAAAGTCGAGGCGCGCCGCGTGGGGAGCAACGGCGAGCGCCGCCTCGCAGACCTTCGCCTTGAGGAGCGGGTCGTCGAAGTCCGCGCGCATCCAGTGGTGGCGTCCGTCCGCGACCACTTCGGGATCGTTGAGCTCATGAACCGACGCCTTGTCGACCTCGAGCGGCGCGTCGCGACCATCGACCGCGACGAGGTACGCGTCGTCCTTCGCGCCAACGATCGTGGCTCGGAAGGTCACGCCGACCGGGCCCTTCCGATCGTACGCGTACGCGTTGGCGTCGCCCTTCTCGGGGACGACGATGTTCGTCGCGATGCGAACCTGGCGCCCGACGGGGTACCGGGGCGACGCCTGCATCGCGTCGTTCCCGCGCGGCGCCGCCGTCCACAGCCCCGCCGCCACGAAGTCCTCGGCGCGCGCCGTGGCGTCGAAGCTGGGTAGGCGATCGAAGAGCGCCAACGCGGTCGCCTTCAGCTCCGGGTCACCGACCCCGATCGCCGCGTCGTAGTACGCCTGCAGCCGGTCCGACTCGACGACACGGACGAAGTCCGCGACCGCGCGACGCGCCTCGTTCTCGGGCACCTCGACGGGCGCAGCGGTCCGGGGCTCGACGGCCTGGCGAACCGACGTCGTGACTTCGGCGATCTTCGGTAGGAGCGCAGCGGCTCCGCGGGCGAGACGATTCGTGGTGGGCTGCATGGCGGGTAGGTTTTCGGCCTACCCGACGGATCCATCGCTGACGATGGCTGAAATCAGCTGTACTGCGTGCTCTCGCCGCGCTCGCGCGCCTCGGCGTTCACCTTCTTGGTGAAGTCGTTCACGGCGGCCCACAGCTCGGGCAACAGGTGCTCGCGCATCCCGTGGACGAGCTGCTCGGCGGGGACGCCCTTGAGGGAGTCGACGAACCCACCGATCTGCCGCTCGACCATCCTAAAGTGAACGAAGCGCCAGGTGCGGAAGTTCTGATCGAGCTCGTAGAGCGATCGATACAGCACGTGCAGGTCGTAGTGTTTCTCGGGTTCGTCGAGGACCTCGACGATCGACACGCCGCGCCGCTCGATGAGCGCCTTCACGGACGGCCAGATCATCTCGCCCATCTTCAAGAGCGCGTTGAAGCCCGGTGATTCCTGCCCGCTCCCGCGACCGAGCGTGCGACGGATGTGCACGTACTGCTTCGGCGGCATCCGCTCGAGGATCGCGAGCTGCTTCGTCAGGTGCTCTTCGATGATACCGACGCGCGTGAACAGGTCCGCGGCCTCGGCGAGCTCGTCCGCCTCGACGTGTTTCACCGCCCCGCGGACGTCGTGCAAGGCAACTTGCATCCAGAGCTCCGCCGTCTGGTGCGTGACCTGGAAGATGAGCTCGTCGTGTGCGGCGAGGTTGTCGACCGGCCGGAGCTGCTCGAACAGCTCGTTCGTTCGAATGTAACGCTCGTACTCGGTATCGCCCATGACTCAGACCTGCTTGACGCCGTTGATGATCGCCCGGACGTCGTTGATGAGCCCGAACGCGGCGTCGTCCAGGCCGGACGTCTTCTGAAGGAGCGTGAAGGAGTGGCCGACGTCGGTGTCGATGATGACGCCCCCCTGCGGTCCCTTCAGCGAGAACAGCGGGTCGCCGGATTCGAGGGCGATCGGCTCGACGCTCGCGCGCACGTTGCCGTCGCTGCTGCGCTCGATCTCCGCGACGAGCTTGTAACGCGCGCCGCCCTCGGCGGCTTCGCGGATGCGGTCGTCCTTCATCGTCTCGCACCCGGTGCGCGCGACGTCGACGACCCGGAGCGCGCCGCCCATCCAGACGTTGGCGAGGAGCGCCGCCTTGCTCGCGGCGTCCCAGCCGTCGAGGTCGAGCACGCTGTCCGCCTCCGCGATGCCCTGCGCCTGAGCGCGAGCGAGACCGCGCGAGCGCGTCGATCCGAGCGCCACGGACTCCAGCACCACGGAGGACGTCCCGTTGAGGACGCCGCGGACGCGGGTGACGTTCACGTCCTCGAGCGCCTTCACGAACTGGAATATCGGGAGGCCGTCGAGCGTCGTGGCCTCGAAGCGGAACTGCGCCCCGGACTTCGCGGCGCGGTGGAGGAGGTCGCGGTACCCCAGGACGATCGGCGCCTTGTTGGAGGTGACGACGTGGACGCCGCGATCGAGCGCCGCCCGGTGGAACGCGAGGGCCGGGTCACCGCTTCGGATGTTCTGGGGGATGCACTCGATGAGGACCTGGGCGTCGGACATCTCGATGAGCTTCTCGACGTCGTCCGGGCCGTCCGCACCCAACCCCTGGGTCTCGACGAGGTCCACGGCGGTCTCGGCGTCGATGCCGCGGGGGTCGATCGTGCGGCCGTGGTGGGCGGTGACGATCCCGACGAGCTCGATGGGCCCGCCCCGGTCGCGGAGTCGCCGCAGGAAGGCGCGGCCGAGCGAGCCGGCGCCGACGAGCAGGGTGCGAAGACGCTTGGGGTCCGAGGTCACGGGGTGGAGTCCTACCACAAGGCGTGGCCGCGGGGAGGCGGGATCCGCAGGGGCGCGTGATTTGGCACGATCGGGTACACCCCGGCGCGAGGCCTGCGGTAACTTGACCCGACGCACACGCGTAGCCGACGCACGAACAAGGAGCGAATGAACCGATGAACACCCGCACCGTGACCGCACTCTTCTCCGCAGCCAGCCTCGTCGCACTCGCGGCGGGCGCGACCGCCTGCAAGGAAGCCGCCGCAAAGACGCAAGGCGTCGGCGACAACCTCCGCGCGTTCGTCATCAAGAATTGCGAAGACGGCAAACGTTACTGCCAGGTCTGCGCGTACGGCGGCCGCCCGACGCTCATGACCATCGCAGACCTCGACGACGACGGCGTCGAGAAGGACCTCCAGGAGATGGAGAAGCTCCTCGCCGCGAACAAGGACAAAGGACTCACCGCGTTTGCGCTCTTTGGTCACATGAAGACCGGTAAGTTCGTCGCGGTCTCGGACGACGACGCGGCGACGAAGAAACTCGCAGAGATGAAGAAGCGCCTCGGCCTCTCGTTCCCGCTCACGATCGTCCCGAGCCAACTCACCGAGAAGGAGCAGAAGAGCTACATGCCCTTCGACGCGCAGTACGCCGTCGGCAAGAGCCGTACGCTCTTCGCCGCCGCGAGTGACAACGAGGTGTTCTACGCCGACGTCATGACCGGTGACGCGAAGCAGTACGAGAAGCTCGCCGCGAAGCTGAAGGAGAAGCTCTGATCCGCTACGCCCCCCTCCTCCTGCTCCTCGGCTGCAAGGCTCCGGCGGCGGAACCCACGCCGCGCGCGATCGTCGCGTCCGAGTTCCCCGAGTGGCAGGCGATGCTCACGCAGATGGAGGTCACCAACCTCGACGGCGAGGACCCACGCCTCGTCGTCGACGCCATCCCGCGCGGGCGCTACGTGATCGTCACGATGTGGGCGACCTACTGCCCGCCGTGCGTCGACGAGCTGTCGATGTTCCAGAAGGTGCACCGCGACGGGCACGCGATCCTCGGCGTGTCCTTCGACGCCGCCGACGAACGCGACGACGTGAAGGCGCTCCTCGCGAAGAAGGGCGCGACCTTCCCGCAGGTCATCGTCACCGCCGACGCGATGAAACGCGCGGGCCGGCTCCTCGAAGGCGGCCTCCCGTTTGCCGTGGTCGTCGACGAGACGGGCGCGATCGTCCGCACGCACACCGGCAAGATGTCCGAGCCCTGGGCACGCGCCGCGCTCGCCGGTGAGTGATGTGTTAGACCAGGCGCCGTGGTCGCCTACGCTCCGCCCGACGCGGCGCTCGTCGCCATCGGCGCCGTCCTGCACGCCGAGCCGCTGATCGCCGCGGCCGACCGTGTCGTGCCGATGATCGAGAAGGACCTGGCGCGCCTCGAGCACTTCGGGATCGACCAAGAGGAGCTCGAGAACCTTCAGCAGCGGCTCCGCGAGCTGAAGAACATGCTGAAGGACAAACGCATCGCGAAGAACGACACGCCGCTGCAGATGGACGGCGTCATGGACGCGCTCGCGCAGGCGCGCGCGTGGATGCGGACGATGCGCGAGATCGCGGCGATCAACCTGACCGGCGACACCCCCTCGCTCTACCGAATCTCGAGCCCCGAGCCGGACCTCGCGGAGATCACGCCGCGTGACGTGCTCGAGGAGCTGCGCCGGATCGTGAAGGCGGCGAACGAGATGCGCCCGCGCCTGGAGGAGGTCGGGCTCGACGCGCACTTCTTGGGACGGGGGCGCAAGCTCGTCGCGCAGCTCGACACCGCGCTCGGCAAGAAGGACGTCGACGGCGCCGACCTCGCGGTGATGGTGCGGCGGTTCTACATGCGCAAGGCGCAGGTCTTCCTGATGCTGAAGCGCGGGACCCGCGCGGCGCGGGTGTGTTTCGCGCTCTTCGAGAAGCGGCGTGCGATGTATCACCTCGACGAGGTCGAGACGCCGAAGGTGGAGCCGGCGCGGCGCGCCGTGCGTCCCAAGAAACCTCAGTCCTCGGCGTCGGCGAACAGCTGAAGCTGCTTGCTCTCGAACAGGTTCATCTGACCGGGGAGCAGCTCGGCGTGGGCGGCGAGGACCTGGTCGACGCCGTCGCGAATGTATGCGGCCACCGGGACGCCCGTCCGCACGGACAGCGCCTTGAGGAGGCGGTCCTGCTCGGCTTCGAGGTAGACCGTCGTGGTGACCTTTCGTCGACCCACGGCATCAATCTACCGATCCGCGGTCGAGTTTGCGAAAACGTGACCGATGTTGGACGTGGGGGCCTCGTCTTGACGCCTGTGGGCGCCAGGGGGATGCTCCCGAGAAGTCCCATGGATAGCCGAATCCTCGTGATGACGACCCTCTCCTTCGCCCTGGTGACCGCCTGCGGCGGCAAGAAGAAGAGCGGTGACGTGAAGCAACCCACCGCCGCCGCACCCGCGGCCGCTGCAAACGGCCCCAAGAGCCCGCAGCCCGGCGGCACCACCGGCGCGACCGACGACGTCCGGACCTCGGACCTCGACAACGACGGTCGCCCCGAGGTCACGAAGTACTACAAGACGATCGACGACCCGGAGCGCCCCGGCCAGAAGAAGACGATCCTCGTCCGTCAGGACATCGACCTGACCTGGGACGGCAAGGTCGATATCTGGCGCTACTTCGACGACAACGGCATGGCCGAAAAGGAAGAGTGGGACACGGACTACGACGGCAAGATCGACGAGACCCGCTTCTTCGAGGGCGGCGTCATCGTGCGCTCCGAGCGCGACCGCAACAACGACGGCCGCCCGGACGTCATGCGCTACTACAAGGAAGGCAAGCTCGAGCGGAAGGAAACCGACACCAACGGTGATGGTCAGGTCGACCGCTGGGAGTACTTCCAGGGCCGCGTGCTCGACCGCGTCGGCGTCGACCGCGACCACGACGGCAGCGTCGACTCCTGGGCCAAAGCCGACGGCGCCTGAGTTTGTCCTCCCACCGCCTCGGGCGCTGGCGTTTCCTGGATCCCAGCCGACCCGAAGAACGCCAACGCCAATCCGAGACCGACGCGCGCATCGACGCGTGGTGGCGCGCGCTCGCCGCGCGTCGGGCGGACCTCGACGCGCTGTTCCTCGGCGAAGCGGAGTGGGACCTGCCCGAGTTCGTCGCCGAGAACCTCGGCGTCATCGACCACCGCATCATGTGGGAGTTCGGGCCCGCGCGTGCCGGTGACGGGCACGCGCTCGTGCTCACGCCGGAGTTCGATGTCGCGTTGCAGCCGCTGGTCGAGCGCATCGTCGCGCGCGCCCCGGCGGACATCGGCTTCGAGCTGCACACCGAGCGTCCGGCCGAACCGATCGACGTCGCGGTGTTGTTCGTGCAGGAGCAGATCGGCATCGACCTCCGCGCGGCGAGTGTCCTGGTCCGCGACGGCGAGCACCGTCGCTTCGACCTCGACTTCTTCTTCCCGGGCGGCGGATCCAAGGACGACCTCGAGGCGGCCGCGTACATCGCGACGTCCAAGCTCCTCGGTGAAGCGATCACGGAGCGCTGGGTCGGCGAGGTCACGGCGAAGGGTGGCGGCCGGCTCAAGATGTTCTCGAAGCCGGCGGCGCCGATCGGTTCGGTGTTGATCGGCGACTTCGCCCGGACCATCGCGACGCGCATCGAAGCGCGACGCGCGGAGCTCCCCAGTGCGCCCTGCGTCGACTACGTGCGCGATGCGGAGTGGTCCGTGTTCGAGCTGGACGGCCAGGACGCGATGTTCGCGCAGTTCGATCTGTTCACGGCGATCAGCCCGAACGACGCGCTGTTTCGCGCGACGCACAGCGGCGACAACTTCTACGACGAGCGCTTCTCACGCTACGGCGAGACGTTCGCCTACCTGAAGATCGACGGGCGCGAAGGGCTCGACGGATCCAAGTACGAGGACCGCGGAGAGATCGAAGACGAGCTCACGGAGATGCTCGAAAAACACGGCCTCGGCACCACCGTCGGCGGCGGCACCGGCGCCGTGCACAGCTACGTCGAGCTCGCACTCCTCGAGATCGACACCGCCGTCGAGATGATCGCCAAGACCCTCCGCGAAGGCGGCGCCCCTCGGCGCTCGTGGATTCAGTTCCACCGCGCCGACTGGTCACGCGAATGGGTCGGCGTGTATCCGGACGCGCCGCGGCCGCCGATGCCGGACGACGACTGAGACGACGCTAAATCGCGCGGCTTCAGTTGGCCACGCTGTTGCGCGTGCCCGGTGTTCCGCCGGGAGTACGGCTCACGGCCCAGCTCCCCGCGACGTCGTTGTCGGCGTCGGGATCGACGAGCTCGAGCGACGCCCCGCCGGTGGCGTCGGGCCAAGGTGCGCTCGCCGAGTAGGCGACGCGATCCACGACCCGGCCGTCTGGATCGGACAGCTCGAGTGTCGCGGCGGAGTCGTCGAGCGGCGTCGGGAACGTGGCTACGGCGAAACGCCCGCCGCCCCGCGCTGCCCGCAGCGCACGATCGTCGCGCGCTACGATCAGATAGGCCTGCGGCAGGAGCACCGCGCCGGCCGGAAGGACCGCGTTCACACCCGCGAGACGCCACCCCGATAGATCCACGGCCTCCGTTGCGGAGGGGTTGAACAGCTCGACGAACTCCAGCTGAGAGCCTTCGGTCGGCGCGTAGTGGAGCTCGTTGATGACGATCCGAGGAGACGCGCTCTGCGCCGCCGGGACTTCGCCCGGGACTCGATGCGTCGTGAACAGGTGGGCTCGCCTCCGTGGCAAGAAGTCCTCCGTGATCTGTGCGACCGCGGCGGGGTGGTCGAGGAGGAGGCCCCACTGCTTCCACCGCTCCTTGTCGAGCGCTGCCTCCGGCGCGACCTGCGGGACGTAGGCGTCGATCCACGCGTCGTAGACGCCGTCGGCGAGGAATCGGTCCATCAACGTCCGAAGCCGTCGGTAGAACATGGCTCTGAAGTCCGGGTCGGCGTGCATCGCGTCGATGATCCGGTTCCAGAACCCATCCCACTTCGTGTGGTCGCGGTCGCCGAACAAGGGATGACTCGGCGAGACCGAAGGATCCAATCCGGTGATCGCGTCGTCGTCCGCGAGGATCGTGTCGTCGAGGACGTTCGGGTCAGCGTTGCGTCCGAAGGTGAGGTCCATGTCCCATGGGTGAATGGCCCAGCGTTGCGTCCCGTTCGTGTCCCGGTAGAGGTAGTAGTTCTTCGAGAGGTGGTCGTTGTTGTGAATGACGACGTTGACCGCCATGTAGTTGATCACCGCGGCGACGTCGACGTTGTCGAGGATGAACGCCTTGCGTCCCGACGGCTCGTTGATCGCCTGCAGGAAGTCGAAGAGATCCTCGTGCCCCTCGCGCTCTCGCGTGTTCTTCTCGTACAGGGCGGACACTTCCTCGAAGGACAGCGCCGCACCGTCGCTGTTCGCTTCGTACCAAGCACCTTCGGGATCCAGACCGTGCCGACGCAGGTAGTCGCGATCCATGTCTTCGACGAACGTGAACAAACCGAAGAACTCGCCGTTCTGTTGCACCCGCACGGGGAACGCGGCGTTGGCGGGGCTGCCCGACTCTCGCCACGTCCGGTAGGCGAGGCTGTCCCGCAGGTAACTCTTGTCGGAGTAGGCGGACTGCAGGTTGAACTGGTCGACGGGCGCCGGGAGCAACCCGGGCGCGTCCAAGAGGTGCCCGCGCGGGAGCTTCACCTTCCAGTTGTTCTTCGAGAACTGGCGCGAGCTGTCGCCCTTGATGCGGACGCGCGCGCCGTCGAACAACACGCCGTCGTAGTAGATGACGGCGGGGTACAGGTCGTCCAAGAACCACCCGTAGCGAGCGTCGCGATAATCGCTCGCCGCCATGAACCACTGCACGACCGGCAGCGCCGTCGACAGCGACGGATCGCGGACCACCGTTCCGTCCCACGTTCGTGTGTCCCCCGCGCGCGGCCACGTTCCGACGCCCTCCCCGTACGCGACGACCCGATAGCGCACCAGCGTCGACGCGGGTTGTCCGACGATCTCCGCCGCGAACACGCCGGGCGCGTCCGACGTCATGGTGACCGTCGTGGTCTCGGCGAAACCGATCTTCACGGCGAGCTCGGCGCGCGTGGCTCCGTCGATCGTGGCGACGACGCGGAGCGCCGTGTTGGGCTCGGGGGCGCGCGGCGCTTCGAGGACGACGACGTACGGTGCGGCGGCCTCGGCGTAGACCGAGTTGCGCTCGCCCGGGGTCGGACCTCCGGCGCGCCATGCGCGCGCCGCGGCGTTGTCGAGCGACGGGTTCACCAGCTCCAACGCCGGCCCCAGACCGTCGGGCGTGATCGGCCACGGATCGGTGTCGGCGTAGCTCACCCGGTCGACGCGTCGGCCCGCGCCGTCGATCAGCTCCAGGACTTCGCCGCTGTTGCGGAGCCCGCCGCTCGCGACGAAGTCCGGCTGGCGTCCGTAGGCGCCGACGTACCCCGCCGAGTCACTCGCGATCACCACGTAGCGGTCGGCTTCGAGGTCGAACGGCGGGAAGCTGAAATCGAATCCGCGGAGACGCCATCCGCCGACCGCGACGGTCTCGCCGCTCACGTTGTAGAGCTCGACGAACTGGGCGGTCTCGTCGTCGGCGGGCGGGTGATACATGATCTCGTTGATGACCACGGCGCCGACCGGTTCAGGGCCTGCGTCCTGCACACCGGCGTCGCGCGCGCCACCGTCACGCTCGAGAGTCGAGGGCCCGCCGTCCCGCGCGCCCGCATCGTGGGGGTCGGGGGCGTCCGAGGTGTCGTCCCCGGAGCAAGCCAGGGACGACGACGACGCCACAACCAAGAAGAACCACCACCGCGGGACTACGCGCCCACCGCCGATGTACATCCGGATCATGCTACGCCACCGCGCGGCGGTTTCAAGCCCTGTTGCGCTAGGGGCGCAGCCACTCGGACATGAACAGCGAGAAGACGTGCCGCGGGTTCCAGTCGCGACGCGTCTTGCCGTACAGGCCCGGCGCCCGAAGGTCCTCGTCCGTGTACTCCGCGCCGAACGCACGCTCCGCGTAGATCGCGACGGCCTCCTCGACCCAGCGTTTGCTCCGGTAGACGGGCATCAGCATCTGGTCGATCGCGTCGCGCTCCTTCTCGGTGCAGCCCATGAGGTGAACGGCGTGCGTCATCTCGTGCACCATCAGGTGCGGGCGCCGCAGGACGTGCTCCTCGCGTAGGCCGATCATCGCGAAGTCGTCCTTCGGGTCGTTCCAGAAGATCCCGGCGGCGTTCGGGTTGGTGTGGCGCGGAAAGCCGAAGCGACGAAAGTCGTCTTGCTCGGGGATCAGCTCCAGGTGAATCGGTTTCGCGAGGAGCATCCGCGCGAGGACCGCGGGGTGGCCGGAGAGGACGCGCAAGACACCTTGCTTCGCGGCGTCGACCGTCGATGCCTGCACGCGGTTCGCGTGTACGACGAGCTGCTCCTTTTCGTAGCGCGCGAGGAGCTTCGGATCGCTGCGCGGCGGGGTGCCCTTGCGTTCGAAGAGGTCGCCGCCGCGGATCAGCGAGAACGCCGAGATCGCGAGCGGCGAAGGCCCGCGGCGCTTCGCGGCCCCGATGCGGTCCTCCCAGCGTTTGGCGGCGACCGCGAGGTCGATCGGCTCGGCGGCGCGGTCGGCGCCGTCACCGACGAACTCGTCGAGGGAGGTGGAAGGGTTCGTGCGTCGACGCCAGAAGGGCATCAGGTCCGCATGAGGAAGCGCTTCGCCGTGGGGCGACGCTCGTCCTCGACGCCGATGTGAATGAAGCCCTTCAGCGGATAGAACACCGACTCGTGCACGCCGAGGTCGTCGCCCTTGGCCTGCTCGGTCACCCACTCGAAGACGGCTTCGAGGTCGACATCGCCCTGCGGCTCGACGTCCGCAGCGCAGCCGGTGAGGTGCAGCGAATCGACGGACGCCGGGAGCCCCGCGTTGCGGCAGGCCTCGTTCAGCTTCACGTCGCGGAAGCCGGAGAGGACCTTCCACTCACCGGGGAACTTCGTGATGACCTGCTCGATCGCGCCGGCGAGCCGACGGAGGTTCGCGACGGTGGCTTCGTCCGGCTCGAGCTCGGCGGCGAGCGCCGGGAAGGTCGCGTCGACGAGGAAGTCGCCGAGCGTGAAGTGCTCGGACAGCTTCTGTGTCCGATCGGTCATCGTCAGATGTCCTGGTTCATGCGCCCGAGCTGGCCGCGCGTCTTGGCGCGCGAGAAGAGCTGATACAGCAGGGTGTGGACGCCGGGATCCTCGAGCGCGTCGTAGTTGATCTCGCCCTTCTTCACCATCTCGGCGCAGGTCTCGAAGAACGAGAACTCCGGATTGTCGGCGAGCAGGTCGTCCATGGCCTGTTGGATGTCTTCCATCGGCGAGACGGAAGCTAACCGAACCGCACGGATTTCCAAACGAAAGAGCGACCGATCAGGGGTCGTTTGCGACCTCCCCCAGATCCGCCGTCGGACCGACCTCCATGTACGCCGGGTCGCCGTCGAAGCTAAGACCAAGGAATCGCTCGGGATCGACGAAGTAAGACCGCGTCTTCCCCGCGTCCTTGCCCTTCGAGATGAGACACCTGGTCATCACCGCGAGGTGAAGGTGGGGCCCGGTGACTCGACCCGTCGCACCGACCGCGCCGAGCAGGTCGCCCTTCTCGACGAAGTCGCCGACCTTCCGATCCCGACGCGACATGTGGAAGTACGCGGAGAACAACCCGCCACCGTGGTCGAGGATCGTCGTGCCCCCGCTCTTCCAGAGCATGCTCGCGAGCACCACACGCCCCGCGAGCGCCGCGTGGATCGGATCGCCGGTGATGCCCTTGAGGTCGAGTCCGTAGTGCACGCTCTTGCGCCGCCCGTTGAAGACACGCCGCACGCCGAACGGGCTCGTCGTCACGCCCGCGACCGGGCGGAACACCCCGCCGATCGCCTTGGGCACACTCGGGTCGCGCTTCCACAGATCACTCATCTGCTGCGCTTCACGCCGCAGGCGCGCCTTCAGCTTCGACGATTGCCGATTCGTGAAGCGCTTACTCACGCGCAGCTGGCTCTCCTCGAAGATCCGGTGGTCCACCGGGAGGCGCACCGCGAGCGGTTGATCCTCGAGCATCATCTCCAGGCGGTAGCCTCCGGCCTCGACGTGCGTGGGGATGCCAACGAATCCTCTCAGTAGATTCTTGCTGACGCGATCGAGCGGCGTCACACAACCGAACGCTTCGAGGGAGCCGGACTGGATCGTCCGGTCCGTCGTCTCGACGTACACGATCACCAGGTCCCCCAGGCGCGGCTCCGCCGGCGAAAAACGCACCTTGGGCGGCGCGCTCGCGGCGATCATCAACGCGGGGAGGACGAGGGCCAGCACGCCGCGCTCTCGTCAGATACGCGCGCTCATGCGGATCGCGGTGAGGATGTCCCGCGTCGCCGTCGACTTGTTGAGCGTGTAGAAGTGCACGCCGGGCGCCCCGCCCTGCAAGAGGCCCAGACACTGGATCGTCGCGTGCGCTACGCCCAGCTCGTGGACACGCTGCGGCGAGTCCTTGCGCTTCTCGAGCGCCTCCAGGAGGTCGGGCGGGATGGTCGCGCCGCACATCTTCGTGAAGCGTTTGATCTGGTCGACGTTCTGGATCGGCATGATGCCCGGAATGATCGGCACCGTGATGCCCTTCGCGCGCGCGCGGTCCACGAAGTCGAAGTACATGTGGTTGTCGAAGAACAGCTGCGTGATGAGGAACTCGGCCCCCGCGTCGACCTTCGTCTTCAGGTTGTGCAGGTCCTGGTACGCGGACGGCGCCTCGGGGTGCGCCTCCGGATAACAGGCGCCCGCAATGCAGAAGTCGTGCTCCGACTTGATGAACGACGCGAGCTCGTTCGCGTACGCGAAGCCGCCCTTCGTCGCCTCGAACTTGTCCATCCCCTGCGGCGGATCCCCGCGCAGCGCGATGACGTTCTCGATGCCTCCCGCCTTCAGCTCCTTCAGGACACCGCCGATCTCCTCCTTCGTCGCGCCGACACACGTGAGGTGCGCCATCGCTTCGATGCCGAGCTCACCCTTGATGCGGCTCGTCAGCTCGACGGTCTTGGCGCGCGTGCTCCCCCCGGCGCCGTAGGTCACCGAGACGTACGCGGGTTTGAGGTCGCGGAGCTCCTGCAGCGCAGACCACAGGCTCTGCTCACCTTTCTCGGTCTTGGGCGGATAGAACTCGAACGAGAAGATCGGGTGCCCGGCTTGGAGCATTTCGGCGATGCGCACGCATCAACCGTCGACTCCGACGGGATCGGCGTCAACCCCCGTCGCCGGGGTCGCCGCCTCGGATGGGGTGCGTACCCGACGCCAGATGAAGCCGTCGAGGATGTAGTGCGTGACCTGAGGGACCGCGAGGAGCGGTAGGAGCACCATCGCCGCGGTTTGGGACAGGTCGACCTTGGGGCCGAAGAAGATCGGGTGGTCGGAGTGCCAGAACAGCCGATCCCAGGTGAGCTCCTCCGCGAACGCGAGAAACGCGAGCACGCCGTAGAACGGGAGCACGCCGGCTCCGAGCACGCGCGCCGCGAGGGTCCGCCCGGACTCGCGGCGACCGTAGACCCACACGATCCCGAAGTACGGCACGCCGTGGATCAACACGTTGGTCACCGTGAACGCCCAGTCGGAGTTCGTGGCGATGATCCCCACGCCCCAACAGGCGGCGGTCGTCGCGACCACGATGTGTTTGCCGACCCGCAGCGGGACCCCTTCGCGCAAACGAACGACCTGCCGCGCGACGTACACCACGAACACCCCGACGTAGAGCGGCCACAGCACCCGCACGAGCTTCTCGGACGCAAACGTCGCCGCGAAGTCACCGGGGACGAACCAGTGAAAGCGCCGGTCGAGGTGCGCGTGCCACCACACGATCGGGAAACACGTCGCGGCGTAGATCGTCGCGCCGTCGAGCCAGCGATCGACGCGGTGCAAGCGATCGTCCTTGCGGTTGTAGAGCGCGACCCACCCGTACTGCTGACGCACGAAGTGGAACACCGCGAGGTACGCGAGCCCCGTCCAGAACGCCGCGACGGAGATCGACGACAGCGCGAGTCCGAACGCATACGCGACGATCGGCGCCCCGAGGTAGAGTATCGGGCGCCTGCGCAGCGCGTCCGTGTCCAGGTACGTGCGGTACAGCGTCGCCCAGACGTGCGCGACGTCCACGAGCAACACACACACGATCCACATCGGGAACGGCGTGTCGCCGTCGGGCGCGATCCACCGACCGAGCGGCACCAGCGCCAGCGCGACGAGCGCGGGCGCGAGGAACATCGACAGGTCGAACCGGCGAGAGACGAGCCACGGGCTCATCGTGCGCCCCTGAGCGCGGCGAGCACTTCGCGCGCCGCGCGGTCACCGTGAGCGAACGCCTCCTCGAACAACGCCACGCCCGACAGATCGGTATGGGCGAAGTGCACCGGTCCGACGGGGCGCGCGGCAGCGCGGCGCGCGGAGTCGGTGCGGGTGCCGGGCGTGGGGCGGACCATCCCGTGTCCCCACCGACGAACGTCGATGCGCTCTACGGACTTCTCGAAGTCTTCGTGGGTGCGAGCGAGCTCGCGGACGACGGCGTCGGTCGCCTCCGACCACGACATCTCGAGGAGGGAGCGGCGCGCGGTCTTGGGATCGCCGAGGAGGGGGGTGTAGTGCGTCCAGACGGTGGGCCCGCGCGACGCACCGTCCTGGTGGGTCGCGACGACGTACCCGAGTGAACGGCTGTCGAAGATCGTGTTGTCCCAGGCCGTCTCGAACCCCGGCGACCAAGGGCGGCGCGTCAGGTGCACGTTGGCGACGAGCCACGGCGCGTACGACGGGTGGTACGCGGGGACCTCGTAGCCCTGGATCAGGTAGCGGCGCAGGAAGGACGGGAGCGCGAAGATCACCTGCTCGGCGATCCACGTCGTGGAGCGGCGGAGCGCGAGGTCCCAGGTGCGGACGCGGACGCGGCGACCGTCACCTTCTGGCGCGACGGACGCGATCACCGTGAAGGGGCGGAACCGCGACTGCCCGATGCGCGCGACGATCCCGTCGGCGATGCGTGCGTTGCCGTTGGACCAGGAGAGGAACGGCGCGCTGTCGCCGCCTCCCTGCTTCGTGCGCGCGGCGAAGTAGTGCAGGCCGTACCAAGCGCTCGTCGTCTCGGGCACGGTGCCGTAGTCGTCGCGGCACGCGTAGTCGGCGAGGTGGCGGACGAAGGGGGCGTCGAAGCCTTCGCGGTCGAGCCACGCCGCAAAGGTCATCGCGTCGAGATCTTCGAAGCCGACGCCCTCGTCGACGGGGAGCGTGAACGCACGGCGGCCGTCGGTTCGGTGATCGACGAACGCGGCGACCTTCGCCTCGAAGCGTTCGAGCTGCTCGCGGTCCGCGGTCGTCGCCGCGTGCATCGGGAGGTGACCGCGGTGCCACGCGCCTTCGAAGTACACGCGCTCCTCCGGGTCGGCGACGAGGAGGTGCTCGGGGTACTGCGGGTGGCCGGCGTCGTCGTAGCCAGCGACGAAGCCGAGGTCGTCGCAGAGCTCGACGAGCGGTGCGTTCGTCTTGGGAGGCGCGGGGAGGTAGTGCGCGCCCCACGGGTACGACGTGACGTTCGAACGATCGCCGCGCGCGGTGCCGCCGGGCGCCGACTCGAGGTCGAGCACGAAGAACCGATCGAAGCCGGAGCGGTGCAGGCGCCACGCGGCGGAGAGCCCCGCGATGCCGCCGCCGAGGACGAGCACCGGGACTTCGACCGGCTCGGCGTCGGCGTCGGGAGGGAGCTGTCCGTCGCGGATTCGGTGCGCGGCGGCGAACGCCCCTTCGTGGAACTCACCGCCGAAGGACGGCTCGGTGGTGCGCCGGCACCCCGCGAGCGCGCCGGCCGCGGTGGTGCCGAAGAGCCAGGTGAGGAGCTCGCGGCGCGTGGACGTCAGTGCCACCTCGACCACTCCTCGTCGTAATACGCGACGAGCACCTGGTTGTTGAGTCGATTCACGTCCGTCGGGACGCGCGACATGTCCGCCGAGAAGACAAACAGCGACGCGAGGGTCTCGGGGTTCAGGAAGCGCAACTCACGTTGCGGCAACTGTCTCGGGACGTCGAACGGCTTGGGCGACGCGAGGACGTAGCCCCACTCCCCGAACGAGGGGACCGCCGCGTGGTAGCCGCGCACGAAGAAGCCGACGTCCTCCATCGTCGTCGCGACGCACCAGAAGGACTTGCGCGCGTACATCGGCGAGGTCGCCTGGACCACGGCGACGGCGTCCGGTGTCAACTTGCGTTGCAGGAGCCGGTAGAAGCGCGTGGTGTAGAGCTTGCCGAGCGAGAAGCTGTTCGGATCCGGGAAGTCGACGATGACGACGTCGTACGGGGCCTCGTCGGTGTCACGCAGCCAGATCATCGCGTCCTGGTTGACGACCTGCACGCGCGGGTCGTCGAGCGCGTGTTGGTTCTGCTCGGCGAGCAACGAGAGGTCCCGCGCGATGTCCGTCATCACCGGGTCGAGGTCGACGAGTGTCGCGACCTCGACGCCGGGGTAGCCGACGATCTCGCGCATCGCGAGCCCGTCGCCGCCGCCGAGGACGAGCACGCGCGCGGGCGCCCGACCGGTGCGCTCCGTGAACACCGAGAAGGCGGGGTGCACGAGCGCCTCGTGGTAGCGGAACTCGTCGGAGCTCGTGAGCTGCAGGTTGCCGTTGATGTAGAGCTGAAAGCTCGTGCGCCCCTGCGTCATGACCACGCGCTGGTAGGGCGTGGTCTTCGCGTAGACGATCGGGTCCGCGTACAGCGCGTCCTCCGCGAGGTCGGTGATGTCGGAGGAGAACACCATCCCGATCACGAGGAACACGAGGCACGCGTACGCCTCGGCGCGCAGCAGCCAGACGATCCGCCGCTGCCGCAGCGCGTCCGCCAGCAGGTGCGTGCACCACACCGCGACGATCGCGTTGAGACACCCGACCGCGAACGCCCCGCGCACCAGCCCGAGCTTCGGCACCAAGAAGATCGGGAACGCGAGCGACGCGACCAACGCGCCGAGGTAGTCCGCCGTGAGCACCCGCGCGACGAGGTCCTTGAGGTCGTAGCGGTCCTTCAGGATCCGCATCAGCAGCGGGATCTCCAGCCCGACCAGCGCCCCGATGACGAGCACCAGCCCGTACAGGACCACGTGGAAGAACGACACCCGCGAGAAGGCGAGGAACAGCACCGCCGCCGACACCCCGCCGACGATCGCCACCGCGATCTCGATCTCGATGAAACGCGCGACGACGTCCCGCGTGACGAACCCGGAGAGCCACGCGCCCACCCCCATCGCGAAGAGGTAGACGCCGATGATGGTGGAGAACTGCGTGACGGAGTCGCCGAGGACGTAGCTGGCGAGGGTCCCGGCGATCAGCTCGTAGATCAGCCCGCACGTGCCGATCGCGAACACCGCGATCAGCACGGCCGGCGCGCTCACGGCGGGGCGCGCGGAGCGGGCCTCGGCGGTCACGCCCCGATGGCGGAGGCGATGATGATCGACAGCCCGATCACGACCGAGCCGAGGAGGATGCCGACCGCCACGTTGTCATCCTCGGCGAGCTCCTTGCGGAGCGAGAACGGCGCGACACGCTCCATCACCAGGAACGCGATCGCGAAGATCGCGACGCCGATGAGTGAATAGACGACGGAGGCCACCATGTGGCCCTGCTGAGTCTCCCAGAACATCTGTCATTTCCCTCCCCGATACCCGGAGCCGAAGAAGAACACGCCGCCGCCTCCGCGGCGACCACTACTCGACGACGAACGTCCGCTCGAGAGCGAGGGACGCGAATCGGTACCGCTGAACACGTAACCGCCCGTCTCGACGACGAGGTACCCCAAGAGCACCGTCGCGCCGACGACGAGATAGAACTTCGAGAACAATCCACCCAAGAAAGCCATGGCTACACCCCCGTGTGGTCGCTCTCCATCCAGCGACGTTTCTCGAACCCGAAGTAACGAATGCCCTGCAGCAGCGGGAACAGCCACAGGATGAAGAACACGATCATGGCGTGTGAGCCGATGAAGACGTCGGAGCGCACCGCGAGCGTGAGCGCCGTGGGCTCGCCGCGACCGGTCACCCACTCCGGCTTCACCTCGGCGACGTACGTGCCGCCCGGGACGCCGCCCACGTAGACCGTTCGCGCATGCCGACCGGACGCGTAGGTTTGGCCGCCGACGTACCCCGAGTAACTCGCGACGTGCACGCCGAACGGGATGCGTTTGTTCGACGTCTGCTCGATCAACGTGCCTTCACTGAACACGAAGCCGTTCTTCACGTCCGACGCCATCGTGATCTCGAGCGCGCTCTTGCCGCTGACCTCGAAGGCCTTGCTCCGCAGCAGCTCGCCCTTTACGCGCCGCGGCTTCTCGTTGCCGCCGCGCGTCTTGGTCGGGAGCTTCCACTGCTCCTGCAGGACGACCTGGTTGTCGGAGGTCATCGACATCAGCATCGCCAGCAGCAGCAACAGCCCCGAGAAGACGAGGCCGAAGCGGAACGAAGCCTTCAGCGAAGGCGCCGCGGGGTTCGGTTGGTTCGGCGCGATGCCGGCGGCGCGCGCGAGCGGGCGCTTCAACCCGAACGCCTCCTCGACGACCTTCTTGTCGAGGTACTCACCAGCGGACCACGTCACCTCTTCGGGCGTGCGCTCCTCCGACAGGATGTGCGGCGGCGCGACGTAGTCACTCGTGCCGACGCGATCCCCGACCTGCACCTTCCAGTAGAACTCGCCGCGCAGCGCATCGACGACGGCGGTCGACGAAGAGAAGTGGCGGTACGTGCGATCGTCGAAGCGCGCCTGACGCCCGCGCTCCTGCACCGCCCCCGCCGACACCGGGCGCACGAAGGTCCAGTGACCGTCGTTGTCGATCAACCAGTAGTAACCGCCGCGCCGGTCCTCGCGGAGCAGGTACTCCTGCCACGCGTACTTGATCCCGTCGTACGTGACGCTGCGTTCGAGCAGCCCGTAGATCGTGTAGCGCCCGTGCGAGAACTTGCCGGTGCTCCCCAGCGGGATCTGCGGATCCTGCCCGTGCTGGCGCGCGGCCGACATCAGGTACAGCTCGCTGCCCTTCGAACAGTCGAGGAGCGAGTCACACGAGCCGCACGTCACGCGCTGGGCTTCGTCGGGCGCGCGCAGCTCGACGGCAGCGCCACAGTTCGGGCAGTTCATCCCGACGCCGGCGGCGGCCTCGGTGGGCTGGTAGTCGCGAAGGACGCTCTTGTCGAAGACGTCGTCGTACTTCAGCTCGGCGCCGAGGAAGATCGACTCCGCCTCACGCGGCGCGGTGCCGTAGTCGATCGTTCCGAAGGTCCCGTTGGGCCCTTCGACGTCGCAGTAGAAGAACTGGGCGCCCGGCTCGACCGCGAACGGGAGCTCGCCCTCCGCCGACACGAACTTCGCGCGGCGACGCTCGACGACGGTCAGCTCGTGTTTGCCGAACTTGAAGTGACTGCCGACGCGCGCCGCGGGGTAGCTCGGCAAGCCGGCTTGCGCCCCGCCGAACGTGAGGTAGACCTTCCCCTGAGCTTCGGCGAGCCAGCCCCAACGGCCGTCGTCGAAGGCGGCGTACCACTCGTTCCAGGGACCTGCCCCATAGTTCAGCTGAACGCGCCCGACGAGTGTGAAGCCCTTGCTGTGGTAGCGCCCGGAGGTCCCGAGCGCGAGCGGGGAGCCGATATCCGCCAGCGGGGCGACCTGCCCGAGGATCTCGAGCTCGGTGATGTCGTCGCCCACGCGAGCGACGGCGCTCGAGCAGTAGCTACAGACGGACAGGAGCGATGCTCCCGCCCGGAACTCGACCTGCCCACCGCAGTTGGGACAGTTGACGACGCGGGCGGCCTTCACGCCGGTTTCGGGTTACCACCCGCCTGCTTTCGCGGCAACCGATGTATCCTCTCGGCAGCGATGGGGGAGCCGGTCTTCGCCGGGGCGAGTCGAGTCGAACGCGTCACGGTGTTCTCCGAACATGCGCACGTCACGCGGATCGTCGAGATCGACGTTCCGGCGGGAGAGACGACGTACGCGCTCGACGATCTCCCGACGTCGGTCGATCCCGCGACGCTGCGGGTCACGACGTCCGGCGGAGAGATCGTACGCGTCGAGCTGGGGCTCCTCCCCGATACACACCCCGAGGGCGCCGACTCCACCGCCGATCTCGACGTCGCGATCGAGCGGCTGACCGCGCGCCTCTACGATCTCACCGGGCGCGCCGAAGGGCTCGCCGCCGAGCTCGAGCTGATCGACGCCGTCGTCCCCGACAAAGCGCGCGCGCCTCAGGGCGCGCTCGCGCCGGAGCGGTTCCTGGAGGGGCTCGATGCGCTCGTCGAGCGCCGCCGCGAGACGCTCTACCAGCTCCGTATGGCCGACTACGAGCGGCAGCTCACGGCGGACGAGCTCGACCAGCGCAAGAGTCAGCGCCGCGACCGCGACAACCCTTCGGCCACGCTCCGCGAGCGCACGCGAACGATGGTCACGGTGCGAAGCGATGAAGCCGTCACGGCTACGCTCGAGCTGACCTACGCGATGGGGTGGGCGACGTGGCGTCCGTTCTACGATCTCCGTCTCACACGCGGGCTCCCGACCATCGAGGTCACGCGCTACGCGGAGATCTGGCAGGAGACCGGGGAGGACTGGACCGACACCGCCGTCCGTACGTCGACGGCCGTCCTCGAAGAGGGCCTCGCGATTCAGCGCGTGCGTCCGTGGGTCCTCGAACATCCGACGCCGTCGTCCGGGAAGAACAGACCCCTCCCGAGGAACGCTTCGGTCTTGGAGCCCGCGCTCCTACCGCCACCGATGCCGCAGTCGAGCCCCGGTTCGAACCCCGGACGGAGTCGGTCGTCGCCGGACTTCCTCGACCACGAAGCGGCGACCGGCGACCTCTCGATCTCCGCGGAGACGCTCGCGCAGTCGCCGTTCGCTCAGCCGTTGCTCGGGCCCGGCTCGGATCCGACGAGCCACCCGCGCCACGGGAGCAACCCGCGCCCGGACTCGGGGCCCCGCGCACGGCAGTTCCGTGAGGAGGGGATCTTCTCCGAGATCACCGCGGTGTCCGCACAGGCGGAGACGGGGCCGACGGCGACGCAGCTCGTCGAAGCGCAGCGCACGGGCCGCCCGTCGCCGCGCGAGGGGACGACGAACATCGGCGTGGTGCAGACACCTTCGCCGGATCATCCGGACTGGGACCGCTTCGAGGCGGAGGCTCCGCCGCGCGAGAGCAGCGGGGGATTCGACTTCGAGCTGACGGCGAACGAGCGCGCGTCCTTGCCTTCGGGCCACGAGCAGCACCGTCTGTTGTTGGGGCGCGCGAACCTTCCGTGTGAAGTGCGGTACCTGCTCCGGCCCGCGATCACCGGGCACGCGTTTGCGCGGCTGACGATCACCAACTCGTCGCGGGTGCCCCTCCTCCCCGGGAACGCGGCGGTGTTCGACAACGATCGTTACTCCGGCGCGGTGACGCTCGACGCGGCGCCGCCGAAGGCGCGGGTGTCGCTCGACCTCGGCGCGCAGCCACGCGTGGTCGCGCGCCGAAAGAGCCGAACGTCGATGCGGACGGAAGGGCTCATCACGCGCGAGGACGAGAACGCGAACGAAGTGCTGCTCGACACCGACTTCCGCCTCTTCTACTGGCTGCTCAACGGCCATGTCGTCGGCGCGCCCGAGCAGCCTCCGCCGCCCGACCCGGCCGCCGTGAAGATGGTCCGTGCCTTCGTCCAGGCCGGTGCCGATCTTCGCTACAGTCGTGCGGGTCTGATCTCTGGCGATCTCGCGCGCCAGTCGGGGAGCGAAGCCGTCCAGCGAACGCTCGCCGAGTGCGACGCGTACGTGACGCGGCACTACAAGAGCAGCAGCCGAGACAAGCAGTGGAAATACGTGAAGAGACCACCGAACGTGAAGTCGGTGCTCACCAAGGAGCTCGCTGGCGATGCACTCGCCAAGAAGACGGTCGCGCTGGTCATGGTGTCGGCGACGGCGACGCTGAAGAGCAAGAGGAACGCCTACCGACCGGAGAACGCGGCGGACGCCAATCCGAATACCGCTTGGGTGGAGGGCAGCCCTTGGCACGGGCGATGCGAGGGTATCGACCTTCGCGTCGACCAGGCCGCCAAGGCGGCGAAGCTCATGATCCTGAATGGCTACACGAAGTCCGAGAAGACGTGGAAAGAGAACTCGCGCATCAAGCGCG
Source organism: Deltaproteobacteria bacterium (assembly GCA_040218735.1). Classification (GTDB taxonomy): domain Bacteria; phylum Myxococcota; class Kuafuiibacteriia; order Kuafuiibacteriales; family Kuafuiibacteriaceae; genus JAUHYN01. Next base: position 505,476 of record JAVJQW010000057.1, read on the forward strand.
CGAAGGTCTTCGTGAACGGCGATGTCGTGGCGTCGGTCGAACTGTTGGACACCCTGGAGCCGCAGACCTTCGCGCTCGGTCGTGATCTCTCGGCCAAGGACGTCATCAAATTTCGGATCGTCGAGGTCTTCCCGGGGAGCAAGTACAAGGACACGGCGATCAGCGAGCTGCGCCTCGTCGCGAGCGAAGCGGGGTAGAATTCGTCCCTGTTCGGGCGGCGGGAGCACGAACACCTGCGGACGGTACCGCCCGTGTCGAGCCACGCCGCGTCGACATCGGCCGTGACGCCGGTCCGACGGCGCCGAGCGTACTCGCGTTGTTGACCAGGACGTCGATCGCGCCGAACGCGTCGGCGGCCTCGGCGGCGATCCGGGCGGGGGCCCTCGCGCGCGTTCGGCGGCGCGGCGTGCTCATGCATTGGAATCTGGTTGTCGAACGAGCACGGCGTTTCCTGTGTGCCGGTAAGGTTCGCGCACCCTCGAAACGAATACCGATACGAGGCCTCGGTCGTTCCGGGCCGCTCGTACAACTCATTTTCAGGGGAGAGATCGATGTCGAATTCAACGAAGCGCGGCGGGCTGTGGTCCGTCGCTGTCCTGGGGTTCATCGCGGCGTGTGGATCGGTCGACGAGCGGCCGGCGTCGGAGGAGGCGCCCCAGACCGCGACGACGGAGCAGGGCATCCTCGGCTCCAACCTCTGCAAGGACGTCGACCTCATCTTCACCAACTCGCGCGAGCGGGCGAGCGGCAACGTCGCCATTCGCGTCCGTCGCGTGAAGTTCTCCGAGAACGCGAACGGCCCGTGGCGCTCCGAGGACTTCAGTAACCGGGTCGTCGGTTACGGCGACACGGTGACGGTCGACAACCAAGACCTCGAGAACTCGTACAACGATGATCTCGAGCACTGGCGCATCTACTACAACGTCCTGCAGCCCAACGGGACTTGGGGCTCCGAGGTGTATCAGCAGGTCACGCACTTCGGCGACTCCACCTGCCGGAACTACCGAGGTTACTCGCTCGTCGTGAACTAACGACTCAGGGTCGCAGCCGAAGCGTGAAGGAACGCGCTTGCCAGCCGTCGCCGGTCTCCTCGCCCAGCACCGCTTGCGGCCTGGGCGCGGCGCCGGGGCGGGAGACGACGGCGACGAGGCGGACCTCGCCCGTTTGGCCGCGGGCGAGCACACCGGCTTCGCCGACCCACCGAGCCGTGCCCCGCGGCGACACCTCCGCAACGACCGAGGACGAGACCGGCGCGCCGTCGACGACGACGAACAGCGACGCCCCGACCGGGCCGGACACCTCGACCATCGGTCGCATGACGATCGCGATCTCGGTGGGGCCGTCGAGGATCGTGGGAGTCGCCGCGCCGCGCCAGTCCTCGGCGGTCGGCTCATACTCCACCCGGTAGGCCGGCAGCGCGTCGCCGTCGGGAGGGACCATGAGGAGCAGCACGGCGGCCGCCGCGGCGACGGCGGCGACACCGATCGGCCACGTTCGCGCGCGGCGCAGCGGGCTCGCGGCGTCCAGCGCGACGCCGACGAGTTTGTCCTCGAAGTCCTTCGAGAGGGGCTCGCACATCTCGAGCGCCGTCCGCAGCGCCGAGTCGTGCACGGCATCTTCGCGCAGCCGCGCCTCCTCGTCCGCGCTCAGCGTTCCGTGGGCGAGGCGCTCGATCCGTGGATCGAGGTCCGCGTCGAGCGCGCTCATCGCCTGCCCGATCGCGCGGAGGCCGTCGTCGACGCGGTCAGACACGGCCAGGTCCTTCGGCTGCGAGCTCCGCCTCGAGCTCGCGGACCAGCTTCAGGAGTCGATTGCGCCAGGAGTACAGGGCGGTCGGTGTCGTCCCCTCCTCCTCGGCGACGAGCTGAATCGGCTGCTCGTCGATGTACAGGCGTTGGAAGTACACACGGCCCCGCGGGCTGAGGCGTTCTTTCAGGCGCTCGGCGATGAGGGCGAGCAGCTCGCGCGACGCCACGTAGTCCTCGTGGCTGGCCGCCGTGCCGCGCATCTCGTCTAGGCGCTCGTCGAGCGTCGGGTCCTCGGTCCAGGGGTTGCGCTTGCCGGTCCGCATGATCATGCCGACCTCGCGATCGGCGAGGAGGCCGACGAAGCTCGTGAACGACAGGCCGCGGCGCTCGTCCCACGCGCGGAGCGCCTTCCCCCGCCGCGAGAACAGCGCGGCAAAGACCTCCTGCACCATGTCTTCGACATCATGGCGCAGGTTGCGACCGCGTGCCTGCGCCGCGTGGCGCATCAGCGCTCGCGAGACCCGAACCTGAATGGTCGGGGCGATCCGGGCGACGACGGTGCGCATCGCGTCGGCGTCGCCGTCCAACGCCGATACGAGCCGCGCGCGCAGCTCCTGTGGACCGAGCCGGTCGAGGTCGATACCCGGGGTCACGACGTCGTTCCTCGAGACTCCGTAACGTATCAACAACCGCCCGTCGCGGCGTCCCCTGTGCAATCCCTCCCGAGCTTTCAGTTCTGTTCGCCAGACGATCAGCTCATCGCACGACGACGCGGAAGCTGGCCCAGTCGACCTCGGGACGGTCGACGGACAGCCGGCTCTGCGCCTCGGCGAGCAGCGTGGGGCCATCCCAGACGCCGCGGCGCCGCTGCGCGGCGTACAGGGCCGTCACGACCACCCGAGCGTCGACGTCGCGCACCGGGCGGACGGACGCGATCACCCAGCGCGCACCCGCCATCAGGAAGGCCTGCGCCAGGCCGAGGCCGGACACATCCTTGGCCGCGGAAGTCGCCGCCGTCTCGCAGCCCGATAACACCACGTGGTCCGGCACCGACGACAGCGCGAGGATCTCGGCGACGCCGAGCAGCTCGACGGACGGGTCGCCGAGATGGCTCTCCCAGCCGTCGAGCCCGGCGTAGTGGGCATGCCCCGCGTAGTGCAGCAGCCGAGCGCGGGGCGATCGCGTCGCCGCTGCGACGGCGCTGCGCGTGGCTTCCGCACCCGAGAGTCGCCGGACGGACCAACCGCCGTCACTCAACGTGCGCTCGACGTGGGCTGCCTCCTTCGTCGACGTCCGCAGCTTGACGAACGGATCGATGACGATCGCCTCGGCGCCGCGCGGTGTGTCGGAGGACGTTGGCGACTCGACGTCGGCCGGGTAGGCGACCGGGCGGGAGGCGACCAAAGGCCGCCCGCGCCACGGCAGCGCGTGGAAGTCGACGCGGTTCAGGACGCCGTTCGGGAGCACGTGAACCCTCGCGTGCCCGTCGAGCACCGCGTCGAAGGGATCGAGGAGCTGGTGAGCCAGCGCGTCCGCCGTCGAACGTTCGACGTCGATCGGTCCGAGGTGACGCGCGATCGATCCGGCCGCGGTCGACGCGAACCCCACCCACCCCTGCTCGACGCGGTGGTAGGTCAGCAGGACCACCCCGCGCGGCGGCGGCTCGAGATCTCGATCGGCGGGCAAGGAGGCGCCGAGCGCGGTGAGCGCATCGTCGATCTGCACGCGCGTCGCCGCCGACCGCCCCTCGCGGCGTTGGATGCGGCGCCGGATGTCGTCGACCGGGAGGTCCCAACCGCGATCGTCGGGTCCGTCGTCGACGTGGATGCGACGGTGCTCGGACAGCGCTTCGTACCAGAGTTGACGCGCCTCTTCGGGCGCGCCGTCGAGGCGCGCCCTCGCGTTCAGCCCGAGCAGCACACGCCTTCGACTGCGTCGCGCCGTGTCCGCGGCGGCCGCGATCTCGTCCTTCTGGATCAGCAGCTCGATCAACCGCTGGCTGCCGTCCGCGTGCCGGCCGACGAACCCCTCTCGACCACCACCGAGCGGTGCGCGCAGGCTGAGGCGATCGAGGACACGCTCGCCTTCGCGATAGACCGCGATGGCTTCCTCGATGCGACCCTGTCCTTCGAGGGCACGGCCTCGCCCGACGAGACCGCGGAGGCGGGTCGTCGCATCGCCGTACCATCGGCCCAGCAGCTCGAGCCGCGCGTACGCGTGCTCGGCCTGTTCATGGTTCGCCTGGGCGAGGGAAAGATCCGCCTGCAAGATCGATTGCAGCTTTCGTAGCGGAATCGCGGGCTCGGCGAAGGCCGCGCGCGAACGAACGAGGAGATCGCTCGCCGCCTCCAGATCTCCCGCGAGCAGCTCGACGTATCCGAGCCGCGCGAGGGCGTTCGAACGATGCCGTGGGTTGTCGCAGCGCTCCTCGTACAGCTCGAGGGCCGCGCGCAACGACGCACGTGCCGGCTCGAGCGTTTGGGTATCGGACAGCCCGGTGGCCAGCCGGCCCAGGATCACCAGCGCCAGCGCACGCCGGCACGTCGGCTGCGTCGGGGTCTCCTCGGCGAGGCGCGCGTACAGATCCGCTGCCTCTTCGAACCGCCCGAGGTCGATGAAGGTCTCGACCTGGAGTTCCGCGGCCGCTCGCCAGACCGCTTCGTCACCCATGCGTTCGGCGTGTTCGAGTGCACGCGCGCCGTAGCGCAGCGCGCGCCGATAGTCGCTGACGCCGACGGCGGCGTAGGCCCGATAGTAGGCGGCGTCCTCGGCGGCCGCCGGATAGACGGACGCGCGCGCGTCGACCTCCGCGAGCGTCATACAAACGCGTGCGTAGTCGCCGCGGTTCCTCAGGATGTACGCCAGAGCGAAGCGGTCGTGCATCTCGCCCGATACGGATCCCGCGGCCCGGTGTTGGTCGATGCTCCGGGTCAGCCGAACGACCGCCTCGGCGTGGTCACCGCGATCACGTGCCATTCGTCCGAGGAGCGCATGGGCCTGCGCACGAACGCCTTCGTCAGGATCCTCGGTGAGCGGCAGGAGGATCGCGGCGGCCGCGGCCCGCTCGCCATCGCTCCTCAGTCTTCGCGCGGCTTCGAGCGCGGGATGGACCTCGTGCCGCTCGAGCCGGAGCGTCCAGCGTTCGGACGAGCCCTGCGGTCCGATGGCCAACGTCGCCGGGAGGTCCGACGGAGCAACGGGGAGGGACAGCCGAAGGCCACCGGCGGCGGGCGTCGTGTGAAGATCGCGCGGGCGCCCGTCCAGGCTGACGGGCGGAGCCACCGCGCCGCCGAGCCAGATGGTGAGCGTCGCACCTGCGGTCAGGAGGCAGCGACCCTCGACCGTGACTTGGTCGCAGCCCTTGAACAACACGCCCGGCCCGCCGGTCGACGACGCCACGACGCCCGCCGTCACGTCGGTCGCGCCCGTCAGCCGCTCGTGAGCGAGCCACCCACCGACGAGGCAGAACGCGGCGGCGACGAGACCCCTCAGAGGCCCTCTGGGAAGCACTGTTGGTCGTCCGCCTCCATCGAGTACCCCTCACAGATCGGATTCGCCGACGCGTGGTTGTACGTCTGAGCGAGACAAGCGCAGACGTAGGTCACAATGCAATGGGGGCAGGACCCATAACCATCGAAGAGCTGATTGGCGTGTTCGATGTCGCAGCGGAGGAAGCGATCTCCGGCGACCACCTTCGCTTTGAATGCGTTCGACTCGAGGATGTGTTCGACGGCTTGCCATCCCTCTTCGCCCAGCGTCGTGAAGAACAAGGCGTGCTCGGCGACGGCTTCGGGATCCGCGAAATCGTGGAACGTCTGCAAGGGCTGTCCTTCGTCGCCGAGGAGGGTGAGTTCCTCGAGCTCGACGGGCTCACCGATATCCGAAAAATCCTTCACCATGACGAGGATGTCGAATTCGTCATAGTAGATCGTACAGGAGCCCTCCCCTTCCACCGGAGTTTCACCTTCGTCCCCGTCGTTCCAATCCTCGAGGCCAAAAGGAGGATTGGACACCGCGTCGTGGTCTTCGTAGTCGTCGGACGGGTCCGACGCCTCGGCACTACTCGCCGACGTGACCTCCGCCGTCTTTGCTGGCGCGCCGCCGTCGCAAGAGACCACACCCACCACCGTGCACATCGCTACGATTCGTTCGATTCGATTCATCTCTCTACTCCTTCTGAGATCGTGTCACGTCCTCGGTCCGCATTGATAACTATGATGGGAGGACGACACTTCTTGCGCGGCGCCGATCAGGAAAACTCGCCGGGTCGCGACGCTCGTCAGGTCATCGATCGTCGACGACGACGACGACGCGCGCGGCTTCCCAACCGTCCCCGGTCGCACGAGGTGTGCGGGCCGTCAGCCACGCGGCCAGCGCCTCTTCTCGCGGCGCCTCGCCGGGTCGATGCACGACGAGCACGAGCACCGCTTCGTCGGTTTCGACTTCGACCAGCCGTCCGACCGAACCGACGAATCTCGCGGCGCCCGTCGGCGAGACCTCGAGTCGACCTTCGACGGGATGTAGCCGACCGTCACGCACCGCATACACACGCGCCTCGACGGTACTCGACACGCGCGTCGCCGGCCGCAGGACGACTTCGAGTGGCGCATCGGGCGCAAGCCTTCCTGCAGACCGTGCAATCGCGTCCCCGCGGTAGGTGTCATCGCCCACGTGGACCTCGACCTCGTACGCGGGCAGCGGCGACGTTCGGAGGACGAAGGGCAGGACGGCCGCCGCGGTCGCCAGGACCGCGACCGCGAGCCACGGTCCGCGAATCACGGGCGCCCGTATCGGCGAGGGCGCATCGGCGAGGGCGTCCCGCGCGATGTCGTCCAACCGGTCGACGTCCGCGGTGGAGAGCGGCTGGTAGGCGACGAGGCGACGAGCGAGCTCCGGATCGCGCTCCGCCTCGCGCTCGAGCTCGAGACGCTCGGCCGCCGAGGACGTCCCATCGGCGAGCGCCTCGAGCCGGGGGTCGACGTCGTCCTCGGCATCCATCGACGAGGCGATACGGTCAAGGAGGCGATCGTCAGCCAACGCGTTCCTCCTCGTGATCGAGCTCCACCGCGACGTCGGCGACCATTCGCCGCAACCTCGAACGCCACACGTAGATGGCCCCCGGCGTGGTACGGGCGCGTTCCGCGATGCGGTCGACCGGCTGCTGCTCGATGTACAGCCATCGGAAGTACTGCATGCCGAGCGGGCTGAGTCGTTCGCGCAAGCGTTCGGCGAGGACCGCGATCAGGTTCCGTGACTCGAGCCGTGCTTCGACCGCGCGCAGGTCGGGGACGTCCGCGAACACTTCGTCGTCGGCGAGCGTCGGATCCTCGGTCCACGGGTTGCGCTTCGCGGACCGGAGCAACGACAGGGCTTCCCTCTCGGCGACGAGACCCACGAAGTTCTCGAACGACAGACCTCGGGCGGGGTCCCAGCTCCTCAGGACGCGAGCGTCGGACGCAAAACACGATGCGAAGACGTCCTGGACGACGTCCTCCACGACCTGCCGCAGGTCGCGCGCCTGCGCCGCCGGACGCTTCCGCGCGACGATGCCCGCGACGCGCCTGTGGACGATCGGCGCCATCGACTCGACGAGACGGCGTCGCATCCCGGCGTCGCCGGCCAGCGCGTCCGCGACCGTCTCGCGGTCCGTCATGCGTCGGGCGGCGTCCGGACGGCGGCGCGCCTGCGCTCGCACCGGCCGAGACACCGGACGCACCATTGTCGAATCGACCACTCCGAGCTCCTCGGACCGCGCCCCCACGGGGGACATCGGCGCTTGATTCGAACTTCTACGCGACCCCCTCCGGATCTTACAGAGCGCGTGTCGAATGGGACGAATCCCACCGTCGCGGCCTCAACAGGGGCCCAAGACCTCGATCTTCACGTCGTCGATGCGGAAGTGCGTGCTGTCGCCCGCCGCGACGAACTTGAGCACGCGGAAGTCGCCACCGGTCTGCCAGAAGGCCGCGCCCGTCGCGACCGGAACGCCGTCGACGGTGAAGTCATAGGTTTCGGCGCTCATATCGAGGACGACCTCGAAATCCTGCCAGACGCCCGCCGCGTAGTTCGGTCCCAGGTTGGTCGAAGTGCCCGTGTGGTAAATGAGCTGCCCGCCGACGGAATAGGTGATGAGGAAGAAATTCTTGTACGTGTTCGATTGACTCGAGACGTTGAACCCGAACTTGTCGGTCTGCTCCGCAACCGAACGCCACGTCACGCGAATCTTCGCCGTCCCGAGGGAGGAACAGCTGGCGGCGAAGGCGTCGATACGCGGCCACGATCCCGGGGCCGAAGCGCGATTGAATCGTACGTTCTGCGTAACGTTTCCGCCGTAGCTGGTGTCGACGAGGATGGACTGCGTTGGATCCGACGGGTGCGTCGCGAACACCCCCAGCGAGTCGCCGACGGGTGCCCCGGCCGGACTCGCGAGCGGGGCCATTCCCACGGTGTCGGCTTCGAAGTCGCTGTTGAAGACCACCGTTGCGCTCGCGCTCGGCTGCAGCAGTACACTGACGTCATCGTCGAGGAAGTTGGCGACGGCGATGTCCGTAGCGAGGTCGCCATCGAAGTCGCCCTGGGCGATCGAGTCCGGAGCGTCACCGACGGCGATTCTCGGCGAAGCGTTGAAGGTCGCGCCCGTACCGATGAAGATCGACAGGTCGTCATCGAAGTTGTTGGCCACGACGATGTCGGCAAATCCGTCGTTGTTGATGTCAGCCGCGACCGCGACGTTCGGGTTGTTGCCGACCGGAAACTTGGTTGGGGCCTGGAAGGTTCCGTTGCCGTTGCCCAGGTGGACGCCGACCTCCGAGTTCGCGTTGTCGAGCGACAGTAGGTCGAGCAGACCATCACCATCGAAGTCGGAGAGGTCGATGGACCGGTCACCACTGTCGGCCGCTGTGACCGGGGCAGCAAACGTGAGGGGGCCGGTGGCCAGACTGACGGTGATGTCGAAGCGCTCCCGCCACAGCAGGTCGGTCAGGCCGTCCTGGTCGACGTCTGCGGCGACGAGCACGCGAACGCCATCGATGGTGTTGAACACCGTTGGCGCTCCAAGGGCCCCGGTGCCCAGGTTCGGGTGGATCTCGATCGCGCCGCTGAGGAGGTTGAGTCCGACCGCGACGTCGAGCGTGCCGTCCTGGTCGAAGTCGGCCAATGCAATCGACGTCGGCATCATCGTCACGGCGGTCACCGTGGGGGCACCGAACGCCCCTGCGCCGTTGTTGAGCATGACGCCGAACTGCCTGCCGAAGTTGCTGGCGACGACGGCATCGAGATCCCCGTCCCCGTCCATGTCGCCGAGCGCGATGGCGGTTGGGTCGTTGAAGACCGCGAAGTGAACGGCGGGCGCCATGTTGCCACTTCCATCCGAGAGCAGGACGCTCAAGTCGTTCGTGGCTCGGTTCACGGTGACGAGGTCGATGTCGCCGTCGCCGTCCAGGTCACCGGCCTGCACTTGGTTCGGAGCGCCGCCGACGGGGAAGTCGACGGGCGGATTCAGCTGGGCCCGAACGGGTTTGGTGGGAATGAGGATGGCCAACGGTAGGGCGGCCATGAGGATGTAATTTCGCATCTTATCCCTTCAGAAGGTCGACAGGAGAGTCCACGGAGCTGCACGGCGGTTCGTCGTCCAGGACGAGCCTGGACGTTTCGAGTGGCCGGTCGACTTGGATATTCGCGCTGGGCCCTTGTGGATCTTACAGACGCCCGTGGTCCGCTTCTCGATAGCAGCACGATGCGAACCGTGCGGCCCCTCACCCCGCGGCCTTCGAGCTGAGCGGCAACCGGTGGGTCGGCATGGATCCCGACCGAGGGCGTGCCGTGCCCTCTGGGGATCACTCAGCGAGCGGCAACTCGAGTTGGCGGTTCAGGGAGCCAGAGGCGGTCGAGCAACGTAGCGCGCGTCGTCGTTCAGCGATCGTCGTCGAAGCGCGCGAAGAACGCGTTGCCCAGCGGTCGGTGCATGCGCTCGCGGCCCTGCGCGCCGCGTTCGTTTTTCTCGGCGACGGGGTTCGCGGGGCGGTCCTGCGGCTCCAGCTTCGCGCGCGCCGGGCGCACGACGCCGGTCGGGGCGTCGACCACCGCGAAGCGCCCGTCTCCCAACCAGGACGCCCAGCTCTCGAGCCGGTCGTTGAGTTGGTGACCGATGACGACGAACGTCGTGCCTGCGTCGCGCCACTTCGAGAGCAGAGCGCGCGCCTTGGCCTGGTAGAGATCGACCGGCTGCACCGGCGCGGCCGTGCTGCCCGCCTCGTCGATCACGACGAAGCGTGGTGCCGTCTCGCCGAAGCGTTCGAGGAGCTGAGAGTAGCTGCTCCACGTCGCGGAGCGATCGGCCTGGGCGACCGGCGCGTTGGTGTTGAGGATCGCCGCCGAGGTGTGTGCGGTCGAGGCGCCGCTCGGGTCCAAGACACGGAGCGCGGCCATCGCCGCTTGTGTCTTACCGGAGTAGCTCGGGCCCACGATCGCCGCCGCGGCCCCGTCCGTGAGCGCCTCGGCCAAGGCCTCGCCGGTCGCCTGGGCTCGTGGGTCGAGCTGGGCGCTGACCTTCTTCGACGGCAGCGGAGCGACCATCCACATTCAGGGTACCGAACTGTCGCCACCTCCCGAACCAAAAAGCCGTCCGGCCGTACGATTGCCGGGGCAACGACGCGCGCGGTACCCCCGACCTGATGAAGATCCCGCCGCCCCCCGACATCGAGAAGGGCCTCCGCGTCCTCGGCGAAGTCTACGAGGAGATCGACCGCCAGATCGGCGCCGAAGAGGGCACGCGGGACGACAAGGTCTCCGACCACGAGGTCGCCAAGTTCCTCGCCCAGCGCGGCGGCGCGAGCGACGCCGCGGGCGCGGCGCTCGCGACCTTCTCCGCGTACATGCGGCACGTCGCCGCCTCGTCCGACGTCCCGGTCGACGACATCAAACGCACGCTCGGCGACGTGCAACGCTTCGTGGATCGCGACCGCGACGCCGACCTCGACGTCGCCGACATGAAACCCACCTGGCGCGCGCTCACCTTGTTCGCCGCGGAGGTGAAGTCCAAGGGGCTGTCCGCCGAGGCCATCGTCTCGGACCGCTCCGGCCGACCGATCGGCGACGTCGTAGCGCTCGCAAAGGGCCTCTCCCAGATGAGTCAGGTGTTCGCTGCGATCGGCGACGTGCACGGTCAGGGCGAAATCACCGTCGACGCGATCAAGGCCTACCTCGCCGCCGGGCCTGACGTCGTCGCCACGAGCAAGTCCGCCGTCCGCCGCGTCACGCGGCTCCTCGAACATCGCACCGGCGGCACCTCGTTCAAGCAGGCCGACGTCGACGCGGTGATGAACGACGCGCTCTCCGCCTACAAGAAGAACGCGAACGGCCCGGACGATCGCAAACGTCTCGCCCGCACCTGGCAGTCACTCGCCGCCTTCGCGGACGAAAACGCCGTGCGCAACAAGACGCCGGAGACGATCGTCGGTACGGCCGCCACACCCGCGGCACCCGCCACACCGGCGGCCGGCGGGCCGCGCGCGGCCGACGTCGCTGCGTTCACCGCGCTGTCCACGGACACCAAGGCGGAGATCCTCGAGGACTACGGCAACCTCTTCGACTACTACGTCGCGTCCGGCGAAGTCGCGCCCGACACCCTCGACGGCCCGCGTCTCGCCTTCGCGAAGGCGATGGAGCGCGAGCTGATCTCGATCGTCGGAGACTTCGAAGAGGACAGCGGCGTGTACGGGACGATCGGCTCCCCGCGCGTGCGCGTCGAAGTCATCGAGCTCCCGAGCGGCGAAGTCGTGGGCGGACGCATCTGGATGCACCAGGACGGCTTCAACTCCGAGTCGGGCCCGACGGACGCCAACGGCGATCGCTACTATCACTTCGACACCGCCAACGAAGCCGAGGCTGCCGGCGCGGATCCGCACGAGGACATCAACTGGCAGGTGCACGGCCTCTTCGAAGTCGCGCCGGGCGGCGGCGCCGTGCAGCTCGGTGGCTCGTACGAACACGTCAGCGACTACTGGGAGTGGTCCGGGCACTAAGCGCCTCCAGCTCCGATCAGATCGTGAGCGCCGCCACCGCTTTGCGCTCGGTGCCACACCTTTGCTTTGTTCCTCGCTCGATGCCCCGCCCCTACGCGCTCCCGCTCCTCCTCTTCCTCTGCGCCTGCCCCGAGTCCGAACCGGTCGACACCACCACCCGCGACGGCGGCCCGAACGTCACCACCGACGCCGGCACCCGCGACGGCGGCGACCTCACGAACGAGACGCCCGGTGACCGCATCGCGCGCCTCGTCTGCGAGCGCGAGGTGGAGTGCTGCCCGGGCAACAGCTCGAACTGCGACATCCTCGGCTCCGTCCTCGACGCCCGCTTCACCGGCCCCGGCATCGAGCTCGACCCGACCGGCTACGACGCCTGCGTCGCCAAGATCCAAAACGCCACCTGCGACGAAGTGGTCGATTTCGGCGGACGCCTCCCGTTCGCGCGGTTCTGCGACGCCGACGCGACGACGCGCCCCACGCTCGACAACGGCGCCGCGTGCGGCGGCCTGTTCGCGGACCTGGCCTGCCGCTCCGGGCGCTGCGGCCCCGACGACACCTGCATCGATCTCGCGGGCGACGGCGAAGACTGCGGACCGGGCGAATGCGCCGCAGGGCTGAAATGCAGCCTGGGAACGTGCCGCATCCCCACCGCCGCCGACGAGGTCTGCGAACAAAACTCCGTCTGCGTCGACGGCTACGAATGCTTCCGCATGAACCCGAACGAAGACGCGCGGTGCCACGCGATCACCACGATCGCGGTCGGCGAGACATGCGGCCGGGGCCTCGAATGTACGCTCGGCCCCGACGAATGCCGCTGCCCACGCGGCCAAACCGGCTGCGGCAGGGGCGTCTGCGGCTCGCGTTCGTACTGCCTCCCCTGACCCGCTCCACACGAACGACCGACCCCGCGCCACGTCACCATTTGGTAGACGCGCAACGATGCGTTCGTTCGCTCCCGCACTCGCGGCGCTCCTCATCGCCTGCTCCGGCGCCGAACCGATCGACGACGTGACGCGCGACGGCGGCGTCGACACCACCGACCCACGCGACGCCGGTACACACGACGCCGGCTCGGCGACCGACTCCGGCGCTACGCGCGACGCCGGCTCGACCACCGACGGCGGCAACCCCGACGCCGGCACGGATCGCGACGGCGGTGCGGAGCGCGACGGCGGACTCCAAGAACGCGACGGCGGCGACACACCGACGCCCGTCGCACCGCCGACCCTCCCCGGGCCGTACACCTCAACCGCGTTGAACGGTACGGCACCGACGACCAGCACGAACGACATCGACATGAGCTGCCTCGTTCCGTCGCAGGGTCCGAGCGCCGGCCCCTACCCTGTCGTGCTCGTGCTCCACGGGTTCCGCATCGACGCGAACCTCTACGACAGCTACGTCGAGCGGCTCGCGTCCCACGGCTTCGTCGCGTGCACGGCGGACTTTGCGGCGAGTGTCATCCCGAACCACGTCGAGAGCGCACAGGACATCCTCGAAGGCCTCGACTGGGTCCTCGCGCAGACGACGGACGCCGACCCCGACCGCGTCGCGCTGGTCGGTCACTCCCTCGGTGGAAAACTCGCCGTCTACGGCGCGTCGATGGATCCGACGATCGACGCCATCGTCGGCCTCGACCCGGTCGACGGCGCGATGCTGTGCAACGCCACGCGCTGCCCCGACGCGACCGACATGCTCCCGGTGTCGATCCCCACCGCGTTCCTCGGACAGACACTCGACCGGATGCCCGGCCTCGGCGGCCAAGCCTGCACGCCGACCGCGGACAGCTACACGACGTTCTACACGCCGGCGACGAGCCCGTCCCTGGAGGTCACGATGAACGGCGCGAGCCACATGAGCTTCGTCGACGATCTCGAGGCGTGTGGATTTGTCTGCTCGGTCTGCCAGGAGGCGACGATGGCCCAAGCCGACGCGCTCGCGATCGCACGCGCGTATACGACCGCGTTCTTGTTGCGCCACGTCGTCGGCGACGCCGGCTACGACAGCTGGCTCACGGGCGCCGACGCCAATGTGAACTGGATCGCGGGCGGCGCGATCACCGTGCAGTCCAAGTGACTCAGCCGAAGTGCGCTGCGAGGATGCGCGCGCTCATCAGCGTGTCGCGGTAGGGCACCTGGCCCGCGTCGTTGCCCGCGGCGCCTGCGACGACCATCAGCGGCAGCAAGTGTTCCTCGCGCGGGTGCGCCTCGCGTGCGCCGGGCGCCGTCGCCCACTTCGCGAGCCGGGCTTCGCGATCCGACTTCGGGAGCGCGACCGTCTCGGCGAGCCAGTCGTCGAACGGCTTCGACATCGCGCCCCCGTTGTTGCTCTTGAACGCGCGCATGTTGTGGAAGCTCATGCCGCTCCCTACGATGTAGACGCCCTCCTCGCGCAGCGGCGCGAGCGCCCGTCCGAGCGCGAGGTGCGCCTCGGGGTCGAGGCCCTTCACGAGCGACAGCTGCACGGTGGGGATGTCGGCCTTCGGGTAGGCGACCATCATCGGTACGAACGTGCCGTGGTCGAAGCCACGCTCCGGCGCGGACGCGACCTTCACGCCGGCCCCGTCCAGCAGCTCCGCGACACGCGCCGCGACGTCCGGCGCACCCGGTGCCGGCCACTGAACCTTGTAGGTGTGCTCCGGGAAGCCGTAGTAGTCGTAGAGCATCGGCGGGCGCGCCGCGGTCAGGACCGTCGCTACGTCCTCTTCCCAGTGCGCGGAGATCACCAACGCGGCGCGCGGCTTCTCGGCCGGGACGTTCGGGAGGCCCTGCAGGTACTTCGTCAGGCGCGCGAGCGAGTCCGGCTCGCCCCATGGTTGGTCCATGATGTTCCACGGGCCGCCGCCGTGCGGCAGATAGACCGCCGGCATCTTCTTCGTCTTGGTCGCACTCATCGTCGTTCCTTCCCACCACACCGCGGTCGCCGCGGTTCCGGCCGCGACGAGCGCGGTCCTCCGCGTCACCTTGTTGTCCTGCTTCGGGTCGCTCATCCGGATCCCTTCGTCGTGTACTCGAGCGTTCGGTAGGACGCCTCGAAGTCCATCCGGGCGAGGGCGCCTTCGAGGCGTCGCCGCGCCTCACGTTGGGTGAAGTAGTGCCGTTCGACCCAGTGGTCGAGCAAGAAGGGCTCGGGCCCGAGCGCCGCGAGTATCTTTCGGACCTCGGTCAACGACGGGCGATCGTCTTCGTCCTTCGCGAGGCACGCGTTCGTGATTCGTGTCAGCTCCGGATCGAGGCCGGCGCGCCGTTCGGCGAGGTCGGGGGTGGCGTCCGAGCGGATCGCCATCAGCGTCGCGAGACCCGTGTCGCCGATGAAGGGGGGGCGCCCCGCCAACATGCGATGAAGCCCGTAGCCCACCGAGTAGACGAACGTCTTCGCCGTCGGTTTCCTTCCGTCGATCGACTCCGGTGCGAGGTAGCTGTAGTCGTGCTCGAGCAGCCCGGCGGCGGCGCCGTGTGAGTAGTGCCGCCAGTCGGGGTAAGCGTGGAACGCGAGCGTGAGCTCACCGCGCGCGGTGAGGCCCCAGTCCTCGGTGGGTTTGTAGGTGATGTCGCTGCGCGGGGTCGACGCGACCTCCTCGAGCACCGTGACGAGCGCGTGGTGAAAGGTCACCGCGAGCGCGGGGTCGATGGCGCCGCGCACCTCGAGCTCGTGCCGCGTGGCGTCCTCCCAACTCACGAGGCGGTCGTCGGTGTGAACGAATCCGATGATGTTCCCGTCGGCCTCGAGGGTCTCGACGAGCGCGGAGACGGCGCCGCCCCCGACGGCGCCGAGGACCTCCGCGTGCCCACTTATTCCGCGAAGGACGTCGTCCAGCGTTTCGAACGAACGCCAGATGCCGACGCGGCGCACGCGGCCTTCGTGCCGGGCGACGCCCTCCGTGACCGAAAACCAGTAGCGCGAATCCGGTTGCGCCGTCGCGATGCTCCTGCCGACGCGCTCGAACAGCTTCAGCTTCATCGCGCCTCCACGGCGACGTAGCCGGTGGGGTGCCGAAGCACCGCGGTGTGCGGCGCGATGCGAACGTCGATGCTCACGCGCGTTTGTGTCTCGGGCGCGCGCGCCGCGTGCACGTGGAGCGGCGTGAAGAGGAGCACCTCCCCGGCGGAGGTTTCGTACGGGACCAGCGCGTCGTCGTCGTCTGCGAGGCCCCACGCGTCGGCGGGCGGACGGAACCCCGGTTGCACGCGGAGCGCGGCGGAGCCGCGTGCGTCCGTCAGCGCGATCCACACGTTGCGCTCGTCGAGCGGGTGGCCGATCCCGTGATCGGTGTGCGGCGGCACCGGGGATCGTGTGTCGCCGGGGATCAGGATGCGGAAGTGCGACGTGCTCTGCACGACGACTTCGGACCAAACGAGCGCGGGTATCGCGGCGCGGAGCACTTCGAACAACGCGTCTCGATGTGAACGGCAGCGACTCGCGACGGTGAGGTGATGCGCCAGCTCGGCGGCGCGCTTCCCGTCGATGTGCTCGTGGAGTCGATCGAGCTCGTCGTCGATCCCCGCGGCCCGCAGCGTGTCACGCGCCCAGGCGATCAGACCCGAGACGTCGACGCGCCGCCGCTCGACGTCCCACGGTGGCAGTGGCCCCAGGCTCACGGAGGTGCATTGTGGCCCGAGGTGCCGACCCGGTGCGAGGGTCAGCTCCAACCCTTCATCCACGGCTGCGCCACGTACCGATCCCAACCGTCCGGCAGCACCGTCACCACCGGTCCGTCCACCTCTCCGCGCGCTGCGATGCGGAGCGCGGCGACGACGTTCGTGCCCGCGCTGCCGCCGACGAGGAGGCCCTCCTCGCGGACGAGCCGCTGGACCATCGCGAAGCTCTCTTCGTCCGAGACCCGCTCGGCGGCATCGATCACTTCGCGAATCAAATTCGTCGGTGGCAGGCTGCCGCCGATGCCTTCGACCGCGTAGGCGCCATCGGGCCCTACGACCCCGGTTTCGACCCAATCCGCGAGACCCGAGCCCACCGGGTCAGCGAGCACCACCTTGGCGCCGACCCCATCGAATTTCAGACGGCGGCCCACGCCGCTGATCGTTCCGCCCGTCCCCGCGCCGGCGACGAAGGCGCCGATGTGGCCGCCGGTGGCGTCGAGGATCTCCTGCGCGGTGGTCGTCTCGTGCACGGCGACGTTCGCAGGGTTGTCGAACTGCGCGGTAAGGAACCAGCCCTCCTCGTCCGCCATGCGCTGCGCGACGTTGCGGAAGTTGTCGGGGCTGTCGAGCGGCGCGTTCGGCGTGACGACCACGCGCGCGCCGAGCATCTGCAGCGCGACGCGTTTGTCGACGGACATCTTCTCGGGCATCACACACACGAGCCCGTAGCCGCGCGCCGCGGCGACCAACGCCAGTCCGACGCCGGTGTTCCCGGCCGTAGCCTCCACCAGCGTCGCCCCGGGCTTCAGCGCACCTCGGCGCTCCGCGTCCTCGACGATCGCCTTCGCGATGCGGTCCTTGATCGAGCCGCCGGGGTTCAGATGCTCGCACTTCGCGAGGACCGGAACCGGCAGACCACGCCCGAGGTGAGCGAGCTCGACGAGGGGCGTCTCTCCGATCGCATCCAAGATCCGCGACACGGTCGGGAGCCTCGCGAACCGGCGCACCTTCCGCAAGCGCGACGCGCTCAGGAAAACCGCGCCGCGATCTCTTGGACCCTCTGACCGAGCTCCCACTTCAACACGTCGGCCGAAGCGTTCATCGCGTAAGCGTGGTGCGCGTCCCAGCTCGGGTTTCGCATCCCCTCGGCCGCGAACGGGACTCGCCAGCGTAGCTGCCGCGTCGCGAAGGTCGCGTAGAAGCGCGCGAGGGTGTCTCGGTCGGTCGCCGCGAGGCGATCGACCTGGGCTTCGATCTTCGCGATCAGCTCGTCGCGCGCTGCTTCGGGCGTGACGGAGCGCGCCCAGCTCGCGTGGGCTTCGTGGCTCGTCGTCGCGCGTCCCCCCGTCATCCCGCCGAGCTTCGCGATCAAGACGGACTCGTCCGCGTAGTAGGCGTCGCGCGGGACGACCTTGCGCTCCGCCCACGCGCGCCCCTTCCACGCCGGTCCATCGTCGAACGGGACGGCGGGCACCGTGTCCGGTGCGTCGAAGAGCTGCACGCCGAGTGAGGCGCCCGCGCGGTTCCCGGACAGGTCGCCGGTGACGAACCCATCGCCGAGGCCGCCGAACACGTGGAGCGTCGCTTCGATGCGCGCGGTGGGATCTTCGAGGTCCGAGTGGTCACCGAGGCGATCGAGATCGACCGAGGCCGGCGTCCCCTTCAGCTCGTACGCGCTCCCGACACGCACCGCCTGGTCCCACGCGCTCTGGTGGAGCGCGGAGTCGAAGTCGGGGCGCGGGATGAACGCCCAGACCTCGTCGTAGGCGGGCGGTCCGCCGAGGGTGCCGGGGAGCAGAGAGCTCGGGTAGCCCTTCACGCGATCGTACGCCTCGTCGACCTTCTTCGCGTCGTCGTTCGGATCCATCGCGTCGGCGACGGCGTCCATCGAGTCCGCGAGCTTGCCGTCGCCGTAGTTACGATCGAACAGCCACACGTACGCGAACATGCACTGCGCCGCGACGTGCCACGCACGGTCCATCGCGAAGCTCCCCTCGCGGTCGTCGGGGATGAAGCCGGGGAAGGCCATGCGGTTCTCACCGGCGACACCAAGGGCGTGGGCGGCGACGGCGACGACGGCCACGAGGTTCACACGCCGCGCGTGCGCGACCGGATCGTTGCCCGGCGTCGTCACCTGCTGCGCGGCGAGCGTTCGGGCCAGCGCGTACAGATCTGCGACGCGCTTCGGCGCGCGCGGTCCGCTCATCGCACTGCTGAGCTGACGAAATACGTTGCGTACGGGCGGCTGGTGCTCGATCTGCTGGGCGGCGAACGTCGCAAACGCGTGGTTGCCCTCGGCCGGGTCCAGGACCATCGGGAACAACACCCCCGCCGACGGCGGAAACGCGGGCACCGCCACGGGATCGGCGGGCGCCGCAGAAGGCGTCGGAGGCGTCGAAACGGCCGGTGGAGCCGCGATCGTGGCGATCCGGCCGGCGCCGGGGATGTTCACACCGTCGACGGACCCGACCACGGGTGAGTTTTCGGTCGAACGGGTGCGTTCGTTGCGCCGATCCGGGCGCGGGTGGACAGCGACGACGGTCGGCCAGGATACTGAAATTCGTTGGGTTCCTGGATCGCCGACCGTACCGCGCAGCGCGCGGCGGAGGACTTCCTCGCGCGCCACGCCACGCTGCACGACCTGCTCGTCGCGGGCGGTGAAGTGCTCGAGGTCGTAGTCCAGGACGAGTACACCCACGACGTGGTCGCCCGGGTCGCGAACACCATCGCGGTCTTCGACAGCACCTGACTGGGGGGTCTGCGGCAGGTCCTTGCCGCCACGCGAGTCCCGAGCGCCGATGAGCTGCTCGACCACCGACTCCGCACGGGGTGGCGGCCGACGCCGACCGCGCTCAACGACGGACCGAAGATCCTCGGACACGCATCGACGCGCTGCGCACCGAACGGTGACTGCACCCGCGCGTAAGGCGACGACGCAGCGAACGAAGGCGCATCACGGCGCGTCGCCGGGGAAGGGGTTCGACCAGCGCGCGTCACCGGCAATCGTCTCGTCGGTGAGCGTGTGCAGGAACGCGACGAGGGCAGCGACACCGTTCGGTCCCAGGTTCAATCGCACCGGTTGGCCCCCTTGCGGCGTGCGGAGGATGGGGTCGAGGTTCGGGTGCGCTTGGACCTCGCGGTCGTAGAAACGCACGACCCGCTCCAGCGTCGCGAAGCGACCGTCGTGCATGTACGGCGCGGACTGGGCGACGTTGCGGAGCGACGGTGACTTGAACTTGCCATCGTCCTGCGGCCGCCCGGTCACGTCGCCAAAGCCGTTGTCGTTCGGATCGACGAGGCCGTTGTTCTTCGGCGCGACCATGAAGAACGCGGCGACGTTGTCCCCGGTGGGCGCGCCGGGCGGCGCGTTCGGCGGAGGCGGGGACACCGGGTTCTGCAGGAGGTGACACGTGGCGCACAACCCAGGCGGCAAGCCCTGTTGCTGACCGAAGAAGATGCGCTTGCCGAGGTTCTCCTGCGCCGTGAAGTTGGGGAAGTCGTCGCGGATGTCCGAGACCTGTCCGAGGCCCGCGTCCCACTTCGAACGGTAGGAGACGATCGAGCGGACGAACTGGGCGAGCGCGAGCGAGATGCGCTCGGAGGTCACCGTCGCGTCGCCGAACGCGTCGGTGAACAGCGGACCGTAGTAGTCGACGGCCGACAGACGCGTGACCAACGCCTCCAACGTCATACCCATCTCGACCGCGTCCTGAATCGGCATCAGGACCTGCTCCTCCAGCGTGGCGGCGCGCTCGTCCCAGAACATCGAACCGCGGTGGTAGTAGCGAAGGTTGAGGAGCGGCATCGAGTTGCGGCCCGTCGCGCCCCCCTCGAAGCCCTCGGAGAGCGCTGCGGTGTCGGAGAACGCCGTCGACTGCGGGTGGCACGAAGCACATGCCTTGGTGCCGTTCGCGCTGAGGCGTTTGTCGTAGAAGAGGACGCGACCGAGCGTCGCACCCGCGTCGGTGATCGGGTTGTCACCCGGCGTGTTGTCGAAGCCACGCATGCGCCCCGTGGTGAAGTGCGGCGGCAGGTCGTGCCGGTAGTCGAGGAGCGTGGCCGGCAGCTGCGGCGCCGGGAGCGCGGCGGTCGGGTCCGTCGGGTCCGTGGGATCGGTCGGGTCCGTCGGATCGGTGGGGTCCGTCGGGTCGGTGGGGTCCGCCGGATCCGCAGGGTCGGTCGGGTCCGTCGGATCCATCGGCGTCGTCCGATCCGTGCGCCCGGTCGGGTAGTAGGGCGTCCGTTCGGCGTCGTCCGTCTCGGGGACACCGCAGGCGGTCAGGGCGAGGGCAAGCAGGAGTCGGTTCGTCTTCATCGTGTGCGTGGTTCTCCGTTCGTTCGGCCAAACCCGAAGGGGGTTGGAGCCGAACACCCATCCACGCGACGTCTGTCTCGAAAGTCCGCAGTCCGTGTATCGATGGGACGCAGATCACGACGATGATCACGACTCGACTCGAGCTTCGATCGCCGCGAGGAGCGCGTCGACCTCGGCGGCCGAGAGGGTCTCCTTCTCATCGAGCCGACCCGCCATGGCGGGGAAGGTTCGCGTCGCGTTCCACGAGCGCTCGATCGTCCCGTCCGAGATCAAGACCACCCGTTCGCCGTCGAACGGCGCGATGTCCGCGGGGACCCCTTCGTTCCAGATCCAGCTGTCGGTGTCGTCCTGCCCCGCGACCCCGCCCCCGCGGAGGCCCATCCACTGCACGAGCTGCCACCGGCTCGTCACGGTGCGCTTCGCGTCAGATCCGTCGCCCGCCGCCGCGACCGCGCCGGGTGAAGGCGGCTCGCCGGGGAAGCGGGATCCGGCAAGCGCGCCGAGTAGCAACGTGTGGAGTTGGAAGTTGTCTGCGATGCCCGTCATCACGAAGCGCACCCCGACGCGCGACGGGACGTGCACGACGACGAGCGACTCCACGTCGAGCACCTGCACCATCTTCCCGAGGAACCCGTACTGCTCGTCGTAGCGACGAAGGAGCTCACGCAAACGAACGCGCTCCGAGAAGTGCGCCCGCACCTCGGCGGACTGCGCGAAACACGCGACCGCGGCCTGCTCCATCGCGACGAAGGACTCCGGGAGCTCGCGTTCGTCGTCGGGGCCGTCGATCGTCTCGAGCATCGTCGCGAGCGCTTCGAACACCGCCGGCGGAAAACGACGGGCGTCCGCCCCCTGCTCGACGAGCGCGCCGGCGCCGAGCGCGAGCAGCGAGACGCGGTGCGGAGGGTACGCGCGAATCGGCGCATCGAGCCGGTGGAGGATCTGCTCGCGGTCCTCCCGCTTGTTGCAGAGCGCCTGCACGATGTTGGGGTCCAGCTCGTCGCCGCGGAGCCCCTCGTCGAGCGCCGCGAAGAGCTCGTCGACGCTCGCGCCGGCGTACTGCCCGCCGCCGGAGAACACGCCGAGATCCGCGAGCACGTACTCGATGACCTCGGGGCCCATGATCGGCCACGCCATCAACCCGTGCACCAGCGTCATCACCCGCGGTGACCCACCGACGAGCTCGTACGCGAAGTACGCCAACCCGCACCCCGCGCCGAGGAACACCCACGCCACGAGGACGGACTTCGTGTCGAGAACGAACACGCCGCCGACGAGCGCGGCGTAGCTCCCGAGGATCCCGAGGTTGCGGAGGCGACGTACTGGGGCGTCGAACATCGAGAACACCGTCGTGAAGAAGAACGGGAACCCCAACAGGAGCAGCGCGGCGTCGAGGTCGACGAGTTCCTTCAACGCTTCCGGCATCGCGCAGCGTGATAACGCGCCGGACCGCCTCGCGCTACGGGCAGTAGCGATCCGGCCAGCCCTGCACGCAGGCGCTCCCGTCCGGGCACATTCGACTCGGTGGGCACGCCGCGAAGCAGTACCCCGCCGCGCCCCACCCCGCCGTCGTCGGGTGCGTGCAGACCTGGTCCATCGGGCACGTCGGACCGTCGACGCCGACCGGCGCGATGACACACGGGTTCATGCAGCGCGGCGAAGCGACATCCGCGGGACACGCACCCTCCGCGCACGGATCCGGCGCGCCCGGCGTGCAGCGGTCGAACAGCGTGAGCGTGGACGTCGTCGTGAGCGAACACGCGAACGCACCTTCGATGCGGCCGAGCTGCGGCGAGTCGAAGGTCTCGGCGCCCGATGCACACAACGCCGGATCGAGCGCGGGCACACACACGCCGCCCGAGATCCGCGCGGCGCACGCGAGCTGCCGCGGCTCCCCCTCCAGCGGGACCCGCGACGCACACTGCCCCGCCGGCACCTGGCGCGCGGCGACGTTCTGGAGCGTCGGGCTGCACGGCAACGTGCAGAAGTTCGCGTCACATACCCCGCCGAGGTTCAGGCAGGTGTTGTCGGCCGAACACGACGGCACGGTGCAGACACCACCGAACGCGAGGTCCTCGAGGCAGGTTGCGCCGTCCGGACAGTGAGCGTCGACTTCACATCTACCGAGCAACGGTCGCGCCGCATAGCCGAGCTCCAGCGGATCCAGCCGCGCCGGTGCGGTCGCGATCCGCGAGAGCAGATCGTGCGACAGGCTCGACACCCACGACGCACACGCAGCGGCGTCCGTCACGAGGCCACGATCCACGATCACCGCGCACGCTGCGGCGGCGAGCGGTGCGTTCGGCGTCGGCGCGTAACACGGGCCCGGCAGGATCGGCTTGGTGCGATCGACCTCCGGGACGACCGTGTCACGCCACCGAAACGCGATACCGCACAGGTCTCGGCTCGCCTCCACCGCCTCGAGGCAGGCCTGGGACGCGACGACGCCCGCGCGCCCTTCCCCGTCGACACCGCTGGTGAACATCTCGACGCACGCCGAGCGCTGCCCGACGGTCGGCGGGATCTCGCCGCGACGATCGCAGAACGCACGCTCGCAGATCTGCTCCGCGAGCGTCGGCATCACGCCCGCATCGACCCCCGAGTCCACGCCGACGCCGCCGTCGCGCTGCGGGACCGTGATCCCGTTCGTCGCGCCACACGCCGCGACCGAAGCGCACGCGCCCTCGCGATCGATCCAGTCGATGCCGCAACACACGCCGCCGGGGCAGTCGCTGTCGGCGCCGCACGCGATCGTCTCGTCGTAGGTCGTGGCGGGCGGCGTGGGTTCACTCGCGCAGGTGTCGGCGGCGAGGCACGTGAGGGTTCGGTCGCAGCAGACCAGGTCGGGCGCGCAGCCCTCTGCGGTCGACGAGCGCCCGCACGGTGCGCCCTCCGGGAAGAACGGCGTGTACGTCCCGCCGCCGGCGGTGCAGATCTCCCGACTCAGACAGACCGGCGCACCGACCTCCGTCAGCTCGGTGCCGAGGCCGCCCTGACAACACACCAGCGGGAGCAGGCAGTCCGCGGGCCCGTCGCAGCGCACGGTGGGGTCCTTCAGGCTGCACGCGGGTAGGAGCACCGCGAAGAGCAACAGACGCTTCACAGCAGCACCTCGATCCCGAAGATCGGTCCCCACACGAGGTAGTCCGGCAGCAGGAAGAGCATCTCGTTCTCGTCGAGCTTGGAACCGCCGAACGCTCCGCCGATCGGGGAGATGAAGTCGGCGCGGAACCCAGCGTACGGTTTGATCGCAAGCCAGCCTGCGACATCGATGACACTCACGACGGTGATCGAAACCTCGGCCTCCACCAACAACGCGAAGAGGCTCCCCCAGTCACCGTAGTCGACGTGCGCGAAGCCGGTCAGCGGGATCGCCGACAGCTCGTACTCGAAGTCGATCAGCTCCGGCTCGCGAATCTCCC
The DNA here is from genome assembly GCA_040218735.1 of Deltaproteobacteria bacterium. Classification (GTDB taxonomy): domain Bacteria; phylum Myxococcota; class Kuafuiibacteriia; order Kuafuiibacteriales; family Kuafuiibacteriaceae; genus JAUHYN01. Next base: position 529,578 of record JAVJQW010000057.1, read on the forward strand.
GGTCGACACGAATACCGAGCCCCGCCGCGTTCACTCGCGCGGTCTGGAGACCCGGCGGATCCACACCGATGATCTCGATGGCCTGCGGCTTGGAGAAACGGGTGTAGCGCAGGAAGAACATCCCCGCGGAGAGCTGGCCGGACAGGAAGTTCGTGTTCCACTCCTCGTCCTTCGAACCCACCCAGACCTGGTTGTCGCGGAAACCGAACTGCGTGCCGTCGACGCTGCCGCGGAAGTTTCCCACGCGGAGCTGTAGACCGACCTCCGTCCCCACGAGCTCTTCGAGCGCGCGACTCTTCAGCTCACCGATCAACTCACGCAGCACGGTGCGCGCGATGCGGTTTTCGACGAGCTCGTCGATGGCGTCGGTGCCCGGTGAGAGCAACTCATCGGTCAGCGCAGAGAACGCGAAGTCATAGTCACCGACGGTGAGTTTCAGGCCGACCTCGCTGATGATCCCGGAGCCTCGACCCACCGCCGAATCCGGCGGACCGACGACGTCCGACTGCGCCATGAACGAGAACAGGCCGCGGCTCAGGTAGCCGATCCACAACCCGGTACGGACCTCCGCGGCGTTCTCGGCGCCGAAGAGGCGCCCGATCATCCGAGGCTCATCCTGGGGCTCGTCGGCGAACGCGACGCCCGTGCCCATGACCGCGACGAAACCCGCCGCTACGAATACCGACCGCAATCCACCCACTTGTCCGACGATCTCATCGGTCGTTCAAGTGGCGGCTTGAGGCTTCGAGACGGTCAACGGCTGCAGAACATGTAGTGATAACAGTCGGCCATCATGCCGTCCGTCCAGGCGCCCCCGTGGTAGCGAACCCGGTACGCGACGGGCGTCGGCGGATCGTCGAAGGCCCGCGGCGGCGCGTTGGGGACGGTCGCACCGCAGCCCGCGAGCGGCGGTGTGCTCGCCGCGTAGTCGGCGTGCGGGAGGACGAGGTGGAACGAGTCACAGGCGTTGTGGTGGTTCCACTGGTAGTTCATCACCGCCTCCACCGCGGCCGCACCGTCGAAGACAAACGGCTCCTGCTCGTCGACCGACAGCGCCGGGTTCGTGTCGGTCACCGTGAGGTGCTCGATCCGATAACCCTCGGTCTCACCGCCGCCGAGGAAGGAGCAGTAACGCGCTTCGAAGTGTGCGGTGTCGAAGTCGAACGTCGCCTCGTTCGGCCACTCACCGAAGGGGCACTCGAGGTCGGCGAAGACGTTGCCCTCGACGAGTGTCCCGACGAGCACGCCCACCGACGTGTACTCGATCTGCGCGCCGGACAGGTTCGCGCTGGTCATCCCGACGAAGTCCGCGTGCCCGTGGACGATCACGCCGCTCTCCTGCTCGACCCGAATCCGCAGCGAGGACGAGTCCCCCGCGAGCGCGTCCGCGAGGCCCTCGACCGGAAAACGATCCACGGGGACGCGGTACTCGATCGCCGGGCCCTCCGGCAGATCGATGAGGTCCATCGACGGCGCGGTCGCTTCGGCGTCGCGGACGTAATACTGCGCCGTCGACCAGCGCAGGAAGAGCATCGCGGCGAGGACCGGCCCGCTCGAGGTCTGACAGACGTCGAAGCGCGCGCCGTAGGTGACGTTGTCACCCGCCTCCGGCTCGAGGAACGCCGGGCCATTGGGGAGCTCGAGGGCGCTCGCCGGGGGGAGCGTCGCGGGCGCGACGAGGGAGTAGGAGGTCAGCGGCGCCCCCGGCGGACACAGGTCACTGACGACACCCCCGTCCAGGTGGCCGCCGTCCGGGGTCCCGCCGTCGCGCTGCGCTGCGCCCGCGTCACGAAGCGGGGTGCCGCCGTCGCGGGGAGGATCGTCGCGGCGTGTCTCGCCGCAGGCGACGAGGAGACAGAGCAGGAGGAGGCGTGCGCGCATGGTGGTCGGTGAACGCAACAGTGGGACCAACGGGCGGCGCTCGCAATCGACCGGCGTTGCGTCGAAAATCTGATTGTGTCGACCCGCCTCCGCGTCGCGCTCGCCCTCCCCGTCACGATCGGCGTCGGGCTCGCCGCTCGGTTCCTCTTGCCGGGCGCCATCGCCAACTTCCTCGGCGTCGCGCTGTGGTCGGGCCTGGTCTACCTCCTCGTCGTCTTCGTTCGTCCCACGATTCGACCCGTGACCGCGGGGATCGTCACCGGTTCGATCAGCCTCGCCGTCGAGCTGTTCCAGCTCACCGAGATCCCCCTCGCGCTCGCGAAGGTCAGCGTCCTGTTTCGGCTCGCGCTCGGGACGCACTTCGCGCTGGACGATCTGCCCGGGTACGCCGTCGGGACGATCGCGGCGGCGCTCGTGCACTTCGGACTTCAGAGGAAGACGCAGCCCTCGCCGCGGTAGGTCGGCGCGCGTTTCACGATTCGATCTCCGCGAACGAAGACGTACTGCGCGAAGTGCTCCGCGAGCTCACCCGCCTTCGCGTGGCGAAAGAAGATTGGATCGCCGAGCGCCACGGTCATCCCCGCCGGCAGACGCAGCGGCGTCTGCACCTCCCCCGCGCCCTCGAGATCGAACAGCTCGAGCCCCGCCGGTAGGTAGGGTCGCGGCAACCGATCGCGCCCCGCCTCGCCGGACGCGACGTACCCACCGCCGTGACAGGTCACCACGCCCGGCGCCGGGCGTCGCACCGCCTGCACCGCGAAGAACACCGCGGGCACCAGATCCAACGCGCGGTAGTAGTCGAACAGGTGACTGTCGAGGAAGCCGGAGCCCGCGGTGACCTCCGTCAGCGCGTCCTCGGCGCTCGCCCAGTGCACACTCCCCGACCCACCACCGTTGAACATCGCGAGCTCGAACCCGTCCGCGCGGAGCACCTCGGCGATGCGCGCGCGCAGCCGCTCGACGGGGCCGCGGCTCAGCTTCTTGATCCCGCGCTTCGGGAGGTTGAGCAGGCGGCCGAAGGGGCTGTCGTCCGTCATGCCCGCGATCTGCGCCTCGTAGCCCATCACGCCGTACAGCCGCACGCCCGCCGTGTCGCGGATGCGCCGCGCGAGCGCGAGCACCGCGTCGACGTCGGCGATCGGGCTGCGTCGCACGCCGAGGTGCACCTGGTCGCCGAGCCACCGCAGCGACATGTCGACGTCGATCACCACGGGGATCTCGACGCCGCGCTCCGCGCCCGCCGGACCGAGCACGGCGAGGTGCTCCGCGTCGTCGACCGCGATCGAGACGGTGTTCGTCGCGGCGAGCGAGGCTAGAGTCTCGGCGTCACGCAGCGACGCGGACGGGTACGCGACGAAGACGTCGTCGAACCCGGACGCCACGAGGTGCTTGGCCTCGTCGACCTTGAAGCTCATGACGCCGCGGAACACGGCCGCGTCGAGCGCCATGATGTGTCGCAACAGCTCCACGCACCGCACGGACTTCGAGGCGATCCGCAGCGTCTTGTTCGCGGCGCGCACCGGTCCGAGGAGCCGTTCGACGTTGGCGTCGACGGCGTCGAGGTCGACGACCGCGACGGGCAACGATTCACCCGCCACGGCCCCCGTGAGTCGTTCGTAGTCCTCCTCGGGGCTCAGAGACACTGCGCAGCGTAGCTGATATCGACCGTCGTGCCAGGCTCCGGCGTCGCAAACGGCGTGAACACCACCGCGTTCGTCCCGCCGTCGTAGGCCCAGTTCACGATGCCGCCGTCGTTCGGCGGGAAGCTCACGCCGTCGATGAACACCTCGATCGTCGGCACCACCGGCTGCCCGCTGAGGAAGAACTGATTCCTCAGACCGAACGCCGTGCGCGACAGATCCTCGAGCGCCCGCGCCCAGTCCGCCGTGCAGATCGACTGGAACACCCCGCCGGTGCGGCGCGCCATGTCGATGTAACGCGGGCCCGCCCACGCCTGGCCGCCGGGGCCGCTACAGCCACCCGGGTCGTCGCCGACGATCGCCGAGAACGCGAACTTGTTGCGGTTCTGGAAGCCTTTGATGCTCGCGAAGAACTGGTAGTAGAAGTCGGTCGTGTTCGTGGAGAGGTCCGGCTGGTCCGACACCACGATGATCGACAGGAACGCCTGCGGACGCAGGAAGTTGCTGTGCTGACTCGCGTACGTCGGGTTCGACAGCGCGAAGTACGCCGCGTCGAAGCCCTTCTCGGGGCCTGGCCCGACGGCGCCCACCGCGACGTTCGCCTGGAACGCGGCGGCGGCGTTCGGCGTCTGCCGCGTGATCACCCGCTCCATCGGCGTGCCGCCCACCGGCTGGAACAGACCGAACCCACCGATCGCCTCGTCCAACGTGACCGCGGCGATGTGGTAGTCGACGGCCTCGGCGTCCGCGTACGTGATGAACGACGCGAAGTTGGTGGACAGCGAAGCCTGCTCACCGCCCATCGAGCACGAGTTGTCGACGAGGAACAGGATGTCCGCCTGCGGGTTGCCGAGCTGCGTGAAGGCGTCGGTCTGAACCGCATCGACCTCACCGCGACCGGCCAACGCGATCACGTGCCGCAGCATCGTCCCGGAGATCGTGTGCGGGATCTCGATCGCGTCCGCGTAGGCGCGCTCCGCCGTGGGGCGGAACTCGACGAGCAGCGACGTCCCCTGCCCCGGCTGCAGCGTCATGCCCGCGGCCGGCAGCGAGTTGCCGTCGCGCACCACCGTGTACGGCGACGACGCCGACGGCTCCACGGTCGCGCCGATCGTCACCGGCACGGCGCCCACGTTGTACAGCTCCACCGGCTGCCGGCGGCTCGCACAGTTCACGCCGACGTCGCCGAAGTCGATCGAGTCCGGGAACACCAACAGGTCCGAGCTCCCCGCGTCCCCGGCGAGTGAGAAGCTCACCGGTGCGTCGCTCGCCGAGAAGTCGAGCCGCACCGAGCCGCTGTGGGTGCCCGCGGCCATCGGGCTGTACGCGACGCGAATCAGCTCGGCGCCGCCGCCCGGGACGACGCGCGCCGGCTCGGACTCCACCGCGAACGACGGATCGCTGCCCGGCTCCAGGGCGGCGCCGTAGATCAAGCAGTCCGCGCCACCGGTGTTCTCGAACACCGCCGCGCGGGTCTTCGTGCGACCGATCTCCGTGATGCCGAACGTCATCGTCGTCGGCGAGATGCGATACGAACACGGCGGGACGTTGCGGCCTTCGCCGTCGAGATCGACGGTGACCTCGGGCTGCCCGACGTCGTTGGAACGAATCACGAGCTCGGCGCGCGACGTACCCTCGGCGGTCGGCGCGTAGGTCACCGTGATGACCGCGCCGTCGCCGGGCGGAATCGCCGGCGGCAAGGCGCCCGGCGTGAAGAGCGCGGCGTCGTCACCGAGCATCGCCAGCTCCGAGATCTCGAGGTCGTGGAAGCCGGTGTTCGTGACGAGCAGCGAACGCGTGTACGGCACGAGCGTCGCCACCAACCCGAAGTCGAGCGACTCCGGCGTCACGGTGATCGTCGGTCCGCCGCCGCGGCCTTCGAGCGGGACCACCACCGTACGCGACGCTGGCACCGGGCCGTCGGTCTCGACGGTCAGCGCTCCGGAGTGGTCGCCGAGCGACGACGGACAGAACTGAAGATCGATGTCCACCGACGACGACGCCTGGAGCGTCCGCGGCGAAGGATCGCGCGCGACGACGAACGCCGGGCTCGCCCCGTTCGCGAACCCCACCTGCGTGATGTTCGCGGGCAGCGCGCCGGTGTTCTCACACGTAACCGTCTGCGTCGCGCAGACCTCGGGGTTCACATCGCCGAAGTCGACTGGGCTCGGCGTGCAGACGATCGCCTGCTCCGTGCCTTCGCCGCGCAGACCGACGTCGAGCGTTCGACACGCGTCGCAGGTCTTGAGCTCGATCGTGGCGTCCTCGCGCAGCCCGGAGATCTGCGGCGTGAACTCGACCTGCAAGAGCTTCGACTCACCCGCGGCGAGCGCGAGGCGGCCGGAGGTGCGCGCGCTGGTGTCGTCGGTGGTGACGCAATAGACGTCGCGCGCGCCGCGGCTGCACAGGTCGACGCCGGTCCCGCGATCGAACTGCACCTCGAGCGGCTCCTCCGAGGTGTTCGTCACCTCGAGCTCGAGGGTGTGGGTCTGGTCGATGAGCACGAGCCCGAAGTCGAGCTGCTCCGGATCCACGATGAGCTGCGAGTCGACCGCGTTGGCCTCGACGATCAGGTCGCGCGCGGGGACGTCGTCGACCGGCGTCACCGTGAACACACCCCCGGCGACGCCGAGCGCCGTCGGCTCGAACGTGATGGACAGCTCCACCGCGGCGCCCGGCGCGACGCGGTCGTCGGCGAGCTCGAACGTGAAGTCCGCCGCGAGGTCGGCGCTCGGCGCGATGCGATCGACGGTCAGGACGCCGGCGCCCGGGTTTCGAATCTCGGCGACGAGTGTCTTCTTCTCACCGACGACGACGTCACCGAACTCCAACACCGAAGGGACGACCTCCAGCTCGGGGAGGTTCTCGGTGACTTGGGTGTCGTCGCACGCGACGAACACGACAGCGACGGTGACCAGGGCGCGTAGGCCCGAATTCCTCTTCATCTCGAACGACTCCTTGTCGCGTGCGGCGCGTTTCGGATCGACGGGGATTGTATTCGATACTCGGGTCGGGCGCCCGCGGGCGCGCCGGATGCGTCGCGCAGAAGGTGCGACACGTCAGGGCGTGTGGAGGTGATTCAACGGGCCGGGCCCTCGACCCACGTCGAGCGCCGATGCGCGGGCGATCGCGTCGCTGACGAAGGCCTTCGCCGCGACCACCGCTTCACGAAGCGCCAAGCCCCGCGCGAGGTGAGCGGCGATCGCGGAGGAGAGCGTGCACCCGCTCCCGTGGGTGTCTTCGGTCGCGATTCGCTGGCCTTCGATTCGGTGCAGCGCGGCGCCGTCCCAGAGGACGTCGACGCTCGAGTCCCCTTCGAGGTGTCCGCCCTTCACGAGCGCGGCCCGGGCACCGAGCTGCTGCGCGGCGACTTCCATCGCGGCGACGTCGGCCGGCGGCTCGTTCCCGAGCAGCGCACCGACCTCGAAGAGGTTGGGGGTGATGACGGTCGCGCGCGCCGCGAGGCGGCGCATCGCGGACAGCGCGTCGTCGTCGACCAGGCGCGCTCCGCTCGTCGCGATCAACACGGGGTCGAGCACCACCGGGACGTCCGGGAGCGCGTCGCTCACCGCGTCGATGATCTCGGCGGTCGGCAGCATCCCGATCTTGATGGCGTCGATTCGAATGTCGTCCAACACGGCCGCGAGCTGCGCCCGCACCACGTCGACCGGCAGCACGTGCACGTGGGTCACCGCGACGGTGTTCTGCGCCGTCACCGCGGTGATGACCGAGGCGCCGAACACGCCGAGCGCGGTGAACGTCTTGAGGTCGGCCTGGATCCCTGCGCCGCCCCCGGAGTCGGAGCCTGCGATCGTCAGCGTGTTGTGAACCATGGAGGGGAGCGTGAGGTGGGGGGCGACGGACGCCGCCCCCCGGCTTCAAAGGCTAGTAACGATCGCGGTCGCGACCGCGGCCACCGCCGCCGCCGCCGTAGCCGCCGCGACCACCGCCGCCGCCGCCACCGCCGCCGCCACGGCGATCCTGCGCCTCGTTCACGCGCAGCGAACGGCCGCCGAGCGGCTGGCCGTCGAGCGCCTCGATCGCGGACTGCGCGTCCGCATCGGAAGCCATCGTCACGAAGCCGAAGCCTCGCGGGCGTCCTGTCTCGCGATCCATGATGATCGCGACCTCCTTCACATCACGGCCGTCGGCCCCAAAGTGATCCCGAAGCTCCTCTTCGGTCGTGTTGTAGTTCAGGTTGCCCACGTAGAGCTTGTTTCCCATCTCTTCGAATCCTCAATACCGGACGGCGATTTCAGTCGCACCGATGCGACCGTTCGCTTCACCGTCCATCTTCTCTTTTTCGTTCAGGCTCCCGCGCGCCGCCGGTCGTCTGGAAATCTCTCTCTCATCGGTCTCGGACTGCAGGGCTGGCGCCCCTTTGCGCGATCGTGAACCCAGGGAAATCTACACCCGGGGTGGCAGGGACCTGTCAAGCGCGGACGTCTCGCGGCGACGCTCCGAGGCGAACCAGTCCTTCGTCCGAACCCGGTCGGACCAGGGCGTCCCGGGGAGCCGCCCGTCGGCCTGGAACTCCGTCAGCCGGGCGTCCTTCTCGACGAACCGATCGAAGACCCAGGTCGAAAGCTCCGCCTCGTCCGACGGCATCGCGTCGATCGGGTAGCGCTCCACGTGCACGTCGATGCGGCGCACCTTCGCGGCGAAGCAATCGGGGAGATCAGGCGTGAAATCCGGGTACGCGATCGTGATGTCGTAGACGGCATCCAGGTGATCGCGCAGGCCGGTCATCGTCGCGACGAAGCCCTTCGTCCGGGGCACCAACGTGTGCGCCGGGACGTGGTGTCCGCGCTCCCCGGCGAACGCCTGGGCCTGCGCGAGCTTGCTGGGGGTGAGCCGTGTGCCCTCCAGGAATGAGACGAGGAACAGCGGGATGTCGTCGCGGCGGTACTTCGCGAACAGGCGCTCGATGTTCGAACGGTCCTTCATCCAGTCGCGCTTCACGTAGACGCAGTCGAGGAACTTCATCCCCCACCCCACGCCCGGTACCCACTTCACGACGTCCTTCACGAAGAACTTCATGTCGCCGAGGCGACCGCACCGCCACGCGAAGCAGAGCAGCACCATCACGTCGGTCATCGTCTGGTGGTTGGGGATGAGCAGCGCGTTCTCGCGCTTGGGGATGGGGGCGCCCGTGAAGCGGATCTCGATGCCGTTCATCTGCTCCGCCATCAGGACCCACATCCCCCAGATGGATCGTGCGCACCACCGATTGATCGCGCGGCAGAGCCGTCGCGAGAACGGATAGACGAGCGCGCTCGCCATCTGAATCGGGTTGAGGATGAAGATCAGGTAGGCAAACGAGAGCGCACCGGCCGACAGACCGAGGAACCGCCTGATCGGACCCGGCCCTTCCACCGGTCCGTCCTAACAGAACGGGCGCGCGTGTGGAAACGGCGGATCAGACGACGGTGCCGGGTGGCAGCTCGCGTTGGGGCGCGGCGTCGGCGCCTTCGACGTCGCCGAGGCCGACGAGGTCCACCGAGTCCAGCTCGATGGTGATGGAGATCTGCTCGTCCTCGAAAGACTCGAGCGCGGCGAGCTCGGAGTCGTCGACGGAGACCAGCACCGACAGTCCAACGAAGTCGACCGCCGCGTGTTGCTGTCGCACCCGTCCGGGGAGCGAGAGGGTCCGCGCGGTCGTCGGGTGCACGAGCGTCACCCACACATCCCGGCCGAGCCCGATCCGAACGTCGGTCCGAATCATCAGCTCGTCCTGGTTGCGGATGAACGCGCAGACGGCCTCGACGGACGTCGAAGAGTCGAGGAGGACACGAAGCTCCGCGGGGCCCGCGTCGAGGATCTTGGGCTCGGGCGGCGGCGCTCGCTTCGGCGTCTCGATCGGCTTCTCGGTCACGGCGAACGGCGTCCGGCCGGATCTCAGATCGACGATGAACCGATCCCACTCGTGGCGGGTGGCGGGATCCAGCCCGAACAGCTGAATGCCCACGGCGTGATCTCCGCCGTCGCGCTCGACGATGTGCACCGCCATCGCGGTCAGGCGGAGCGGCTCCTGGAGGTTCGGGAGCTCGACCTCGAGGCGCAGGAGCTTGCGGGCCGTCGGCGGGCTGCGTGTCGACACGAGGAGCCCGTCGAAGCTGACGTTGCGGACCAGCGCAGGCGTAGCACGACGCCCCTCGAGCACGATGATCGGTAACTCGACGGCGTAGCGATGATGTCGACGATGCTCGGCGCTCATAGCCCAACCCTGCTCATCGGGCGATGCACACCTCTCCTGGAGCCACGGGTGCCCGGGTCGTGACGGGTGATCCGGATCGAGACAATCCCGGCCCTGCGATCCCCTTCGAACCGGCGATCGCGCCACGCAGAACCCTTTGCTTTCCCTCGGGCGCCGGTCGGGGTTGAATGTATGCGGCGGTGTCGGTCGACCAGGAAATGCGAGCCCTGTCGCGCGACGTCGCGTCGGCCCTGGGCGCGTTCACGCGGGTTGCGCGTACTCGGCCACTCTACAGCGTCCGCAACAAGGTCGTGGACGGCCTGATGAAGATCCTCGTGGAGGCCTTCGACGGACTCTTCCGCATGGTTCCCGAGGTGTCGCTCGTCGTGCGACCCGACGCGTTCCTCTTCAACGACGACCGTGTACTGGAAGAAGACGACGTCGATGCGTCCATCCCGTTCCTCTTCTACCGTGACGGAGTCCGCCGGATCGACTTCATGCGCGGCCTCGAAGAACGCGAGCTGGAGGTCCTGCTCGACGCCACCGCAAAGGGCTTCACGTACCGCGGCATGGAGGACGACCTCGTGTCGTTCCTCTGGCACCAAGACCTCCGCCACATCCGCTACCTGACCGTCGACGTCGCGGTCGTCGACGCGCCGACCGCGGACATCGACCTCGACGCGCAGATCGACGCCCTCCTCTACGCGATCTACGGCGACACCGACGACGACGTCGGTCCACGCTCCATCCACCTCGACAGCTCCGACATCTCTGCCAAGTCGATCGCGGACGGGCTGGGGTCCGTCGACGAGATGGCGCCCGGCTTTCACCCCAGACGCACGTTTGTCTCGGCCCCGGCGTACGGGAAGAGCTACGTCGAAGAGCTCGAGACCCACGACCCCGAAGCGCTCCGGATCGAAGCCACCCGCGCAGGCCTCGAAGCGTTCTCCGCGGACATCGACAGCCAGGACGCCGTGCTCGCCGGCATCGCCCTGTTGCGCCTCTTCGACGGCGCAGTGGTGAGCCAAGATCTCGAGGGGATGCGCCAGATCATCGAAGGCGTCCGCGCGGCCGAGCCCGCCCCGCGCGCGCAGACCTGGCTGACGGAGGCGCTCTCCGAAGCGCGCGTCCGCTCGATCATCACGACCGTGCAGTCCCGTCCCGAGACCGAGGACGACGTGCGCAAGCTCTTCGAGCGCGCCGGAGAGGCGGTCGTCCCCAGCGTCATCGCGGCGCTCCCGTTGCTCCCCGATCCGCAGGTCCGCCGACGCTTCTCGGACCTCGTCATCGCGTTGGGCATCAAGGACCGCGACCACGTCCACCAGCTCCTCCAGAACGACCAGGCCTTCGTCGCACGCGAGGCGCTCTACTTGCTCTCCCACGTCGGCCACCTCGACGACATGCACGCGGTGCGGCAGGTGCAGGTCCACCCCAAACCGCAGGTTCGGCTCGCGTTGCTCGACATGATCAACCGGATGCCGCTCGACGTCGCGGAGGCGGTGGCGATCGATCTCCTCGACGACAAAGAAGCGCGCGTGCGCGTCGCGGCCGCGGAGGCGCTCGTCGAGCTGGGTAGCAACCGCGCGCAGCTCGCGGTCGCCAACATCGTCCAACGGACCGACTTCGCGAGCGAGCCGCAGTCCGTGAAGGCCGCGTTCCTCCGCGCGTACGTTCGACTACAGCGCGCCGGCTCGATGTACGTCATCTCCCAGATGATCGACGCCGCCGACCGGCGCCTCGTTACGAAGGGGACGGAAGATCTCGCGCTCGCCGCCGTCCAGGCGCTCGCCGCGAACCCGAACCAGCAGACCGTCGATCGCCTCAAGGACGCGTGCCTCTCCAAGAACAAGGGCGTTCGGGAGATGGCCAAGGGCTACCTCAAGCAGATGAAGTCGGAGCGGAGCTGATGCAGCTGTCGGACGGCCCTGCGGTCCCGACCGTCAGCGACAAGGTCGCGGAGAGCTCACGCTCGTTCCTGCTCGGGCTCTTCATGAGCCTGCGCACCTCACAGATCCACGACACGTCGAACAAGGCGTTCGAGAAAGCGCTGCTCGCGGTGCACGAGACCGCGACGACACTCTTCAAGGCGACCGGTGGGTTCCGGATTCAGTTCGTCGACGAGTCGGTGTTCGTGAACGGCGCGCGCATCCGCCTCGAGCGCTCGGCGTTCACGTCGGTGCGCGCGCTGAAGGCCTACCTCGAGGAGCAGGACATCGGCGGCATCTCGATGACCGGGCCGCCGAGCTACGACGCGATCAAGCGCCTCGTCCTCGGCCTCGCTTCGCGCGACCACGAAGAACGCATCACGGCGCTCGGCGACGCCGACCTGGAGCTGCTCGGGCTGCAGGCGATGGCCGACGAGGTCGACCACGAGGTGCGCGTCGACCGCCGCATCCTCGCGGTGCAGTCGTACGGCAAGCTCGTCCTCGCGATGCGCGAGCAGCTCGAGCACGCGGAGCGCGGGAGCACCGACCTCCCGAAGTGCCGCATCCGCGCGGTGCGCGTCATCCAGGACATCGTGGAGCTGGTGAACGAACGCGCCGACTTCATCCTGCGCCTCGCGACCAACCAGCGCGGGACGGAGCTCGAGGAGCTTCACGGCGTGAACGTCGCGCTGCTGTCGATCGCGATGGGCGCCGCGCTCGGACTCCCCCGCCGCGAGCTGGTCGACCTCGGCATCACCGCGATGTTCCATCACATCGCCGTGCGGCGGCACCGCTACGACGGGCGCCTCCGCCTCGGTCGCGACGTCACGCTCGGCTCGATCGGCCACTTGATGTTCCAGTCCGGCGGGAGCGACGCGGCGTATCACCGCACCGTCATGCTCGCGCAACATCGGCAACGCGACCGCGACCTCACCGGCGTACGCAAGACGCGGCCGATCCTCGGCGCGCGCATCCTCGGCGTCGCCACGGTGTACGACCAGCTGCTCGGCGGCTTCGGTACGCGCGACGAGGTCCCCGCCCACCCGCTCGAAGTCCTTCGTGTGCTCTACCTGGACGAGACGGGGCGCTTCGATCCGAACCTCGTCGACCTGATGATCAACCTCATGCGCGCGTACCCGGTCGGCTGCGAGGTGGTGCTCTCCGACGGCCAGCACGCGGTGGTCGAGTCGCACCTCGGCAGCTCACGGTGGGACCGCCCGGTCGTCAAAGTCGTCGGCACACACGACGTCGTCGACCTCATGCGCAAGAGCGACGAGCGCTTCGAACGCAACATCCGCGGCACGCCGCTCTACTGCGGCAAGATCGCCCGCGGGACGAAGCCCGACGCACCGTCGGGGTACGACGACGCGCTGCCGGAGCCGGAGAAGATCGCGACACCACAACCCGCGGCGGCGACGCGCGCGTCGCTCGACCAGATGCTCCAGGACTTCCTGGTCGATCCCGACTGAGCTCGCGGCTACGCCATAACGCAGCGCCGCTCCGCGGCCCTGCTTGGCACAGCCGTCGGACCGACCGCCTTCGCGCTCGGCCTCCGGCTAGGGGGCGAGCACCTGGTGCTCTTCTCGCTGCGGCCGAGCCGGAGTGCCCTCGACACCGAAGCGTTCGAGGATCGCCTCGATGTGCTCGGAGCGGACCGGCTTGGCGAGATAGCCGTCCATGCCCGCGTCGAGGCAGCGGCGTCGGTCCTCGGGCATGGCGTTCGCCGTGAGGGCGACGATGCGTACGTCGTCGCCGCCGTCGCGTCGGCGGATCTCGGCCGTCGCTTCGAAGCCGTCCATCCGCGGCATCTGGCAGTCCATGAACACCAGGTCGTAGTCCCGGGCTTCGACGGCTTCGACCGCCTCGATACCGTCGCGCGCGACGTCATAGGTCGCGCCACAGCGCTGCAGCATCTTGCCGACGACGGTGCGATTCACTGCGTTATCGTCGACGACGAGCACGTGCATCTGACGTTGGAGCGCAACGCGCTCCTGCGTCGTGACCGCGGGCTCCGGACAGGGCGCCTCGGGGAGCGACACGTCGACGAGGAACTTCGTCCCACGGCCGACCTCGCTCTCGACGGTCACCCGGCCGCCCATCGCCTCGACGAGGCTTCGCGTGATCGCGAGCCCGAGGCCCGTGCCCCCGAACTGACGCGTCGTCGAGGTGTCGGCCTGCGTGAAGGGTCGGAAGAGCAGCGCGATCTTCTCGGGCTCGATCCCGATGCCCGTATCGATGACCGAGAACCGCAACCCGAAGGCGCGCTGCTCGACGCGAATTCGAATGCTCCCGGTCGTCGTGAACTTCACAGCGTTGCCACACAGGTTGAGGAGGACCTGCTGGAGCCGAACCGGATCGCCGTAAACCCAGTCGGGGATGTCTTCGGCCTCCAGGAGCAGCTGGAGCCCCTTGGTCTCCGCGAGCCCCCGGTGGAGGCGACAGACGTAGCCGAGGGTGTCCTTCAGCGAGAAGGGAACACGTTCGAGCGTCATGCGCCCCGCTTCGATCTTCGAGAAGTCGAGGATGTCGTTGATGATGGCGACGAGGCCGTGACCGGACGCCTGGATGAGCTGGACGAGATCGCGCTGCTCGTCGTCGAGCTCGGTCGCCATCAGCGAGTCCGTGAGGCCGATGACTCCGTTCATCGGCGTGCGTATCTCGTGGCTCATGTTGGCGAGGAAGTCCGACTTCGCCTGGTTTGCCGCGTCGGAGATCGCACGCGCTTCCCCGAGCTCGCGGTTCTTCTCGAGCAGCTGGTCGTGCATCTCGACCCGCGTGTCGTGAATGAACGCGACGAAGAACGTGATCGACGCGATGAAGGCGACCAGCGCGAGCTCCCGCATCGCTGCCGCCGAAGCGTGACCATCTTGCGAGAACGTGAAACCCAACGGCTCTGCCGCATAGAGCAGGCAGACGATGAGGATCGTGGTGAGGCCCCAGAGCATTCCCAGGCGTGAGTCACCGAGGAAGATCGTGATGATCGGGCACGCGACGAGGAACATCAGCGTCGCGGCGTCGGGTCCCCCGCGCGCGAACACGCCGATGACGAGGCCCACGGCGAACAGGGACGCGGTCACGTGGGCCGTGATTCTGAAGTCACGCGTGCCGTAGAGGACGAGCACCGGGACGGGCGACAACGCCGCGCCGACGAGGTGGTTCGGCAGGAGCTCGTCCTCGGTCAGGAGCCCGACCGCGAGGAACATCATCGACAGGCCGAACCACGCGATGAACAGCACTGCGACGAATCGACCACGCGTACGATCGTGCGCGTCTTCCTGGAGATCAGGATGGACGAGAGCGTCGACGAGACGCCCCACACGCGACTGGGGATCGAGCCTCACGGAAGATACTACCCGACACCGATCGGCTACCTGGACCGCCCCTCCAGCGGGGCAACCACGCCCTTCGGAGCGCATGTCTCGTATCGACGCAGTCGAACCATGGCGCCCACCCGCCGGACCGAACTACGCTCCCGCTCCATGCGAAGACTGCTCGTCCTCTCCCTCCTCGTCGGGCTGACGGCCTGTAAGAAGTCCAAGGACACCGAGAAGACGACCGCCCCGCCGAAGGCCGTCGCCGCGCGGGAGGCACCCGCGCCGAGCGATGTCTTCACCCGAATCTGGGAGGGCACGCTGGAGTCGAAGTACGGGTGTGACGACTACGACTACTTCCCCGACGGCGGGATGCGGAACCTCGCGTGCCACCTGCAGACCGTCGTGCCGTACACCGAGCTGCTCGCCGCGGCCGGCGGCGTCTGGGCCAAGGGACCGCACGGCACGCAGCGACTCCGGCTCGACGCGGAGGATGGGTTCGGACACTACGACCCGAAGTTCGTCGACTTCCTCGCGGACAACGCGGTGATCGGCGCGCGCAGCGGCAAGATCAAGGCGGCGACGCAGCCGATCTACGACCAGGTCTTCTCGAACCTCGCGAAGATCTATCTGCGCGCGAAGATCCAGCTCGAGCGCGACCCCGACCTCATGCAGCGCGAGCGCGCCTATCTCCTCGCGCACCTCGAGTCGCCCAAGGAGCAGCGCCCGATCGATCGCCTGCGCGAGTACGAGCCGGAGGACGCCTACAACCTCTACGGCCCGGCGCTCGCGTTCTGGATCCGCCGGGACGTCGACGGCACCGCCGACAAGTTCGAGGTCGGCCTTCGCCGGCTCCTCAAGGCCTACGAGCCCGCGGCGATCCGCGCGATCGAAAAGATGGAGCTCGCGAAGACGGAACCGATCGTGGCGCCCGGCGAAGCCGCGCCGTCGCCCGCGACGGGGGTGCCCGACGGCCCGATCGACACGATGATCGCGGCGGCCTGGCGGCAAGTCGGGACCTCTCCGTTCGCCTGCCCGGACAAGTTCGAATACAAACCCGGCGGGATGCAGATGGCGTACTGCTACGTGCGCGGCCTGATCGACTACCCGGTGTTCAAGGCGAAGCTCCCGACGCGCATCTTCGAGAGCGGACCGCACGGCGAGGGCCTCGACCTCGGCAACGAGAAGTCGTTCGGCCACTACGATCCGAAGTTCGTCACCTGGTTCGTCGAGCACGCCATCCCCGCGAACCGCGACGGCGCGCTCCGCGCCGCCACCCAAGCCGCCTACGACGATCGCTTCCGCATCGCGGCCCGCGCCTTCTATGCCGCGCACCTGCGCCTGAAGGACGACGCCAACTTCCGCGCCGCGGAGAAGAAGAAGTACGAGGCGTACATCGAGAGCGGCGGGCAGCCCCCGTTCTGGACGTACTGGGAGAAGATGCCGGGCGACTACTCCGCCCAGGCGATCGCCGGCACCGGCGTCGCGTTCTGGCTACGACGCCAGATGGACGGCACCGACGCCGAGTTCCTCCGCGGCCTCGAGAAGCTCCTGTCGACCTACGACGCGGAGTTCTTGGGCTGGGCGAAGCAGGTCGGCTTCGACGGGTTGTTCAAGGGGCCCGAGTACTTCGCGGATCCGCCGCCCGAGAACGAAGGCCCGTGAGGTCGAGCTACCAGCCGACGGCGTAGACCGAGATCGCCATGTGCGCGATCAGCAGCACGAACATGATGATCGAGATGCCGATGTGGATGCCGCGCCACTGCGCGAGGAGCCGCTTCGACAGGTTGTAGAACTGCATCCGCCGGTCGATCACCGAGCGCCGGCTCATCAGCCGCAGCGTCGTGCGCCGCAGCCGCTTGTTCTTCATCTTCCCCATCGTCTTGAAGCGGAGCGCGAACTCGGCCGTGATGCGGTCGAGCTCCGACTTCACGAGGAACGCGAGGAACCCGACCGCGCTCATGCTGTCGGTCTCGGCGTTGCGCGCCTCTTGTGACTTCTCTTGCGCCTTGAGGAACTGCGCGAGCACGTTGGCGCTCATCGTCATCGCGGCCCACTGGTCGGCGACCTGCTGAATGCCGGCGTCGAGTTTCTTGCGCTCGCGCTCCGTCGACGCCTCGAGCTTGGGGATCGCCGTGTAGAGGAAGCGCCCCACGATGCCGGACAGCACGATGCCCGTGACACACCACCACAGCGTGAACACGAGCGGCCGGTCGGCCGGGCTGAAGATGTTGAGGTCGGTGTGGAACAGCGACAGCACCGGACCGGCGAGGCCGAACACCACGTGGAAGTCGAACCACGTCTTGGAGCTACCGATGCGCCGCAGCCCGGGGACGTGCAGGCGCAACGTGTAGAGCGCGGAGATCGTCATCATGCCGGCGCCGAAGTAACCGAGCCACCGTCCGAAGCCCGTCACCGCGCGGAAGCGCAGGTCGATCGCAGCGGCCGTCGCGGGGCCTTCGATGAGCCCGACGAACAGCTTCCACACCGACAGGTCCGGCTGGATCTTCCGCGCGACGAACTCCCAACCGCAGATCAGCACCGCGATCGTCGCCGCGATGAACAGCGCGTACATCCCGAGCACACCCTGCTGCCGGGTGGTCTCGGCGTACCCGTGCTCGAACGGCGCGGGCTCGAAGAACTTGTCGGCGCGATCGATGTAGCCGCCGTCGCGCCGGAACAACGCGCGCGGATCGATCTGGATGATCGCCCCCGTCGGGCACGCGGTGATGCACGCCATGTCGGAGAAGCCGAAGCAGTGGTCACACTTGTTCGCGATGCGCTTCGCCTTCTTCTTCTTCTTGGGCGCGGCCTCCTCGCCCTTCGCGATCACCGTCTTCGGCTTGTCCTTCGCGGCGAGCTGCACGAGGTCGACCTCGGGCGTCTCGTCCTTGATGTCGACCATACGAATGGCCTCGTGCGGACACGCCTTCCCGCACAGCGTACAACCGACGCAGTTGTCGTAGACGATGACCTCGGAGTCCTCGTCGTAGCCGATCGCGTCGAAGTTACAGACGTCGATGCAGCGCGCGTCCTCGCAGGTCCGGCAGTTGAGCGTGAACTGAATCAGCCCCAGCCTCGGACCGAAGCGCTCGATGCGCGAGATGCCGTGTCGATCCTCGCAGGCCTTCACGCACTCGTCGCAGTCGATGCACTTGTCGGTCTGGATGATCTTGATCGCCTTCGCGTACTCGAAGCCTTGGCGTACGTAGAAGTCGAAGATCTCCGCGCGGTCGTCGAGCTTGAGGAGCGTCTGCCGGTAGTACGCCTCCTCGCCCTTGATCTCGACCGCCTCCTTCACACTCGGCAGCTCCTCGAGCGCGGTCTCCATCGCAGCCTTCGGCAACTTCAACAGCGCGCAGTGCACACACGTGAAGAGCGCCATGTCGTACTTGTTGCCGTCGTCGCTGCGCGCGTACTCGACGTGTTCGTTCGTGAAGAACTCACCGACGTCGAACATGGAGACGATGCGCTTCGCCACCTGCATCGTCGGCGTGATGCGCTTCTTCTTGTTCTTCGGCGGCTCGGGGACCTTGCCCTGCTCGAACTCCGCAAAGGCGATCTGCCCCTTCAGGAGGAAGTAGAACGCCGGCGCTTCCTTGTCGTCCGCGCGCGGGAGCACACGGTCCTGCTCGACGCGCACGACCTCCGCCGAAGCCGCGATCCGCTCCATCTCCGAGTCCGTGAGATCGCGGAACAGATCGAGCCGCCGGAGAGCGTCGATCGGATCGTCGGTGACCTCGCCGTACCCCGGCGCGGACTCCGTCGGCCGCAGCTCGTGGCCGGCCGGCGCGCTCATCGTTTCCTCAGCAGGCGCTCGGCTTCGTCGCGCAGCTCACCCGCAGGACCGAGACGCACGAACTTCTCCAGCTGCCGGCGGCCCGCCTTGCGGGTCTTGCGACTCGCGGTCAGCGCGCGCCCCAGATAGAAGTGCGCTTCGATCGGCGCTTCCTCGCTCTCGAGGCTCTTCTTCAGCAGCTTCACGCCGCGCTTCGTCTTGCGGTCGAGCTCGACGCGCCCGAGGTACGCGAGCACCAGCGGGTTGTAGTTCTCCACGCGCCCGTTCGTCGTGAGGCCTTCGTCGACCTCCACCGCACGCGTGAACGCCTTCACGCCGTCGTCGCCGCGCCCCATGCGTGCGTAGACCTCGCCCAACGCGATCTGCGCCTGGGCATCCTTCGGCTTCAGCGCGACGAGCGCCTCGAGCGGCTTGACCGCCCCTTCGTAGTCTCCGCGTTTGATGCGGAGCTCACCGAGCAGCTGCATCGCCTCGGGGACGACGGTGTCCTGACCCTCGAGCGCTTCGAGCACTTCGATCGCGTCGATCGTCGCGTCCCGCGCGACGTACGTGCGCGCGAGATCCATGCGACCCGTGATCGAGTCCGGATCCATCTCGATGCCCTTGTTGAGGTGACGCACCGCCGCGGACTTCGCGCCCTTCTCCAGGTGCGCGCGACCGAGGCCGAACTGCGCCGCCGCCGTCTGGTGCAGCGACAGCGACTCCTCGTACATCCCGATCGCTTCGTCGTACTTCTTCTCCGCGAGGCGCCGGTCCGCGACGGCGACCGTCGACGCCGCCTCCAACGCCTTCTGCAGCGCCGCTCCGCGCGTCGACTTCGCGAGGGCGCGGTACGCGTCCTCCGGGAACACACGCGGGTCGTACTCGACCTCCACGATCTCGAATCGCTCGAAGACCATCCGCACCGTCGCGTACGGCAGCCGCGCGACGCCCGCGCTGCGCGCCTTGGTCTTGTCGTTCGCCTTCTCGATCTTCTTCGCCTCCTGCACGAGGTCGAGGCGCCGGTCCAAACGCTCCAGGTACGCCGCACGCGCGAGGCCGATGCGATGATCGACGTTGTTCGGCTCGAGCTCCAACGCACGGTTGAACTGCTTGCGCGCGCGATCGAACTCACCGAGCGCGAGCAGCACCCCACCGACCGCCGACTTGAACACCGCGGAGTCCTCGAACGCCGCTTCGGCGTTGCCGAGCTTCTCGATTCCCTCCTGCAGCTTGCCGTCCGCGAACAGCGGCACCGCGAACGCCAGCGCTGCTCGGCCGGCCTCGTCCTTGGCGACCTCCGGGATCTCGTCGCGCACCAATCCGGCGAGCGTCGACACCGCCGTGCTCTCCGACGGATCCGCGCCGGTGATCTGCCCGAGCACGTAGCGGTCGATCGCCGCCTCGACGTCGAGCGGATACCGCTCCTGCAACCGATCGAAGTCTGCGAACGCCGCCGCGTGCGCCCCGTCCTCACCGTACCAACGCGCGAGCTCCAGCAGCGTACGCCGGTGCTGCGGGTGCAGCGACAACGCGCGGTACAGCGCCTCGAGCGCCGCCGTGCGCCGGCCCTCCAGCTTCGCGATGCGACCCTTCAACATCCACGACTTCGGCGACTGCGGGTACTGCTTCAGGGTGGTGTCGAGCGCGCTGACGAGCGACTGCCGATCCGCCGTGGTCGTCGAGAGCTCGACCATCGCCGCGATGAGCTCCACCGAAGGGCGCGGCGACTTCGCGGAGGCGATCGCCTCGTCCGCCTTCTGCCGCATCGTCGGGTTACGGCCGAACCACCGCCAGCGCGTCGCGTAGATCTCCGCGAGCGCGCCCGACAACAGCGGCGCGAGGTCCGGGTTGGATCGCACCAGCGTGCTCGCGTGATCCTCCGCCGCGAGCAGTGAAGCGAGCCCGCCCCGCTCGAGATCGGACGCGATGCCCTTGAGCTCCTCCTGCGCGACCTCGGGCCCCGGCCCGGCGCGCGAAACGACGACCGCGTACCCCGTGAACGCCGCAGCGATCGTCAGCACACTCACGATCGCGACGCGCGTCCAGACGCCGAAACGCTCCGAGGTGCGCACCACCATCTGCCCGGGCGCGCGCTCCGGAGCTTCGTCCTTGCCCTTCACACGGGCGCGGACCGGCTTCTTCCTCGGGTTGTCGTCCGCCGGCTTGTCCTCCGCCTTCGGCTTGGAGGCCTTCGGGGTGTCGCTCCGTGGGGGCGCCTCCTTCTTCTCGTCGGCGCGATCCTTCTGACCGAAGAGCGCCCACAGCGCGTCGTCGACCATGCGCGTCGACGCCGGCCCGACCTGCTTGTGCGCGGGCGTCGCCTTCGGCGCCGAGGCCTCCTTCGGTTTGGGCTCCGGCGCGGGTTTCTTGGCCGACGGCTCCTTCGGCGCCTCCTTCTTCACCGAGGGCGCCTTCGGCTCGGCCTTCTTCACAGACGGCGCTTTCGGCTCCGGCGCCGGGGGCGCGGGCGTGGCGGCCTTCGGCTCGGGCGGCGGCGCGGAGGACGGCTCGGGCGCGCGCATCGCGGCCTCGAGATCCATCATCTGCGACGGCGCGCGGATCGGCTCGCGCTTCGAGGACGGGACCTTCGAGGGGATCAGGTCGTCCGTGGCGGGTGCGTTCGAGGCCGGCGGGTTCGCGGCGACGCGCGCTTCGGCCGCCGCGCGCACGGCGTCGGCGTCCGCCTTCTGCATCATCTGCGAGTACTCCGCCGCGCTACCGCCCATCTTGGGTTTGAGCGGGTTCGGCGTGCCGTACGCGGTCGGCTCCTCGCGCGGGTCCGGCGCGTCACCGTCCTGCACGCGCCGCGGCGGCGGCAGCTCCGTCTTGCGGTCGTGGTACGCGGTCGGCTCGGCGTCGGCATCGAGGCCGGCGCCGTCCGGGAGGTTGGCGAGCGCTTCGCCGAGCGCCTTCTTGTCGTCCTTGTTCCGCAGCTTCTTGAGCGCGTCGGGATCGAAGACGGTGTGTTCGGACTCGGGCGTCGCGGTCTCGTCGATCGACTCGTCGGCCTCGCCCCACGGCGAGTCGTCCGGGACGTTGTCGCCCGAGAAGACCGGCAGCGCCGCTTCGCCCCCGCCGTCTCCCTTCGCGGCGCGACGCGCCTGCGCGAGGAGCTCCGTGTACTCCGCTTCCTTCGGCGCGAGCTTCACCGCGTGGCTCAAGAACTGAACGGCGCGCTTCGCGAGGCCGCGCTTGAGGAGGATGCGCCCCATCAGCGCGAGCGCCTTCGGATTCTCCTGGTCGATCAGCAGCGCGCGTTTGATCTGCTCGAGCGCTTCGCGGACGTTGTCCTGCTCCGCCTCCGCGACGGCGAGCGCGAGCCGCCCCGCGACGGAGTCCGGATGCGAGAGCAGTCCGCGGTTCGCGACGGCGGCGGCTTCGGCGTGTTGGCCGACGCGGTTGTGCTCCTCTGCGAGGGTGACGAACGCGAGCGAGCGCGGGTCGTCCTCGAGGAGCTTCTTCAAAGCGTCGATGCGCTCGTAGCTTCTATCGTTGGTCTCGGACATCGACGCGGATCAGCGCACATCGGACCCACGTCGCCGGGGCCCGACCCCGGCGTAATGTATCGGCGGGTCAACTTCCTGAAAAGACCGGCGAACGGCGCGTTGCGCGGGCCGCAAACGTCGAAGATAATTCGGGTCTCTCGTGTCGCTCAAGAAGTTCGAGATTCTCGAAATGGTCGCCAAGGGCGGTATGGCGGAGGTCTACCGCGCCAAGACCGTCGGAGTTCAGGGTTTCGAGAAGGAGGTCTGCGTCAAGAAGATCCTCCCTCACCTGACCGAGGACGAGTCCTTCGTGACGATGTTCGTCAACGAAGCCAAGCTCGCGGCGACCCTCAACTACGCCAACATCGTCCACGTCCACGACCTCTGCGTGTCGGCGTCGGGCGAGTACTTCATCGTGATGGAGTACGTGCACGGCAAGGATCTGTCCGACGTCATCCGCGCCGCGCAGCTCGCCGGCCGCGAGATCCCGCCGGACATCGCGACCTACGTCTGCCGCGAGGTCTGCAAGGGCCTGCACTACGCGCACGAGAAGACGGACCTCGACGGCGCGAAGCTCAACATCATCCACCGCGACATCAGCCCGCACAACGTGCTCGTGTCGTTCATGGGCGAGGTCAAGATCACGGACTTCGGCATCGCGAAGGCGTCGTCGATCGTGAACAAGACCGCGGTCGGGATCCTCAAAGGCAAGTACGGGTACATGTCGCCCGAGCAGGCGCGCGGCCAGCCGCTCGATCACCGCAGCGACATCTTCAACACCGGCATCGTCCTGTACGAGCTGCTGGTCGGCGAACGCTGCTTCGCCGGGTCGAGCGACTTCTCCACGCTCAACCTGATGCGCAACGCCGAGGTCACGCCGCCGACGAAGATCAACGCGCAGATCCCAGCGGGCCTCGAGAAGATCGTGCTGAGGTCGTTGTCGCGCGAGCGCAACGATCGCTACCAGGACGCCCTCGAGCTCGAGCGCGCGCTCGGGCAGTTCGCGAAGAGCGAGAGCGCGGTGTGCACCGCGACGGACGCCGCCGACTTCATGCGCGAGCTGTTCGCGAACGTGAACGAGGAGATGGGTCAGGGCTCGTCGACCGGGGTGCTCTCGCTGTCGTCGGTCGTCGGTCCGCCTCCGAAGTCGGAGGACGAGAAGGCTGCGCACGAGGTCGCGCCGCCGCGCGGTCCGACGCCGGACGTCCCGGCCGGCCCCGATGCCGCCGCGAAGGAGGCGGAGCCCGGCCAGGAAGCGCTCGCCCGCGCGAAGCGGCGGGCGACGAAGGCGAAGGCCAAGGCCGAGCCGCCTGCCCCCGAGCCGAAGGTCGAGGCCCCCGCGCCGGCCCCCGCGGAGCCCAAGCCCAAGGCCCCCAAACCCGCGCCGAAGAAGGAAGAGAAGCCGGCCGAAGACAAACCCGCGTCCGCGCCGAAGAAGAAGCCGGCGCGCATCAAGCCGGTCGGGAAAGCGGACAAGGCGGGCGACAAACCGGCGAAGCCCGCCAAGAAGAAGAAGGGCAAGCAGCTCTCGAGCACCCCGAAGAAGCCGGTGGGTCGCCGCGACCTGCGCCCGGGCCTGACGGCGCTCCACAAGATCCGCGGGTCGTCGACGCGGCGCCGCTGGGTGTGGGCTGCATCGATCATCGCGATCGGCCTGATCGGCGGCGGCGCCCTCGGTTACTACCGCAGCGAGCAGGTCTCACGGCAGGCCACGTTCCGCGAGATGGAGATCGCCAACCGCGAGGGCGGCGCCAAACCGATGGTGACGGTCCTGATCGACACCGACCCGCGCGGCGCGACGGTCCGCTTCGACACGATCGAGCTGTCGGAGCGCACGCCGGTCACGATTCGTCGGGACCGCGACGAGGACGTGCACAACATCGAGCTGACCCTCGCCAACCACAAGGTCCTGCAGACCACCGTGAAGTACGAGAGCGGCAGCCTCACCCTCGTGAACGAGAAGCTCGACGGTGACCCGCGGCGGGTGGAGATCACCAGCGAGCCGAAGGGCCTCGAGGTGAAGCTCGGCAGCAAGGAGCTGGGGCGCACGCCGGTGTTCACGGAGCTCGCGATCGGCGAGCACACGATCGAAGTCGGCGGCGGGCCACGCGAGCTGGTGAAGAAGAAGATCGTGGTCGCTTCGAAGGGCACCACGAAGACCCACGTGGTCGTGCCGAAGAAGGGCGCCATGGGATCCGCGATCCTCACGACGTCACCGCGCGCACGCATCGTGCTCGACGGCGAAGCCACGGAGCACTTCACGAACGACGGCCCGATGCCGCTCGCGCCCGGCGTGGACCACCGCGTCTCGTTCAGCTTGAACGGCGCGCCCGCGGGCGAAGAGCTGGTCGTGCGCCTCGAGCGTGGCGAGACGAAGGCGATCTACATCGATCTTCGGAAGCCGGCGTCCTGAGCGAGTCGCCGGAGGGGAGGAAGCGGGGCGGCCCGTCGAGGACGACGGACCGCCGAGCAGATCATCGCGACTAGGGCAGCGTGAGCATCTGGCTCGTGCCGTCGTCCGCGGTCACGGTGATCGTCTCACCCGTGGTGCCGCCGACGCCGAGCCCGAACGAACCGTCGCTCGCCGCCTGCGTCATCAGCGTCGTCGTCGTGGACGTCTGGCTGACCGTGACGTTCGCAAACGAAGCCACCGAGCCCGCCTCGCCCGCGAGCAGGTACCCGCCGAGCGTGACGCCCGTGATGTTCGACGCGAAGTCGGCCGGCTGCATGCCGCCGAGCGAGTCGAACGTGTTCACGTCGCCCGCGACCGCGGCGATCGCCGCCTGGTCCTGCGGATCCGGGAGCGCCGCGAAGAAGTGGACGATCGTGACCTGGCCGCCGGCCGGGACCGTGACGTCGTAGGTGACCTCGAGCTGGTCGGTGGCGCTCGTGTTGCTCACGAACGACGTGGCGTTGCCGAACCAGAAGAACGTCGTCGGGTCCGTGCCGGTGAGGTTCGCGTCGTTGTACGCAATCCAGGTGTCCGAGGCGTCCGCCGTGGCGTCGCCCGAGCTCGTCGCGACGACCTGCGAGCTGCCGTCGGCGCCGAGGTTGCTGCGAAGGGTGACCGACGCGCTGATGGCCGCGCCGCTCGGGTTCGAGAGGACCTCGGTGTAGCGCAGCAGGTCGGTGACCGGCGACACCCAGACGAGACGCGTGACGTCGAGACCCGACAGCGACACCGGGCCGAGGCGCAGCTCCGAGTTGTCTTCGACGACACCGCCGGTGCCGAACGGGAAGAGCGAGCCGTCCACGCGAAGCTGATTGCAGTCGTCACACGCGTCACCCTGGTTGCTCGAGGAGCGCCCGTCGTCGAGCTCGCCGTCGGACTGGATGTCGTAGATGGCACCGAGGCCAGAGGTCAGGTTGTAATCGAACGTGGGGGCGCCGTCCGTGACGACGTCAGAGGGCGTCGGGAGCGCGGCGACCGCGATACCGATCGTGCCGCCCGAGGCGTCCGCGATCAGCCCACCGATCGACGCGATGAGGTCCTGCAGCACGGCGTCCTCGTCCGCGAGGTCGGTGCCCAGCGTGGCGAGCTCCGCAGCGCCCTGCGTGTAGAGCGAGGCCACCTCGGTGGTCGAGAAGTCGTTGAGCGTGCGGCCCATCGGCGTCTCGGTGATCAGGACGATCGCCTGGATGAGGCCCGTCGACACCGGGTCGACGCGAATGCCCGTCGAGGACGTCACGGTCCCGATGAGACGCGTGCCCGCGATCTCCGCGAACACCGCGAGGCGCGTGCTCGCGATGACGCCGTCGTCGACCGAGATCGAGAAGTCGCCGTTGGCGTCGGTGAACGTGCCGCCGAACTGTCCGATCGGGCTGCCCGTGTCGTCGATCGCGACGACGAACACCGCTTCACCTTCCCCGGCGGGGCCGGCGGCGGTGGCGAGTGAACCCGCGATCTCGGCGACCGGCGCGTTCATGCCGTCCTGGCCGTCCATGCCGTTCATGCCGTCTTGGCCGTCCATGCCGTTCTGGCCGTTCATGCCGGCGGGGCCGGTCGCGCCGGCGGGGCCCGCGGGTCCGGTGGGGCCTTCGGGTCCGGTCGGGCCCTGTGCGCCGTCTTCACCGCCGCAGGCGATTGCGCCAAATGCCAGTGTCGCTGCGCAGACCCATGTCAGTCGCTTCATCATCAAAGTCAGTCTCCGTTTCAAGAAATAGGTTTGGAACGCAAGCGCAGACTGTATGCAGACAAAACGGACGAAAGTGCAACGAGGGACCGCAATTCGGGGTGCGAACCTTGGGCCCCTACGCCCGGTTGGCCGCGCGGTCAGCCGAGCCAGCCTCGGGTCCGAGCCCGCGCTGCGAGCCCAAGGAGGCCGATCGAAACCCCACACGTGATCGCCGGCAGCACCGCAGCGCTCACGCCGAACACCGAGAAGCCGTCCGCGATCAAGAAGTTGTGCCCCACCTGCACGGCGAGGCCCGCGAGGCTGAGCGCGAACAGGGCCTGGGCGATCGACCGCCGCACCAGGAGCGCGACGCACCCGGCGGTCCCGCCGAACACCGCGACGCCGAACGCGAGCGTCACCCACCCCGGCATGTTCGCGTAGAAATCGCGCTGGGGGGCCGGCAGCTCGCTCGTGTCCATCGCGAGCTGGGCGGCGAAGGCGAGGACGCCGAGGGCGTTCCAGATCAGGGCGAGGATGGCGACGACGCGCAGCCATCGCGGAGGGGCGGATTGGGAGGTGGTGTTCATCGCGATGCGCGCTCGAGGAGCGTGCGCGAACCGTAACGGCCGCCCGTCGGCGCCGGATAGAAGATTTCTTACCGCTGGGGATCGGGGGACGTCGAGTCGAGCGGGAAGAAGTTCGGCTCGCCTTCGTCGAAGCCGCGCTCGATGAAGCCGGTGGGGTTGAAGCCGGAGAACTTCTTGAACTCGCGAATGAAGTGCGACTGATCCGCGTACCCGCACCGGTATGCGATGTCCGCCCAGCTCATCGTTCGTCGCTCCTTCATCTGCGCGAGCACGTCGTTGAACCTCAGCACGCGCTGGAAGCTCTTCGGCGTGAGGCCGACGTACCTCTTGAACTGATCGATCAGGTGCTTCTGTGAAGCGTCGTACGTCGCGAGCACGTCCTGAAGTTTGGACGCCGGTGCATCGCGCAATCGATCGACGACTTCGACGAACGCCGCCGACGGGCGGAGCGAAGCGTCGTACCTCGCGTCGAGCCATCGGTCCGCGACGGCGAATCGCGCCGCGGCGTCCTCGGCGGCGACGAGCGCATCGCGCAACACATCGAGCTGCAGGTCTTCGAGCGCTTCACTCGGCACGACCCGATCCGCGAACGCGGACATCGGCCGGTGCAGGAACGGATACGCGCCGTACGCCTTGAACTGCACGACGAACATCGCCGAGTCCGCGTGCGCGGAGATCGAGAGGTAGGCGTGGTGCGCGCCGGAGAGCCACGCGCCCCGGAACGTCGCGTTCGGCTCGAGGGTGTCGTTGTCGAACGTGTGCCGCTCGAAACCGTCCAACTCGATGATCAGGAACACGTCTGTCGTGGGCACGACGCGCTCGATCGAGTGGTCGGGCACGAAGCCCGAGAACGTGAAGACGGCTTCGACGAGGTCGGCGCCGGGCCCCGACGGTGCGTGGGTTTCGAAGTTCACGGTCGCATCCGGAGGATGCGTTGCGAAGGCCCCTCCCGTCGAAGATAATTCCACTGGCCCTGGACCATGAGTCACCGCCGCTACGAAACCGCCGAGCTGGTCGTCGACGTCCGAGGCCTGGGGAGCGCCCACGGCGTTCGGCTGAACGTCGAGCACGCGAGCGGTGCGGCGCTGATGATTCCGCGGGCGACGGAAGAAGTGATCGACGGGGGCGTCCGTGTCCGCACGTCGGGCTTCGACGGGACGCACTACACGGTCGACGTGTTCGAACAGTCCGTCACGATCGACGCCACGGCAGCGAGCCCGATCCTGGGCGGGGCACAACACATCGAAGCGCCACGCGTCGAGGTCCCAGCGGCGGATCCGGGTGCACTGCGTGTGACGGGTGACGAAGAGACGATGCCGATTCCGATGGCCAAGGAGTGATTGAGGTCGCGGTCGTTTTCTCGTAGCGTCCCCGCCCCATGAAGATCGAACGCTCGGCCGAGCTCCTCAAGCGCGCAGAAAAGGTCATCCCCGGCGGCGTCAACTCCCCGGTTCGAGCGTTCCGCGGCGTCGGAGGGACGCCGCTGTTCATCTCGCGCGCGTCGGGCGCGTACATCTGGGACGTCGACGGCAACAAGTACATCGACTACGTCGGCTCCTGGGGTCCGATGATCCTCGGCCACGCCGAGGCGAGCGTCGTCGAAGCCGCGAAGAACGCGATCGATCGCAGCTCGAGCTTCGGTGCGCCGACCGAAGGCGAGGTGAAGATCGCCGAGGTGATCTGCGCGCGTGTGCCTTCGGTGAAGAAGGTGCGTCTCGTGTCGTCCGGAACCGAAGCGACGATGAGCGCGATCCGCGTCGCGCGCGGGTTCACCGGCCGCGACAAGATCGTGAAGTTCGAAGGCAACTACCACGGCCACGCGGACTACCTCCTCGTGAAGGCGGGCTCGGGCGTCGCGACGTTCGACCTCCCGGACTCCCCCGGCGTGCCGGCGGACTTCGCGAAACACACCCTCACCGTCCCGTACAATGATCCGCAGGCGATCGACGCGGCGTTCGAGGCGCACGGCGACGAGATCGCGTGTGTGATCCTCGAGCCGATCACCGGGAACATGGGGGTCATCCCGCCGAAGTCCGGCTTCCTCGAGCACCTGCGGAAGGTGACCGAGAAACACGGGTCGCTCTTGATCTTCGACGAGGTGATGACCGGCTTCCGCGTGCACCCCAACTGCGCGCAGGGGCTGTACGGGATCACGCCGGACCTCACCGCGTTCGGGAAGGTGATCGGCGGCGGGATGCCGATGGGCGCGTACGGCGGACGCGAGGACGTGATGAACCACGTCGCGCCGGCGGGGCCGATCTATCAAGCGGGCACCTTGTCCGGGAACCCGTGCGCCGTGGCCGCGGGCCTCGAGACGTTGAGCTCGCTGGGGGCGCCGGGCACCTACGACCAGCTCGAGAAGCAGTGCGCGGCGCTGGAGAAGGGTCTGAAGGAGGCGCTCGACGAGTCGAAGCACTCCGGGCGCCTGCAGCGGGTAGGTTCGATGCTCACCCTGTTCTTCAACGACGGATCGCCCATCGAGCGCTTCGAGGACGTGAAGGCGGCGGACCACGACAAGTTCAAGGCGTTCTTCCACGCGCTGCTGGAGCGCGGGATCTACCTGCCCCCGTCGGGGTACGAGGCCTGGTTCGTGTCCCTCGCGCACACCGCGGAGGACATCGAGCGCACGGTCGACGCAGCGCGTTCAGCGCTCTCCGCGCTCTGAGAGGGCTCCCGGACCTACGTCGTCCGGCCTACCGATTTGCCCTCCGGGGCCATGCACACTAGCAAGGAGTATGGGACTCGGGTTCCGCGCGTCGGTCGTCATGGCCGGCCTCCTCGCGCTGGTGGGCTGTAGTAGCGGCCCCGACGGATCGTGCACGACCAACGCCGACTGCGCCGGAGGGGAGATCTGCATCAGCTTCACCTGTCGCGGTGCGGGCACGGCGACGACCTGCGAAAACGACGACGACTGTGAAATCGGGTCCTTCTGCGACCCGGCCACCAGCACGTGCCAGTCGAGCGCGCCGGGCGACGGCGGCACCGAGGTGCGCGACGCCGGGACGAACACCTCGACCACCGGGCGCGACGGCGGCGTCGGCTACGACGGCGGCCCGACGGGGCAGTGCCAGACCGATCAAGAGTGCGGGACACCTCCGGTCGACATCTGCGTCGCGAACCAGTGTGTGAAGGGCTGCGGGCAGCCGAACGGCATCACGTGTACGGGCGGCACCGTCTGCGACATGCCGACGGGCCACTGCGTGCAGCCGAACATGCAGTGCAACGTCGACACGGACTGCAACCCCGGCCCGCCGACGCAGGTCTGCATCAACAACGCGTGTGTCTTCGGGTGCGCGGTGGATCCCAACCTGTGCGCGATGAACGAGATCTGCGACAGCGGCACGGGCCGCTGCGTGACGGCGCCGATGCCGTGCATGACGGACGTGGATTGCAGCCCGCCGATGACGGTGTGTGAAGCGCCGCAGTGTGTGCCGGGGTGCGGTCAGCCGGGCGGGATCCAGTGCGCGGCCCCCACGCCGATGTGTGATTCGGCGACGGGTCGATGCACCGCGGGCCCGACGTGCAACCTCGACGCGGACTGCATGGGCGCGAACGAGATCTGCGTGAGCAACACCTGCGTGATTCGCTGCGACGCCACCGGCGGTATTCAGTGTACGGCGCCGCAGATCTGCAACCCCGCGACGGGGCGCTGCGTGATGGGCAACCTGCCGCTCGGCGATCCGTGCGCGGACGACTCGCAGTGCCAGTCGGGCTTCTGCTTCAGCGTGACGATCAGCGGGACGAGCCACGACATCTGCTCCGAGCCGTGCGGGCGCGGCAGCGACTGCCCGCTCAACTTCACGTGTGCGTTCGTGAGCGGGATGAACTTCTGCCTCGGCGAGAACCTGATCACGCCGCAGCCCACGTGGGACACACCGGCGGGCGGGAGCTGCTCGACGAACTCGAACACCTGCCAGACGGGCTGGTGCAACACGGGGACGAACCAGTGCATCGAGACGTGTCAGCGTGATCAGCACTGCGCGTCGTTCGGCGGGCAGTGCTGGACCTACGAACAGACGGCGACGGGCGGCAACACGTTCGACCACCTGTGTGTCCCCGGCCAGGGCGGTCCGAACATCGACGGCGCGGCGTGTACTACCAACGCCAACTGCCAGAGTGGGATCTGCAACCGTTACAACAACACGTGCGGCGGACACTGCTGCTCGGACGCCGACTGCCCGACGCTCCAGAACTGCATCGTCTACGACCTCGACGCGACGACGATCGTGAAGGTCTGCGGCCCGCGCTCGGGCACCGCCGGTACCGGCGCCCTCGGCGCGACGTGCACGCAGGCGAGCGACTGCGAGAGCGAGGTCTGTCTGCCGTCGAATCCGGCGGACATGAACAGCCCGCGTCGCTGCTCGACGACGTGTTGCACGAACGCGGACTGCAACGCGCTGCCCGCGGGCGGCGTGTGTCGGCCGTTCAACAGCCCGGTGATGAACACCATCGTCGGCGGCTGCCAACCGAACTGATGAAGAAACATTTGGGATGGGCGTTGCTGCTCGCGGTCGCGGGCTGCGGCGCGGACGAGTGTACGACCGGCGAGGCGGAGTGCAGCGCCGACGCGCTGTCGCTTCGGACCTGCGTCGACGGTGCGTGGCAGGACGTCGGCTGCATGGCGGACGGCGGACAGCTCTGCCAGGCGGGGGCGTGCGTTGATCCGTGGCGGTACGATTCACCGACGTGGTCGACGTGCCCGGATTCGACGCGCGCCACGACGGAGTCGCTGTCGGCGAAGGCGGCGTACTACGACGCGATCACGGCGCGGCTGCACATCCACCCGACGTTGAAGTGGGCGATGGGCGTGGACCTCGCCGCCGGAGCCTCGGAGGCGACGGCGACGTACGAGGACGTCGAGCGGTGGCTCTCCGGTGAAAACGACGGGCTGTGGAGCGCGTTGATGTTGGCGGCGCAGGCGTTTCGTTACGCGGTGACCGGCGAGGCGGCGGCGCTGGAGTTGGTGCGTACGCTGGTCGACGGCGAGGTGACGCGCATGGAGGTCACCGGCGTACCCGGGATGTTCACGCGTCAGTTCATCCCGCCGGGCGTCGACGGGATCACGTGTCCGGCGGACGACGAGGCGTACACGGTCGACGAGGAGAAGGACGACAACCGTTGGGTGCGCGTCGGATCGGAGGGCTGCGCGTGGGTCGTGGACCGCGAGAACATGATGTGGACGAAGACGGACCACTGCGGGCTCGACGCGTTCGTCGACTGGTGCTGGCTCGACAACGTTTCGAAGGACGAATACTCCGGCCACATGTTCGCGCTCGCGATCGTGCGCGAGCTGGTCGACGACGCCGACGTGCAGGCGAAGGTGACGTCGATGTTGGAGCAGATCGGCGCGCTGCTCGTCGCGAACGGGCTGGCGGTGCGTGACTGGGACGGTCGCATCACGGAGCACGGGCGGTTCCACCCGCTGGCGTTCGACAACTTCCCCGGGTTCAACGCGGCGATGTCGCTGTCGTATCTGCAATCTGTCTTGCACGCGACGAACGACGCCGAGCTGCGGGCGCTCTACGACCGCTGCCTGCTGATGACGGACGGGCCCGACGACTGCTTCGAGACGGGGTTCATCGAGATCCTCCCGTTCATGGACTACCTGAACGAGCCGGGGCTCTACATCGGCCGCGAGGCGTGCTCGACGAACTACAACAACGTGTCGATGCACATGCTCTCGATGCGCACGTTGGTGCACGAAGCGCACGACCCGGAGCTGCGCTCGCTCTACCAGAAGTCCCTCGACGAGGACGTCTTCCGCGCGACCGACGAGCCGCGGAAAATCCAGGTCCAGCACAACGCGTTCTTCGACTTCATCTTCGCGGCGCACAAGGCGCTCGGTCCCGGCACGGACGGCCCCGCCTACGACGCAGTGGAAGACGGCGTGTGCATGCTGCGTCAGTTCCCGGCGAGCAAGGCGGTGGTCGCCGTCGAGCCCGACCCCGCGCTGCTCGCGCCCTACTGCAAGGACCGCTTCGACCGCGACACCGGCGGCGTCGCCAAGGAGGTCGCCGACCGCTGCATCCGCAACTTCGTGTGGTGGGGCGATCCTTACGACCTCCGCGAGTGCAGCGCCGTGGACAACCGCGTCGAAGTGCCGACGGACTACCTGCTCGCGTACTGGATGGGCCGGTACTACGGGTTCATCGACGCCGAGATGTGAGCCGTGGTCAGCACGCTGCGGCCGGAAGACCTCCGCGTGGGCGAGGTCTACTTCGAGGTGCTCTACTGCGGACCCGAGCTCAGCGCACCGATCGTAGAAACGTTCGTCTACGTGGGTAAGGAAGACGGCGGCTACATCTTCCAGGACGCGGGGGCCTTCTTCGCAGAGCAGCGTGGTGAGCGTGTGGACGCCGAGGGCTCGTTTCGCCTGCATCGCGAAGAGAGCCTCGAGATCGTGTACACGCAGCTCGGGCTGATCGCGGAGCTCGCGCAGTGGCGGCAGCCCGCCCCACCGCCGCCGCCCGCGGAAGCGCTGCGCTTCGACCGCGAGCTCGAGAAGCGGCACGCGACAGTCGACTTGTTACGCCAGGCGATGGGCGAAGAGCACGCCGAAGCGGCCCGCATCATCGCCGCGGCCCACGCAGCTCAGAGCCCGGAAGCGGCCACGCAGATTCTGAACGCGGCCCTCGAACGCGAGCGCGCGCCGTTCCTGCGGGAGCTCTACCGCAGCGCGCTACGGCGCATCGGCACCTGAGCGACGAGCCTTGAAGACCAGTCGATCCAAGACCTTCGAATCTCCGCCGACCTCGTTATAGAGGCGCCGAAGTTCCACGTGGTTGCAGGGGACATCGCGGATCAATTGGTAAATGTCATCTGAACGGCCCCCATCAGGCGGCGAGAGGCGCCTCGACGTAGGGCAGCGCGCCGGCGCCGCGGAGCGGCTCGTCCCTCGTGCGCCGTTTCGCCGGGCTGGTGAAGGCGGGGGTTCGCGGACGGCAGTGCTCCGAGGAGTGCCGCGCTCTCGAACACCGGCTGCTATCGCTCTCACGAGCTGCCCTCCGCGTGTGCCGGCGGCGTCGGATGCGCTTCACGCCGAGGACGCTCGGGACACGCGCCTGGCCTGGTCCGGGTGGAGCGGCGCTCGTGAATCCTCCGATCGATGAAGGCGCGACCCAGCACCTCCCGCGCCGCGTGAAGGTTGTGCGCGCGACACAGTAATCGCAGCTCACCGACCACGCTCTTGGCCCCCAACGCGCGGCCGCCTACGTGATCGAACTCGAGGTTCGACCGCTCGCTGCATCGCCGACCGTCCGGGCTCACGAACGTACACTGCGCGCCGTCGCGCTCGACCACCGCGCGCCGCGTCGCGGCCGAGACGTACGCTGCGCCTGCTGGCGCATCCTCGGCGGGTTTCGATCACGGACGACTCGTCTTTCCGTTCTTCCGCTTCTCCAGCCTCTCGACATACAGCGCGAGCGCAGCTTCGAAGATCTCCCCGATGTCCGTCCCAGGCGGGGTGAGCTCCTTGGCTCGATCCAAGAGCGCCTTCGCTTCGGCGCT
>JAVJQW010000064.1:0-92803 GCA_040218735.1 Deltaproteobacteria bacterium
TATGAACAGAAAAAACAATGCAGCCTCTCCTGGTCGGTTCATCGTTCTGGAGGTGAGCGTGGAGCTCATCGAGGAGCTCGTCGACGTGGTGAGCAAGATTCGGAAGAAGGATGCGAGCTTGGCGAAGCAGATTCGGGACGCCGCGAGCTCGGTGGTGTTGAATCTCGGTGAAGGGCGTCGACGCGAGGGCGGGTCGAGGACGTATCACTATACGGTGGCTGCGGGGAGCGCAGATGAGGTGCGGTGCGCGCTGCGGGTGGCGGTGGCCTGGGGCTACGTGAAGGCGGAGGACGCCGCGGTGAGCATGGAGCTCATCGATCGGATCAACGCGATGCTGTATCGGCTGACGCATTAGGTGGAGATGCCGGCGGCGCTCCGAGAGGGGCGCCGCCGGCGGATTCCGAGAGGGGTGACGCGGAAGCCGTGTCCGGATTCGAGTCCGAGTCCGAGTCCGGATCCGAGTCCGATTCCGATTCCGATTCCGATTCCGATTCCGATTCCGATTCGGATTCCGATTCCGATTCCGAATCCGATTCCGAACCCGATTCCGAACCCGAGTCCGTGTCCCGATCCCCACCCCCCCATCCCCAAACGGCGGTTGACCGTGACGGCGCCTTCGAACGATGAGCGCCTCCATGCCGCGCCGCCCCCGCAGCCCCGCGCACACCGGGATGCTCCTCGTCGACAAACCCGGCGGGATGACTTCGCACGACGTCGTGAAGGTCGTGCGTCGGACGTTCGGGCAGCGCGAGGTCGGGCACACCGGGACGCTCGATCCCATGGCGACCGGGCTCATGGTGCTGACGCTCGGCAAGGCCACGCGGCTCGGGCGCTTCCTTGAGGCCGAGGACAAGACTTACGACGGCACCGTCGTGCTCGGCCGCGCGACGACGACGTATGACGCCGAAGGCGAGACGACGGTGGAGGCGCCGGTCGAGGGTGTCACCGAGGCCGACGTGTGTCGGGTGCTGGACGCGCTCACCGGCACGATCGAGCAGCAGGTCCCGGCGTTCTCCGCGGTGAAGGTCGACGGGGTGCGGCTGCACGAGCGCGCGCGTCGTGGTGAGCACGTGGACGCGCCCACGCGCACCGTCACGATCTCGGAGCTGACGGCGACGCGGATTGCGCTGCCCGAGATCGACGTCGAGGCCTCGGTCTCGAAGGGCACTTACATCCGCACGCTCGCCGTACAGATCGGCGCGGCGCTGAACCTCCCCGCGCATCTGTCGCGGTTGGTTCGCACGCGGGTCGGGCTCCACCGCCTCGAGGACGCGCACCGCCTCGACGATCTGAAGGGGGAGGGCGCCGAGCTCATCGCCCCCACGGACGCGCTCCCGCACCTCGCGCCCGTGGTGCTGACGGCCGCGGACCTCGAGGACGTCCGCCACGGTCGCCCGCTCACCGCGGGACAGCTCCGATCCCTCGGGGTGACCGTCGGGACGGCCGGACAGGCGCTGTTGCTGTTGCGGCCCGACGGCCAGCTCGCCGCGGTGGCCGAGACGCGCCTCGATGCGGCCGCGCTCGCGGGGGCTCCGGCGAAAGAGCGAGCGATCGGCTATGCATGCGTGCTTGACAGCCCCGATCCGCAGCCCTAACTTCCGCCGAATCTTTCAGAGAGAACGATAGTTTGTGAGGGAAAACGATGCCTCTTCTTCAGGCGCGTAAAGCGGAAATCATCGAAAAATTTGGTCGTGGGAACGCCGATACCGGCTCTCCCGAGGTTCAGGTCGCCCTTCTGACGGCCCGGATCAACGAGCTTCAGGACCACTTCAAGGCCCACAAGAAGGACCACCACTCGCGGCGTGGCCTGCTCAAGATGGTGGGGCGCCGTCGCCGGCTGCTCGACTACCTGAAGGGCAAGAGCCAGGAGCGTTATCAGACGCTCATCGGCGAGCTCGGTCTGCGTAAGTAGCCGCAAACGCTCGGGGTTCGAGAGAACCGGATCGGAGTGGGTGACGCGGCTGAGATTGGGGCGACGTCGGGCTAGACCTTCGCGGCCGGATGTCCGATGATGCCTCCGCGGTCGAGATGACCCTCCGGAGTTGGTCGATCGAACAATGGGCTGAGCGGTTGTTTTCGAGCATTTTGCGTCTTCTGACGAGCCATCCGAACCGCTTTTTGCTTCTGCCGCTCAGCTCATTGCTCGATCCGCCAACCCCGCGCCTGACCCGCTGACCGCGATCAGGCCTCCCGCGATGCGGGCTCCGCTCGAACCCCCTGCACTGAACCATCGATCGCCCTAGCTCCGGCGAGCTTCGCCGCGCGTGTGCGCGCATTCGGAGGCAGGTCGATCCACGACATAGGCAAGGGAAAGAGAGCTTAGAGAAATGACACGAACCCAGAAGACCATCTCGGTCGGGGACAAGGACCTCGTCTTCGACATCGGACACATCGCAAAGCAGGCGCACGGCGCCGTCATGGTGCGCTTCGGCGACTCGGCCGTGCTCTGCACGGTCTGTGCGGCCAAGGACCCGCGCCCCGGCATGGACTTCCTGCCGCTGACCGCCGACTACATCGAGAAGACGTTCGCCGCGGGCAAGATCCCCGGCGGCTTCTACAAGCGCGAAGGGCGCCCGCGTGACCACGAGACGCTCACCTCCCGCATCATCGACCGCTCCACGCGCCCGCTCTTCCCGAAGACCTGGCGCTGCGAGACCCAGATGATCGCGACGGTGCTCTCCTACGACACCGACTTCCCGACCGACGTCTGCGCGCTCAACGGCATCAGCACCGCGCTGACGATCTCGAACATCCCGTTCGCGGGTCCGATCGCCGCCGTGCGCGTCGGCCGCGTGGACGACCGCCTCATCGTGAACCCCGGCAACGAGGAGCGCGAGAAGTCGGACCTCGACCTGTTCGTCTCGTGCAGCGAAACGGCCATCACGATGGTCGAGGGCGGCGCGGACGAGGTGAAGGAGAGCGTCATCGTCGACGCGCTCCTGTTCGCGCACGAGTCGTGCGCCCCGCTGATCGCCGCGCAGAAGCAGCTGCGTGAGGAGATCGGCCAAGAGAAGCGCGTCGCTCCCGAAGAGGAGAAGGACGACGCCCTCGCCGCGCGCGTCTCCGAGCTCGCGACGCCGTCGCTCCGCGAGGCGGTCACGACGAAGGAGAAGCACGAGCGCTACAGCAAGATCGACGACGTCAAGAAGGCGACGCTCGCTTCGCTGAAGGAAGAGCTCGGCGAGGACACGTACAGCGAGAAGGAGAAGCTCGCGAAGGGGGCCTTCGGCGACCTGAAGTACAACATGGTCCGGCAGATGATCGTGGACGAGAAGGTCCGCATCGACGGCCGCGGCTACTCGGACGTTCGCGACATCCTCTGCGAGGTCGGCGAGCTCGAGCGCGTGCACGGCTCGGCGCTGTTCCAGCGCGGCGAGACGCAGGCGATCGTCACCGCCACGCTCGGCACCAAGCTGGACGAGCAGAAGCTCGACACGCTCGAGGGCTTCTCGTTCAAGCGCTTCCTGCTGCACTACAACTTCCCGCCCTACAGCGTTGGTGAGACGAAGTTCCTCCGCTCGCCGGGCCGCCGCGAGATCGGTCACGGCGCCCTCGCGGAGCGCGCGGTGTCGCGTCTGCTCCCGAGCTCGGAAGCGTTCCCGTACACGGTGCGCATCGTCTCCGAGATCACGGAGTCGAACGGCAGCTCGTCCATGGCTTCGGTGTGCGGCGCGACGCTGTCGATGCTCGACGCGGGTGTCCCGCTGAAGTCGATGGCGGCCGGCATCGCGATGGGCCTCATCGAGCAGGACGGCAAGATCGCGATCCTGTCGGACATCCTCGGCGACGAGGACCACCTCGGCGACATGGACTTCAAGGTCTGCGGCACGCGCGAAGGCGTCACCGCGGTCCAGATGGACATCAAGCTGACGGGGGTCTCGCGTGAGACGCTCGAGGCCGCGCTCGGCCAGGCGCGCGAGGGTCGGCTCTACATCCTCGACGAGATGGCGAAGACCATCGACGGACCGCGCGACGAGATCAGCAAGTGGGCCCCGCGCATCACGAAGCTGAAGATCAAGGCGGAGCGCATCAAGGACGTCATCGGACCGGGCGGCAAGGTCATCAAGGACATCGTCGCGAAGACCAACGTGGCGATCGACATCGACGACGACGGCACGGTGAACATCGCGTCGTCCGACTCGGAGATGGTCGAGAAGGCCATCAAGATGATCAAGGACATCACCCGGGAGCCGGAGGTCGGAAAGATCTACCTCGGCAACGTCCGCAAGGTGGTGGACTTCGGCGCGTTCGTGGAGATCTTCCCCGGCACCGACGGCCTCGTGCACATCTCCGATCTCGCGGAGAAGCGCGTGAACAAGGTCGAAGACATCATCCGCGAGGGTGACGAGGTGCTCGTGAAGGTCACGAGCATCGACCGCCAGGGCAAGATTCGCCTCTCCCGTCGCGACGCGATCGGCGAGAAGGTCTCCGACTGATGACCGACCCCCGGGAGACGAGCCTCAAAGTGCGCGTCCTCCCGGGCCGCCCGCCGCTGCCGCTCCCCGCCTACGCGACGGAGGGCGCGGCGGGGCTCGACCTCTCCGCCTCCGAAGGCGCCATCCTCGAACCGGGGGCGCGCCACCTCGTCAGCACCGGCCTCGCCATCGAGCTCGAACCGGGCTTCGAGGCGCAGGTTCGCCCGCGCTCCGGTCTCGCGAACAAACACGGCGTGACCGTGTTGAACGCGCCCGGGACCATCGACTGCGACTACCGCGGCGAGCTCAAGGTGCTCCTCGTGAACCACGGCGACGCCGCGTTCACGATCGAGCCCGGGGATCGGATCGCGCAGCTCGTGGTCGCGCCGGTGAGCCGCGCCGTCGTCGAGCTGGTCACCACCCTGGGCGACACCGAGCGCGGGGTGGGGGGTTTTGGACACACGGGGCGTTAGCCCCGACGTGACGCCCCGACCCGGCTTGTCAGTTCCAGCCGGATGTCCCACATTTTTCGGTCAGATGCGCGTGCGCAACTGGCCCGAACGCTACCCGACCGATGGTCACGCCGTGTCATGTAGGCCACAACGTCGTGGATTTTGGACAGGAGTCTAGGGATTGCTCTGCTTTCGATGCGGTAGCCACGTTCAGGACGGGGCCGAAAAGTGCTGGAATTGCGGGACGGTGCTCTCGTCGGCGCAGGCGCGCCGAGCGCCGACCGCCGAACAACGGGCGCAGCAGCGCACCGGTAGTCGGGTCTTCGGCGTCGTCTTCAAGATCGGCGACCTGATCGCCAACCGGTACAAGGTCAAGGACATCGTCGGATCCGGCGGCGCTGGCGTCGTGTACCGGGCCCACGACACCGAGATCGACGTCGACGTGGCCGTAAAGGTCATCAACGCCAAGCTCGTCCAGACCTCGGACGAGCAGCGGCTCTTCTCGCGCCAGACGAAGATCGCGCGGAAGCTGTCGCACCAGAACGTCGTGCGCATCTACGACGAGGGCCGCGACGAGGCGCGCCCGTACGTCACGATGCAGTTCCTCGAGGGCCTCTCGCTCCGCAAGATCATCGATCTGCGCGGGGAGAAGAAGCAGGTCTTCACGCTGGCGGAGGTCGAGCCGATCTTCAACCAGCTCTGCCAGGCGCTCGACTACGCCCACAAGACGACCTTCCACGGGAACCTCAAGCCCGACAACGTGATCGTGCTGCCGGACCTCTTGAAGGTCACGGACTTCGCGTTGCTCCGCGGCCTCCCGCGCAAGCCCTTCCTCGCGATCCAGAAGTCGCGCGCCTCCAACTTCCGCTACCTCGCGCCGGAAGTGCGCCTGGAGGTCGCGGACCTCGAGCGCTCCGTCGACGTCTACAGCCTCGGCGTCGTGCTCGGCGAGATGCTCACCGGTGTCGTGTACGACGACACCAAGCCGGAGAAGCTCGACGCCTCCGGCCTCGACCCCGCAATCCTCGCGGTGATCAAGCGGTGCGTCGCGCGCGCGCCGAAGGATCGCTACGCGTCCACGCAGGACCTCTACGCGGATCTGCGCAGCGCGCTGTCGCGCGGCTCTGGCGCGAAGGCCGCCGCCGCCGCCGCAGCGGCGGGTGACGCGCCGACCCAGCGCCTCGAAATCGACAAACATGGGCAGCGCCCTGGCGGCACCGCCGAGGCCGGCAAACGTCCGCCGCCCGAGGTCCCGCCCGCGCCGCCGAAGCCGGTGGAGATCCAGCCGAGCCTCGCGGTCGCTTCCGCGATCGAAGCGCCGGAGGGCGTGAAGCGCGAGGGGACGGATCTGCACGAGATCGACGACGACATGATCGAGTCGTCGATCGTCGCGCAGAAGAAGGCCGACACCGCGAACAAGGCGGCCCAGTCCGCCAACGGCGCGAGCAACGGCGTGCACAAGAACGG
Source organism: Deltaproteobacteria bacterium (assembly GCA_040218735.1). Taxonomy (GTDB): domain Bacteria; phylum Myxococcota; class Kuafuiibacteriia; order Kuafuiibacteriales; family Kuafuiibacteriaceae; genus JAUHYN01. Next base: position 6,335 of record JAVJQW010000064.1, read on the forward strand.
CGCAAACGGACACGCGGCGCCCGTCGCGCCGAGTGTCACCGGTGCGTCCGAGCCCGTCGCGGCTGCGCCGGAGCCCGACCTCGTCGACAACCCCAACGCGGTCGAGCTGGCGGAGGACGAGGAGGTGACGATCGCCGTCTTCGATCACCCGCCGATGCCGTCGCGCCCCATCGCGGCGGAGGGGATCAGCGTGCGGCCCGAGCCGGGCCTGGAGGAGATCAGCAACTCGGCGATCGAGCTGATCGCGGATCCGAGCGCGACGAACGTCTACGACGTGGACGCCGACGGGTCGCCGAAGCCCTCCGTGCAGGTGAAGGACGTCGCGGTGTCGACGAACAACCGCACGATGCAGCCGACGCCGCTGCCGGACTCGGCGATCCCGGAGCCGGCGTTCTCGCAGGTCGCGCACGAAGGGACGCAGGCGGGCCGCCTCGACGAACCCGCGCCGGCGACGCCCGGTGCGCCGGGGGTCGACGTTCAAGAGGAGCGCACCCAGGGCATCGCGTACTCGCCGAAGCCGCAGACGCGCGGCCCGACCGCGGCGTTCGACGGAACGAACGCGCCGAAGGCGAAGAAACGCCCGATGACGCGCCCGCGGATGCCGACGATGTCGGCGGCGCCCGTGCCGATGACGAGCACGGTCGGCGGGCCGGCGATCGTCGACCCGAGCACGATGCCGCGCCCGGCGACGCAGGAGGCGTTGTCGATCCCGAGCATGGTCGTGCCGCCTGCGGCCGCGCCCGCCGCGCCGCCGGAGGAGCCGAAGAACAACCGTTTCGTGATGATCACGGTGGCGTTGTCGCTGTTCGCGGTGCTGCTGGCCGTCGTGGTCCTGGTGATCGCGCTGAGTCAGAAGTCGGATCTCGAGGAGCAGATCAAGGCGATGCGCACCGAGGCCGCGCAGGCGCGTGAGACAGGGACCGTCGCGCTCGCCGACGCGAAGAAGGCCGAGGTCGAGGCGAGGGCCGCCGCGAAGGCGGAGGAAGAGGCCCAGGCTCGCGCCGCCGCGGCGGACGCTGCGCAGAAGGAAGCCGAAGAGGCCGCGAAGGCCAAGGAGGCGGAGGCCCGCCGGCTCGAAGAAGAGGCGAAGGCCGAGGCCGACGCGAAGCGCAAGGAAGAGGCGAAGCGCCGCGCCGCGGAGGCTTCGGCGGCGGCGGCCGAGCGTCGTCAGGCGGCCGCCGAGGCGGCGGCCGAGCGTCGCGAGGAGCGTAAGCGCGCCGCCGAGGAGCGCAAGAAGAAGGAAGCGCGCGAGCGCGAGCAGCGCGACAAGGAGCGCCTCGCCAAGGAGCAGGAAGAGGCCGCGCGTCGCGCCGAGGATCGTGCGAAGCGGCTCGCCGCCGCGGAGGCCGAGGACGAGGCCCGCGCGCGTCGCGATCAGGCGAAGGTGGAGGAAGAGCGCCGCCGTCGCGAGGCCGAGGCCGCCGCGAAGGCTCGTGAGGAAGAACGCAAGCGCAAGGAAGCCGAGGCCGCCGCGAAGAAGGAGGCGATCTCGGAGCCCGAGCCCGCCGCGATGGTCGCGAAGGACAAGGAGCCGGAGTGTCCGCGGGGCATGGTGCTGATCAAGGGCGGGTCGTTCATGTTCGGCTCGAAGCGCTCCGACCCGGAGCGTAACTTCGGCGACAAGGACTACGTCTCCGTCGAGGTGCCGGCGTTCTGCGTCGACTACTACGAGTACCCGAATGGCCGTGGCCGTTCGCCGTCGACGAAGGTCTCGTTCAAGACCGCGGCGGCGCGGTGCAAGCGGCGCAAGAAGCGCCTCTGCACCGAGGAGGAGTGGGAGAAGGCGTGTAAGGGGCCGAGCGGCTCGCGGTATCCGTACGCGAACCAGTGGGACCCGACGTCCTGCAACACCGAGGACGACGAGGGCTCGGACCGCGAGGTCGAAAAGTCCGGTTCGTTCAGGAAGTGCCGCTCCGGTTACAACGTCTACGACATGTCCGGGAACGTGGCGGAGTGGACGGCGACGCAGTGGGGGACCGGGTACGTCGTGAAGGGCGGCGCTTCGGATCGCCCCGGCTACGACGGTCGCTGCGCGGCGCGTAAGAAGAAGAAGTCGAGCAACAGCAGCGAGACGCTCGGTTTCCGCTGCTGCGCCGACCCTGGTTGATGTCCCGCGCCCATGGCGCGACGTGAAGTCATCGACGCTACGACGCTCGCGTGGGTGCGCGACTGCACCGGTGCGTCCGACGTGTACGCGCCGGCGTTCCTGCAGCGGTTGTGGGCGGGGTACGGTGCGATTCATCGCGTCCACCTCGACGGTGCGCCGTACGGCTCCGCGATCGTGAAGGTCGTGACACCGCCGTTGGACGCGTCCCACCCGCGCGGGTGGGGCACGGATCGGTCCGACGCTCGGAAGCGTCGCTCCTACGAAGTGGAGTGCGCCTGGTACCGAACCTACGCGTCACGCTGCGCCGGATGTCGCGTCCCGAGGTGTTATGCGGCGGAGGCGTTCGAGGGTGGGTGGCGCATCCTCCTGGAAGATCTCGACGCGGCGGGCTTCGCGGGTCGGCGCGGGCGCTTCGTCGACGCGGACGTCGAGGTCTGCCTCGATTGGCTCGCAGCGTTCCACGCGACGTTCGTCGGCGTGGCTCCGGAGGGCCTATGGCCGGTCGGCACGTACTGGCACCTCGCGACGCGGCCCGACGAGCTGTTGGTCACGGAGGATCCGCGGCTCGCCGCCGCGGCGGAGGCGATCGACGCGCGCTTGTCGTCGGCGCGGTTCACGACCTTCGTGCACGGCGACGCAAAGCTCGCGAACTTCTGCTTCGGCGAAGCGGGCGTCGCGGCGGTCGACTTTCAGTACGTGGGCGGCGGGTGCGGGATGAAGGACGTCGCGTACTTCCTCGGCGGCGCGGCGCGCACGGATTCGCTCGAGAAGAACGCCGACGCGTGGCTCGACAGGTACTTCGCGACGCTGCGCCGCCACCTCGATCCCGCGGTGGACGCCGACGCGTTGGAGGCCGAGTGGCGCACGCTGTACCCGTTCGCGTGGGCCGACTTCAACCGATTCCTCTCGGGCTGGGCGCCCGGGCACGAGAAGCTGGAGCCGTACGGCGCGAGGCTGACGGAGCAGGTGTTGCAGGAGCTTCGGGTGCGGTGAGCCTCGTCAGTCCTCGCGCAGGGCATCGACGAGCTGTTGGCCGCGTTCGAGCTCTCGCCGGATCTCCTTGATGTAGTTGCGGCTCTGAATGGCCTTGTCGCGGCCGAAGAGCTCGTAGACCGCGCGTCGCTCGTCGAGGCGACCGAGGGCGGCTTCGAGGACGAGGCCTCTGAAGCCTTGGCTGAGATCGAGGTCGAGGGTGTCGCCGGCTTCGGCGCGTTGCATCGCTTCGTCGACGAAGGCTTCGGCCGCGCGACGGAGCGCGTCGATCGAGGTCTGTTGCGCGGGGGCCAGTTCGAGCGCGAGCGCGCGCTCCACGTGGTGCGCTGCGAGGAGGGCGTCGCGCCCGACTTCGCCGCGGTCCGCGACGAACATCGCGTAGGCGCGGCGCACGACGTTGTCGAGCTGGCGCAGGTTGCCGGGCCAGGTCTGTCGTTCGAGCACGGCGGCGGCTTCACCGGAGAGCTCGGCGTCGCCGTCGGGGGCCGTCTGGCGGTGGCGCCGGTCGAGCATGAACCCCGCCCAGCGCGCGATCTCGTCGCGGCGTGCGTCGAGGGAGAGCACGCGGACCGGCAGGACGTTGATGCGGTAGTACAGGTCCTCGCGGAACTTGCCGTCGCGGACCGCGTCCGCGAGGTCGACGTTCGTGCCGACCAGGAAGCGGACGTTCGCCGTCCGCGCGCCAGTCGGGTCGCCGAGCATGCGGTACGTCTTGTTCTCGAGGAGCCCGAGCAAGGCGGCTTGCGCGGCGAGGGAGAGTTTGTCGATCTCGTCGAGGAACAGCGTCCCGCCGTCGGCGCGTGCGATGTACCCCGGGTTGTCTTCCACCGCGCCCGTGAAGGCACCGCGCCGCCAACCGAACAGCTCACCCATCTGCGTCGCCTCCGGGACGGTGTGGATGTCGAGCGTGACGAACGGCCCCTCCGCGCGCTCGGAGCGCGCGTGGCACCACGCGGCGAGGCGCGACTTACCGCTCCCCGTCGGGCCCTGAATCAGAATCGACTCCTCGAGGCGAGCGAAGACCCGCAGCAGATCGATGACCGGAGCCATCGCGGCGCCCACCACCGGGAGCAGCGGATCCACCGGCGCTTCGTTCTGCCGTTCGAACGGGAGCCCGCAGAGGTACGGCGAGGCGAAGCCGGCGAGCAGCTCGAGCTGCGCGGTGACCGACTCGGGCAGCGGCCACTGGTCGACCGCCTGCGGTGCGCGTAGCTCCAGCGCGATCATCCCCGCGACGCGCCCGCCGGGTGCGCGTAGCGGCACGGCGAGCAGGTGCGTGGCGCCGCGACTCTGCAGGCGGATCAGGCTCGCGGCGCCGTCGAAGGTCTTGGTGGACTCGGTGGCCAGCGCCGCGCTCGCTCCGTCGGCCACCGATGCGCGGCCCAGCCGGACGTCGACGAGGACGGGCGCCCGTTCGTGGGCGACCCAACGCCACGCCGTGGCGGAGGGGACGAGGGTGTCGTCGGCGCTCGGCGCCGAGAGCCGAGAGGCGCCCCGCTCGAGCGCCGCGAGGCCGCGGTAGTCGCCGTCCGGCCGCAGGTGGATGCTCGCACGGGTCGCGGCCTCGGGCGTCGCGTCCAAGATGCAGGTCAGGACGACGAACGCGGCATCTTCGAACCGCTCCGCGCCGATCAGTCGCTCCAGCACTTCGAACAGATCGCTGTCGGGTGACCGCGCCAAGCCCGGCGAGTCTACACGGCTCCGAAGAACGCTCCCACGGGGGCCTCGATTCGGACGCTGACAACGCGGTACGACGGGCCGCGTGGCGGTGGGACCTCGTGATCCGCTCGGGCTCGGGCCGGGCGTCAGCATCCACACGGTCCAAGGCTACGACCCGGACGGCGTGGTCCGCAGCGCGACGATCGTGCTGGGGGCGCGCGAACCGACGCTGCTCTTCGACGCGTCGCCGTACCCGGCGTTGCTCGCGGCGTTGACGGAGCCGAGGACCTCGGTCGAGCTCGCGCGCGCGATCCAACACGTTGCGGATCCGCCGCGGGTGCACGTCGCGATTCGTCGGCTCGTCGCGCTGGGCGTCGCGGCGCCGGACACACCGGCTGCGCCGTACGAGGTGACGGCGCTGCCCGACGACCTCGCGCTCACGGTGCTGACGCGCCTCGACCTGGAGACGCTCCGACGGGACGGTCGTGCCGCCGCGCGCGCGGGGCGACGCTGGACGTTCCTGCTGCGGTGGGGCGGCGCCGTGTGGCTCGGACCGCACCTCGCGCCGGACGGCCGCCCTTGTGTCGATTGCCTCGTCGATCGACTGCGGCACACGCAGCCCGTGCTCGCGTACGTCACGCGCGACGACGCCGCGCCTCGGAGCGCCGCGCCCGACGCGCGGTTGCTCGAGCTGGCCGCGCAGCACGGGCGCTCCCGACCCACCGACGAGCCCGCGGTCCTCGTGCGACAGGATCTGGAGAGCGGCGAAGAGACCCGGCACACGCTCCACCCGACCTGCGCGCGGTGCGGGCCGGACGACGCTCCGCTCGAAGCGCTCGTGGATCCGGTGCTCGGCGTCGTCGCGCGCGCCGAGGTCGTGACCGACGAAGCCCCGTTTGTGTCCTTCGCCGTGACCCCGAGGTGCCCACCCGCCGGCGAAGCGCCGTCCGCCGAGGCGTTCTTTCGGACGTCGAGCGGGAAGGGCGCGACCGCGCAGGCCGCGCGCCGCGGGGCGATCGCCGAGGCGCTCGAGCGTCGGTCCGCGACCTGGGCCGGGCAGCGCGCGGTGCGGGCGACCTACCGAGCGCTGGGTGCACGCGCCGTTCATCCCGCGCGGATACTTCAGTTCAGCGAGGCGCAGTACCGAGCCCGAGCACGCGGCGACGCCCGCCCCGAGGTCGACCCGCGCCGTCGCGTCCCGCCGCAGTTCGACGAGGACACGCCGGTCTCGTGGGTGTCCGCGCGCTCGCTCGCGAACGGCATCGAGCGGCTGCTCCCAGCCGCGCTCGCCTTCCTCGACGAGCGCTCGTCGCCGACGTTCTGCTACGACGATCCCAACGGCCTGGGCGCCGGGGCGACGCAAACGCAAGCTACCTTGCACGCGCTCTTGGAGCTCGTCGAGCGCGACGCCGTGGCGTTGTGGTGGTACAGCCGAGCGCTTCGACCAACGATCGACCGGGGAGGAATCGACGCCGTCGCGGCGCGGTGGTGGATGCACCTCGAGCGAGACGCCTCCGACGTCGCGGTCCTCGACCTCACGTCGGACTTCGAGATACCGGTGTTCGCCGCGATTCGACGCGGAGCGGGCGCACCGCGGGTCGGCTTCGGGTGTCACCTCGATGGTCGCGTCGCGCTGCGCCGGTGCCTCGCCGAGCTGGCCCAGAGCTGCGCGGCGCGCCCGTCGCCGCGGGCCGAGGTGGATTGGAGCGCGGCGACCTTCCTCGATCCCCACGGAGAGCCCCGCGCGGTCTCGACCTTCGAAGCGACGGACGACGAAGCCCTGAACGCCGTCGTCACCCGGCTCGCGGCTCACGGCTACGACCCCCTCGTCGTCGATCTCCCCCCGCCCGGCGGGGGCCTTCACGTCGTGCGGGCCGTCGTTCCCGGACTGCGACACTTCTGGCCCCGGTTCGGCCCCGGGCGCCTGTATGAGACCCCCGTCGCGCTCGGCTGGGTCGACGCCGCGCCGATCGAAGCCACGCTCAACCCGTTGCCGGTGCTCTGGTAGGCTGCCGCGACTTCGCGATGTACGTCGTCGATGCGGACCGCCACCTGATCGAGCCCTTCACCCTGTGGGGAGGCCTCGCGCCCGAGCTTCGATCGTACCTCCCGGAGCGCGCCGGGTACGGCCTGCGCATCGGCGGCGAAGACGTGTGGCGACCGCTGCTCCCGAAGACCGAACGGATGCTCGAGGCCGCCGCGGCCGCGCGCGCCGAGGACATCGCCGCGGCCGCCTCCGGGGCCGGCCACCTCGCGGCGATGGACCGCGCCGGAATCGACGCCGCCGTGCTGTTCCCGACCATCGCGCACTTCATCCTCGCGATCGAAGCGCTCCCCGCGCACGTCGTGGCCGACTACGCGCGGGTCTACAACGCCTACGTGCGGTCGTGTTGCGCCGTCGACGACCGGCGCCTCTTCGCCGCCGGTGTCGTCTCCCGGCACGACGTCTCCGCGATGCCCGACGCGGTGGTGCGTCTCGCCGACGAGGGCTTTCGTGCGGTCGTCGTCCGCCCGAACCCGATGCACGGCCGGACGATCGCACACGCAGACTACGAACCGTTCTTCGCCGCCTGCGAGCGGACGGGCCTCGCGCTCGTCGTCCACGAAGGCTCCCACGCACGTGCGCCGTCCGCGGGGGCCGATCGCTTCGAGACTCGCTTCGGGCAGCACGCCTGTTCGCACCCCTTCGAACAGATGATGGCGCTGACCGGCCTCATCGAGGGGGGCGTCCTCGAACGCCACCCGACGCTGCGCGTTGGGTTCTTCGAGGCGGGCGCGGGCTGGCTCCCCTACTGGCTGTGGCGACTCGATCACGTCGAGTACGCGCAGCACCGCGACGAGGTGCGGGAGCACGTCTGTCGCCCTCCGTCGCAGTACTTTCGTCGTCAGTGTTGGGTGACGGTCGAGCCGAGCGAGCCCGGGCTCGACCGTGTCGTCGAGATCGTCGGGGCCGACCGCCTGCTCTTCGGGACCGACTTCCCCCACCTCGACCACGACGCCGACGCGGCGCCGACGTCGCTCGACGCGGTGGGGCCCACGGTCGCGGGCGCTGTGCTCACGGACAACCCGCGCCGCTTCTATCGACTCTGACGCGTCAGCAGAGGCAGGAGATGTTTTTCGGCGGGTCGATCCGTCGCAGGTAGTCCGCGAGCTTGGTCGCGCCCTTGTTCAGATCGTCCGGCGTCTTCGGGAGCACGGCGACGAGCGCTGCGTCCTTGTTCATCTCGATGCTCGCGTTGAGCGCGGGGTCGCCTTCCTCGACGACGATGAGCTGCACGCGCGTAGGCAGCGTGTACTCGATGCGTTCGTCCGCGAGCGCGGCGTTCGGGTTCGACAGGAGCAGCTGCCGAAACGAGTCGTCCTCCCAGGCGAGGGCGACGGCGATGGACCACGCGTCCTTGAAGTTGTTCAGGTCAGCACTCATTTCGATTTCTTCCTCCACGGTCTCTCTCGATTCATCCCGCCAACAGCTCGTCGGCGATGCGTGTTTCGGGTTCGGTGCAGTCGGTCGGCAGCATCGCGCGGATTCGCTCGACGCTCGCGACGCGGTCCGCCTTGTGTCGCGGCGCTGCGAGCCGATGGGCGGCGAGCGCGGCGCGGAGCGCGAACAGGACCGCGCCCGTCTCCTCGGCGCTCGCGATGGCACGATCGAGCAGCGCGGTGATGCGCTCTTGGCGCTCACCTTTCACGGCGTCGGCCTCCGCGCACTGGCGAAGCAGCTCGCACAGGTAGTAGCGCTCCCCGCTCGTCTCGGCCGCTTCGATCGCTTCGTTCAGTCGAGCCGCGGCCCCCTCTGCGTCGCCGTTCGAGAGCTCCGACTCGGCGACGGTCGAGCTCCAGTAGGGCCACGCGAGCCGAACCCCCATCGTCGACAGCGCGTCGAGCATCTGCGCGGGCGCCTCGATCTCTCGACGACACCACGCGAGCAACAGCCCACCCAACGCGCGCCACTGCGGGAGCGCGTGTCGGTCCGCGAGCTCGAGCAGGCGCTGCGCGGCGTCTTCGACGGCGCGTCGGTCGCGGCGGTAGTGATGCAGCCCGCCGACGTAGGCGAGGACCCCCGCCGTGCTGTTGTGGTGGCCGAGCGCGTACGCGCGGTCGATCGCGCGGGCGGCGAGCGCGTCGGCCTCCTTCGAGCGCCCCGCGAAACACGCCACGATTGCGCGGAGCGCGAGCGCACCCGAGACGAGGTCGTGCCCGTGCACGACGGCGGACGGCACGTCGGCGCCGACGTCCTGCAGCGCCTCCCGGAGCATTACGTCCGCGTCGCCGAGGCGGCCCTGCACGAACGCACACTGCGCCAGCAAGACCTGGATCGACGCGCGCTCGGACTCGAGGCCGGCCGTCGTCGCGATCTGCAGGCAGCGCTCACCCAGCTCGAGCGCGGTCGACAGCTCGGCGCGCGCGTGGTGGTAGAGGCACGAAGCGCGCAGCGCGCGGAACGCCTCGACGCTGTGGTCGTCGTCGCCGGCCAAGCGGCGCGCCTCCTCCACCAGCGGCGGGACCTGCGCCGCCGCGTAGCCCTCCGTGGCGAGGAGCGCCGGGACGAGGACGCCGATGGTCGCGAGCGCGATCTCCCGGCGTTGTTCGTCGGGCGCCGCGGCGAGCCAGGAGCGGACCCGGAGCGCGTGGGCGATCGCCTCGACGTTGGCTGAGCGCGCGAGCGCCTGCTCGGACGCCGCGAGGCCGAAGGGGAGCGCATCGGCGAGTCGGTCCGCGTTGGCGTAGTGGTGGGCCAACACCCCGGGTCGCTCCTTCGCGAGCTCCGGCCGCTCCGCGAGGAGGATCTCGGCGACGCGCGCGTGCAGCTTCCGCCGCGTGGTCTCCAGCACCGAAGCGTGCGCGGCTTCGCGCAGGAGCGCGTGGCGGAAGCGATACCGCCACCCGCTCGGCTGACGCTTGCGCTCGAAGATCTGTGCTTCGACCAGCCGCTGCAGCGGTGCGTTCAGCTCACTCGGCGCGCTGCCGACGACACGTGCGAGGAGCGCCGGCTCGAACGAGGGCGCGAGGATCGAGGCGGCGAGGGCGACGTCCTTGGCGTCCCCCATCCGGTCGAGCCGGGCGTAGAGCGCGTCGCGCAGGCCGGCGGGGATGCCGTCGAGGAGGTCGGCGCTGCGGGTCACGTCGTCGACGGAACCGAGGCGCTCCAGCACCATTCGCGTGAGCTGCTCGACGAAGAGCGGGACCCCTTCACCGCGGCGAACGATCTCCTCGATGAGCCCCCGCGACGTGAGCTGACCACGCGCGACGTGCTCGACGATCCGACGCGCCTCACTCGACGCGAGGCGCTCCAGTCGCAGGTATCGAAGCAGACGCGAGGGCCACGGCGGTTCGAGGTCGGGGCGCGCGACGAGCACCACGAACATCGCGCTGGTCGACACCTCCTCGAGGAGCTCGCCGAGCAGCTCGAAGAGGGCGCTCTCGCACCACTGCAGATCGTCGACGACCAACGCGACGGGCTGCTTCGCCGCGACGCGGGCGAGCAGATCGAGGATCGCAGCGCGCGCGCGCGCGCGTCGCTGGTCCGGCGTGACGAGCTGCGGGTCGTCGATCGGGACGCCCAGCAGATCGGACAGCGCGGCGACGTGCTCGGGGCGGGGATCCGGCGAGGACTCGAGGAGGTTGGTCAGCGCGTCGCGTCGCCTCGACGTCGTGGCGTCGTCCGACAGCCTCGTCAGGCTCAGCAGCAGCTCCCCGAGCGCGTCGGAGGGCGCGGGCCCGGACTGCGGCGCGCCGTGGATCCGAATCCACGTGAACGTGCGATCGTCGCTCGCTTCGAGCTCGGCCACGAGCCGCGACTTGCCGACGCCGGGCTCGCCGCTCAACAGCACCGCGCACCCGCGCCCGTCGGCGGCGTCCGCGAGCCACGACCGAAGCTGCATCAGCTCGGGGCCGCGGCCTTCAAAGGGGAGGTCGCGCTCGCGGTGGCGCACGGCGTGGCCGAGCCACTCCTTGACGAAGAAGCCGGAGGCGGCGGGTTCGGAGGGGTCGAGCTCGAACGTCCGGCCGACGATCGCCTGCGTCTCGGCGGAGCAGACGACGACGCCCGCCTGGGCCTCTTCGGCGAGCTGTGCGGCGACTTCGGTGGCGAGGCCGAGCGGGATCGTTCCGTCGGCGTCGTCCTTGGATCCGCGCAGGACGATCATTGCGGTGTGGACGCCGATGGCGACGTGCTCCGGGTCCTCGCGGCGAATCTCGAGCGCGCACCGCAGCGCGCGCGCCGTCGCGTCTTCCATCGCGACCGGGTATCCGAAGCACAGCGCGAGGCGATCGCCGAAGACCTCGTGGATGCGGCCGTCGAGGCGACGGGCGGCGGTCTCGCAGCGTCGTCGGCACCGCTGCACGAGCGCCGCGCGCTCTTCGAGATCGGACCCACTCGCCGCCGCGGGGAGCACGATGCGAACACACACCGTCGTGACCTGACGGTACTCACCCAGGCGCGATGCGCTGGTCCCGCGCTGGCGGTCGCTGCGCGTCGCGGAGGGATCGGGGAGGGCGTCGACCTCGAGCGCGTCGAGCTCCGCGAGCACCTGCCCGGCGTCCGAGGCCCGCAGCTCGACGTCGCGTTTCAGCGCGCGCCGTAGGAGCGGCGCGATCGGGTGCCGCGCGAACATCGACGGGAGCGCGACGGGCTCGGGGCGGAGCTGCTCGTACCAGATCGCCTGCATCGAGCAGCCCTGGACGATGCGCTGACCACAGAGGCACTCCGCGAAGGTGAGCGCCCACGCGTAGAGATCCGACGCGGCGGTCGCGCGCTCCCCCCGCAGCTGCTCGGGGGCCGCGTACGCCGGGGTTCCGACGATCTCCCGGGAGCGCGTGATGCGGTCGAAGCCGTCCTCGCCGTCCTCGAGCAGCGCGCCGATGCCGAAGTCGAGCACGACGGCGTTCCGGCGCACGCCCGTGGCCGTCACCATGATGTTGTGCGGCTTGAGGTCGCGGTGGACGATCCCGGCGCGGTGCGCGCAGGCGAGGGCGTCGAGCACCTGGGACATCAGGTGCTGGGTCTCGCGCCAGGTCAGCGCGCCCTCCTGCGCGAGGAGGTCGGCGAGCGTCGTCCCCGGGACCCATTCGAAGACGACGTAGTCGCCGCGCTCGGACGTCCCCGTGTCGATCAAACGGACGATGTTCGGGTGGTGCAGGCGCGCGCAGAGCGCCATCTCGCGTTCGAAGCGCCGGTGCGCGCGGTCCGCCGGTGGGCCGTGCAGGAACTTGATCGCGACGGCCTGGTGCGTCCCGAGCTGTGTACCGCGGAATACGGTTCCGAATGCGCCTGCCCCCGCCTGGCCCTCGATTCGGTACCGATCATCCAGCATTGAGATCCAGGTTCCAGAACACTCTTCACACGCGCGCCGAGGAAGATCAATTTGGGCCTGGCACCCACCCCGGCCAGGTGTCGACCGGTCGGGTGCGGCACTTGATGAGGAAGTTGACCGCGACGTTCGTCGGGCGCGTCTCGCTGGCCACCTTCACGTCGCCGTAGCTCGAGTCGCTGACGACGCTCGTGGTCTGGCCGTCGGTGACCTCGGAGAAGGCGTCACCGCTGTCGCTGGTCGTCGCGCCGCTCGCAACGGAGACGCCGTGTTCGTGGCCCTGAAACGCGAAGTCCTGGGTCGAGCCGACCTTCGCGCCCTTGTTCCCCGTCCCCGTCGCCGGGTCGGCGGGGTCGCGCTTGGACGCGTCGGGATCGCGCGCCTGCTTCGAGGGGCGATCGTCCACGCCCCGGAGGAACTGACCGCGGTAGTCGGGGAGCTTGAGCTTCGTCGGCGCGGACGGTTTTCCGTAGATGTCTCCCAAGATCGCAGCGAGCTGACGGAAGGTCGCCGCGTCGACCTCCGAACCGTCGCACACCAACCAACCCTGGTCCGCGAGGTACAGGCGCACCTCGGGGCTCGCGACGTCGCCGGCGTAGACGATCACCGTTCCGACGGGCGCTTCGACGATCATGGTGCGTCCCCCGGGATCTCCTCGGCGTCCTGCAACATCGTGAGCGTCGTCGGCACGCTGACGCGCCAGGACGGTCCACTCCCCGAGCGCTCCGACGCTTCGGAGGCGAGCAGCTCCGCGACGGCGGACACCGCCGACGCGTCGAGCGGGATGTCGGGTGGGCACGGGACCCACTGCTTTCCGGACGCGAGGAAGTACAGCACCGACAGCTCGAAGCCGCGCCGGATGGGGAGCAGCACCCGCGCCGACTTCGCACGGAGGAACGCATCGAACGTGCCGCGCGCGTCGCGGTCGACGTTCGACTCGCCCGCGAAACAACACGGCGACGTCGTGGGGGCGTCGCCCGCCGGCCACGACTTGAAGTCGAAGGCCATCGCCGGCCACTCGAAAGCGGCGTCGAAGAATCGGTACAGCTCGGGCGTTGCACCGTCCTTGGCCTTCGCGCCGAGGACGTCCATGCCGAGCGTCGTGAGCGCACGTTCGATGGTCCGACCGCGGTCGTCCTCGCTCTTCGCTTCGATGCGGTCGTGCAGCGCGTCGGTGTACCGTGTTTGCTGAGTTTCGTAGGCCGCGAGAATTCGCGCGTAGACGTCTTCCTGCCAGGCGAGGAGCAGGTCCGCGTGATCGTCGAGGTTACACTCGACGTCGACCGTCACCGTGAAGCTCGGCGAGCCGGAGCGAAACGCGACGGGGATGGATCCAGTAGCGGGGCTCAACGTCGCGACCTTCGACGTCCCCACGGCGGGGGTCGCGGGCGTCGGCGGTTCGAACGGATCCGGACACGTGCACCCCGAGTCGCCGTCCGCCGCGTCGGGCGCCCGCGCCGCGGCGCCGCTGGACTTCAGCTCGAGTGGCTGTGCACCGACGAAGCCGACCAGCGGGAAGCTCCCGTCCACGAGCGCGTACGTTACCGTCCCCAGCTTCGCGGTATGGCCCGCAGGGACCTCGACCTGCCCGGCGCGTGCGGGGCCGTCCGACTCGAAGCGGCTCGACACCGTCACGCTCTTTTTGGGCGGCGGGGGCACGTCGACTGCGCCGTAGCGCGTCGCGAGCGAACGGTAGTTGTTGGCCGCGATCGCGGAGGGGCCGTCGATCGGTGGTGTCAGCGCGGAGGGGGCGACGGGGGCCACGAGCGGACGGGGCCCCGACGCGGCGACGTCTTCCACGAACCGTTTGGACGGCGAGTCGAGCATCAGCTCCGCGAGGATCCGCAGGCCGCGATCGTGGAGCGACAGGGTGTAGACCTTCTCGAGCCACCGGAAGACGCCGACGTTGCGTTGGTCGCGGCCACGGTTGTCGATGCGGCTCGTTTGCTCGCGCACCGACGACTGCTGAAGGTGCCGCGAACGCTTGACCACGGAGCGCGCCTTCAACCGCTTCGCCGCCTGGTCGGTGATGCGTTGCGCGAACGCCGCCGCCTGTCTTCGGCTCCGCTCCTTCAGGCAGTCGGACCCGTTCCACTTGCCGGTGAGGCTGACACAGAAGCCCGCGGGGCCGGTCTTCGGGGTGATGTTCGTGTAGTCGCGGCAGATCGACTTGCCGCCGATGACGTCCTGGACCTCGTCGTCGAGGTCCGCCTCGCCTTCGACGACGTGGATCTCGGCGTCGGCCCGATCTTCACGCTGCTCTTCGCGTTCGGTGACATCGATCGTCGTGGACTCCGATCGGCGATCCACCCGCGACTCGAACGGCATCACGTTGATGGTGTTCGCGATGTCTCCGAGCTCGTAGCCGAGGAGCTTCTGCTCGACGACCTCGAGCACCCCCACGCCGAGGATCTGCACCCACCCTTCCTTCGACGGTGGCGGGGGGGCCTCGGGCCGCAGCGCGAAGGCGCGCGGCAGCACGGGGATCGCGGAAGCGACCGGCGCCGTCTCGGTGTCGCCGTCGGCGAGGTTCGCGAGCAGGGCGCGCGCGCGAAGCGCCCGCAAGACGACTTGCGTCGCGTCCGGATCCTTCGGTCCGAGCAACGCGTCCGCGACGAACGAGTGCCATAACCGCGTCTCGAGCGCGCGTGACTCGGTGCTCCGCAGGTAGCGCGCGGGCGGGACGTCCAGCAGGCCTTCGATTGTGGACGCCACGTCCTCGGGCTCGGCGTCGAACACGGCGTCGGCGATCTCCAAGAGCTTGCCCGCGGCCTTCTTCACCGCGGCCGGATCTCCGAAGTAGTCCGAGGACGCGACGAACGCCCGCGCTCCCGCGAGGACGTCGTCGCCGCCCGACGGAAAGGCCAGTGGCTCGGACCAGCGCAGGAAGCGGGACGTGTCGTCCTCGGACGCGCTCGGTGCGCGCACCCAGAGGAAGCCGAACAGGTCGCCACACGGCCGCAACGAACGGATCGCGACGCCGCTCCCCACCGGATCGAACGCTCGCTCGGAGCTCGTCGTCCACGTCGCGATCTGCCCCTGGAACGCGGTGGAGGGCCCCGTCGCGAAGTCGCCGGCGAGGATCGCGAGCCCGCCGCCGAAGGACAGCGTGAGCTCACCTTCGATCGCGTTCGGCTCCTCACCGATCTCGAACCACCCCGACGGCTGCGCCTCGTCGAGCTCGACGGTGCGCTCGCCGTTCGGCGACTGGCTGATCACGACACACCGTACCGAGCGCCGGTCGGGCCCCGCGTCCCACGACACCGAAACCTGTGCGGCGCCGCGGTAGGTCTGCGACCCCGAGGGGCCGTGCGCGATGTTCGGTACGTCGGATACGTCGGTGCGGGTCATGGCGGGCTCCTGTTCACTTGCGCGAACGTTGTTTGCGGGCGCGGCGGCGTTGCTCGCTCTTGTCGTCGGCTTCCTCTTCCTCGTCGGCCTCGGCCGCCTCCTCCTCGGGCGGCTCGATTCGAACCGAGCCCTCGCCCGACGTGGACCACGACGAGAGCTGGCCCACGAACGCTTCGTGTGGGTTCACCTTCACGGACGCCTCGAGCGCCGTGAACTTCGGGCGCACCACCAGCGACAGGACACCCTGCACCTTGGGCGGCGTCTCGCCGGCCTCGGAAGGTTTACCGGTGAGCTCGAACGACAGTATCGACTGCTCCGGCGTCAGCGCGTGCTGCTTCGAGCCCGACGGGCCCGTGAGCGTGATCTGTACGCAGGAGTCGGAGGGCGTCACGGCCCATGCGATCGAGAATTCGAACGGCGTCGAGAACGCCTTCTTGCCGGTGAGTTTGTCCATCTTCGATACCTCCTCGTCCTTCGGTCACTGCCTCAGGACGACTTCCTGGGAGCCCGCGTCGTGCGTCACCGCGATGCCGCGATCGAGGCTGTCGACGTACAGCGGCGCGGTCATCCGTCCCGCGACCACGGCGCGAATCTCGTAGTTGTCGCCGATGTCGATCTGCTGGTTCTGCCACTGGCCGACCGCGAGCGTCGCGATGAGGTGCGGCTGTCGCCGCTCCACGCGGAACACCACCGGCGCGATCGTCGTGTTCTCGCAGCCGAGGCTCTTGATTCGACGGGGCGGGACCTGGTCGATCGACACCGGGCTCCCGTTGCGGTCCGACTGCTGAGATACGACGTACTGCGCGCCGCCTTCGCTCGGCCGCACCTCCATCTCGTGCTCCCAGCCGTCGTGCTCGTACTTGAGGTGCACGGCGTACTCTTCGAGCACCAGCGTCGAGGCCCGACTGCTCGGCTCGAGGTAGGTCACGCCGAACAGGTAGGGACCCTGTTGAATCCGGAACTGGACGCGCTCCTTCGTTCGGTTGTCGAGCTCGAGTTTCACGTCTGACTCCGTCCTTCGAGAGATGGGGGGGCGTCGACGCCCCCGACGGCCGGGGGGACCGCCGGGGGCGTCGACACTTCCTCGTCACGCGAGCTGCAGGTAGTAGCCCGAGTCGTTGTTGTCCTTCAGCAGGTTGATGACCGCGTTCGGGTCGTCGACGAAGAGGGGCTGCGTCGTGATGCCGTCCACGATCGCGTAGACCTCCCACTCCTGCGCGGTGCTGATGGCGAGCGTGTTGTGCTCGCTGACGACGCGCGCGGTCTGCAACGGCGAGTTGTCGCGCCACACCTTGATCGTGACCGGCTCCTTCCAGGTGTTCTCGCAGACGATCGCGGACGGCTGCGAACCGGGCTGCAGCTCGAGGTTGAAGTCGAGGAACTCGTTGTTCACCTCCATCTGCGCGAGGAGCATCGCGGAGTCGTCCGTGAAGGAGATGACCTCGGAGCTGAGGGAGACGCGCCCGGTCATCGTGAAGGCCTGCGCCTTGTAGGTGTGCCCGGTGGGGACGGTCGCGGTGCCGCCGGGACGCACGCCGACGCGCGCGACCTGGTCCTTGCCCTGGCGCATGCGGAACTCGGCGAAGCGAACGCTGTTCGGCGAGAGGTTGTTGTTGAGGTTGATCTGATCGCTCATCGAAAACTCCTGGTGTGGAGGCCTTCGCCCCCGGTGTGTAGCGGGTGGTCCAGCGACCTCGTCCCGCGAATTCGTTGGGACCAGATAAGAGCAACCGCCGTGCCGACGCGCTCGACGCGAAACGTGGCGATTCGAGGGGGCGTCGTCGTGGACGCGAGACGATCGTTCGTCCGTGGCGGACGATCAGGGCATGACGTGGGCCGCGCCGCGTGCGCGCAGGTGACCGTCGGCGACGAGGATCAACAGATCCTCGTCGTCGGGTGCGAAGCGCGCGAGCCAACACCCGGCGTCGCCGCAGTCTAGCAGGACGATCGTCGCGATGAGGTTCACGGGAGCGGGGTGGTGGACGGCGGACGCGAGCGCGTCCACGAGGGACGCGACCGCGTCGCTCCAGCGTTCGACTTCACAGTGTTCGGGTTCGAGCGTTCGGACGATCCCCACGCGCGCGAGGTGCGGCGCGACGCGGGGGGCGCCGGAGGCGGTCAGCGGGGGAGGGCGTGGTTCGCGGGCCGGCATCGACCCCGCGTCAGGGCGCGGGGGGCACGATGGTACCAGCCGGCGCCTTCTTGATGATCTTCGGCGTGCCCTCTTCGGGCGTCGCCGCCCACAGGTTGCCGGGCGTGCGTCCCGGCGGGTCGTCCATGAAGACGAGGCCATCGGCGCCCGTGACTCGCGCCGGGCTGGCGTCGGACATCTGCTGGATCATCTCGGAGCCGTCGGACTCGGCGGTGCCACCGTCGCCCGCCGTCTTGCACGTGAGCAGCACGATCTGCGCGCCCTTCGCGAGGTACGGCTTCAGCGCCGCCGCGAACGTATCCGGGGCGACCTGGTTCTTGTAGAAGCCGACGAAACCCGCGCTCTGGAAGGGCTCGTTCTCGTCGCTGATCCGGAACACCGCCTGCGTGCCGTGCGCCGCGATGACGAGCACCTTCACGACGATGTCGGCCTTCGCCAGGCGCTCGAGCTCGCCGCGCAGGCTCGCGAGCCCGTTGATCCCGAACGCCTCGGTCCGCGCCGACAACGCGTGTCGCTCGGCGTACCTCTGGTTCCAGTCCGCTTTGTCGTTGTCCTGGTAGACGTACAGCGCGATTTCGGTCGCGTCCTCCTTGGGGAGCGCGGTCGGCGCGGCGAGCAGCGCGGGCGGCGCGCCGATCGTCGAACGCTTCGCGTCGTCGGAGTCGTAGCCGCTGAGCTGGTAGGCCGCTTCGATCGCCGCGCGCAGCGCGTGCGTCGCCGGCACGTAGCCGTCCGCGAGGATGATGTAGCCGGGTGAGCCTTCGCGGACCTCGGCGATCGCGAACCGCAGCACGCGGCCGTTGTCCGTCCGGACGTAGACCCGCTGCGTGAGCGCGCAGTTGATGCCCTGCGGGACGAAGCGCTCCGAGGCGAGCTCGCGCGCGACTTGCTGGACCAGACCCGGGTGGGCGATCCAGTCGAGCGTCGCCGGTCGACCTTCGTCGTAGGTCTCGAGCGCAAACGCCTCGCTGTGCTGGCGCATCTCTTCGAGGTCCCGCTTCTTGGCGGGCTCGGCTGGGTGGTTTTGATTCGACATGAGTTCTTTCTCCGCTGTTTCGCCACGCGGGGGGATTCGCCGCGCGATGCGGGGTCCGAGAGCAAGGGGCAGGCCACTCGACCCGCGGTGCGCGGGGCGGCGGAGGAACCCGCGCGTCGTCCGCAGGAGACGAAGCTGCGTCTCGGCGCTACGAACGCGAGGGACTGAAGGCTTGTCACCCGGCGTCGATGGCGCCAAGTGTCGGCCCGTGATTCCGCGCTACACCCCCGACGACATGGCCGCGGTTTGGGCCGAGGCCAACCGTGTGAAGACGTGGCTGGACGTGGAGGTCGCCGCCTGTCGCGCGATGGCCGACGAGGGGCTGATCCCCGCTGGCGACGTCGATCAGATCGAGGCCGCCGCGAAGGGATGTGACTTCGACAAACTCGCGGAGCGGTCCCTCGAGATCGAGAAGACGACGAAACACGACGTCATCGCGTTCCTCACCGCGTTCGAAGAGGTCGCGGGCGAGGTCGCGCGCCACGTGCACTTCGGGATGACTTCGAGCGACGTCCTCGACTCGTCGCTCGCGCTCCGCCTCGTGGAGGCGACGAACATCATCGAGCAGGACCTCGAAAACCTCGGGGCCGCCGTGAAGAAACGCGCCGAGGAGCACCGGCACACACCGATGGTCGGACGCTCACACGGCATCCACGCGGAGCCGATCACGTTCGGGATGGTCCTCGCCGGCTGGTACGCGGAGCTGTCGCGCAACATGGAGCGCCTGAAGGCCGCGAAGGCGGACATCGCCGTCGGGAAGATCTCCGGCGCCGTCGGGACCAACGCGCACCTGCCGCCGTCCGTCGAGGAGAAGGCCCTCGGCGCGCTCGGGCTCGGCGTCGAGACCGTCGCCACGCAGGTCGTCGCGCGCGACCGGCATGCCCAGTACTTCGGGACGCTCGCGACGCTCGCCGCGTCGATCGAGCGGTTCAGCGTTCAGGTGCGCCACATGCAGCGCACCGAGGTTCGGGAAGCCGAGGAGCCGTTCACGGTGGGGCAGAAGGGCTCCTCCGCGATGCCGCACAAGCGCAACCCGATCCTCACCGAGAACCTGACCGGCCTCGCGCGCCTCGTGCGCAGCTGGGCCCAGGCCGCGTACGAGAACGTCGCGCTGTGGCACGAGCGCGACATCTCGCACTCCTCGGTGGAGCGCGTGATCGCCGCGGACGCTACGATCACCGTCGCGTTCATGCTGCGCAGGATGAAGCGCGTGGTGGAAGGCCTCGTCGTCTACCCGGACCGCATGAAAGCCAACCTCGAGCTGATGCGCGGGCTGGTGTTCTCGCAACCCGTCTTGCTCGAGCTCACCCGCAAGGGGCTGCAGCGCCAGGAGGCGTACGTCATCGTCCAACGGAGCGCGATGCGCGTCTGGGACGAAGGCATCGACCTGCTGTCCGCGCTGGAGTCCGACGAGGAGCTCGGCGCTCGCCTCTCCCAGGACGAGATCCGCGCCTGCTTCGACCTCGACCGGCACCTCTCACACGTAGACGGCATCATCGATCGCGCGCTCGCGCTTCCCCTCTGAGGCGCAACCCCCTCAGGTGACAACCGCGTGAACCTTGCGCAACATCGGGCCTATGCGTCGTTGGGCCTGGTGTCTGCTCCTGTGCGCCTGCGGGGGTGAAACGACCGAGGCGCCCGCGAAGGTCTGGGACTGCGTCGCGAGCGAAGCCGATCCCGCGTTCCTACAGCAGATCGGCTGCGACACCGACTTCGACGCGCTCGCGTCCGCGCCCCTCGACGCGACGATACCCGGCGCGCGCTCCACGAAGACCGTGCTCGACCGCGTGGACGGGGGCCTCTACTTCTCCAACAGCGCGCGTTACCCGATCCACTTCGACTTCGTCTCGGCGCACCTGAGCGGCGAGGGCCGGCCGATCGTGCCCATGCTCGCCGACTTCAACGCCACCGAATACAGCGCCCCGTCGCGCCGGTTCCTCCTGGGCGCGGTCACCTACTACGCCGGCCCGGACGTCTACGTGTACGAGCTCGCGCCGTACGACGCGGCGTCGGCGGAGATGATCGTCGAGGCGTTCACGGCGATCGAAGCGTCCACGTACTTCGGCGATCGACTCCGGTTCCTCGCGACGTCCGCGTCGATCGAGGCGACCGTCGCGCCCGTCGCAGAGCGGCTCCGGCTCATCACGATCGACGAGCTGTTCGCGGGCATCGACTACCAGCCGCTCAACCCGGCCGAGGCCTACGGCCGACTGCGGTTCATCACTTCAGAAGAGCTTCAGACTCAGTACGTATCGTTCCGCGACGTGGTGGTCCTCGACAACGTCCCCAACGACATCTCGGTGGTCAGCGGCATCGTCACGGAGCAGTTCCAGACGCCGCTCTCGCACATCAACGTGCTGTCCAAGAACCGCGGCACGCCCAACATGGCGCTGCGTGGCGCCTACGACGACGAGGCGCTCCGCGCGCTCGACGGCGCGTGGGTCCGCATCGAGGTCACGCCGACCGCCTACACGATCGAAGCGGTGAGCGTAGACGTCGCCGACGCCTGGTGGGCGATGAACAAACCCGCCGCGGTGCAGGTGCCCGGCCTGGACGGCGACACCACCGGGCTCGTCGACATCGAAGACGTCACCGACCTGTCCGGGGACCTCTCGCTGTTCGACGCCGTGAAGGCCGCGACGCGCACGTTCGGCGGCAAGGCCGCGCACTTCTCCGCGATGACGAACATCGACGGCCTCCCGTACCCGCCCGGGTTCGCCGTGCCGGTCTCCTACTACCTCGACTTCATGGACACCCACGGCTTCACGGCTCGCGTCGAAGCGCTGCTCGCCGACGACGACTTCAACGCGGACCCCGCGTTGCGCGACGCCGCGCTCGCTTCGGTGCGTGAAGACATGATGGCGGCGCCGCTCGACGCGGGCTTCGAAGCCGCGCTCGTCGCGAAGCTCGAGGCCGAGTTCGCCGGCACACGCATGCGCTTCCGCTCCAGCACCAACGCCGAGGACCTCGACGGCTTCACAGGCGCGGGCCTCTACACGTCGAAGAGCGGCGACCCGAACGACCCGGAGCGCCCGGTGGCCGACGCCGTGCGCGAGGTTTGGGCGAGCGTCTGGCTGTTCCGCGCTTTCGAGGAGCGGAGCTACCGCAGCATCGATCACCTCTCCGTCGCGATGGCGCTGCTCGTGCACCGCTCGTTCCCGGACGAGGAGGCCAACGGCGTCGCGTTGACCAACAACCCGTTCGATCCGAGCGGCCTCGATCCGGCGTTCTACGTGAACGTGCAACGAGGCGACATCTCGGTCGTTCAGCCGCCGCCGGGTATCACGGCCGACGCGTTCCTCTATTACTTCGACCGCGCCGACCAACCGCAGACCTACGTGTCGCGGTCGAACATCACCGTGGGCGGCGCGTCGGTGCTCACGCGCGCACAGACGTATCAGCTCGGCGAAGCGCTCGACCGCATCCGGAGCTTCTTCTTCTCCGCGTACGGGGAGGGTGAGGCGTGGTGGGCGATGGACGTCGAGTTCAAGTTCGACGGCGAGCCGGGCGAGGAGCCGGCGCTCTACGTGAAGCAGGCGAGGCCTTACCAATGAAGCGCTTCACGTGGGTGCTGCTGCTCGCGGCGTGTTCGAGCGGCGACGATGGCGATGACGCTGCACCGCGTGACGGCGGCGTCGCGACGGTCGGAGGTTACGCGACGTGCGCGGACGACGCGCGGGTCGGGCAGATCGTGCTCGAGCTCCGCGCGCAGTTCACGTCGGTGCAGGGCGCGGTCACGAACGGGGTCCGGCCGATCGACGTGCCTGTGGTCGATGTCGAGGACGGCGCGTGCATCCTCGTGTCGCCGCCGAGCCTGTTCTGCGACCCGGCGTGTGCGGGCGGGATGACCTGCGGCCCCGACAACACCTGTGTGCCGCTCCCCGAGAACCAGGACCTTGGCACAGTCACGATCGATGGGCTCACCGCGCCTGTGGAGATGACCGCGCGGGCGCCGGTGTTCTTCTACAACTTCCTCGGCGACCTGCCGCACCCGGCCTTCGCGCAGGGCGATTCGATCGCGATGAGCGCGTCGATGGGGCCGTCGATCGCGACGGTCGGGGTGGCGCCGCTGGAGGTGTCGACGTCGAGCCTCGCGGTGGAGCGCGACGTCGCGTCGACGCTACAGTGGTCCGCCGCAGCGGACGACGACGGCGTGCGGATGGAGCTCGAGCTTTCGATCGCGAACCACGGCGGGACGCCGGGCCGGATCCTCTGCACGATCGCCGACTCGGGTTCGTTCACGATCCCGGTCGCGCTGACGAACGCGCTCCTCGACCGCGGCTTCTCGGGCTTCCCGAGCGTGACGCTCACCCGCCAGGGCGCGCAGACGGGCGCGACGAGCGACGGGTGCATGGAGCTCGTGGCGCGGTCCGAGGTCGTGGTCCCGATCGAGATCCCGGGGCTCACCTCCTGCTCGAACGACGACGATTGTCCGGGGTCCGAGACCTGCCAGCCGGACCTGACGTGTGGATGAAAGGTACTCCGTCATGAAGCGACTCCTCCCCCTCTCGACTTTGGTCCTGGCCGCCTGCAGCGGGTCGACGACGAACGACCTCGACGATCCGCATGACGCGGGCGCGCAGAACGTCACCGACGCCGTCGTGCTGGACGGCGCACCGCGCGACGCCGGTGGACCCGACCGCGACGCCGGACCCCGAGACGCCGGGCCGCGGGACGGTGGGCCGCGAGACGGCGGCACGGGTCCCCTCGCGGACTGGTGCCGGGGGCAGCCGGCGACGTTTTCGTTCTTCGTGACGAGCATGGAGGCGCTGTGGGCGCTCTCCGGCGATCCGATCGACGACTGGAACGGAGGCTTCGGCGGCGACTACGGCGGCATCGCGGGGGCCGACGATATCTGCCAGCAGATCGGCGCGGCTACCGGGAACGGCGACCGCACCTGGCGCGCGTTCCTCTCTGCGACCGACGACGGCAACGGCAACCCGGTCCACGCCATCGAGCGCATCGGGATGGGCCCGTGGTTCGACGCCAACGGCCTGATGGTCGCGAGCGGCATCCAGGGGTTGCTCGGCGACCGACCCGACGGGGACGCGCGCACCATCGACGACCTCCCCAACGAGTGCGGCGTCCCGATCTCCGCGTTGGGTGACGCACACGACATCGTCACGGGATCGGACCAACAGGGGCGCCTCGCCGGTACGAACCTTCAGAGGACGTGCAACGACTGGACGTCCTCGGACGGCAACGTGGGTTCCAACATGCGAAACGGCGTCATGATCGGCCACTCGTTCCCGCGCAGCGGACGCGGCGGTCGCAACTGGGTGAGCGACCACGCCACACGCGGGTGCGGCAAGGGCGCCAACCTCCTCCAGGACGGCCCCGGCAGCGGCACCTGTATCGGGTGCTCGGGCGGCTTCGGCGGTCTGTACTGCTTCGCGGTGGCGCCATGAGGGCGGCGGTCGTGTTGGTGTTCCTCGGCTTGGTGGCGTGTGGCTCCGAGCCGCCGGTCGTCATCGACCCGGGTGACGGGGACCTGTACCCGCTCGCGGTCGGCAACCGGTGGACGTTCCGGGTGACGGACTCGAGCGGCGTGGTGTCGACGAAGACCCAAGAGATCACGGGGACGACGATGACGTCCGACGGGAAGACGGCGTTCGTCACGCTCACTCGGCGCGCCGAGGACAAGGGCACGCGCTCCGTTCAGGGTTACGAGGACGAGCGCATGGTTCGGTACTCGGAGCAGACGCTCCAGGGCGACAGCGTGATCTTCGACTACCGGTTCGACCCACCGGGGCTGCGCATTCACTCCGGCGAGCGCTCCGTCGGCGCGACGTACAGCGACACCCACGACAAGCTGAAGCTCGACGTGAACGGCGACGTCCTCGAGATCGAGCCGAAGGTCCACACGTTCACGGTCGAAGCGATCGAGACCATCCAGGTCCCGGCCGGCGACTTCGAGTGTGTGCGCATCTCGCGCGCGAGCGAGACGACCACGGACAAGATTTATTGGTACGCGCCCGGCGTCGGGAAGGTGAAGGAGATCGGTGGCCAGACGGAGGAGCTGGCGTCGGTCGACGTCGCCACCCCCTCCGCCGAGCAGTAGCCGCGGGGGCCGAAGAGAGGCCTACGGCGCCATCACCTGGAGCTCGCGGACCGCGGCGGCGTCGATATCGCCAGGCGTGAATCGCACGGGGATCGGATCGTTCACGAGCCAGCGCTCGAGCAGATCGTCGTAGTGCGGTGACGTCGGGAACGAGCTTTGGCCTCCCGGGAGCTCGATGGTGCAGGCCATCGCGGTCGGCGCTGCTTCGCAGGCCAGCCGCATCGACGGGCCGGAGCCGTGCGCGTAGTTGTCGCTGTTGCGTCCGCCGGGGTTGGCGACGTCGACGGTGTAGAGGCCGCCGTCGTTGCAGTACGGGCCGTTGTTGTAGCGGTTCGTCAGCGCGCTGATCAGGTCGTAGGTCAGCGTGACGGTGTGGACGCGGCCCCAGCGCCAGTCGTCGGCGCTGTTGCCGAGGTTGGCGTTGAGCCAGGTGCCGGCGTCGTTCATCGCGGCGACGATCACCGCGGTGCTCGTCTCCACCGTGTCGGTCGTCGACACGTTGTCCCAGTACGACGCGCCGCGGAGGAGCTGGCTCGGCCCCGTGAGGAGTTTGATCGCGGCGGCGTCGCCCGCCGTGCGCGAGGTGCCGGCCGCCGACAGCTCGTCGGAGAACGCGCCGCGGACGATGCGCGGGAACAACACGTGGAACGCGGCGCAGCCGATGGACTCACGCGCCACGATCGGGTCCGCGGCCTTGGGGCCGGTCGGATCCGAGCCGTCGATGCCGGTCGTGCAGGTGTACTGCCAGGCGGCGAGGGCGTCGCGGACGCGTCCTCCGGTGTCGGCGTCGAGCTGACCCGAGCCGGCGTTCGCGGCGGCGAGGATCGTCGGGAGCGTGCGCTCCGCGAGGAGCGACTGCACGTCGGCCTGGATGTCCTGCATCGTGCCGCGGGTGTGCATCGTGGTCTCTTCGAGCCGCTCCGCGATGCGCTCGTGGCGGTACCCGGTCGCGACGTAGTGCTGGATGGCGTCCTGTCCGTCGTTGGTGGGGTCGCCGTCCGCGAGGTGCCCGGTCATGTCGTTGTTGGCCGTCGCGACGTAGCCGCTCGCGGGGTTGAGCGTCTGCGGGAGCTCGGCGTACGGGACGTAGCCGTTCCACTCCGCGCTCCCGTCACCCGGGACGGGGAGCCACGACGGGATCTGCGCGCTGTTCCACGGGCGGTTCGGGACGCGGTTGTACGGGAACCAGCCGATGTTGCCGCCGCGGTCCGCGACGACCCAGTTCTGGCCGATCGTCGTCACGTTCTCGATCGCGGTGCGCGCCTCCTGGATGGTGGTGGCGGTGTAGAGGCCGTGCAGCACGTTGAGGTCGGTGTCCGCCTCCTGGCCCGTCCACTTGATCGTGATGGCGATGCCCATCGCGACGTCCTTCGACACCACGGGGCCGTGGTGTTCGACGTACTCGAAGGGCTCCGTCACGGGCTGCCCGCCGAGCACGTTGAACGTGTGGTTCACGGTGGTGATCGGGACCTCCTTGCCGTCGAGGATGACGGCGTCGCCCGCGGTGTTCAGCGTCTCGACGTAGACGTCGGCCATGTCGAAGAACGTCGTGGTGGCGCCCCACGCGATGTCCTCGTTCTGGCCGAGGATGATGCCCGGGAGCCCGGCGAACGACGCACCCGCGACGTGGATGTTTCCGCCGGCCGCCTTGCTGTCGAGGCTGACGAGGTACCAGACCGACGGCTGCGACATCCCGAGGTGCGGGTCGTTGGCGAGCAACGCGTAGTCGCCCGCGGTGCGCGTGGCGTCGACGACCCAGTTGTTCGAGCCGCGCCCGTCGGAGGCGATCTGATCGCGTTCGATGAGGCGCGCGGCGCGTAGCGCGTCGCGCGCATGGTCGAGGCGTGCGCCGACGGACGCGAAGTGCTTCGCGAGGTTCGGGTTCGCGGTGCGCAGGTCACCGGTGAACGTCGCGACCTGCTCCGGGAGGATCACACTCGGGGATCCGGGCGCGAGGCCGAACGTGTCGATGAAGAGGTCGGCGGGGAGCACCGACGCGAGCTCACCGGCGCGGATCTCGCTGTCGGTCTGGTTGGTGAGCTGCTCGATGAGCGCGAGGATGCAGGCGATGCTGTCGATCTCCGTCCAGTCGGCGACGGAGCTCGCGTAGGCCTCGTACTCCGGCGGGAGGACCGCGCCGTTGCGATCGTTCCTCAGGTCGTCGATCCACGCGTTGATGCCCGCGGTGTACGCGGTGACCATCGCTTGGGACGCGGCGTCCGAGTTGTCCCAGATCTGCTGCGCGACGGAGCCGCCCGTGCGCGTGGAGATGAAGTGGCGCGTGGCGCGGTCGTTGTCGAGCGCGAGCGGCCCGAAGACCTCCGCGAGGCGACCCGCGGCGAAGCGCCGACGAATGTCCATCTGCGGGAACCGCTCGGACGCGTGGAAGTAACCCTCTGCGCGGAAGCAGTCGGCGTCCGTCTGACAACGGACGTGGAGCACACCGTACTCGTCGAACTTCACATCGACTGGCGCGGACAGACCGGGGATGCGGATGTCCGGCGGGCCGCCGTCGCGCACCTCGCCGCCGTCGCGGGGGCCGCCGTCGCGTTCGCCGCCCGCGTCGCGCGGACCACCGTCGCGCACGACTTCGCCGCCGTCGCGCTCGTCGTCGCCGCCGTCCTGGGTCACGCCCGCGTCGCGCGGCGTGCCGTCGTCGTCGCCCATGTCGTCGTCATCGCCGGAGCAGGCGGCGAGGCCGACGCAGAGTGCCAGTGTGAGGGTGTGGCTGAGCTTCATCGGCGCGCATGGTCGACCGCGAATGCGGGGCCGTCAACGTGCCGCCGCTCACCGCGATCGCCGAGGCGGCCAAATGCCCACCCCAAGAATCGAAATCTCCCTTCGATCTCCTCGTCTCCCGCCTCCCCGTTTTCTGAGGGGTTCACAGGGAGCCGGTGAGTTCTGGGAGTTCTTCAGGATGGGGTCGGGAGGAGGTGTGCGCGTTCGAGGTTTTTGCGGATGCGGGCGCCGACGTCGCCCACGGTGGGTTCGAAGGGGCTGCCGAGGATCGCTGCGTAGGCGTCGAAGTAGCGGGCGGCGAGGGTGGTGCGGATGTCGTCGTCGAGCGCGGGCGGGGTCCCGTGGCCCGAGAAGCCGTGTTTGTCGATCAACCAGCCGCGGAGGTTCTCCTTGTCGAGCATCTTCTGCGGCTCGCCGGCGGCGAAGCGCTCCTCGTACTCGCTCGCGATCCAGTAACGCGACGAGTCAGGCGTGTGGATCTCGTCGATGACGTACAGCTCGCCGTCCTCGTCCTCGCCGAGCTCGTATTTGGTGTCGACGAGGATGAGGCCGCGGGCGGCGGCGCGCTCGGCGCCGCGTGCGAAGAGCTTGCGAGCGGTGGCCTCGGCGCGTTCGAGCTGGTCGGACGTCATCAGTCCGCGCGTGACGATGTCGGCCTTCGAAATCGGTTCGTCGTGGGTGCCGATCTCCGCCTTGGTGGAGGGCGTGAAGATCGGCGCGTCGAAGCGTTGGTCCTTCTTCAGGCCCTTGGCGAAGTCGAGCGCGTACGCGTCGGCGACGCCGGAGAGGTAGTCGCGCCACAGCGAGCCGGTGATGTACTGCCGGACGATCATCTCGACCGGGTAGGCCTTCAGCTTCTTCGCGACGACGACGTTCGGATCCGGGACGTCGATCAGGTGGTTCTTCGCGATGTCCTCGGTGGCGCGGAACGCGTCGACCGCCATTCGATTGAGTATCTCTCCTTTGAATGGAATCGTGCCGAGGACGTGGTCGAACGCCGAGACACGATCGGTGGTCACGATGATCAGGCGGTCCTCCTGCTGGTAGACGTCGCGGACCTTGCCGACGTAGCGCTCGCCGAGGCCTTCGAAGTCGGTGCCCTTCAGCGTGTGGGCGAGCTGTTCTTGGATCGGGTTCACGCGAGGGCCTCCTGGACGGTGGTCGCGACCATGTCGACGAGTTTTTCGTAGGTGGCGTGGCCTTCCGCGATCGACGCCTCGGCGGGGCGACCGAAGTAACCCTCCGTGGCGCCCATCTCGAGGAAGTCCTTCTTGCCGGCCTTCATGCCGCCGATGAGATCGATCGCGCGCTCGGGGAGCTCGGCGCGGACTGCGTCTTCGATCGGTGCGCCTTCGATGGCCATGATCAGCGAGCTTTCGTACTGGCCCGCGTGGCACTGCCCGCTCTGCAGCTCCTCGGTCAGTGTCGTGACCCAGCGGCGGTCGCAGGGGTCGGCGATGACGACGGGGCACTCGGCGTCCTCGGCGGCCTTCACGCCGTCACGGAGTCCGTAGCGGTGCGCCGGTTCGAGGTGGGCGTTCACGAGGCAGACACACTTGAACCCGTGGCGGCTCGCGCCGAGGACGACGTCGCGCACGTAGGCGACCGCGGTCTCTCTCGGGATGGAGATCGTCCCGGAGAAGGGCGCGGCGTAGTCGGTGATCGTGAAGGCGAGCGGCGGGAGGATCAGGGCGTCGAGGTTGGTGCGTTCCTTCACGGCGGCGACCGCGCGGCGGCAGGTCTCGGTCGCGATGAGGACGTCGGTCGACAGCGGGAGGTGTGGGCCGTGGGCTTCGGTCGAGCCGGTGGGCCACAGCGCGACGGCGCCCGACTCGAGGAGCGCCTTCACCTTGGGGAACGTGAGATCGGCGAGGAACATCGGTGTGGTCACCGGCGGGCCGCGGCTTCGGCGGCGAGGGTCGCGAGGGCCTTGCGATCGAGTTTGTCGCGGTCGCCGCGGGGGAGGGTGTCGACGACCTCGATGAAGCGCGGCGCCTTGTACGGTGCGAGGGTGTCGGCGACGTGCTGGGACAGCGCCTTCTTCAGGGCGTCGTCGGCGGTGAAACCATCGCGCAGGATGACGAAGGCCATGGGTTTGTTGAGGCCGTCGTCTTGGTACGCGGCGGCGCCCGCTTCGAGGACGGCTTCGTGGCGGGTGAGGGCGTCTTCGATCTCCTGTGGGGAGAGCCAGCGGCCGGCGACCTTGAGGACGTCGTCGGCGCGGCCCTTGAACCAGTAATAGCCGTCGGCGTCGCGGATGAACTGGTCGCTCGTGACGACCCACTCGCCCTGCAGCGTGGTGCGCGATTTCTCGTGGCGCTGCCAGTAGAACGCGGCGGAGCTGTGCCCCTTGATGTGGAGCGCGCCCATGTCGCCGTCTTCGACCTCCTTGCCGTCGGCGTCGACGATCTTCGCTTCGTAGCCGTCGACGATCGTGCCGAGGCTCCCGGGGCGCACCTCGCCGAGGCGCGCGCTGATGAAGACGTGGAACATCTCGGCGCTGCCGATGCCGTCGAGGATCTCGACGCCGACCTCGTTCATCCAGCGCTGGTACAGATCGGGCGGGAGCGCCTCGCCGGCGGAGGTGAGGAGGCGGAGGGTGTCGGTCTTCGGTTTGCTCTCGGCGGCGGCGTGGTGGGCGGCCATCTGCGCGATCATCGTGGGGACGTTGATCAGCACGGTCGCGCCGTGGCGCTCGGCCATGTCGAAGAGGCGCTCGGGCGTGGGCCGGTCCGGGAAGAGGATGGCGGCGCCGCCGAAGAAGAACGGGAAGAGGAGGTTCGAGCCGGTCGCGTAGCCGAAGAAGAGCTTCGGCACGGAGAGCGTGACGTCCTGGTCGGTGATCTGGAGGACGTCCTTGGCGTAGCGCTCGGTGTTGTAGACGAAGTCATACGCGCGGTGGACGGCGGCCTTGGGGGCGCCGGTGGAGCCGCTCGAGTACAGCCAGATCGCGAAGTCCTCTTCGAGGGTGGGGGCGACCTCGATCGTCGTGGGGTGCGCGGACACGTCGGTGTCGACGGTGTGGACGGCCTTCAGGTAGGGGCGCTCGCTCGGGAGGCGGGCGCCGATCTCGGCGGTGGTGACGACGCCCTTCGCGCGGCTGTCGGCGAGGTAGAAGGCGATCTCCTCGTCGCCGACGTTCGGGTTCAGGAACATCACGGTGCACCCGACGGCGAGGGCGCCGAAGAACGCGGCGACCCACTCGGCGCCGTCCTCGAGGATGATGAAGACGCGGTCTTCGAGCCCGAGCCCCTGTTCGGCGAGCGCGTGGCCGTACTGGGCGGCCAGCGCGGCGATCTCGCCGTAGGTGTAGGTCGTGACGCCGTCGGGTGTGTCGACGATCAGCGCGCGCTGGTCGGCGCGCCCCTCGGCGAGGCGATCGAACAGGAAGACCTGGGCGAGGTTCATCGGCCGCCCCGGGACCACGAAGCGCGCGTTGGTGCTCATCTTCCGCGGGGTTAGCACCCAAATCGGGGGCCTGTCACGCAGGGCGAAGTGGGCGCTTGCCAGGGAGGCGGCGCGCGTGATTCGAGGGCGGTTCGTGGCGGGTCCCGACGAGAGGAAGTCCGAGCCGGCCGAGGCCGATGCGGAGGACCCCGTGCAGGCGCCGGAGCCCGCGAGCGGAGCCGAGGCGTCCGAGCCGGAGGGCGAGGAGCCCGGTCCGGGTCCCGGTTCCGGTCCGGGTCCCGAGTCCGCATCCGAGCCTGGCGAGGAGCCCGGTCCGGGTCCCGGTTCCGGTCCGGGTCCCGAGTCCGCATCCGAGCCTGGCGAGGAGCCCGGTCCGGGTCCCGGTTCCGGTCCGGGTCCCGAGTCAGAGTCCGTCTCCGAATCCGGGTCCGAGTCCGAATCCGAATCCGAATCCGAATCCGAATCCGAGTCCGGGTCCGAATCCGCGTCCGGGTCCGAACCCGGGTCCGAACCCGGGTCCGCGTCCGGATCCGACTCGGAGTCCGATTCGGACTCGGTCACGGGATCGGACTCGGCTACGGAATCGGGCTCGGTGTCGGGCACGGAATCGGATTCGGACTCGGCCACGGAATCGGACACGGAATCGGCCACGGACTCGGACTCGGACTCGGCCACGGACTCGGACTCCGCCACCGACTCCGCCACCGCCGCATCGGGACCGGGCCCGGGACCCGAACCGGGACCGGGCTCGGGCTCGCCTGAGGGCTCGCCCTCGAAGGAGACCCCCGCCGAGCAGGCCCAGCGCGAGGTCGAGGAGTTCCTGGGCCCCGACGTGCGCACGCCCGTCGGAATCCCCCGCGACTACAAACCCACCGACACCAGCATCCACGAGCTCTTCCGCGTGGAGCTGTCCGAGTTCGCGGGGCCGCTCGATCTCCTGCTGTACCTCATCCGCAAACACGAGCTCGACATCTTCGACATCCCGATCGCGTTCATCACGGATCGCTACGTCGCGATGATCGACGCGCTGCAGGCGCTCGAGGTCGACATCGCCGCGGACTTCCTCGTGATGGCAGCCGAGCTCACGCACATCAAGTCGAAGATGTTGCTCCCCGTGAAGGAGGGCGTCGCGGTCGAGGACGAAGAGGACGAGGGCGACCCGCGTGAAGAGCTCGTGCGGCGGCTGCTCGAGTACCAAAAGTACCGCGACGCTGCGCACCAGCTCGCCGACCGCGACCGGCTGGGGCGCGACGTCTTCGCACGCAACCCGCCGACGATCGAGCTGGTCGACGAGCTCGACCCGGGCCTCAAGAGCGTCAGCATCTTCAAGCTCGTCGAGCTGATGGCGAAGCTGCTTAGGCGCGCGCCGCCGGCGCACCACGAGATCTCGTTCGAGTCGGTCTCGATCGCGGAGCGCATCCACTACGTGATGGCGTTCGGCGAGGCGCGCGAGGGCAAGTTCACGCTGGTGCAGCTCCTCGACGGGATCCTCGCGCGGGCCGAGCTCATCGTGACGTTCATCGCCGTGCTCGAGATGACGAAGCTCGGCCTCATCAAGATCCTCATGGAGGACCTCCCGTCCTGGCGCGCGTCGTCGCTCCCGAAGAAGGCCGACGTCGACGAAGACGACGAGGACGCGCCGCTGCCCGTGCCGCCGGCCGTCGAGGACGAGGACGACGCACCGGCCGTCGAGGACGACGTGGCCGCCGACGACGCAGCCGCAGACCAATCGACCGCAGACCAATCGACCGCAGACGACGCGGCCGCGGACGACGCGGCCGCAGACGACTCGACCGCGGACGACACGGCCGACGACGAGCCACCGCCCGTCGTCGACGACCACGCGGACGAAGGCAGCGCCGCAGCCGCGCGCCGGCTCGCCGACGAGCTCGACGCCGCCGCGCCGGAGCTCGAAGCGCTCTCCGAGATCAGCGCCGCGCCGCCCGCGGCGCCCAAGGCGACGACTCCGTGGGAGGACGAGCCCCTCCCCGAGATCTGGATTCACTTCACGGGCAAGCGCTTCGAGGGTGACATCCTCGACGACTATCAGTGACGGCGTAGCCGCGCCTTCACGCGCGCCCCGAAGCCCTCGATCTCCTCCGGTCGGAAGAACGCCGGGAAGAACGCGAGCATCGCCCACGGGAAGATGCCGAGGTACATCGTCACGGCGAGCGACAGGTGAAAGCCGACGCCGATGAAGACGTAGACGTCACGCACCCGGAGCCGCTCGAACCACCGCCGCATGAACCCGCCGCGCTCCGCCGTCCGCCGGTAGTACGCCGCGAGGAGCACCACCGGCGCGCCCATCTCCCACGTGTGTGTGATGCCGGTCCCGACCTGCGTGAAGAAGTACAGGACGGGGTGTTCGAGGAACGCGAAGCTCATCTTCGCGTAGATCGGATCCTGCAGGATCACGTACAGCGCGCCGTACCCGCCCCACGGGAACCACAGCGTCCCGCCCTTCGAAAAACCGGCCGCGCAGTACAACAGCACCAGCTGCCCCAGCACCAAGAACCGCGGCCACGCGGGCACCGGCTTGCCGTCGCCGCGCCACGACCCGGTCTTGCGCCACGCGTCGAACGAGTACGCGGCCCCCGCCGCCGAGAACGAGAGGATCAACATCACGACGCGCACGGCGCGATCGATGCCGCGGTCGCCGTAGTCGTTCGCCATCGCGGACTGCGCGTAGACGAACACAAACACCAACCCCGAGGTGCGCGTGAAGCAGCCGACGCCGAACATCGTGATCGAGACGAGGAGCACGACGTAGATCAGCGTCGCCGTCCCCGCGTCGAGCCCGAACCACTGGTAGATCACCGGCGGGTTCTGGTGGACGGCGGGGGAGATGCCGCCCTCCGAGACCGGCGCCCACAGCCAGTCCGACACGCCGAAGTAGCCGATCCACAGCAGGTCGGAGAGCATCACCGTCGCGAGCAGCACGCGGATCAACACGAGCGCCGTGGGCGACTCACGCTCGTCGAACGCCGCGACGATGCGCTGGACGAAGCGCTTCATGACTTCGGCCTCGTGAACGTACGGACGTAGCGCTCCTCCGCGGTGGGGTCCTTCGGTTTACCGGGGAGCGTGGTGTGCGTCTGGATCATCGAGATGATCACTTCGTCGGCGTCCGGGAACTCCTCGAAGACCATCGCGCTCACGTTGCGCGCGAAGCCATCGTAGGTGCCGGGTGCGTAGAGGTTGCCGGGGTTGAACGACCCGCGGATGCGGCGGAAGCGGAAGAGCGCGTCGTTCCAGTCGTGTTCGTCGCTCGCGGTGCGGTAGAGCACGCGCCGCTCCCCGCCGAACGACGCGACGATCTGCAGCGAGAACGGCCGCTCGTCCGGCATCCCGAAGAGGCGCCAACCCTGGTGGGTCTTCGTCCACGCCTGCACGGGCCCGATCGGCGCGACGACCGTGCGTTTGATCCCTTCGAGGTCCTTCGCGAGGTCGACGTACCACTGCGCGAGCTCGTCCGGCTCGACCTCGATGCCCCAGCCGTCGAGGATCTTCACCCACCGCAGCAGCTCGGCGCGGTTCGTCTTCAGGTTGATCTTCTGCATCGTGACGTTCCCCGGCGTCGGCACGGCCGACAGCACCGAGAACACGATGAAGAACGAGAGGATCGCGGCGCGCAGCGGCGGCCACCACCGCGGCGAAGAGGGATCCGGCGCCCCCTCGACGGGGGCCGCGGACGGGCCCGCCTTTCGACGCCGGCGCTTCTTCGCCACGCCCGGACGCTAGCGCGAACGTCGGCGCGCGTCAGTCGGCGAATCGCGTCGTGATGTGCGGCTTGTTCTCGAGCGTCCGGTGCACGGGGCAGCGGTTCGCGATCTCCAGGAGGCGCGCGCGCTGGGCTTCGTCGAGGGGGCCCTCCAGCCGAATCGCCCGCGTGATGCGCTCAATGCGGCCCTCCTTCTGCTCACACTCCTCGCAGTCCTTCGCGTGCATCCGCTCGTGTTTCAGGTCCACCGCGACCCGCTCCAGCGGCCACTCTTTTCTTCGCGCGTACATCTGGAGCGTCATCGACGTGCAGGCGCCGAGCCCGGCGAGGAGCAGGTCGTACGGCGAGCCCCCGAGGTCGGCGCCGCCCACCGACTCGGGCTCGTCCGCGAGCAGGTGGTGATGCCCCATCGTCACCGCCTGGGTGAGGTGCCCGACCGACTGAACGCGCACCTCGCCGTGCGGCATCGTCTCCTCCTCGGGCGGCGCCGGGAGGTACCGCGACGCCCACGCGGCGATCGCCCGCCCCACGTACTGCGAGTCGCGCGGCCGCGACAGCAGGTGGTCCGCGCCGTCGAGCGCGATGAAGCTCTTCGGGTGCATCGCGCTCGTGTAGATCTTCCGCGCTTCGTCGATCGAGACCAGCTCGTCGAGCGGTGCGTGCAGGATGAGGAGCGCGCGTCGGAGGCGGTGCACCCGCTCGCTCGTTCGCTGCTCGTCGAGGTCCTCCACGAACTGCTTCTTGATCGTGAACTGCCGCCCCGCCAGCGTGACCTCGGCGCGCCCGTCGCGCGTGATGTCGTCGAGCTCCCCGGCGAACAGGTTCTTCACGTGCGCCGGATCCGCGGGGGCGCCGATCGTCACGACCGCCTTCACCGAGGGGAGCTGCTCCGCCGCCGCGAGGACCGCCGCGCCACCGAGGCTGTGACCGACGAGGAGCTGCGGCGCAGCGTACGCCGCCTCCAGCGCGGCGGCGGCCGCGACGAGGTCCTCGACGTTCGAGGAGAAGTTCGTGTTCGCAAAGTCACCGTCGCTGTTCCCGAGCCCCGTGAAGTCGAACCGCAGCACCGCGATCCCCTCCGCGACGAGCGCGCGCGAGATTCGCGAAGCGGCCGCGATGTCCTTGCTGCACGTGAAGCAGTGCGCGAACAGCGCGTAGGCCGTGGGCGGGGTCGCCGGGGTCTCCAGTCGTCCGGCGAGGCGGTGCTCGCCGCTGTCGAAGTCGAAGCGCTCGTTGGGCATGTCGCGACCCTAACACCTGACGAACGGGTTAATCTCCCGGCGTGCTGAATCCGGAGTCGTGCCCGCAGTGCGGCGGTGCGCTCGAGGGCGCGCAGGGGCAGGTGTTCGTCGCGTGCCCGTTCTGCGGCGTGGAGCTCACGCGGACGCTGTCGCCGATCGAGTCGATGAAGCGCGCGCTCGAGAAACGCGCGTCAGTGGAACCGAAGATGAACGCGTTGATGGGCGTCTACGCCGAGCACCTCGGCGCCGGCCGCAAGGCGAGGGCGCTCGAGTACTACGAGTGCTTTCAGTACCTCGTGCTCTACACCGCGTACGAGGTGGAGGACCTCGACGAGCTCGAAGCGATGGCGACCCCGCTGATGCGGGACGTCGCACGTCAGCTCGACGTCGCCTACGAGCCCCCGCACGCCCGCGGCGTGCGCATCACGTTCGAGACGATCGATCGCCTACTCGAGTGAGACGCCCTGGCAGTGCGGGCAGAAGTACGTCGACCGCATCTGCGCGCCCTGACGTTTCATGCGCACGGTGCGCCCGCACGCGCGGCACGGCTTTCCGCTGCGGCCGTAGACCCACTCGTAGCCGGGATCGAGCGCGAAGCGTGTGCGTCGCTTGCCGCCGGTGAGGTTCTTCTTCAGCAGCTCGGCGGCGCGGTGGACGACGCGAAGGAGCGTCGCGTCGTCGAGCGTGTGCACCGGGACGAACGGGTCCACGCGCTCGATGAACAACACCTCCGCCTTGTAGACGTTGCCGATGCCCGCGACGATCGATTGGTTCATCACCGCGACGCCGATCGGGTCGTCGTCGTGTCGTCGGAAGCGTTGGATGATCACGTCGTCGACGAGCGCGTCCGCGATGAGGTCCGGGCCGAGCTCGACGAGCGGCGGATACGCGCGGAGCTGAAACGGCGTGAGCAGCGCGACCACCGGCGCGTCGAAACACACCGCGACGTAACGCGCGGTGTGGAGCGCGACACGTGCGCGGTGGGCGCCGACCTTCCAGCGCTCGCCGGTTCGGTACACGTGCCAGCTCCCCTCCATCTTCATGTGTGAATGCAGGCAGCGCCCGTCGTCGAGCTCGATGAGGAGGTTCTTCCCGCGCGCGTAGACGCGGGCGACGTCGTGCCCGTCGAGGTCGGCGTCGGCGAGCTTGGGGAGCGGGGACTCGAAGGCGGTGATCTTCGCGCCCTCGATCGCGCGCCGCAGGGTGTTCGCAGTGCGGTGGATCGTGTCGCCCTCAGGCACGCGACAGCCTCCGCCTCAACAGAAAGCCGCGGCTCGACGCCGAGAACCCCGCCTCCGCGAAGCGTGGCGCGAGCTCGGAGGCGGACGGCTCGTCGCCGTCGATCTTCGACACGAGCAGCGCGCGCCGGTCCCCATTCGTCACCAGCTCTGCGAGGGCCGCGACGAGCTGCCGCGCCGCCCCGGTGCGCTCCGGATCGCGCGGCGGGAGGAACGTGAGCAGCGACTTCTCGGTGCGCCCGACGTACGCGAGCAGGCGCCCGTTCGACAGCACCACGTGCGCGCCCGCGGCGCGTTGCGGTCGTGCGCCTTCGCGCTCCGGCCACGGGAGCATCGTGCCGTACGGGTTCGCCGGGTCCGTCGCCGCGAGGACGAGCGTGGTGACTTCTTCGGGGGCGTCGCGGAAACCGCGCAGCCGATCTTCGGCGCCCAGGAGCGCGAACTGCGTCGCGCCGAGCCCGTCGACGAAGTACCCGCGGCGAATCTTGCCGGACTCCTCCATCGCCTTGAGCACGGTGTAGACCGCGGAGAAGCCGCCGGTGACGTTCTCCGCGTGCACCGCCTCACGCACGAGGACGCCGTAGCGTTCGAGGAGCTGCCGCGCGAGCGCCGTCTTCTGCGCGGTGGGGGTGACGTCGGCGGCGCGGAGCAGCGACCACCGCCCCTCCGTGCCCGGCGGACCGAGCCGCCGCGATCGGAAGGAGCGCCCCGGGCGCCCGCGGGACTTCGACGTCTTCTTCCCGCCGACGAAGCTCCGCAGCGGCGCCACCGTGTCGTTCGTGACCTCGCCCGCCCAGACCAACGCCCAGATCGCGGACACCAGATCCGCGGGGAACGCGCCGGTGGCCTTGGCGAGGTCCGAGTAGAACAGCGCCCCACGCTCCGCGAGCAACGCGCGCACCCGCTCCGCGAGCTCCCCCTCCGCGGCGGTGATCGGCGTCGCGAGCGCGGGGTAGTGATCGGTGAGGTACAGCGCGACGCGCCCGTCGTTCACGCCGAGCGGCTCGTGCCCCCGCCAAACGATCTCGCCGGCCGCGCACAGCTCGTCGAGCATCGACGGCGTGTACTTCGCGACGCGCGCCGGGAGGATCTCCGACTCCAACACCGACGCGGGGATCGGCGCCCCCTGCAGCTGCTCCACCGCGGACAACACGCCGTCCAACCCGCGCTGCGGGCGCGCGACGCTCTGCCAGTCCACGAGGAACCGCGCGAGCGCGTCGCCCTCGACCGGTTCGACTTGCCGCCGCAGCTTCGCGAGTGACTGCCGCTTCAATGCGCGCAGCACGTCCTTGTCGACCCACTCCGTCCCGCGCCCGCCCGGGATGAACTCCCCCTCCAGCACGCGGTCCTGCTCCGCGAGCCGCAGCAGCGCCGCGCGAACGGGCGCGACGCCGATGCCGAAGCGATCTGCGACGCTCTCCGCCGTGAACGGCGCGTGCGTGCGCGCGTACCGCGCGACGAGCTCTTCGAGCGGATCACCGACGGTCTCTAGGAACGCCTCGGGGAGCCCCGGCGGCGGCATCACGCCCAGCGCGTCGCGGAGCTTGGCGATGTCCTCCGCCGCGGCCCAGCGACGCTCGTTGGCGATCGTCACCTCGACGATCCGGCGCGTCCGCTTCAGCTCGGGGAGCCACTCGTCGACCGCCCCCTCGGCGCGCGCGCGGATGTCGTCGGTGGTGAGGTCACCGATCGACAGCAACAGATCGTGCACGCCGTCCGCGTGTTTGATCGGGTAGGGCGAGTCGAGCCGCTGCAGGCGGAGCTCGAGCTGTTCGAGGACGTCGCCGTCGAGGAGCTCGCGGAGCTCGGCTTCACCGAGGAGCTCCGCGAGCTGCGCGTGGTCGATCGACAGCGCCTGCGCGCGGCGCTCCGCGAGGGGGGCGTCGCCGTCGTAGATGAAGTTCGCGACGTACGAGAACAGCAGGTTCGCGGCGAACGGCGACGGCGTCTTCGTCTGCACCGTCTTCACGCGCACCTTCCGCGACGCGACGTTCCGCATCAGCTCGGTCAGCGCGGTGATGTCGAAGACGTCGCGCAGGCACTCGCGGTACGTCTCGAGGATGATCGGGAACTGCGGGAACTCGGACGCGACGGACAACAGATCCGCCGACCGGCGACGCTGCGCCCACAGCGGCGTGCGCTTCTGCGGGTGTTTCTTCGGGAGCAGCAGCGACCGCCCCGCGTTCTCGCGGAAACGCGCCGCGAACAGCGACGTGGAGCCGAGCTGACGCACGACGAGATCTTCGAGGTCGTCCGGCGCGGGGAAGAAGTCCTCCGGCTCCGGCGGCGCGTCGGCCTCCGGGAGGCGGAAGACGATGCCGTCGTCCGCCCACATCAGATCGACCTGGCCGCCGGTGTCCGCTTCGAGCTTGCCGAGCACGGCCGTCGCCCACGGCGCGTGCACACGCGCGCCGAACGGCGAGAGGATGCAGACGCGCCAGTCGCCGACCTCGTCGACGAAGCGTTCGAACACGATCGTGCGATCGCTCGGCACCTCGTCGGTGACCTCGACCTGCTCCGCGAGGAACTGCACGAGGTTCTGCGCGGCGAGGCGGTCGAGGCGGTGCTCCTCCTCCAGGTGGGTGATCGCTTCGCCGTCCTTCATGCGCGCGACCTTCCGCGCGAGCGCGCCGATCGCCGCGCCGAGCTCCGCCGGTCGACCGGGGCGGTCGCCGTGCCAGAACGGCATCTTCCCCGGCTCCCCGGGGGCCGGGCTCACGAGGACCTTGTCGTGGTCGATGTCCTCGATGCGCCACGACGACGCGCCGAGGAGGAAGACGTCGCCGGTGCGCGACTCGAAGACCATCTCCTCGTCCAGCTCGCCGACGCGTCGGCTCTTCTTCGTCTCGTCGCCCGCGAGGAAGACGCCGTACAGGCCGCGGTCGGGGATGGTGCCGCCGTTGACGATCGCGACGCGTTTGCTGCCGCGACGCGCTTCGACGATCCCCGCGACGCGGTCCCACGTGATGCGCGGCCGCAGCTCCGCGAAGCGGTCCGACGGGTAGCGCCCCGACAACATGTCGAGCACACCTTCGAACGACGAGCGCGGCAGATCCGCGAACGACGCCGCGCCGCGGATCTGATCGTAGAGCTGCTCGACGTCGAGCTGATCCGCGCTCGCCATCGCGACGATCTGCTGCGCGAGGACGTCGAGCGGGTTTCGCGGGTAGTACGTCTCCTCGACCTTGCCCTCCAGCATCCGCACCGTCGCCGCGGCGCACGCGAGGAGGTCGCCGCGGAACTTCGGGAAGATGTGGCCCTTCGAGGTGGCGCCGACCTGGTGGCCCGCGCGGCCGATGCGCTGCAGGCCGGAGGCGACCGACGGCGGCGCCTCGATCTGGATGACGAGATCCACCGCGCCCATGTCGATGCCGAGCTCGAGCGAGGAGGTCGCGACGATCGCGGGGAGCAGCCCCTTCTTCAGGCGGTCTTCGATGACGAGGCGGGTGTCCTTCGCGATCGAGCCGTGGTGGGCGAGGGCGATCTCCTCCTCGGCACACTCGTTCAACGCACCCGCGAGCCGCTCCGCGAGGCGGCGGCTGTTCACGAAGATCATCGTGGAGCGGTGCTGGCGGATCAGCTCGACGAGGCGCGGGTGGATCGACGGCCAGATGCTCTTGCCGCCGCTCTGATCCGCGGACGCGGGGCCGGAACGGATCGGGGCGTCGTCGCCGATTCCTCGGATCGGGGCGTCGTCGCCGAGGCGGGCCATGTCCTCGACCGGGACCTCGACGGAGATTTGTAAGTCGCGGCGGCGGCCGGCGTCGATCACGTTCACGGGGCGCGGGCGCCACGCGTCGCCGTCGACGACGCCGCCCGCGAGGAGGCGCGCGATCTCGTCGAGCGGGCGCTGCGTCGCGGACAGGCCGATGCGGACGAGCGGGTCTGAGGAGCGGCGCAGCGCTTCGAGGCGCTCCAGCGAGAGGAACAGGTGCGTCCCGCGTTTGGTGGGGACGAGGGAGTGGATCTCGTCGACGATCAGGGTGTCGACGGAGCGCAGCATCTCGCGCGCCTGCGAGGTGAGGATCAGGTAGAGCGACTCCGGCGTGGTGATCAGGATGTCCGGCGGCGTGCGCTGCATCTTCGCGCGCTCCGACGACGGGGTGTCGCCGGAGCGCACGCCGACGGTGAGCTCGCGGTGCGGGACGCCGTCCCTCGCGGCGAGCGCGCGGATGCCGGTGAGGGGGGCGCGCAGGTTGCGCTCGACGTCGACGCCGAGCGCCTTGAGCGGCGAGATGTAGAGGACGCGGCAGCGCTCCATCTTCTCGGGCTCGGGCGAGAACATCAGCTCGTCGATCGCGGAGAGGAACGCGGCGAGGGTCTTGCCGGAGCCGGTCGGCGCGAGCAGGAGCGTGGAGCTGCGGTCTTGGATCGACGGCCAGCCCTTCCGCTGGGCGAGCGTGGGCCCGTCGGGGAACGACGCGTTGAACCACTGCTGCACCACGGGGTGGAGCCTCTCGAGCGCCGCTTTCGCCACGGACCGACGATGATAACGAAACGGGCGAAAAGTGCACGCGTGTTCAGGTGCTCCAATCCGCTTGACCCTGGGGCGGCCCGAAACGTACACGCGCCGGACCGTGGCGCTCGGGGAAGAACGGCTCCGCTCGATCGTCGAGTCTCTGCTCCTGATTTCGGCCGACCCGGTGCCGGTGGCGCGCCTCGTGGAGGTCATCCGCATCGAGGACCCCCAGACCGAGGAGGACACGATTCGGGCGGCGATCGGCAGCCTGGTCGAGCACTACGCCAACGCCGAGCGGCCGCTGGCCCGGGGCTTTCGGGTCGATGAGGTCGCCGGGGGCCTGCAGTACCGGACGACCCCGGAGAACGCGCAGTACGTGCGGCGCTACCTGGCGGCGAAGCCGCAGCGCCTCACGAAGGCGGCGCTCGAGACGCTCGCGATCATCGCGTACCGGCAGCCGGTGACGAAGCCGGAGGTCGAGGCGATCCGCGGGGTCGACGTGGGGGCCGCGCTCAAGGGGCTCTTGGAGCGCGACCTGATCAAGATCCTCGGCAAGCGCGACGAGGTCGGGCGGCCGATCATCTACGGCACGACGACGGCGTTCTTGGAGTTCTTCGGGCTGAAGGCGCTCGGGGAGCTGCCCACGCTGCGCGAGTACCACGAGCTGGACGACGAGCATCAAAAGGAAGTCGACGCCCTCGGCGGCGAGGAGAAGCAGTCGGTCGCGGACCTCGCGGCCGCGGCGAGCTTCCTCGTGGAGCGGCGCGAGGACCCGGAGCTCGACGCGCTCGACGCCGCGGTGGCGGACGTCGACCGCG
This sequence comes from Deltaproteobacteria bacterium, assembly GCA_040218735.1. Classification (GTDB taxonomy): domain Bacteria; phylum Myxococcota; class Kuafuiibacteriia; order Kuafuiibacteriales; family Kuafuiibacteriaceae; genus JAUHYN01. The sequence goes on from JAVJQW010000064.1 coordinate 48,628, forward strand.
TGAAGAAGACGGCCGACGACGCCCTGGATCCGCCCAAGCCCGAAGGGGCCGAGGGGGCGCCGGGCTCGGACGGAGCCAACGGTCCGGAGGGTCCGGAGGGAGCGGCGCCGAGCGCCGCAGAGGACGCCGCGCCCGAGCGCGTGGCCCAAGAAGCCGCGCCGGCGAGCGCGGACGATGGTGCCGCACCCGAGGGTGCGGACGATGGCGCCGCTCGTGAGAGCGCCGCACCCGAGGCGCCGGCTGCGCCGACTGAGAGCTGAAAGATGTCCATACGCCTGCAGGTGGTGTTGTCGCGCGCGGGGATCGCGTCGCGGCGGACCGCCGAGAAGATGATCGAGGACGGCCGCGTCGCCGTGAACGGCGAGGTCGTGCGCGAGCAGGGGACGAAGGTGGAAGACGCCGACGTCGTCACGCTCGATGGCGAGGTGGTGGGGCCCAAACAGGACCCGGTCACGCTCGTGATGTTCAAGCCGGCCGAGGTGGTCACGACGATGTCGGATCCCGAGGGCCGCGAGACGGTCGCCGACATCGTGCGCAACGAGCCGTACCGGTTGGTGCCGGTGGGGCGGCTCGACTACCTCACCGAGGGCCTGCTGTTGATGTCGACGGACGGGGAGCTCATCGAGCGCCTCCTGCATCCGCGCCACAAGGTCCCGAAGATCTACGTCGTCAAGACGGTCGGCACGATGGGCGACGAGGCGGTGACGCAGCTGATCGAGGGCGTGGAGCTCGAGGACGGCGTGACGCACCCGGCGGTGGTCGAGGTGCTCGAGCAGACGCCGCGGCGGACGTGGATCGAGATCGTCGTGACCGAGGGGCGCAACCGATTGGTGCGTCGTATGTGCGAAGCGGTCGGGCACGAGGCGCTGCGCGTGGTGCGGACGGCGATCGGGACGATCGATCTCGGTGACCTGAAGCCCGGGCAGTACCGCTACCTCACCGCGCAGGAGCTCGGCGCGCTGTACAAGGCGGCGGGCCTCGAGAAGGCGCGACGCTTCGAGCCGGCCAACGCGGGCTACGTCATCGGCAAGGCGCGGCGCGGCAAGGGCGCGTTCCCGGGGTACGGCAACTTCGTGCACACGACCGTCGTGGAGCGCGAGCCGACGGGCCGGAACAAGAGGAAGGGGCCGCATCGCGAACGCAAGGACGACAAACGCCGCGGCGACCGCAGCGGCGCCGGGCGCGCACGACGCAACGACCGCGGCGGCGATCGTAGCGGCGCGGGGCGCTGGGGACGCGACGGCGACGAGCGCCGCACGCGTAGCGGCGACCGCGGCGGCGCGGGGCGCGAACGCCACGACGACCGCGGCGGCGACCGCAGCGGCGCCGGGCACTGGGGCAACGACGATCGCAAGGGCGGTGGACGAGGGCGCGACGACCGCAGGGGCGGCGAGCGCTGGGACCGAGGCCACCGCGAGCGGGACGACGAACGGCGCGGCGCCGACGACGCACGCCGCGGACGCTGGAACCGCGACGACCGCGACGGTGGCTCGGGCGGCGAGCGCGGCGGCGGATCCCGCGACCGCGCGGACGGGGATCGCCGCGGGCGCTGGAGCCGCGACGGTGGCTCGGGCGGCGAGCGCGGCGGCGGTGGCTATCGCGCGAGAGACGGCGCCCAGCGCCGAGGTGGTTCGGGCGGCGAGCGCGGCGATGGCGGCGACCGCCGAGGACGCGGACGCTGGAGTCGCGACGACCGTGACAGTGGTTCGGGTCGCGAGCGCGGCGGACTGGACGACCGTGACGGTGGCTCGGGTCGCGAGCGCGGCGGACGCAACGACCGCGGTTCGGATCGCGGGGGCGGCGGGCGTTGGGGTCGCGACGATGGCGAACGCCGTGGGCGCGGAGGCTGGAGTCGCGACGGCGACGATCGCGGCGGCCGCGGACGCGGCGGCGGATACCGCAACCGCGCGGGCGGCGACGATCGCGGCGACCGCGGCCGCGGAGGCTGGAGCCGCGACGGCGACGATCGCGGCGGCCGCGGACGTGGCGGCGGGTACCGCGACCGCGCGGGCGGTGACGATCGCGGCGGCCGCGGACGCTCGGCTCGGGACGATCGCAAGGGTGGCTCGGGTCGCGGTCGTGACGATCGCGAGGGCGGTTCGGGTCGCGGCGGCGGACGCTGGGGTCGCGACGACCGCGCGGGCGGCGATCGCCGAGGCGGCGGCCGAGACCGCGATGACCGCAAGGGCGGTCGAGATCGTGATGACCGCAAGGGCGGTCGAGGCGGCGGCCGAGACCGCGATGACCGCAAGGGCGGTCGAGTCGGAGGGCGCGGACAGGGCGAGCGCGAGGCCGGGGGCCGGAGCGGACGTGACGACCGCGGCGCCGGTGACGACGCCAAGCGCGGTGGCGGCTACGGCCGCGGCGATCGCAAAGGCGCGCGCGGCCGCAGCTCGAGCAAGGGCGCGCCGCGGGGCAGGTCGGGACCACGCGGCAAGCCGCGCGCGGGCGGACGCAAGGGCCCGCGCAAGGGCAGCCGGGACTGAGCCCCTGCCCGCAACTCGACTTGCGGTTCGTGACGCCGTGATGGCTCGCCGAACCGATCCGATCCGAGGCGGTGGGTTGCGAGTCCGCAGGACGTTCGCGACACTGACGCATCGTTCGACCCGTACCGCTGATCGTCGCCGTCCTGTGGGCTTCGTCCGCGTGGGCGTTCCCGGGCGGCAAGGCGCTCTGCACGAACGCGCGAGGTCAGGTCTACGCGTGTGACACCGTGCTCCGGCCCGGCAAGTTCTCCAAGTGGGAGCGGGTCATCGCCCCGGAGATCGATTGGAACGAGGTGGTCGAGCGATCGAACGCGTCTCAGCGTCGCGCCGAGCAGCGTCACCGCGTGTCACCCCTCGGGCGTCGTGAGGCGGCGTGGAGCGAGCTGATCCGTCCGTGCGGGCGTGCTGATCCGTGTGCGTGCGCCATCGCGACGAGCGCCGCGCCGGCGTTCTGCAACACCGGCGTCAAGTCGGCTTGCGGGATGATCTTCCGGGGGCGTGGGGCCGCCGAGCCCGACTACGCCCGACGATGCCGAGCCCGACCCGACGCCATGCACCGCACGCTCCGCGAAGTCTGCGTGGCGCGCGCCAACCTCCAACACAGCATCGACCAGGCGCGTTCGTCCCAGGCGCAGAGCGATCTACGGAAGGGGCTCGCGAGCATCGACCGGTTGCGTCCGATGATGGAGGCACCCGCGGGGGGTGAGGGGTACTACCGGAAGAAGGACTTTCGGGCGTGGTGGTCGATGTACTGCGCGTCGAGCTCGCCCGAGGACTTTCGGCGACGTCAGCGCGAGGTCCGCCGCGGTGAGCAACAGGCGCGCCTCGACTCCGAGCGTCGCGAGCAAGCCGAGCGGCGCAAACGAGAGCAACGCGAGCGGCGGCTGGACACGGAGCCGCCCGCGGCTGCTCCGGCCGCTCGCCTCGAACACGACGGTCGACGACTCTTCGACCTCGTCGGTCTACCGATCGACGACGACCGCGTGGAGCGCGCGCTCGCGGCGCTCGGACGGCCGACGATGCGCCGGGCGAACGTGCAAACGTGGTCGTCGTCGAAACACGCGCCGCGACGCATCGACTACAACGTGTCGATCACCACGGACGACGCCAACCGCGTGCGTTCGGTCAGGCTCGGGGCGCGCTGGCCGGGACGTCTCCCGTACGGGCTTCATGCGTTCGGCCGGTCCGGGGAGAAGGGCGTCCCCGACGGCGACGATCTGCGGGACGCGCTCGGTCGCCCGCACGCGCGGGAGAAACAGAACGGCGGGCGCACGGCCGAGTGGTCCTGGACGTTCGGCGACAAGAGGATCACCGCGTACGTCGGCCGCGGGCGCGCGCCGTCGCTGAAGTGGATCTGGGCCGAACGCGTTGAGCACACGGACGATCGGACCGAGTCGAAGCGAGCCGGGCCCCGCGCGGATCCTCGCACCGCCGAGCTCGCGGCGCGCCGCTCCGAGAGGAGGCGAACGCGGGACGCGCGCATCGCCGACGGGAAGGCGAAGCAGGCGGCCGAGTCCGCGCGCCGCGCCCGGCTCGGCGCCGATCTCGTCGAGCCGGGGCCGCTCGGGGTCTTCGATGTCGTCGGTCGCGACATCGACGATTCGAACGTGACATCGCGCCTCGCCGCGCTCGGTGCTCCGGCGCGAAGCTCCGACACGAGTCGGCACTGGGAGGGCGTGAGTCTGTTCGGCGAGGGGGTCGTGCGGAAGGTCGTCCTGCGCCCGAAGTACGCGGGGCGGTTCCCGTACGGCCTTGGCGATCGTCGCCCGATCCGGGAGGCGGATCTCGAAGCGGCCCTCGGCGATCCGCTCACGAAGCGGCCGGGCTTCGGGACCCGCGTGATTTGGATCTGGCGCTTCGGCGACTTCGAGGTCTTCGCGTTCTTCGACGGCGGGACGAAGACGCTCACGCGCCTCGAACGACGCTCCGTGCGTTGAACGTGTCAGCGCGGTGGGCCGCGCCCGCGCCCGGGGCCAAAGCGCCGGATCTCTTCGAACGCTTCGAGCTGCGTCGCGTCCAGGACCTCTGCGGCGCGCTGCTTCGTCGCGTCGCGCGCGGCCTCGAGGGCGGGGCGGATCTTGTCGAAGTCGGGTGGGCCGTCGCCGGCTTCGCGCTCGAACAGCGCGTGCAGCTTCTCGCGCTCGGCGTCGATCGCCTGGCGGAGGACCTGCGTCTGCGAGCTGTCGAGGCTGTGGTCTTCGACGAAGGACTGGAAACGTTCGTCCTCGCGCCGCTCGAACCGCTCGCGCATCTGCTTTCCGCGCTCCCGAAAGACGTCGTCCTGCACGCCGCGGACGATCGTCTCGAGGCGCTTGCGACCGGCCTCGGTGTCGAGGGGCTGATAGGCGAGCACGGCATCGACGTCCTCTCGGAGCGTCTCGATCTCCTTGGCGACTTCGCCCTCCGGGGCCTCGGCCACGGCGGTCGTGGGGAGCGTCCGCCGCTCGAGCGCCGAGACCCGCGCGGCGAGCGTCCGGACCTGGTGCTCGAGCGCCTGCACGCGCCCGTCGTCGGTGCGGTCCACTTCGGCGGCGCGGGGCTCGGCCGGCTCGGGGTGCGCGCGCGGTTCGGGTCGCGTCAGGCTGACGACGAGCGCCGCAGCGCCCAGGACTGCGCCGAGGAGTGAGAGGAGTGTCGAGGTACGTGGATTCATCGGGCGACCCGGCGCTCACAGGCGCGCGAACTTGGACGGCTGGGGGCGACCGTCGATCACCTTGTAGCCTTGTTTCCGCAGCCGTCGCAGGAAGTCGTTCAGGTTCCGCGCGCGCTTCATGTGGTTGAGCACGTCCGGTTCCACTTCGGTCAGGTAGCACTGCATCGTCGCAAAGGGGCACATCACGATGTCCGTGCCGTCCTCGGGGATGCGCGTGAAGTTGAACTCGCCGGGCTCTTCGGACAGGGCGAGCACGAGGCGATCGTCCCGGTTGTACACCGACCAGATCCGAACCTCGTCCACGCCCCCGAGCGTACCCGATCGTGCGGCGCGAAGCCCTTCCGAATTGACCGTGTGCACCCTTCGGGCTAACCGCGCGGGCACCGATGTCGGGCGAGAAGCTGATTACGGAGCGAAAGCGCACGCACATGTGCGGCGACCTGCGGGCCGACCACGAGGGCCAGGAGGTCGTGTTGATGGGGTGGGTGCAGACCGCCCGCGATCACGGTGGCGCCGTGTTCTTCGATCTCCGGGATCGCACCGGGATCGTGCAGGTCGTGTTCGACGAGTCCGAGGGCAAGGACGTCCACACGATCGCCGAGCGTGTCCGCAGCGAGTGGGTCATCGGGATCGTCGGCAAGGTCCGCTCACGCGGCGCCAACGTGAACCCGAACATCGCGACCGGCGCGATCGAGATCGCCGCGGACTCGATCGAGGTCTTCAACGAAGCCAAGACCCCGCCCTTCGAGATCGAGGACGACATCGACACCGCCGAGGAGAAGCGCCTCGTGCACCGCTACCTCGACCTGCGGCGCCCGCGCATCCAGCGGAACCTGATGCTGCGTTCGAAGCTCAACCACGTCGTCCGCAAGTCGCTCGTCGACCAGGGCTTCATCGAGCTCGAGACGCCGTTCATGGTGAAGTACACGCCGGGCGGCGCGCGTAACTTCCTCGTGCCGTCGCGCCTGTCGCAGGGGTGCTTCTACGCGCTCGCCGAGAGCCCGCAGCTGTACAAGCAGCTGTTCATGATGTCGGGCTTCGATCGCTACTTCCAGATCACGAAGTGCTTCCGCGACGAGGACCTTCGCAACGACCGGCAGCCCGAGTTCACGCAGATCGATCTCGAGATGTCGTTCGCGGACATGGACGACGTACACACCGTGATGACCAAGGTCGTCCGCGGGATGTTCAAGGAGGCGCTCGACGTCGAGCTCCCCGAGCAGTTCCCGCGCATGACCTACGACGAGGCGATGCGCCGCTTCGGCAGCGACAAGCCGGACCTGCGCTTCGGGCTCGAGCACATCACGCTCACCGACCTCGTGAAGGCCAACCCCGACGGTGGGCTCCCGCTCTTCGAGCAGGCCGTCGCGCAGGGCGGCATGGTCAAGGCGATGGTCGTCCCCGCCGAGCACAAACTCTCGCGCAAGGACGTCGACAACCTCGAGGCGAAGGCGAAGGAGGTGAAGGCCAAGGGTCTCGGTCGCGCGAAGGTGAACGAGGACGGCGGCTGGACGCAGTCCCCGTTCGCGAAGACCGTGAAGGACGAGGTCCGCCTCGCGATCAACGAGGCGTGCGGCGCGAAGCCCGGCGACCTCATCCTCTTCCAGTTCGGCCCCGAGAAGCTCGTGCAGACGGTGATGAACCACCTGCGCCTCCTCCTCGGGAAGCAGCTCGACCTCATCCCGCCGAACACCTGGTCGGTGCTGTGGGTCGTCGAGTTCCCGCTGTTCGAGTACAGCGAAGAGAACAAGACGTACGTCGCGGCGCACCACCCGTTCACGTCGCCGCGCGCCGAGGACGTCGACCGCCTCACCACGGACCCCGGCGCTTGTCGCGCACGTGCGTACGACCTCGTGCTCAACGGCAACGAGATCGCGGGCGGCTCGGTCCGAATCCACGACCCGATCGTGCAGGCGAAGGTCTTCGACGCGCTGTCGATCTCCGAGGAGGAGCAGCGCGCGAAGTTCGGCTTCCTGCTCGACGCGCTCTCCTACGGCTGCCCGCCGCACGCGGGCATCGCGGGCGGCATGGACCGCATCGCGATGTTGATCGCCGGTGCGTCCTCGCTCCGGGAGGTCATCCCGTTCCCGAAGACGCAGAAGGGCCAGGACCTCATGACCGGCGCGCCGACGCCGGTGGACGACGCGCAGCTCGCCGAGCTGTCCGTGAAGTCGATCGCGCCGAGGGACTGACCCATCAGCGACGACGACGCCGAGGTCGCCGCGCTCGCGGCGTTTCAGCAGCAGGTCACACGCGCGCGCCTGTCGATCGGGCTGCCGTGCATCGGTGTCGGTCTGGTGCTCGGCGTGGTCGGTGCGATCTGGGTGCACCAGCTCGCGATCGACGCCGGCTTCTCGGGCGGGGCCGCGGTGACCATCGCGCTCGCGGGCTTCGCGCCGCCGGTCGCGATCGCGCTGGTCGGGGGCGTCATCGCGGCGCGCAGGATCACGAACGCCAAGAAGGGCGCCTGGCTCGACGCGCTCGCGGCCGAGCACGGCGTCCCACCCGAGCGCCTGCGCGAGGTCGCGGAGATCTTCGACTGACCGCGCGATCTACGACGGCCGACGGATACGCGAGTGCCCTGACATTGGGTCCAAATGTGGGTGGACATGGGTGCGGGTGTGTATTCGGGCCGCCGCCGTCTGCTGCGCGTCTTGGGGCGCGGCGCGGTCGGCGCGGGGATCTTTGGCCTCACGGCCGCGACACGGGACGAGCTGACGCCGAGCGCGCACGGGACCGAGGTGCGTCGGTACTACCCGCGCGTGCGTGTCGCTTCGATCGCGGAGGTCGGCGCGGAGCCGATCGCGTTCGGTTATCCGGATGAAGCGTCGCCCTGCTTCCTGGTGCGGCTCGATCGCCCGGCGGAGCATGGCGTCGGGCCGAACGAAGCCATCGTCGCGTTCAGTCGAATTTGTCCGCACATGGGCTGCCCCATCGAGCGCGTCGTGGTCGCCGATGCGCAGCTCGGGCCCTGCGGCTGTCACTACAGTGCGTTCGATCTCGCGTTCGCGGGACGGCAGCTTCAGGGGCAGTCCACCGAAGACCTCCCGCAGGTGCTCCTCGAGACCGATGACGACACGGTGTGGGCCGTGGGGATGCGGGGCCTGGTCTACGGCCGCTTCGCCAACGTGCCATGAAGTTCACACGTCGAGAGTTCTCGGGCCTCGCCGCCGCCGGTGTCGCGGGCGGGTGTGCCGCGACCCAGAGCGAGCCGACCCACGTCGACGACACGTCGCTGCCGATCATCCCCGCCCACGCGAAGCGCGTCCCGACGGCGTGTGACTACTGCATCGTCGGTTGCGGCTACGAGGCGATCACGTGGCCGGTCGAAGACCGCGGGACCGACGAGGACCCCGCCGATTGGTACGCGCCCGCGATGCATACGATTGCGGACGTCGACGGACGTCCTCACCACGTCGTCGTGCGACCGGACCGCAGCTCGCGCGTGGTCAACGTCGGCGGAGACTTCAGCGTGCGCGGCGGAACGCTCGCGCAGAAGCTCTACTCCAAGGATCGCGCGACGCGCGAACGCCTCACGACGCCGCTCCTCCGAGTCGACGGTGAGCTCGTGCCCATCGGGTGGGACGAAGCGCTCGAGATCAACGCGCGCGTCGGCCGGTACGTGCTCGACCGCCACGGCGAGCTCGCGTGGGGGATGAAGCACTACTCGTATCAGTACTACGAGAACACCTACGCGTTGACGAAGCTCGCGCTCGGCGCGGTGAACACGCCGGTCTGGGCGGTGCACGACAAGCCGGCGGAAGCCTCGGACACCCCCGGGCTCAGCGACGCCGGGGTGTACGCGTTCAACGCTTCGTATCAGGACTGGCGTGACGCCGAAGTCATCTTCGTGTCCGGCGTCTCGCTGTACGACGCCAAGTCGATCCTCTTCCAGGACTGGGTCGCGCCGGGGGGCGCGAAGCTGATCGTCGTGAACCCGCGGCGCGATCTCACCGCGTCGTACGCGCTCGCGAACGGTGGGTTGCATCTGCAGGTCGTGCCGGGGACCGACACGCTCCTGCACAACGCCATCGCGCGGCAGATCATCGAGATGGGCGGTGAGGACGCGGCGTTCATCGCGGCTCGCACGGTGTCGGCCGAAGATCTCGCAGGCGAGGGCGGGTTCCGGCGCGCCGCGTTCGGTCGGACGTACGAGGACTACCGAGCGTTCATCCTCGGTCGCGACGAGCACCGCGCAGAGGCGGCGGCCGAGATCACCGGGGTGCCGGCGGAGCAGATCCGCGCGGCGGCGCAGATGTTGGCGGCGCCTGCGAAGAGCGCCTTCATGCTCGAGAAGGGCAACTACTGGAGCCACAACGTCGACAACACGAACTCCTTCGTCAGCCTCGGCCTCCTCGTCGGAGCGGGCGGCGCCCCCGGGCGTGTCATCGGACGGGCCGGCGGACACCAGCGCGGGATGATCAAGGGCGGGCGCTATCCGCACGACAAGTCGCCCGATCACTACGAGGGACACCCGCTCGCGTTGAACGTCGACCGTTGGGTGACGGAGGGGCGTGTGCGCTACATGTGGGTCGTCGGCACGACGTGGTGCGCGGCGATGGGCGCGACCGGGCACCTCGACGAGGTCATCTCGATCCTGACGCGACACACCGGACCCCAGATGACGAGCGCCGTGATGCGCGCGGGACGTGTCGACGTCGAGGCGGCGGTCGACGCGCTGCGCGCGAAGGTCGACGCGCTCGGGATGGTGTTGGTTCAACAGGACATCTACGCCAACGGGCTGAGCGCCTACGCAGACCTCGTGTTCCCAGCGGCGGGGTGGGGCGAGGCGGACTTCACGCGGATGCAGGGCGAGCGGAGGTTGCGCATGTACTCGCGCATCGCGGACGCGCCAGGCGATGCGAGACCCGACTGGTGGATCGTCGCGCAGACGGCGCAGCGCATGGGTTACGAAGGGTTCGACTGGCCGGACGGCAACGCGATCTTCGAGGAGGCCGCCGAGGCCTCCGTCGGTTCGCCGCACGACTACCAGGCGCTCGTCGACCTCGCGCGGGAGCGCGGTGAGAGCGGTCATGAGTTCTTGCGCGCGCTGGGCACCGAGGGGGTGCAGTGTCCGATCCGTCGAGACGGCGACGCGTTGGTCGGCACGCCGCGACTTCACGACGAGCGGTTCTTCACGACGTCCGGCCGCGCGGTGTTCATGGAGGGATCGTGGGCGCGCGTCGCGCCGGTGCAGGAACGCATCGCGCCGCGCGGCGACGAGCTTTGGGTGACGAACATGCGCGTGAACGCGCTGTGGCAGTCCCTCGCGGACGACGCACGCATCCCGCAGCGCATCGATCGCTACCCCGCGAACGTCGTGCACATCCACCCCGCTGATGCCGCCGCGCGTGGCATCGCGACGGGAGACTGGGTCTCGCTCGAGAACGACTCCGTCCTCAATCACCAGGGCCAGCCACACCTGGGTCGTGTTCGCGCCGTCGCGCTCGTGACCGACTCCACGCGCCGGGGCGTGATGTGCACGTACTTCAACTACCGAGGTGACGTGTCTCAGAGCGCCAACTGCCTGACGGACGGCGAGGTGGACCCGATGAACCCGGTGTACCGCTACAAGCTCGCGCGCGCGCGTGTCGTACGCCTCGGACGCTCCGAGTTTGCGGAGACGATGGTGCGGCACGCGCCGAACCGCGTGTGAAGCGGGAGCGAACGCAACCTTTCGGAGCTTCGAACCGATAACCCTCGCATGACGCGACGCCTCCGCGCTTCCGACTTCGACCCGCCCGCGCGCACGTTCACGCAGCGCCTGGTGCGCAACATGGGTCAGGACTACCAGCCCACGAACATCATGGGGCAGCCGATGCGCCGCGTTCCGTCGGGGCGGGCGACGGACCACGACCCGCAGCCGCGCACGTTCACGCAGTACCTCGTGAGCCGCATGAACGGCGACGTCTGGGAAGGTTAGACGCTCACTTCGCCAAGCGCCGCCACGCGGCGAGCCTCTTCCCGATCGTCGCCTCCTCGCCGTTCTTCGTCGGCTCGTAGTAGCGGCGCCCGAGCAAGGGCTCCGGGAGGTACGTCTCGCCGGGCGCGATGCCGCCGAGGTCGTGCGGGTACTTGTAGCCCTTGCCGTGGCCTTGCTGCTTCGCCATGGCGTTCTTCCCGGGGAGGATGTGTTTGGGGACGGGGAGCGGGCCGCGGGTGCGGACGTCCTTGAGCGCGGCGCCGTACGAGGTCACCGCGGTGTTCGATTTGGGGGCGGACGCAAGGTAGGTTGCGGCCTGCGTCATCGGCAGCACGCCCTCCGGCATGCCGACGAACTCGTAGGACTGGAGCGCGTTGATCGCGACCTGCAGCGCGGTCGGGTCGGCGTTGCCGACGTCCTCCGACGCGAAGATCACCATCCGGCGCAGGACGAAGCGCGGGTCCTCGCCGCTCTCCAGCATGCGCACGAGGTAGTAGACCGCGGCGTCGGGGTCCGAGCCGCGCATCGACTTGATGAACGCCGAGACGACGCCGTAGTGCTCGTCGCCCGCCTTGTCGTAAAGGAGTGTCTTGTGCGCGGCGGCTTCGTCTGCGACCTCGCGCGTGAGCCTCACGGGCTCGCCGGGCTCGGCGAGGAGCGTCGCGTCGCGCACCGCGAGGTCGAGCACCGTGAGCGCGCGCCGCGCGTCGCCGTAGGCGCCGTTGGCGATGAGCTCCAACGCGTCTTCTTCGACCTCGAGCTTCAGCCCCTTGAACCCGTCCGCGAGCGCGCGCCGTAGGATGGCGACGAGCGCCTCCGCGTCGATCGCCTGGAGCACGAACACCCGCGTCCGGGACAACAGCGCCGCGTTGAGCTCGAACGACGGGTTCTCGGTCGTGGCGCCGATCAGCGTGACGAGGCCGCGTTCGACGGCGTCGAGGAGGGCGTCCTGCTGCGACTTCGACCAGCGGTGAATCTCGTCGACGAACAGGATCGTGCGCTCGCCGTGTTGGCCGCGCGCGACGCGTGCAGCCTCCAGCGTCTTCCGGAGATCGGCGACGCCCGACAGCACCGCGGACATCTGCACGAACCGCATCTTCGTCAAGCGCGCGACGAGCCGCGCGATGGTCGTCTTGCCGGTGCCGGGCGGCCCCCAGAGGATCATCGACGGCACGCGGTCCGCTTCGATCAGCCGGCGCAACAGCTTGCCTTCGCCGAGCAGGTTCTCCTGGCCGAGGACGTCCTCCATCCGCGACGGCCGCATCCGATCCGCGAGCGGATCTTCGGAGTGCTTCGCGTCCGCGGCGTTGTCGAAGAGGTCGCGCATGCGGACCAACGTGGCACGGTCCTTGACGCTCGTCACGACAGACCTAGTACGTCGGGCGGAGGTCGAAACCAGCCATGAACCCTGAACGTCTCACCGTGAAATCCCGCGACGCCATGAACCGCGCGCAGACCATCGCGCGGGAGATGCAGCACCAGCACGTCGAGGCCGAACACCTCCTCGCCGCGCTGTTCGCCGACCCGGACGGGATGGCCCCCGCCGTCGCCAAGAAGGTCGGCGTGGACGTCGGCGCGCTCGGCGCCGACCTGAAGAACCAGCTCGATCACCTGCCCAAGCTGCAGGGCGCCGGCGACAGCCTCTACGTCGGTGATTCGCTCCGGCGCCTCCTCGCGTCGGCCGAGCAGATCGCCACCAAGCTCAACGACGAGTACATCTCCGCGGAGCACTTCCTCCTCGCGGCCGCGAAGGGCGGCGGCAAGGTGCAGGATCTGTTCGAGCGGCGTGGCCTCTCGGACGAGAACATCCGCGCGGCCCTCGAAGACGTGCGGGGCAACCAGCGCATCGTCGAGGACGACCCGGACGCGAAGTTCAAGGCGCTCGACAAGTACTGCATCGACCTCACCAAGAAGGCGCGCGCCAACAAACTCGACCCGGTGATCGGGCGCGACGAAGAGATCCGTCGCACCGTCCAGGTGCTGTCGATGCGCCGCAAGAACAACCCCGTGCTCATCGGCGAGCCGGGCGTCGGCAAGACGGCGATCGTCGAGGGCATCGCGCAGCGCATCGTCAAGAACGACGTGCCGGAGTCTCTCAGGAATCGGCGCTTGCTGACGCTCGACCTGGGCGCGCTGATCGCCGGTGCGAAGTACCGCGGTGAGTTCGAGGAGCGCCTCAAGGCGGTGCTCTCGGAGATCACTTCGAGCGACGGCCAGATCATCCTGTTCATCGACGAGATCCACACCCTGGTCGGCGCGGGGGCGTCGGAGGGCTCGATGGACGCGTCGAACATGCTGAAGCCGGCGCTCGCGCGCGGCGACCTGCACTGCATCGGTGCAACCACGATCGCCGAGTACCGCAAACACATCGAGAAGGACGCGGCGCTGGAGCGTCGCTTCCAGCCGGTGCTCGTGGAGCCGCCCAGCATCGAGGAGACCATCGCGATCCTGCGCGGGCTGCAGGAGCGGTACGAGGTGCACCACAAGATCCGCATCCGCGACAACGCGCTCGTCGCCGCGGCGACGCTATCGGATCGCTACATCTCCGACCGCTTCCTGCCGGACAAGGCGATCGACCTGATCGACGAGGCCGCGAGCTCCGTGCGCATCGAGATCGACTCCCTCCCGAAGCCGATCGATGAGATCGAGCGGAAGGTCGTGCAGCTCACGATCGAGAAGGCCGCGCTCGAGAAGGACAAGGGCAAGAAGGATCGGCTCACCGAGGTCGAGCGCGAGATCGAAGAGCTCGAAGAGAAGGGCCGCGCGATGAAGGCGCGCTGGCAGGCCGAGAAGTCGACGCTCACCGACATCGCGCAGACCAAGGAGAAGATCGAGGAGCTCAAGGGCGAAGAGGACCTCGCGACGCGTCGCGGGGATCTGCAGCGCGTCGGTGAGATCCGCTACGGGCTCTTGCCCGAGATGCAGGACAAACTCGCCGCGGCCGAGGCTCGGCACGCCGAGGTCGTGAAGGGCGGGGCGTCGTTCTTGCGCGAGGAGGTCACGGAGCAGGAGATCGCGGAGGTCGTGTCCCGGTGGACGCAGATCCCGGTGTCCAAGATGTTGGAGCGCGAGAGTGATCGTCTCGCACGCATGGAGGACGAGCTGCACCAGCGCGTCATCGGGCAGGACGAAGCGGTGCGCTCGGTCGCGCGCGCGGTGCGCCGCGCGCGCGCCGGGCTGAAGGATCCGAACCGCCCGATCGGCAACTTCATCTTCCTGGGCCCGACGGGCGTCGGTAAGACGGAGCTCGCCAAGGCGCTCGCGGAGTTCATGTTCAGCGACGAGTCGCGCGTCATCCGCATCGACATGTCCGAGTACATGGAGAAACACGCGGTCTCGCGGCTGATCGGCTCGCCGCCCGGGTACGTCGGACACGACGAGGGCGGCTACCTCACGGAGGCGGTCCGCCGGCACCCGTACAGCGTGGTGTTGTTCGACGAGATCGAGAAGGCGCACCCCGACGTGTTCAACGTGCTCCTGCAGGTGCTCGACGACGGGCGCCTCACGGACGGCAAGGGCCGCACCGTGAACATCTCGAACACCATCGTGATCATGACGTCGAACCTGGGATCGGAGCTCATCTCGCAGGAGGGCTCGCGCGAGGCGATGGTCCGGCAGATCAACGACGTGCTCGCGCGTGCGTTCAAGCCGGAGTTCCTCAACCGGATCGACGACACGATCATCTTCCACCGCCTCACCGCGGAGGAGGTGCAGCGCATCGTCCCGATCCAGCTCGAGCAGGTGCGTCGGCGCCTCGCGGATCGCGGCGTCGCGCTGGAGGTGACGGACGCCGCCGTGCGGAAGCTGGGCGAGCTCGGCTACGACCCGCAGTTCGGTGCCCGGCCGCTGCGCCGGGTCATTCAGAACGAGGTCGTCGACGCGCTCGCGATGGAGCTCATCGCGAAGGCCGGCGAGGAGCTACGGACGGCGCGGGTCGATGTCGCCGAAAGTGGGTTCTCGGTCGCTCTCACTTAGAGAATTACCGAGTATTCTTGGCGGCTTACGTCTCCGTTTCGAACAGGTAGTCCTTTGGGTCAGGTCGAGGCTCAAGGCCCCCATGCGGCGGCCGAATCACCACCGCAGGATGCACGAACGGCCGCCGCCCACCTCGCTTCCCGACCCCGCCGTCGTCGGGCGCATCTGTGTCCAGGCGGTGCTCGCGACGTCGGCGGCCCGCTACATCGACAAGTACCGCCTCGGCGAGCTGGTCCGTCGGCACGTGGTCGACCGGCTGAAGGAGCGGCGCGTCGACTTCACGGAGGTGCTCCGAGGGCTGCTCGAGATCGAGAACGTGACGGAGGAGGACCTCTACGTCGGCCTCGTCAACATGATCGAATGCCTGCGCGGGATCGGCGTCGAGATGAGGATGCCGCCGATGACGCTCGACGAGCCGTCACGTGCGCGCATCCTCGACGCGGGCCATGCGGCCACGCACAGCGCGAGGTCGGCGTTCGAGCTCAGGAGGCTTCGCGCCGTCTCCCACCGCGACGGCAGCGTCCGCCTGGGCGAGATGCTGGTGCAGGGGCACCACATCACGCAGGCGCAGCTCGACCAGGCGTTGGAGGCGCAGAAACTTCACGGGCGCCGGCTGGGGAGCAACCTCGTCGAAATGGGTTTCATCACCGCGTCGGGGCTCGCACGGTTCCTCGGGCGTCAACTCGGGATGCCGAGCGTGACGCGAATCGACGACGTCGACGAGGCGGTGCTGCGTCGGGTGCCGAAGGACATCGTCCGGCGGCTCCGCGTGTTCCCGCTCGCGATCGACGAAGACGGGCACCTCGAGCTCGCGATGGAAGATCCGCTCGACGTGGACGCCGTCCGCGTGGTCGAGCGCCTCACCGGGCTGAAGATCCGCCCGGTCGTCGCGCCCGAGTCGACGCTCACCTACGCGATGAGCCGCTTCTACGGTCAGCTCCAGCCCGCGCGCGTGCGGAGCGGCTGACGCGGCGCTGCGGGATTGACCGCCCCCCGCACGGGCTTACGGTTCGGGTCGATGACGCGACCCCTCTTCGCCGCCGCACTCCTCGTCGCGGGCCTCGTGGCCTGCGCCAAGTCCCCCACGGAGGCCGGCACCGCGCTCGGTCGTGACCACGTCGAAGCCATCCGCGACGACAGCCTCACCTACGAACGATTCGCCGAGGACCTCGAGGCCGGCTTCGCCGCGTACGAGACCGAGGCGGAGCGCGACCAGTTCTCGGACGCCTACTTCGACGCGATCGAGCCCGAGCAGACCCGCATCGCCGCGCTCTACATGCAGTACCTCGGGCACCACGCGGGTGAGGCGATCGGCGACGCGATGGAGTCGGTCGGCCGCGGCTTCGGGCGCATGGCCGGCGGCTTCTTCGACGGTCTGAAGCAGGTCGGCGGCGACCGCGCCGAGGCCGAGAAGGACCGCTCGCTCCGCGACCTGGGCCGCAGCATCGGGCGCACCATGAAGAAGGTGGGCAACGACCTCGCCGAGGTCGCCGAAGGGATCGAAGAAGGCCTCGACGAGTGACTCGACCGCTGCGGGTTTGACCGCGGTCACCCCACCGTTCTCACCCCGATCCCGGGGCGGATTCTCCGTGTCTTTTCCGACATGTTCCTGCTATAGGCGCCCCCGCGCGTGTGTGCGGCTGCCTCCCGCACACACCTCATTTCGTCATGTCGGCCCGCCACGTCGTGTCTTCGCTCCCCCTCGGGGCCCGGTCCGTGGTGCTCGCGCTGGCGCTGTTGGCCCCGCAGCTGAGCTGGGCGCAGACCGCGACTTCGACCGCGGGGACGGGCCGGTTGCGCCCCGGCGACGTCGAAACCATCCGCTTCGAGGGCCTCAAACGCGTGGAGCCGGCCGCGGTCCGGCTGGTGATGACCAACCGCGAGGGGCGCCCGTTCAGGGTCGAGGCGGTCGCGGACGACCTCAAGGCCATCTTCGGGATGGGCTACTTCTCGAACGTCGAGGCGTATCGGGAGGATGGCCCCGATGACACGGTGCGCCTCGTCTTCGTGGTCACCGAGAAGCCGGCGGTGCGGAAGATCGAGATCGCCGGGAACGACGACATCGGCGACGACGACATCAAGGAAGTCATCGATATCCGGCCGTTCACCATCTACTCCGAGACCAAGGTCAAGAAGAACGTCCAGAAGATCAAAGACCTGTACAGCGAGAAGGGGTTCTACCTCGCGGAGGTGACCTCCCGCGTCGAGGAGACGGGACCGAACGAGGTCAAGGTCGTCTTCGTCATCGACGAGAACGCCAAGGTCGAGGTCCGACAGATCCGCTTCGTCGGCAACAAGTCCCTCGACTCCGAGCTGCTCAAGACCGGGCTGCTCACCCAGGAGGGGAACCTGCTGTCGTTCCTCTCGGGCGCGGGCACGTACCGCGCGGACGCCTTCCAGGTCGACATCCTGCGGATCACCTCGCACTACTTCGACAACGGCTTCATCAATGTGAAGGTCGACACGCCGGACACCGAGATCTCGGCGGACCGCAAGTACGTCTACATCACCATCACGATCGAGGAGGGGCTGCAGTACAACATCGGCAAGCTCGACTTCTCCGGTGACCTGCTCGAGTCGAAGGAGGACCTCCTCGACCGCCTGCAGATCGAGGCGGGCGACGTCTTCAACCGCACCAAGCTCGGCGAGGATCTCCAGAAGCTCAAGACGCGCTACGAAGACGACGGTTACGCGTACGCGAACATCACGCCCGTCACCTCGATCGACTCCGAGAAGCGCACGATCGATCTCACCTTCGACATCCAGAAGGGCGACAAGGTCTACTACGAGCGCATCAACGTCGTCGGGAACACGAAGACCCGCGACAAGGTCGTGCGCCGCGAGCTCCGCATCTACGAAGGGGAGCTGACGTCCGCATCCAAACGTGACCTCTCGCAGCGCCGCGTGATGGCGCTCGGTTACTTCGAGAAGGTCGACATCAAGACCCGCCGGGGCTCGACCGACCAGCTGCAGATCGTCGACGTCGAGATCAAGGAGAAGGCCACCGGCACGTTCCAAATCGGCGCCGGCTTCTCGTCCGCGGAGAACTTCATCGCGACCGCCCAGATCGCGCAGGACAACTTCCTGGGGCGCGGTCAGTCCGTCGCGCTGTCGGCGCAGATCTCGTCGCTGCGGCAGCTCTTCCAGCTACGCTTCACGGAGCCGTACTTCTACGACACCGAGTGGACGTTCTCGTTCAACGCGTTCAACACCGAGACGCAGTTCAGACAGTTCCTCCGTTCGGCGACCGGTGGTGACCTCACGTTCGGCCACCCGATCACCGACGACATCCGGCTCTTCCTCACCTACTCGCTGGAGTTCGTGCAGAGCCGCGGCTCGGACGGCTTCTTCTCGCAGCCGTCGTTCGCCGCGTTGAACAACCGTGGCCGCATCTCGTCGCTGCGCGCCACCGTCACCTACGACACGCGCGACAACCGCTTGTTCCCCACGAGCGGCATGTACCACTCGGCGTCGGCGGAGGTGTCCTCGCCGGTGTTCGGTGCCTCGGAGTCGCGTTCGTTCCAGCGCTACCGCGCGTTCTCGCGGTTCTACCGGCCCATCGCGTTCGGCTTCATCGGCAAGCTGTCGGTGCGCGCGGGTTACCTCAACGCGACGAGCGAGGTCGGGTTGTCACCGTCCGAGAAGTTCATCATGGGCGGCATCAACACCCTGCGCGGGTACCTGCCGTTCACGATCGGCCCGGAGCGTCGCGCCCTGCGCAACTCGCGCGGCAACCGCGGGCTCGACCCGCGCTCCGACTCGTTTGTGTTCACGGAGGGCGGCAACAAGGAGTTCCTCGCGAACTTCGAGATCGAGTTCCCGATCTTCCAGGCCGTCGGCATCCGCGGCGTGCTCTTCCTCGACGCCGGCAACGTCTACGCGGAGGACGAGAACTTCTTCTACCTCGGCGACAAGATCCGCGCGGCGCAGGTCGACAACGTGGAGTTCGACTACGGCGACCTCCCGCTCGGCCTGTTCTGGTCGGTCGGCTTCGGCTTCCGCTGGTTCTCGCCGATCGGCCCGCTGCGCTTCGAGTGGGGCATCCCGCTCACCCGGCGCGTGCGCCCGCAGAACGACAACCTCGGGCTGCTTCAGTCCGACCCGTCCGGCCCGCTGTTCGAGTTCTCCATCGGCAACTCGTTCTGACGCCGCAGCTCTCGAGCTCCAGCGCGACCATGCGTACGGGCGGGAAACGTCCGCCCGCGCGTCGGTGCCGTTCGGCGGCATGGCGCGCGCGGCCCGTTCGGCGTAGTCACCCCTCATGCACCTCGAGTTCTACGGCGCCGCCGAGGGGGTCACCGGGTCGCTGCACCGCATTCACGTCCAGGAGCAGGACATCCTGCTGGACTGCGGCCTCTTCCAGGGCCGCCGCGAGCAGACCCACGCGCTCAACCGCGACCTCCCCAAGTGGGCGACGGGGGCGAAGGCGCTCGTGCTGAGCCACGCGCACCTCGACCACAGCGGCAACATCCCGACCCTCGTCGCGCGCGGCTTCGCAGGCAACGTGTACACGACGCCGCCCACCCGCGACCTGTGCGCGGTCATGCTTCGGGACTCCGCGATGATCCAGATGCAGGACGCCGCCTACCTCAACAAACGCAACGCACGCGACGGCATCGAGAAACACATCGAGCCGCTGTACACCGCCGCGGACGTGCAGGCTGCGATGGGGCGGATGATCTCCGTTCCGCTGCGCCGCCCGATCCCCGTGGCGCAGGGGGTGACCGTGACGTTCTACAACTCCGGGCACGTGCTCGGGTCGGCGCTGGTGGTGCTCGACCTCGAAGAGCGCGGCCGGCGCGCGCGGCTGCTCTTCACGGGTGACCTCGGGCGCGACGAGCTCCCGCTGCTGCGGAACCCGGAGATCGTCGACGGCGTCGATCACCTCCTCATCGAGAGCACCTACGGCGACCGGACGCACCCGGACATCGCCACCATGGACGAGCAGCTCGGCAACATCGTTCGCGAGACGGTCGGGCGGGGCGGGCGCGTCTACATCCCCACGTTTGCGTTGGAGCGCGCGCAGGAGGTGCTGTTTTCGCTGGAGCGCCTGCACGAGAAAAACGCGATCCCCGACGTCCCGATCTACATCGACAGCCCCCTCGCGATCGCGATCACCGAGATCTACAAGCTGCACGTCGAGAACCTCGCCGAGGCCATCCAGCAGCGCTTCATCGAGCGCAACGATCCGTTCTCGCCGCCCGGGCTTCGCTACGTGTCGGACGTCGAAGCCTCGAAGCGCCTCCAGGGTGGCAGCGAGAGCTGCATCGTCATCGCGGGTTCGGGCATGTGTGAAGGCGGGCGCATCGTCCACCACTTCACCCGAGCCCTCGGCCACGCGAAGAACAGCGTCGTCATCGTCGGGTTCATGGCCGACCACACCCTCGGGCGTCGCCTCGTCGAGGGGCACCGGAAGGTGAAGGTCTTCGGGCTGGAGCGGGAGGTCTTCGCGGAGGTGCACAAGATCAACGGCCTGTCGGCGCACGCGGACCGGGACGACCTCGTCGACTTTGTCGACCGCACCCGCAAGGCGGGCCACGTCCGCACCGTGTCGCTCGTACACGGCGAGGACGGGCCGCGCCTGGCGCTGAAGGAAGCGCTGAAGGCGCAGGGTGTGAACCACGTCGTGATTGCGAAGAAGGGCGAGCGCGTCGAGCTCTAGTCAGGCGACGCGCTCAACCGAAGCGTCGCTGGTGGCGCTCCACCAACGGGCGCACACGACGCACCGCCTTCGCGACGCGGTCGGCGATCGAGCGTCCGCGATCGTCGGGCTGACGGACGACCGCGGCGTGCGCGGCGCACAGCACCTCGGCGTCGCGCGCGAGGGCGATGAGCTCGTCGGTCCACGCCGAGAACTCCGCGGCGGCGCCGGCGCGCCGGTCGAGGACGAAGCGCAGGGTGGGGTGGAGGCGGACGAGGTCGCGGCGAAGCGCGCGGAGCGGCTTCGGCAGCGTCGTCACCATGATCGTGTCATCGACGTGCAGCACCCGTGACGCCTTGTGCAGCGCGAGCACCGAAGCGAAGTGCAGGTTCTCGTTCGACGGGACGAACGCGACGCCGCGCGGCACCGAGAAGGTGAAGTCGTCGGCGAACAGCGCGGCGAACGCCGGGTCCTCGGTGCGCTCCGGCGCCCACGGCAGCTCGGGGAACCGTCGGTGGTGACGCGCCGTCCCGTACAGCTTCGCCTCGGGGAACATCGACGCCATCGAACGCACGTGCAGCGTGTGGAATGGGTGCAGGTGAACGATGGCCGCCGGGCCGTCCTGACCCATCAGCGCGGCGGCGCGCACGCGGGTCGCGTCGTCGAGCGCGCACCCGTCGAGGAAGACGAAGCGCCCGTCGGTCAGCCGCGACAACGACGCCTGGGTCCCGATGTCCACGGGGCCGATGTGAAACGACCCGCGAATGTTCCAGAACCCGTCCCCGACCTCGCGCACGCGGGGAGCATTCGCGGGCGGGTCGCTCGAGTCCACCGCCTTGTCGAGGCGCGTGGTTCGCGGAGGGACCCGGCCTGCGTTCGAACCTCACTTCCGCGCGCGGCGCTCGGCGCGGATGCGGCCGTAGCGCTTCGCGAGCAGCACCAACCACAAGATCCACGTCAGCGGTCCGCCGACGAAGATCAGCGCCAGCTTCACGCCGCCACGTTTCCAGAGGGAGGTCTGGGCGTCGGCTTCGGGTGCGGTGTCGGTGAGGACGAAGGTGTCGCCCTCGATGCGGCCGCGCACCGCGATCGGTGTGCCGCACTTGATGACGCCGCCGTCATCGAACCAGTACGGGGCGCCGTCGTTGCCTGCGACGCGGTAGCTTCGATCGCCGATGCGGAGGGTGGCGCCGTCCGTCCACTTCGGTCCGGCTCGGACGCAGTCCGTCGTGCCGGGCGCGTCGACGACGGCCCCGACGCGGTCCGCCTCGAAGTCCTCCGGCCCGCAGGCCGCGAGCGCCAACAGAAGGATCGCGGCCCGTCTCATGTCCGGCTCCAGATCCAGAACCCGAGCCAGCTGAAGAACATCAGCGCGAACCCGGCGAACACCATCGCGAACAACATCACGGACGTGAACGCGGAGAAGGTCTGCGCGCTCACCTGCTGTTGGAGCGGCCGGCTGTCATAGGCGACGAACCCGGCGTCGGTGACGAACCCCGCGATGTCGACGCTCGCTCCGCACTCGACGTAGCGCTCCGACAACCGGACGTAGCGGTAGCCGCAGCGCCGCTCGTCCTGCGCGCACCGGACGGCGTCGTCGAGTCCGAAGCCGAGCGCGCGATCGCTGACGTCGTCGTTGTGGGCCGACGCGCCCGAGCGTGCGCCGAGGAGCTGCCCGTCGCGACCGAAGACCTTCAGCGTGGCCTCGCCGATACGGACCCGCGCGCCCGGCGCGAAGACGAAGGGCGCGCGGTCGTAGGAGGACTTCGATCGGGTGGTGTCCGTGCGCCGCTCCGCGGTGAGGGCGACGGCGCAGGCCTGCTCGCCGGACAGCGGCGCGACGAGGCCGGCTTCGGCCTCGAGGATCGCTTCGTGGCGGGGGAGGGGCGTTCCACCGCAACCGGCGCACAGGAGCACCGCCGCGGTGAGGGGGGACCATCGCACTCGGCCTACCCTCGGCACGGACGGTCTCCAAGACAAGGGGGGTGAGCGGACCCGCGCGTTTGTTATGGTGCTCTACCGATGCGCACCCTCGTGCTCGAAGGCACCCCCACCCAGATCGGCGAAGCCCACGGCGAGGCCATGCGCGAGCCGATCCGCGAGCTGTTCGCGCACCGCATGGACAACGCGATCGCGCAGGCGAAGTCGTACGGCGGCGTCGACGTCGACGTCGAAGGGCTCGTCGCCATCGCGCGCGGGTGCCTCCCGATCGTGCAGGCCTACGCGCCCGAGGGGTACGCGGAGCTGGAGGGGATCGCGCGCGGCGCCGACTTCCCGCTGGAGCGGGTGTGGGCGATGAACGCGCTGACGGATCTGCGCGACGTCGCCGCGTTCCATCACCCCGAAGATCCGCCGGACGCGGAAGGCTGCTCCTCGTTCATCGTCTCTGCGTCGCGCACCGCGAAGGGCACGCCGTACGTCGGCCAGACCTGGGACCTGTCGACGAGCAACCTGCCGTACGTGATCCTCGTCCGCCGCAAACCCAGCGACGCGCCCGCGACGCGTACGCTCACGACCGTCGGGTGCTTGAGCCTGATCGGCATGAACGACGAGGGGCTCGCGATCGGCACGACGAACCTCCGCACCGTCGACGCCAAACCGGGGGTCGGCTACCTCGACATCATCCACGCGACGCTGCGCGCGACGAACCTCGACGACGCGATCGAGAACATCGTAAAGGCGCCGCGGGCCGGGGCGCACTACTTCTACGTCATGGACCGCACCGGCGCGGCGGCGGCAGTGGAGTGCACCGCGACCGACGCCGTCGTGCAGCGCATCGAGGCGTCGTACGTGCACTGCAATCACATCCTCTGCGAGGCGAACGCCGCGCTGGAGGCGAAGGGGACGCCGGTGGCCTCCACGCACCACCGACAGCGCCGCATGGAGGCGCTGCTCGACCGCGACGATCTCACCGAAGCGCTCCTGTTCGAGTTCCTCGCGGACCACGACGGTCGGCCGGACTCGATCTGCCGGCACGACTTCAACGGCATCACGAGCAACGCCGGGGTCGTGATGTCGCCGACCGAGGGCGCGTTCTGGGCGGTACACGGCCCCGCGTGTGAGGGGACCTGGTCCCCGTTCGACATCGCTTGAGGTCGCGCCCCCATTCGTGGGAGACGATCGGGCGATGGTCGACGTCTCGGACATCAAGACCACCGCGACGCTCCTCGAAGCGCTCGACCGACGCCAGGGCGACGCCGCCGCGAAGAAGGCCTTCGACGACGCGGTGTGGGCCGCCCGCGGGCGCGAAGCCGCGATCTTGGTGACGGACCTCTCCGGCTTCACCAAGCTGACGAAGCGCCACGGGATCCTGCACTTCCTCCAGGTCTTCCGCCGGTGCGAGCAGGCCTGCATGCCGGTCGTCGAAGCGCACGGCGGCGTGTTGATGAAACACGAGGCCGACGACCTCATCTGCATCTTCGACGACGCGCTCTCGGCGATCGGCGCGGCGTTCGGGATGCTGCGCGCGTGCGCCGCCGTGAACGCGACGCTCGACGAAGAGGACGACCACGTGAACCTCTGCATCGGCGTGGAGCACGGCCCGCTGCTGCGGCTCGACGACGACGCGTTCGGCGACGCGGTGAACGTCGCCTTCAAGCTCGGCGAAGACGTCGCGGAGCGGGGCGAGGTGTTGATCGGACCGACCGCCTACGCGGCCGCGCTCGACGCGGGGTACGACTTCTCGAAGATGATCATCGACGGCCCGCGCGTCGTCACCACCGGCAACGTGCCGCTCGAACACTGGTCGGCTCGCCTCGAGCCCAAGAAGGACTGACCCATGAAGCTGGAGCTCTCCAACACCCTGTTCCTCGTCGTCGACGTGCAGGAGCGCCTCGCGCCCGCGATGCTGCCCGAGCGGTTCGGGCCGATGCTCGACAACCTGAAGCGCCTCGGCGCGGCGACGCAGATCCTCGACGTCCCCGCGGTGGTGAGCGAGCAGTACCCGAAGGGGCTCGGGGGATCGGTCGCGCTGATCGCCGAGGCGTTCGAGGGGATCACGCCGATCGACAAGGTCTCCTTCTCCGTGCTCGGCGAGCCGAGGCTGAAGGACGCGATCGAGGGGTCGGGGCGCAAGTCCGTGGTGCTCTCCGGGATGGAGACTCACATCTGCGTGTACCAGACCGCGCGTGATCTCGTAGACGCCGGGTATGCGGTCCACGTCCTCGCGGACGCGGTCGCGTCGCGGACCGAGGCGAACTACCAGGTGGGGCTCGGCCTGATGGAGAAGGCCGGGGCGACCATCACTTCGACGGAGACGGTGCTGTTCGACCTCCTCGGCGCCGCGGGCTCGGACCGCTTCAAGGCGATCTCCAAGCTGATCCGCTGACCGGGCGGCTCCGCCGGTTGTCGTAAGCCGGCATGTTGACGGTGCCCCGAGAACGCGGGAACGTCCGCCCGGCATGGGGTACGTGCGGGTGGGCTCGGCGTTCGTCGCGCTCTTGGTCGGGATCGGCGCCAGCGGAGTCGCGGCCGCCCAGTCGGGTGACACGGCGGGCGAAGACGGGCCCAAGGTCCAGCAGATCCGCGCCGTCGAGCGCGGCGGCTTCGTCCAGATGGACGTGGGCCTGACCTACCTCGTCAACAAGATCGACGACCGCAGCTACGGGCTCGGCATGGTCGTCGGCTTCTTCGGCGGCTACGACGTGCTGCCGATCCTCAACATCGGCGTCGGCGTCACGGCCATCGCGGCGGGCGTCCAGGTCGACGACAACACCCCGCCCCCGGTGGGCGACCTGCTGTTCGTCATCCCCACGCTCCGCGTGCAGTTCGCGGTGCTCACCACCGAGCGCAACTTCGTCTGGATCCGCGGCGACGTGGGCTTCGGCCTGGGCCTTCCGGGCCAGATCGACGGCGCCGACTACGGCGGCAACGGCCTCGCAGGCGGGATCGCGGTCGGTTTCGAGCGCTTCACGAAGCTGCGGCACTTCTCGATCGGCGGGATCGTCGGCGCGAACGTGGTGACGAAGCCGGCGGTGGGGATCGGGATCTCGGTGATCCCGATGGTGAAGTACACCTTCTGACCTCCCCAGCCCCAGCCCCAGCCCTCTCCCTAGCCCATCAACGCAAAAGCGCGGCGTCACGCTGCGTGGACCTTTGTGCCCTTCGATATCGAGCGCCGCGCTTCGGGCGGCGTGGACCCTTGCGCCGGAAGGGCGAGGGCGAGGGCGAGGGCTGGGGCTGGGGGATTGAGGAGCGCTCGACGGTGGGTACCACCGCCCATGGACGGTGGTGCGGACCAGGGCTATCGTCCCGCCGATGCCCGAGATCGAGGTCCAGGACGGTGCGCAGGAAGCGCCGAAGACCGCGGCGGACGACGCCTCCAAGCCGAACGGCCACGTCCCGAAGAGTCGCGTCCTCGACACCGAGGGGTTGCTCGACAACGACCGGCTCGCGGCCGTCGAGCAGGAGCTCGTCGACGCCGAGCGGTGGGCGGATCTCGCGGCGGTGTACGGGGTCGCGGCGGAGCGGGCGCCGGACGCTTCAGTCGGTCGGCAGATGCTCTTGTCCGCCGGGCTGCTCTGGCTCGAGAAGCTGAACCAGCCGCGGCGCGCCGAACCCTACCTGGCGCGCGTGCTCGCGTCCGATCCCGACAACGTCGACGCGCTCGAGGCGATGCGGGACATCTGCGTGGAGGCGGGGCGGTTCGAAGAGGCCGCCGATCTGCTCGACCGCGCGGCGCTCTTGGTACGGGACGAAGATCGCTCGGAGCTGCTAGTGGAGATCGCGGGCATCGCGTACGCGAAGCTCTCGGAGGTCGACCGCGCGCTCGCGGCGCTGCGTTACGCGTACGAGCTCGACCCCGCGCGCGTCGACGTGCTCGACGAGGCGCGCACCGTCTTCATCGCCGAGGAGCGGTGGCTCGACGCCAAGCGGGTCCTCGACGACCAGGCGCAGGTGGTCCTCGCGGCCATCGAGAAGCCCACCTCCGATCAGACCGCCGACGTGGCGGGTGCCAACGCCGACGAGGCGAAGCCGAGTGACACGCTCGACATGCAAGGCACCTTGCCGTCGTCGATGCAGAACGAGGCGACGGCATCGATCGCCGAGGCGTACCGTCACCTCGGGATCGCGCTGCTCGATCACGCCGTGTGGCACGAGCTGTCGCAGCAGTGCCTCGACCGGGCGCGCGCGCTCGGCGACGCCGAGGCGCTGTCGAAGCTCGACGAGCTCGCGCACATCAAGAACGAATGGAAGTCCCACGCGGCGCGGTACCGCGACGAGGGGATGGAGGCGCGCGACAAACGGCGCGCCGCGGCGCTCTACCTGAAGGCGGCCGAGCTGTACGCGCACTACGGCGAGGATCCGATCCGCGCCGACGAGTACCTGGATCGCTGCCTGTTGCTCGTGCCCGGTTACCCGCCCGCGTTGCGGTTCATCGAGGCGCGGCAGGCCGGTGCGGGCCCCTCCGAGGCGATCGTGAAACGCCTGGAGGGGATGGTCGCGAGCGTGAAGGATCCGACGATCAAGGTCGAGATCCTCCAGCGCCTCGCGCGGCTGCTGGAGACCACGCTCGCGCAGCTCCCGGAGGGTGAAGATGGGACGGCGACGGTCGATTCGATCGTCGCGGCGTACCGTCGCGCGCTCGCGCTCGCGCCCGGACACCGATCCGTCGCGGCGCGGGTCACGCAGATCCTGATGGCGGAGGAGCGCTTCGGGGACGCGGCGCAGGTCCTGGAGAGCCACCTTTCGGCGCTCACCGACGAGTACGCGAAGAACCAGGCGCACCTCGAGCTGGGGCGCCTGTACGCCGAGATGCTCGGCGACTCCACGCGGGCACGCGCGCACTTCGAGGCGGTGCTCGTGCACAACCCCGCGCACCACGGCGCGGCGCGCGCGCTGTACGCGCTCTACAAGGACGCTGGCGACGCGCACCACCTGTTGTCGGTGCTGAAGGTCCTCGTCGAGTACAGCCCGGACCTGTTCTCGCGGCTCGACATGCTGCACGAGATGGCGTCGGTCGCGGCCGAGGTGAGCCGCGAGGAGGCCTTCCTCGTGAACCGGCAGATCTTCGAGATCGATCCGGACGCCGACGGCGTACGGGATCGTCTCGAGACGCTCGCGGAGGCGCTGTCGCGGCACCACGCGCTCGCGGACGCGTACCGCGCGGCGGCGGAGAAGAAGGGCGGCGAGCGTGCGCTGTCGCTTTGGTTGGCGGCGGCGCGCATCTACGACGAGAAGCTCCCGCGGCCGAAGGATGCGATCGACGCGTACAAGTCGGCGCTCAACCTCGACAGCAGCAACGACGAAGCGCGCGCGGCGCTGGAGCGGTTGCTGCGCCAGCAGGACGATCCGGAGGCGCTCGTCGCGGTGCTGCAGAGCCAGCTCGACGGGAGCGACGACGCGGACAACAAGAAGCTCCTGCTCGCGAAGATCGGCGACGTCCTGGACCGCGAGCTGAACGACGTCGACGGCGCGATCGATCGCTTCGTGCAGGTGCTCGAGCTCGACCCGGACGACGCGACGGCGCTCGCGAACCTCGACGATCTCTACCGGCGCGCGGAGCGCTTCGAGGAGCAAGAGCAGATCCTCGTGCGGCGCGAGAGCAAGATGGAGACGGCGAGTGACCTCGTCGACATCCAGGTGCGCCGCGCGCGTGTGCTGCAGGAGAAGCTCGACAAGGCGGTCGACGCCGCGGAGCTGTACCTCGACATCCTCGCGCGCTCGCCGGACCACGGCGAGGTGATCGCGGCGCTCGGTCGCCTCCTCGTCGCCGACGTCGTCCCGGTGCGCATCGCACGCGCGCTGGAGCCGATCTTCGGGCAGCGCGGCCAGTACCAGCCGCAGCTCGACATGATCCTGATCCTCACGGACGCCGAGCAGGATCCGTCCGCCCGGGCGGAGCTCGCGCGGCGCGGCGCGCAGATCGCGCAGACGCGTCTCGGCGACGCCAACGCGGCGTTCGACCTCGTGGCGACCGCGCTCCGCGCGAGCCCGGGGAGCGAAGACCTCGCGGAGTGGTTGCTGCGGCTCGCGACCGAGCTCGAGACCCACGACCGCGCGGCCGAGGTGCTGTCGTCGATCCTGGAGGGGGATCTCGAGCCGGCGGTGGAGGGCAACATCGCCTCCGCGCTCGCGGAGCTGTACGAGCGCACGCTCGCGGACCCGTCCCAGGCCATCACGTATTACCGGCGCGCGCTCGACGCCGACGGCGGCAACGCGGCGGCGATCGCGGCGCTGGAGCGTCTGCTCGGCGCCGAGCAACGGTACGAAGAGCTCGCCGCGCTCCTCACCGAGCGGATGGCGGCGGCGGAGGACAAGTCGGCGAAGGTGCAGCTCGGGTTGGCGGTGGCGTCGATCCGCGCGGAGCACCTGAACGACACCGACGGATCGATCGAGGCCTATCGCGAGGTGCTCTCGCTCGAACCGAAGGAGGCGACGGCGCTCGCGCGCCTGGCCGAGACGTACGAGCGGGCCGAGCGGTGGCGTGAGCTGGTCGGCGTCCTGGATCGCATGCGCGACGCGAGCGACGACGCACGTGTCGTCGCCGCGACCGAGGTGAAGGCTGGCGAGGTGCTCCGCCTGCGCCTCAACGAGAAGAAGCAGTCGCTGGAGCGATACCAGGCCGCGCTCGCCGCGGATGACACGCACGACGGTGCGATGCGCGGGCTGGAGGCGCTGCTCGAAGACGTCGAGCTGCGCGCGCAGGCGGGGGCTTCGCTGGAGCCCGCGTACACGAAGAAGGAGCGGTGGCGGGATCTCGTCATCGCGCTCGAGAGTCAGCTCGGCGCGGTCGTGGAGTCGGATCGGCGCCGCGATCTCTTCCTCAGGATCGCCGACGTCGAGAGCGACAAGCTGGACCAGCCCGACGGTGCGTTCGACACCCTCGCGCGTGCGTTCCGCGAGGGCCTCGTACCCAACGAGGAGCGCGCCCGCCTCGCGACGCTCGCGCTGCGCGCGAACCGCGCCGGCGACCTCGCGGTGCTCTACGAAGACGCGCTCGAGACGAACAAGGACGACGCGGAGCTGCTCCGCGATCTCGCGCGCCTGTACGACGGCGCGGCGGGCGAGCCGAACAAGGCGCGCACGGCGTGGGAGCGCCTACGCAGCGCGGTGCCGGGCGACGAAGAGGCGCTCGGCGCGCTCGAGCGTCTGACCGCGGCGGGGGACGATCCGGGTGCGCTGGCCGAGGTGTTGATCGCTCGCGCCGATGCGTCCGCCGATGCGGCGGAGCGCGTCGCGTTCCTGAAGCGCGCGTCCGCGATCTACGAGGAGGCGGCCGAGGAGCTGGACCTCGCGACGCGCACGATGGAGCGCGCGCGGGACGTCGCGCCCACGGAGCGTTCGACGTGGCAGGAGCTGCAGCGGCTGTACGAGCTGCAGAGCAACGAGCAGGGGTTGATCAACGCCCTCGCGCAGGAGGCGAAGCTCATCGAGGAGCCGCTCGCGCGCGCCGGCGTGTTGGAGCGGTTGGCGCGCGCGCTGGTCGCGGCGGGCGAGCGGGACCGCGCGATCCAGGAGTTCACCGCGGCGCTCCAGGCGCACCCCGAGCACACCCCTTCACGCAACGGACTGGAGGATCTGCTCCAGACCGACGTCGCCGCGAAGGCGGCGGTCGCGCTCGAGCCCGTGTACCGGGCGGCGGGCGACTGGTCGCACCTCGTCGAGGCCTACGAGATCCTCGCGGGGGCGACCGAGGATTCGGCGGAGCGCGTGGAGCGGCTCGTTGCGATCCGTTCGATCTACGAGGAGCGCCTCGGCAAGCTCGACCGCGCGTTCTCCGCGGCGGCGCGGGCGTTCTCGGAGGCACCGCTCGACGAGGAGCTGCTGGAGTCGTTGGAGCGGCTCGGGCGCTTGTCGGGGCAGGTCGAGGAGCTGATCGGGATCGTCGAGGACCAGGCGGAGTCGCTGCCGGTCGCGGCGGACGAACGCAGCGCGCTCCGGCTGCGCGTCGCGCGTTACGCGGAGGCGCTGCTGCGCGATCGCGACCAGGCGATCGCGGCGTACCAGAAGGTGATCGACGAGCGCCCGGACGCGGTCCTGGCGCTGGAGGCGCTGGAGCGCATCTACGCGAAGGGCGGCGACGCCCGCGAGCGCGTGGACGTCCTGCGGCGCATGGCGGACCTCACGGACGACGCCGAGGAGCGCGTCGCGCGGTTGCGATTGGCGGCG
Source organism: Deltaproteobacteria bacterium (assembly GCA_040218735.1). Lineage (GTDB taxonomy): Bacteria > Myxococcota > Kuafuiibacteriia > Kuafuiibacteriales > Kuafuiibacteriaceae > JAUHYN01. The sequence goes on from JAVJQW010000064.1 coordinate 79,416, forward strand.
CAGATCCTCGACGAAAAGCTCGGCGACCGCGACAAGGCGGCGCACCTGTACGAGCAGGTCGTGATGCACGCGCCCGGTGACGCCGAGGCGCTCGGGCGCCTCGACGCGATCTACGCCGAGCTGCGTGACCACCCGATGCTCTCGCGCATCCTGGAGATGAAGGTCGCGGCTTCCTCGGGTGAGGCGTGGGCGCAATCCAACTTGCGGCTCGGTAACCTTCGGCGTGAGAAGCTCGACGATCCGCGCGGTGCGATGAACGCGTTCGTGCAGGTCCTCGACGCGGGGCCGGAGGTCGGCGCACCGTACGAAGCGGCGCTGTTCGCGCTGGACGATCTCGTCGACGCGCAGAAGGAGAACCACCCGGACCTCGCAGGGCTCGGCGCGGAGGCGATGGAGCCGCACTGGCTGAAGAAGGGGATGCCGCTGAAGGTGATCGGTGCGAAGGAAGCGCAGATCACCGCGGCCGACGATCCCGAGACGCGCCGGAACCTCCTGCTGCAGATCGCGGATCTCTACGTCCAGGAGGCGGAGCAGCCCGAGATGGCGTTCCTCGCGCTGACGCGGGCGTTCTCGGAGCAGCCGAACGACGCGGAGCTCGCGGACCGACTCGAGTCACTCGCGCGTCAGGCGGAGACCGAGGAAGAGCTCGCGGACGTGTACGCGGCGGCGCTGCCGTCGATCGAGGACCCGGAGCTTTCGCTGCGCCTCGCGCGGCGGACCGCGGATCTGTACGACCGGGTGTTGGGGCGCGGTGAGGCGTCGACCCCGTTCTACGAGCGGATCCTCGAGCAGTCCCCGGACGACGCCGCGGCGCTCGCGGCGTTGGAGCGCATCCACCGTCGCGCGGGCGACGCGAAGAAGCTCGTCGCGACGTACCGCGGGATGCTGCGGCTCGCGGAGCAGGACGCCGAGAAGGTGCGCTTGTGGGGGCAGATCGCTCAGCTGCTCGAAGGGGACATCGAGGACAGCGACGGTGCGTTCGAGGCGTACCGCGAGATGATGTCGCTCATCCCGCACGACGTCGCGGTGCTCAAGAAGATGGCGTCGCTGTGCGAGCGCTCCGGGCGTGACCAGGACCTCGCGATGGTCCTCGCGAAGGAGTCGGCGCTCGCCGAGTCGCCGGCGGAGCGTTCGAAGGTGCTGTTGCGCCTCGCGACGCTGCAGCGCGAGAAGCTCGACGATCGCGTCGCGGCCGTCGACGCGTACGCCGAGGTCTTGGAGCTGTCGAAGTCGGACCCGGGTGCGATCGCGGGCCTGTCCTCGATCATGAAGTCCCAGGGCGACGGGCGCGCGGAGGCCGCCCGTGCGCTGGCGCCGGTCTACGAGATGACCGGCGCGTTCGACGAGCTGATCACGTGCCTGGAGGTGCAAGTCGGCGCGGCGCGCTCCGCGGAGGAGAAGAAGGCGCTGTTCTCGCGGATCGGTGAGATCTACGACGAGCGCGTCGGGCGCCCCGAGCACGCGTTCACGTATTACTCGCGCGCTTTGGTCGAGGACCTGTTCGACGAGGCGCTGTTCGAGAAGGTCGAGCTGCTGGCGAAGGAGAACGGGCTGTTCGAAGACCTCGCGGGGCTGTACCTCGACGAGGTCGACGCGGTCACGGATCACGCGCTGCAAGTTCGCTTGCACCGCCGGGTCGCGGAGATCTACGACGCCGATCTGAAGGACGTCCCGCGCGCGATTGCGGAGTACAACAAGGTGCTCGACGTCGCCCCGGGCGACGGCGGCGCGCTGCGTGCGTTGGAGCGGCTGTACCGCGACGCGGGCTCGTTCGGCTCGCTCGCCGACGTCTATCGGCGGCGCATCGCCCAGACCGAGGACCCGGAGGGGCGCGGCAAGCTGATGCGCGAGTTCGCGCGGCTGCAGTCCGAGGAGCTCGACGATCTCCCTGGCGCGATCGCGACGCTGCGGCGGCTGCTCGAGCTGTTCCCGGACGACGTCGACGCGCTCGCGCGCCTCGCGAAGCTGTGTGAGGCGCAGGGCCGGGCGTCCGAGCTCGCGGACGTGTTGGAGCGCCTGATCGGCGCGGCCGAGGACGGCTCCGCGGTCCAGACGGACGCGCGCTTCTCGCTCGGCAAGCTGAAGGCCACGCGCCTCGGTGACCTGGGCGGTGCGGACCTGCTGTTCGAGGAGGTCCTGGAGGCCAACCCCACGCACGAGGCCGCGCGTGACTACCTCGAAGAGCGCTTCGAGGACGCCGTCGCCGAGGAGGACGAAGCGGTCGCGACCGCGACCGGCGAGATGCTCGCGAAGGCGATGCGGACCGCGGAGCAGTGGGAGCAGCTCGTCTCGGTGCTGCGCGTGCGTGTGTCGCTAGCAGAGGATGCGTCGGAGCGCGTGCCGCTCAACCGCGAGATCGCGGACGTGCAGTGGCAGAAGCTCGAGGAGCCGCGGGCGGCGTTCGACACACTCGCGACGGTGTTCGTCGATGCGCCGGGTCTCGGTGAGGTGCGCGCGGGGCTGGAGTCCCTCGCGGAGCAGCTCGTCCGGCCGGACCGGTTGGTGGAGGTCTACGCGTCGGGGTTGTCGAACCTGCACGACACCGACGAGCGTGTGGAGGTCGAGCGTCGCATCGCGCAGATCCTCGACCACGAGATCGCCGACAAGGAGCGCGCGGCGGAGGCGTGGCAAGACGTCTTGCGCGCGAAGCCCGAGGACGAGGAGGCGCTCGTCGCGCTCGACCGCCTCGACGAGATGCTCGGGCGCTGGGCGGCGCTGACCGACGTGCTCGAGAAGCGCGTCACCCTCGCGGAGGACGACGAAGAAAAACACCGCCTGTGTGTGCGGCTCGGCGCGACCTGGGACGAGCGGCTCGGCGAGCGCGCCGAGGCGATCGAGTGGTACCGCAAGGCGCGCGCGATCAAGACGCGTGACAAGGAGACGCTCCTCGCGCTGTCGCTCTTGCTGGATCCGGACGACCGCCCGCAGGAGCTGTTCGCGGTGCTGGAGGCGCTCGCGGAGCAGACCGAGGAGTCCCGCCAGAAGGTCCGGCTCACGAGCCGCATGGCGGAGCTCGCGTCGGGCCCGCTCGACCAGGGCAAGGAGGCGATCCAGCTCTATCAGAAGGTGCTGGAGGCCGACCCCGGGAACAACGCGGCGACCAAGGCGCTCGAGGAGCTGTACGAGCGTGAGGGCCAGTGGTTCGAGCTCGCGCGGCACCTGGAGATGCAGCTCGAGAACGCGCGCGACGAAAAGGACGTCATGCGTCTGCAGCGGCGCCTCGGGCTCGTGCGTGGCACGCGGCTCGGGAGCGTCGACGAGGCGGTGCGTTCGTGGACGGAGATCCTCAAGCGCAACCCGAACGACGTCGAAGCGCTCGAAGCGCTGCGCCAGACCTACCGCACCGCGGAGCGTTGGGACGACCTGGTCGCCACGCTCAGGAAGCTCATCCCGCTGCAGATGGACGCGGCGGGGGTGAAGGCGATCCGGTTCGAGCTCGCGGAGGTGTTCCTCGAGCACACCGGCGAAAAGGACGAGGCGATCGAGTCCGCGAAGCGTGTGCTCGACGTGGAGCCGCACACCGTCGCGGAGCTGATGCGGCTGGAGGAGATCTTCACGCAGACCGGCGCGTACGGCGAGGCGGTCAAGGTGATGAACTACCGCGCCGAGCAGGCGGACACCGGCGGGGCGAAGGTCGACATCCTCTTCGAGATCGCGGCGATCTACGAGGACAAGATCAAGCGCAAGGCGGGTGCGGCCGCGGCGTACGAGCAGATCCTCGAGCTGGAGCCTTCGAGTCTGAAGGCGCACGAAGCGCTCGCGGCGATCTACGAGGACAACGGCGACTACCGAAAGCTCGTCGAGCTCTACAACCGGCGGCTGAACGTCACGGAGGAGGTCGAGGAACGCAAGAAGCTGCTCTTCGCGGTGATCGACGTGCAGGAGCGCTGGCTCGGCCAGCCGGACCTCGCGTTCATGGCGGCGTGCCGGGCCTTCGGGGAAGAGGGCGCGGACGAGACGGCGCAAGAGATCGCGGAGCGGCTCGCGGAGGAGACGGACAGCTGGGAGATCCTGGCGGACGTCTACGCGGAGCAGGTCGAGCAGGTCGGCGTCGCGCGGGCGATCGAGCTGCGGCGTCGGCTCGGTGAGATCTACATTCAAAAGCTCGAGGAGGAGGACGAGGCCGAGAAGCAGTTCGAGATGGTGCTGTCGATGCGGCCCGAGGACGAGGTCGCGCGTGCGCACCTCGTCGAGCTGCTCGAGAAGAGCGACCGCTGGGGCGACCTCATCGCGCAGCTGCGCGAGAAGGTCGAGCTCGCGACGGACGTCGGCGACAAGAAGCGGCTGTACCGCGAGATCGCGCAGATCGAGGAGACGCGCGTCGGTGACATCGAGGCGGCGATCTCCAGCACGAAGCGGGTGCTGGATCTCGATCCGGAGGACGGCCTCGCGCTCGCGGAGCTCGTGCGGATCTTCCGCTCGACGGAGAAGTGGCACCCGCTGCTCAACGTGCTCGGGCGTCAGCTCGAGCTCGCGGAGGAGGTCGACGATCACAAGCGGCTGCGCTTCGAGATCGCGCAGGTCTGGGAGCAGGGGATCGAGGATCTCGATCGGGCGATCGAGCAGTACTCCGACGTGCTGCAGGTCGACGCCGCCTACGCCCCCGCGCTGAAGGCGCTGGAGCGGCTCTACACTCAGGAGGAGCGGTGGATCGAGCTGGTCGACGTGTACGAGCGTCAGGTCGAGCTCACCGAGGATCCGACGGAGGCGGTGCGGCTGCTGACACGCGTCGCCTCGATCTGGGAGGACCAGTTCCGGGATCTGGAGGGCGCGAGCAAGACGTTGATCCGCGTGCTCGAGATCGAGCCCGAGCACCTGATGACCGTGAAGAGCCTGGAGCGCGTGTGGCGCCAGGCGGAGGACTGGGAGCACCTCGTCGAGGCGCTCGAACGGCACATCGAGCTGACCGACGACAAGATGGAGGTCGTCGGGCTGTACCTGGAGATCGGCGAGGTCATGAACCGCGAGCTGTCGCGGGCGGACCAGGCCGAAGAAGCGTTCACCGCCGCACTCGACGTGGACCCGAGCTCCCGCGAGGCGATCCACGCGCTCGGCGAGCTGCACGAGCGGCACGGCAACTGGTTCAACGCGTTGGAGATGTTGCACCGCGAGGCGTCGCTGCTCGGCTCGCTGCCGGAGGCGGTGGAGCTGTACCACCGCATGGGCACCCTCAACGAGGACATGCTCATGGACCGGGCGGCGGCGAAGGATTCGTACGGGCGCGCGCTGGAGATCGACCCGAGCTTCACGCCGGCGATTCGGGCGTTGCGCAAGATCCACGAGGCCGAGGGGAACTTCGTCGAGACGATCAACCTCGAGGCGCAGGAGGCGGAGCACACCGAGGACCTCGACGATCGCGCGGAGCTGTATCAGCTCGCGGCGGACACCTCGCTGGAGCAGTTCGACGACGAGGAGCGCGCGACGCAGTTGTACGAGCGTTCGCTCGAAGCGAACCCGTCGCACCTGCCGTCGGTCCGCACGCTTTCGGACATCTACTTCGCGACCGAGGAGTGGGAGAAGGCGGAGAAGCTGCTGGAGCGTTTGGCGGATCGCCTGGACCGCGCGGCGGACACCGACGAGCTGTGCCGGACGTACTACCGGCTCGCGTACATCGCCGAGAAGCTCGGCGACGACCACGGCGCGCTGAAGCGTTACCTCGCGAGCTACGAGCTGGACTCGAGTTACCTCCCGACGCTGGAGGGGCTCGCGGCGGCGTTGCTCAGGGCCGAACGTTGGGAGGACGCGCAGCGGGTCTTCCAGACGATCCTCATCCAGCACAAGGCGTCGCTCACCGACGCCGAGGTGGTGGACCTGCACTTCTCGCTCGGTGAGCTCGCGATGAAGCTCGACCAGATCGAGCGCGCGCGGAAGAGCTTCGACAAGGCGCTCGCGCTCGACGCCGAACACGGCGCGACGCTCCGCGCGGCGGCGCAGCTCGCGGAGCGGCTCGAGGACTGGGAGGAGGCGTACGATCTTCGCGACCGGCTGATCGTCTTGCTCGACGGCGACGAGAAGTTCGAGGAGCTCGTGCGGCAGGCGAAGCTCTGCCAGGAGAAGATCGGCGAGCCCTACCGGGCGATCGACGCCTACGCGGAGGCGCGGCGGCTACGGCCGGACGACGTCGAAGTGCTGCGCGCGCTCGTCACGCTCTTCGAGGAGACGAGCCAGGTGCACCTGCTCGTCGAGGTGCTCTCGGATCTGGGGCGGTTGCTCGCCACGCCCGAGGAGCGGCGCGATGTGTTCGTGCAGCTCGCGGACGTCTACATGAAGAAGGGCGAGCCGGATCGGAAGGGCGCGGTGAAGGCGCTCAACGCCGCGCTCGACGAGGACCCGCGGTACCTGAAGGCGTTCTCGCGCATCGAGGAGATCCTGGGCCGCGCGAAGCAGTGGCAGGGCCTCGAAGAGAACTACCACCGGATGATCAAGCGGATGCCGAAGGAGGACAAGAAGGCGCGCGGCGTCCTCTGGCGCTCCCTCGGGGATCTGTACACCCGCGTCATCAAGGATCCGGAGCGGGCGAAGGTCGCGTACGAGGTCGTGCTCAAGCTCGAGCCAGAGGCGACCGACATCGCGCTGCACCTCGCGACGATCTACACGGCGAAGCGCGAGACGGCGTCGAAGGCGCTCGCGCTCTACCACCGGCTGCTGCCGGACGTGGACGATCCGGCGCTCCCCGCGCGGCGGCTGTTCGAGCTGTACTCGGCGCTCGGTCAGCGTGACCGGGCGTTCTGTGCGCTCGGTGCGTTGCATCTGATGCGAGCGGCGAGCGAGGACGAGCAGAAGGCGTATCAGCTCCTCTTGAAACGTTCGCCGTCGTGGCCGTCGCGGGCGCTGACGGACAACCTGTGGCGGACGCAGGTCCTCCACCCGCTGTGCCGCAACCCGTTGGCGCAGATCCTCAGCGTGCTCTACCGGGGCGCGCCGGAGCTGTTCGCGGAGGGGCAGCGCGAGTTGGCGCTGAAGAAGAAGGAGCGGATCGACCTGTCGCCGAACACCCGGAACAAGCGGGTGCGGCTGAGGTACTTCGACATCTTCTCGCGGCTCGCGAGCGCGATGCACGTCCCGCCGATGGAGCACTTCCACCGGCCCGGCTCGACGGCGGCGCCGCGGCTGTATCCGGGTGCGCCGCCCGTGCTGTTCGCCGGTGAGGGGCACGAGACGTTCAAGGTCGCCAAGCCGCGGCAGATCGCGTGGACGCTCGCGCGGCAGATGGCGGCGGCGCGGCCGGAGCTGGCGCCGGTGCGTGCGCTGGCGCCGGAGGAGGTCGGTGCGGCGATCGAGGCGGCGATCCTGTTGTGGTCGCCGGAGGGATCGGGTGTGAACCTGAACCTCGACCCGCGGCTGGTGCAGCAGTGGTCGAAGGCGCTCCAGCGGACGATGCAGGACCCGGCGATCAAGGCGTTGAAGGACCCGGTGGTCCAGTGTCTGCAGACGCGGCAGATGCGCCACCTCGCCAAGTTCCTGGAGGGGGCGGAGCACTCGGCGTCCCGGGCGGCGCTCCTGCTGTCCCATGACGTGGTAGCGGCGGAGCGTGGGCTCGGGGAGTCGGATCAGCTGGTGGACGTTTCGTTTAGATCCAGGGTGCGCACCCTGATGCTGTTCACGCTCAGCGAGGACCACTTTTCGCTACGGGAGAAGCTGGGGTTGGCGATTCCCTCGGAGTAGGGCGAGCCGTCAGGCGTCCAACTTGACGGGCTTTCCGCGGCTTCCTAGGCTCTTCACGGATCTAGGCCGCGCTTCGTGCGTTGCGAGTTAATGGATGAAATTCAGCTGCGACAACTGCGGAGCGCAATACTTGATCGCCGACACGAAGCTCGGCGACCGCGGCGTGAAGGTCCGGTGCAAGAAGTGTTCGTACGTGATCATTCTTCGCCCGGAGGGGTTCGTCGCGGAGCCGAAGAACGGCGCGACGAAGGCCAACGGCCACGACGCCCACGCCGAGGCGCCTGAAACGGCGGACGCCGAGACGCGTCACTCGATCCCGAACGACGCGACGCTCCCCGGGGAGATCGTCGCGGCGACGTCCTCCGAGCTGGGGCTGTCGCAGGAGTTCATGGCGCTGGGCTTCGACGACGACAACGCCCCGGTGGCGCCGTCGCGGAACATGTCGCTCTCGGTCGGGCTGGACGTCGCACAGATCGACGGGGGCCTCGCGGAGTCGCACTCCTCGCCGTTCTCCTCCGAGCGGACGGGCGGTTCGCTCGACTACGTGACGGATCGGCCGTCGGCGCAGCCGAGCGTCGTGCCGGCGAAGCCGTACGGGGACGACTCGACGGAGATCCTGCCCGGTGGCGGTGGCCTCGGGCACGCGCAGACGCGGGAGATCACCGCCGAAGAGGAGGAGGTCGCGACGCGCGTCGAAGCGCGCGAGGACCTCGAAGACGAACCTACGCTCGCGCGCGACGCGCCCGACGCCTTCGGCGGCGTGGATGGCGTCGCCGGCTTCGGTGACGAGGCCACGGTCGGCGAGCACGACGCCGCAGCGGACGCGTTCCTGCCTCCGCCCGAGTCGCCCGCGGACGAACCGCCGGTGCCGGTGGCGTACGGGGTGTCCGAGGAGGACGCGCGGGCCGACTCGTTCGACGCCGCGTTGGGGAGCGCGCTCGAGCGCGAAGAACATCCGACCGACGAGGGTGATCTCGACAGCGAGGGCATCGGCGAGACGATGCAAGGCGACGCGCCGAAGTGGGCGATCGACGCCGTGAACGACGCCCTGGGCTCGGACGACGACATCAACGACGACGCCGCGCTCGCCGCGCTGGGCGTACCGCCCGATCCCGCCGAGGGCCTCGGCGCGGAGGGCGGCGGTCTCGACGACGACTTCAACGCCGACTTCGACGCGGGGCTGTCCGCGGACGAAGCGAACCAGTTCAGCACGGCGTTCGGTGACGACGCCACGGCCGGGCTCGACGACGACGATGACGACGCCGCGGCACTCGCTGCGCTGGGGGCTTCGTCCGACGTCGTCGACGAGGACAGCGCCGACATCAGCGGCGCGCTCTCCTCGATGCAGGTGAACGAGCTCGCGGACATGAAGTCCTCGATCGAGGGTGAGCTCGCGGGGCTCGGCTCCGAGCTTTCGGCGTTCGGCGCTGACGCGTCCGACGAAGACCCCAAGACGGCCGTCGGGCCCGCGCCCGAGATGGACGAGGCGCCGGCGCCCGAAGTGTTGGCCGCCCCCGAAGCGCAAGAAGAGGACGGTCCGCTGGTCGACGAAGGCTCCGTCGAGGACGAGCTGGGCAGCGCCTTCGCGGCGATGTTCGACGGCGATGGGCCCATGGCGGGCGGCGACGACGGAATGCCGGACCTCGCCTCCGAGCTCGCGCCGAGCGCCGGGGTGCCCGCCGAGACGCGGGTGTTCGACACGGACGCGATGGCGCAGGTCCAGGCCGAGCAGGAGATCGCGGGGCGGTCCCAGACTCGGGAGTGGTACGTCGCGATCAACGACGAGCAGGTGGGTCCGCTGAACCTCGACGAGCTCGAGGCAAAGTGGAAGACCGGCGAGATCGACGCGAACACGCTGTCGTGGCGCCAGGGCATGGCGGACTGGACGGCGATTCGGTTCACCGAAGGGCTCGAGCCGATCAGCGCGCTCGGTGCGGAGAAGGTGCCGGCCGTCGACGAGGCGGACGTACCGGAGCCCTCCGAGATGTCGCAGGACGGCACGCCGCCGCAGCTCGCGATGGAGCCGGAGGCGCCCGAAGAGGCCCCTGCCGCTTCGGCGTCGGCTCCGGAGCCGGAGCCCGAGGCGGAAGACGACGACTCGGGCTGGAAGCCCTCCGCGGCGAGCGCGTTGGCGTCGTTGGCCGCCGAGGAGCTGGCCGCCGCGCCGGAGCCTGCACCGGTCAGCGACGTCGCCGTGGGGCCGGCGATCCCGGCCGCGAGCACGGCGCTCGAGAAGCTCCTCGAAGGGGAGAACGACGGCCCGGGCGCTTCGATGTTCGGGGCCGCCGAGAAGAGCGAGTCGGCGGTGCGGCCGCTGCCGCGTCGGCCGGACACGGTCAGCTCGGTGCCGCTCCGCGATCCGACGATCGAGCGCAGCAAGAAGAACTACACGATCCCCGCCGCGATCCTCGGTGGGTTCCTGCTCCTCGGCGTCGTCCTCGCGGGGACGATCTGGATGACGAGCGGGAGCAAGCCGAGCGAGCCCGTCGCCGCGGCACCGCCGCCCACCGACGTGGCGCCGCCGCCCACCGACGTGGCACCGCCGCCTGCGCCGCCGCCCGTGGTCCCGGCCGCAGGGGTCGCCGGAGCGACGGGGCCATCGGGTGCCACGGGGCCCACCGGCCCGACCGGCCCGTCGGGTGGGGCGACGGAGGTCGCGGCCGTGACGCCGCCGCCGGCGCCGCCGCCCGAGGTCGAGGAGAAGAAGGTCGACGAGGAGCCGCCGCCGCCGAAGAAGCGCCGTCGCCGTCGTCGTCGCAAGGTGGACGATGCGCCGCCGCCGCCGCCGCCGCCGCGTGAGCCGCCGCCGCCCCCGCCGGCACGTCGGCGGACGAGTTCGGACGACACCGCGGATCTGCTCGGCGCTGCGCCGGCGTCGCGCCGTCGTCTGCCGCCGCCGCCGCCCGAGTCGGACGTGCCGAAGCAGCTCGACGACTCCGACGTCCTCGGTGTCCTCCGCAAGAACGCGGGCGCGGTGCGGACCTGCCTCAAGAAGCAGGCGGCCGCGGACCCGGCGCTCGACGGCACGATGACGGTCAAGATGGTCATCACACGTTCGGGTCGGACGCGTCGGGTTTCGGTGTCGCCGGACAAGTTCAAGAGCGCCGTGATCGGCAAGTGTGTGTCGTCGTCGGTGAAGGGCTGGCGCTTCCCGAAGTTCTCGGGCCCCAACATGCCGATCGACTTCCCGGTGACGGTCCGCGGGCGCTGAGCGTGCGGAGCGTCGTCCCGGTCCACCCCTCCGCGGAGTTCGCGCCGCTCGGGCGCTTCGGATCGCAGGACCTCGACGTCCTGCGCCTCATGCTCCGCGGGAGCTCGGTCGTCGACTGGTACCGCCTCCACTTCACGACGCGCGAGGGCATCGACGCCTTCGTGCGGGTCAACGAGCTGGACCCCGCGAACCCTTCGGACCGGTTCCGGCTGGAGACGCTGAAGAAGCGCGCGCTCGACTACCTGCGTGAGCACCTCGCGTACCGCCGCATCCCGGACGTGGTCCTCAACGCGGAGGTCCCGGAGCTGTTCGAGTACGCGTCCGGGAAGGGGCGGCGCGCGTATCGCATGTACGCGTGTCTGACGCTGAAGGTCATGCACATCATCCACTACGTCGAGGCGCACGAGCTGCTCTCGATGTTGCCGATCTCCAACGCGGAGATCGCGATCCTGTTGCACGGGAAGGTGGAGCGGGTGGTGCGTGGGTTGCTGGAGCGCAACTTCCCGATCCTCGAGTTCTCCGGGAACACCAAGACGCGCAACTCGATGATCTCGAAGCTGCTCGCGAAGAAGGACACGCAGGCGGCGCAGGTGTTCGACAAGTTGCGCTTCCGGTTCGTGGTGGAGCGGCACGAGGAGATCCCGTCGCTGTTGTTGGCGCTGACGCGGGAGCTGCTGCCGTTCAACTACTTGGTGCCCGCGCAGGCGGACAACACCCTCGTCGATCTCGAGCGGATGTTGATGCGCGCCGGCAACCTCACGGCGATTCGCGAGTCGCAGGCGGAGCGCGTCGCGATGAACGAGCGCGCCGACGCAAAGTTCCCGATGGACCCGACCAACGAGTTCTCCGGCCCCGACTACCGCGTGGTGCACTTCGTGGCCGAAGTGCCGATTCGGATCGACCGCGTGATGGAGGTGCAGGGCCGGCGGATGCGCGGCTTGGGGCCCGTGGTCTTCGGCACTGTCGAGTTCCAGGTGATGGACGCGGAGACCGCGAAGACCAACGAAACCGGCCCGAACAGCCACGCCAACTACAAGCGGCGGCAGCGCTCGCGGGTGAAGGAGCGGCTCGAGCGCGGCAAGCGCGAGAAGGTCGTCGCGCCGGCATCATCCACGCCGCCCAAGGGTTCTGCTTGACAGGGCGCCGCGTGCGCCGCGGAAGTCGATGACGATGCGAGGTGGAATGCAGACGCAGCTGGCGTGGGGGAAGCCGGGCAAGACGATCATCGCGCTGATGGCCTCCGTGGTCGTCGCGTACGTCCTGCAGCTCATCCTCCTGCGCGCCGGCCAGGCGTGGGTCCGCGACCTGTACCTGTCACCGCGCGGGGTCTTCGAGTCGTACTACCTGTGGCAGCCGGTCACGTACCTGTGGATGCACGCGCCCGACTCGCCGTTCCACATGATCTTCAACATGCTCTGGCTGTGGATCTTCGGGACGCAGCTCGAGCAGTGGTGGGGGCGCAAGCGCTTCCTCATCGCCTACCTCGTCTTCGGGCTGTCGGGCGCCGCGCTGATCCTCATCCTCGGGCTGTTGTCGCTGACCCCGGTGCTCCGCCCGCTGCTCGGGAGCTTCTGGGTCGTCCCGCACCTCGGCGCCTCGGGCGCGACCATCGGCATCACCGTCGCGTGGGGCCTCACCTACGCGAACCAGGAGATGAACTTCTTCCTGCTCGGGCGCATGAAGGGGAAGACGTTCGTCCTGATCGTCGTCGCCATCGAGCTGCTCATGGCGCTGTCCTTCTCGGCGGTGTCGAGCGCGGCGCACTTCGGGGGGATCATCGGGGCGTTTGTGCTGTGCCGGGGGCTTTGGAAGCCGAGTAAGTGGAAGCAGATGGTGAAGAAGCAGAAGCTTCAGCGGCAGCGGAAGAAGATCGAGACTGAGCTTCGGATCATCGAGGGGGGTGGTGGGGATGAGCCGCCTGATGATCCGATGAAGTGGAATTAGGGATTTGAAAGGGGGAGGGGAGTGCCAGGTGCGGTTCGCTTTGGGCGCCGGCCGGGGGCCTCTCTTCCGGTCAGAAGCCGTTCGACTCGCGCGGTGGAGCCGCTCGGCTACGATGAAGGCCTCCGACCGCGAGCCGAACTGATTCCCTCCAGAGAGGCCCCCGCCCGACACCCACGCTTCACATGACCCGTTGCCTCTCGTGAGCGGTCCTCCCCCATGGGGTTTGGACCCGGGGAGGCACGATCGGTGCGCCCCGCTTGGGCGGCGCGTTGCCCAGGCGCCCGCTACGCTCCGGCGGCGGTCACGACGCCCTCGGTTCGGCCGTGGTGGGCCGTCGCCGTCCCGGGGACCGGTGCGTGGCCGGAGAGACACTCGCTGAAGCGCTCGGCGGGGCGGGCCGGCTGTCGGATCGTCGCGCCCGCCGCCTCTGATTCGGCCGCTCAGGAACTGACCCACTCGGACGGTCTAAAACTGACCCACCCAGTTGGTCTGGACGTTCTTTAGCTCATGACCGCCGCCCGGCGCCAGTGGGGTCATCGGCGCCGGCCTTGCTGGCCCGTTTCCGCAT
>JAVJQW010000066.1:0-7172 GCA_040218735.1 Deltaproteobacteria bacterium
CGGCCCTCCGGTCGGCGTCGATGTGACGCCGGCGCTGGGGTGGTCGTTCTTGGCCGTGCCGCTGCGTCGAGACGACAGCTGCGCGGCGATGCAGCGCTACGTGCTGCAGCAGTGAAGGGGAATCAGATGGAATCGTTGAGTCGGATCGAAAAGGTCGTCGCGCTGGTCGCGGCGACGATGAGCATCGCGCTCGGCTGTGCCGAGCCTACGCCGGCGCCGCCGGTGATCGAAACCGCGTTGTCGGGGCGGCTGTACGCGGGCTTCGGTGATCAACCTCGCCAGGTGGACGTGCACGACTGGACGAACGGTCGGCGCGGCGATCTGCTGTGTACGACCGAGACGGAGGGCGACCGCTCGTGGTCGTGTGACGTGGGGCCGTTCGCCGGCGAGGTCCTCGTGCGGGTCCGCGTGGACGACACGACGTTCGTCGAGGCGCTCGTCGACGACGTCGCGCTGGGCCAGGGTCGGGCGAGCGTGCAGGTCTCGCCCGTCACGCACTTGGTGACGGCGTACGCCGAGCAGCTCCTCGAGGCCGGCCTAACGAGTGATGCCGCACTCGCGAAGGCGCGGCGGCTACTCCATGCGCACTTCGGGCGGCTGGATCACGGGCGCCTCGCCCCCGAGGACCTCCTCGTCACGAACCCGAGTCGCGTGACGGACGCGGTCGTGGTCGGCGTCCTGCTCGTCGGCTTCGATGCGCTCGCCGCCGAGCTCGCGGCCGCGAACAACGAGACGTTGCTGACGCCGTGGGTCCTGATGTCCGCGCTCGCGCGGGACATCCGCGCGGACGGCGTGTTCGACGGGCAGGGCGACGAAGGGCCGGTGCGCGCCTCGACGGTCCAGCTCGACGGCTTCACGCTGCGCACGGACTACGGCCGAGCGATCCTGAGCTGGCTCCGCAGCGATGCGAACACGACCGGCCTCGTCGCCGAGGACTTCGCGGCGCTCGCGGATGCCATCGGCGCGAACCGGTCGGAGATCTTTCCCGACGAAGAAGCGCCGCCGGTGGATGACGAAGGCCCGATGGTGACGTACTTCGAGTTTCGGACGGAGCGGGACGGCGACGTGATCGACACGTCGCGGCCGCTGCGGGGCTCCTGGCACGTCGAGGCGCGGGCCGAGGACCGCTCGGGCGTCGAGGCGTTCGCCGTCGAAGTGGTCGAGGTGCCGGACTTCGCGTTCGGTGCGCTGATCGTCGATGATGCAAACTACAAGCGCTGGCCGTTCGACTCGGCCGAGCTGCCCGGCGACGGACCCGTTTCGATCCGACTCACGGTGACGGACGCGCTCGGGAACACCACCGTCGTCGACAAGCCCTTCGTCGCCGACAACACGCCCCCGGTGTCGACCTTCAGCGCCGCTGGCGTCGTCGCGACGGGCACCGTGCGTGTCGTCGGGACCTCGACGGACGCGGTCGGCCCGATCGAGAACATCGTGGTCCGCGGCGGCGACGGCCGCGTCGACGTCGAAGATCCTGAGTCGGGGACGTTCGACGTCGAGCTCGACATCCCGTGCGGCGCCATCGTCCCGGTGCGCGTCTTGGCCACGGACGCCGCCGGCAACACGGGCACGGACATCATGGACGTGCGCTGCGACGACGTGCCGCCGACCTTGTCGGTGCAGCCGACGGTGTATCGGCAAGAGAGCGACCTCGAGGTCGTCTACGCCGCGGACGGGTCCTCGGTGAGCTACCAGTGGACGACGAACCGGACGGAGGTGACGCTCGACGACAGCAGCACGCCGATTGCGCTCGCGAAGTACCTCACCCGCTTCGACGACTTCGCCGCGAACCTCCCGCGCCTCGTCTGGGTCGCGAACGATGCCGCCGGAACGCATGTCTCCGCGTACCGCTACCTCGTGAACGGGACCGAGCACCGGCCGTGGACCGAGGTCACGCCCGTGAACGTCGTCCCCGGACAGTCGCTCTACGAGCTCGCGTTGTCGTATCAGTCGCTGTCGGCACGCCTCGGTGAAGGGCGCGAGGCGGACGTGCATCGCGTTGAGCTGCGCGCTGTCGATGAGGCCGGCAACGTCACCACGCGCGTGGTGGAGTTCAACGTGGAGCTGCTGTCGCCGCCGGTGTGGATTGGTGGCTGCGTGTTGTCCCCGGACCTCAGCCAATTCACGCTGTCGGGGCGCACGCTACGCGACGCCTACGAACGTCCTGCCGGTGCCCCACTGGTCGAGGTGCTGCGAGGACAGGTTCGCTACGGCCTCGATGCGCCGGGCGGTGTGTCGATGATGCCGTTCGGCGCGGTGCGGCTTCAGATCGGCGCCGACGTCACGAGTCGCATCATCGAGCTGTCGGAAGACCTGCACTACGGACCGCAGTTCGTGCCCGGTGGCCTCGGTGACGTGTGCCCTGCGCCGGCGCACCGGCGAATGACGACCACAGGCGGATGGAGCGGAGCCTGCGCGGCAGCCGTGAAGCCTCCGGTCGACGTCCTGTGGACGCGCGTGAGCGATGGTCCCGTGAACGACGAGGCGCCCGTGGTGCCCGACGTCCTCATGCGGGACCCGACGGGTGCGCTGGTTCCACGGAACGCGAGCAGCGAGTTCGCGGTCGCGCCCGTCGTGCGAAACGACGTCTTCACGCTGCTTCCTCAGGGCTTCGCGGTGCGCTTCGGTGGCGTCGCCTACGACTGGTCAGAAGCCGTCACGGTCCCCGCGGGCTACACGCTGACGCAGCAAGCACCGCGGTACCGCCTGCCGGCGTACGACGGGCAGGGCGTCGACTTCATCACGAACAACGACCCCGTCGACTACCCGCGCTGGGTCTCGCGCGCGTACATCAGCGCGTTCGAGATCGAGAGCGCCCCCGTTGTCGCAACGGCGCACCACGAGTCGCTCGTCGACCTCGAGGTCGACGTGGTGCTGGCGCCGGAATGCGAAGCCGCGCTCGTCTACCAGACGAGCCTCTGAAGCGAAGCGAAGGACCGAAAGGAGCTACGGATGAGCAACTTCAACAAGGTGATGCTGATGGGAAACCTCGGTGCGGATCCCGAGATGCGCTACACGCAGGGCGGGACGGCCGTCGCGAACTTCCGCATCGCGACGACGGAGCGCTGGAAGGACGCGGACGGCGAGATGAAGGAGCGGACCGACTGGCACCGGATCGTCGTCTGGGGAAAGCAGGGCGAGACCTGCGGCGAGCATCTGCGGCGCGGCCGCAGCGTCTTCGTCGAGGGACGCCTGCAGAACCGTGAGTGGGAGGACAAGGATGGCAACAAGCGCTGGACGACCGAGGTGAAGGCGGACCGGGTGCTGTTCCTGGCCGAGGGCTCGAAGGGGAGGGGCGAAACGTACGAGCCGGTGCCCGGCGAGGAGGAAATTCCCTTCTAAGGGTGCCTTTACCGGTTCGCGATGCCGTGACTATCTCTGCGGCATCTTGGATCCAAAGAAGGACGACGCCTTCCGTGTTGACGTGACCCACTCCCTTACCGGGGATCGTCTCCACTTCGAGAGCCGTGATGCAGTTGTGGCCTGGGCCGAAGGAGAAGCGGCCGGGTTGCAGGAACTTAGTCAGATGAAGTTTGCGAACACGCTGCAGGGTCTAGCTTCGCGAGAGATTGTGGCCAAACTGAGTGCGGTTCAGGTCGAGGCGCAGATCCGCTCTCTGGGCGCGCAGGGATTCATACCCTCGACGACGCCCTTGGGCGTGTGGCTGAAGAGCCTCCACTCCCGCGATCGTGAGATTGCACGCGCGGGCATCGACAGGAACTGCGCGAACCAGAACGCGAGCACGAGTCAACAAGTGGCGTTGGTCGCTAAGGCGGTTGTGCTGGCTCATCGAGGTCTCGGGGTGAACTGGCAGCTCGCCGGTGAAGCGGAACGCGAGGCGTGGCTCCGAGAGCGGTCGAAGATCCGGCGAGAAGCTGACGAAGCGTTGGCTGCTCTGCAGGCTGAGCAGAAGGCGTCTGCCGAGGCGTCCATGTCGGCTTCGCAGTCTTTCGAAGAATGGGTCGAGGAGGAGAAAAAGGCGACGTTGACGAGATGGGAACGTCTGGACGGCGTCATCGCCGATGGCGCGGCCAAGATCACAGAGGGGCAAGAAGAGTACGCGAGGCTATTAGCGCAGTTTCGGGAGCACATGGCGCTCGAGGCTCCCGTTCAGTACTGGAAGGAGCAGGCCACGAAGCATGAGGGGCGTGCGCGGGGGCAGTGGCGTCAGGTTCTCGCGTATGGGGTTGTTTTGGTCACGCTGCTGCTAGGGCTCTTGGCGGGACTAAGGTGGCTGACGCAAGACGACGCGAAGACCCCGACGTGGATCTTTGCGGGGCTCGCGATCTTCGCTGCCGTTGGCCTGGGGCTCATTCGAATGGCGGCGAAGTCCTGGGCGACGCATCAGCACCTCGCGAGCGTCTACGAGGAGAAGGCGGTGATGACGCAGGTGTACCTCGCGCTCATGAGCAATGAGGCGCTGGACAAGGCGGCCGACCGTCCGTTGCTGCTGGGAGCGATTTTCCAGCCGTCGTCCACGGGTTTGGTGAAGGACGATCACCTCCCGCCGACCATTGTCGAGGCCGCAAGCCGGCTTGTTGGGGGCAAGGGCTGACGGAGGACTCGCGCCTGATACGAAGCGCGACTCCGCACCTACTTGCGACAGCGCTTCGTCGCCGAGATGCACGTCGCTCCGCACGGAATGCCTTTGACGCAATGCTTGCCGTACGCGCGAGGTGCTCGGGGAACCTGATTCAACGGAACGCGAACGTCCAGATGCCGTGCTCCGCGCCGCACGACGAGCCAAAGAGGCGTTGGAGTTGACTGTAGATTCTTCGCCCACCAACGCAGCGTGATTGAGGAGGCTGGTTGGCCGTTGACGCGCTCGATTCGGTCGCCGACGAGTAGGCCGGCTGCGGCGGAGGGGCTGTTCGGTACGATCTCCGTGACCTGGAGGAAGGGGTCGCCTTGCGAGGGGCGCTCTTCGCGAGCGCGGAGCCCGAGGGAGCAAGCCGATGATCCCTGCACGCATCGATCGCCGCAGAGAACTTGGCCAGGCGGGCACCGGGGTCGAGGACCGAGCATGCAGCCGGCGAGTACGGTTGCCGCTGCAAAAAAGAGAAACGAGGTACGCATGGTGTCGAGGGCCTCAGGTTGGAGGTGATCTCTCCCAGAGTCGTACCACGATGAATATCCTGGCCGATGGGGCAGATGAGCGTAGCCGATGGTGGTGATTCAGTGTTTAAACACCGACCATGTCGCGCAGCACCGCGAAGAAGCCCGAGGCCGTGAAGTTGGTCGAGGCGCTGAGCAACGCCTGGCAAGCGATCCGCACCACGCACCGCGAGGTCCCGCCGGTGATGCTGCTGCCCGCGCCATCGCACCGCGCGGGCGTCCTCGGTCACTTCGCCGCGCTGCGCTGGGTGCCGCAGGGCGGCGAGCGCCTGCACGAGGTGGTGGTGACCGCGGAGTACCTCGACCGCAAGCCCGAGGCGGTGTTCGAGACGTTGCTCCACGAAGCAGCGCACGCGCTCAACCACGTGCGCGACGTCTCGGACTGCTCCGCGAGCCAGTACCACAACGCGCACTTCCAACGCGCCGCGGAGGAGCTCGGGCTGCGCGTCGAGCGCACCGAGCACTATGGCTTCTCGGAGACGAGCCTGCTGCGCGCGACCAAGAAGCACTACGCCACGCAGATCGATCGGCTCGGGTCCGCGCTCGTCGCGCGCGTCGGTCGGACGCAACGGAGCGGAGGGAAGGGCGGCAGATCGCGAGGTGCCCAAGGGGGAGGCGCACGCGGGGCCGACCGAAGTGAGGACGCAGGCGGCGGCGAGGAGGAGCGTCCGGGTTCGCGTCTCGTCAAAGCGACCTGCCAGTGCGAGCACATCATCCGCGCGAGCCGGAAGGTGCTGGAGGCCACGGTGATTCGGTGCGAGTCGTGCGACAGCGCGTTCGTGTGGTGAAGTCCGCGGCCTACTTCGTGGTGTACCGGACAACTTCACCGTCGACCTCGCGACGAAGCCGTCCGGCCTGAACAAGGCGGTCGAGTTGAGCTCGGGTCACGTGTCGTCCCGTTCCCTCCGGAGTCCATCGGTCACCGAAGACGGTACGCCGCACGGTGACGCTGCCGAGGCGATTCATGACGTCGAGGGCCGCGGCCAGCTTGGGGTCGAGGCGGTCGTCGCTAGGCATCGGTGGTCTCCTCCTGCTCCCCGAAGAGCGACATCTGCGATGCGGGCACGAGCGCATCGCAGTCGAGGTACTGCTGCGTGCGGTCAGGATTGTTTGTCAGGACGCGCCATCGTTGCATGTCGTCGAGCCAGAAGGGCTCCTCGGCGATCGTGCGCAACTCACCGCGCACCCGAACTTGGTCGCCCACCTCAAGGTCGGGCTTCGGTGGTCGTGAACTCGAAGCGCTCATCGTGAAGTCCTCCTTCGTCGCGTCCACTACGCCGCGTGCTCAAGCGCCGCGGTCTCCATGAGGAACTCGCTCGCCTTGCGTGCTTGCGATGCGGCTCGCACGAAAGCTCCCGGGTCCTTCTCCAGGACAGCGATCCAACTCTGTAGGTACGCCGCGTGGTGCCGGTCGTCCGGTGGCAGCCCGCATTGCGCCGCCAGGAACGCGGCCCCGAGCTCTGCGACCAGCTCCTCGAAGGCGTAGCCCTCGACGTCGTCCTGGCCGACAAGCTCGCGTCCGAGCCGACTCTTGTGCCCGGTCCAGTGAACGAGCTCGTGCAGCGCCGTCGTGAAGTAGCGCTCGGTGCTCTCGAAGCGTTCGAAGCGGGGGAGGCTGATGACGTCGAGCCGCGGTCGGTACATCGCGTGCTCGCCGCCGTGGATGATGACGGCGCCGCTGCCGTCGAGCACCGTCTGCGCGTCGACGTACGCTTCGGGCGGTGGCGTCGAAGGTCCATCTTCGGGCCAGTCGATCTGGCTGTGGTTGAAGACGTGGAACGTCCGAGCGATCGGGACCTCGCGTTCCTCGTCGTCGTCGTTCACGCGGGTGACGGTCTTGAAGAAGAGGACCTCCTGGCCCTTCTCGCCGCGGCGGACGCAGGCGCCGAGCTTGCGTGCCTGGTTGAAGGTGTACCACCGCGCGTCAGGAAAGCCGCTGGCCCACAGCACGATGATGTTGATGCCGCTGTAGGGGCGGGAGGTCGTGCCGTTGCGAGGGAGGCCGATGACGGCGTTGGCGTCGGCGTTCCAAGGCTTCAGCCAGGGGAGCGTTCCGC
>JAVJQW010000058.1:0-146524 GCA_040218735.1 Deltaproteobacteria bacterium
GTTCGCGGCTTCGCCGGCCTCCGCGTTCGCGGCTTCGCCGGCCTCCGCGTTCGCGGCTTCGCCGGCCTCCGCGTTCGCGGCTTCGCCGGCCTCCGCGTTCGCGGCTTCGCCGGCCTCCGCGTTCGCGGCTTCGCCGCCCGCGCCCTCCGGCATCCCCGCGTACGCGTTCGCGCTCACCAGGAGCGCTCCGATCAGCGCGAGCGCTCGCATCACTTCCCGCTGAAGTAGTCGTTGCGGTTCGCGTACAGGATGTTGAACGTCGTGAACGAGCCCTGCACGCGGCGCAGCTGCGCCGAGAACTCGGGCACGTGCTCGAGCAGGGCGTCGGTGCGGGCCACGGCGTCCTCCAGCTCGTCGAGCGCGCTCCGCATCGTCTCGAGCATCGCGAAGAAGCGTTCGTTGTCGACGCGCTTCGTCACCTTCGTGCCGTCGGTGACCTCCGTCTTGCCGCCCTCGAAGCGCCCGGCCATCTCGCGGTCGCTCGTCGACAGCTCGTTCTGCAGCAGCCCGCGCAGGACCCGCTTCAGCTCGGCGGCGTCGTCCGTCCCCACGTCCACGTTGCGCGGCGCCGGGGGCCGCTCCACGGGCATCTTCGGCCCGACGCTCCGCGGCGCGGCGGGCGCCTGGACCTGGACCAGCTGTCCCTCTTCGGATCGTTTGAGGACCTTCGCCGTCGCCACCCGCTTCCGCCGGCGCGACCCAGAGCTCGCCGTGGGTTGGTAGGTGAACTGCCCGCGGGGTTTGTAGAGGTCGCACTTTCTCAATGTGGCGGGCACCCGGGGCAGCTCCGCCCGGAGCCGGCAGGACCCCGCCGCGACCTCCTCGCCGGGGCGCGGATCATCGGATTTCCAGGCGATACAGCTCCCGCAGACGTTGGGCACGTCGAACCAGGATTCGGGGTCCATCGGGTCCTTGTCGTCCGCCATGGCTCGATCCGGGATGGAAGCACCGCCCCGCGCCCCGAGCAAGGCCCGAGCGATGTGACTGCCAGTACGTCATCTGACGGAAGTATCCGCTTTGACCGGGGTTTGGCGGGCGCCCTACGATAGCGCTCTATGGTGCGTGTGCCCTTGGGGCGAGGCGTGAAGATTCGCGTCGCCGTGGTCGGTCTTCTCACGGCGATGTCGTGCGGCGGCGGCAGCTGCGGCGGCCTCGGCGGCTGCGGCGGTTGCAGCGACGGCTCCTACGAGTTCCCCGAGGGCGACCCGGCGCGACCGGACGCCGTCGTGCTCGACGACGTCCTCCGCGTCCGCATCACGCAGGACTTCCTCGACTTCATCCGCCCGCAGCTCCCGGCCGTCATCGGCTCGCAGCTCGGCAACCAGGGCGGCGGGATGTACGTCGACGCGAACAACATCCTCCACATCCCGATCCCCGACCAGACACTCTTCGACATCGGCGTCGCCGAAGCCGAGATGCGCGACGCCGAAGCGCTCCTCTGGCTCGACGACCTCAGCGATCGCCTCGACATCAAGTTCGAAGAACCCAACGGCGCCCGCCTCACGATCGACATGATCCGCATCGGCGTCCAACTCAAGCTCAAGGAAGACGTCATCGGCGCCGACAGCTCGTGCCCTGTCTTCGGCGACCTCGGTGGCCCGCCCGTCAAACACGCCGCCGAGATCTCCGTGAACGCGCTGATCGATCCCGGCGTGGGCCCGGACCCGGACTACAACCTCGACATCCAGATCGGCCTCGACAGCATCGCGCTCGACGACCTCGCGGTCGACGTCGCGGGCAGCAGCGTCTACTGCCAGGAGCCCGAGTGCCGCGACTGCGCGGTCTCCATCGGCGGCACCTGCCTCGACCCCGGCGGTCGCTGCGTCGAGTGCGACATCTTCTGCGGCGGCATCACGAACGCCGTCGTCAGCCTCGCGACCTCGCTCATCGACCTGGTGCGCCCGCTCCTGAACAGCCTCCTGCGCCCGGTCATCGAAGGCATCCTCGGCGACCTCGTCAACGACCTGAACGGCAGCTCCGCCAAGGTCGAGTCGCAGCTGTCGCTCGCGGACCTCGCCGGCATCGAAGCGCTCCGCCGCGCGAACCCGCTCGGCATCTTCGCGGCGCCGGTGCCCGGTCGCTTCCCCGTCGTGAACCGCAGCGGCCTCGGGATGGAGATCACCATGAACGCCGGCGTCGAGGGTGAGAAGGCCGACTGCATCGGCGACCTCGCGCCCTTCATGCCGATGCCCGGCCCGGTGCCGGAGCCGCCCGCGACCGACTCGCGCAGCCGCCCGTATCACCTGTGGACCACGTTCGGCTCCACGTACCTCAACCAGTTCCTCTACGCGGCGCACCGCTCCGGGACGCTGTGCATGAAGCTGTCGAGCGAAGACGTCCGCGAGCTCACCGGCGGGTCGTTCACGCTCAACGCGTCGCTGCTGTCGCTGCTCGCGTCGGATCTGTCGAAGCTCGCGACGGATCGCGCGCCGGTCATCCTCGAGCTCAAGCCGCGCAACCCCGGCTTCATCGAGCTGGGCTCCGGCCAGGTCGTCGGGATGGATTCGATGGGCAACGAGATCTACGACTGGCTGATGCAGCTGACGCTCGATGACATCGGCGTCGCGTTCCACGTCTTCAGCCACGACCGCTACGTGCGTGTCTTCGAGGTCACGACCGACGTCTTCATCGGCCTCAACGTCAACGTCCTCCCGGACAACACCCTCCAGGTCGAGGTCGGCGAGCTGCGCATCGACGACTTCGCGGAGGAGTTCAACGAGGTCGTCCCGAACGCGAACTTCGCCGAGGTGCTCCCCACGCTCCTCGACCTCGCGCTCGGCGCGTTCCTCAACCAGTCGCTCACGTTCGACCTCGACATCGCGGACGTCGTCTCCGATGCCCTCGGCGGCGCGCCGATCTATCTGCGCGTCAACGAGATCGGCCGCGACGGCGTGCAGGAGGACTACCTGTCGCTGACGATGACGATGACCTCGTCGCGCACCACGAACCTCACGCTCGCCGCCGAGACCTACGCGCGGCTGCACCCGACCGAGGACGGCCTCGTGGAGCGCGTCGACGGCGTCATGACGCCGACCGGTCGCATCCGCCTGATCGTCGGTGAGGGCCTCCCGTACGACGAGCAGCGCGCGCTCGAGTACGCCGTTCGTGTGGACGGCGGGCTGTGGCGTGCGTCGCGTCCGGCGCGCCCCGACGGCACGCTCTTCGTCGCCGACCCGAAGCTGAAGATGCCCGGGCCGCACCTCGTCGAAGTGCGCTCGCGCTACGCGGGTGACTACACGTCGCTCGACGTTTCGCCGGCGTCGATCCACGTCGTCGTGGATCCGTTCGCCCCGCAGATCCGCGCGCTGCACGAGGACACCGGCGTGCGCGTCGACGTCGTCGACCTCGACACCCTCGACGTCTCGCAGCTCGTGCTCGAGGCGAAGACGGACGATGGCGCGTGGTACGCGGTCGACGTCCAGCCGTGGTCCGAAGGCACCGCGCGCGGCGTGCTCGCCTACGGTGAGCTCGGCGGCGCGGACATCCTGCAGCTCCGCGCTCGCGACCCGAAGGGCAACGAGAGCTCCGTCGCGACGGTGCGCCTCGGCCTGCAGGCCGAGACGACGACCGAGCCGCAGGCCACCGGCTGCGCGTGCACGGCGTCCGAGTCGAAGAGCGGCTTCGCCTGGTTCGCGCTGCTCGGGCTCGGACTCTTCTTGCGCCGCCGCCGCGCTTGATCTCTCGGCTCGGCTCCGTTACGACTATCCGCGGCGGCGAACAGCTGCCTTCTATGACCCTGCGCTGACCTCGACTCCCCTGCTTCGAATCGAGATGCACGCTCCCCATTCCTGGGAGCGTCCGCGGAGGTCTATTTTGAGAACACTCGACTACTACGTCGCCACGTCCATCGACGGCCGCATCGCCGCCGACGATGGCTCCTTCGACCACTTCCTCTTCGACGAAAAACACGTCCACGACTTCTTCGCCGACCTCGAGGCGTACGGCACCGTCGTCATGGGCCGCGCCACCTACGAGGTGGGCCTGGCCGCGGGCAAGACCAACCCGTACCCGTGGCTCGAGACCGTCGTGTACTCGAAGTCGCTCGGCGCGAGCCCCGACGAAGCCGTGCGCGTCGTCGCGGACGACGCCGTCGAGTCGGTGCGCGCGCTGAAGGCGGAGGACGGCAAACCGATCTGGTTGTGCGGCGGGTCGAAGCTCGCCGCGTCGCTCTACGAGGCGGACCTGATCGATCGCTTGATCGTGAAGATCAATCCGGTGCTCTCGGGCGGCGGGATGTCGTTGGTCGGCGCGAGCGGCGAGACCAAACGGTACGCGCTCGTCCGTCAACAGACGTACGCCAGCGGCATCGTCGTCCTGACGTATGAGCGAGCGTTAGCCAACTGACGGCACGCCGCTTGCTCTTGGCGTAGACAACCACGGGCAGGCGGCGCCGACGCGAACGTCGGAGCCATCGTGGAAGGAAGACCAACGATGATCCGACTCTCCGCACGCGTCGGTGCATCCGTCCTCGCGCTCGCGCTCAGCGCAGCGTGCTCCGGCGGCACCGACGACGACGACAACACCACGATCGACCGCGACGCCGGCGTCGCCGAGCGCGACGCCGGCGCGCCGCGTGACGGCGGCCCCGTCGATCCGTGCGGCCCCTTCGCGCATGAAGATAGCGCGGGCACCTGCACGAGCAGCGTGGCGTGGACAAATGGCCCACCGATCCCGGGCGCACGCGATCACCACGCGACGACGATCTATCACTTCGGCGACACGCCCTACCTCGTGGTGTCCGGCGGTGGTCGCCACTCGTTCGAAGAGTTCTACAACGACATCCACCGGATCGAGCTTTCGGACGACGGACGACCGATCGGCGCGTGGGAGCAGATCGGGACGCTCCAGAGCCGGCTCGCCGGCCACACGATGCAGATCCGCGACGGTCGCATCTACGTGCTCGGCGGCGCGACGATGGAGGGCCGCTACCCGTACGTCTACTCCGCGTGGATCACGAACGAAGGTGAGATCGGCTCGTGGCGTCCGGAGCCCGAGATGCCGACCGGCGTCTGGCACCACCAGTCGTTCTTTCACGACGACTACATCTATGTCGTCGGCGGCCAGTGGGGGAACGAGCGCGCCTCGAACGAGGTCCACCGCGCGGCGATCGTCGATGATCACCTGGAGGACTGGGAGTCGCTCGAGCCGCTGCCCGCGGTGCGCTCGCACCACGGCACGGTCGCGACGGACGACGGCATCTACGTGCTGGGCGGTCTGGAGGACAGCGACTTCCGCGCTCAGATCATGCTCGGGCGCTTCGACGCCGAGGGGCGCGTGACCGCTTGGGAAGATCTCGGCGCCATCCCCGGCGACGGCCTCGTGACGCCGTCGGTCGGCCTGTTCGACGGTCGCATCTGGGTGGTCGCCGGCCTCACGGGTTCGCTGGAGTTCGTCGGCACCGTGCTGTCGGCCGAGATCTTGGCCGACGGTACGGTCGGGCCGTTGGTCGAGACGCCGACGCCCATCCCGGAGGGACGCGGCCACGTGCACCAGCTCCCCGCGCTGAACGGTCGGATGTTTCTGGTCGGCGGGCGCAGCGGCCTGAACCTGCTCGGGCGCTTTCAGTCGTACGACAGCTTCTGGGTCGGCACTGTTCGCTGAGCGCGGAATGCGCGCGCAGGGGCCCCTGTTCCTTGTCGGGCCGCCGAGAAATGGGTAGCCCTGATGCTGACCCGTGAGCCTGGACAGGAAGACGTTCGAAGGTGCCGTGCTGCTCGTCGTGGACGACGAGCCGGAGCACGTCCTCTCGCTCCGCCGCCTCTTCGAACGCGAGGGCGCTACCGTTCACACGGCGACCTCCGGTGAGCTCGCGCTCGACGTCGTCCGCAAGGAACCGATCGACCTGATCGTCTCCGACCTGATGATGCCCGGGATGAGCGGGCAAGATCTCTTGCGCGCGGCGCGGGCGATCCGCTCGCAGGTCGACGTCATCGTGATGACCGCGTACGCCACGGTCGAAAACGCCGTGGAGGCGATGCGCGAGGGGGCGTACGACTTCATCCAGAAGCCGTTCAAGTCGGCGTTGATCCTCCGCGTCGTGGAGCGCGCGCTCGAACGTCAGGCGCTGCGCGCCGAGAACGTGCTGCTGCGGAAGGAGCTCGCCGAGGTCTCCCCCGACAACGTGCGGGGGCGTCCGATCATCGGTCGCTCGCCCGCGATGCTCGCGACGCTCGAGACGATCCAGCAGGCCGCGCCGTCCACCGCGACGGTGATGCTGCTCGGCGAGTCGGGCACCGGTAAGGAGCTGCTCGCGCGCGCGCTGCACGAGCAGTCGCAGCGGCTCGAGGGGCCTTTCGTCGTCGTGAACTGCGCGGCGCTCCCCGAGACGATCCTCGAGTCGGAGCTGTTCGGTTACGAGAAGGGGGCGTTCACCGGCGCGACGCAGGCGAAGGAGGGCCGCATCCAGCGCGCCGACGGCGGAACGCTGTTCCTCGACGAGGTCGGTGAGCTCTCCGCGCCAGTGCAAGCCAAGTTGCTCCGGGTGTTGCAGGAGAACGAGATCGAGCGGCTCGGTGGGCACGAGCCGATCTCCGTCGACTTCCGCTTGGTCTCTGCGACGAATCGCGACCTGGAGGCGGCGGTCAAGGAGGGCACGTTCCGCGAGGACCTCTACTACCGCCTCAACGTGATCGAGGTGCGGTTGCCGCCGCTGCGCGAGCGCCCCGAGGACATCGCGCTGATCGCCGAGCACTTCATTCGCCTCTACGCGAAGAAGAACAACAAGACGGTGCGCGGCCTGACGGAGGACGCGCGCGACAAACTCGTTCGCTACGGCTGGCCGGGGAACGTGCGCGAGCTGGAGAACGTCGTGGAGCGCGCGGTGGTGCTCACGCGCGACGAGGTCATCGACGTCGCCAACCTCCCCGCGCCGGTGCAGAACGCCGTCGTCGAGCGGGGTGAGGTGCACCGCGAAGGGAAGAAGATCGTCATCCCGATCGGCACCAAGCTCGAAGAGGTCGAGCGCTTCATGATCCACGAGACCCTCGAGGAGACGGGCGGCGACAAGAGCCTCGCGGCGCAGCTCCTCGGGATCGCGGCGCGCACGATCTACCGGAAGCTCGAAGCCGAGCGGAAGTCGGACGACTGATGGACAGCGGACTCGCCTGTCCGGTGCACGCGGACGCGGCGCTCACGTCCGGGGTCGAGCGGGCCTCGGATCAGTTCTTCGGGATCGGCGACGCGTACGCGTACAAACGCTGCGGCGACTGCGGCGCGCTCGTCCTCGACCCACGCCCTTCACCGAACGAGATCGGTCCGTACTACGCGGGTTATTACACTGAAGATACGCTCGCGCAGCTCGAGCGCCGCGCGGCGAACGGCAAACGCGTCGGCATCGCGGGGCGGCTCCGCGCGCTGGGGACGATCCGCCGGCTCACGAAGCTCGGCGTGAAGATCGGGCCCGAGCACAAACTCCTCGACGTGGGCTGCGGTCTCGGCGGCTTCGCGCGTTACATGCGGCAGTTCACGCGCGTGCAGGCGCACGGCGTCGACTTTTCACCAGAGTGCGCCGCGTTCGCGAAGAAGGTGCACGAGCTCGACGTCGACGTCGGCGAGCTGTCCGCGCAGGGCTACGAAGACGGCGCCTTCGACTTCGTCACGAGCTGGCACTACCTGGAGCACGTCTACGATCCCGCCGCGGAGATCGAGCGCATGGCGCGCCTGCTGAAACCGGGCGGCTGGTTCATCTCGGAGACGCCGACCAACGATGTCCTCGCGAAGATCTTCGGCCGGCACTGGCTCTACCTCATGCCGCCGACACACCTGTACCACTACCGCCCCGCCACGATGCGCGCGCTGGTCGAGAAGGCCGGCCTCGAGGTGGTGCACGTCGCGCGCCCGTGGTTCCCGGGCGAGCTCGCCGGCAGCCTCACCTTCGCGGCGGGCGTGCGCGGCTTCGTACCGAAGGTCTTCAGCCCGAACCGGAGCAAGCTCCTCACGCTCGGGTTCTTCTTGCAGATGGTCTACGACGTCCCGGCCACTCTGCTCCTAGCGGGCCTCGGTCGCTCGGGCTTGATGCGGGTGTACGCGAGGAAGCCGCTCTAACGTCCTCGGGGGCGTCGATAACGGACCGCGTCGACGAACAACCGGAACGCGGGCGAAGCGGTGTGCCGGTTCGCGAAGTAGAGGTGGTAGCCCGGCAACGGCGGGAGTCGTTTCGGGAGGATCGAGACGAGGCGTCCGCCCTCGATGTGCGGATGCACCTGGTCCAACGGAAGGTACGCGAGCCCGACACCCGCCAACGCCGCGTCGAGGATCATGTCGATCGTGTTGAGGACGAGGGGGCCCTCGACTTTGATGTGTTTCGTTCGACCGCGTTCGACAACGCGCCACGCGTTGACGGTGTCCCTCGTCGGAAGGCGCAGGTTGATGCAACGGTGGTCCAGGAGATCACGCGCCTTCTTCGGCGCGGGGGATCGCTCCAGGTAGTCGGGTGAGCCGACGATCGCCATGGGGATGTCCGGTGAGATCCGAACGGCCACCATGTCGAGCTCCACCTGCTCGCCGATTCGGACCCCAGCGTCGAAACGATCACTCACGACGTCGGCCAACGTGTAGTCGCAGACCACTTCGATCTGGATGTCCGGGTGCTCGAGGAGCAGCGGCGCGATCGCCGGACCGATGACCGTCCTCGCCGCGTGCTCGACGGCCGTGATGCGAATGACCCCTGCGACGCGGTCTCGGAACTGACTGAGTCCGGTCAGCTCGACGTCCAGTCGATCGAGCATCGGCCCGGCGCTCGCGAGGAGGTGCTCGCCCGCCTGCGTCGGCGCCACGCTCCGCGTCGTGCGGTCGAGGAGCCGCACGGCATACCGCTCTTCGAGTCTTCGAATGACCTGGCTGAGCCCCGACTGGGACATGCCCAAGCGCGACGCCGCTCGGGTGAAGCTGCCCTCGCGGGCGACGGAAACGAACGCCGCCAGGTCCGCCAGATCCTCACGTTGCATTCATCACCTGAGTGATGAGTTCAATCGATTCTGTGCGATTGTTCAATAGGAGGTCCGCGCCTAAGTTGGTCGACGAGGAGACAACGAAATGTCGAAAATCACCTTCCAGAACACCAACAACCCTTCGATCACGATGTCGGCGATCATCGAGCTGCCGCCGCAGTTCGACGAGACCCAGGTCTACCCGGCGGTCGTCGTGTCGCACCCGGGCGGCGGCGTGAAGGAGCAGACCGCGGGCACCTACGCGCGGCGGCTGGCGGCGCAGGGCTTCGTGGCCATCGCGTACGACGCGTCGTACCAGGGCGAGAGTGGTGGCGTGCCGCGGCAGCTCGAGAACCCGCACGTGCGGACCGAGGATGTCAGCGCGGTCATCGACTACCTGACCACGCTGAAGTTCGTCGACCGCGAGCGGATCGGTGCGATGGGGATCTGCGCTGGCGGCGGCTACACGGCCAACGCGGCGATCAACGACCATCGGATCAAGGCGGTCGCGACGGTGAGCGCGGTGAACATCGGCGCGATGTTTCGTAACGGCTGGGACAACAACGTCGCCGACGCCGACGCGTTGCCGACCATCCAGGCGGGCTCCGCGGCGCGCACCGGCGACGCGTCGAGTGATGAGCTCGCGCGGATCCCGCTGGCCCCGTTGCGCGAAGAGGACGCGCCGAACGAGGAGCTGCGCCAGGCGTGGGAGTACTACCACACGCCTCGGGCGGAGCAGGCCACCGCGCCGGGCTACGCCACCGCGCGCAGCCTCACGCAGATCATCCCCTACGACGCGTACTTCAAGGCGGAGGCGTTCCTCACGCAGCCGCTACAGGTGGTCGCCGGGAGCGAGGCGGGGAGCAAGTGGATGAGTGACGATCTGTTCGCGCGGGCTGCGAGCGACGACAAACACTTCCACGTGGTCGACGGGGCCAACCACATGGACCTGTACGACGGAAAGGCGTACGTCGAGGAGGCGACCACGGTGCTGGGCACGTTCTTCGCCAGCCACCTGCGAGCGTAGGCGACGACCGATGAAGCTCGCGAGCACACGGCGAAAGATCCTGCTCGCGCTGGCGATCGGGGTCGCGGGGCTCCTCGCGATCCCGGTCGCGGTCACGCTGATCGAAGCGAAGCAGGCCCGCGAGGTCGCGCCGCTCGAGCCCTACGCGTCGCCGACGCACGCGGACGTCGCGGTGATCTACTTTTCGCGCTCCGGAAATACGGCACTCGCGGCACGCCACGTCGCCGCGCGTCTCTCGGCGCAGCTCATCGAGCTCCGCAGCCCGGACTACGAGCTCGGGCTCCTCGGGTGGGCGCACGCGATGGTCGACGCGAGGGGCCGCGACGCCGACATCACCCCGACCACCCTCGACCTCACCGGCTACGAGACGATCTACCTCGGCTCACCCGTGTGGCTGTACAGCCCGGCCCCGCCGATATGGGCGTTCGTGGAGCGCAACCGCTTCGACGGCAAACACGTCGTGCTGTTCAACACGATCAACAGTGAGTTCGGCGAAGACTACATCGAAGCCTTCCGAGACGCGGTCCTGTCCCGGGGCGCTCGCCGCTTCGAGCACCGCTTCGTTCGGCGTGGACGAATGACGCAGCAGATCGCTCCGTCCGAGATGCTCGACGCCATCGACGCCGAGTGGGAGCTCGATTAGGCGGAGCGGCGGGTCCGAAGACTGTGCCGAGGTCACTCGCGAAGCGAGCGACCGTTATGGCCGAGCTCAGAGGATGTCGAAGCCAGCAGTGAGGATGAGCTGGTTCTGCACCTGGAACTCTCGGATGACCTGCGGCACGCGACGCACCGTGAGGAGGTAATCGAGCGAGAGCCACTTCGCGAGCTTGAGCGACAGGCCCGCGTTGAGGTCGAGGTTCAAGCGGCCAAAGCCTTCTGGACCGGACTCGTCCACGTCGGGCGTCGTCGGGTCGTCTTCCTTGGGCCCCGGGAGGACTGGCTGAAAGAGGTCGACCGACAGCTTCCAGGTCAGCACGTCCTTGATGAGGGTACCGTCCGCGTTCGCCGTAATTTCGATACCGAAGTCATTCGAGCTTTCGAGCGGGGTGAACGTGACCAGCGTCGGCGTCATGCCCTCGTCCACGTTGGCGATGACGCGCCCGTCGCGCGTGATGATGTGCTGCGCCGCGATACCGAGCGAGGTCTTGAGGTTGACCTTGTCGCTCTTGAGCGGCTTCGCGAAGGCACCGGCCGATTCACGCAAGAGGAGCGGCTCGAACGGTCCCGTCAACTTGACCTTCGCTTCGGACGGCTGCTCCGCCGTGCCCTCCCCGTAGATCGTCGGCTCCGCGCGGACGGAGTACCCGGCGAGCAGCTGCGTGTTCAGCTTGAATCGACCGAACGCACCGAGCCACTCGGGGTTGTTGAACCGGTAGGTGTACGTCGAAAGGATGTCGAGCTGGTCGGCCGACTTCACCCACGCCGAAAGGTTCGGTGTCTTCGTCTGGGCGTGCTGCGCCTTGAGCGACGTCTCCCAGCCGTGCTGGCCCGACGTCCAATCCGCGTTGAGGCCCAAGAGCACGCCGAGCTGAATGGTCGTGCCTTCCTCGACGCCGACGAAGTTCTGCGCGTTCGTCAGGGACCCCGAGAAGCCGAGGTTGCCCTTGACCTTCCAGCCGTCCTCCGGAGGTTTGTCGCCTTCCTTCTTCGGCTCCTCCATCGTCTTCTTCTCGAGCTCTTCGCTCGCGATCTCTTCCTGCGCGAATGCGGTGGACGTCGCGAAGAGCAGCGCGAGGGCCGTCGTCATCGTCTTCATCATGTTTGGAACCTCCCTGCTGAGCAGCGGCGGTCGGATACTCAATGCCCGCTCGGAGGCCAACCAAAATCCGGCCTCCTCGCACACCCGTGGACTACAGGAGCTCGGTCTCGTCGGAGGGCTCGAGGACTTCGGGCACCGTCCGCAACGCCCGTGCGAACCTCCCCATGTTCTCGAATCGGTCTTCGGGTTTGCGCGCGATCGCCTGGGTCACCGACTGCGCGAGCTGCGGGCTGAGGTCGTTGCGGTGCCGCGTGACCGGGATGGCGTCCTGCCGGATCTTTTGCACGACCACGGCGTCGCCGACGTACGGATACTGCCGCGTCAGCGAGTAATACAGCGTGGTGCCGAGCAGGTAGATGTCCGTCTTCGGCCCGACCGTCGCGCCCTGAATCTGCTCGGGCGCCATGTAGTTGACCGTTCCGACCTGGAGGCCGGCCGCCGAGAACGCCGTCTCGTCCGACCCGACCTGGAGCACCCGCGCGATGCCGAAGTCCGTGACCTTCGCGGTCCCGTCCGTCGTCACCAGGATGTTCGCCGGCTTCAGGTCGCGGTGGATGACGCCCTGGCCGTGCGCGTACTCCATCGCGTCGGCGACCTGCGCGATCGTATCGGCGATCTCCGCGGTCGTCGGCGGCATCGACGCATGCACGAGCGTCGCGAGGTCCGGCCCGGGCACGTACTCCATCACGATGTACGACCACTCGCCGCGTTGACCGATGTCGTAGACGCCGACGATCCCAGGGTGGGACAGCTTCGCGACGATCCGCGCCTCCTCCTTGAACTTCGCGATGAACAGGTCGGTGGCCAGGCTGCGCCGCAGGACCTTGATCGCGACCTCACGGCCGAGCGCGAGATCCTCCGCGAGGTGCACGTCGCCCATACCGCCCGAGCCCAGACGCTTGAGGAGCCGGTACCGCGGGAGCAACACGTCCGAGAGATCGAGCTGCGCGCGCGTCTCCTCGTCCTCGAAGTCGTCGTCCCCGACGTCGGGGAGCGAGAGATCGTCGGTGTCGTGCTTCGCTTGAATGTTCGTCGTGTCGTCGAGCGCGCCCGGCTTGCCGGGCATGAAGATCGTGTCGGCGCGATCGAACGCGGGGCGCGACTTGAGGTAGTCCTCGACGAACCCCGGCACGAAGTGTTCGAGCGCCGCGTCGACCTTCTTGGCCTGCGACAGATCCCCGAGCATCTCGAACGCACGCGCGAGCTCGAAGTGCAGCTCCGGCGTGTCCTGCGGGTGGCGCCCCGCGATCGCGTCGCGGAGCACCTGCACCGCGCGTCGCGGATTCGACGCCGCGAGCTCCGCGCGGCCGAGCAACACGTCCGCTTCGTCGCGGGTCTCGTCGGAGGTCCGCGCGATCTCCAGGAGCGACAACGCCTCGGGCGCCTGTCCCGAGAAGAGGTGGAACCGCGCGAGCCGCATGTGCGCGACGTAGTCCGGCGATCCGTTCGCGAGCGCGAGTGATCCGCGGAGCAGCTCCACCACCTGTCGGATCGCCTCGGGGTCGCGCCCGCCCTCGATCACGTACTGCTCGAAGTCCTCCAACGCCGCCGCCGTGTCGCCGCGCTCGAGGTTGAGCAGTGCACGTTCGCGTCGCAGCTCGATGTCGGAGCGACCCCACTCGAACAACCCGTCGATCAGCTGGATCAACCCCTCGGACTCGGTCGAGCGCGCCGCGCTGCCGAGGAGGTCGCGAACGACGCCCGTCGCGTCGGCCGGCTTGCCCGCGCGAACCAGGGCGCGCGCGAGGCCGGACGCGACCGTCGCGTCCTGCGGGTACGCGTTGCGGAGCCGCTGGTAGCCCTCGACCAGCGCCTGCGGCGCGGAGGCGTCGAGCTTCTCGAGGTGGTCCAACTCGGCGAGCGCTTCGTCGCGTTTGTTGGACTCGATGTACATCTCGGTGAGGCGCGTGCTCACGCGGTGATCGTCGCGGTGCCGGTGCCGATACGCCGCGAGCGCGCGCGTCGCGAGGCCGCCGCTCGCGCGCGTCGTCATCAGGTACTCGACGAGCGGTCCGAGGTACTTGTCCTCGAGGTACTTGTCGTAGCTGAACAGCTTCGACAGCACGGGGATCGCATCCTTCGGCCGCGGGATCTCGGCTTCGAGGAGACGGTCGGCCTCGCCCTTGAGGCAGCGCTCCGCCTCCTCGCGCCGACCTGCCTGGTTGTACAGGTCCGCCGCCTCACCGAACCGACCGAGGCGCTCCACGATCTCCGGCGGCGGCGACATCGAGAGCTGCCCGCAGATCTTCTCCGCGAGCATCGCCGCCTCGCGCTGGCTCGTGTCGTCGCCCGCCTGGGACAGGGCGCCTTGCGCCGCGACGCGCACCGCGGCCTCGCCCTCCGACAGCTCCCAGAGGATCGACGCGAGCCGCGTCGCTTCCTTCGGCTCGAACCCCGCGTCCGCGCGCGACCACTCCACGGCGACCGCCTTGTAGAACTCGGGGATCTGACGCTCGCCGAGCCGCTCGTAGATGACGTCCGCGGAACGGAGCAGGCCCGCGCCGATGTACTCGTTCGCGGCTTCGCGCGCGAGCGACGCCGTCAGCGCGAGCTCGCCGTCGACCAGCGCTTCGAACGCTTCACGGTTGCGCCCGCGGCGTTCGAGCTGCACCGCCGCCTCGCGCACCTCCGCGAGCTCCGCAGGATCCGTCGGGACGGTGTTCGGGCCGAGGATGTCGATCTTCGTATGTCGGCGTAGCAGCCTCGGTGGCGTCGTCGGCATCGGCGCGGCGGCGCCCGTCGAGCCGGTCGAGGTGTCCGACTTGCGCAGCTCGCGCGACGGCTTCTTCGGCTTCTTCGCCGCGCGACGCAGCTGCTTCGCGCGCTCCGCGTAGCCGCGGCTCTCGAGGTCGGCGGCCTCCTTCTGGATCGCCTCTTCGAGCTTGGCCTTGGCCTTGGCCTCCTGGGCCTCCGTCGTCGCGGACTCCAGCGCGCGCTCGAAGAGTCGGTGCGCGCGCTTCGCGTTGTTCTTGTTGAGCTGGAACGTGCCGGCTTCGAGGTACTGATCGTAAGCGCGCTCCGCCGTGCGTCGCCGCGCGATGGGCCGCATCACCAAGATGGCGACGAGCCCGCTCCCCACCAACCCGAACGTCATCCCGAGCAGGAAGCCGACGGTGCGCGCGAGGCCCTGGTCGGCGAAGTCGCTCATGATCAGCCAGGTCACCGCCCCCAGACCGGTGAGCACGGCGACCACTGGCTCGACGACCGGCGCACGCGCGACGAAGTCCGGTTCGTTGAGGTGCGACGTGCTGTTCCGCGCGGCGCGCTCGCGCCACCACATCAGCGCCGGATAGAACAGCGCCCACCCCACCACCGAGAACACGGCGATGTACGGGAGGAGGCTCGACGTCACGAGGTCGAACGGGACCCCGAACACGAGTGTGCTCAGCGGGCAGAGCAGGAGCGACACGATCGCGGCCGCCCACATCGCCTTGCGTCGGTTCTGCGGATCCGACAGCCAGGACTTCTTCTCGACGTCCGCCGTCTTCGCCTCCTCCGCCTTCGGCGCCACCTTCGACCGAGCTCGCTGGGCGGGCGCCGCGCGCCGGGCGCGACTCGGGGCCCGCGACGGCGCGCGCTGCGCGGGGAGATCCGAACGGGACGACTGCGCGGGGAGATCGGAGCGCGACGACTGCGCGGGGAGATCGGCGCGCGACGACTGCGCGGGGAGGTCGGCGCGCGAGCTCCGGCTCGACCCGCGCGGGAGCGGTTGGGCGGCGAGGCTGTCGGACGATCGCTGCGCCGGTAGGTCGGCCGAGCTGACGGACGCTGAACCCCCGCGCCGCTCGCGCTCGGCGCGCACGAGCGCCTCGAGCTCGGACAGGCGAGCTTCGAGGGCGCCGGGGAGCTCGCCATCGCGTTTCTTCTGTGCGCTGAGGTGTTTGTACTCCCGCAACACCTCGAGCATCGACGTCATGCAGCCAACCCGTTCAGATGCGTCGGTGACGAATCTCGTCGCAGGATAGTGCGAGTCGAAAACGCCCGCAACGAACCGGCTACGCCGTGGGATCGGGGCTTCAGGATTCGGGTTTCGTGTCGCAGATCTTCTCGACCATGGGCCGCGACCCCTGGATGGCGACGCGGTGCATGTAGTGCTGCACGCCGCGCAAGCCCCCGAGCTCCTCGCCGCCGCCCGCGCGGCCCGGACCGCCGTGCACGCACTGCGGAAGGACGAGCCCGGAGCCCATGGCGTGGTTTCGCACCTTGGACGAGCCGAGGTAGACGCGGCCGTGGAACGGGGCGAGGCCGAGCACCATCTGCTCCGTGAAGGCCTTGTCGTCGCTGTAGACCGACGTGACGAGGCCGCCCTCGCCCTTGCGGACCAGCTCGATCGCCTCTGCGGCGTCCCCCGAGTAGGTGAGCACCGTGGCGACGGGCCCGAAGACCTCGTGCTCGTGGACGTGCCGGGCGGTCTGCGGATCGCGCGCTTTCAGGAGGACGGGGGCGAAGAAGAAGCCCTTGCCGTTCGGCTTGTCGAAGGGCTTGTCCGGATCCCCGACCACGACGTCCGCCTCCTCGCGGAGCAGGGCGATGCCCTTTTCGACGTCCGCGAGCTGCCGCGCCGAGGCGAGCGGGCCCATGCGCACGTCTTCGTTGGACGGGTCGCCGATCACGAGGCCGGTCAGGCGCTCGCCGAGGGCTTCGATGACCTCGTCGGCGTTCGCCTCCGGGAGGAAGATGCGCCGCACGGCGGTGCACTTCTGGCCGGTCTTCTGCGTCATCTCGCGCGAGACCTCGCGGACGAAGAGGCTGAAACCTTCGCTGCCGAGGTCGAGGTCCGGGCCGAGCACCGCAGCGTTGAGGCTGTCCGCCTCGACGTTCACGTGCACGCTCTTCTCGACGATCTTCGGGTTGGAGCGGAGCATCGCGCCGGTGCTCGCGCTCCCGGTGAACGCGAGGATGTCCTGCCCGGTGACGTGATCGAGCAGGTCACCCACGCCGCCGCCGATGAAGCCGAAGGCCCCCTCCGGGACGTCGGCGGCTTCGACGATCGCCTTGGTCGACAGCCACGCGGTGTGCGCGGTGGCGGTCGCGGGTTTGGTGATCACCGGCATCCCGGCGAGGAGCGCGCACGCGGCCTTCTCCGCGAAGCCCCACGCGGGGAAGTTGAACGCGTTGATCAGGATGGCGACGCCCTCGCGCGGGACGAAGACGTGCTGGCCCCAAAAGCGCGGGCTGCGTCCGAGCTGGATGCCGTCGCCGTCGGCGAGGATCTTCTTGTCGCCCAGCTCGGCGCCGAGTTCGGCGTAGTGCGAGAAGACGAGGATTGCGCCGTCGATGTCGAACTTCGCGTCGCCGCGTGTGCAGCCGCCGTTGGCGATCGCAGAAGCGATGAGGGCCTCGCGCTGATCGTGCAGCGCGGTCGACATCCTTTGCAGCAGCGCACCGCGCTCGGCGAACGTGAGCGCGCCGAGGTTCGCCACGCCGACTTTGCGCGCGTGCGCGAGACCCGCGGCGAAGTCGATGCCGGCGGTGGTCGCGGTCGCGACGACGTCTTCGGTCGCAGGGTTCACGAGGGGCGCACCCTCACCTTCGCCGTCCTGCCAACGGCCTTCGAGGTACGATTGAATGCGGTCGGTCGCCATGTCGCGGAGCACGCTAGCCAAGATTGCGAAGCGGGTCACGCGTGCGCTTGATCGGCGGTTGGTTCCAAGCTAGATGAACCGCATGACCTTTGTCGTCGCCGAGCCCTGCATCAAGTGCAAGTACACGGACTGTGTCGATGTCTGCCCCGTGGACTGCTTCCACGAGGGGAAGAACTTCCTCGTGATCGACCCGGACGAGTGCATCGACTGTGGGGCCTGTGAACCCGAGTGCCCGACGACCGCGATCTTCGCGGAGGACGACCTGCCCGAGAAGTGGGAGGCGTACACCGAGCTCAACGCGCGCCTCACGCCGCTGTGGCCCGTCATCACCGAGAAGAAGGACGCGCTCGCCGACGCCGACGAGTGGAAGGAAGTCGAGGAGAAGAAAGAGCACCTCGACGAAGCCGCTGGTCCGTGAGTCTGCTTCGGTCGATTTGACTTGCGTCCCCCGACGTCTTCGGCCCACGTGACCGCGTGGGTCGTCTCGACACGCTGAGATTACTCGGCTCCGGCGGTGCCAACCGCGCCATGGAGGCCGAGGTCAAACGCCTGGCGCCGCGCTCGCTCGGGCGTATCCGCCTGGAAAAGCCCGTCCGATTCGACGAGCAGACGCTGGTGTATCCGTTCAACGCGGACCTGGCGTGGTTCGCCGTCCGGTACCTCAGGACGCCCTCGCGGGTGCTGTGGGATCTGGGTGAGACCCACGCCGAGCGCCTCGAGCCGCTCTACGACGAGATTCGCGGCTGGTACGTGAAGAAGCCGCCGCGCTGGATGCGGGACGGGCAGACGTTCTCGATCACCGTCAAGAACGCCTACAACTTCGAGGCGGGGCCGCTGCAGGTCCGCGGCACGGTGAAGAACGCGCTGATGGACGCGGCGAAGGCGCACAAGATGTCGCTGACGCTGGATCCGGATCGGCCCGACGTCTCGATCGTGGTGCGCGGCGGCGATGAGCAGAAGCTCGTCATCTCCGTCGACCTCGGCGGGCAGAGCCTGCACGCCCGCGGGTATCGAACCGACTACGGGGAGGCGCCGCTCAAGGAGAACCTCGCGGCGCAGATGCTGATGCTCGCGCGGTGGGACGCGCGCAAGGAAATCCTCGTCGATCCGATGTGTGGCGCGGGGACGATCGCGATCGAAGGGGACGCGATGGCGCGCGGCGCGGCGCTGTGGGTGGGTAACAAAAAACCCGCCGCGTCGTGGCTGCCGACGTTTGCGAAGCACGACCGCGCGCAGCACGAGCTGTTCGAGGGCACGACCGCGATGGTCTTCGCGAACGACCAGGACGACGACGCGATCCAGGCGGCGCGCAAGAACGCGAAGCGCGCCGGCGCGACGATCTCGGCGCACCTCGGCGACTTCGAACGCCTCACGCGCACGCGGATCGCTTCGGCGGTGGGGGCCGAGCCCGACACGCCGATCCTGGTGCTGACCAACCCGCCCTACGGCGAGCGCCTCGAGCTCGACCCGGATCTCTACGCGAAGCTCAACGCGTGGTGGCGCGGTCTCGGTGAGGGCGTGCGGTTCGGGATGCTGACCGAGGACGGCAACGCGAAGATGATCTTCGGGCGGAATCCGAAGCTCGAAAAGCCGCTGCACAACGGCCCGCTCAAGACACGGCTCCTGGTCTACGACCGGCCCGAGTGACCTCAACGAATTTCGAAACGCATCGGTTGCACGAGAATACGTCGTGCGCGAAAGATCACCGCGCGTGCGAATTCGTGGTGGTCTGCTGGTGCTCGTCCTCGCGACGGGCTGCATTCGGAGCGTCGACAACATCGAGGCGGAGGAGGGCGGCTTCATCACGGGCACCGTGGTGGCGCGCAGCGCTTCGACCGGCCTGCTCGAACCGGTGGTCGGCGCGCGGGTCGATCTGATCGGCGGCTCCGTCGGCGAGACCACCAAGACGGAGGGGCGCTTCACCCTGCGTCGCCTGCCGCTCGGTCGGCACGGGCTCGATCTCCTCCTCCGCGCGTCGGGCGGGGCCCCGGCGCAGGCGCGCCGCGTCGCTGGGTTGCGGTTGTTCGCGGAGGGGCAGTCCCTCGATCTCGGCGACGTGCAGCTCGGCGCGCTCGCGGACGTGGTCGGCGAAGTGCGTCTGGCGGACGTCGACTCCGAGGTGGCGGCCGTCGGCTCGGCGGTGGTGCTCGTCGCGACGCCCTTCGCGACGATCGTCGGTCTCGACGGCGCGTACCGCATGCCCGCGGTCCCCGCCGGGCAATACCAGGTCGCGGTCGTTCGGGATGGGTATGTGCCCGGGACGATCGACGGCGCCGAGGTGCCGGCCGGGCTGGCGGCGCCGATGCGACAGATCGTGCTCGAGCCGCTCGACGAAGACGCGGTGTACGAGGTGCGCGGCGCGTACGACGTGACGGAGGGTGAGCCGAACGACGCCGACGTCGTGTTCATCTCGGAGACGACGACCGCCACGCCCGCTCAGGTCCGCGCGCAGACCGACGGCGAAGGGGGCTTCTCGGCCGAGCTGCGTCCGGGCGTGTATCGCGTGCGTTTCGAAAAACCCGGGTTCCGGACGGCGCAGCTGCGCAACGTGGTGGTCACGCCGACGTCGGTGCTCGGTCTCGACATCGTGGTGCTCGCGCCCGAGGACGCCGCGGACTACGACGGCGACGGCACGCCCGACGCGGAGGACGACGACGACGACGACGACGGTTGCCCGGACGACGTCGATCAGTTCGACACGGATCGCTTCGGCTGCCTCGACGAGGACGGCGACGGCGTGCCCGACGAGCTCCAGCCCGACGACGATGACGACGGGCTGCTGGATGTCGAGGAGCTCACGGCGGGCGCGGACGGGTGGATCACGGATCCGAACCGCGCGGACTCGGACGACGACGGTGTCATCGATCCTCTGGATCGATGCCCGCTGCACCCCCTGGACGACTGCGACATGATCATCGTGCAGCCCACCGACACGCCGACGATCGCGGGGTTCATGCCGCGGCAGGGGACGGTGCAGTCCACCATTACGTTCACCGGCATGTTCCTGCAGGGCGCGCTCGGCGCGAGCTTCGGGAACGCGGGCGCCTTCGCGCCGGCCTACGACGTCGGCGCGACCGCGTTCCGCGTGGACGTGCCGGGGCTCGCGTCGGACGGCCCCGTCACCGTGTCGTTCCGCAACGCAGCGAACCAGGTGGTGGGGACGTTCGTTCGTTCGTCCGAGCCGTTCGTGCAGACCGTCGTGCCCGGGCAGGTGCATCTCGGCGGCACCCTCCTGCTGAACGGCAGCGCGTTGCAGTCGCTGCAGGGGGTCTGGGTCGGCGGCGTGGCCGCGGAGATTCTACCGAATGGAACGGACGCCGAGGTTTCGATCGTCGTGCCGACGACGGTCGTGCCCGGGGCCGTGGTGGTCGAGTACACCGGCGGCTCCGTGCGGCGCGCGGTGCCGGGGACGGTCCGGGTGTTCGGCGACCCGACGGTGCTGGAGGTGTCGCCGGCGACCGTTCCGGAGGGTGCGACGGTATCGGCCTTCGGGCGTGGCTTCGCCGGCACGGGGCAGGGGATGCTGACCGCGACGGTCGACGGGGCGCCGGTGACGATCGTGAGCAGCACGGATCGGGTGGTCGGCTTCGTGGTGCCCAACGCGCCGCAGCCGACGCCGCGGACGGCGGAGCTCGTCGTCGCGCTGGACGGTCGCGCGTCGCAGCCGGTGTCCTTCACGGTCGACGAAGACGCCGTCGCGATCACGGACATCGGTCCCGCGATCCTCTTCGAGGGGGGCACACTCACGATCACGGGCCGGAACCTGCACGCGCCGCCGACCTACCAGGTCACCGAGGTTCGTGTCGGGGGCCAGCCGGCGACGATCGTGACGTCGGCGGCGAACGCGTTGGAGGTGACGGTGCCGAGCGGTGCGCAGTCGAGCACGCTGGAGATCGACTACGACTTCGCGGGGCCACCGGCGAGGTCGGGGACGGTGACGTATGCGCGCGGTCCGACGATTCTGCGGATCGTCGGGACGTCGGGCACCACGGGCAGCGAGAACCCGTGTGCGGTGCTCGCGAACGGTGATCTCCTCTCGGGTGCGTCGACGCTATCGATGCGCCGCTGGGACCCCGACATGGCGGGCTTCACGATGACCACCGGCGCGTTCGGCGTCGCGTGCTCTCGGGTGGCGTTGGCACCGGATCGGACGCACGCGGTCGTCGTCAACGCGCTGAACACCGTCGTCTACGCCGTGACGCTCCCGGACTTCGCGCCCAGCCCCGGGTGCGCCATTGCGGACTTTGGCGGCAACGCGTTTTCGTTTCGACGTCACGACGTCGCGTTCACGCGCACGAGCACCGCGGCTCTCGCGTTCGTTCCGCTCCCCGCGGTCGGCGCCGGGACCGGCGGCGTGCTGCGCGTGCCGCTCGACGGTGGCCCGTGCTCGGTCGTCGGCCCGACCCTCACGGGTTCGGTTCGCGCGCTTCGGATGATCCCGGGCACCAACGACCGCGAGCTCATGGTGCAGGGCACACGGAGCGGCGGCTACGTGCTCGGTCGCATGGATGTCTCGACGGGCACCTGGATCGAGGAGCCCGATACCGTGATGAGGGCAGGCGGCAACTATCAGCTGCCGTTCCTCAACCTGGATCCGCTGAGCTCGGCCGCGTGGAGCGGGCACTTCCTGCACGCGCCC
Source organism: Deltaproteobacteria bacterium (assembly GCA_040218735.1). Lineage (GTDB taxonomy): Bacteria > Myxococcota > Kuafuiibacteriia > Kuafuiibacteriales > Kuafuiibacteriaceae > JAUHYN01. The sequence continues at coordinate 21,938 of JAVJQW010000058.1, forward strand.
GGGGGAGAGCGGCCCCTCGCGATCCTGGTCGACAACGTCTCGGCGGCTCAATACTCGTCCACGGCGATGTCCCCGGACTACCGCTACGTCTTCGGGCCCGAAGCGTTCGACTTCGCGACGCGCCGCACCAGCACGATCGAGGAGACCGACACCGAAGGGTCCATCGCGTACACGTCGCCGACCGGTGCGCTGCGGTGGTTCCACAAGGGGCCCAACAGCAACGCCGACCTGCGCGTGGCCGAGGTCGTCGTCTCACCGCCTTCACTCCCCTGAAGATTCAGCGCACGCGAAACAGCTCGATGCGCAGGTCGAGCCCCAGCGCGACGGCGAGCTGGAACGCCGGCCCACCGAAGTCGAGCGCGCGGAGGCGCTCGTACGCGTCGAGGGCGGCGGCGCTGCTGTCGCCCTCGAAGTCGAGCACCGGCGAGCGTTGGAACGTCGCCTGACCGACGAGCTCGCCGCGGATGTCCACGCTCAGCGCACGGCTTCGCCACACCGTGTGACGGACGCCGACGACGGGCGCGATCTGCACGCCGGGCATGACGATGCGAATTCGGTAGGACCGCGCCGCGTCGACGAGCTCGTGCGCCTCGAACCGCGTCCCTCCGAACAGCCCGACGTACGGCTGCAGGGCGCCGTCGGTGAGTGTGTACCGGGCGCCCAACGCGAGCGACCCGACGCCCTGCACCGACGTGCCCCCGCGCTGGTACCCGCTGATGGGATCGATCGTCCCGTCGAATCCGGCGGTCCGCGCCGTCCTCGCTCCGTCGAGCGTCCGCGCGTACGTGCCGACCGCGAGGATGATCTGAAGCCGCTGCTCCAACTCCACGAACATCGGGACGCTCAGCTGCGCGCCCTGCCGGAGCTTCACGTCCGCCGACGCGATCGGGAACGTTGGTCCCGCGTCGAAGCCGATCCCGAACCCGATCTCACCGGCGGGGTCGGGTTCGCGACGCACCGGTTGGGTCGGCTCGGGCGGAGGGCCAGCGAGCCGCGCACCCGCGCTCGCACGCAGCGCGGCGGCGTGCGCGGGGTTGCCGAGGGCATCGAGGTGTCGCGCGTGCGGTTCGAAGCGTTGGTCCGGCGCGACGCTCGCGATCCGGAGCGGATCGGACCTCGTCGACGTCGTCGTCTCGGCGATCGTCGCGGTGCGGACGCCGGGGATCGTCGCGCGGCGCGGGGGCGCGACGTTCGGTGTCGCGCAGACGGCGAGGCCGATCAGCTCGGCGAGGCGGTTCTCGTCGACGCTCAGGTCGTCCGCGACCTCGAGCTTCTCGGTGGTGAGTCCCACCCGCGCCACGAGACGCGACGTCGAGCTCGTCATGACGGCGGTGCGTTCCGCAGGGTCGTGGAGCACCGTCCAGGTGTCGGTGACGGTGGCGGTGCCGACGATCGCGAAGCCGTCGAGGCGGCGCAGATCATTGCCGATCAACACGACGCTCACGTCGCGCACCGTCGAGCTCGTCGCGGTGAATCGACACACCTGGCGAGCGGGCGGCACGTACGCCCAGTCGAAGTGCGCGTCGCATTCGGCGCTCCACAGAAGAGTGTCGGCTTCGTGCACGATGGTCGGCGCGAACGTCCGGCGGAAGGCGCGCTTCGATTGGGCCGCGCCGCCTTCTCCGTCGGGTCGTGTCCACAGCCCGCCCATCTCGTAGGGGAGATCGGCGTCGCGCAGGGGGTCGAAGCGGTGCGGCGCGCGGGGGACCGCCGCACAGGCGGTGGCGCAGGTGAGCGCCACGCAGAGAGCTGACCTCGGCGATCGCATGCCGCGGGCTCGTCGTAGCTCGGTCGCAGCGTTGGTGTCACCGGGCGCGGCGTTGACGTCGCTCGCCGCCTCGCGCCAGGCTCGCGCGCGTGAAGGGGGCGCGCTGGCTCGGGGTGGCGCTGCTGGGGCTCACGGCGTGCCCGGCGGATCCCGTCCCGCCCGCGGGGCCTTCGGCGCAGCCGGTGCTCGGTGACGTTCCGAAGGGCTACCGTCGCGGCGCGCTCGTGTTCGACCCGGCCGCGAACCGCGCCGTGTACATGGGCGGCGACCACGTGGGTGGGAGCGAGCGTTTGCTCACGTACCTCGACACGTGGGTGCTCGAAGGGGGCGCGTGGCGTTTGCTCGAAGACGCCGGGCTCCCCGACCGAAGCGAGCACACCGCGGTCTTCGACACTGCGCGCGCGCGCGTCGTGTTGTTCGGCGGTTTCGGGACGTGCGCAGACGGTGGGCGCCGCTGCTGCGCCGAGACGTGGGAGCTCGTCGGCGACGTGTGGGAGCGCGTCGACGTCGAAGGCCCGCCGGCGCGCGTCGGCGCTTCGATGGTCTACGACGCGGCCAACGCGAGGACGCTCTTGTTCGGGGGCCTGATCTGCAGCGACGAAGACGACGCGTCGGTGTGGTCGTACGACGGCACGGCGTGGACGGAGCTGCGATGAAGCGCCTCCTGCTGTGCCTCCCGCTCGCGGGCTGTTTCATCGGCGCCGAGGACGTGCCGCCGGACTTCGAGCGTCCCGGTCCGCAGGGGCGTTACGGCGCGAGCGTCGCGTTCGACGCGGCGCGCGCTCGGCTCATCACCTACGGCGGCGAGAACGACGTCGGGATCCAGACGACGACCTGGTCGTTCGCGCAGGGTCGGTGGTCCCGCCTGACGAGCGCGGGCCCGCCCGCCCGCGAAGGCGCGGCGATGGTCTACGACGTCGAACGCGATCGCGTCGTGCTGTTCGGCGGCGAGCTCGTCGACCCGTCCGAGCCGTGCGACGCGACCTGGGAGCTGGTCGGCGAAGCGTGGACGCGCGTCGACGTCCCCGCCCCGACCTGCCGCCGCGGCCACGTCATGACCTACGACGCCGAAGCGCGTCGTGTGCTGTTGTTCGGCGGGTTTGCCGCAGAGGGCTGCGCCGGCGGCGCGTGCCAGCAGACGTGGGCGTACGACGGGACGTGGACGTTGGTGAACGCGCCCTAGCGTTCAGTCCTCGTCGACGGGGACCGCGTGGGCGCCTTGGGCGAGGCGGCCTTCGAACCCCTTGCCCGGGTTCGCGCGGTCCTCGGCGTCCGTCATGATCTGCAGGTCTTCGCCTTCGAGGCGCGCCATGAAGACGGTGGCGGTGCTGTCGCCGACGACGTTCGTCGCGGTGCGGAACATGTCGAGGAGGCGGTCGACGCCGAGGATGAGCGCGAGGCCCTCGGTCGGGACGCCAATCGCGGTGAGCACCATCGCGAGCGTGATCATGCCCGCGCCGGGGACGCCGGCGGCGCCGACGGAGGCGAGCGTCGCGGAGACGACGATCGTGGCCTGGTCGCCGACCGTGAGATCCATGCCGTAGATCTGCGCGATGAAGATCGCCGCGACGCCCTGGTAGAGCGCGGTGCCGTCCATGTTCACGGTGGCGCCGAGCGGGAGGACGAAGCTCGTGATCTTGTTGCTGACGTTCACGTTCTCCTCGCACGCCTCCATCGTGACCGGCAGCGTCGCGGAGGAGCTCGAGGTGGAGAACGCGACGAGGAGCGCTTCCTTGATCGCGCCGAGGAACTTGAACAGCGGCAGGCGCGCGCCGAAGCGGACGACGGAGCCGTACAGCAGGAAGGTGTGGAGCAACAGCCCGAGCACCACGACGAGCCCGTAGACCCCGAGCGCGATGAGGACGGAGAGCCCGGTACTCCCCACGACTTTGAACAACAGCGCAGCGACGCCGTACGGCGCGAGCGCCATCGCGATGTGCACGAGCATCACCATCGCGTCGTTGAGGCGCGCGAACGCGTCCACGACGGGTGTCGCGCGATCCTCCTTCATCATCGTGAAGGCGATGCCGAGCATCAGCGCGAAGAAGATCACCTGCAGCATCTCGCCCTGCGCGAGGGACTGCACCGGGTTCGTCGGGACGATCGCGACGAGCTGATCCACGAGCGTGGGTGCGTTCGCCGCGTTGGCGACGGTGTCCCCGACGGATCCTTCGTACGACGCAAGGAGCCCCGCGCGGTCCTCCTCGGAGAGGAGGCGCCCGGGTTTGATCAGGTTCGTGAGGCCGACGCCGATGACGAGCGCGACGACGGTCGTCATCGTGAAGTAGCCGATCGTCCTCCCGCCGAGCCGCCCGAGTGCTTTGAAGTCACCGAGCGAGGCGACGCCGACACACAGCGAGAAGAAGACGAGCGGGACGACGACCATCTTGATCAGCGCGAGGAAGAGGCGGCCGATCCACTCCGTCCAATCGACGAGCGTACGGCCGAGCGGCGCGTACCGTTGGATCGACGGACCCTCCGCGACCCAGCCGGTCAGCGGCACGTTCGGTTTGACGCCCTTGATCCCCTGCGCCTCCAGCTTGAGGACCTCGGGGGGTGTGAGCTTCCATTCGATTTTCAGCCAGGTCGGATCGCCGGGGCGCTCTTCCACGATACGTGCGGATCGGAGGCCGGCTCCGCCCGGCACGCGCGCGCCGCGAATTTCGTTGAGGACCTTCGAACCTTTGCCGAGGGACACGCCGTCCTGAGGGAGGAGGTTGGAGTTGGGTCCGACGAGGAACCCGAGGGCGACGCCCACCCCCATGCCGATGAGGATCTTCGTGTACAGCTGCATCCGCGGGGGACGCTAGAAAAGCCTCGCGGTCCGGTCAACGGACGACGATGCGCGCGACGACCGGGAGGTGATCGGAGCGCCCGGCCTCGACGACCTCGATTTGCAGAGGATCGATGCGTCCGTCGTACACGACGTGGTCGAGCCGCGAGCCGATCTCACCCACGCTCGTGTTCCAGCGCCACGTGTCGCGGTCCACGCCGAACGCTTCCCCGCCGTTCTCGAAGCCCGCCTCCTGGAGCACACCCAGCGCGCCGCCGCTCGACTCGTTGAAGTCACCCGCGACGATCGTCGGTAGGTCGCGATTCAGCCGCTTCAGAATGTTTCGCATCTCGGCGCGTCGAACGTCGGACGTCGTGAAGAAGCCGAGGATCGGGTTGCCGCTGTCGGAGAGCGGCGGGCGTAGGTGAACGTTCGCGAGCTGCACCTCACCCTGCGGCGTGTCGACGACGGCGACCATCGTCGGGAACCACGAGCCCTTCACGGGGTGCCCGACGACGTCGAGCTGCGTCAGCGGGTACTTCGACAGCACTGCGCTCCCTCCCGCGGCGCCGACGTGGTGAAAGTAGATGTGCGGATACCGCTCGCCGAGCGCCGCCCGCAGCTCCGCTTCCCACTCCGGGTTGGTCTCCTGGAGCAGCACGATGTCCGCGTCCGTCACAGCGATGGCCGCGATCCCCGGCGCGTCCCCGGCGAGGCCGTAGTTCACGTTGTAGGTGAGGAGGGTCAGGGGTGCCTCTCCGGGTGCGGCCTCGCGCGCCACCCGCGTCGGGCTCGCGCAGGCAAAACAGAGCGAGAGGGCTGCGATCCACTTCTGCATCGAGTCTAGGACGCGCGGCGCGCCCGAAAAGTTCCCGCGGCGTGTAACGCGCACGTAGCCCGACGCGCTCGCGTCAGGACTGCGCGACGCAGCGCGTGAGCATGAAGTACGCGCCCATCGGCTTGCCCTTCTTCCAGGCCTCCCCGATCAACGAGTGCTTCGACAGCCGCCGGCAGTAGTCGATCATGTTGCCGTACGTCGCGCCCGGGATGAGCCCGGTGTTCGGCTTGATCTCGGGCCACCCGTCCGGCTGCAACGAGGGCAGGCGCGTGTAGTCGAACTCGAGGCCGTCCTTGCCGTTCTGCACGAAGAAGTAGCCGGGGCCCGCGAAGGTCTTCGCGAGGCCGGTGGTGTGGTTGTACCCGACGACTTCGCCTTCGGCCGGCTTGAAGAACCGCTTCTGCGATATATTGAATAGCGGGAGGCTGTTCTTCAGCTCGTAGATCAGCGTCTCACCTTCGACGTCGACGATCTGATCGAGCTCGACACGCTGGCCTTCGACGATCTTCCAGAGCTTCTCCTGCATGCCGCCGGGGAGCGCGAGCACCTCCTCGACGCGTTGCGCCGCGGGGAGGCCATCGAGGTGCGCGGCGATCTCCTCCGCGGTGCTCCCGCCGCGGACCAGCTCGGTGAAGGTCGTCATGCCGGGTTGCTCGCGGCGAAGTTCTTCATGAAGTCGACGAGGCGCCCGACGCCCTCCGGGCTCACGGCGTTGTACGTCGACGCGCGCAGGCCACCGACGCTGCGGTGACCCTTCAGCCCGACGAGGCCGGACTCCGTCGCCTCCGCGATGAACTTTGCCTCGAGCGCCTCGGAGGGGAGGCGCCACACGGCGTTCATGCGCGAGCGCGTCGCGACGTCGACCGGCGAGCGGTAGTAGCCGTCCGACGCGTCGATCGCGCCGTACAGCGCGGCCGCCTTCTCCTCGTTGCGCGCGGCCATCTTGTCGAGGCCGCCGAGGTCGTCGATCCACGCGAGCACGTTGCGCATGAGGTAGATCGCGAACGTCGGAGGCGTGTGATAGAGCGACTCCTTGTCCGCGTGGGTCTTGTACCGAAGGATCTTGGGGATCGTCGTCGATCCGCGCTCGATCAACGCCTTCTCGGCGATCACCAGCGTCACCCCGGACGGCCCCAGGTTCTTCTGCGCGCCGGCGTAGATCATCGCGAAGTTCGACACGTCGAGCGGGCGCGCCATGATGTCCGAGGACATGTCCGCGATGAGCGGCGCCGCGGTGGTCGGGAACGTCTGGAACTGCGTCCCGGCGATCGTGTTGTTCGACGTGATGTGCACGTAGGCCGCGCCCTCGGTGAGGTCGAGCTCGGTGGGGATCGACGTGTAGTGCCCGTCGACCGCGCCCGTCGCCGCGACGTGGGTCTTGCCGATGATCTTCGCCTCCGCGAGCGCCTTCTCGGACCAGGTCCCGGTGATGACGTAGTCGGCGGTCTGGTCCGGGCCGAGGAAGTTCATCGGGATCGTCGCGAACATCCCGGACGCGCCCCCCTGCAGGAAGAGGATGTCGTGGGTCTCCGGCACCGCCAGGAGCTTCCGCACGAGGGCCATCGCCTCGCGGTGCACCGCGTCGTAGGCCTTGCCGCGGTGGGAGTGCTCCATGATCGACATGCCGGTCCCGGCGAAGTCGAGGAGCTCCTCGTGCGCGCGCTTCAGCGCGGCGTTGGGGAGGCCGGCGGGGCCGGCGTTGAAGTTGACGATGTCGCGTCCCATGGCGCGGCACGTTAGCGGATTCAGCGCCTTCGTCAACGGCGTAGCGCCTCGGGTCCGTCAGCGGTCGATCGCGGGAGCGAGGTCGGCGTTCGGGTCCGCGAGGAGCGCGTCGATCTTCGCGCGGAGGCGCCGGAACACGTAGGTGTTGGCGGAGGTCACCGGGCGAACACCCGACGGTTCGGGCGCGACGTAGGTGAACATGATGCCCCGCAGGTCTCGGCTGCGATCGTAGAACGGCGAAGTGCCCCAGGCGCCCGGGCTCACCAGCGCTTCGACGACGCCGTCGGACTCGGCCATGACCCACGCGCCGAAGCCGTACCGCAGGGTGTCGTTGCCGTTCGGGTAGAGCGAGCCGCCCGTCGGCGTTCCGTCGAGCCATCGGCTGCAGTCGTCCGGGGCGTCGCCGTCGCCGTATGGCTCGGTTCCGCAGTTGGGCCACGGTGACGCGAAGATCGGTGTCCGGTTCGGGGCGCCATCGATCGGATCGAGGTGGAAGCGGAACAGATCCGCGATCGACTCCGCGGAGAGCACGACCACGTCGCCACATCGGCCGCCGTTGCGGATCATGTCGAGGAACTTCAGGTAGTCGTCGGCGGTCGTCTGCGCGCCGCCCGCGACGGCCGGGTTGTTCGGGTAGTAGGCGTCGTAGGTCGTGTCGTTCATCGCGCAGGGGCCGAAGAGCTTCTCGTCAGCGAGCTCGAGCCAGTCGTACGTGTCGCCGTAGGCGCTCAGGATCGCGAGCCCCGCGACGTGCATCGCCTTGCCGTCGTAGCCGACCATCGTCCCGCCTTCGAACGCCATCGGCACCGGCCCGGTCGTCAGGCCGTTGCCCGGATCGACGTCGCTGTTTCGGATCATCTCCACCGAGGCCTCGTGCGTGAGCCTGCGCAGCGTGTGGTAACGGTGCGCGCTGTAGAGGCCCGACGACATCGAGAACGCCTGGCGGAACGTGATGTCCTCGCGTCGTGGTCCGTTCCCGTCGAGCGCGGGTGCGGCGAAGCCGGGGAGGTGTCGTTGCATCGGATCGTCGAGTTGGATCCGCCCTTCGTCGCGCGCGATGAGCGTGAGGACTGCGGCGAACCACTTGGTCGCCGACGCGAGCGGCTGCCGCGTCGTCGCGACGTCGAAGCCGCCCCACGTGCGTTCGAGGACGCGGCGCCCGCGGTGCTGAACGACCAGCGCGAGCTGCGGTTGGTACGGGGCAGCGCCGTCTTCGTCGTAGGCGTCGATCATGCGCTCACCCGCGGCGCCGGCGGTGAGCTCCGCGATCAGATCGTCGAAGTAGCTGTCGACGTGGACAGTCAGGCGCGCCCGCGCGGAGCTGTTGCCGCTGCGCACGACGTAGCGCACTTCGAGCACACCCGTGAAGCCGGCCGGAGGCTCGACGAGCAGCTGCTGTTCGCTGATCTGAACCGTTGCTCCCGGAACGTTGGTCGTCGCGGACGTGAGCGTCAGGCTGCGACGACCGCGCGCGCGATCGTTGGCGAGCACGTCGACGAGCACGGCTTGGCCGGGCCGCGCCGCGAGCACGATGTCGTCGCGCGTGATCGGCTGCGCTCTCGTGGCGTGTTGTTCATCGACGGCGTCGACGTCGTCGGACGGCGGCGCGCACGCGTGCACCGCAAGGGCGAGGAGCAGAGGAAGGCAGCGTCGGGTCATGTTTCGTTGGACCGTTCGCAGTGTGCAAACGTGCCGAAAAACGTGCCTGCGGACACTTGTCCGCACATCGCTTCGCGTGGTTCGAAGGCGTCGCGGACTGTCGTCTACAGCGGCTTCCACTTCGCGCCGTCGACGCCGGGCGGGTCGACGGCGACGATGTACTCGGCGCGGCGGTTCCTCACTTCGTCGGTCTCGTCGGGGGTCTGCACCGCGAGCACGTCCTCGCCGAAGCCGGCGTAGAGGACGGGGATCTTCAGCCCACGCCGCTTGAACCACCCGCCGATCGCGCGCGCGCGTGCTTTGGAGAGCGCGCGATTGGACGCGGCGTCGCCGACGGTGTCGGTGTGGCCGGCGATGAAGAGCCGGACCTCGGCGAGCTTGCCGTACTTGTCGACGGCGGCCCGGATCAGCTTGAAGCTCCCCTCCAGCTTTTCGATCTCGGGTTTGTCGATGTCCGACTTGCCGCTCCTGAAGTTGACCTCTTCGTGCGGGATGTCGACCTGCCACGGGAAGAGATCCACGCCGCCGAAGAAGCCGTCCTCGTCCCAGCCCTTCACCGCGACGCGCAGGACCGTCCCCTTGCGGCGCTCGAAGTCGACGACGTACTTGCCGTCCGCACCCGCCGACACTTCGGTCTCGGTGGTGCCGAGCGGCGTGCCGGTGTCGGCCATCAGCGAGACCTGCACCTTCGCGAGCGGGCGCGACGCGGAGATCGCGAGGCGTTTGTCGTCGAGCTTCACGTCGTCCTTCGCGATGGTCAGCTCGAGCTGCGGGAGCAGGGACACCTCCACGTCGAGGGGCATCGATCCCGACTGCCCGTTGCCGAGCTCGACGGCGATCGTCCCGGCGAAGCGGGCCGTGCCGACCTTCTTCATCGGCAGCGCGAACTCGTGGGCGCGTCCGGCGTAGATCGGTCCGGCGGTGTCGCGGATCCGTTTGCCGTCGGTGCTGCGCTTCAGATCGATCGTGACCTTCTTCAGCTCGGTCTGTGCTTTGACGACGAGCTGCGGCTGACCCTGACCCTTCTGGGCCTTGGGCACGAGGTCGACCTTGAGCGCATCTTGCGCGGACGCGGTCGCGGGGACGAGCAGGCAGAGGAGGGCGAGCCGGCGCACGCGGTCCACGTACGCCGTGCGCCTGCGGGCGGGCAACGTTCGTCACGCGAAATGAGGGGTCCCCCGCTTTTCGAGGCGGTGTCGGACTTCGTATGCTCCGTGGCCATCATGGTCCGCTCGGCCGCAACCCGTCTCCTCTGGCTCGGTCTCCTGGTCGCCGTCGCGATGCTCGTCCCGCCGCGACCGAACGCGGGTGCGTGTAAGGCGGGTCCCTCCGAGCAGGCGCCGACCGGGCTCGAGGCCGACGCGTCGGGCCCCAGCGCGCCGAAGATCATCTCCGTGGTGCGGGTGCGTCCGGCGTCGCAAGTCGGGTGTCAGTGTCGGCCCGAGTGCGTCGACGCGGTGAAGATCGAGTACACGCTCGAGACGACCGCGCAGCGCATCTACATCACGGCTGCGAACAAGGCGTTCTACGTGCAGCGCGCCGAGGACACGCCGGACGACGCGGCGCGTTTCTACCTCGGGCCGGGTGAGTTTCCGGGCGGAGCCCCGCGTCGGTTCTCGATCGCGACGGTGGACGAGGCGGGGAACCTCTCGCAGAGCGCCGAGGCGGTCTACGACGAGGACCAGGAAGCCGAGATTCGCTGAATCAGACCTGGGTGTTCATCGTCTGCTTGATCGTCGCGGTGGCCTTCTCGACCACCTTCGACGTCAGCTCGAGCTCTTGCGTGAAGCGGTAGACACCCGCCTGCATGGCGAGCAGCTCCGGCGTCGAGAAGTTTCGGCCGGACAAGGAGAGGTTGATGATCTCCTCGAGTTTGTTCTGCCCCTGCATCACGTCTTCCATGATGCGCTGCAGCCCGCTCGCGAGCGGCTTCGTGTCGATCGAGTTACCGATCGCCGGCGGCGCGACCTGCGCGGTGCGCGCGGCGCGCAGCACGTCCGTCGAGCCCGGGTCGTTGATGCGGGCTTCTTGAACCTCGCCGACACGCTGGGAGTTCAGTACGTTGTTGAACTCGACGTTCGGCGTCTCCTGCGCCTGGGCGAGCTGGTCGGCCTGCTTCATCGCAGACTCGACCTCTTTCATCATCTCTTCGGCAACCTTCGCGGCGCCGCTGCTCAGGGGATCGGCCATGGTCTTCTCCTCGACCGGGGGTGCGGGTCCGACCGCAAACCGGGGTCTTCTCGTTCTCGATCCGTGGTTATCGGCCCGGCGGCCCGGTTTGTTGCGAGGATCTTGCCCGGGTCGGGTCGTGTTTCGGCGTGAAGCCGTCCGCGTCGGAGTACTCGGTGACGAGCTCCTTCAGCAATCTCGACAGCTTACTGATCGCGCGGGTGTGCAGACGGGACGTCCAGCTCTTCGACAATCCGAGGTGTTTGCCGACCTCTTCGAGCGACATCTCCTTGTAGTAGTACAGTTCGAGCAGGGTCTTCTCCTGCTCCGGGAGCTTGCCGACGGCCTCCGCCACCAGCTGCCGCGCCTCCATCATCTCCATCGACTCCTCGATGGTCGGGCCGCGGTCGTCCTTCACCTGGAAGCCCTCCATGGCGTCCAGGGCGGTGACGTAGATCGTGACGAGGCCTTCGACGACGTTCGCGAGCTCACCGACCTCGTCGTCGTCGCTCTTCTTCACCCCGGAGGGCACGCCGAGCTGCTGCTCGTGGACGTTGTTGAGGAACGAGTTCGCGTGCTGCTCGAAGCGGTAGCGCTGGTACTCGGTCCGGCTCACCCAGCCCATGCCACGCAGGCCGTCGTAGATCGCGCCGCGGATGCGGTAGTACGCGAAGGTCATGAAGTTCGCGCCGTACTTGGCGTCGAACCGGTCCGCGGCCTCGAACAGACCGAGCATCCCGTAGCTCACCAGGTCGTCGAACTCGATGTCCTTCGACAGGGTCTTCTTGATCTTGCCCGCGATCGACCGGACGTACGGCATGTACTGCTCGGCCAGCTGCTTCCTGGACATGTTCTTGTCCGGGGCGGGCAGCGACTTGAAGCTCTTCTTGGGCTTGCCGTTCTTGTCGTCGGCGTTCTTGTCGTCCGAGGCGTCCTTCGCCTTCACGTCCGCACGCGGCTCGGGCCGACGACCCGGACCCGGGCGTCGACGCGGCGTGGGGCGCGAAGGTTTCTTCGGCGCAGCTTTGGTCTCGTTCGACAAATCAGCCCTTCGCCGCCAGCTTCTTGAACTGCGTCTGGAGTCGCTTCGCCAGCACGGGATCGCTGTCGAACAGCTCGGTCACGGCCTCTTCGAGCATCTCCTCGCTCGTCTGCTCGTCTTCGTCGTCGTCCTTCTTCTTCTTCTTGCGCTTCTTGAACTGCGGGAAGCGCTCCTCGATGACGAGGCCGACGAACTCGCGGGTGGCCTCCTTCTGCGTGAGGGCGCCGTTGCTGAGCTTCTTCGCGATCTCGCGCGCCTTGCCCGTCAGCTGCGACTGCGCGGTTTTCTTCGACTGCTGCGTGCGCGCGGCGTCCGTGCCCTGCGCGGCCGCCTGCTGCACCTTGCTCGCGAAGTCGGACTTGTTCGTCTGCTGCGTTTGCTGCGTCTGCTGTGTCTGGGGCGGAACGATGGGTCCGCCGCCTCCTCCGATGCGCGGCATGGTCAGATCACCTCGGCCGCCATCGCGTCGAGCAGGCTCGACGCGAACTGTGCGGCGTCCCCTTCGGGATCCATCTCGATGGCCCGCTCGAGCGCCTTCTTGGCGTCGGCGGGTTTCTTCATGAACAGGAGCGTCTCGCCCTCGTGGGCCTTCGCGAGCGCGCTCTCGGGGTTCCGCTTCAGCGCTTCGCGTTGGTACTTGAGCGCGCGGTCGAACCGGCCCTGGGCGAAGAAGAGGTTGCCGAGGCAGATGAGCGGGACGTCGGAGTGCGGTACGAGCGCCGCGACGCCGGCGAAGATCTCCTCCGCCTCCTTGTTCTTCTGCATCTCGAGGTAGAGGTAGCCGGACTCCAACAGGAGCGCGACCTCACCCTGGGGTACCTCGATCAGCCCTGGGACCATGACCTGGTCGGACATCTCCCCTGAGCTTACCTCCGCCCGCCCCCAAACGTCCAACAAACCCACGCATTTGGGGCGGCCGCCCGGGCCGCGAGATTTTTTTTCGTTTTTCGACGCAACGCCGGCCCGGCGGTCACCGATAAGAAACGACGAATCGATGAAAGGATAAGTGGGGAGTGCCATGCCCCGTCGCAGGGCGCCCCACCTAAAGGAAGACCATGGACCAGAACAACTCGATCCGCAGCGGTTCCGTACGGTTGAGCACCGTCGCGACCACCACCCGTCAGACCCCCAAGACCGACTTCGGCTCGGTGATGCGCAACGGCCTCATCCGAACCGGCCAGGTCGTCACCGAAGGCCTCCGCGTCGCGGCCCCGTTCATCCCGGGCGGCGCGATCGTCTCCGCGGCCCTCGCGGGCGCCAACTCGGCGGCCGGGATGGCTGGCCCGTCCTACGCCCGTAGTGGCGGTGGCGGCGGCGGCGCCTACGGCTCGTCCGTGAGCGGCCTCGCCTCGGTCGGCGGCAACGGCCCCGGCGTCAGCTCCGGCGGCGCGGGCACCAGCAGCGGCGTCCTCGGGCTCCCCGGCCAGTCGCCGGGTCTGTCGACGAACCTGTCGGCGTCCCCGTCCAACTTCGCGGGCGCGGCCAGCACCCAGGCCGTCGCGGGCGCGGGCGCGGGTTCGACCGACGCCTTCAACCAGATGATGTCGGCCACGCGCCAGATGTCGGAGTTCCAGGCGAGCTTCAACCTGCAGTACCTGCAGCTGCAGCAGAAGATTCAGATCGACACGCGGCAGTTCAACTTGATCTCCAACATCATGAAGACCAAGCACGACGCCGCGAAGAACGCGCTGAACAACGTCCGCTGAGTCTTGGGCCGCTATCGGCGAGGCCAGCTCGCCTGCGGCCCGACCGTCGGCTGCCCGCTCGCCCCTTTCGGGGGCCGGGCGAGCTCAGCCTGCGATGGCTCTTCGGCTCGACGGGCCCTGGCTTCGGCCGTGGTCCAACCCGAATCTCGGGCCCGTCATCACTCCCCGGAGGGCGACTGCATCGCGGACTTCGTCTCGAAGAGGTATTCGAACAGGTCCGCGGTGCGCTCGTACGCTCCCATCGCTCGTTTCGCGGCGGCCTTCGCCTTCATGTCCCCCGACGCCGCCAGCTCTTCCAGCTGCTCGTAGGAGCTGCGCAGCTCCTCCGCGAGGTCCTCGATCGAGCCGCCTTCGAGCCGCTGCTCGATCGCGGGGAAGCCGACGGACGCCTCCTCGGGCTCCGGCTCGGCCTCGGGCTTCGCCTTCTTGAAGTTGCGAACCTCGGGGCGGCGCATGTCGCCGATCTTGAAGCTGCCGAGGTCGTCTTCGTTGGTCATGGGCGGGGATCGTTATTCCATCGCCCGCGCAGCCGCGCAAGACAGAGGGGGCTTCAGTCCGCGCGGAGGGGGTCGGTGCCCATGCAGAACTCTTCGATGTTCGAGCGCGTGTCGGCGTCGGCGTCGAGCTCGGTGAAGACGCGGTCGGCGGGGAACTCGACGCGGACCTGCTCGCGGGTCTCGTTACGGAGATCGAGGCGCGCGATGACCGTCGCGAGCTCGAGCTCGGTCGTGGGGGTCGGGAAGTAGAAGTAGATCAGGCGGAAGTCGCGGATCTCGCCGGTCGGCACCGGCTTGCAGACGCCGGTGACGGTGCGGTCCGCGTTCACCTGCAGCGGACAGATCCCCGGCACGCCGCTGACTTCGAGCCGCGCCATCATCCCCGGGACGTCGCACTGCAGCGCGTGCATCTGAAAGCCGATCGCCATCGCCGGCTCTTCGTCCCCGGGCTCCCCGCCGCAGGCGGCGAGCGCGAGGAGCGCCGCGAACATCGTCTTCTTCATCACAGTCCCTCCGCTCACAATCTCTCGACCCAACGCATCACGGCAGCCTCGCGGTCGGGTCGGGGCCGGTGACCTCGACCTCGACGAAGTCCACCGGGCTCGAGCTCCGCGTCAGGAGCACCGTCGCGACGATTCCGCCCGTCACGGCGAGGCCGATCCCGGTCCAGAACCACCACTGGCCGGCGAGCCCGTCGTCGTCCTCTTCCTCCCACGGGTCCTCGGTCGTCACCAGGTTCGGCGGCGGCGGAGGCGGAGGGGGCGGGGCCGGCGGCGGCGTCAGATCCTCGACCGGCGGTGGGGGCGGTGGCGCCTTCTCGTCGTACACCGCGATCGGGATCGGATTCTCCGGCGTGCCCTCGCGCGCCGGGCCGTTGCCTTCCTGGTCGAACGCCTCGAGGAAGTACTCGAGCGGTCCGGTGACTTCGGAGGCGGGGATGAGCGCCACCCAGCCTTCCTCGCCCTTCTCCATCTCCACCGTCGTGAACTCGGCGGCGCCGTGCTGACGGTAGTAGAGCGTCGGGGCGAAGACGCCGCTCTTGTCCTCGAACCGTGCGCGGATCTGCACGGCCTGGGAGCGCGGCGTCTGCATGAGCTTCACATGCACGATGCGCGGCGGCTTCGTGTCGCGCCGCCGTTTCTTCTTCGCGTGCACGGTCGTGCCCACGGACGACACCGCGACCACCAGGCACATCGCGAGGACGCGACGCCAGGTGGGGCGGTGCGAGGTCAGTTCTTCGGGTTCCATATCAGTGAGACGTCGAACGGGCGTTCCTGACCCGGGCGAATGAACGTGAGCTTGTGGCGGCTCGCGGCCGAGACTTCGCGCGGCGTGCGCCCGAGTGACAGGCCCCCGCGTTTGACGATCGACCACGGCGAGGACTCGACCTGGACCGCCACGCCGTCGTCCTGCACCGCGTAGCGGAGCGTGACCGTGTACGGGAGGTCGGCGCCGCCGAGCGTGATCTTGCCGGTGTCCTTGCGCACCGCGAGCGCCGACGGGGAGGTCCCGACGGAGCGCCCGCCGATCTCCACGCTCACGGGGAGGTTCGTCCGCACGGTCAGCGTGCCGATGCGACCCGCGCGCGCGGGCGGTGGCGGCGGCGGCGGGGCCTCGACGACCTTCTCCGCGGGCGGCGGAGGCGGCGGCGGCGGAGGCGGCGCGTCCTCGACGTCGGGGGCCTTCTCGACCGCGCGCTTCTTCTTGCGCCGACGTTTCTTCCGACGCTTCTTGCGCTTCTTCTTCTTGGGCGGATCGTCCTCGCCGTCTTCGATCGCCGCTTCCGGGACCTCGGGATCTTCGGGCTCGTCGATCGCCTTCGGGTCGTCCGTGCCGTCGTCGATCCCCGCGGGCGTCACGTCCGTCGTCTCCGGCGTCTCGGGTTCGTCGGGCTCGTCCTTCGTCGGCGTGGGCTGGCCTTCGAGCGGCAGCAACGCGACGCCGCGCTTGGTCTCCTTCTTCGGCGCGATGATCGCGCGCGTGACGAGGAAGCCGGCCACCGTCGTCACCACCAACACCAGCGCGTAGAGGAGGAACCGCCCCGCGTTGGCGCCCGGCGGACGCGGCTGGAGCACACCGGAGTCCTCGTCGGTCACGTACTCCGGGATCGAGGAAGCAAGCGGCCCCGCCTCTTCGCTGGACGCTTGCGCGCGCTGCAGCTCCTTGGTCGGCGCGAGGTTCGACATCTCCGAGGAGATCGGTTCGTCGAACGGCGACGGCCCGACCATCGACGGCGCCGACTGCATCGAACGCATCGGCGGCGCCGGGAACTCCTGGCCGCTCGGCGTGTGCGACGGGCCCGGCGGGAGGAACGAGCCGGCAACGCTCGACTCCTCCTCGATCGCGACGTCGTCGTCACGCGTGGGCACACGATCCGATCGCGTCGGACCGTGCGGGAGCGACGAGCTCGGCGGCTGGTACAGCTCCGCGGACATCGGCTCCGGCGTCATCTCGTAGTGTGCGGCGGAGTCCTGGCTCGTCGCGCGCGACTTCGCGGCGATGCCTTCGAGGTCGCCGGCGATCGTCTCTTCCTCGTCGGGGAAGGGGAGCTGCGCGTTGCTGCTCGGGGCGTCGATCAGATCCGGATCGTGCGGCTGGTCGACGGTCTCGGCCATCGACGGCTCGGGCGGCTGCGTGGCCTGGTCGGCCTCGGCGAGCAGGCGGTCTTCCTCCGCGATGTCCCCCTTGAAGAGGGTGTGCAGGAACGTCGTGAGGTCGGTGGTCGCGGGGCGAACGGCGCCGTCGGAGAACAGGCTCCGCAGCTCGTCGCGCATCTCGATGGCGCTCTGGTAGCGGTCCTCGGGGCGCTTCGCGAGCGCCTTCATGAGGATGTCGTCCATGGGCCCGGCGTCGACGCGCTTCGCGGACGGGGGGGCGACGTCGTGGCGTTGGATCGCCTCGAGCGAGAGCACCACGTTCTGCCGGACGAACGGGTTCTCGAGGCAGCACATCTCGTACAGGACGATGCCGAGGCTGAAGATGTCGCTGCGCCGATCGATCGGATCCGCCGCCGACTGCTCCGGCGACATGTAGACGAACTTGCCCTTGATGGTGCCGGTCGCCGTGTGGACCGAGGTCATCTCGGACTTCGCGATGCCGAAGTCGATCAGTTTGAGATCACCGGTGTACGAGATGAGGACGTTGTGCGGGTTGATGTCGCGGTGGACGATGTTCATCGGCCGCCCGCGGATGTCGCGCGCCTGGTGGGCGTAGCCGAGGCCTTCGCAGAGTTTGATCGCGAGGTCGATCACGTGGGGGAGCGGGAGCATCTCCCCTTCGGCGCGCAGCTCGTCGATGAGGTCGCGCAGCGACTTGCCGCGCACGTACTCCATGGCGATGTAGTAGTCGCCATCGATCTCCCCCATCTCGTGGATCTGGATGATGTTGTGGTGGTTGAGGCGCGCGACCAGCTTCGCCTCGGAGAAGAACATGTCGAGGTAGTCCTTCTTGTCGAGGTGATGCGAGAGGATGCGCTTGATGACGAGGAGCTTCTCGAACCCGGACGGGCCCCGCTGCTTCGCGAGGAAGATCTCGCCCATGCCCCCCGAAGCGAGCTTCCGGAGCAGGACGTATTTCCCGAAAGTTGAGCGGCTCGCTTGCGCCACGTTCAGTCCTTCAATCTAGCAGCGGCGGGGGCCCCCGTCCGGTTCTTGACCCGCCGCTCCCGTACAATCGCCCATCCTGTCCCACGACCAACGGACAGACGACCGAGATCGGTCTGAAGTCGAGGGCGGAAAGCGGGCGAACCCTCGGTTCTCATGGCCACTGGGTCAAGCGGTTCTTCGTCGGACCCGCCCGATGTCGGTGGTCCGAGGTGGGGGCTTTTCGACGTGCACCCGTTCGGTTAAGCCCACCGGCGATGCGTCGCCTCGGTGTCCTCCTGCTCGTGCTGACCGGATTCGCCTGCAAGGGCGACATGACGGAACAGGAGCTCATCGCCGCCAAGGCGGACCAGACCACCCGTCAGCTCATCGCGGGCCTGAACGCCAAGAACACCACGGTGCTGTCCTCGCTGATCGTCGTGACCAACGCCGAGGGCGGGAAGCCCCGAAAGCTCGAGGCCGCCGAGGCCGAGCAGCTCGTCTACCCCCAGCCGCCCTACGAGTACGTCGGTTCGGGCGAGCCGGGCACGATGGTGGTGCGCGACGGCCGCGGCCAAAAACGCGCCGTCCGGCTGATCGTCCTCGACGACCAGCTCCGCGTCCTCGCGACCCGCGAGAAGTACTCGACCTACACCGCGCGCGAGACCGGCAAGCCGGTCGGGAGCGCCGTGGACGCCGAGGTGGTGAGCTTCCTCCTCCCCGCGGACCGCTGACTCCCCCCCTCCCGGTCCCAGTCCCGGTCCCGGTCCCGGTCCGGGTCCCGAACGCTCCCCCCTCCCGGTCCCGGTCCCAGTCCCGAACGCTCCCCCCTCCACCCCCGATGTGCTCCCCCGGTGCATCTGGCGCCGAGCCCGGCTCCCTGAAATTCTTTGCGGACCGTGCGCGCGTTCTTCGCCTCGCCGTCCCCGTCGCTTCGGATTTCTTTGGTGTTCGTCGCCGCCGCGAGCCTCCTCGCGTGCTCGGGCGCCGAGCCGGCGAGCGACGACGTCGTCATCGTCCCGGACCTCGACGTCGACGGCGACGGCCTCGACGACGAGTGGGAGCGTTGGGCCGGCGATTCGACGCAGCTCGATCCCACGCAGCTCGACACCGACGGCGACGGCACCCCCGACGCCGACGAAGACCCCGACCAGGACGGCCTCACCAACCGCGAGGAGTATGCGCTGTCCACGCTCGACCCGCTCCCCGCCGCGCTGCCGCCGCACCCGTTCCGCGCGTCGCTCCTGGTGGAGGTCGACGCGATGATCGATCGCCGCGTCGACGACGCCGTCTTCGAGCGCGCCGCCGCCGCTTACGCGGACGTCGAGATCGACGTGCACTTCTTCCGCGACGAACAGGACGTCGGCGCTTCGGTTTTCGATGGGTCGTTCGAGCAGCGCTGGTCCGTCCTCGAGGACCACCCCGCGAATTTCGTTGGGGTTCCGATCGAACACATGGCCCACGTGCTCGTCGCCGCGGAGCGCACCGACATCAACGGCCGCGGCGGTGAAGTCGTCGCGCACGAATCGGACGTCGAGAAGACCGGCGTCATCCTCTACTACGACACCCTCGACGCTCTACACCCGGCCTGCGGCACCGCCGACGGCGGCCCGATCCTCTTCGAGGACGCCCTCACCGGCACGCTGATCCACGAGCTCGGTCACGCCCTTCAACTCGGCCACGACACACCCCGCGGCGGCGGCGTGAACCCGTACAACATCATGGCCGTCGCGAGCTCCTGTGAGGCGGCGCTCCAACGCTTCGAGGGGGTCGGCAACGACGACGACACGCGCGGCGCGACGGCCGCCGTCGCGGAGCCGAGGTTCTCGCGCGCAGCGGCGCAGCTCATCGAGCTCGACAACGTCGTCTCCCGCGACACGTCGGTGCTCTACGAGGGCGTCGGTCACGAGATGTGAATCAGCGCAGCGCGACCTGCCCGCCGTCGATCACATGGAACTCGACGCGCCGATCTTCGTCCGAGTGCTCGGCACCGAGCGGCTGCGACTCTCCGTAGCCCTTCGCGACCAGCCGCGCGGAGTCCACGCCGTGGGCGACGAGCACGTCACGCACCGCTTCGGCTCGCGCCTGCGACAGCTCCATCATCGCCCGCTCCTGACCCATGCGCGCGGTGTGGCCCTGGATCTCCACGCGCCGCACGTGCGGGTTGTCGACGAGGAACTCCGCGAGCTGCGCGAGGATCGGGAGCGACGACGCCTCGATCTGCGACCGCCACGCCTCGAAGACGATGCGCTCGTCGATCTTCACCTGCGCCGCCTCGAGCCGCACCGGCGCCGCGACGACGACGGGCTCGGGGCGCTCGGCCACCACCGGCTCGGCCGCGGCGATCTCCACCGCGCGCACCGGCGTCGTCGTGCTGTAGTTCGTGTGCGCCGAAGCGTTCCCCGGCCAGGGGTTGCGGTGGTTCTGGTACGCGTACGAACCGTCGGGGTGTTTGCTGAAGTTCGTCGTCGAGCAAGCGGCGACGAATGCGAACGAGGTGAAGGCGATTGCGTGCGAGAGGTTCATCGGTTGGGTCTCCTTTTTGGGGTTGAAAGCTAGAGCGTCTGCACCGCCGCGTACCCGAAGGCCGCAGCAGCGCACGCCAGTGAGAGGAGCACCGGCGGCACGACGACGGCCGGCCCGGTGCGGTTCTTGGTCTTCGGTGTCGGTGCGGCGTCGTCCTTGCGCCGCAACTTCGACGGACGCCGCCGAAGCGACGCTTGCGTGGGGACGCGGAGGAGCTCGAGCGTGCGTTCGAGCTCCTCCGCGAACGTGGCCGCGTCCTTCTGCCGCCCGGCGGGCGACGGCTCGAGGGCGCGGTGCACGATTGTGTGGAGCCGATCCGCGACGGCGCTCGGCAAGTCGAAGTGCCCCGCCAGATAGAACGCGTTCACGAACGGATCCGGCATGTGCATCAGGTTCGCGATCAGCGCCTCTTCGGCGGTGCGCGCGTGCGGCCAGGGTGGCTGGCCGGCCAACAGCTCGAACGCGAGGACGGCCAGCGCGAACAGGTCGGCGCGCCCGTCGATCCTCGCGCCCGCGATCTGCTCCGGCGCCATGTAGCGCGGCGTTCCGCTCACCGCCCCTCGCGGGGTCAGCTCGACGCCGGGGCGCTTGGCCACGCCGAAGTCGATCAGCTTCACTTCGCCGTCGTCGGTGAGGAAGACGTTGGCCGGCTTCACGTCGCGGTGAACGACGCCGCGCTGATGTGTCGCGTGCAGCGCGCGCGCGATGTCGACGAGGATCTCGAGACGACGCTCCAGCGACAGCGCCTCGTCTTTTGCCGCCTCCAGGAGCGAGCGCCCCTCCAACAACGGCATCGCGAACCACAGGTCGCCGCTCGCTTCACCGTGGTCGATCAGCGCGGGTACGCCGGGGTGCCCAAGGTCGAGGAGGACACGAATCTCCTCTTCGAAGCGCGCGCGGACCGTCGGCGTCGACCGACTCCGCGGGAGCACCTTCAGCGCGACCCCCTGTCCGTTCGACTTCCGCACGGCGCGGTGGACCCGCGCGTGAACACCGTCGTGGATGACCAGCCCGATCGAATAGCCGGGGATCCGCTGTGCGGGGTCCGGGAACGTCGGGAGGTCGGCGGGAGCGTCGCTCATCGCGGCCCGACGAATCCAATGCGCGTGCCAACGCCCAACGCGCATCGATCGACGCCCGCTGGCACACTGTGGAACACCCGGGCGTCCCGCGCTTTCAGCCGTGGCACACCCTGGGACACGGACGAGGCATGTCCCCGCTTCGAATCTCGGAGGCGTCCACGGCGTCTGATTGACCGCATGGCCCCCGCTCGCGTACTCCGCGCCCTGCAATCGATGGTGATTCGGCGCGTGCTGCTCGTCGACGACGACGAAGACATCCGGACCATCGGCGCCATGGCCCTTCGGGAAGTGGCGAGATTCGAGGTCCTCGCGGTCGACTCCGGTCAGGCCGCCTGCGAAGCGCTCGAGGGCTTTCGACCCGACGTCGTGCTCCTCGACGTCATGATGCCCGTGCTCGACGGCCCCCAGACCCTCGCCGCGATTCGGGCGCTCCCCACCGGCCGCGATGTCCCGGCCGTCTTCGTCACCGCGAAGGTTCGCGGCGGTGAAGTCCAAGACCTGCTCGCCGCCGGCGCCGTCGGTGTGATCACGAAGCCCTTCGATCCGATGACGCTCGGGCAACAGGTGCAGGACCTGGTGGACAGGAGCGCGACGTGACCAACGCGCCGCGCGCGCACGAGCAAGAGCGCCTCGACGCGCTCCGCGCGCTCGAGATCCTCGACACCCCGCCCGAGGAGGCCTTCGACACCCTCGTCGATCTCGCGCAGCGCATCACCGCGTGCCCGATCGCCCTCGTGTCACTCGTCGACGATGGGCGCCAGTGGTTCAAGGCGCGCGTGGGTCTCGACGTCGAAGCGACGCCGCGCGAGGTGTCGTTCTGTCGCTACGTCGTCGAGTCGGACGAGGAGCTCGTCGTCCCGGACGCAAACGACGATCCGAGGTTCACCGCACGGCACCCCCTCGTCGCCGGCCCGCCGAACGTTCGCTTCTACGCGGGCTTCCCGCTCCGCACCGAGGCCCGCTACGTGGTCGGGACGCTCTGCGTGATCGATCGTGTCCCGCGCACGTTGACCGAGAGCGAGCTCGGCTCGATGCGGTCGCTCGCGAGGCAAGCATCACTCGTCCTCGAACACCGCCGCGCGCTCTTCGAGATCGACAACCGCGCGCGCGTCGAGGCGCGGATCGTCGCGATGCTCACCCACGAGCTGCGCACGCCCCTCACTTCGATTCAGGCCTCGCTCCGCATGCTCAGCAGCGGCGTGGGCGGTGAGGTCGACGACCGCGCGAAGGACATGCTCCGCCTCGCCGACCGCAACGCCCAACGGCTCGGTCGACTCGTCGACGACTTCCTGGAGCTGTCGAAGATCGCCGCGGACAAACTCGTCCTCGACCGGACGAACGTGGATCTCACCGCGTTGTTGGACGAGGCGATCACCGCGGACGCTCCCTACGCCGAGCGTCACAACGTCGAGCTCGGGCGCGAGGGCACAAACGTGCCGTGCACGGTGCTGGTCGACGCCCACCGCATCCGGCAGGTCCTCGACAACCTCGTCTCGAACGCGTGTAAGTTCGCGACGAAGTCCGTGACCGTCGGTCTCCTCGATGACGGGGAGACCGGGTTCTTCGTCCGCGACGACGGCCCCGGCATCGCGCCGGAGTTTCGCGACGAGCTGTTCGGTCGCTTCACACAGCACGGGGGTAGCAAGGGCGGGAGCGGCCTCGGGCTCCACGTCGCGATGCGCATCGTCAACCTGCACGGCGGCGCGATCGACTTCGTATGCCCGGAGTCCGGGGGCACGATCTTTCGGGTGTCGCTCCCGCGCGGCGCGGCGTCAACCGACGCGGACGAGCGGTAACTCGAAGAAGAAGGTCGACCCTTCGGCGCCCGCCTTGCGGTCCAGGCCGATGTCGCCCCCGTGCGCTTCGATCACCTGCTTGGCGATCGCGAGGCCGATGCCGAGCCCTTCGCCCGTTCGACGATCCGACGAGTCGACCTGCTCGAACGGCTCGAAGATCCGCACCGAGTCCTCGATGCTCACCCCCGGCCCTTCGTCCGCGACCTCCACGCGCGCTCGCGTCGCCGATGAACGCACGGTGACCACGACCGCCGCGCCCACCGGGCCGTGTTTGATCGCGTTGACCACGAGCTGCGAGATGACCTGCTCGATGCGCGGGCGATCCGCGTTGACGATGACCGAGTCACCGGCGTCGACGTGCAGCTCCACCGAGCGTGCGGCGGCGGTCGACTTCGACGCTTCGACGGCGTTCTCGACCATGGCGGTGAGATCCTCGTTGGTGCGTTCGTGCTCCGGGTGCGGCGTCGCGTCCGGCTTCAGGTCCAGGACCCCCTCGATCATGGTGTCGAGGCGCTTCACGTTGCGCTCCGCCATCGCGATCAACTCTTCGCTGCGCTCGGACGACAGGGACCCTTGGAGCCCCCGCAGCAACGAAACCGCACCACGAACCGAGGCGAGCGGCGTTCGAAGCTCGTGGGAGATCACCGCGACGAACTCTTGTTTCTTGCGCTCGACCTCGCGGCGCGCGGTCACGTCGCGGACGGCGTAGAGCCGCTCGATCTCGTCGACGTCCGAGAGCGTGAATCGTTCCAGCTCGTACCAGCGCCCGCTCGGGAAGCTCACCTCGCGTACGGGCTCGTCCGTCCCGCCTTCGAAGAACGGGGCGAGCACCCGCCGAATGTCCTGCCCGTCGAGCGGCCCCTCCGAAGTCGCGAGTTGGGCCATCGAGTCGTTCGCAAACACGATGCGGTCGCGCCGGTCCACGAACGCGAGCGCGAGCCCCACGTTCTCCACCAACAGCTCCAGCCGCTCCCGTGCGAAGCGCTCCCGCACCACCGTGCGTTCGCTGGACGCGCGCCACGCGAGGCTCAACGCGAGGACGACGCCGACCATCACGATGCGCCCGAGCATCAGCTCGGTCCCCGTGGCGACGAACTCCGGCGTCATCGGCGCGAGCCGCTGCGAGACGTGGACGCCCGCGATGGCGAGCGCCACGACGACCGCCCACGCCGTCGCCGAGAAGTTGGAGTCGAAGTAGCCGGCCACGACCGGCACGACCGCGAGGAACCACAGGGACATCGCATCGCCCTGGCCCGAAAGTAGGGACGCTGCGACCAGCGCCACCGTCGAGACGCCGACCACCAGGTGCGTCGCGAGGCGCGTGCGTACGTCGGGCGCGCCGCGCGACCACAACAACGGGAGCCCACTCAGCACCGCCGCGGCCACGTCGATGCCGACGGTTCGCCATCGCTCCTGAACCGCGTACTGCGCCGCGAACACGAGCCACGCGACGATGGCGATCAAGGTGAGCCACTTGAACCGTTGCGCGAGGTCGGACTCGGCCGGGGCGTTCACGGGGCGGCCTCGCGGTGCGCTTCGTCGATCGCCTCGAGGAGCTTCTCGAGCGCGTCGGCGCTCGGGGTCGGCGCGTCCGAGTGGAGTGTCTCCTCCAGCGCGCGGAACCGTACGGAGAGCTCCGTCAGCCCGATCGTCCCCGAGGAGCCCACCAGGCGGTGCGCGATGCGGTGCGCCTCGACGCGGGCCTGGGGGGTGTCGGGGGCCTGTGCGATCAACGGTCGGAGTGATTCGAGCGTCTCGCTCAGCCGGTCCGCGAAGCGGCGCCGCAGCTCGGCCATGCGTTGTTCGAAGACCTCGCGATCCTGCGCCGGCACGCCTCTGCATTAGCAGTCACCTCGGGGTCGGGCAATTCGGTGTCGTCGGCTACAGCACGTCGAAGCCGGCGGTGAGGAGGAGCGTGTTCTGCACCTGCCACTGCTGAACGACCAACGGCTGACGGCGCGCGGTGACGACGTAGTCCAGCGATGCCCACTTCGCGAGTTTCACCGACAGGCCGGCCTCCAGCTCCGTGCTGAGCGCCTCGACGCCCGTGATGTCCGCGGTCGTGAAGAACGGCTGGAACAGCGTCGCCGAGGCCTTCCAGCTCAGCACGTCCGCGACGATGAGGCCGTTTGCGTCCAGCCCCAGCTCGGCGCCGAGCGAGAACGAGCTCTCCAGCATCTTCGTCTGCAACCGCAGCTCCTGGGTCGTGGCGTCCGTCGTCTCTTCGACGATCACCAGTCCGTCGCGCGCGATGATCTCCTGGGCACCGGCGCCGAGCCGCACCTTGATGGTGAGGTCCTTCGTGTCGCTCGGGTTGGCGAAGACACCGAGCGTCTGACGGAGCGCGACCGGCTCGAAGATCCCGGTGAGCCGCACGCGTTCCTGCGCCGCGAACTCGGTGCCGGCGATGACGTTGCCGTCCGCGTCGGTCTGCGCGCCGCCGACGACGCGCACGGCGTCACCCGGGAGGATCTGCGTCGACAACGTCGCGCGTCCGAACAGTCCGACCCAGCTCGGATCGAGGAAGCGGTAGCTGTACGTCGACTTCGCGTCGAGGAGATCGACCGACTTCACGAAGCTGTCGATCTGCGGCGTCTTCGTCTGCGCTTCCTGGATGTTCAGCTCGTTCTCGACGAGGTGCTGTCCGCTCCGATAGTCGAGCTTGCCGTTGAGCACGAGGCCGACCTGGAACGTCGCGCCCTCCTGCGCGCCGACGACCTGGTGCGAGTGGTTGAACGACGCGGACGCGCCGACCTTCAGCTTCGCGGACCAGCCGTCCTCTTCCTTGCGCTCCTCGAGCGCCTTCTTTTCCATCTCTTCGGTCGCGATCGGCTCCTGGGCGAAGCCGGCGACGGGGTACGTGACGAGGGTGGCGACGAGCGCCACGAGCTTCGAGTGCTTCATGAGTGGGTTCTCCGTACGAGGTGAATTCAGCCGGCCTTCGGGAGCGTGACCGGCGCGTCGAAGTGGACGTCGAGCTGCGGGAACGGGATGCCGATGTTCGCCTGGTCCAGGCGCATCTTGATCTCGCGCGTCAGCTTCTCCTTGATGGCGAAATAGTCCGGCGTCGGGCACCAGACGCGCACGACCCAGTCGACGGACGATGCGCCGAGGCTCGCGAGCACGACCTGCGACTCGGGGAGGTTGGCGTCCTGGAAGATGCTCGCGGCGGCGGTGAGCACCTCGCGGGTCACGTCGATCTCGGCGCTGTAGTCGACGCCGACGGAGACGTCCACCCGGCGGGTCGAGAAGTGGGTGACGTTCTCGATCGTCGACCCGAAGATCGCGCCGTTCGGCACGACGATCAGGCGGTTGTCCGGCGTGATCATCTTGGTGACGAAGATCTCGATCTCGTCGACCTTGCCCGTCTGACCGGCCACGCTGACGACGTCGCCGACCTTGAACGGACGGAAGATCAACAGCATCGCGCCGGCCGCGAAGTTGGCGAGGCTGCCCTGGAGCGCGAGGCCGACGGCGAGGCCGGCGGCGCCGAGGACCGCGGCGAAGCTCGTGGTCTCCACACCGAACGCACCGAGGCAGGCGAGCACCGCGCCCACCAGGACCAGGTAGCGGGCCATGTTGCCGCCGAACTTGCCGAGGGTGGCGTCGATGTTCGCACGCTCGGTGGAGCGGAGGACGAGTCGTTTCACCCACCCGGCGACGAGCCACGCGACGAAGAGGAGGACGACCACGCCGACGATGCGGACGGCGTAGGTGGTGATGAGGTTGATGGTGCTGGGGCTGAGCTCTGGCATGATTGGGGTCTCCTTGGTTGCGCGGCCGCTGTGCAGTGGCCGTGCCAGGTGACGCCGATGCGCTGAAGCGTCGCCGAACTGTGCCAACGTGTTTCGCGTGGTACGTTCCGGGCCACTCCGTGAGAGACACGCTGCGACAGCCCGGAACCGTCAGGTCGTGAGCAACACGGGGACCGTGCTGGTCGTCGACGACGACGAGTTCATTCGCGAGGCCTATCGCCTCCACCTCGAAGGCGACGGATACGACTGCGCCGAAGCCGCGAGCGTCGATGCGGCGCGGGAGCTGATCCTCGGCGACGACTCGCGCCCGGACGTCGTGATCCTCGACCTGATGCTCGGCGTCGACGAGACCGACGGGCTGAAGCTCCTCGAGGCGTTGTTGGATCGCTATCCGACGCTGCCGATCCTGATGTCGACCGCGAGCCGCAAGGTCGAGCACGCGATCTTCGCGTTGAAGCGCGGCGCCTTCGACTACTTGGTCAAGCCGGTGTCTCGCGAGCAGCTGCTCCTCGCAGTGCGGAACGCCGTCGAGCGCTCCGCGATGCACCGCGAGCTCGCGGCGCGGCGCGCGCTCGACACGGAGCCCGCGGAGGGGGCGGAGTTCGGCTTCTTCAAGAGCACGGCGATGAAGCTGCTGCTGTCCTCGCTCGAACGCGCGAAGCACAGTCGTGTGCCGATCCTCGTGCTCGGGGAGAGCGGCGTGGGCAAGGAGGTCGTCAGCCACTGGGTGCATCGCACGAGTCGATGGCGCGACGGGCCGTTCGTGGCGGTGAACTGCGCGGCGTTGCCGTCGGAGCTCGTCGAGAGTGAGTTGTTCGGTCACAAGAAGGGCGCGTTCACGGGGGCGGACGCGGATCGCGACGGACGTTTCGTTCAAGCCGACGGCGGCACCCTGTTCCTCGACGAGATCGGCGAGCTCGAACCCGGGATTCAGGCGAAGCTGTTGCGGGTGTTGGAGCAGCGCGAGGTCACGCCGGTGGGGGGGACGGTGCGGTCGGTCGACACCCGGGTGGTGGCCGCGACGAACCGCGACCTCGTCGCGGAGGTGAAGGCGGGGAACTTCCGCGAAGACCTCTACTATCGACTCGAGGTGTTCACGGTGCGCGTGCCGCCGCTGCGTGAGCGGCAGGACGAGATTGTCGCGCTGGCGCGGTACTTCTTGGATCGTTTCTGCGACGCGGAGGGGTTCCCGGCGCTGGCGCTGAGCCCCGAGGCGGAGGAGGCGCTGTGCGCGCACGCGTGGCCCGGCAACGTGCGCGAGCTCCAGAACGCGATGAAGCGCGCGGCGTTGAAAGCGCGCGGCGCGGTGCTGTCACCCCAGGACATCGACCTGCAGCGCCCCGCGACGCCCGCGCCCCTCGGGCAGTCCGACAAACCCATCCGCGAGGAGATCCGCGACGACAACCGCGAACGCATGCTCCGCGCCCTCGCCGAGACCCACGGCAACGTCGCCGCGGCGGCGCGCCGCCTGGAGATCGGACGCTCGACCTTCTACCGTTGGGCGCGCCAGTACGGCATTCCGATCTAGGTCAGCTCGACAGTTTGGGCACGACGAACGCGGCCCAGCTGAGCAACGCCGCGAGGAACAGCGCCGCGGCGACGCCCATCCAGAGGAAGTAGCGCGCCGGGTCGTACGCCATCAGGAGGCGGGGCACGATCGAGAGCACGACGAACCCCGCGATGGCGAAGGCGGCGTTCGGGCGTCCGGTGACGAGCGTCGAGAAGCCGCCGTGGCCCAGCGCGACCTGAGTGCTCACCGCGAGGGTCAGCAACGCGAGGCCGCCGATGAAGCTCAGGTGGAGGAACGCCTTGGCTTCTTCGTGGAAGACGGCGCCGAACGCGAAGCCCATCGGCAGGAGCCACGCGGCGACCCAGATGATGTGACGGACGAGCCCCGGGCGCGTGGGCGGGACGTGCACGCGCGCCGAAAGGACCAACGTCGCCATGATGACCGCGGCGCGGAGCGCAAAGCCCGAGCGTAGCGACACCCATTGCTCGACCGCGAAGCTCCCGAGCAGGAGCAACACGCCGACGACGTGCAGCGCGCGCTCGCGCCGGTGCGCGGGGGAGCCGTCGGCGTCGGGCGGCGCTTCGCCGCGGGTCATGAGGGGTATGGCGAGGCCACCGACGCCGAGCACGAGCGCGATGAACATCCCCTGGAGCACGAGGCTGCGGCCGAGCTCGTGCATCCACCAGTAGTCCCCGGCGAGCGCGGCGCCGAAGCCGGTGAGCACCGACCCGCCGACACCGAACACAAACGCGACGGGGATCCACACGAAGCTGTTCGGCGGGCGGCGGTTCGACGCGCGGCCACGGAGCCGGCGCAGCACGAAGCCGAGCACCGTGAACGCGAGGACGAGCCAGCAGAGCTGGGACCACATCCAAAGGCCGAACCAGGCGAACGCGGCGACCCCGATCGGCGCGAGCGCGCCGATCGTGATCGCAACGACCGAGGGGGGAGGCGAGGCCGTGCGACGGGGGATCATCGTGAAGAGGAACCCGACGGCGAACGCCATGAGGAAGCCCTGGACCTGTGTCATCGCGTGGAAGATCGGACGGAAGTCATCCAGCACACCGACCGCGTGGAGCAGCCAGTGCCCGACCCCGGCGAACGCGAGCGCCGCGCCGATCGGGAACATCAGGCGGTAGGGCTCGCGCACGAGCAGCGGGATCGAATCGGTCGGAGCGCGCTCCAAGTCGGACGTCTGCATTCAACACGTCGTGAAGGCAATCGCGAGGCCAGCGGCGAGCCCGGACGAAGTGCGGCGTCGTGTCACCGATTCGTGACGCGCACCGACGTACACCTTCGAAGCCTCCACGTCGGGCGCGCGCGTCGGGCAGCTCCGCGACGACACCGGCGCGTGACGACGTAACGTAGCGATGGGTCAGCGGACCATCGTCTTCAGGGTACGCAACCTGTCTTGCAGCTGCGCCGGGCTCATGTCGGCGTACTTCTTCGGGAGCATCGCGCGGCTCGACGACTCGAAGACGGCGAGCATCTCCATGTACTCGAGCATCGTCTCGTCGCGCGAGGGGAGGTAGTCGTCGATGGCCTTTGCGAGGTGGTGCGCGGTGACTTTTTCGCCGGCCTTCTCACCGAGGTGATACGCGGCGAGGACGATCGCCTCGAGGTCGGCGTTCGAGTAGCCGACCATGCGCTCGGAGACGCTGCGGTCGCGCGGGAACTCGATGTCGTGCGTGACGTGGTGGCGGCGGAGCTGCGCCATGAGGATCGGCTCGAGGTCCTCGGCTTCCTGCGCGTAGAAGAACGGGATCTTCTTGTCGAGGCGGCCGGCGCGTTTGATGTCGATGTCGAGTTTGTCGGGGCGGTTCGTCATGAGCACGAACAGGACGCGGCCGCGGTTGGTCGTGTCGCTCATGAACTCCTTGATGCGCGCGATGACGCGGCTGGAGGTGCCGCCGTCGCCCTCGCCGCTCGAACCGAACGCACGATCACCTTCGTCGATGATCACGAGGACGTTTCCGATCGCCTGCACGACGCCGAGGATCTTTTCGAGGTTCCCCTCCGTCGCGCCGACCCACTTGCTGCGGAAGTTCTTGAGCTTGATCGCCGTGAGGCCCGAGCTTCGTGCGAACGCTTCCGCGACGAACGTCTTGCCGGTGCCCATCGGGCCGGTGAAGAGCAGGCCCATCGGTGCGCGCTTGGTGTTGCCCTGGCGAATGTTGTGGGCGATCGCCATGAGCTCCTTCTTGATCTCGTCCATGCCGCCGACGGCGGAGAAGTCATGGTCGGGCTGCACGAACTCGACGAGGCCGAAGCACTCCTTCTCGAGGATCTCGCGCTTGCGGCGCTCCAACAGGGCGAGGACCTCTTCGTAGCGGTTGTCGTCCGTCTCGTAGCGCGAGACGTCGTAGCCCTCCTTCTCGAGGTGCTGGCGGATCTGCTCGTGCGTCCAGCCGGACGACATGCGGGCGAGCTTCTTCGCGATCTTGCTGTCGTCGACGATGCCGCGGATGAAGTCGTAGCGGTCGGCGTAGTCCTCGTCGGAGTCTTCGCCGGGGACGAGGATGCCGCGGATCTGCACGTTCTTCAGGCCGGCGGAGTGGCTCGCGATGCGCTCGACCTCGCGCGGCGTCGCCTCCGGCTCGAGGAGGCGGACGATCGCCTGCCGGTCGTCGGCGGTCGGGAGCGGGATCTGCACGGTGGAGATGCGCGGGTTGGAGACGATCTTCGGGGAGAGGTCGGAGAGCTGCTCGGTGACGAGGATGACGACGTTGTCGGCGTTCTCGAAGACGCGGTCGAGGCTCCAGCGGTGGAGCGTGACGACGGCGCGGCGGTCGGCTTCGGTGAGGAAGCTCGGGTCGCCGGCGGGGGCGATCGATTCGGCGTAGTCGAGGATGAGCGCGACGCCGTCGGTGGTGCGGAGCATCTTCTCGAGGCTGCCGAGGACCTTCTCGTTGTCGCGGACGCCGATGAGGTCTTCGAGGTTGTTGACGGTCTGTTCCTTCTTGCGGAACTGCACGCCGAGCGACGTGTTGTAGTGGCAGATGACGTCCTTCTTCGCGAGCAGGACGTTCACGAGGAACTCGGGGAGTGCGACGAGCTCACCTTCGTGGAGGATGTGGTCGAAGACGTTGCCGTGCAGGATGAAGACGGCGGCTTCACCGCGCAGGTAGGTGGAGCGGATCTCTTCGGCCCAGCTGGGCAGTGCTCGCGAGGTCATGCGTAGCGGCTTAGTCGAATCGGGAGCGCTACGCCAGTGTCCCGGGGGCTCAGCCCCCGAGCTCGCTCTTCACGGCCGAGATGACGACCTCGGCGCGCCCCTCGAATCCGAGTGACTTCCTGAGGAGGGCGAAGACGACGACCTCAGAGACGTCGCGCTCGACCGCCATCAGCTCGGAGTAGGGCGCGGCGAGCTCGTCGGGGAGGATGCCGACGTAGGCGCCGCGTCGGACGACTTCGAGCGCGGTGCCGAGGTCGGCGTGCATGCCGACGGTGCGGCGCACGTCGGCGGGCCAGCCGTCGCGGCGGATGCCGTCGGTCTCGTCGGGGGCGACGAAGCCGTGCTCGAGGATCTGCTCGCGCGTGGGACGGGTGCCGTGGAGCGGGTGGCCGGCGCCGACGTAGATCGAGCACGGCAGCGTCGTGAGCTTCTCGGTGGAGATCTCGTCGTGCGGGCGCGGGTCGATCGCGAGGGCGATGTCGACCTTGCCCTGGAGGAGCGCGGTGTTGTGCAGGTCGGACGGGGTCGCGGTGAGGTGCGGGAGGAGCTCGGGGTGCTGCGCTTGGAGGCGATGGAGCGCGGGGAGGACGTAGCGCGAGGTGAGCGGTTCGAAGCTCGCGATCTTCACGGGCCCGACGAACTGTTTGCCGCCCATCGCGCCGAGCGCCTCGTCGACGAGGCGCATCGAGTCGCGCACGGCGGAGAGGAGGCGCTGCCCGGTGGCGTTGAGCTCGATGCCGCGGCCGACGCGGTTGAAGAGCGGCTGCCCGACGTCCTCTTCGAGCAGACGAATGGTCCGCGAGAGCGCGGACGGGCTCACGTGCAGCTGCTTCGAGGCGGCGGGGAGGTGCTGCGTCTCGGCCACGGCGCGGAAGGCGGGGAGCCAGTTCCAGAGCGTGGTCAGGCGGCGGAGGCGGTCCATGGGAGGAGGGGGTAGCGGATCCGATCGACCATTGTAATCAGCAGGATGATCGACGCCGATCGTGCGGACCGTTCGAACGGACCGGTGGGTTGGTCGGGCGACGCGAACGGTATTGCTTCGGTGGGCAGGGTTCGCTATATCCCGTCGTCCACGCGTTGGAGCAGTGGCCGAGTGGTCGAAGGCAGCGGTTTTGAAAACCGCCGTACGGCGACGTACCGGGGGTTCGAATCCCTCCTGCTCCGCTCCAAAGCTGGGTTCTTTGAGCTTCGAGATTTTGTCTGGAGAGGTGGCCGAGTGGCTTAAGGCGCTGGTTTGCTAAACCAGTGTACGGGAAACTGTACCGCGGGTTCGAATCCCGCCTTCTCCGCTTCCGCCCCGCCCCGCTTCCACTGCGTCAACACGATCGACGCAGTGGGGGCGGGGCTCTTCTTATCGAGCGGGACGACCTTCGCGCCAAGGCCGGTGTTCGGCGGCGGCGGGACGAGAGGCTCCTCGATCAGAGGGATCGGGTGGCGCTCCAAGAATTCGTCGAGCGCGCGGCGGACAAGCCTGGACCGGTTCGGCGATCCGTCCTCGTTCACGATCCCCAGCTTCATTGCGACCATGTCGACGCGCTCCTGAGAGACGCCGGTGCCAGATTTCGAGATCCGCGTGGAGGCTACGACTGTGTCTCGCTTCATGGTCTACACGGTAAACCGAGGTATACCGGGCACGTCAAGGGGTGCTGGCGAACTTTTCTCGTCGACCCGGCCGTGAGGTCAGGGGATGTTTCGCTGAGACGCATACGCCTACCCTGCGCCCCTGATGAAGCGTTTACTGCCTCTGTTTCTCGTCTCGGCGTGCGCGATGCCGAATGCGCAGTCGAGAGTCGGCGCGGGCAACGCGAGCGTGGTGGCTGGTTCAGCTATGGCGGCTATGACCACATCCGCACTGGTCTACTCGTTCTCTGAGTCGAGTGACCTCCCCGTTGCGCCGCTGCTCGTTGGGTACGGCCTGTCTTTTCTGTTCATCGTTGCTGGGACGGCCGTCGCGAATGTCGCTGCTTCGGACCTTGAACTCATTGAGACGAGCTCCACTGCCAACTAGCAGTCCGGATGCATCGATGATGCGTCGCACATCGCGATACAGGCGTCGTACTCGGAGACGCCCGGCCCAATCCCGCCCGGGGTGCCGGCGAGTCGCCGTCTGGCGATCGCGAGATCGATGCAATCTGCGATTGGCTCCCCCGGGTCGGCCTCGATCGCTTCGATTCGGCACGCCCAAAAGCCGAGCTGGTTAGAGCACTCGATCTGCGCGCTCGAGCGGCACATCGTATCGCCCGCGTCGCACATCGCATCGACGCACGCGGTGATCTCGGGCCCGAGCGCCTCGCACTCCTCGCGCGTCGGCGCGCCGTCACCGCAGGCGGCGAGGATCAGGAGGGCGAGGGGCGCGAGTCGGCGGAGCATGGCGCCGATCGTACGCGCGGATGCGCGGGGAGCAAGGCGGGCGCGGTCACCCTAGCGTCTGCCGGCGCGATGGTTCTACGAACCCCAAAAAGTCGTCGGGCACCGAGTGGTTTCAGATGGCGAGACGAATTAGCATGGGGCATACTTGGATGCAGATGAAGTCACCGAGGACCGTCGACCTGGAGTCGACCGAAGATCTCCCCCTTGACCTCCGGCCCATCGGGCTCTCACCGATCCGCCAGGCCATCGAGGCGGGTGCCGCAGCGTACCACGAGGCGGACCCGTTCAGCAGCCGGGCGTTCAAGGGCGCCGCCGTCTACGACACAGTCCTCGCGACGCTCCGACGGAACGTGAGGACGCTCAGAATCGGCGAGGACTACTACGATGGCGAGGTCGAGGCCGTTGCGATCGACGACGGCAGCGTGGTGCTCGTACCGATGCTGTCAGAGATCGGCGCCGACGGGGCGCCTTGCCCAAAGCGACAGCTGGGGCGCGCGAAGGCGCGCTTGTTGCGTGGGGTTCAGCAGTTGCACTTGAGCGGAATGTCGCCGCCCGACGGCGCCCCAGTGCATCCCAACCCTACCGTGTACGTGCTGGCCTTCTGTCGACTCAAGACGCCGCGTTGCGATCCGGAGACCGGCGTGCTTCGCCGCACCGCTATGCGTTTCTGGATCTGCGACTGGTCCACCGACGAGGACGGCTCCTTCATGAAGCGGGGCCGATCCCTCGAGGGGCACATGGTCGAACTCGTTACGTACGGCGACGTCGATGGCGATGACGACGGGTCCGGTCCCGATCCAGAACCGGATGTCCCCGTCAAGCTTCGATAAGGCCTAATTCGTTTACAGCGAATCGCTGTCATGACAAGCTTTCCGGGTGCTGCCGGGCTCCCGACTGACGACCGCGCGACTTCGCCGCGGCCTCACGAAGTCGGACCTCGCACGCCTCGTCGGCGTCACCTCCCAGGCCATCGGGAAGTTCGAGGCAGACAAGACGAGTCCATCCGAGGACGTCGCGAAGAAGCTCTTCGAGACCCTACGCTTTGGTGCGCGCTTCTTCGAGGCGAGTCCCGTCGAGGTTGTACAGCCCGACATGCTGAGCTTTCGGACGCTCTCCCAGACGAAGGCCGCGTCGCGGCGGGCCGCTTGCGGATCGGCGACCATCATCTCCGAGATCATCGCGCCGGCGATCGATGCCGTCTGTGAGCTCGCGCCGCTCGAGGTACCCGACCTGAGCGGCGAAGAGCCCGAGGTCGCGGCTGCGATCGTTCGGGAGGAGTGGGGCCTGGCCTACAGGCCGATCCCGAATGTCCTGCGACTGCTCGAATCGAAAGGCGTGCGAGTCTACTCGGTCTCCGACGACCTCTCCGTCGT
Organism: Deltaproteobacteria bacterium; assembly: GCA_040218735.1. Classification (GTDB taxonomy): domain Bacteria; phylum Myxococcota; class Kuafuiibacteriia; order Kuafuiibacteriales; family Kuafuiibacteriaceae; genus JAUHYN01. The sequence goes on from JAVJQW010000058.1 coordinate 57,283, forward strand.
CGATGCCTTTTCGTTCTGGTGCAGGGGCACCCCGTTCGTCGTCATGCACACAACCAAGGCGACGACTGGTGAGCGCCCACGCTTCGATGGCGCCCACGAGCTCGCGCACCTGGTCTTGCATCGCCGCGAGAAGCCCGTCGGGCGCGAGGTCGAACAGGAAGCTGATCGCTTTGCGAGCGCTTTCCTCATGCCGCGCGACGCAGTGCTCGCGGAGGCGCCCCAGGTGGTGACGCTCGGAACGGTTCGGCACCTGAAGAAGAGGTGGGGCGTCTCCTATGCCGCGTACGTCCGGCGCTTGTCGGACCTCGGACTGATCAGCGCGCAGAAGTACCGGATGCTGTGCATCGACATGTCGCGTCGCGGGTATCGAAAGCAGGAGCCCGATGGGATCGGGCGCGAGTCTGCGATCACGTTCAAGAAGCTCTTCGCGGCGCTCGAAGGTCGCGGGGTGACGCTCGAGGCCTTCGCGAAGCGCATCGCCCTGGATCCCCAGGAGCTGTCGTCGCTGATGTTCAACTGCGCGCCGCGGGTCGTCGTAACGGAGCGCCCGCAGATGCCGACGAAGCCGACAGGGCGACTGCGGCTCGTTGAGGCGTAGCGCGCCTTCCAGGAAAAAGCGGGGCGACCCGCTACGCGAGCCGCCCCTGCCGGCCTACCGCGTCGCCCTCACGAGCGTCCACCGCACAGCCCGCCGGCAGCTGCCGCACGGTGGGAAGCGCTCCCCCCTGCTGAGCGCGATTTCGCTGCAGCAAGAGCAATTTGCACGGTAGATGCCCGAACGGGCGCAACTCTGACCAGTGGTGCCAGACATGGCCCACCTCCTTGGTAGACCGGCCGGATCGCGATGTTGACGCACCCCCGCCTCGGGTGGCAGGCTCCGAGGTGGCTCTCAGCCCACCTGGTGCCCGGCACCTTCGGCAGGGGCGCGACGGCAATCGCATCCCCGGCCGGTCCAGTTACATTGTCGCCCGCCCGAGTCACTTCGAGCGGGCACCCTTATCCAGGGCAAACCTACCCTACGATCGTCGATTCAAGGCGAGCAAGGGCGAACGCCCCGAAAATCGTTTGCATCTAGTAGGTACGGCAACGCGGGTACCCCACGGGGTGTGGTGCACTCCTGATCTGACGACGGGTGTTCAGGCTCGTTTTGGGGCCGTCGTGAAGATCCACCGGAAGGGCTGATGCAGCACGAAGTGGCCGATCCACGGCAGCTTCAGGCGCGTAAACGCCCACCAGAGCCACTCAGGGCACCAGTCTCGCTTGTAGGCGACGGCTTCGTAATCGACGTCCTCGGGGTCCATATCTCTCACGCTGGGCCTACTTCGCGGCCCGGTCAAAAAACTGCCCCCGTAGCGACCATCTCGAGCGAGAACTTCCGTCCCGAGCGCCACCCGCCGAGGTGTTCGTGCAGTCGTTGTTGCGCGTCCACGGCGCGACCGACGCCGTCTTCGGTGAACTCGAGGCCGATCCCCACGCACGCGTCGAGCATCGAGGGACGGACCGGCACCTGGAACCCGAGGGCGGACCTGCCCACGTGGTGAATGAATGCGCCGCGGTGAGCCAGGTACTCGACAGGCACGAGCGTCTCGTCGTGAAGCTCGCACCGCGCCTCGAACAGGACCGCGTCACGCTCCTTCGACGTCATGCGCTCCATCGACATCAAGTAGTGACCGTCGGCGAGGATCCAGTCGTCCTTGTCGAGGGAACGGACCACCGGGAACTTCATCGAAGCGCCGCGCCCGTCCGCGATCAGGACACCGAGCTGCCCACGCGACTCACGGCGGTCGAAGAATTCGAAAGCAGGCGAGAGCCACTCGATCCGCAGCGCGCCCTCAACCCGGGTCACGCGGAGTCCTCGGGCTTCTCGGCGCGTTTGGACGGGAGCGCCGCCACGGTGTCGCGCGCGCCCTGACCGAACACCTGGACGCCGAACGCGGTGACGAGTCCGCCCGCGAGCCACTCCCAGACCGAGACCGGGATCCCGATGTTCGCGATCTTCTTCGCTACCGCGAGGAGGATGACGAAGACGAAGATCGACTGCGCGCAGAGCACGGCACCGAAGAGTTTGCGACTCGGGATGTGGGTTGAGAGGTGCTTCACGAAGAACATCATCGCTCCCGCTTCCGAGAGAGTCGTTCGACCGACTTCTCGATGTTGCTGCTCTGGATGAGCAGGGTGTCGATCTTCCCTTCGAGCCGGGTGACGCGATCGCGCTCCTCGGCACCGGCGGCCTCGAGCTTCTCGACCCGCTTCACGAGCTCGTCGACCTTCTCGCGGTTGACGACGATCGACATGCGAGCCGTCGTCGCGGCCTCGGTGGTCGAGACGATGACGCCCACGCCTGTACCGATGACGCCGATGAGCGCGACGACGATCGCCCAGACGAGCCGCACGTGCCGTTTCGTTACGGGCAGGTCGTCGGTGACGGGCGCCGGGGGCGGCCCGCTGCGCGAAATCTCCTCGCGGATGATTGCTCTCGTCTTGCCGGTGTCGTTCGTCATGGCTGGGAACTCGTGTAGGTAGGCGTGCCGTTCTCGGTGAGCGTGGCGTTCCAGCACTCGAACCCGTTGCCCCCGGACGCGGTGTCCTCGAAGTCGCAGTGCATCAGGAAGCACGGGTGGCCGAGGACGTACTCGCCGAAGTCGTCCTCGTCGACGACGCCGCCCCCGCCGGAGGCCGTTGCGCAGGCTGCCGAGTTGTCATCGCCCGATGCGCCGTGCGTCGAGCAGTAGACCTGGAGCGCCTCCGCCTCGGTCAACGCACACGAGAAGTACGAGACGGCATCGACGTCCGACTGGTGACCGCTCAGGCCGATAGAGATCGGCTGGTCCTCGTCGTTGAGCGACGTCGGGATCGTGCCGACCGTCGTGCCGTCGTTGAACGCGCCGTCCTCGAAGCAGTGCACGGTCTGCGTCGCGCCGTCGTAGCTGAAGCCGACCTGGTCCCACCCCGCGGTCATCGTCCCGCCGCAGTCCATCCCAGCGCCGCCGCCCGCCTCGAGGCCGATCGCCCAGTGCACGGATCCGTTGTTGGCGTTGCCGGTGACGACGCCGAACCACCACTGCTCGGTCGAAGCCCCGCCCGATCCCCAGCGCGAGACGCCAGGCTCGAACAGGCCCGGGTTGCTGATCCAGTAGAGGACGGTGTGGCCGTCGAGATCGTCGAGCGCGCCACTCGAAACGGCGAGCGACAGGTTGCCCCCGGACGCGTTGAACTCGACCGACTCCGCGGAAGCGAACGTCGCCGCGTCGGGAGACGAGCCCGCGTCGCTCGGCCCAGCATCGCTCACGCCCGAGTCGGCGGGGCCGGAGTCCGCGACGCCGGAGTCGGACGGGCCGCTGTCTGCGACGCCGCTGTCGCTGGGGCCACTGTCCGACGCGCCCGAGTCGGGGACGCCGCCGTCTCGTGAGAGGGTGCTCGGGAACACCGCGCCGAGCGCGAACTCGGTGCACGTGTCCGTTCCGCAGTGATCGGTCCTCGCGGCGGCGACGTTGGTGCCCCCTTCATCGGGGCTCGTCGGGTCGACCGGCGTGTTCACGACGCCGGTGTCGCCAAAGGAGACCTCGTCGAAGTCGCCGATCGGGGCGGCGAAGTCGAAGGTGACGTCGCACGTCTGCTGAGGCGCCGGGCAGCTCGCCGGCGTGACCGCCGAGACAGCCCCACCCGGCGTGACGAGAACCCCCGCGAGGTAGAAGCACCACCCGTACGTCACGACGCCTGCGCACTCCTGCGCGACGACGTCCGTCGTGTTCAGCGCGATCGGGCTCGTCGGCGACGCGACGGCGCAAGTCCCGCGCGCGCGACAGGGGGCGAAGAACGTCGCGGTGATGGTGTCCTCGTCGACGACGGTGACCGAGGTCGGCGTGAGCGGCCGGTAGTCGCCGGTGTCGACGACGACCTGGATGACGTGCGCGTAGAGCTCGCCGATCGCGTTCGCGCCGGTGACGTCGGGGTGGAGCTGGTCCGCCCCCGTTTCGACGAAGTAGAACTGGCCCGCGATCGCGACGTCCGGATCGCCGGTGCCCCACCCGGGGAAGTCGGGCGCGTAGGGATGCCGCGCGATGCCGCTGACCCCGTAGTACTGCGCGCCGCCGCCGTTCGGGATGAGGGCCAGACCCGTGTAGAGGCTGCTCCAGCCGGCCGTCGCGGAGCCGATCTCCGTGCTGATGTGGCTCTCGATCGCGGCCTGAAACGCTTCGACCTCGGCCTGGTACGTGGCGAAGCTGTCACCGTCGAGCGCGTTGGCGTAGCCGCCGCTGTTCTCGACAAGGACCACCGGGAGAATCGTCCGCCCTTGCGAGGCCGCCCATGCGGCCGCGGCGTCGAGGCCGTCGATGAGGATCCCCGAGTTGTATGCGTTGACCTCCTGCCCGCCGTTCGGGCTGGCGATCATGATCCATTCTTCGTCGCGGTCGGCGACGATGCGGTGCACCGCGCGCGTCTGGAACCGAGGTCCGCCGTCGGGATCGTCACCGGCCGGGAACACGCCGCCGTCCGCGGCCTCCCACGCGCACACGCCGCCGTCCGCGCGAGAGCACCCGACGGCGGTGGTGAAGGTAGAGGGGCCGTACGTCGACAGCGGATCGAGGTAGCTCGCGCCGACGAACAGCGCGACGCGGAACACGGGCGGCGGCGCGGTCGCGGCGAGGCCTCCGAAGCGCCACCACTGGTAGCCCTCGGCGTTGTCGCTCAACCCAGGCGATGGCCCTGGCCCAGGTCCGACGCCGGCCAGCGCCGCGGCGAGAAGCACCGGCGCGAGCATTCACCGGACTCCGGCGACCGAGACGCTCGTGTTGATGGTGTCGACCTGTCCGACCGGGTACGCGCACGCGAGCCGACGCAACTCGTCCGTCGTTCGCGTTGTGCCGGTGACGCAGGTGCCCGCGCCGATGGCGGTGCAGTCGCCGTTATCGGCGCACGGCGGGTAGCGGTACTCGTCACCGAGCACGCGCACCGCGGTCGAACACAGCGTCGCGCGCGCACCGGGGCGCGAGTAGACGGCGTCGAAGTCGATCGCGACGTAGAGGCGCTCACCGTTCGCAACGTTGATGCAGCTCCCCCGTCCGCTCGCAGCGGCGACGTCGGGGTCGGTGACGTAGCAGGCGCCGCTCGCGTCGACCGCCAGCGGCATCGAGACGTCCGGATCCATCGTCAGCGTCCCCACCCACTCGCCCCCCTTCGACTTGAAGACGGCCATCGTGGTGAACGGGATGCAGATGTTGAGCAGGCCGCCGCCGGTCGCTCCGTTGCTGTCGTAGGTCAGCGGCGCGGCGGTATCGGCGGAGCCGTAGACGGTGCGATCCCCGTCGCCCGGCGCCGGGACCTGCTGGTAGCCGACGCCCTTCGAGCTCGGCGGGCGCGCGGGACTGTCGGCCGAGAGCAGGACGAAGAAGACGAGAGCGAGGAGCCCGAGCAGGCGGGGGGTGTGCATGTCCGCACGGTGCGCGCCCGCGGGGACGTTTCGGCCCGGGTGATCCTACTCAGCCACCGGCGCGGGAAGGTTCGCCGCGGGGATCGCGGCGTTCCGGACGCGAACCCGGCGAAGCGAAGCCGCGTTCGACGACCCTACGGTGTGGTCGATCTCCACGGTAACCCACTGCTCCCCCGTGCCCGTGTCTGCGGTCGCGATCGTCGAGTCGTCGGTGCTCTCGCCGCTCGCGGTGTGGCTGTGCACCACCGGCGTCGCGCCCCCGACCGTGATCCGAACCTCGCCCTCATTCGACGCCGGCATGTCGCAGACCGAACGCACCTCGACCTCCTGCGCGTCGGGGTCGATGAACGTCAGGAAGCGGAGGCGCGTCACGAACCCCGAGCCGGTCAGGAAGCGGATCCAGAGCGTGCCGACTTCGGAGCCGTCGGATCCCCACCCGGAGGGCCCTGTCACCGCGCACACGTGCGACTGGGCGACGCCGAGGCCCGCGGCGTAGTTGAGGAGCTCCTCGACCGTCTCGAGGTCCTCCGCCGTGATGGGCACGCCGACGGCGAGGAGCCAGGGGTTGAGGGTCGTGCTGTTGGCGGTCGGCATCGGATCACCCCACGGACGCCCAGAAGGCCTCGACGAGCAGCGGCGTGTACGCCTGGTTCGCCCCCGTCTCGTCCTGCGCGAACGCCTGCACGCGCACGCGCGCTTCGGCGGGGAGGCTGCCCGACACGTTCGACAGCACGACGAACGGCGCCGACGAGGAGTTGAGCGGATCGCCGGGGCCCACGAGCGTCATGTTCACGAAGCGGTTGGTCCGCCCCCCGAGGGGGTTGGTCGTGGCAGTCTCGCGTTCGTCCTCCGTTCGATCACCCGTGTCGTTCGCGCCGCCCACGTCGACGACGACGCGGTGATAGACGACCGCGGGCGAGGTGTTGTGGATGCGGTAGTGCGCGATCGCGTAGATGTGCGTCGCCTCCGCGAGGATCAACGCGCCATCGAAGTCGCCAACGTCGACCCACGAGCTCGCGATGAACTGGTCGAGGTTGTCGCCGTAGGCGGAGGGCGCGCGCATGTACGCGCTGTAGGGCTGGTGCCCGATCAGCTTCCCCGCGTGCCGGATGTGCTGGTAGCCGCCGCGGAGTCCCTCCGCCGCCACCTCAGCCACCGTCGGCGACTCGGGGTGGTGATACGCCGGCGGGAGCAACGCCAGCGGCCCGAAGTATCGCTGTCCGTCGAGCGGCACGTCAGACCGTCCGCGCCTGCGAGTAGCTCATGAAGTTGAAGAGGGCCCACTCCGGGAGCTTGTAGATCGCGTAGTTGCCGGCGACGAGACCGCGGGTCACCTCGCTCGGCGAGTAGGGCCGACCGACGACGAGCTGCCCGCCGCTTCCGATCCCCTGCGTGAGCACAGCGACGATCTCGCGACCGGGGACGACCACATTGCCGGACCCGTCCGTGATCTCGACATAGTGACCGCCCTCCGCCCAGCTGAGCGATCCGCTGCCAGTCGCGAACCATGTCAGCGAATCGGCATCCTGCACGTAGTCGGCGCCCATCGCTTCGAGGTCGCCACTATTGGGCGAACCGAACGTCCCTGTCGCCCCTGCCTGCGCGGTCGCGAACCCGCGCACCCAAAGTTCGAAGTACTCGCGCGTGCCGGGGATCATCTGGACGCCATCGATCGACAGGTCCTGAGTCGACCCGGTGCCGGTGACGCTGATGACGTTGTCGTCGGAGCTGCGCGCGTTCGCGCGGAACGGCACGGCGCGGGTCGCGACCTGAAACAGCATCTCGTGCCCCGACGAGAAGACGCCCGACAGGCGGACGTTCGCGCGTGTGTGCCCGGGGAACTTCTCGACGGTGATCGGCAACGTGATGCGCGTCCACACCAGCGGAGCGAAGCCGGCGTAGGCGCCGCCGTTGACCTCGGACGTGTCGTAGGTCGGCCAGATCAGGTTGAAGAGCACCTGCGGCTTCGTGATCAGCCGGTTGCGCTGCATCGTCATCACGCGGAGCAGGTGCGCGGACATGGGGTTGCCGTCGGTGAACGCGCCACTCTCCAGCGCGCCGAACAGCGAAGCGATCTCGGGGGTGCGAATGGGCATCAGGGCTCTCCGTAAAGCCAGGCGTCGTCGTTGCTCGAGCCGGGCGTCAGGTTGGTGGCGTCGGACATGAAGGCGTAGCGCGACGTCTGTTGGGGATCGGCGTCGTCGTAGTTGGCGTAGTCGAGCACCTGGCCAGCGGCCATGAGCCCTCCGAAGTCACCGCTCAGCTCGATGTCGTCGCCGGCGACGCTGACCACCGTCTCGGTCGCGCCGCCGCCTGCGTCGGTGCCGTCCAGATTCAGGATGCGCACGACGTCGTCCACGTGGAAGCCGGCCGCGTCGTTCGTTGGCAGCGGAGACTGCGCGTCGGTGTGCGTGTAGCGGTTGGTGGTCACGATCGCGATCACCCCGTCGCTCACCTCGACGATGTGGGCCGAGGGCGCGACGCGCCCGATCCGGACGTCGGGGCCGTAGCCGAGCATCCGGCTGTTCGTGTAGAAGCCGCCGCCCGCGCCCTCCTGCCCGCGCGGCTCCGCCTCGAGGTGCTGAACGAGCACGGAGTCCCATCCGCGCAGGCCGGCCGCGAGGTTCGGCAGCTCCGCGAGCGTCAGCTCACCGACGTCGCCCAGCGGTAGGCCACTCCAGACGGAGGCATCGAAGTCGCCGTCGACCTCGATGCGCGGCCGGCGCGTCCGCCACAGGCGCGACAGCCCACGGCGCGCGTAGATCTCCGGCGTGTCGGGATCGCCGGCGGGGACGTGGATGTCGATCGGCTTCTCGTCGGTGCCGTAGTACCCGCCCTGGCCGAACGTCGCGCCGAACTCGGCGCTGTGGAATGTGACGGGCGCCTTCGTGTTCGGCCCGACGATGTAGCGGATCGCGCTCGCCTGCGACGCCCTGTCACGCCGCACGCTGACCCGCGGGAGGTACTGGCGCCGGCCTCCGACGGGGCGCTTCAGGATGTTGGCCTCGCCGATCGTGAGCACCGCGGAGCCGATCAGCGGGAGCCGCGGCAGGACGATCTTCGCGAGCCCGGCGCTCGTGATGAAGTAGGCGCCCATCGGGCGGAGGAAGTTGTGCGTCACGAGCTCGCCGAACTCGACCGCCTCGTCGCCGAAGACGAAGTAGGGGAACAGGTAGTCGGGCGTGCGGTTCCAGACGTCGAACCACGAGTCCCAGTCGATGTTGCCCGCGGGGTAGCCGACGCCGAAACCGGGAGGCAGCGACGCGAAGTTGCCGCGCGCGGCGACGTAGTTCGTCAGCTCGAGGCCGTCGCCCTCGCGCGCGCTCGAGGTGAGCAGGATGGCCATCACCGGGATGAAGTGCGCCACCGGCGTCCACGTCCCGGAGGTGCGGCTCGTCGACGGCGACGGCCCGGGGCTGTAGCGGAAGGACCCCGGCGCGCTGGGCTCGGCCATGAAGACCTGATGGAACACCTCGTCGGCTTTCAGCTCGGCGCGACCCGTCCGCAGGAGATCGCGGCGGTACGTGCGGAGGCGCGTCCCGACGAAGCCGTTCGCGTCGCCGGTGAGGGTCATGACCTCGCCGCTCTCGTGGCGCACGTAGAAGACGTCGGGCGTCGTGTTGGTCGTCCACAGGCGGAGGTCCGACGCGCGCGTCTGCGGCGGGATCGAGAGGATGACCTCCGCGTCGTTCGAGGGGTCGCCGTTGACCGCCTCGGCCCGCATCCGCCGCGGCTGCAGCGGGATCTGTCGGGCGAGCGGCTTGAGCTGCGACGACGCCAGGAGCACCCATCGGTTCAGATCCTCGGACCACTCGAGCGAGTCGATCACCCAGGCGCCGAGCTCCTCCTCGTCGGCGGAGCTGTCGCCGTCGATCGGCGCGATGTGAAGGTACGCGCGCCGGCCTCGGAGGAAGTTGATCGACTGGTAGACCTCCGAGTCCTCGTCGTGGACGGTCGGGTCGGTGTTCAGCGCGCCGCGCTGCACGGTGATCGACGAGCCCCCGACGACGGTGATGCGCATCGCCTCGGCGCCGTTCCACACGTTGTCGTCCGCCGAGAGGCCCGTCGTCGAGTCGACGCCGACGCTGGTGTCGTTGGTGTCGATCGTCTGCGAGAGCCGCGTCAGGGGCGGGCGCTCGGTTCGGATCTCCTGGGTGAGCAGGTCGTCCCCGTCGAGCAGCTCGATCGTCAGCGAGCCGAGCTCGGTCGCGCCGCCGAGGTCCGTCACGCGCTCGCGCAGCGGCGCGGGGATCTCGGTGAGTAGGTCCTGCCACACCGAGGACGGCATCGAAGCGGCGTAGTCCGGGATCGCGGTGCAGAACCGGTAGCGGCCGTCGCTGTCCGCGGCGGCGAGCTCGGCGCCCGACAGCGCGGGTCCGAGGCCATCGATCCGAAGGATCCACGTCCACGACTGATCGTCGCGCGCGATGTTCGTCGCGAAGTCGGTCACACGACCCTCCGCATCGACAGGTTCGCGCGCCAGCGCACGTTGTAGCGCGGGTCTCGGTCGTACGGCTCGCCGAGGTCCTTGGTCCGGTACAGGCCGTAGGAGCTGCTCGTCCGGACGGTCTCGTCCTCGTACAGCCGGAACGGCCGCCCGAGGCTCATGCTGTTGATCCAGGCCTCCTCGAGCGTCCCGTAGGGCTCGGTCGCGGGCGCGTACTCGGCGAGCGTTACCGACTGGTGGAGGCGCGCGATCTCGATCTCGCGCTCGCGGAGCGGCGTCGCGAATCGCGAGACCCGGGTCCGGCCGCTGACCGCGGCGCTGATGCCTCCGACGATCGGCTGCCGGTCGCGGCTGTCGACGGTCGCCGCCTTCATCGGCCGCCACAAGCCGCGCGGCATCAGCGTGCCGACGACGGCGTCAGCGGTCGGGCCGACGATCGCGTCCGCGAAGCCGAAGATCGACTCGTCGAGCGTCGAGTTCGGCCAGTCGATCGTGATGTTGTCGCCGCCGTCGAGCGAGCCGAGCTCCACGAGGAAGCTCGAGTTGAGCGCCGCGTACCCGCCGGTGATCTCGGTGTGCGTCCCGAGCGCCGTGGAGACGACGCGGAGCAGGTCGCCGACGCCGCCGACCCCGCCGTCCGCGTCCGCCTGGCCGTCTCCGGACAGCCAGTAGTTGCGTCCGACGGTGAAGCCGACCGTGAGGTCCTCGGTCGTGCCGCCGACGTCGACGCGGAGCGTGTACGACGCCGCCGCGAAGCGGATCGGGGTGGCGATGAGGTAGTTCGGAACGGACATCAGGACCCCGCGGCGCCGAACGGCTGAAGCGCCCCGTACTCGCGCAGCGCGTCGGTCGCCTCGCGCGCGGCGCGCCGGCGGTCGCCGACGAACCCGGGGAAGTGAAGGTGGACCTCCTGCGGTGCGGCCCCAGCGCCGTTCGCTCCCGCGAACGCCGGGTTGAAGCCGCCCGGCGAGGGCGAGGAGCGCCCGCCGCTCGCTCCGCCGCCGCCCGCGGAGAGGCTCGGGACCGGCGCGGAGGTCTGGCCGCCGCCGCCCAGCGCCTTACCGGCGAGGATCATCCCGGCGCCGGCGGTCGCAGCGAGGAGCCCGCCTGCGACAGCGAGGCCCGGGGGCCCGGTGACGAGCTGCAGGCCCGGGATGAAGCTCAGCGCGCCGAGGACCGAAGCGGCGAAGCCGGTCTGGATCAGCATGGTCCCGAGACCGACGAGGACGTCGCCGAGCTTCTCCTTGAAGGCTCCGGTGTCCCACTGCACGAGCATCTCGGCGAACGCGGCGCCGACGCCCTGCAGCGCCGCGCCGAGCGTGGATCCGATGACCGACCCGAAGTCGGACACGGACTGGCCCATCGCCTGGAGGCTGCCCTTCAGGTTGCTCCCGAGCTGCGAGAAGTACTGGCCGAACTGGTCGATCGTCGGCAGCCCCAGCACGCCGAGGAAGCTCGGCGTGACGCCCGACTCGCGCGCGCCCCGCGCCGTCGTTCGTCCGCCGGCGCCGATGGTCGGGTCGAACGCGGGCGCTGCGCCGCGCCGCGCTGAGGTGCGATCTGCGAAGTCGAGGCCTCCGATCCCGAACGCGCCGAGGCGCACGCGCTCCTCGGGCGTCAGCGTGTCGATGCTGTCGCCTCCGCCCCCGGCCCCGGCCCCGCCGCCTCCCGTGCCGCCTCCGCCCCGACCGTCGCGCGGGGTGAAGATGTTCCGGCCCCCGCGGCCCCCGCGGCCGAAGCCGTTGTCGCGCCCGCGGCCGTTCGCGATGTTGTCGAGCATGTCGCCCAACCGGTTGAGGTGGTCCGACAGCGTCTTGCCCGCGGGCTCGGCGATCACCCGGCCGTTGTCGAAGCCCCCGGTCGCGAACGCACCGACCGCGATGCCTCCGGGCCCGAGCGCCGACCACTTCGCGACCTTCTCCCAGTCGGTGGTCTTGATGAACATCGAGACCTCGCCGAGGGCCTTGGAGACGCCCGCGAACGCGGTCAGAAGGACACTCGCCAGGCCCGCGAGGCTCTTCACGAAGTCGTCGACCGCGGCCGCGCCGCCGGGGCTCTGGATCCAATCGATGATGTCCTCGAGCGCGCTGTTGATCGCCGCCATCGCCTGATAGGCCGACTTGCTGTCGGTGACCGTCTGCCCGAGCGCGATCTGCGCCGCGTTCTTCAGCGCCCCGAAGCGCGTCACCTGGAAGTCGAGGGTCCGCGTCATCTTGCGGAACGCCTCGTCGGTGGCACCGCTCCGGCCGCGCATGTCGTCGAGGATCTCGGTGAAGCGCTGCCCCTCGTTGGCGGTCAGCGTCATCACCGCGTTGAGGCCCTCGACGCGTCCGAACAGCGCGAGGAGCTGCTGCTCGGTCGCACCCGACCGTGCGACGTCATCGAGGAAGCCCCTGAGCCCCTTCGCCCGCAGCGCGGACGTGTTGAACTCAAGGCCGAGCTCCTTCGCCGCGCGCTTCGCCTTCGGCGTCTCCTTCACGATCCCCACGAGGGCGGAGCGCACCTGCGTCACGGCTTCGGCCGTCGACACGCCCGGTCCGGTCGCGGCGGCGACGGCGGCGGCGAGCTCGTGGAAGGGGACGTCGAGCTGCGCGGCGAGGGGCGCGACCTGGCCGAGCGTCGTCGCGAGCTCCTGCGCGTTCGTCTTACCGTCGCGGATCGCGATGAACAGCGTGTCGGAAGCGTCCGCCGCCTTGAGCCCTTGCGCGCTGTAGGCGTTCACGACGTTCGTGAGGCCGTCGACGGCGGTCGTCACGTCGGTCACGCCGCCGATCGCGAGCTTGTTCGCGGCGTGAAGGATCTCGGTCGCCTGCGTCGCGTCCGTCGCACCGGCGCTGATCGCCTGGTAGAGCGCCTTCGCGTTCGACGTGGCGTCGCCGCCGTAGAGGGCGGCCATCTCGAAGGTGATGTCGCGGATCTTCGCGATCGGGAACTCCGCGTCGGAGGCGATCGTGGTGACCTCGGCGACGGCCTTGCCGTAGGCGTTGGCGGCGCGCGTCGCGTCGATCATCTGTCGCGCGATGGCGGCGGGGACCGCCGAGATCACGCGCCAGCCCTTGTTCGCGAGCTCGAGCGCGCTGTTGATCTCGGTGGCCGATCGCTTGAAGTGCGTGACGAGACGCTTCAGCGCCTTCGCCGCCTTGCGGTCGTCGACGTCGATCGGCACGACGGCGCTTGCGCGCTTGCCCCTCTTAACGGCCACGGCCCAGAGCCTTCAGTTCCCGCTTCTCCTGCCGACGGAAGGCCGCGAGCAGGATGAGCTTTGCGTCATATTCGAAGGCAGAGAGGGTCTCGTAGTCCTCCGGTGTCAGCTCGATCTGGCCGGCGCCGTACGCGAACACTGGCGCCCACAGGTGGGGGCGCTCGAGGAGCGCGGCCTCGGGGTGGCGGCGAATCCACACGCCGTCTGCGTCCTCGCCGATCCAGTCGTGGTCGACGCGCTTGAAGCTCTTCCGCGCTTCCTCGTCTTCGTGCTCGATCCCGTCCCACCGATCCGCGAGGGGCATCGGCGCCGGTTCGAAGTAGCCGAACGCCTCCGCCATCTCGGGGTCCTTGGCGACGTCGGAGAGCGGCGGCAGATCGCCGGCGTCGTAGGTGGCCAGGACCCTCAGGAGAAAGAGTCGGCCTCGACCACGCGCTGAAGCCGACCGGCCTCCTCGGACAGGACGAGCCCGAGCCCGAACTCGATCAGGACGGCCGCGTGCTCGTCGGGCTGGTCGTTCGAATCGTGCTCCTCGACGCCGTGAACCTCGCGCACGCAGTCGGTCAGCACCGTGCGGCAGAACTTCTCCAGCCGGTCACGCGCGCCCGGAGCCTCGAACCCTTCCGCGTAGAGCTCGGGCGCGACCTCCTTCGGCATCCCGCGGCGCAGCTTCGCGAGCTCGCGGTTGTTCTCCATCTGCATCTTGTCGCCGAGGGCGGCCCACTCCTTGGACTTCGCCTTGCCGAGGTACTCGATGACGACGACGAGGCCCTCGAACTCCTTCGCGTGCTCGCGCAGGTTCGCGGCGCGCTTCTCGGCGCCGTCGCCCTCCTGCCGGTCGGCCGCGGCAGTCAGGAGATCGCTGACGACGACGCGCTGGAGCGCGCCCTTCTTCTTTCGCTTGAGCATCGACGGTGGCCCCCCTCAGGCCCGGAAGATTTGGAAGAAGCGGGCCGGGTTGGCGCCCACCGCGACGGCGTCGCTCACCTTGAGCACGATGTTCTGGCGCTTGCGGTTGCCCGTGCTGGTCGGGTTGGCCTCGACCACCGTGGCCTGCTCCGCGTACACGCAGAGCCCGCCGAGCACGCCGCCGCTCACGACGCCGCCGCCGAGCTGCACGAGGACCGAGCGCACCGTCTGGTTCTTCTTCAGCTGCAGCTGCGCATCGGTGAAGTGCGGCTCGATGGTGATCATCGGCTCGATGGACTCGATCGTGTGGCCCTGACGACCGTTCGCGCCGCCGGATGCTTCATCCGGCTGCGCATCGAGGCCGAAGTCGATCTCGATGCGCCGGGTCGGGACCGCGACGCCGTTGATGAACACCGGCGAGAGCGTCCCGATCACCGGGGTGATCGGTGGCCCGGCGAGAGCGGCGGGAAGCGCGGACCCGAGCTTGCTCGTCGCGACCTTGCGATCGTACGCGACCTGGCCGACGAGCTTCGCGATCTGCCCGACCTCCGCGACGATCGACGCCTGCGTCCACTGCGAGCCGAAGAGCGTGTACTCGTCGCCGTCGTGGATGTGCACCCACTGGCTCGTCGGACCGCCTCCGTTGGCGTTGTACCGGAAGTTCCGCGTGCCGTAGGCGACGGCCGCGTTGGTGAAGTTGAAGCCCGGGTCGACGATCGTGTAGACGCCCGCGCCCGCGTCGGCGATGACCGGCGCCCAGTGCGCGCGCACGCCGCTTGTCGGCAGCCCGGCCTCGAAGATCGGGAGGACGTCCTGCACGTCGGCGACGTCGCTCCCCAGCTCGAGCGCGGCCCCCACGTGGCTGACGACGTCTTCGCCGTCGACGGTGTTCTCGGTGCCGAAGATGCCGGCGAGGATGTCATCGAGGACGTCACTCGCCGGGGGAGAGGCCATGGCACCCGCGGCGGTCGCGAGTCCCCAGAGAGGCACCTCGACCGGGAACGAGCCCTTGTCGGGTCCTGGGATCGGCGCGGTCGGGTAGGGGCGATTCGTCGCGTAGTTGGTGTCGAGGACGTCCTGCTCGTCGCGGTCCTCGCCGACGGACATCGCCGGCAAGGGCGAGTACGCCGCGCCCGTGGCGTCACCCTCGACCGAATAGCTGCCCTCCAGGGCGTGCCAGAGGCCACGTGCTCGATCGCTCATTCTAATCGTCCTCCCAGCAAGTCACGCGGAACGTGATTTCCGCGACCCTGTCACCGGCCTCGGTCCGTCCGACTTCGATACCTTCGGTCACCACCGAGGCGACCTGTGCGGGCCACTGCGAGCGCCGCTCGATCGCGCGCGCGAGCAGGTTCGGCTCGTTCACCGCGCGCTGCAGCGCCGCCCAGTACGTGAGGCCCGCGCTCGAGATCCCAAGGCGCGCGATCACCAGCCACTCGAGCAGCGTGTTGTCGGCGCCGTTCTCCATCTCCGGTTCTTCACGCACTGGATCCTCGAAGACGAAGGCGCGGTCGCCGGAGGTGCTCCCCGAGTCGATGCGGCTCGCGTTCTTCTCTTCGTCGAGGTGGTAGAACGTTCGCTCCGGCGCGGTGGGCGGCGTGAGCGCCTCCCAGTCGTCGGCGACCTGCTGCATCGCGGCGATCAGCGGCGAGGTCATCTACTGCACCCGTCGCGCGAAGACGACGCGCCCCACGTTGTCCTCGACCGTGTCCACGACGAGGTCCTCGTCGGCGTCGTACTTGAGCGGTCCGATCGACGCCCACGCCTGATCAGCCTGCGTGCGGTAGTACCGGCCGAGCCCCGCCGATTCGTCCTCCTCGGACTCCGGGTTCGAGCAGTCGGCGAAGTAGATGATCTTCAGCGCGAGGTTGCGCTCGACGCGCATGAAGCGCTCGCGGTTGAGGACCGCGTTCGGTCGGCGATTCTTCGGGTCGCGGGCGGCGTCCTGCTCGATCTGGGCGCGGATCATCGCGTCCAGCTCGAGGCGCGCTTGGTAGCCGTACTCGCTGGCCATCGCCTCGTCGCTCAGCGCGGGCGAGAACCGGAGACCGAGTCGCTCGAGCACCTGGCCGATCTCCGGTCGAAGCACGAGGAGGTCGTTCAGCGACAGGACGCTCCGCTCGAGCGGGTACATCACGACGTCGAACAGCACGATCGCCGTGCGGTCCGAGGAGCCCCCTGTCTCGCGCCAGACGATCCGCGCCTGGTAGTCCTCGTCGAGGGTGGCGAGCGCGGGGACTGGAACGTCGATGCGAGACACCGACGGCGTGCCCACGGCGGCGATCGTCGCGGACCCGGTGCCGATGCTGTTCCCGAGCGGGTCGAAGAGCTCGTAGGTCGCGGTGGTCGCGGTGACGTTGCCGGTCCCGGGGACCTTCGGGAAGAACGAGACGACGCCGGCCGTGTTGCGGGCGACCTCCCAGCGCAGCTCGTCGAGCTCGGGCACGTACGGCGTCGGCATGGGTCAGCTCTTGCGGCGTCGGCGCTTCTTCTTGGGCGGCGGGGCGGCCTCGATCTTCGAGGCCTGAGAGATTGGCGTGGGCGAGGAGACGGGCGCGTAGCCTTCGGGCGCGGTCGCCATCCGCCACCCTCGGGACTCGTACTGCCGCCGGTACGCCGCCGGCAGCAGCACGGGCCCGTTCCCCGACCTCAACGCCAGGTACATCACGCGGCCAGGATGCTCCCGTGGTCGGTGTGCACGACGATGACGCTGGACACCTGTCCCTCGCGGGTGCGGCGACCGTAGTCGAGCTCGGCCTGCATCACGTCGGACGTGCGCTCGCGACCGTACGGGATGACGCGGAGCATCCCCTCTTCGTCCGCACGCCAGAGGCGATCGCGGTTCGCGAGGATGTTCCACGACGTCGGGTTCGCCTCGGAGACGGTGCCGGTCCCGTTGTCCGCGGTGTCGCCCGTGGTGAGCGCGACCGTCAACGTGGTCGTCGACGGGACGGTCAGCACCGGAGAGGACGCGAGCGGAGCGGTCAGGCCCGGCGCGACGATGTTCTGCCCCACGACGAAGCCGTGCGCCTCGGCGAAGGTCAGCGTCAGGATGTTCGTCGCCACCGAGCTCGCGGTGCACGCGAGGCTCCGGTTGCTCGGGACGGACTGCGACTCGAACGCCGGGATGCCGTCGATGGACCCGACCATCCGAAGGCCGAGCTCGGCCATCGGCTTATCCATCTTCTCGAACTCCGGGAGCGTCTTGATCGTGCCGGCGCCCCACGAGTCGAGCATCCAGACCAGGTCGTTCTTGTCGACGCCATCGACGTCCGTCATGCGTGCGATCGCGGACCGCACCATGTTGAGCGTCAGCGCGGCGCCGTTCACGTTCTCGTGCGTGACGACCGCGGCCGCATCGGCGGCGCCGACGATCTGGGCGCCCACGAACGCCAGGTAGTTCGCGTCGCGCGAGTCCTGGTCATTGCGCAGGCTCGCCTGCACCTTCTTCGCGACGCGCTGGACATACTGCCCTCGGCCCGCGCCCTGGAAGTGCTTCTTCCACCGGCGCAGCTCACCGGAGAACCCGCGAGCCTGGTCCTTGCGGAGCGTGGTCGCGATGTCGTCGATGTCCTGGACGGTGAGGTTGTTGTGGGAGCGCGCGGCGACCGAGGTGTCGACGGCGTCCTGGATCGTGATGTTGGAGAACTCGCCGATGTCCATCGACTCGCTTCCGCGCATCATCTCCGTGAGGTCCTGCCAGAGCATCGACAGGTAGAACGACCGCGAGTCGAGATCGATCATCTCGTCGCGCACGTCGTGGGTGAAGTTGTTGAGTACGGTCGTGCTCACCGCGGTCTCCGTTCGTTACTGCGCAGCGCCAGCCTGAACATCGGCGGCGGCCGGCGGGTCCTCGTCGCGCTCCCACGTCCGCCTCGGAGCACCCTTCAGCTTGAAGGGGTCGAAGGACCGGTGGGACCGCTTGTAGTCCATGGCCGCGTTCGGATCGTTCTTCTTGAACGACTGCCAATCGTCGTAGCTGTCGAATCGCTGTGCGGTCGGGGGGGACTGCGTCGCCGCGTCACCGTTCTTGGGGCTCGCGCCCGTTCCGCCGTCCGTCGCCGGGGGCGTGCTGATTGAGCCAAGACCTTCCGCGAGCGCCAACGCTGCCGCGACGCCGTGTTCGGCCTTGATCGACTCGACGCGCTCGCGCGCCTTCTCGTCGAGACCCTTCATGGCCGCGTCGAGCTTCAGTTCGGCTCGCACCGAAGCGGTGATGCTCTCCACGTCCAGATCACCCTTAGACGCCTTCGGATCCGTCGCCGGCTCCTTGTCGTCCTTCTTGCTCTTCGACCCCTCGAGCGCCGCAAAGCGCTCCTGGGTCTTTTTCGACAGCCCCTCGAAGCGTTCGTCGACCTTCTTCGAGAACTCGTCGAACTGCGACTTCACCGCCTCCGCCACCAAAGCCGCGATGTCCGTGCCGTCACCGGGTTTCGGTTCGGGCGTCGGCGAGGGCGTCTTCGGGATGAGGGGCTCGGCCATCGACGGCGAGCGTGCGGGGCCCCGGGGTCATTTCGCCCCCGGTGAGGCGCTACGCGCTCTGTGCGGCGCGGATGTTCTGCACGACGCTCGTCGACGGGTCCGGGTTCGGATCCTCGGGGTCGGCCGGTCGCTTCCCGTCCACGGGCGGGGGCTCGTCGACCTTCTCGCCATCGTCGTTGCCTGCGACGCGGTACTTCTCGTTGTCGTCCTGGACCCGCACGAACCGGTCGATCGCCTGCTGGCGGTTGCATCCGCGTTCCGCCTGGATCAGGTCGATCCGGCTCGCGACGCCGAGGGCGATCCGCTTCGCGAAGCTGTCGAGGAGCTCGGCGTCGTCCATCGGCAGGTTCGGGTCCGCGATCTCGACCTCGAGCTCCAGGTCCGTCGGGAGCGTCTTCTCGCCCCAGCTCTTCGCGAACTCGTTGTGGACCGCGACGTACTTCTCCCACCCGAGCCGCTCGTCGTTGCGCGCGAGCGGGAGCTGCTCCTCGCGGCGGGCCATGAGGGGGCCCTCCTGGACCTTCAGGGCGGCGCCGGTGACGACCTGCCGGCCGCGCATGAACTCCTCCACCGGGATGTCCTCGGTCGACACGAAGATCTTCACGAGCTCGGTGAGGACCTCGCGACACTCGTCGATCTTCGGCGTGCGCTGGACCGAGTCCACCTCGACGTCCTTCGGAAGAACCGGGCGCACGCGGTGCCCCGTCTCGTCGGGCACGCCGGCGGTGTTGTCCGTCCGATAGAACGTCTCGTCGTGCGCCTGGTTCACGATCAGCGACCACAGGTCGTTCACGATCGCGTTGAAGGCCATGATGAACGCAGTACGCGACGACCGCGGCGGGAGCCACGCGCGCCCAGCGGGGTACTGGTCGTAGATCATCTGGACCGGGAGCGTTGAGCCGTAGGGGCTCTTGCCTCCCTCGAACGGCGAGGCCTGCTCCGCGTCCTCCTTGTTGACGCGCCGGACGGTGTACAGCCCGCTGTCGGCGCGTTCCCAGATCTCGTACGTCGGGTCGCTCCGAGGCCCCATGCGGAGCCCGAAAGCGAGGTCGCTCTCGATGTGGTCGGGATCCGACGGGTCCGGCGCGCGGATCACGTTGAACGGCTCGAAGTAGCGCAGGACGACGGACTTCGTCGCGTTGCTCGCGGCGTAGCGAACCGCGACCTGCCGGTGAAGCGAACGGCGCCGATCGATCTCGTGGAGGGCGAGGTCGTAGTTCGACCGGTCCAGCGCGCGGATCATCGCCTTGTGTTGCTCGGACGCCTCCTTGTAGCGGTCGCCGCCGCCCGGTTTGCGCACCCATCGCGTCGGCGGCTTGTCGTAGACGACGGCGAGGCGGTCGACGACGCGACGCACGAGGTTGAACTCGATCGGGAACTCGTTGTCTTTGATGCCGACGCCGAGCGCCTGGAGGAACTCGATCGTCTTCTCGCGCCCCTGGTCGTCGTACGCGAGCGACTGCCGTCCCCACTCCTCGTCGGCGTTCGGCGGCTTCCACTGCTTGTCGCGGTCCAGGAGCTCGGCCAGCTTCATCATGCTCGGATCCTCCGCAGCTCTCCGATGAGTCCGGCGCCGCCGTTCGTCAGTTGCCGATCGATCTCCTTCTGCGCGGCCTCCACGAGCCCGGCGTCGATCTTCTCGTCGACGCGCATCGGCTCGATCTTCCGCGTGTGGATCAGCACGGCCATGAGCGCCTGCCTGCGGCCCCGGAGGCTGGCTCCGAGGTCCTCTCGCTTCCCGATCGGGCGCACGACGGATCGGAAGGGGTCGTAGCGGATGCTGCGGATCAGGTCGCCCGTGCGGTTCAGCGGCCGTCCGCCCTGTTGGGGCGTCGGGAGCGGGGTCCCGTCGCCGTCCTGGCCCGATCGGATGCGCTTCCGAAGGAGCGTCGCGACGCGGTTGCCCGCGGCCTTCTTGACGCGGTCCCCGTCGATTCTCAGGCGAAGGTTGAGCGGGACCTTCAGCTCCACGGAGAGCAGGTCATCGGTTCCACCGAACTGCGACGGCATCAGCAGGCTCCCAAGCGCGAACCGCGGCGCGACGCCCGCGTCGATGCCCCTCCCCGCTGACGACACGCCGCGATTCGCATGGGGGCGAGCGTGGGCCGACGCCGGGTCGGAATCGCTGCGGTGTCACCGATGCCGGATGACGCGGGCCTCCGCGCGCTCGAGCGGGAGCTGCTCGGCGACGACGTACCGGAAGGCGTCGCAGGCGTGGTCGCGGAGGTTGTCCTTGATCGGCTTCCCCGTGGCCTCGTTCCGCCGGTAGCGCTGGACCGCGTCGATCACGCCGTATTGGGCGTGGTCGCGGAGCGGCGCGCCGCACTTCGGGCACCGATCCGGACGCGCGCGGTTGTCCCACGATCCCCACTCGCACTTCGAGCACGCCGGGTACGTTCCGGTGAGGCCGCGCCAGAAGAGGATCCGCGCGTTGCCCCACGAGTCGAGCAGCGCCGCCTGCACGAACCGAATCCCGGTCTCGACCGCGTACGTCTCGTCGCCGCGCTCCTTCCGCACGATCCGCACGCCGGGGAAGTGCTTGTAGAGCGCGCGCCGCTCGTCGCGGTCGGTGTTCGGGTCGACGTGGATCGTCGACACGCCCGGCTCGATCCGCCAGTGCCCCCGCTCAGCCTTGATCCGCATGCAGATCTCGTCGACGGACAGGTTCGTCGCGGCCATCTCGTCGACGAACAGGAGGCCCTTCTGCGTGCCGTGGGCGCGGCCGGCGATCGACCTCGCCGGCATCGGCATCGGCTGAGCGAAGACGACGTGGGCCCCGTTGCCGACGTCCATGCCGACATCGACGGCGACGTGCGGCTTGCCGCGCATCTCCGTCAGGTGGATCGCCGCGTTGTACTGCGAGTAGATCGCGCCCGGCGGCGACATCCACCGCCCCTCGAGCAGGCTCCCCTCGTACCCACTTGGGCACGCGCCGCGGAACCGCTCCATCAGCTCCGCGGGGATGTGGACGTTGTCGGCCGTCGCCGCGAGGACCGTGTGGTAGGCGGGATCGTCGGGCCGGTCGAACGTGTCCCGGACCCAACCCGACTCAGGCAGGCCCGAGGCGATCATCGCGCGCCGCTTCGAGTGCGGATCGCGCAGGCGCGCCATGTAGTTCAGGTAGCGTCGCGGGTCCGAGCTGAACGCCGGGTGCTGAACCTCGTCGATCCAGCACGCGAAGGCGCTGATGCCCTCCATCTCGGCTTCGCCGGACGTGAAGAGGATTCGAACGCCGTTGACGAGGATCCACTCGTAGTGGGGCGCCGCCCGCTTCTTGAGGATCGCCTCCCGCGGGATGACGCCCTCGAGCGTCGCCATCGTGGCCTGCTTGAGGACGCGCAGCGTCGGCGCGGCGACGATCGCGGTCGGGTTCCCGTCGCCGTACGCCTCGGTCCACGGGTTCTCGCAGCACAGCTTGAAGAAGCGCCGCGCGGCGCCCTCGGTCTTGCCTGCGCCCCAGCCGCCGCCGAGGAACTCGACGGTCTGCTGGATCCGCGCGGGGTCGTCCGGCTCCCAGCTGAAGAAGTCCCACTGGTGCGGGAGGAACTCCGACCAGTCGAGGTACTGCGGCGCGCTCACTTCTTCGGCTCGCTGACGCCGGGCACGACGAGGTTGAGCTCGGTGTACGCGGGTCGCGCGCTCCCGCCTTGGAGCAGCTCGAGCGTCTGGGCGAGCGCCTTCGACAACGTGCCGAACTGTGACGGCGGCGCGGAGCTGAGGCCCGTGAGCGCGCGGATCACCATGGCGCCGATCGCGACGAAGCCGAGCTCGCCGATCGCCGCGGGCTTGCGCTGCAGGAGTGCCTTCTCCTTCCGAGCGAGGCGCGTGACGCGCTTCAGCCACTCGGGGTCCTTCGCGAACTCCGACAGGCCCATGACGGCCGCCGCGACCTCCGGCTTCTTCTCGATCGTCAGGCCCAGCGCGAGGAGCTTCGGCGCCGCCGCTTCGATGGCAGCGCGCGTGACCTCGTCGTCAGCGCCGTAGGACGCGCGGACCTCGGCGGCAGCGTCGGGGTCACTCTTCTCGAGGCGGTTGAGGTCGCGCTGGCGATGCTTCGTGGGGCGGCATCGGATGCACCAGCGCGGACGGCCGCCCTTCACGGGTTCGACCGCGCCGCATCCCTCGCAGGTGAATGTCTTCGCCACGCCCGCCGGGCACCCGGCTACGATCCCGCCGGGGGCGCGACGAGCTCGCGCTCGCAGCGGTCACCGGGGGGTCGGCCGCGGTCGAGGCCCTCGCGGGCGCCGCCGTCCTCCCTGTCCATGCTCCGAGCGTCGGATCGTCAGGGGGCGGTAGGGGTTGGGTGGGAGTGGGGGGCCCGGGCAAAAAGGACAGGTAGGAGCGCCTGTCGGGGTCCCCCTTAAAACCAAAGAGCCTCCAGGGTCAGGAGCCGAACCGACGGCAGTTGTGGAAGGAGTCCACGACCCGATAGCCAAGCCCCGGAAACCAGGCGACCCACAAACCAGGCGCGATCGTCGAAACCAGGGACCCAAACGACCATTGAATGTGATGAATCCTGTCGCCCTCCCGGTCGCGGTCTTCGAAGTCGCTCATACCTTTCGAGGCTCACGACTTGAGCAGCACCGCCACGAGCAGCGCAGCAGCGAGCGCGAGGAGTACGCCCGTTGCCGTTCGATCCTGCCGCATGAGCTGCAAGCGCGCCTCGTGGATGCGCAGGTCGGCCGCTGACCGCGCTGACCGATAAGCCTCGGCGATGCCTCGCTCTGTTCCGGTCAGCGTGGCGAGCGCGCGGCGATCTCCAACCCACCACGCGTACTCGGCGGCTGAGGTGCCGGACGGCAGGAAGGCGACACGCTTCGGCTGCATCGTGCTCATGTACCCACCACACAGCGGACAGCGGCCTGACCTGTACTCATCGTCGGCGCGCGGCTCGAGGTAGCAGCACGCATCGCAGAAGGCATGACGGCTCACGCGCGCACCCTCAGGGGCAGCGGGAGCTGCTCCCCACCCCTCACACGTTTCGCGCGGGGCCTCCGAGCCGCGCTACGTGCGAGTCGGGTGAGGACTCGCGCCACTTCGCGATCGGTCTGCCGGTCGGCCATCTGCTGCAGCGCGCGGCTCGCGAACTGGCGTGCGGTGCGCTCGGGCGACTCCACGTGCGCTGCGACTGTGGCCTCCCACGTCTCCCCGCGCAGCAACCAGTCCAAGCTGACGTTGCAGAGCACGCCGAGGCGCCGCGTGTACGCGAGGTGCGGATGGGCCCGATCGTTCACCCAAGCGCGCCCCGAGTGCTTCCTGACGTCCAGCACGCGCCAGCACGCCGACAGTGAGTCGTAGCGGTCGAGGATGACGTGTCGAAGCCGCAGGCCGAACGTCGGTCCGTTGAACGCGCGCGCGGGGCGTTCGGTGCCGGTGATCAGCCAATCGATGCTGACGCCGAGCCCCCTCGAGAGCGTGTCCACGAGATCGAGTCGCGAGGGGACGCTCCGGCCGCAGGCCCACGTCCACAGCGTCTCGCGCTTCAGGCCGAGCGCCTCCGCGCACGCCGTCGTGCTCGGGTACGAGCGTCCGATCGCCTGTTTCAGGCGCCGGGTGAAGCCGGGGATCGGCTCGTTGCGTCGTTCGAGCGGCATCGTGATCTCCGAGTCAGTCGCCGAGCTCCCAGCGTGCGCCGCGCCCGTGCGCGTGCGCTTCGCGGCAGACGCGGGTCCGCGTCGAGACGGCACGGGCCGTGCTGTACCGGCGCCCATGACCGACACCACCCTGCAGGACACGGACGCTCCGATAGAGCTCCTGATCGACATCGAGGCGCGCTGGCGCCTGTTCGTGGCCGATCGCGTCGTCTGCGCTCTCGCCGAGCTGTGGCTGCTCGCGATGAGCGTCCAGCCGGACGACGTTCGAGAAGTTCGAAATCCGGACGATCATGCGGCCTCCAGGTCGAGGGGCTCCTGAGTCCCTCCGGTCCAGTCCCAGCGGCGCTGGGGGGTGTTGGCGAGGTCCTCGGCGAGGCCGGCGATCATCCGCTGGCGCTCCGCGTGCCCCATGTCGAGCGCGTCGAAGAAGATGCGCTCCGCGTTGTCCGTCGTGATGCGGCACCCCGTGCGCTCGCCGAGCTGCGTCTCGAGCATCACGATCAGCGCCGACTGCGAGCGGGGATGCTGCAGCCCGGTCGGGATCTTCACCTTGGCGCGGTCGAGGCTCATGCCGCTGCTCCTCCGCGCTCGCGGCGCTCCTTGTAGATGGCCAGGAAGCGACGACGCAGGTGCCCGAGCTCGCGCTCCTTCGTGTCGCCGACGCTGCGCACGCCGCCGATCGCCTTCAGCGCGTCGTGCAGAACCGGATCGTCGTCGCCGATGGGGATCCGCTTCCGCACGAGCCCCATGACGCGCTCCCACGCCGCGACGCCCGGGTCGGGGCCGCCGGCGCCGTCGTCGCGATCGTCGTAGGCGCCGGAGCGAAGGCGACCGCACTTCTCGGCGCCGGTGAGCCAGTCGAGGTTGCACCAGCCCTTCTCGGCGCCCTCGCGCAGGAACCGCGACTCGGCCGCCTTCGTGAGTGTCCCGCGCCACCAGGCGAGCGCGTTGACCTCCGCGGGGATCTCGCTGGTCCGTGCGGCGATGCGGGCGCGGAGGTTCGCGCTCACGCGCTGAACCGGCTTGAAGCCCTTCGGGCCGCAGAGATCGTTGTAGAGCGCGGCGACCTTCGCGGCGTCGGCCCGACTCGACGGGTCCGGCTGATCAGACAAGGAATCCTGATCAGCTAAGGCTTGCGCGGCTTCGTCCGTCCGTCCGTTCGTACGTCCGTCCGTCCGTCCGTCGCGCGCGCGCGCGGCTGCTTGATCAGCGCTAGCTTGATCGGAACGTGATTTCGAAGACTTGCGAGGCCCGTCGCTGATCAGAGAAGCGTAGCGCTCCCAGTTGTGGACCTTAGTTGATCGGGATTCTGGGCTTGTCTGATCAGCTACGTGATCAAGAAAGCCGGCCTCCACGTACGCCGCGAAGAGCTTCCCGTCCTCGCCGCGCCACCGCATCTCCTCCTCGAGCCCCTCGGGCCCGTAGTCGGTGAGGTCGCCGTCCGAGGGCGCGACGTCGCCGGCGAAGGCGAGCAGGTGAGCAGCCCAACCGATCGCCTCCGCTCGGGACACGCCGAGCGCCTCGCGCAGCTTCCGCGTCTTCGCGTGCCGCGGAAGGCTGGTCTCCAATCGAACCCACCAACCCACGGTTCAGCCCTCCTGAGGCTCCTGAGGCGCCACCACGACCGCTACGGGGAGCGGTTCGACCGGAACGACGAAGCCCATCGCGCGCGCAACGCCAGAAGCGCGATCGGCGCACGTCTGGCACATCCGCGCGGGGCGCTGCCCGGGCCAAGACACGAGGAACTCGGCCGGCTCGATGCAGTCCCCCGCGCTGCACGCGATGGGCTTCGGAGGCATCACGCCGACTTCCCTTCCGACGCACGACGTTCGAAGCCGCCGAGGGTCCCCTCGAGCTGCTTGATCGTGAAGGTCCACGGACCTTGCTCCCAGCCCTTCGGGAACGGCGGGGCCTTGACGCCCATCTCGCGCATGTCCGCCGCGCAGCGCGCGATCGCCTGCCCGAGCTCGCACTTCTTCAGGAGCGTCCGCGCCTTCGAGATCGACGCCTCCGCCTGCGACGGGGACATCTTCGACGTGTCGGCGAGGTTGGCGCTCCATGCCTTCTTCGCCATCGCCCGCGCGGCGTCCGTGTCGCCCTCGGTGACGTCGGCGAGTGCCTCGATCATCGCGACCTGGATCTCGACGAGCTCGACATGTGGATCACCGGCGTCCGGCTGCTCGGGCGTCGTGACGGCGCCCTCCTCGGGCTCCTCCACCGGCGTGGGGGTGTCGTCGGGCGGTGCCTCCTCAAGCGACTCGACGACGGCCTGCGCGAGCTTCGCGTCGTTGTCCTTCGCCCCGTCGTCGACCACGGTGACCGACACGACGTCGACCTCCCCGTCGAGGATGTCCTCGCCGGTGGCCATGCCGTGGATTTGCTCCGACCACTCCTGCCGCGCGAGGCGCGACGCGCAGCGGTTCGAGAGCATGATCTCGGGCTCCGTCTTGTACTTGGCATTGCGCTGGGCGTAGCCGGCGTCGTGCGCGTCCTGGATCGTGAACGTCTTCGCGATCTCCGGACGGCCCTTCCGCTTCGAGCGCCACACCGCGCGCGTTGGCGTGGACTCCACGCACTCGAAGAACTCGCACTCGGGATGCTGACGAACGAGCGAGACGAGCAGCCACGTGTACCAGGCGGGGCGGCCGTTCACGGTGTAGAGGCCCTCGAACGCCTGGACCGCGCTGAGTCCGAGCGAACGCCCCCACATCGCGACGACGACCGCCTGCTCGGGCGTCTTGATGTGGGGGAAGATGCCGGACTGAACGATCTCCCGGCCGAGCTCCTTCAGCTCGGCGAGCGACCCGGGTTCGAAGGCGTACGGGTCGAGGGCTACGGTGCTCCGACGAGCGATTGCTTGCGGCTGCGCAGTCATGTCAGCGCACCACTTCCAGCGGCGACGGCGGGGGCACGTTCGCCTTCACGTTCTTCGGGTTGCTCTTGCCGCCGGCGTTGGGGCTCGCCGGCTTCTTCACCTCACCCGGCTCGGGCGGGCCCGCGTCCTTCTTCGGCGTCTCCTTCTTCGGGGGCGCCGCGCCCTTTTTCTTGGGCGGGGGCGACGCGGCGTTGTCGATCTCGAGCTGGCGCTCGGCGGCGCGCATCGCGCGCGAGCTGATGACCTCCTTCGTGTCGGTGCGGATGACCTCGACCACGTTCCGGTCGAAGCTCATGCGCTCGACGCAGATGACCTCGCGCTCCTCGCGGCGCGCGATGAGCACGCGGTGCGCGGCGGCGATCTGCTCGCGGATCTCCTTGACGAGGCCGTTGTAAGTCGAGACGGCTTCGGAGCGCTTCGCGATCGTCGCGTCGCATCGCGACATCAGCTCGAGCAGCTCGTCCGTCTTCTGCTGGATCTCCTTGTCGGTGAGGTCGACCGGGAGGTTCTTGATCACCTCGCGCTCGCGGACGTCTTCTTTGTTGGGTGCGGTCATTCGGTCTCCAGGTGGGCCAAGGGCCCGGTTGAGGCGGGCGCGGCCCGCGGGGTTCGAAGGGGATCAGCGGGAGCGAGCTCGGGTATCGCGGCGGCCGTGGCGGCCTTCACCTGCTCGTGCAGCCGGGCCCACGCTTGGAGGGGCCGCTCGAGGTCGGGCGGAAGGTCGATGCGGCCGGTGACCCACGCGGCGTAGATCTCGACGACGACGCCGAACTGCGCGCCGTGCTCTTGCTCCTCGAGGAGAGCGACCGAGAACGCGGGGGCGTTCATGACCGAACCTCGGCGACCTTGAACTCGCAGGCCCACACCTCGGGGTTGCGGTTCCACACGAGGAAGCGGTTCTTGCCGTAGATCTCGTTCCAGGCCTTGAGGAACACCGTGCGCGCGTGTTCGTCGCGCTCTGCTTCCAGCGTCCAGGGGTGGTCTGCGACGGTGTAGTCCACATCGGGGACGTCGAATCCCTCGGCGATGATGTCGCTCGTCGTGATATCGCGGAGGCGCTGAAGCCGAACCGCGGTCACCTTGAGCGTGATTCGGGAGGCCGCGCGCGGCATGTGGATCGACGGTCGCCAGCCGAATCCGTTCTCGCGCCAGCACGCCCAGCACGACGACGTGTTCCCGGGTTTGCAGTCGCGGTTGAGGTGGATCGGATTCCTCGCGAAGGCGTCCGGGTCCGCGTACAGGTCCGCCGCGTACATGAACTCGGAGTGCGGGTAGAAGAAGTGCCCCGGCGCGAACGTCTCGCGCACCCAGAGTCGATCGCCTGGCTCGCCGAACAGTGTGCGGGGCTGCACGGGGCGGCGCGTCTGCGTCTTCTTGCCGGCGAGGATGGCGCGCACCATCTCCCCCGAGAAGAGGATCGGACGCTCCTTCATGACCGCACGTCCAGCTGGCGATACGACTCGCCGCGGTGGAACTCTTCGAGCTCCTTCCGCTCCTTCGGACCGATGTCGAGGCGACGGCAGAGGTCGTCGACCATGTCCTTGTACGAGGTGCGGCCGCTCAGGTTGCCCCAGCGCACCGACCCGCCTCCGGGCAGCTTGAAGCCCACGCCGTCGCCGATCGTCTCCTCGATGAGGTGGGCGACCTGGTCCTTCTTCGCCTCGAGGTCTTTGATCTGCCGGTTGAGCTCGGCGTGCCGCTCGGCGAGCTCGACCTGGCGATCGGTCGGCGTCTCGCTCAGCTTCCCCTTGCCCTCGGGGTGTCGACGTTCGAGCTCGCGACGCCAGCCGCGGGAGCCGTCGATCGGCACGGGGAGGCCGCGCTCGATGTGGTCGCGGTACCACTTCTCGGCGCGCTCGAGCAGCGCGAGGCCGATGTCGAGGTTCCTCGGCACGCGGTAGCCGCGCAGCTCGTGACCGTTCACCGAGACGGCGACGTCGGCGACGTCGACCTCGGGGATCTCGGTGTTGCGCCAGAAGTCGCGGTCGAGGTGAATCGCGGCGAGCTGGGCCTGCACCTGCGCGGCGACGTTCGGCGCGACTTTGGAGGTGCCGTCCTCGCCCCACCCCTGCGCCTGCAGCGCGCGCCACTCGCGCGACTTCACCTCGATCACGTGCGGCTCGGGGACGATGACGAAGTCGAGGGAGTAGCGAAGCCACGGCCGGCCGGGGACGGCGCCGGCGCGGCTCTCCGGCTTGTCGAGCAGCGCGGGATCGAGACCGAGGCGTCGCTTCGCGAAGACGGCCGCGGTGCCGTACTCGTGCTCGTTGCCGAGGTCGCCAGCGACCTGGAGCCACTCCGGCGCGTGCGGGCTGAAGCTGTGGACGATCCGGTTCCGCAGGTCGATCGGCGCCCGGTACTTGTCGAGGCCGATGATCGTCGGGATGTCCGAGCAGCCGACGAGGCTGAGGTCGAGGCTATGCGACACGGCGCACCTCCGGCACTTGGTCCCAGGTGCGGCCGTCGAGCTCGCGGCCCGCGGCCTTCTTGCCCAACAGCATCGTGATGTCCGAATCGCCGGCCGGCGCCCAAGCACCCCACTGCTTGAACAGGAACGCCGTCCCCGCCTCGACGCACTGATCGCGAAGCGATCGCGCCCAGTCGGGATGCATGGGCCGCGCGCCGGGGCCGCTTTCGCCGCCGCAGATAACCCAATCGAGCACGGCGCCGTTCCACTCGTCGTCCTCGGGATCGACGTCGCAGTGCAGCGCGTTGTGGCCGTGCACCCCGACGGCCATCGGGCGCACCAGGTCGGTCAGGTTGATCGCCTCGAGCATCGGCTCGACGCTGACGAAGCGGCACACGGCGGGCGTGGCGAGGAGCAGCGGGATGCGTCGGGCCGCGTCGGCCTGCGTTTCGGCGGTGACGCCGAGCCAGACGTGCGGCCAGGGCTCGTCGAACTGCCCCATTGCTTCGAACCAAGGAAGCATTCGACGGAAGTTCTCCGGGCGCTTTGTGAGCAGCAGCCAGTCGAGGTGGGGCGTCGCGCTGATGAGCAGCCACAGGCGCCGCCGATGCTCGATGAGGTCGTCGCGGTCCTCGAACACGTCCGCCATCGACGCGCAGAACACCCGCTCGCGAACTCCGGTGCGCTCCGCGCGCGCGTTCCACTTCAGCGGCTCGGCCCAACGCTTGTCGCCGAAGAAACGACGCGGCGCCTCGGGGCCCCAGTGCTCGTTTCCGATGCCGTGGACGCGCTTGTCGAACGTCTCCGCGTAGCAGTTGCGGCACGCCTCCGAGACGCGCGTGCACCCCCACCACGGGTTGAAGGTGTGATCGGTCCACTCGATCTTCGAGAGAGCGCCCATCAGTAGCCCCTTCCCTGCAGATAGAGCTTCGCGGCATCGAGGCACGAGCCGTACGTCTCCACGACGCGCGCGTCGGTCTCGTACCGCTTCACGAGCTCGGCGGTCTGCGTCGCCGTGCTGACCATCTGCGTGTTCGCGGTGATCTGCAGGCCGAAGGCCCGGACCAACTTCGCGAGCTCCGTCGTCGTCGTCGCCGCGTGCAGCTGCTCGAGGTAGTCCGTCACCGGGCACCTCCGTCGAAGCCGCGGCGGGCGAACAGGGCCTTGCGAACGTCGCCGAGCGCGCGGACGTACTTGGACTGCGTCGGCTCCGCGGCGCGCGCGCGCTTCAGCGACGCTTCAAGCTGGCGAAGCTGCGCTTCGGGCCACCATCGGATGAGGTCGAACGTGATCGCTTCGAGGTTCATGCGTGCTCCCGCCAGCGGCGAACGCCCTGGCTCACTGCCTGTCGAGAGACGCCGACGACCTCGGCGATCCCGGTAAGGGTCCAGCCGCCGTCCGCGAGGGAAGCCCACGCAAAGTGACGAAGTCGGCTGGGGTACATCGGTTCGAGCGCAGCCGGGCGCGCCGCCGGCGGCACGACGAGGGCGCTTCGCTCGGCGCCGGACGCGAGCAGCCGGACGCGTCCGGTCGGACGCAGCTCGAGGACGGGATTCGGGAAGCGGTCAGCGGCCACGGCGCACCTCCGCGAACATCTCGATCCGCACCGTGTACTGGCGCACTGCGCCACGGCGCTGCGCGAACTCGAATCGTAGGTTGGGGTGCGCGTCGTTCGGGTAGCCGATGCAGCGGCAGATCTCGTCCTTCACGAACTTGAAGGCGTCGCGGAGGTTGTCGTCGTCGTCGAACGCACGCGGGGCGATCCGCGTGAACCGAAGGAGCACCGGGCCCGGGGGCGTCGGTCGACCTGCGTCGCGCCACGCCGCGCGCGTCGCGTCCTTGTCGTGGTCCTTCGCCTTCTTCACCAGGGCCCAGTGCGTCTTGGGCCCGAGGTTGGCGTAGCCGGTGAGGCGATGGTCCCACTCGACCGTCGCCTCCCATGCGATCGTCGTCGTCACGGGGTGGTCTCCTCGCCGAGCTCGTTCCCCCAGTGCGCCCAGCCTTCGCGGTCGCGCCGAGCGAACAGCTCGAGGTACGGGCCGGGGTTGAGCTTCTCGACCTTCGCGAGCAGCTCGTCCGGCTTGCGTGAATGCTCCGCGCGCGGCGCGATGATCACGGACGACTCGCCGCGCGCCTCCTTCGCGGCCGTCATCCCGCCGCGGGTGCAGACGAGACAGAGCTCGTGCGCCACGCGGACGTACGAACCCATGCCGATCTGCTGAACGATGCGGACGGCGCGCTCGATGATCTTCGTCGCGTCGCCGACCTTCGTGAGGTTGCCGGCGACCTTCCAGAGCAGCTCGCGCACGAAGCCCGCGTCGATCGTCGGGCGCGCCTTCACCCAGACGATCTGGGACTTCGGCTCGTAGCCCCACGCACGCGCGACGCGGAAGCCGTCCTCGAGGAACGACGCCGTCACCCACAAGTAGAGCTGCGATCGGTCCGCGCCGAGGACGCCGACCGGAAGCTCGCAGATCTCCGCGACGCTCATGGTCGGGTAGGGCGGCTTGATCCGCGTCGCCTTGCCCGCGGTGTAGTCCCACGGCGGGTCGGCGACGATCGCGCCGAAGCCCTCGCGGACGAAGGGGAGGGGCTGCTCGTCGACGAGCTGCTCGGCGGTCAGGGTCATGAACGACCTCCCAGCGCACCCGCGACGGCGGCGAGCGCTACGGCGAAGAGACCCCGCGGCGACGTGAGGCCCACGGCGTCGAGCGCCGCGACGACGGTCGCGACCACGAACACGGAGACGATGACGGCCCCGACGCAGACGTGGAGGAGCCACAGCAGGTCGAGCACGCGGCGAACCCAGCGCGGCGCCGGCGGACTCAACGCGGGGCGCGCGAACAGATCGCGAAGAGGCTCACGCATCCGCGATCTCCTCGATCAGCGAGCGCGGTAGCTCGAGAAGGTCGACGGCCCGGATCCGCGCCGCGAAGTCCTCTCCACTGTGGTCGTACCAGCCGAACGCGGACTGCTTGTCGAAGCGCTCAGCCCCCGTGCAGGTGTGCGTCATGGCCTGCACGAGGTCCTTCGGAGCGCCGGCGAGGCGGAGCTGCGTCACGCCCGTGTGGCGCGCCGAGTACATGTCGCGCTGCTTGCCCGTGACAGGCGGGATCCCCAGCGCGTCGAGGTTCTTGCGCCAGCGTTCGATCGCGCACCCCTGCATCCAGCGGTGGCGGCCGTCGCGCATGAAGATCAGCTCGTCCGATGGGGGAGCCTCCCCGCGCTCGAGCGTGCGCCGCGCGAACGTCGTGTCGAGGATCGCCTTGAAGAGCGGATGGACGGCGACGTCGCGAGGCTCGCCAGACTTGGTCGGGCCGACGGTCCGGCCCTTCGAGCGCCATGAACGCGCGACGTTGAGCCTGCGAGCCTGCGCGTCGTAGTCGAACCAACGCGCCTCGAAGAGCTCGCCCGGGCGCAACATCCCGAGCAGCGCTCCTGTGAACAACGCGCGTTCGTCGAAGTCCGGGGTCAGGTAGATGACCCTGGCCACCGCCTCAGGCGACAGCACCTCGCGGGGTCGCTTCGTTTTGTCCTGCGGTCCCTTCGGCGGCAGAACGCCCCCGGGGAAGTCGCGCCATGGCGAGCGCTCGATGGCGCCGGAGTCCTCGCAGAACTTGAAGAACGTCCGCGAGTACACCGCCTGCGTTCGGACGGTGGACCCGGCGCGGCACGACTTCAGCGCCGCGACCCACGCCTCGAGGTGGCGCGTGGTGATCTGGTGAACCTTGAACCGCCCGAACTGCGGGATGAGGTGCTGTCGAAGGAAGGAGCGGAAGGCCTCCATCGTCGAGGGGCGGATATCGCCACGCTTCAGGCGCTCAGCTTCATGGGCGAGCCAGCGACCGGCGGCTTCGGGCAGCTCCCAGATGACAGGGTCGGGGACGGGCTGCAGGAAGGCTTCGAACGAAGGCGGCGGGGACGAGACACGCACAGCAGATCGATCGCTGGCGGTCTGACAGATCGGGTCAGACTGTGCCTCCAGGTGGAGCGCGTTGTTGCCGTCCTGTGTCATCAGGGGGACCCCTCCAAACGAGTTCGAATACCGAGCTGCACTGGGTGCAGCGGAAGTGTTGGGAGGGCCCTACGCGGCCTTCAGGGACGCGAAATCGAGCTGGGGTGACGATGTCGGCGCGACGGGTTCGAATCCCGCCTTCTCCGCTCCAACGAAAAGGCCGGCTTACGCCGGCCTTTTTCGTTGGCGCGGCTTCGGCGGTCTTCGGGCGACGGCCTGCTGGTCTTCGACCAACAGGCCTTGCAGCGAATCCGCGACCGCATTCGCCTGGAGGGTGGGTCTTTCGCCCTGCGTACCCCGGCTCACGCCGGCCTTTTTCGTTGGCGCGGCTTCGGCGGTCTTCGGGCGACGGCCTGCTGGTCTTCGACCCACAGGCCTTGCAGCGAATCCGCGACCGCATTCGCCTGGAGGGTCTTTCGCCCTGCGTACCCCGGCCTTTTTCGTTGGCGCGGCTCCGGCGGTCTTCGGGCGACGGCCTGCTGGTCTTCGACCCACAGGCCTTGCAGCGAATCCGCGAACGCATTCGCCTGGAGGGTGGGTCTTTCGCCCTGCGTACCCCGGCTCACGCCGGCCTTTTTCGTGGCGCCGACCACCGCCTAACCCCTGTCGCTGGTTCGGCCGGAGCTGTAAGAGTATTCCGGTGGAGGGATCGCATGAATCGTAGGCCGAGCACCGGGCTCCTCGTCGTTTTCGCAGGCTTCACGTTCGCGTGCGGCGACGCCGGCACCACCGTGCGCGTCGTCAGCCCCTACAACACGACGCAGGGCATGAGCGGCGTGCGCGTGCGCGCGAACGAGGGCGCTTGGGTCACCGCCGACGCGGACGGGAGCGTCACCTTCGAGGACGTCTCCACGCCGTACCTGCTCGACATCGAGCAGAGCTACGAGACGACGCTGCGCACGAGCGACGATCCCGACGGGCTCGACGCGACGCTGCGGGATCTGTGGCGCCTCACCGTCATCGACGAAGCGTTCACCTTCGAAGTCGACGACTACGCGCCTCCCTCCGAGGACGCGTGCACCGTGAGCGGCCGCGTGGCGCTCGGCGAGGGCGAGCGTGCGCAGCTCGAAGTCAGCCACCTCCAGTTCGGGCTCGGCAGCTGGCAGACCGAGACGCCCGAGTTCGAGGCGGACCTCCGCTACGTCGTGCAGAGTCCGAAGCTCGGGGTCTACGCGGTCGCCGGGGTGCCCGACGCGGACGACGCGTTCTACGCGAGCATCTCGGGCGCGGGGCACATCGATGTCGACCTCCCCTCCGGTCCGTGCGGCACGCTCGCGAACGTCGACGTCCCGCTGCAGCCGGTCACGAGCCGCGCCGTCGACGTCGCGTACGACTCGCCGGACGTCGCGGGCCTCGAACAGATCTCCGGCTTCGCCAACCTGCGCTTCGACGACATGCCCGCCGTGTCGATCCACCTCGGAGGCGTCTACGGCGACCCGCCCGACGGGACGTTCACGCCGCAGCTCTTCAACGGCTTCGGTCAGCCCTGGGTCGGCTTCTCGTCGTTCGGACAGGGCACCGTGGTCGACGGCGACGCCGCCGACTTCACGAAACGCTGGCGCTACTTCGAAGTGCAGTCGCCCTACGCGTACGCCGCGGCGCGCGTCGACGCCGGCGTCGACGCCATCACGCTCGCCGCCCCCGCCCCGACCAACCTGCTCGCGCCCGACGACGGCGCCGACCTCACGACGTCCACCGCCTTCTCCTGGCACACGGTCTCGGACGTCGACACGTACGTCTTCGAATTCCACTGCCGGTTCGTGGGTAAGAGCGCCGGCAACCTCGCGTTCCGGATGCACACCCCCGCGACCGAGGTGACCCTCCCGGCGTTCGTCTACGACCGAGTGCAGCCCGGCATGCGGTGCGCCTGGTCCGTGGGTTACGTGCTCGAGTCGGACACCGCCGTACGGTCGGCCTACACCGGCGAGCGCTGGGTGAAGGATCCTCGATAGTTCCCTGCCGCCCGCTCGAATTTCGAAGATTCTTTGTCAGGTTTCGGCCGCTGCCGGCAACTCAACTATGACGATGTTCGATTCCTGGCCGTGCCGACCCGCCTGAGCTCAGACCGTGGGGGCGATCTGCTCGACGATCCGGTCGAGCGCCGCCGCGACCTCGTGGTTGTCGATCTCCAGGGTCCGCGCCAGGAACAGGTGGAGCCGCGTCGCGTTCAGGTCGCCGAGGTCGTAGGCCTGCAGCGCCGCCTCGACGAACGGCCGCCCGCTCGTCGTGTTCGCGGAGACCTGTAGTGCCGGCCGCTCCGCGCCGGTCTTCTCGCGCTCCGGCGCGCGCATGTCTTCGGGGGCGCGTTTGTGTTCGTCGCCGCCGAGCATCTCCAGGTATGCCGCGCGCTTCGGGTCGTTCGACAGGACGCGGTAGGCCTCCGAGATGCGCCGATAGATCGCGTAGATCTTCTCCTTCAGGTCGCCGGAGCGAAGCAGGAAGAAGCGGTCCGGGTGGAACTCCAGCGACAGGTCGAAGTACGCCGTCTGCAGCGCGTGGTCGGTCGCGTCCCGCTCGACGCCGAGGAGCTGGTAGTAGTCGACCTCCTCGAGCAGCCCGTAGACCTTGCGCACGCGCTTCGCCAGGCGCTTGCCGAGCTGGCTCTCGTCGAGGCCGCGGCGCTCCTTGCCCTCCGCGCGCCGTTTGATCGCGCTGATGCGTTGGTCGTCCGACGAGCTCGGCGTGCCCTCGCGCGGGATCTCTTGAATGAGGCTCGACTTCGAGATCTCCGGCGCCGAGTGCGACGACTGGATGCGCGGCTCCTCCAACGGATCCACCGCGCGCGTCGGGCCCGACGGATCGCGCTCGTCGGGGATCGATCGTGGCTGGAGCACCGGTGGCACCGGGGTCTCGGCGCGGTCCTGCGCGGCGAGCGCCTCGGCCGCCTCGCGCAGATCGTCGACCGGCGTGGCCGCACGCGACGAGGCTTCGAGGACGTGCGTTGCCGGCTGCCCGGCGTGTTCGAGCGTGCGCACCTCGATGGGCATGCCGTCCGCGGTCGGCTGATCGTCGATCGCGGTGGGGCGCTCCACGCCGATGCCCGAGGTCATCTCGGCGACGCCGTGCCCGCGCGGGGTCGGGACGTCGTGGTCGCCGATCTGCGGATCCACGACCGCTGCTCCGCGATCCCCTTCGTAGAAGGGGTTCTGGTAGCTGACGACGGTGTCCATGTCCGGCTCGTTCGACGACGAGCGGGGCGGCGGACCCGCCGTGGGGATCGGGACGGGCGTGAGCGGTGCGCCGAGCACGTCCGTCGGATCCGAGAGCCCGGGCTCCGACAGCGCACGCGGGATGACGGGCGGCGGCGCCGGCCGGCCGTTCGCGAGCAGCGGCGCGATCGTCGACAGCACCCGCGCGCGCTCGAAGGGGACCCGCAGCATGGCGTCGGCGCCGACGGAGGAGGCCCACTCCGGCGCGCGGTGCGACGACTCGTTCACCATCATCACGATCGGCGTGTCCTCGCCGCGCGTCTGCTGACGGATGAGCTGGCAGAGGATCGTCCCGTCGAGGCGCTTCACGTGCGCGTACAACATGACGAGGTCCGGCTTGACCTCGTTGTAGCGGTCGAAGCCGTCCTCGCCGTCCATGGCGTAGACGAGGTGGTAGTCGGTGGACGAGAAGAAGCGATTCAGGAGCGTCCGGTGCTCCGGATCGTCGATGATGATGAGGACGACGCTGGACGGCACTCGGACGCTCGAAGGTCAGTGGCCGTGTCAGTTGCGGACGGCGACGGGGATGGAGATCTTCTCTTTCTTGCGCTCGCAGATGTTGGCGTCGCAGACGAAGAAGGAGGCGTCGACTTCGATCGATGCGCTGCACTCACTCGGCGCGCCGAACTTCACGCCGAACTCGGGCGCCTTCGCCTTGGAGTCCTTCGCGTCCTTCACGGAGAGCTTGTCCTTGTGGAGCTTGAGGTCCTTCGACGCGAGCTTGATCTTCAGCGGGGCGTCGGTCGAGACCTTGTAACCCTTCGCCGGCTTGATGTGCATGTGGAACATGCCGTTGTCGCCGGCCTTGACCTGCTTGGTCGTCGCGCTGACGTCGATTTCGTACTTCTTGTCCGCGTCCGCCGTGTTCGGCTGGGCGGAGGCGAGGAGGCCGGCGACGAGGAATCCCAATGCGCTCATGACGAGCGTGAACTTACCAAGATCGCGTCGAGCCCTACAAGAGATTGGCGGCCAGCTCGGCCAGCTCGGAGCGCTCGCCCTTGAACATCGTCACGTGCCCCGCGATGCGCTCGGCGCGGAATCGGTTCACGACGTGAACAAGACCGTTGTTGGTCGCGTCCATATAGGGATTGTCGATTTGGTAGGGGTCGCCGGTGAGCACGATCTTCGTGCCCTCGCCGGCGCGTGACACGATGGTCTTGACCTCGTGCGGCGTGAGGTTCTGCGCCTCGTCGACCACCATGAACTGCGCCGGGATCGACCGGCCGCGAATGTAGGTGAGCGGCTCGATCTGCAGGATGCCGAGGTCGATGAGCTCGCGGTACGAGCGCCCGCCCTTCTTTTCGTCGTTCGACAGCCCCATGAGGAACTCGACGTTGTCGAAGATCGGCTGCATCCACGGGGACAGCTTCTCCTCCACCGTCCCGGGCAGGTAGCCGAGGTCACGACCGAGCGGGAAGATCGGACGCGACACGAGGACGCGCTGGTAGATGCCTTCCTCGGTCGCCTTGTGCATGCCGGCCGCGATCGCGAGGAGCGTCTTGCCGGTGCCCGCCTTGCCGACGAGCGTGACGAGCTTGATGGAGTCGTCCATCAGCAGGTCCACCGCGAACGACTGCTCCTTGTTGCGCGGACGCACGCCCCACACGCCGTCCTTGAGGCGCGTGATCGGCACGACGCGCTCCAGCTCGAGCGACACCTTCCCGAGCGCGGAGTGGCTCGGGTTCGCGGCGTCCTTCAGGTGCACGAACTCGTTGGGCGCGTGGTACGGGTCGGGCAGGTCGAGGTAGCCCTGGCTGTAGAACTGGTCGACGTCCTCGCCCGAGACCTCCATCTCCGCGACCCCGGTGTACAGCTCGGTGATCTCGACGCGGTCGTGGTCGTAGTCCTCGGCCTCGAGGCCCAGGGCGTCCGCGCGGATGCGCAGGTTGACGTCCTTCGTGACCAGGATGCACGGCGCCTCCGGGTCCTTCTCTTTGACGTCGAGCGCGGTCGCGAGGATGCGGTTGTCGACGGCGTGCTCGGCCTGCGCGATCTCCGCGGGGAGCTGACGCGCCGAGAACGCGACGTAGAGCTTGCCTCCGCTCGGGAGCTCGACACCGCCGGAGAGGCCGTCCGTACCGCGCAGATCGTCGAGGCTCCGGCTGACCTCACGGGCGGATCGGCCGAGCTCGTTGAGGTCGCGCTTGAACCGGTCGATCTCCTCGATCACATAGATCGGGATGACGACGGTGTTGTCCTCGAAGGCGAAGATCGCGCTCGGATCGTGAAGCAGGACGTTGGTGTCGAGGATGAAGTTCTTCTTCAACGAGAAACCCGGGGTCCTCGGTGGGGACCCGGGCCCGTATAGCCGCGCCTAGGGTCTTTGACAACGGGCCCTGGGGCCGCGGGCGTCAGTCGAAGATGAAGACGACTTCGTCGGCGCGGACCCAGCCGAGCTCGTCGCGCACGACGGACTCGACGAAAGCGCGGTCGGTCCTCAGCGCGTGCGCCTGGCGGGCGAGCACCGTGTTCTCGGCTTCGAGCCGCGCGTTCAGCGCACGCACCTTCGTGAGCTCGGCCTTCAGCAGCTCGTGGCGCGCGATGCCGTCGTCGCCGACGATCGCCGCGCCGACGAAGAACACGACGAGCCCCGCGCCGAGGAACGACGACAGACGCATCATGAAGCTGGGGCGCGGGCTCTCCACGGGTTCGAGGAGCCTAAGGCCGCCGGGATCGGCCGGCAACTTTTTGGGATCGGGTCGAAGGGGCTGCTCGGGCTTTCAGTCTGGGCTTTCAGTCCCGGCGCTCAGTCGGGGCGGGCCACGAGCGTCTCGAGCGCTTCGGTGAGCACTTCGGGCGGCCACATCCCGTCCATGCGCGCGGCGATGTGGCCGCGTTTGTCGAGGAGGACGGAGGTCGGGCTGACGGAGATCGGCCCGAACGGTCCGAACTGGGAGGTGAACGCGCGCGGGTCTTCGACGCGGCCGACGTGGAACGGGAACTCGAACGTGTCTTCGAAGATGCGGACCATCTGCTGGTCCTCTTCGACGATCGCACAGACGACCTCGACGTCTTCCTGCCACCGCTCGCGCATCGTCTCGAACAGCCGTAGCTCGACGAGCGCCGGGTCGGACCAGGTCCCGAAGATCGACACGATGACGACCTTGCCGCGGAGCCCCGCGACGTTGAGCGGCGCACCGTCCGCGCCGATGAGGCGGAGCGCGACGGGCCCTTCCGGGAGCGCGGGTCCCGCGTTGGAGCTCGTGGCGCAGGCGGACGCCAGCGTGAGGAGGAGAGCGGCGCGACGCACTAATCGTCGGCGTACCGCCAGGACTTGGTCCGGAGCAACCATGCATCGTGGCCGAAGTAGACGCCGGAGAACGGGCGCCCGGTGTCGCGCTCGTAGAACGTGAGGTGCGGGTAGCCGGCGGCGGTCAGCGTGAGCGGGAGTGCGAAGGTGCCTTCGCCGGCTTCGACGTCGACGCTCGCGGGGTTGGCCGCCGCGTCGGGCTCGGTGGTCGTGACCGAGAGCAGGAGCTTCGCCCGCGCGCGGGAGGTGAGGCGGTAGCGGCCGTGCACCACGTAGTGGCCGCCGACCTTCAGGGCCGAGTGGTCGCCGACGATCCGGTCGACGGTGATGGAGTCGCCGGGCGCGAGCTCATTCGCCCCGCGCTCGAACTCCACCTCGCCGTCGAGGTCACGGGACGAGACAGGATCCTCGTCGAGCTCGGCGCCAACGACGAGGTCGAGGTCTGCGTCCCCGACGGCGGCACCGACCTCCGCCGCGGGCGTTGGACGCGTCTGCTCGCCGCACTTCGGCTCGCCCTGCAGGCGCGCGATCTCGGCGCGTAGCACTCGGATCTCGTCTTTCGTCTGCGCGTGCTCGTACACGATCACGCCGGTCTGCAGCGCGACCAGTGCGACGAGGGCGCCGGTGAGGGGGAGCTTCATCGCCGCCGATCGTACCGTCGCGGCGTCGCGTTCGTCAGCTGGGTCAGGGCCCGCGGAGGAGTCGCCGGAGATCGTCCGGCCAGGGCGCTTCGAACACGCGGCCGTCGGGGAGCACGAGGCGCCGCGCGTGAAGCGCGAGGCGCCCGGCCTCCGCCCCCCCGTAGGTCGTGTCCCCGAGGATCGGGAGTCCGAGGTGCGCGAGGTGCACGCGCACTTGGTGCCGCCGCCCGAAGCGCGTGGTGACCCAGACCTGGCCGATCGCTCGCCGCACGGAACGCCGGGACGCACCGACGGTCGTCACGTCTCCGAGGGCGCCGGTCGCCGGGGATTCGTTCGTCGTGGCGTCGACGCTGCTCGGCGGTGCTGCGCCCGTGCTTTTGTCGTTCGTCGTGTCGCGGTTGCTCGTCGTCGCGTCGCGGTTGCTCGCCGTCGCGTCGCGGTCGCTCGGCGGTGCTGCGCCGGCGCTGTTGTCGTTCGTGGTCGCGTCGCGGTCACTCGCCGTCGCGTCGCGAGCGCTTGGCGGTGCTGCGCGCGTGCTGTTGTCGTTCGTCGTCGCGTCGCGGTTGCTCGCCGTCGCGTCGCGGTCGCTCGGCGGTGCTGCGCCGGCGCTGTTGTCGTTCGTGGTCGCGTCGCGGTTGCTCGCCGTCGCCTCGCGAGCGCTCGGCGATGCTGCGGGCGTGCTGTTGTCGTTCGTCGTCGCGTCGCGGTCGCTCGCAGTCGCGTCGCGAGCGCTTGGCGGTGCTGCGCCCGTGCTGCTGTCGTTCGTCGTCGGGTCGCGGTCGCTCGCCGTCGCGTCGAGGCCGGTTCGCGATGCTGCGCCCGTGCTGTTGTCGTTCGTCGTCGCGTCGCGGTCGCTCGCCGTCGCGTCGAGGCCGGTTCGCGATGCTGCGCCCGTGCTGTTGTCGTTCGTCGTCGCGTCGCGGTCGCTCGCGGTCGCGTCGCGAGCGCTCGGCGGTGTTGCGCGCGTGCTGTTGTCGTTCGTCGTCGCGTCGCGGTCGCTCGCCGTCGCCTCGCGAGCGCTCGGCGATGCTGCGCGCGTGCTGTTGTCGTTCGTCGTCGCGTCGCGGTCGCTCGCGAGGCCGCTGGCCGGTGCTCTGCTCGCGCTCTTGTCAGGCGTCGTCGCGTCGTCGGTGGCCGCCGGAGCGCCGTACGCCGGCTTAGCGTCTCCGTGGGCCACTCCGCGTGGGCCGGCTGCCGTTTCGTAGCCGCTCGGCGGTGTTATCCTCGCGCGCGTCCCCTCGTCGTCGGGCGCGCTTCGCGTGGCGCCCTCGGCGGCGCGCTCCACGTAGGAGCGCGCGGGCAGGGCGTCGGGGCCGTCGCCGACGCGCACCCGGGGGCCGGCGTTGACGATGCCTGCTTCGACGGTCACCGCGCCGTTCGCGAAGACGGCGTCCAGGTCGCCGTCGACGATCGCGTCGTAGACCTTCTCGACGCGGTGCGCCCGGAACGCTTCGCGCAGCTCGGCGCGCGCGCGCTTGGTCTTGGCGAACAGGACGACGCCGGACGTCGCCGTGTCGAGGCGGTGCACCGCGCCGCCCTCGAGCGGGGGCCCGGCGTCGGCGATCGCGGGGCACAGCGCGACGGCCGCGTTCAGGAGCGTGCCGATCTCGTCCGGGTGCACGGGCGTCGTCGGGAGGCCGCTCGGCTTGGCGAGGACGAGCAGCGCGTCGTCTTCGTGGAGCCGGACGACCCGACCCAGCAGGGACGGATCGGGACGCACCCTCGCCTGGGCTCGGAGCGTCCGCCGGACCACCACCACGGCGCCCGCCTCCGCGCGATCCCCCGCGGCGACGCGCCGCCCGCCGACCTGGATCTCGTTGGCCTTGAGGCCCGCGCGGATCTCACGCACGGACGCGTCATGCCCGCGCGCGACGAGCGCTGCGCGGATCGCGCGGTCCCAGCGGTCGTCGGCGTGTTCGGCGTCGAGGGTGAATTCGATCGCGTCGGCCATGGGGCCCGCGGGTCAGCGACGCGGCTTCGGGCCGGGTCGCCGGGGAGCCGAGCGTGAGGGCCTCGGCGCGCCGCGTGACGGGCGACGCGGCCCGGGGCCGCGCGAGCCGGGTTGGGGGCGCGGGCTGTTCCGCGGCGGCGTCTGCTGCGCACGGGGCGGCGCACCTCCGCCGGTCGTCTTGCGGGGCGCGGCCGTCAGCGGACCGCCACCGTGCGGGACCGGCTTGCCGTCGATGTCCATCTTCGGCTCGATGCCCCGCACCGCCTCCGGGGTGAGCACGTACCGCTTCGACGGCCGCCCGGCGCGCGCCATGCTGAACGCGATGATCCGGCCGATGGTCTGGACGTCGATCGAGTCGACCTCCGTACCCCACCGGTCCTGCGCGATCTCCCAGAGCGTCTTGCCCAGAACCTGACAGAACCAGGGGCCACCGACCCGCCGTTTGATGAGGAAAGTGGTGAGCTCTTCCTGGGTGAGGGCGCCGTCCCTGTCGGCGTCGAATGGCCTGAGCATCTCGGTGATCTCTTCCGCCGAGAGCACCTGTCCGTTCGCCAGGCGGCGAAGTTTGATGGGTAGGTCTAGGCCGGGCACCGCTTCCTACACGGGTACACCACGGCCCAAGGGTGCGTCCAGTCGAGGGCGCCTCGATCCCCGGTCATTCTGCGACATAAGCCAGCGTCCGGTCGCCCACGGTCAGGTCCACACGAAGGTGTCGCGGCTCGTCCTCGTCGCGGGCGAGGCGGAAGTGCAGGACGAGCTCTTCACCTTCCCGAACGGGCCGCGGCGCGAACGCGAAGTAGCTCTGGGACCAATGGGTCTCCGCGAAGTCGCTGGACGTGTCGAGCACCACACCCTCGGCGAGGGTCGCGACGAACGATCCGACGAAGCCGGAGAGCACACCGTCGCGCATCACCGTGTAGCGCACCGTATCCTCGACGAAGGGATCGTCGGCGCTGGCGGTCGCCAGGTCGAGCGCGACGAGCGTCGCGGGGTCGGCGAGACGTGCCGCCGGCTCCACGCGGAGCTGCTGGACGCGGCCCTGCTCCAGCTCCTTGTCCTCGAGTGACGACATGTCGAGGCCGTGCACCGGTGTGCGCCAGAACCCGGGGCCGTCGTGGCCGTAGAGGACGGGGTCGTCGACCGGCGCGAGCTGAAGCGCGACGCGGCTGGGGAGCATCTGCCCGCCCTCCGCGAGGTTGTTGTCGCGCGCGACGAGGACATCGTCGAGCATCCCTTCGACGAAGGCGAGGTGCCCGAGCCACTCGCTGACGAGGACGTTGGCCTTCTCGGGCAGCTCGAGCTCGGCGGCCGGGCCCTGGAGCACCTTCACGCGATCGGTCAGCCCGTTGGCCTTCACCAGGTTCGCGGCGGTCTTGGCGATGTCCGCCTGGTCGATGGCGTACACCTGCCGCGCGCCGGCCCGCGCGGCGAGCATGGCGAGGATGCCGGTGCCCGTGCCGACGTCGAGGACCACGTCTTCGGGCTTCACGACGGCGCGGATGGCCTTGGCGAACGCATCCGTCCGCCTCCGGTCCGCCACCATGCGACGCTGCAGCTCGAGATCGCCGTAGCGCGAGAAGTAGTACTCCACGTCCGCCGGCATACGTGTTGATCTCGCGGCGAGCAAA
The DNA here is from genome assembly GCA_040218735.1 of Deltaproteobacteria bacterium. Classification (GTDB taxonomy): domain Bacteria; phylum Myxococcota; class Kuafuiibacteriia; order Kuafuiibacteriales; family Kuafuiibacteriaceae; genus JAUHYN01. The sequence goes on from JAVJQW010000058.1 coordinate 101,324, forward strand.
GACTATTCGCGGACACGCATGAAGCGCCTGGTGTTGGTCGGTGGACTGTCTTGCCTGATCGCGTGTGGAGCGTCGCCGTCGAGCAGCGATCCCGCGGCGCCGCCGGTGGCGACCAGCTCGGTGAGCGCGGCGCCCCCGCCCTCCCCCGAAGTGAACGCGGAGCCGGCGGCCGATCCGAAGACCGCGCACGTCCCGGTGATCGCGCTGTCCGACTTCCACGGTTGGCTGCTCCCGCTCGAGCCGAAGGGGTACCCGCGGTACTTCGGCGGCGTCGCGAACCTCGCCGGGATGCTCCAGCACAAGGAGAAGCTCGCGAAGGGTGACGCGATCATCCTCGACAACGGCGACATGTGGACGGGCCCGACGGAGTCCACGCTCCTCCGCGGCGAGTCGGTCATCCAGGCGTACAACGAGATCGGCTTCACCGCGGCGAACGTCGCGAACCACGAGTTCGACTTCGGACTGGAGATCCTCCGGGCGCGCGTGAGCGAGGCGAAGTTCCCGTTCCTCGGCGCGAACATTGTCAAGGCCGGCACCACCGAGTCGCCTGACTTCGTGAAGCCGTTCACGATCGTCGAACGCGACGGCGTGAAGGTGGGGGTGCTCGGGTTGAGCTACGTCGGGACCCCGAAGACGACGCTCGCGAAACACGTCAAGGACCTCGAGTTCAAGGGCTACAAGGAGACGCTGGAGGCGTTCGTGCCCAAGGTGCGCGCCGCCGGCGCGAACGCCGTCGTGGTGCTCTTCCACGACGACGCGTCGATCGCGAAGGGCGTCCTCGAGTCGATGCCCGACCTGAAGGTCGCCGCTGTCGTCGCCGGCCAGAACCACCGCAAGGAGCAGTACACCGTGCGCGGGATCCCGATCGTGAACCCGGGGCCGTTCGGTCGCAGCTACGTGCGTTTCGACCTCGCGATCGACCGCGGCTCCAAGCAGCTCACGGGCGTGAAGCACGAGATCGTCGACATCACCGGTGACGTCGGCGCGCCGCCCTATCCGCCGTCGCCGGCGCTCTTGGCGATCGCCGAGGCCGCGCGCCAGAAGGCGACGCGCGGGATCTCCGAGCGTGACCTCGGGCGCCTGTCGCAGCCGCTCCCGGTGGGGACGTTCGCGAGCTCGCCGCTCGGCAACTTCGTCGTCGACAGCTGGCTCACCGCCATCCCGGACGCCGACTTCGCGATGCTCAACCACGGCGCGCTCCGCCAGCCGCTCGGCAAGGGTGCCGTCACGGTGGGCGATCTGCTGAGCGTCATGCCCTTCGAGAACAACCTCTACGTCGTGACGCTGACCGGCGAGCAGCTCGCGTCGCAGCTCGCGATCGACGGCCCGATCGTCGGCGGCATGACGTGGAGCTACCGCGAGCGGAACGACCGACGCACCGTCGTCTCGATGATCGACCAGCGCGGCAAGAAGATCCGCCGCAACAAGAAGTACCGGATCGTCATCCTCGACTTCATGTACACGGGCGGCGATGGCTTTCAGTTCAAAGAGCTCGACACCGCGCCGATCGACAGCGGGCTGTCGTGGCGCGAGCCGGTGATGCGCACGCTCCGCACGGCCGAGGCCACGCGCCGCGAGGTGAAGGTTCGCACCGGCGCTCGCGCGCGACGCGTGCGCTGAGCTCGCGTCGGCGGCTGCGCCTCTCCCCCGCCGCGCCCGCGCGCGCATCACGCCGCGCTGTCATCCCCTCCGGCCGGATGGCACCACCGGTGAAGAGACAACTCGACGGATGCGTCGCGACGGACGCGGGCGCACACGCGCGGTTCGGTTGTCGAGGCGGGCGCTCAGCAGCGCCGGTAGACGCCGCAGACGATCCCGAGGATCGAGGTCGATCGGAAGTCCTTCTTGTGGACCACGATCGGCTCCATCGACGCGTTCTCGGGGACGAAGTGAATCGAGTCGCCCTTGGGGACGTACCGCTTCACCGTCGCTTCGCCGTCGATCATCGCGACGACGATGTCGTTCGTGCGCGCCTCGATCTGCTTGCGCACGAATATGTAGTCCCCATCGAGGATGCCGGCTTCGATCATCGAGTCGCCGGTCACGCGGAGCGCGAAGACCTTCGCGCCGCGTTGGTCGCCGAGGAAGAAGCTGTCGACCCGGACGGTCTGCTCGGCTTGCTCGTCCGCGAGGATCGGCGAGCCGGCGGCGACGCGGCCGAGCAGGGGAATCTCGATGGTGTCACTGTTCGCGGGGATCAGGGTCGACACCACATCGCTCTTGACTGGGCTCGGCATGTGGACCGGACGGAGGGCGCGCGACTTCAGGCCCTCCCGGACCAGGTAACCCTTGCGCTCGAGCGCCTTGAGGTGATCGTTCACCCCGTTCGTGGACTTGATCCCCATCTCCTCGCCGATCTCCCGGATCGTGGGCGGGTACCCCTGCTCCTGGATACGCTTCGTAATGAAGTCGAGGATTTGGCGCTGTCGCTCCGTCAGGCCCTGCATCGCGCTCCGGACTCTAGCTGAACACCTGTGTACACGCAACATTTGGACACCGATTTTCGTTGCGCGCGCTGGGGCCGCCTTTTCCCGTTCTCATGACGCAGGTGGTCGTGCGTAAGATGGTGGCTTGGCCAGGCCTCCGAGAGACGAAGACGCACCGCCCGAGGTGAAGAAGGTTCGCACGCCCCACGGCACGCGCGTCGCGCGCGCGATCGTGTGCTCGGCGTGCGGTGCGAAGGACACCGTTCACTTCACCCCGCGCGAAGTCGAGCGGGCGCTCTGTCGTCGGTGCGCCGCCGAGCTGTTGGGCGTCGTGGATCGCGACGCGAACATCCGTCCCGAAAAAGCAATGACGTGCACCGACTGCGGTCGCGTCGAGATGGCGTTCTGGCGCGGTGACGATCCGTTCCTTTGTCGAGACTGTCGGCAAGGCATCTACTCGAACCAGCAAACACGAACGAAGAAGGCCGACCGCGTCGCGGGTGGCAAGGTGCTCCGCGTTCGTCGGCGCGCACCCGAAGAAGACGAAGACTGAGCCGCTTCGAAAAGTTCGAATTTCGGACGAACGCGTTCGGATTTCGAACTTCGTCCGAATTCCATTCGAACGAATGAGCGTTCGCGTTGGCGTGCGCGGTTGGATCGGATCTTGTTCTGCGAACCGGCGCGTCGATCAGCCGCGATAGTCGGACGGGTCGACCTGCAGTTGCTTGAGCCAGCGATGAACCTGCATCCGCGAGTAACCCATCGAGCGCGCGACGGCGCTGACGTTCCCGCCGTGCGCGGTGAGCAGTCGCACCAGCTCGCGATGGCGGGACGCATCACTCGAACCCTGGCGCGGCGTCTCCTTCGCGCGGGGTGGCTCGTAGTTGCGCACCTCTTCGGGGAGGTGCTTGAGCTCGATCCGGTCGCCGTCGCACAGCGCGATGGCGGTTTCGACCGCCTTCTCGAGCTCGCGAATGTTGAGCGGCCACGCGTACACGAGCAGCGCGCGGTAGGCGGCGGGGGAGAACGTGAGATCGTCCGCGTCGAAGCGCGCGAGGAACCGCCCGATCAGCAGTCCGATGTCCTCGACACGTTCGACGAGCGTCGGGATCTCGAGGCTCGTCCCTTTGAGGCGCGCGTAGAGATCGGACCGGAATCGGCCGCTCTGGACCATCTCGTCGAGGTCTTGATGGGTGGCGCAGATGAACCGCACGTCCACCTTGACCGGTGCGTCGCCGCCGACCGGGACGACCTCGGACTCTTGCAACACCCGCAGCAAGCTGACTTGCACCTCGAGCGGCATGTCGCCGATTTCGTCGAGGAGCAGCGTGCCTTGATCGGCGGCGCGGATCTGTCCGATGCGCGAGCGATCGGCCATCGAGTGCGCGCCCTTTTCGACGCCGAACAACTCGGAGGCGACGAGGTTCTGTTGCACGGCGGCCGTGTTGATCGCGAGGAATGGGCCGGTGCGCTTCGAGCCGTCGTGCAGCTCGCGCGCGAGGACTTCCTTACCGGTGCCGGTGGCGCCGAGCAGCATCACCGGAACGCGCGTGCGTGCGACGCGACGAAGGCGCTTCGCGACGCTGACGAACGGCGGGTACATCGAACCGAGCACACCCTCCTGCGGTGGCTCGAGCGCGAAGGAGTCCGACACGACCATCGACCGGAACAGCCAGAACGTGCTGCCGGTCTCGAAGATGTCGCCGTCGGCGAGCGGCGCGGACGATCGGCGCACGCCCCACATGAGTGTGCCGTTGCTCGATCCGATGTCCGCGAGCTGCCAACCTTCGTCGGTCTTCTCGAGGACGGCGTGCTCGCCCGACATCCATCGGTCGCGAACTTCGATGCGGTCCGTCGCGTCGACGGGTTCTTCGTCGCGACGTCCGAGCAACACACGTCGTCGTTCATCGAGCGCGAAGACTTCGGGGAGTGCGAGCGGATCGGCGGCCGTGCCGATCCGGACGAGCCAAGTTCGCGGTTTCTTCGCCTCTTCTTGGGCGCTCTGTTCTTCCTCGATGCGCTCGGTGCGCGATCGGCGTCCGTCGTCGGCCAACGCCTGCACTGTTCTTCGAATTCAGACTGCGTTTCAAGTGTGATGTTGTCGGCGTCACGTGATGATGAGCCGCGGCGCCGGCTCGTCGAACATGTGACGCTCTGTGTGTTGCGTATGCTTGGCCGAAGAGTTGGTATGCGGATGGCAATCATTAGAGCTCCCGGGCTGGGCGTTTGGTGGTTTGCACGACCGAACGCGGTTAAGGTCCGAACAGGAGTCATGGCATGTTGATTCAGACCCTCCTCGTCACCGCTGCGATGGCCACGAGCGCCGCGCCCTCGACGCGCGTTGCGGTGCTCCTCGACGACGCTGCGGCCGGTCAGCCCGCGACCGCCGCGATCGAAGCCAAGCTCCAGAAGCTGGGCTACGAGGTCGTCGCCGCGAGTGTATCCGAGCGTATGCGTAAGGTCGTCGCGCCCCAGGACCTCCTGAAGAACCGCCTCCCGGAGGGACTATCAGTGTTCGAGGCGGACGCGGTCATCGCGGGCGCCGCCACGTACGGCAAGCCGGAGGCGGTGGACGTCGTGAAGAGCGTGCAGGTCTCGTTGACGGTCCGTCTCATCGATCTCGGCACGGGGCAGTCCGAGGCGACGCTCCGCGCGGGCGGTGTCGGGCTCGGCGCCGGTGGGCCGAACTTGCTCGCGTCGGGTGCGGAGCAGGCGGTCGAGATCCTCTTCGGTAAGAACGGACTGGAGAAGGCGCTTCAGAAGGTCGGGCAGACGGCAGGGGCGGTGACCCTCGTCGTGCAGAACATCCCCAACCGCAACGTGCTCGTCGAGCTCAAGACGGGCCTGGAAGAAGCGCTCGCCGGCGCGCCGGTCAAAGAGATCTACTTCGCGAAGGGCCTCGGGAAGCTCGTGCTCGGCGGGAGCAAGTCGGACTCGTCGATGGTCGGTCCGGACATCGCGGACCTGATCGCGCAGAAGAAGGGCCTCGCGCTCGCCGTCGACGAGGTTGCGAACACACGCATCGTCGCGCGCTACGATCGCTCGCGCACGGTTCACGTGCACGCGCTGGTGATGGAGCCGAAGCTCACGCGCAGCAACAAGAAGCGCGCGACGGAGCTCGGGCGCTACCTCGCGACGCAGATGGCGACGTTCGAATTTGCGCGCGCCTCGTACATGCCGGGGCGGATGTCTCGGAAGCGCGCCGTGCGCGAAGCCAAGAAGATCGGCGCGGGCGTCGTCGTGGAGGCGGATCTGCTCGGCAAGGGCAAGAAGGCCGCGATGTCGATTCGTATCATCGACGTCGCGACTGGTCGCCCGATCCACCGCGGTCAGCAGATCGTCGGGCAGGACGGTGACTTCGCCGCCGCGGACACGTTGGTCTCGGCGCTGAAGACGGACCTCCCCGAGAAGCTCGCGGTCCTGCAGCCGAAGAAGAGCGCGAAGTCGCGGCCGTCCGAGGCGACCGCGGCGAAGACGCCGCCTGTCGAACCCATCAAGAAGGCCCCCGCGCCGTCGAAGCCGGACGGGGCCGAGGATCTCAAGTGAGCACGACGTTGATCATCGCGGCCGCGCTGGCCGCTCAGTCGGGGGAGCCGGTTCCGCTGACGCCGCCCGAGCTGACGACCAAGACGCGGATCGCCATCATGTCGATCCAAGCCAGCGGCGTCCCCGCGGAGTACGCGGAGGGGCTGACGGAGACCGTCGCGACCACGGTGCAGGAGACCGGGGTGTTCGAGACGCTCTCGCCGCGTCAGCTCTCGTCGCTGCTCGCGTACGAGAAGCGCAAGGAGCTCCTCGGCGGGTGCGTCCAGGAGGCTTGTTACGTTCAGATCGCGAAGACCGTGAAGGCGGACCACTTGCTCGCAGGGAGCGTGGCGCGTGTCGGCAACAAGCTGACGCTGAACCTCGTGTTGATCGACGCCGCGCAGGGCAAGGCGCTCAAGCGGACCAATCGGGAGTCGGACGGTGCGTCGACGTTGCTCGACGACTCGCGCTCGGCCGCGATCGTCCTGCTCCAGCCGATCCTCAACGCGCGGCGCGGATACTTGAAGGTCGCGGTCAACGTGCCGGACGCTTCGATCGTCGTGGACGACGAGCAGCGGCACGAAGGGGTCGGCCAAGTCATCGCGTTGGCGGCCGGCCCGCACGTCCTCAAGGTGAAGCGCGATGGCTTCTACGCGACGAGCGCGGACGTCTTCGTTCGGCCGGGTCGCGTGTCCTCCGAGGACGTGAAGTTGATTCCGGCACGCGAGACGATCGAGGACTACGAGTCCGGCGCGGACCTGATGCGCTGGGGGGCCTACGGCACGGCGGTCATCGGTGTCGGCGCCGCGGTCGCGAGCGGCATCTTCTTCTCGCGAGCGTCGGACGACAAAGCGTTCGTGGATCGTTACACCACGGCCCTCGCGGCGGACCGTCAGTTCATCGCCACGCCCGAGGAGGCGCAGGTGCGGTCCGACAGCTTCCACACCAACCAGGCGCTCTACCTCTCCCTGCTCGGCGCCGCGGTTGTCTCCGGCGGGGTCTCACTCGTGCTCTGGATCGTCGGCGACGACCCGGATCGCTACGAGGAGTTCCACAGCCTCACCGGCATGTGATCACCCGCCCGTCCTTCCGACCCCGCCAGGTTTGTGACCGATGCCCACAGTTGGGCTAACCTCCCGCCGATGGTCGCAGCTGGGGATCGTCTAGGGGGGCATCTGCTCGTCGAGTCGATCGGTGCCCGCGGACCGACGACGGTCTGGCTCGCGCGCTCGCCGGCGGGCGAGCAGGTCCTCATCGACGTCACACCCGTCGCGCCCGACCAGGTCGCGGCGCTCGGCGCGCGCCTCGAGCAGGACCTCGATCGCGCCCGCGCCGTTCAGCACGAAAACGTCATGTCCGTCCTCGGCGCGGGGGTGGAGAAGGGGTGCCGTTACCTCGTCAGCGCCTATCGCGCCGGGCTCCTCCTCTCGGAGCTGATGGCTTCGGGGCGGGCGCTCGGCGTCGCGTTCTCACCGGGTGTCGCGGGGAGCATCGCGCGCCAGGTCGCCGGGGCCGTCGCCGCCGTGCACGCCGCGCTCGGTTCCGACGGTCTCCCGCGCGGGGCCCGGCACCACGAGCTCACGCCGGCGCACGTCTTCGTCGGGGAGTCGGGCGTCGTTCAGATCGCAGAGTTGATGTGGGCGGGCGACTCGCAGGACCTCGTCACGACGGCGGGGATCCAGAGCACCGGCACCATCGCGTACCTCAGCCCTGAGGTCGCCTCCACCGGACGCGGCGACGGGCGGAGCGACCAGTTCGCGATCGGCGTGATGCTCTACGAGATGCTGTCGGGGCGTCCGCTGTTCCACCGAACCTCGGATGTCGACACCCTCGACGCGCTCCGGACGAGCGAGATCCCCGCGCTCCCCGAGAGCGTCCCGTCGCGTCTCGCCGCGCTGACGATGCGGTGCCTTGCGCGCGACCCGAGTCAGCGCTTCGAGTCGGTCGATCTGTTGGAGGCCGCGTTGGAGTCCGCGACCGTCGATCAGCCCGACGCGGATCCGCTCGGCGTGGCGGGGCACGTCGCCGACGTCCTCGTCGCGCAGCCCCGCAAACAGAAGGGCCGCACCTTCCAGCTCTCGGAGGCGTCGCAGAGCGGTAAACCGGCGGCGGCTTCGGACGACCTGCCGACGCGTGTCACCCCGCCGAAGGACGGCGGCACCGATCCGTTCTTCGACGTCGAGCGCGACGGTGACGGCATCGACAACCCGCGCTTCGAGGTGCTCGGTCGGCTCGGGAGCGGCGGGATGGGTGAGGTCTACCGGGTGCGGGACCACGAGCTCAACGAGGTCGTCGCGCTCAAGCTGATCCCCGCGCACAACGCGAGTGAGCTGCACTCGATCGAGCGCCTCAAACGCGAGGTGCGTCTCGCGCGACGCATCGCGAGCGAACACGTCTGCCGCATCTTCGACCTCGTCGATCTCGGGCGCGGCTCGCGCGGTCTCACGATGGCGCTCGTCAACGGCACGACGCTCTCCGAGATGATGAAGCTCGGCGTCAAAGTCGACTACCAGCGGTTCGCGAAGTGGGGCGCGCACATCGCGCACGGGCTCGGCGCGGCGCACGCCGTCGACATCATCCACCGCGATCTCAAACCCGAGAACGTGATGATCGACGCCGAGGACCGCGCGATCATCCTCGACTTCGGGATCGCACGTTCGCAGGCGGAGGCGACCGAGGTCGACGGCAAGCTCACGCAAGCGGGCATCATCATGGGGACGCCGCTGTACATGTCCCCCGAGCAGCTCGCGAACCGGGAGCTCGACGGGCGCTCGGACCTGTACGCGCTCGGGCTGCTGCTCGCGGAGCTCATCACCGGGGAGGTGCCGGTCCCCGGCGACGGGTACGCGGACATCCTCGACAAACGCGTCATCAACGCGAGCGCGCACGACTATCGCTTGGGCGACGTCGACCCCGGCGTGCCGAACACCCTCGCGCAGATCATCGACAGCCTCCTGCGCCCCGCCGCGGACGATCGCCCGGCGGACGCGAACGTTGTGCGGCGTGCGCTGGAGTCGTTCGTGGCCGGCGTGCCCGCGACGTCCGAGATCAGCGCGCCCCCCGCGCCCGTCGTCGCGAGCGAGCCGCCGGCCCCTTCGCCGCCGTCGCCACCACCGCCGAAGACGAACCCCAACGCGCCCTGGTTCGGGGTGATGGCGGTGCTCGGCGTGCTCGTCGTGGTGCTCGGCGTGTGGTTGCTCCGACCGGACGCCCAGGCGATCGATCCGCCGCTCGTCACGCCGCCCCCCGTCGCGCGGGACGCGGGTGTGCTCGTGCGCGACGCCGGTGTCGAGCCGCCGCGCGACGCCGGGCCGAAGCGCACGTCGCCGCCGCCTCCGCCTTCTCCCGAAGAGATGTAGCTCAGCCGGTCGCGCGCGGGATGTCGTCGGTGCCCGCGGGCGCCATCTCGCCGGTGTGGCTGATCAGCTGGTTGATCATCAGCGCCATCTCGATCCCCTCGGCGCTGGGTTGGAAGTCGATGCCGCCGATGAAGTTCATCGCGACGGCTTCGCCGAGCGCGTGGTCGAGGAACGTCGCGACGACGGCGAAGCGCGCGTCTTCGTCGAGCTTCAGTAGGCCATCGTGCAGGAAGCGCAGGTGGTAGATGCCTTCGTGCGAGCGGACCTGGAAGTGGGCGTCGGCGATGTCGAGGCCGTGGACCGCCTTCACGAACGCGAGCGCCGACTGGAGCGACTTGCGCTGCCGGCGGCTGTAGATCACCCAGGTGTCGAACGTCGGCGCTTCGGCGACGAAGCGATCGATGAACGACGCCGCGACCGGATCGCCGCACGGCGTGAACGTGATCTCGCCGCCGAACCTGCCCTCGGTGACTTCGTAGGTGATCGAGAGGCCATGTTTCGAGAGCGCGTCGTCGATCATCTCCGTGACCTTGCCGTCACGCCGCCCACCCATGATCTCCAGGATCTCGAGGTGATGGTCCGCGAACCACTGCCAAAAGCCCCGGATGTCGACCTGCGCCTCGCTCATGCCCAGGGGGATCGATACCGGGCCCCCGGAGTCGAAAGCAAGTTCGTGACCGCGGCGTCAGTCGTCTCGGTGGGTTGCGACCGCGATCGCCAGCCGCGCGGCGAGCGCGGCGTTGTGCTCGACCAGCCGAATGTTCGTCGTGAGCACGTCTTTGGAGGCGGCGTCGAGCTTGGCCAGCAGGAAAGGCGTCAGCTGCGCACCTTTCACGCCCGCCGCTTCCGCCTGCGCCAGGGCCGCCGAAACCAGCCGCTCGGCCTCGTCCGACGGCATCGCCACCGGCGGCGGCTGCACCACGAGCATCCCGCCCGATGCGAGCCGCTCGGTCTGCATGATCACGAGCGCCGCGAGCTTCGCGACGTCGTCCACGCGCGATCGCAGCGGCAGACCGCTCGACGCCGAGTAGAACGCCGGGAAGTCGTCCGTCCCGACGCCGACGACCGGCACCCCGAGCATCTCGAGCCGCTCCAAGGTGCGCGGCAGATCGAGCACGGCCTTCGCACCCGCCGACACCACCGCGAGCGGGTACCGCGCGAGCGCGATGAGATCCGCCGACTCGTCGAACGTCGTCTCCGCGCCGCGGTGCACACCACCGATGCCACCCGTCGCGAACACCCGCAGACCGGCGCGCGCCGCGACGGCCATCGTCGACGCGACGGTGGTCGCCCACACGCCGCCCTCGATCATCGCGACGGCGAGGTCTCGGACCGACGCCTTCTTCGCGCTCCCGTCGATCACGCGCGCACGTTGCTCGGCGGTCAGGCCGACGTGCTGCTTGCCGTCGATGATCGCGATCGTTGCGGGGGTCGCGCCGGCGTCGCGCACGATCGTCTCCAGGCGCGTCGCGACCTCTTCGCGACGATCGGGCGGGAGCCCGTGCGCGAGGAGCGTCGACTCGAGCGCGACGACGCCGCGTTGTTCGGCGATCGCGTCTTCGACTTCTTCGGTGAAGGAGAGGAGGGGCAGCATCAGTCGAGCGCCGAGCGGATCATCTGCGCGAGCTCGATCGTCTCGGGGGCGTCGGCCCAGTTCTTCAGCGCTTCGAGGCGTTGAATGAGGAGCATCCGGTTCGGCTTCTTGCCCTCCTCGACGATGTCGAGGAGCTTCTCGAGCACGGGTTTCAGGAGCGCTTCGTCGCGGACGTCCAGCAGGCTCATCAACAGCCGCGCGTCGTCCGGGAGCGGGAGCTCTTTCTTCAGGTAGGCCGCGAGCGTCTTCTTCGACGGATCCTTCTTGAGGGCCTCCGTCAGCTCGCGCTTCTCCTTCGACTCCTCGCTCGCGGGGCCGAGCGTCGCGCGCATCGACTCCGGCAGCTCGGCGCCGCCGGGTTTGAACAGCGCGTCGAGGTTCGACTTGTACTTGGAGTACGCGGCCGTCTTGCTGATGCGCTCCCGGTTCCAGGCCTCCGGGTCTTTGCGTCGACCGCCCCCGCCGCTCTTGTCGCGTTGCTTGTCCAGCTCGCGCCAGCTCTTCTTGGGGCGGTCGTCGCTCATGCGGGCAGTCTACTTCTTCTTGCCGGTGCGCGCCCCGACGTCGCCGAAGAGGGCGGACAGCTCGACGTTGTCCTTCTTCTTCGTGGTCAGGATCGCGTTCACGGCGCGGTGGATCTTCTTGCGGGCGACGCGCGAGACGGGCGACCCGGCGAGGGCGATGTCCATGGTGCGCTTGGTGACGCCGCGGCCGTACTTGTCGACCTTCGGGGTCTCGGCGTCCGCGTAGGACTTCTTCGCACGGCGGGCGGCGGCGCGAGCGGTGTTCTTCGCGCGGTCGGCGTCCGAGTAGGCTTCCATCCCCTGGGACTGGACGATGACGGCCTCGGCCGTGATGTCGTTCGAGCTGAGGAAATCGGTCAGGTTCGACATGGGAGGCGCGACTTTACCGGCGGGGTCCGCGCTGTCAACCTCCACTCGCGTGTACGCCGAGCTGGCCCGCGATCTGTTCACCGGCGCCGCGAGCCCGGCGTGGGCGACCCGCAGCGCCCGGACACGTGAGCTGCTGGAGACCGTCTACGGGCCCCGCCCCGAGCTGCGCGAGGACATCCCGCTCGCGCGCCCGAGGCCGATCGTCGCGCCCGCCGCCGCGCGCAAGCGGCTCGGCGAGCTCGTCTTCGAGATCGCGCGCCACCTGGTCGCCGGGCGGTTCTCGCGGGTGTCGCGTTTCTTCGACGACACGATGTGGGTCCTGTGGCCGGACAACCAGCTCGTCTGCCACGCGGGGGACGAGGTTCGCTTCAAGCTCACCGACCGACCCAACCGACTCGGCATCGTGCCTGCCAAGCTCAAGTCCTACGCCGGCGCCGAGGCGAAGGCCGCGTTCGCCCGCGGCGTCCCGGAGGCGCTCGACGCGCTGTTCCCGCTGTCGAGCCACCTGATCTACACGTTCGAGGCCCGGCGCTTCGGGCGCGTGCTGTTCGCGGTCCGACCGATCGAACAGACCTGCCGGATCGCATCGCTGTTCCTCCCCTCCGTCGACGACGCTTGGGCGTTCTCGGTGCGAACGTCGCTCGACGAGGAGGCGCCGCTGCGCATCACCCAGAACCTCGTGCGGCGGACCGTGCTCGGGCACTTCGCCGGCCTGCAGGCGATGGCGCTCGACGTCATGCCCACGCTGTGGGTGCAGGACCAGGCCATCCCTCGCGACCACTTCATCGCGGCCGCCGGCGCCGGGCCGCATCGGCTGGAGGGGGGCGAGCAGATCTTCGGCGCGTCGGCGCCGCTCGATGGTGAGCCCGCCGAGACGCTCGGGCCGCTGCTGAAGACGATCGAGCGCGCGGCGCAGACGCACTGGCACACGTCGCTCGAAGCGTTGCGCCCGCGGTGGGTGCAGACGCCGGTGGCGCAGATCGATCCCGAGAGCCTCGGGGTCATGAGCGAGCGCCACGTCGTGACGCTCGTGCTGCGCACGCTCGAGGACGACGGCACCGGCGACGAGCGGGAGCGCTGGCGCGTCGGCGGTTGGTTCGAGCTCGGCTGACCGCGTTTTCAGCTCGCAGCTCGCAGCGCGCAGTCGGCAGCCGGATCTCGGCGCCTCCGCCGAGATGGTGTCGCGCGAGCTCTTGCTCCCGTCGGCGGGCTCCGTCGAAACGAAGAAAGGCGACCCGAGCGCGTGCCCGAGTCGCCTTTCAAGAGACGAACTATCGACCGAGGTCAGGCCATCGCGAGGCCGGCACCGCCGCCGGAGAGGCCGCCGCCCAGCGCGCCGCCCAGCATCTGCGTGAGCTGCGGGTTGCCCTGGAGCGCCGCCATCACGGCCTGCGGGTTCTGCTGCGCGAGCTCACGGAGCTTCCGCATGATGTCCTCGACGGACAGACCCGCTTCGCCCGCGCCGCCGTTGCTACTGGCCTGTTGCGCACCCTGCGCGCCGCCTTGCCCGCCGCCGCAGCTCTGGCAGCCTTGGCCCTCGCCGTTCGCTCCGAGGAGCTGGGCGAGCTGCTCGACCAGCTGCTTGGCCATCTGACCCATCGGGCCGTTCGGTCCGAGCGCGTCCTGGAAGTTGTTCCCTCCGATCCGCAGCCCGTTCGAGCCATTCATTCCTGGAATTGCCATTCGTTTCGTCCTTACTCGGCGTCCATCCTTGGACACCGCGTCCGGTGGTTGTGGTGGTCTTCGAGTTATCGGAGCGGGCGCCGAGGCGTTGCGCGAATCTCTGAGAAAAACTCAATGATACTAGTGGGTTATGATGCGACATGTGGGACGAGGTCGCAGATCTCGGCGACGGCGCCCTCCAGCCCGAGTCCGGACGTGTCCACGTGGTGCTCCGCCTCCGCGTACAGCGCGGACCGCCCCGCGAGGAGGGCCTCGAGCTCGGCCATCGCCGACGGACGGTTCTCCATCGGCCGCAGGTCACCCTGCGCCATCACCCGCGCGTAGTGCTCTTCGGGATCCGCGCGCAGCCAGATCGTACGTGCGCGGGCGCGGAGCATCCCCCACGACGCCGCGTCGGTGACCAACCCGCCCCCGGTCGCGATGACGATCCCCTCCGGGCCCGCCTCGGCGAGCACCTGCGTGAGGACCTCGCGCTCGAGGCGGCGGTAGTAGGAGTCACCGTGGATCTCGAAGATCTGCGAAAGCGGCAGCCCGGCCGCTGCGGCGATCCGGTCGTCGAGCTCCAAGAACGGGCGCCCGAGGCGCTCGGCGACGCGCTGGCCGATCGTCGTCTTGCCCGCGCCGCGCAGCCCGACCAAGGCCAAGATCGGCCCGTGGCGCGCCCGGTCGAGCGGCGCGACGAGCTCCGCCATCGACACCGACAGCGCCTCGCTCACCTGCAGCAGACGCCCGATCGAGATGTTCCCGCGCCCTCGTTCCAGATCCGACAGGAACCGCTCCGACACCCCCGAGCGCTCCGCGAGCCCGCGCAGGGTCTCGTTCTTCGCCATCCGCGCCGCGCGGACCGCCGCGCCGAGGGGAGCCAGCTCCGACATCGCACGAACTATAGTGCATGAGAATCGAGCACAGCAAGCGATATATTGCTTGCGTTACCCCCAGGAAACGATCTACGAAGGAGGCCATGGCCGACTACGGTTCCGTCCCGGAGAAGCTCCCGCTCGACACTCACCCCGACCAGTACACGCACTGGAACCTCGCGTTCGACGGCCCCGTGGCCCGCCTCGAGATGGACGTGAAGCAGGACCAGGCCGCGCGCGAGGGTGAGTACATCCTCAAGCTCAACTCCTACGACCTGGGCGTCGACATCGAGCTGTACGACGCCGTCCAGCGCATCCGCTTCGAGCACCCGGAGGTGAAGGTGTTGCTCGTGACGTCTGCGCAGGACCGAGTCTTCTGCTCGGGCGCGAACATCTACATGCTCGGGAGCTCGACCCACTCGTTCAAGGTCAACTTCTGCAAGTACACGAACGAGACGCGCCTCGGACTCGAGGACCTCGCCGAGAACAGCGGCGTGCGCACCGTCGCCGCGTGCAACGGCACGGCGTCCGGCGGCGGCTACGAGCTCGCGCTCGCGTGCGAGAAGATCCTCCTCGTCGACGACGGCAACTCCGCGGTCAGCTTCCCCGAAGCGCCGCTCCTCGCCGTCCTCCCCGGCACCGGCGGCCTCACGCGCCTCGTCGACAAACGCAAGGTCCGCCGCGACCTCGCCGACGTCTTCTCGACGATCGCCGAGGGCGTCCGCGGCAAGCGCGCCGTGCAGTGGGGCCTCGTCGACGACGTCATCCCGCGCAGCAAGTGGGGCGACAAGATCGCCGAGCACGCGAAGACTCTCGCGGACGACACCGCCGAGCGCGCTGGCGCCGGCATCACGCTGAACCCGGTCAACGCGCGCTACGGCGAAAACGAGATCGCGTACGACTACGTCTCCGTCACGTGGGACGAGAGCACCAAGACCGGCAAGCTCCTGGTGAAGGGCCCCGAGGGCGACCAGCCGCAGGACGCCGCCGCCTTCCGCGCCGCGGGCGACCAGTCGTGGGCCGTGAAGATGTTCCGCGAGCTCGACGACGCGCTGATCCGCATCCGCTTCGAGCTGCCGCAGATCGGCTTCCTCGCGCTGCACACCGAGGGTGACATCGACGCGGTCTTGAAGGCGGAGCAGGGCGTGCTCGCGTCGCAGGACGACTGGCTCGGCCGCGAGATCCTCCACCTGATGAAGCGCACGCTGAAGCGCCTCGACCTCACGGCGCGCTCGATGTTTGCGTTCATCGAGCCGGGCTCGTGTTTCGCGGGCTCGATGCTCGAGATCGCGCTCGCCGCCGACCGCACGTACATGCTCGACGATCCGGATCAGCCGGTGCACGTCGCGGTGTCGCCGATGAACGGCGGGCCGCTCGTGATGAGCAACGGGCTGACGCGCCTCGAGACGCGCTTCCTCGGGAATCCGGAGCAGGTCGAGGTTGTACTGAAGGCCGAGGGTCAGCTGGACACCGAGACCGCGAACGACCTCGGTCTCGTCACCTACGCGCCGGACGATCTCGACTGGGAAGACGAGGTCCGCATCGCGGTCGAGGAGCGCGCGAACTTCTCACCGGACGCGATGACCGGGATGGAGGCGAACCTCCGCTTCGCCGGCCCCGAGACGATGGAGACGAAGATCTTCGGTCGTCTGTCGGCCTGGCAGAACTGGATCTTCCAGCGGCCCAACGCGGTCGGCGAGAAGGGCGCGCTCACCTTGTACGGCAAGCAGATCAACCCCGTCTTCGACATGACTCGGACTTGAGAAAGAGGAGCTGAAGAAATGACCACCGTTTCCAACGAAAAGATCCCGAACAACGTCGGCCTCTCCGACGACAAGAAGCTCCAGCGCGCCCTCGAGAAGTGGCTGCCGAACTACCTCGACT
Organism: Deltaproteobacteria bacterium; assembly: GCA_040218735.1. Taxonomy (GTDB): domain Bacteria; phylum Myxococcota; class Kuafuiibacteriia; order Kuafuiibacteriales; family Kuafuiibacteriaceae; genus JAUHYN01. The sequence goes on from JAVJQW010000058.1 coordinate 117,545, forward strand.
GGTGGAAGGACATGGGGCCCGAGGGCTTCCAGGAGAAGGACGTCTACCTGCGCACCGCGATCAGCGTCGACCGCGACGGTTGGGCGCACTTCGATCACGTGAAGATGCCCGACTACCGCTGGGGCATCTTCCTCGCGGACGCCGAGCCGGACCGCAAGATCGGCTTCGGCGACCACGCCGAGGAGGCGGCCTGGCAGCAGGTCCCCGGCGAGTACCGCAACACACTCCGCCGCATCATCGTCACGCAGGGCGACACCGAGCCGGCGTCGGTCGAGCAGCAGCGTTTCCTCGGCCAGAGCGCGCCGAGCCTCTACGACATGCGCAACCTCTTCCAGGTGAACGTCGAAGAGGGCCGCCACCTCTGGGCGATGGTGTACCTGCTCCACTCCTACTTCGGCCGCGACGGTCGCGAGGAGGCGGAGGCGCTGCTCGAGCGTCGCAGCGGTGACGAGGACAAGCCGCGGATCCTCGGTGCGTTCAACGCGCCGATGACCGACTGGCTGCAGTTCTACATGTTCACCACGTTCACGGACCGCGACGGCAAGTACCAGCTGCTCTCGCTCGCCGAGTCCGGGTTCGATCCGCTCGCGCGCACCTGCAAGTTCATGCTGACCGAGGAGGCGCACCACATGTTCGTCGGTGAGACGGGCGTGGGCCGCGTCGTGCAGCGCACCGCGGAGCTGATGAAGAAGGACCCGAACGAGGACGTCACCAAGCTCGGCGGCATGCCGCTCGACATGATCCAGCGCTCGCTCAACTACTGGTACTCGATCTCCCTCGACCTCTTCGGCGGAGAGATCTCCTCGAACGCCGCGTCGTACTTCGCGTCGGGTCTCAAGGGCCGCGCCCACGAGATGAAGAAACACGAGGACCACAGCCTCCTCGACAAGAGCTACGACGTCCCGGTCGTCCGCGACGGCAAGCTCGTCACCGAGACGGTCGCGATGCGCACCGCGCTCAACGAGGTGCTGCGCGACGAGTACCGCGACGACAACCAGCGCGCCGTCGACCGTTGGAACAAGACGCTCGAGCAGGAGGGGATCGACTTCCGCTTCTCGCTCCCCAACACGCGCTTCAACCGGCAGATCGGCGAGTACTCGGGGCACCGCTTCGACCCGAACGGCAACCTCGTCTCCGAGGACGTGTGGAACAAGAACAAGGACGAGTGGCTCGTGACCGACACGGACCGCGAGTACATCCAGGCGCAGCAGGTCCAGGTCGTCGAGCCCGGCAAGATGGCGAACTGGGTCGCCCCGCCGAGCAAGGGCATCAAGGGCCGCCCGATCGACTTCGACTACGTGCGCCTGTAGCCGGCCCGAACGATCCGGACGCGCCGGACCCACCGAACGAATCTCGAACGAATCGCGAACGCGCGCGCTACGGCGCACGGGTTCGCCGCTGGCGTGCTCTTTGCGAGGGCACGTCGGCATGGATCGACTCTCGTTCGTCGCCCTCCTCACGCTCGTCGCTTGCGGCGGCACCAGCCCCTTCGACGGTCTCGACGGGACGCAGCCCACGACGGGCGCGCGCGCCGCAGACTGCTCCATCGACGGGACACACGCGTACGTGTTCGCGCTCGGGCCGTTCATCGCCCAATGCGAAGAGGGCACGGTCGAGTCGATGTTCGAGCGCGCCTCGGACGGGACCCTCGACATCACGTACGACGCCGCCCTCGACGAGGTCCACGTCGTCGGCCCGTTCGGTGCGAAGCTCGAACGGGCGGAGGTCGTGCTGAAGGTGACGCCGGACGCTGCGGATCGCTACGTCGGCGAGCGCTCCGTCCACACCCAGAACCCGTACGACGCGCGCTTCGATCCGATGCGGTACACGTTCCGCGTCGAGCTCCCGCGGGACCTCGTGAGCGCGGACACGTGTCAGCGGCAAATGACCGTACTGCCTACGGTCGGGTTCCCCGGAGGGTTCTGGTGCGACGCGCCCGTCGCCGTGTACCTCGACGCAGTGCCATAGTGATGCCGACGCGATGACGCATCGAATCCGGAGCCGTTCTCTTCGCCGTCGAGCGTGGCCGGTCGTCCTGATTGCGTTCGGACTCTTCGGCCCCGGCGGTGGCGAGCGCGCCGACGCGCGGCCGCGCAAACGTGTGTCCGTCTGCATCACGAACGGGACGCCGTCGACGGTACGTGAGCTCGCGGTCGTCGGCCGGGAGCTCACGCGGCTGTCCGCGCTCCAGCTGCATGTCCTCGACACGTGTGATTCGAAGGCGTCGACGAAGCGCCTCACGTCGAGCGGCGAATCGACCGCGGACGGCCTGACGGCCGCGCTGGGGGGCTGCGACGAAGACGACTTTCGGTGCCGGCGACATCGCTTCGCGGTTGCGCTCCAGGCGGCGGCGGGTGTCCCGGCCGAGCTCTCGTTTCTCACCCACGCCGAAGCGCGCGTTCGCGTGGCGATGGCGCTCGAGCGCCGCTACGGTGCGCACCCCACCCGGGGCGCCGCGTTCGTGCGGGGCACCGGGAACGTCGGCGCGTCGCACGACCTGTGTCCGTCGGGTGCCTTCTACGATCGTGATTGGCGCGGTTGTTTCACGTGCCCACCCCAGACGAAGCGCGGCTTCAGGTCCGCGTACTCGGACAACGCGTGCCTCGGCGAGGCCGGGATCGAGAGCAACCGTCGAGCCGATCCGGTGCGCGCGCGGTGCGGCTCGGACGAAGCGCTCGACGTGGCCTCCGGGCGGTGTGTCTTTCAGGGGGGTCGTTGCCCCGACGGCTACGCCGTGGCGACGCCGACCTGGCCGCTCACCGGCTGCATTCGCCGGGACCTTCTGATCTCGAATCGGTGAGTCAGCGCCGGTCGAGCGCGTTCATGATCAGCGCGACCTGGGCTTCGAGCTTCCACTCGCGGATCGCGAGCACCGCGGACGCCAGGCAACCGAGGCCGATGCCCAGCATCAGGAAGGGCATGATGACCGGGAGCTGCTGGCCGACGAGGACCTCGAAGAAGAAGAACAGGACGAGCGCCCACCCGAGGCGCAGCCGCTGTACCGGCCAACCCTCGTCCCAACTCCAATTCGAATAATCCCGCGTGCGCATCGGCGCCCTCCTCCCTGGTCTGATCCTCTATTCGGTCAACGAATGCCTCACTTCACATCTTCCCCCTTTGCGGTGTTCGAGAAAAGCGCGGGCGTATGTGATAGACCGACATCCATGGTTTCCGTGGGATGGGCGCGCCTCGCGGCCCTCGCTGCGATCCTCGTCACGAGCGCCATCTCGACCGGGTGCGCCACGATGTTCTCCGGCAGCGAGCAGGACATCAGCCTCAAGGTCTACCCGGAGGACGCGACGACGAAGGTCGACAACGAGCCGGTGGATCCCGGCGCGCTGAAGATGACGCGGGAGAAGCAGCACATCGTCACGATCGAGAAGCCTGGCTTCGAGACGCGGCGCATCCAGATGAAGCAGGACCTCAACGGGTGGTTCTTCGCGAACATCCTGTGGGGGCCGTTCTTCTGGGTGGGCATGATCGTCGACGCCATGACCGGCAGCCTCTACGAGCTGTCGCCGTCGAACGTCACCGTGACGCTGGATCCGGAGGGCAGCCGCCCGGCGGTGGCCTCGTCGCCCCCGCCGCCGCCGCCTTCGAGCGGGATCTCGTTCGTGACGCCGGGGTCCGGGCCGTCCCTCGACCCGACGGTCAATCAACGCGGGACGGGGATGAACAAGAAGTCGCCGCCGCCTCCGCCGCCGCCCAAGGCCGATGCGCCGCCCCCCCCGAGCTCGCCGCCGCCCCCCGCGGCGCCGGAGCGCAAGCGCCCGCCGCGAACGATGGCCAACGCGACGCAGCAGTCGTGGGTGCTGGCGGTGATGGACTCGCAGATGTCGAGCTCGCAGCGCACGTTCACGAAGGAGACGCTGGTCGCGCTGACGGATCAGATCCGCGTGTTCCTGGCGTCGCGCGGGATGCGCGTCGTGGACCGCAGCTCGCAGGAGCGGGCGCTCCAGTCGATCGTCGCCGAGGAGAAGAAGAACAGCTACAAGACCTGCGTCGACTCCAGCTGCCAGATCCCCCTCGGCAAGGCCCTCGCCGCGACCCACATCATGCGCTCCTCGGTCGCCAAGTTCGGGAACGCCTGCGCGACCAACGGCGAGATGATCGACCTGCGCTCCGAGGTCACCGTCGCCGCCGGCTCCGCGCGCTCCGGCTGCACCGAGGAAGACCTCCTCTACGCCGCCGAGAGCCTCGCCGAGCAGCTCGTCACCGGCTCCTCCGCCGCCAAGTAGTCCAGGCCTGGGCCGGCAGGCGAGCTTGCCTCGCCGATAACCGGCAGTCCGCCCGATAACCGGCAGTCCGGGCAAGGAGCGCAGCGACGCGCAGCGGCGCGCAGCGCCGCGGAGGCCGGCAGGCGAGCTTGCCTCGCCGATAACCGGCAAGTCCGGCCGATAACCGGCAGACCGGGGGCAAAGATTGGACCCAATCCCAGGTCGGGGGTAGCGTGGTCGCCGACCTTGTTGCGGCGAGCTCGCTCAGCAGTGCGCCTCGCGTTGGTGGTGGCGTTCTTCGCGCTGCCCTCGTCGGCGCGCGCGGACCTCTTCCTCCCGGTGGGGGATGGAACCGTGCAACCTGAGTTGCACCGCGGGATCATCCTCGACAGCGGCCGCGTCGAGACGTTGCTCTTCGAGCTGCGTGTGCGCTCGTCCTCGTCGCGCTTCGTCTGGCTGCGTCCGTTCGAGAACGAGCCGAAGGAGGTCGAGGTGCCCGAGGCCCCCTTCGCCTTCCTCGACCGCGCCACGACCATCCACGCCCCCTACAACGAGCTGATCCGCGACGACCTCTTCGGCCCCTCCGTCGTCTCCGTCCTGATCGACCGCCTCTTCCGCGGCCCGCCGCCGCCGCCGCCCCCGCCGGACGTCGACGCCCGCAGCCTCCAGATCGAGAGCACGCGGCTCCTCACCGGGCAGGTCACGAGCTCCACGATCACCTACGAGCTCATCCTCCCGGAGTCCGTCGACACGTACCTTCGCACCCAAGGCGTCGAGCTCGACCAGGAGCAGATCCGCGCGATCGCGGTGACGCTCAACTCCGGCGGCGTCCTGATGGCGAGCGTCGTCGAGGACGCCGCGCCCAACGAGGACCGCCCCGCGCGCCTCGGGCCGCTCGCCTTCGCGTACGCGCCGGGCCACCCCGCGTACCCGCTCGTCCAGCGCTCCGGTCGCAACGTCAACGCGCAGCGCTTCGACCTCTACCTGATCTCCTCCGTCGCGCGCGTCTCGAGCGCCCACGAGACGGTCTGGGACGTGCGCCCCTGGGAGCACCTCGAGGCGCCCGCCGACCAGTTCATCGTCCGCTACAACGCCCCGATCGAGCACAGCAGCCCGATCGGCGTCGAGCTGCTGGAGCGCCAGTCCCTCAACGTCCCATCGGGCGGGCGCCTGATGAGGATGCAGTACGACAGCCCCGACACCCGCATCGCGACGATGACGTTCGTCGAGGCGCGCAACCCCGTCGAAATCCCGTCCGGCACGCAGCGCGGCACCGGGTTCGACCTCTTCCTCTGCATCCTCCTCGGCCTCGCGCCGCTCCTGTACACGCCCGAGTCGTGGTTCCTGCTCTGGTTCGCGAGCCGGGCCCGCGCGCGCGCGCGGGAGCGAGGGAAGGCCTTCGGCGTCCGCCTGTGGTCCTTCTACGCCATCGCCGTGGGTGTGTACTGGCTGGTCGTGCTGCCGGACGCCGCGCGCGTCGCGGGCGTCGTCCCGCTGTTGATCGGGATCGTTCAGATCGCCCTGCCCTACACCGAGCGGGATCCCAACCCCGTCCGCGCGCAGTTCAAGAAGAAGAAGAAGTAGCGCCCGGCTCCTCGGTCGTTTGTCCGGTCTTACGATCATCGGCCCTTGGCCGATCCCGGCATTCGGGGACAACTGGCGACGTTGGTTTCGAACGTCTCCATCCGTGGCTTCGAACCGGCCCACCTCCCCGTCGAACCTCGCTTTCGCCCGCGCTCCGACGCGACGGGCCTGCGCGCGTTCGTCCGCCGCGTCGTCGACGAGCGGAACCTCTACGGCAACCTCGCCTTCGCCGAGACCTGCGAGAGCCTCGCGCTGATCCACCGCGCGCTCCCGGTCGGTCCCAAGGATCGCGTCGCCGGGGTGACGTCGAGCGGCGACGTCCTCCTGTCGATGGTCGCGCGCGGCGCGAAGGTCATCGGCTTCGACGCCAACCCCGCGCAGACCGCGCTCGCCCACCTGAAGCTCGCGGCGATCCAGCAGCTCGACGTCGATGCCTACCTCGGCCTCATGGGCATCACCGACGCGCCCGATCGAACGCAGGTGTTCGACCGCGTCAGCCGCGCGATGGCGACCGCGCAGCGCGCCGCGATGTTGTCCCGCCGCGACTGGGTCGCCGACGGCGTCCTCAACCGCGGCATGACGCACAAGATCATCCGCGCGATGGTGAAGAGCTTCGCGCGCGTCGCTCCGGCGGAGAGCCTCGACCTCTTCCTCGGTCATCGCGGCACCCCCGAGGAGCGTAGCCGCGTCTTCGACGAAGTGCTCGCGCGCCCCGTCGTTCGCCTCGCGCTCGCGCCGCTGTTGCGTCGCTTCAACTCGCAGCTGAAGTGGCTCTTCTTCCCGCACCGCATCTGCCGCGTGTCGACGGTGCCCGACGACATGATCGCCGAGTTCTTCGAGACGTTCCGCCCGTTGTTCGTGCGCGGCGCGAAGGACAACCCGGTGCTGTGCCGCTCCGCGACGGGGCTCGTGCACCGCGAGTGGCGCACGTTCCTCTACGACGACGAGATCTTCCAGCGCGTCCGCGACGCGAAGGAGCAGATCTCGATGACCACCCGCGAGATCACCGAAGGCCTCGAGCTCCTCCCCGAGGGGTGGGCGACGGCGATCTACCTGTCGAACGTCCCGGACTACCTCACACCCGAGGGCCTCGACGCGCTGACCGCCGCGCTGAAACACGCCGGCGCGCCCGGCGCGCGTGTGTTGTACTTCTCGCTGTGTGACGAGGACCGGCTCGGCGAACGCGTCGGCCCGCGCCTCCCGCGCGAGGAGCACGCCGCCCTCTACGCGCAGGACAACGTGCACATCTACCCGTCGATCGAAGTGCGTAGGATCGATCGGTGACCACGAAGCAGGTCGCGCTCGTCTCTCCGGCCCCGCGGTACTTCGGGCCACTTCGCCAGCGTCGGGATCCGTTCTCGCGCCTCCGCCGTCTGCCGCGCCTCGCGCTGCTCGCGCTGGAGTCGGTGACGCCGCCCGAGTGGGACGTCACGATCGTCGACGAGCGTGTCCAAGCGTTCGACCCCGACGCGATCGAGGCACCGATCGTCGGCATCACCACGATGACGTACATGGCGCCCCGCGCGTTCGAGATGGCGCGGCTCCTCAAGATGCGCGGCAAGACCGTGGTGCTCGGCGGTTACTTCCCGACGCTGTCGCCGAACCTCGCGCTCGCCGAGGACGCCGTCGACGCAATCGTCGTCGGTCGCGGCGAAGACGCCTGGCCGCGCCTCCTCGCCGACTTCGAAGCGGGCCGGCTCCAGTCCGTCTACGACGTCCCGTTCGGACAGGACGGCTTCAAGCTCCGCTCCTACAACCACCACCTCACCGCGCCGCGCGACGGCTACAACGGTTGGCTCACGCAGGTGCAGGCCGGGCTCGGCTGCAAGTTCCGTTGCAGCTTCTGTGTCATCCCCGGCTTCCACCGCGACCAGGTCGCGCTGCGGGACCTCGACGATCTCGTCGACGAGGTCGCCCGCGCACCGACGCGCCGGGTGCTCTTCATCGACGACAACCTCCTCAATCGCCCCGCGTACCTTCACGCGCTGTGTGATCGTCTGCGGCCGCTCGGCAAGGAGTGGATCGCGCAGGTGTCGATGGACATCGGCACCCAACCGAAGCTCATCGAGAAGATGGCGAAGGCCGGCTGCGGCTGGCTCAACGTCGGCGTCGAGAGCATCCACAGCGCGACGCTCGACGCGCAGTCGAAGTGGCAGAACGACACGCGCCGCTACCTGAAGACCCTCGACCGCTTCCGCGACCACGGCATCAGCGTGAGCGCCGGGATGGTGCTCGGCTTCCCGACGGAGCCCCGCGACGTCTTCGACCTGACCGGTGAGTTCCTCGACAAGGCGGCGATCGACATCACCGTCTTCCACCTCTACACGCCCTACCCGGGCACCCGCGCACACGCGGAGTACGAGGCGGCGGGGCGCCTGCTGACGAACGACCTGGAGCTGTACGACACGTATCACCCGATCGTCCGCCCCGAGAACTACGACCCCGCGGAGCTCGTCGAGAAGATGGAGTGGCTCGAGGAGCGCTTCTATCGCCCGCGTCGTGTGCTCGGGCGCGCCGCGCGCGGCTTCGGGCGAGGCGGTGCGTACGGCCTCGTGCGTACGCTCGCGACGGGCGTCGAGGGTTACGTGAACCTGCGGCAGGGCCTGCCGCTGCATCCGTGAGCGCGCGCGACCGCCGGAGATCTGTCTGATGCGGATCCGAAGTGGGTTGTCGACCGTCGCGAGCCTCCGCCTCGCGCCGGTGCACGCGGGCGTCTCCGACGACCTCGAAGTGCTCATGTCGGCGGTGGGCTCGATCCCCGGTCGACGTTACCTGTGCCTCTCCGCCCACGGCGCCGGTGAAGCCGCGCTCTGCCTCGCCGCGGCTGGCGCCGATCAGGTCCTCGCATTCGACGTCGGCGATACGAGCGCGCTCGAACACCTCGTCACCTTGAAGCTCACGGCGGCGCACCTCTTCGGCCGTGAGGACTACCTCGCGTTGATGGGTTTGCGCGCGGCGTCGCGGTTGAGGCGCGTCGCGCTCGTCGACCAGCTCCTGCGCGGGCTCCCCGGGCACGAGCAACCGTACTGGCGCGCGCGTCGTCGGCTGCTGCTGAACGGCCTCTTCCGCGCGGACCGCGTCGGGCTGTTCTTCGAAGGATTCCTCGCTGCGTTGCGGGTGCTCGGTTCGCGGGCGACCGTCGACGCGATCCTCTTCGGCGCCACCGAGGTGGATCGGCTCGACGCCTTCCGTTCGATCGCGGATCGCTCCTGGCTGCGCGGCGCGCTGGCCCGGGTCGGGGAACGCGTGAACCTGTTCTTCCCGGACGCGGAGTGGTCGGCGTCCGAGTATCCGAAGGCCTTCAACCGCGATCCGCTCGCGTACCTCGAGCGCCTCGTCGCGGCCGGCCTCGGCGACAACCCGCTGTTCGCGCACCACGTCCGCGGCGGCGCCACGCTCACGGAGGCGCTGCTCCCGCCGCACCTCCGTCCGGTCGTCTACGACGGCCTGCGCGGCGCGGCGCCGCGGGTTCGTGTGGTGCGTACGGCGTTCGAGCGCTACGAGGTCCCGGCGCCGGCGTCCGGCGCGTACCTGTCGAACACGATCGACTTCCTCCACGCGGCGGAGCGCGTGGCCCTATTCGCGGCCCTCCACGAACGCCTCGAACCGGGCGCGCCGGTGCTGGTCTATTCGAACGAAGACTTCGACAAGGTACCTGACGACGGGCGATTCACGCAGGACGTCGACGCTTCGGAGCGTCTGGCTCGAAAGGACCGCGCAAAGATCTACCGCCGCGTCGCGCTCTATCGTAGGTCGGGCACGCCCGCGGAGGACGACGACGCGCGGGCGACGCGACTGAGGATCGTGGAGTGACCGTGTTTCGGGGGCAGGACTACTCGCGCTTCGTCGCGAGGATCGCGGAGCGTTGCATCGAGCGCCCGTTTCGCACGCTCGCGATCGCGTTCGTCATCCTCGCCCTCGCGGTGCTGAGCGCGCTCCGGCTGCAGATCGATCCGAGCCCCGAGGCCTACCTCGAAGGCACCGAGGCCTGGGACTTCTACCGGACGATCGACGAGCGCTACGAGATCGGCGAGACGGTCGTGGTCGCGCTGCGCGAGCGGGGCGGCACGGTGTTCGACGTCGAGACCGTCACCGCCGTCGCCGAGCTCGACCGCGTGCTCACGCAGATGTCGGAGGTCGAGCGGGTCCTGTCGCTCGCCACCGCGACGACGCTGGAGCGCAAGGGCGACGTCATCGACCTCAGCCCGATCCTCGACTCCGACCACGTCACGCAGGGCAGCGCGCTCGACCTCGGCGATCGCATCGCCAAACACGCCGTCTACAGCCAGGTGCTCGTCGACCGGCGCCACGAGACCACCTTCCTGTTCGTCCAGCTCGTCACCGCCGACCGCGACCCGGTGAAGCGGCTCGAGACCGTGCGCAAGATCCGCGAGGAGGTCGAACGTTTCCGCTCCAAACATCGCACCGTTCACCTCGCCGGATCCGCGGTCACGAAGGAGGCGATCGCCGCCGGCGTCCAGCACGACACACTCCTCTTCTTCCCCGCCGCCATCGCGCTGCTCACGGTGTTGATGTGGTTCATGTTCGGCGACGTCGTGTTCAGCCTCGTCCCGCTCGGGATCGTGGGTTACGCGTCGGTGCTCGTGGTCGGCGTGCTCGCCGCGCTGGACGTGCCGATCAACATGGCGACCGCGACGGTGCCGACGATCATCCTCGTCATCGGCCTCGCCGACAGCGTGCACTTCCTCGCCGAGCTCAAACGCCAGTACGCGCGCACCGGTGACGCCCACGCGTCGCTGCTCGCGACGGTCGAAGCGATCGCGTTGCCGTGCCTGCTCACCACCGCGACTTCGGCGGTCGGGTTCTTTGCGCTGGTCACGAGCCGGGTCGGACCGCTGCGGCAGTTCGGGTACGCGACGGCGATCGGTCTGCTCGTCGCGTACCTCACCTCGATGTGGCTGACGCCGGTGGTGCTGCACCTCGTGAACCGACCGAAGGGGCGTCGCACTTCCTTCCCCGCCGCGCCGCTGCTCGGGGATCGGATCGGACGCTTCGCAATGGCGGCGCGCGCGCGGCTGCCCGCCACACTCGCGGTGACCGGGTTGCTCTTCGGCGCGAGCGTCGCGGCGATGTCCGGCTTGCCGATCGACTCGGACTTCGTCGGGTACCTCGACGAGGACCACCGCCTCCGCGAGGACATCGCGATCATCGAGAAGACACTCGGCGGCGCCGACGTCATCGAGGTGATCCTCGACGCCGACGACACCGGCCTCTTCCGCACACCGGAAGGGCTGCAGCTCCTCGACACCCTCGGTGACGACCTCGCGAACTTCGAGGGGGTCTCGCGGGTGTTCAGCCTCGCCGACTACCTCCGCCTCGCCAACGCGGTGATCAACGAGGTCCCCGCGGACGAGGAGGCGCCGCTCCCCGACACCACCGAGGCCATCGCGCAGCTCGAGCTGCTCGACCCCGTCGCCTTCGCGACGCTCAGTAACGACGACCAGTCGCAGGCCCGCCTGTCGATGCAGATCCGCACGCTATCGAGCGAGCAGGTGCTGCACCTCGCGGAGCTCCTGCGGCAGACCGCCGAGATCGACCTGAAGGACGCCCCGGTGCGGGCCACCTTCACCGGCCTGCCGCCGCTGTTCGCGCAGATCGTGAAGAACCTCGTGGAGGACGCCGCGGGGAGCTTCGGGATCGCGGCGCTCCTGATCTTCTTCGCGATGCTCGTGGGGCTGAAGAGCCCCACCCTTGCAGCGATCTCGATGGTACCCAACATCCTGACCGTCGGTCTGACGTTCGGGACGATGGCGCTCCTCGGCCTGTCCTTCGACACGAACAGCGCGTTCGTGGCCTGCCTGGGGATCGGGATCGCCGTCGACGACACGATCCACATCGCCGCCCGCTACCAGCGCGCCGTGGACGAGGGCGCTCCGACGCCGCAGAAGGCCCTCGCGTACGCGATTACGCACGCGGGGCACCCCGTCGTGCTCACCTCGCTGCTGCTCGCGGTGGGGTTCTCGGTGCTGTGCCTGTCGTCGTTCTCGCCGACGTTCCGAGTGGGTCTGTTGTCCGCGATTCTCGTTGGATACGCCGTCGCGCTCGACCTGCTCCTGCTGCCGGTCCTGCTGTTGGTCGTGGATCGCCGTTGATCGCTTGCACTCGGGCCCGCTCGGCGCGACTGTAGGGCCCGACGATGTCGAAGCGATTCGTCATCTCGATCGCCCTCGCGCTCGGTGCGTGCTCGGGCGTCGAGCCCGGCACCGAAGGCGCCGACTGCCCGAACGACAACAACTGCCGCCCGGGTCTGTTCTGCGACGACGGCACGTGTGCGTTGCGCCCGCGCGACGCCGGCATGGTCGCGCCGCGCGACGGCGGCTTCCGCGACGCCGGTCGTGACGCGGGCCCTCGTGACGCCGGTCCTCGCGACGCCGGTCCGCGCGACGCGGGGTGCCCGGTGCCGCCGCAGCTCTCCGCGATCCAGACCGCGATCTTCGGTCGGCAACAGCAGCCCGCATGTAACCAGCCCACGTGTCATGGCGCATCCGCCCAGGCGGGCATTCGTTTGGACACGCCCCTCGCCGAGCTGCACACCACGCTCCTCGGTCCGACCGTCGCGGGGCAGGCGCCGGAGCCGAACATCGTGGTTCCGGGAGAGCCGCAGAACTCGCGGCTGATGACGATCATCTCGAACGAGGTGCCGGGCGGCGGTGGCGGAAGGATGCCCCCCGCCAACCCGCCGCTCGACGCGTGTTCGATCGAGACGATCCGCGTGTGGATCGAAAACGGCGCCCCGCAGTGATCCTCACAGCGCCGCTTCGAGGCGCTTGGCCGCGATCCGGAACGTCCGTCCGAAGTACGGCCGAATGATCGGGTGCAGCGGCCGGAAGATCGGCCGCGGCGTGTACGCGATGCGCCAGTCGATTCGCGTGCCCGCGTCGGTGGCGGCGAAGCGGTAGTCTTCACCGAACGAAGTCACGAACGGGACGCTGATCGCGCTCGCGACGAAGGTCAGCCGTCGACCGCGTTCCCACCGGACGAAGTGCTCGCGCAGCCACACGTCGGCGGTTCGGTACCAGCGCACGCTCCCGGGACCGTGCGGCGCCTCCGTCTCCCATTCGGCGTCGACGAAGTCCGGGAACCACTCGGACTCCAGCGCGAGGTCGGTGATCGCGTCGAACGCAGCGTAGGGATCGGCGGTGGTGTGGATGGTGTGCACGAACGCGGCAGGGGCGTCGTCGACGATGCGCGGGTGGTCGTGCGGGAGGGCGTAGACACGGCGTGGTGCGTTCACACCGAGGTAGAGACGGGTCGCCGCGGATGTGACGGATTCAGCGCAGATCGGCCTCGGCGGCGAGCCGGGCGAGCTGGAGCTTCACACGTTCGAAGCGCTTCCTCAGCGCCGCCGCGCGGCGTTTTTCATCGTCCTCGCCGGCGCCGAGGATCCGCGCGACCTCCAGCCACGACAGCGCGCGGTCGACGCGGAGGATCAGCATCTCCTGGTCCTCCGGATCGAGCTGCTCGCGGAGCCGGCGGTACGCGTCCTTCACCGTCGTCTTGCGGAACGGCGCGGTGGTGCTCCGCGCCCGCTCCACGAGCTGCGACGCAAACCGGGAGATCGGGACGTGCTGCGGCGCCTTCTTGCGGTGGTGCCGCGCCCGCGCGTTGCGGAGCACGAGGTACAGCCAGGTCCTCAGCGACGCCCGCCCCTCGAACCCCGCGAGGCCCCGGACGACGTCCTCGCAGAACGCCGAGAAGATCTCGTGCGCGTCGTGTTCACGCTCGAGCGCGACGACGTAGCCGAGGAGCTCCGGGCCGTAGGTCTCGATGGCGAGTGACACCGCTTCGCGGACGCGGTCGTTCGCGAGGTGCGCGTGCACCGTGGTGTCGACCGACGCCTTCATTCCTCGACGCGATACAGCGCGTACGGCCCCGTCGCCTTCACGATGCGCCCGTGCGGATTCCACCAGCGCGATGTGCGGATGTACAGCGTGTCCTCGTCGTACATCTCGAGCTCGATCTCCCCGCGGTTGCGGCAGCACCAGCCCTCTTCGTCCGTGACCCGCGCGTGGAAGACGTACCCGTACTCCCGCGCCTCGACCGTCACGGCGCCGGAGTTCCTGAAGAACGCGTGCGACGGCACTCGGACGCGTTCGTCCTGCACCTCGAGCCAGCGGTATCCACCGGCCGGGTCCTTCGTGATCTGCAATGAGCCGACGTGTCCGCCCTGGCTCCGCCAGCGTCCGACGATGGCGTCGAGGTCGTCGTCGTTCGGGCCGCGCGACTGCCACCACACGAAGCTCCACGTCATCGCGACGATCGCCGTCACCGCGGCGAGGCTCTGCACCAAGGAGCGCCGACGTCGCCGTCGTCGGAGCGCGTTGAGCGAACGGCGAACCTCCTCGATCGCTTCACCGAGCGCGCCGCCATCTTCGAACCGATCCTCGGACCGCGCCGCGAGCGCGGCGTCGAAGAGCGTCTGGAGCCGAGGCGACTGCCGCACGAGATCGAACGGGAGGTTCGGCGCCGCTAGCTCGGGGGACGGCGCGCGGAACGGGAGGGTGCCGACGAGGCAGAGGTAGAGCAGCGTGCCCGCCGCGAAGACGTCGGTCGCGGGTCCGGTGGTGTCGCCGGCGAGCTGCTCCGGCGCCATGAACCCCGGCGTGCCGCCGGTGTGTACGGAGTCGGCGACGCCCGATGCGAGGCCGAAGTCGAGGAGCTTTGTCGGGCCGTCTTCGGTGAGGAAGACGTTGCGCGGGTTGAGGTCGTGGTGGGTCACGCCGAGTGCGTGGGCGTGGGCGAGCGCGGCGGCGATGTCGGCGCCGATCGCCAGCGCGTCGTCGAGCGCCAGGGATCCACGTTCGAGGCGGTCCGCGAGGGTCTCGCCGCGGAGCAGCTCGAGCACGAGCACGGTGCGGTCCTCGTGCCGGCACACTTGGTAGAGCGTGACGACGTTCGGGTGGTTGAGGCGCGCGGTGTGCTGGGCTTCGGACTCGGGGAGCTCGTCGACGGCGCGGCGGACGACCTTGAGCGCGACGTCGCGTCCGAGCACGAGGTCGCGCGCGCGGTAGACGGTGCCCATCCCGCCGGTACCGACCTTGGCGTCGACGCGGAACTGCTCGGCGACGACGGTGCCGGCTTCGAGGCCGAGGTCGACGGCGTCGAGCGCCACGGACGGGGCGGCGGCGACGAGCTCGAGGAGTTTGTCGAGGTCGTGGGCCACGGGGTCGACCTCGAGCCTAGCGGGGCTCGGGGGGGAGTCAATCGGACCGGAGGGAATGCGCGCGGTGCGTGCGATGCTTCTCGATGTCGTGCCCACCGCGCTGCTCCTGCTCGTCGCGCTGACGCCGGCGCCGACGTTCGACGCGTACGTGTCGACCGAGATCCGGCCGGCGGATGGGTTCGATCCGCCGCGCCGGGCGCGTGCGGTCGCGAACGGTCGCGTGGAGTCGGTGGAAGGCGACGTCGTGGAGATCGCGCACGTCTTCTACGAGAACCACCAGCGGCGCGCGGCGCGGTCGCGCTACGAGGGCGTGAAGGACGCCGTCGTGGAGGTCGGGGTCGAGGTGGAGCGCGGCGCAAGGCTCGGCGGTGGCACGCCGCGGGTGACGGTGGACGGCGTCGCCGCGAAGCGCTTCGCGCGGGGGCGCCGACGTCTGTTCGTCCCTCGTGACGAGCCGGTGTTGGTGCTCGTCGATCACGAGCACCACCAGGCGGCGCGTTACGAGAACGGGCGCCGCGTGTCGGTCGTCGAGGTAGAGTTCGGCCAGGCCGAGGGCACCAAGGAGGTGCAGGGCGATCTAAAGACGCCGAAGGGCATGTACTTCGTCGTGCACAAGTACCGCGGTGAGTTCACCGGCAAGTACGGCGACTACTACGGCGGGCACTGGATCAAGCTGAGCTATCCGAACCGCTACGACGCCGAGCGCGGCGTGGCGCAGGGGGTCGTGGACCGCGAGACGGCGAGGGGGATCTCGCGTGCGTGGCGACGCCGAAGGCTGCCGACCCAGAAGACCCGCCTCGGCGGGGGGATCGGCTTTCACGGCTGGGCGGGCGCGTGGACGAAGCGCGAAGAAGGTGGCCTGTCGTGGGGGTGCGTGGTGATGCACAACGAGGACATCGCGAAGTGGTTCGACGCGATCCCGAAGGGCGCGATGGTGGTGATCTTCTGATCGCCGTCAGTTGTTCGACACCGTGAAGTCGAACGACGTGGGCGGCGCGAGCGGCGTCCCGTCGGCGGCCTGGAACGCTTGGAGCACCACGGTCAGCTCGGCGCCCGGCGTGGTGCGCACGGCGACGGAGCCGGAGGACGGCGGATCGTCGAACGTCATCGTCGAGAGTTGGCCGTTGCCCATCATGCCGGGTGAGGATTGGCGGAGCGTAAGGATGTTCTGCGCCGGGTTCATCGCGGTGCTGAACGTGAAGACGATCGTGACGTCGCCGACGTCGAGCGTGGACCCGGCGGGGGGGAGGGTGCGGACGACGGTCGGGCCGGTCGCCGCGCCGGCGTCGCGAGGCCCGGCGTCGCGAGGCCCTGCGTCACGCGGGGGGCCTGCGTCCTCGGCGTTGCCGCCGTCGGTGGCAACGGCGCCGGCGTCACGCGTCGTCACCGGATCGCCGGGTTCGCGCGTGTCGTCGCCACAGGCCGTGAGCAGCAGGAGCGCGAGGAGGAGGAGGCGCATGGGGAGAGCCTGTGCCGTCTCCTGGGTGCGGCGCAAATATCCGAAGTGGATATCTTCACGCTTCCTCGGTCCTGAAAAATCAACAGGGAGGCAGTGAGGACGGGGAGGCGCAGAAACGACGCGGGCCACGTCGCAGGAGCCCAAACCCAAAAGGACAGGGTGGGCCTGCGCGAATGCGATCGCCGAGAGCACGGCATCTCCCGTCCTCCCCGTCTCCCTGTGACCCCTTCCGAAACGGAGAAGGTCAGCGAGTTAGAGCGCGCCCATCAGCGGGTCGAGGGCGAAGGAGAGGGCGGTCGAGACCATGAAGTAGCCGCCCGAGTAGTCGCCGTTGCCGACGTTGGTCAAAAAGTCCTGGCGCTCGCCTTCGAAGGCGCCGGCGATGGGTTTGGCGGAGTCGCGGATCTGGGTTCCGCTCAGGACGATGTAGGCGCCGGAGACGTCGAGCGTGAAGCCGAAGAACGTGGTGCGCGCGCCGAGGGAGAAGCCGTGTTTGTCGAAGTCCGTGCGCGACGGATCGACGAACGCCGACGGGATGGCGGTCGGCTCGTAGAAGTAGCCGCCGACGACGTTCACGAGCGGGTCGAACAGGTTGAGCTCGCCGCCGAGGCGGAGGGAGTACGTGTTCCGCCAGTTGCGGGGCGAGCGGATGACGCCGAGGGGCGACGGGTTGCCGAGGACCTCGAGCTCGATGTCGATCGGCGTGATGACGACCTCGTCCTGCACGCCCCAGCCCTCCCAGACCACGGCGGCCTCGGCGGCGAAGACGTGCGGCAGGCGGTACTGCACGCCGGCGCGGAAGATGGGCGCGTTCTCGAGCTGGACGCGGACCTTGCTGCCGTTGACGACGAGGAGCGGCGGGTCGGCGTCGATGACGGCGCTCGGGACCTGCACGTCGATCGTGCCTTCGGTGTCGATCGGGCGCGAGCCGCGGAACGACGAGCCGATCGTCAGCCCCGGGAGCAGCTCGTAGCTCGCGCCGACGGACCAGTTGATCGCGTAGTCGTTGAAGGCGAGGAGGACGGGGGCGTCGTAGTTGGCGTCTTCCGGGCCCTGAATGCCGAGCAGATCCGAGTTCGCCCACAGGTGCAGCGTCTGGTCGTTGCCGGCCTGCGACAGCATGACCGACGCGCCGATGCGCAGACCGTCGATCGGCTGCGCGGCGACGGCGGCGGCGAAGTTCGCTTCGATGTTCGCCATGCGCATCCCGCTGTAGCGGCCGGGCTGGCCGGCGGCGCTCGTCGCGAAGTCGGGGCGGCGTGTGCTGACGACTTCACCCCAGTCGTGCCGACCGCTGTTCGGGCCCCACGCGGCGACGCCGAAGGTGAGGTCGTAGAACGGCAGCCCGTAGGAGGCGCCGACGAACGGGATGACGAGCGTCGTGTTGCTCGACACGACGTTGTCGTCGAAGGAGCTCTGCAGCTCGGCGTCCCACTCCGCCGCGGTGCGGCCGTCCGCGCTGTCGGCGATCAGGCAGGGGCACTTGCGGTTGAAGTCGAGCCCCATGTTCACGAACGTGACCGACGCTTCCGCGTTGAGGCCCTGCAGCTGCGAGAGGCCGGCGGGGTTGTAGTGGATCGACAGCAGGCTGTCGGGCGAGGCGACGAACGCACCGCCGCGCGCCATGCCGCGCGTGCCGATGTCTCCGAGGTAGAAGCCGCCCGCGTGGGCGGTCGAGGCGAGGAGCGCCGAGGCGGCGACGAACGCGGGAACGAATCGCATCTCTCGCACGTCGTCCCACATCGGATCGGCGGAGAAAAGGGCCGGTTGACCGGCGTGCGCGCGGCGACGTTCTTTGCTTCGCCTTGGTCGACCGAAGCCACGTACCGCCGGTGGAGATCTTGCGCGCGCGCAAGCGCATGAACGACGCAGTGCGTTCTTGGTTCGACGCGCGTGGGTTCTTGGAGGTCGAGACGCCGATCGCCGTGGTGTCGCCCGGGCTCGAGCCGCACTTGTTTGCGTTCGAGACGACGGAGGTCGGACCCGACGACGCGACGCAGCAACTCTTCCTGCACACGTCGCCCGAGTACGCGATGAAGCGGATGCTCGGGCGCGGCGTTGGCAGCATCTATCAGCTCGCCCGGGTGTTCCGGAACGGGGAGCGCTCCGCGACGCACGCGCCGGAGTTCACGATGCTGGAGTGGTACCGGGAGGGCGAGGCCTTCGCGGCGCTGATGGACGACGTGGAGGGGCTGTTCGGCGCCGTGGCCGAGGCCGTCGGGGCGTGGCGGCCTCGGCGGGTGGAGCGGGTCTCGGTTTCGGAGGCGTTCGTGCGGGCGGGGTTGGTGGATCCTGTGGGCCTCCTCGAGGCGTCAGCCGAGAGGCCCGGTCCCGGTCCCGGTCCGGGTCCCGGTCCGGGTCCGGGTCCCGACTCGGCGGGGGACGAGATCGAGGGCAAGGGCAAGTTCAAGTTCAAGGGCAAGGGGGAGGCTTCGCGGGGGGCTCGCGGTGGTGCTGCGTCCTTGCCCTCTTCGGATTCGGGACCGGGCCCGGGACCCGCACCGGGACCGGGCCTGGGACCCGTACCGGGACCGGGTGACTCGCCGGCTTCGGCTGCTCTGCGGATCCCTGATGCTGATGACACCGCGGCGCTTCGGGAGGCGCTCGGGGTTCGGCTCGTCTTGGGCGACGATTGGGACGACGTCTTCTTCCGCGCGTTCCTCGACCACGTCGAGCCCACGTTCGCCGACGACACCGTCACGATCCTCTACGGCTACCCCGCGCACATGGCGGCGCTCGCGCGGGTGGATCCGAAGGACCCGCGGGTGGCGGAGCGGTTCGAGGTATTCGTCGGGCGGACCGAGCTCGGGAACGCGTTCGGGGAGCTCACGGATCCCGTCGAGCAGCGGGCGCGCTTCGAGCTCGACCTCGCGCACCGTCGTCGCCTCGGGCGCCCCGCCTATCCGATCGACGAGGGGCTCCTCGAAGACCTCGGGAACATCGAAGCTGCGGCGGGGATCGCCGTGGGGCTCGACCGGTTGCTGATGTGTTGCCTGCAGCTCGAGACGATCCAACAGACGCTTGTGCTCTCACCCTTGCCCTGAGCCGGCGCGCGATGATGAATTCCGCGCCTCAGCGATGTCGCGCAGGATTCGAAAGCACGCCAATCCATTCAATGTACAGACGGTCGTCGGGCAGCTCGATCGCATGGCGACGTTCGGGCGCGAGGCGCCGATCGAAGTCGACATCGGCTGCGGCGAAGGGGGCTTCCTCTTCGAGCGCGCGGCGAATCATCCGGACGTCGACTTCGTCGGGTTCGAGGTGCGCAAGCCGCTCGTGGAGATGGCAAACGCGAAGGTCCAAGAGGCCGGCGTGACGAACCTCGTGTACCTGTACGCCAACGCGAACGTGAACCTGCACTTCGTGGCGCCGGGGGTCGTGCGGCGCTTCTTCGTGCAGTTCCCGGATCCGTGTTTCAAGAAGCGCCACCAGAAGCGCCGCATCCTCCAGCCGCAGCTCGTGCGCGACATGGCCGAGCTGCTGCCGATCGGCGGCGAGGTCTACGCCCAGTCCGACGTGAAGCCGCTCGCCGAGGAGATGTACGTGTTCCTCGCGCAGGACGACGCGTTCGACTCCAAGCTCGGCGAGGACCTGCTCGTGCCGCGACCGATCCCCGAGCTCACGGAGTGGGAGCGGCACCACGACCGTGAGGCCGAGCCGGTGTACCGGATGCTCTTCACGAAGGTGCGCGAGCCGAGCGGCGACGTCCAAAAGCCCGAGTTCCGCGACACGGATCCGAAGCGCCTCGCGGAGCTGGAGGCGAGCGGTGGGTAAGGTCTACGACGCGATCGACGACGCGACGGCGAGGTTCGTCGAGCGGCAGCGGATGTTCTTCGTCGCGACGGCGCCGCGGGCCGACGACGGCCACGTGAACGTATCGCCGAAGGGCATCGACGGGACGTTCGCGATCCTCGCGCCGAAGCGGGTCGCGTATCTCGACTTCGTCGGGAGCGGGGTCGAGACGATCGCCCACCTCCGGGAGAACGGGCGCATCACGCTGATGTTCACCGCGTTCGAGGGGTCGCCGAAGACGGTCCGTCTGTATGGGACCGGGCGGGCGATCCTCACCGGTGATCCCACGTTCGACGAAGCCGCGGCGCCGTTCGCGCCGTTGGCGCGGGTGGGCCCGAACGCACGCGCGGTGATCGTCGTCGACGTGGAGCGCGTGGCGCACTCGTGCGGGTACGGGGTGCCGCTGTACACCTTCGACGGTGAGCGGACGCAGCTGGATGCGTGGGCGGAGCGGAAGGGGCCCGACGGGATTCGGGCCTACGCGCGTGAGAAGAACGCGCGGAGCATCGACGGGTTGAAGGGGCTCTAGTCCTGCATCTGGCGCAGGATTTCGTCGCGGCGGCCTTCCTTGATGAGCTTGTCGTTCTTGAAGCCCTCCTTCAGGGAGAGCCACGTGAAGAACCCGACCGAGAACACCATCAAGAGGATCGGAATGTTGTCCGGCTTGGTCAGGATCAACATGAAGTTGTCCCAAGCACTGGTCGACAGGAACATCGAGGAGGCGTTTAGGCCGCTGCGCCGACGGCGTCAAGGACCGAAGCGTATCGGGGCTCGCCGAACCCGTGAAAACCACAGCGCTGTCGGGGCTTTGGATCCAGCTTGACAGGGTACCGCCCCCGACCTAAACGGCCCACCGAACCCGGGTGCGGACGCGCAAATCCGCCGGGGCTTCGATCGAAGAGGGCGCATGGCAGGCCAAGTACGAGACGATACCGACAAGACGAAGGACTGGACGTGGTCGCGACGCGACTTCCTCTCCCTCGGTGGGTGGGCAGCGACGCTCGGGGTGCTGAGCATCCTCACGATGGCGTTCGTTCGCTTCATGTTCCCGCGCGTTCTGTTCGAGCCGTCGACCCTCTTCAAGGCCGGCAAGGCGAACGACTACAGCCCGAACACGGTGAGCGAGAAGTACATCGCCAGCCAGCGGGTCTGGATCATCAAGCAGCAGGACACGACCGGGGCGAACTTCCTCATCGCGCTGTCGGCGATCTGCACGCACCTCGGCTGCACGCCGCGGTGGCTGGTGACCGAGAACAAGTTCAAGTGCCCGTGTCACGGCTCCGGGTTCCGCGGTTTCGATCTCGAGCGCGGTCGCGACATCACCGCGATCCACTTCGAGGGTCCCGCGCCGCGCCCGCTCGAGCGGCTCAAGGTCTGGGTGGATGCCGCCGGCGACATCAACGTCGACAAGGGCATCAAGATCCTGTGGAAGGACGGCGTCTGGCCGTCGGACTCCCGCGTGAAGGTCTGAACCGATGGCTTCGAATCAAGAGAAAGAAAAGACCAACATCCTGAAGCTCATCACCGAGTCGCAGGTCTGGACGTCGACGTTCCGCCACGGATACGCCGACACGCCGCGCAACCGCGCGCTCCAGATCTCGGCGAACGTCTGGCTGCACCTGCACCCGACGAAGGTGCGCCGCCACGGCATCCGCTACCGCTACACGTGGTGCGCGGGTGGGCTCACGTTCCTGCTCTACCTGGTCACGGTCGTGACCGGGGTGGTGCTGATGTTCTACTACCGCCCCACCGGCGAGTACGCGTACCACGACATCAAGTACCTCGACTTCGACGTCCCGTTCGGCATGTTCACGCGAAACATGCACAGATGGGCGGCCCACGGCATGGTGATCATGGTGTGGCTGCACATGTTCCGCGTCTTCATGACCGGTTCGTACAAGCCGCCGCGTGAGTTCAACTGGGTCGTCGGCGTGCTGCTGCTGACGCTGACGCTGCTGCTGTCCTTCACCGGTTACCTGCTCCCCTGGGACCAGCTGGCCATCTGGGCGGTGACCGTCGGTACGAACATGGCCCGCGCGACGCCGCTCCTCGGTATGGAGGGGCCGTTCGGCGAGAGCCTGGTGACGCCGCGTTACAACGCGCGAACGATCCTGACGGCCGCCGTCAACGTCGGTCCACCGACGTTGCTGCGGTTCTACGTCCTGCACTGCATCTTCATTCCGATCGCCGCGTCGGTCCTGATGATTCTCCACTTCTGGCGAATCCGTAAGGACGGCGGGATCTCGGGTCCGCTCTAAGGAAGGACGAAGCGAATGAGTGAAGTCGTCCACACCGATCATCCGCTGGATCGCCCCGCCGACTTGAAGGTGGGTTCCGCGAAGCTCCGCATCCGCGCCAAGAAGGGCGAGGACACGCTCCCGGACAAGATCCACAGCTGGCCCTACTTCGTCCGCGTCGAGTTCATCGCGGGGCTGATCATGTTCCTCTTCCTGTGCGTCTGGTCGCTCGCGATCGACGCGCCGATGGAGGAGCCCGCCAACCCGTCGATGACGCCGAACCCGTCGAAGGCGCCCTGGTACTTCCTCGGTCTGCAGGAGATGCTGGTCTACTTCGACCCGTGGCTCGCCGGCGTCGTGTTCCCGTCGTTGATCATCGTCGGCCTGATGGTGATTCCGTACATCGACGTGAACCCGCGCGGGAACGGCTACTACACGTTCAAGGAGCGCTGGTTCGCGATCCTGACGTTCTTCTTCGGCTTCCACATCATGTGGGTCGTCCAGATCTTCATCGGCGTCTTCCTGCGCGGTCCCGGCTGGAACTTCTTCATGCCGTGGGAGTACTGGGATCCTCACAAGGTCGTCGCGCTGAACAACATCGACTGGCCGTACCTGCTGGGTGCGCGTAGCTACGAGATGAGCTTCCTGATCGGCGCGGCCACGATCGGCGCGTTCTTCAGCGTCATCCCGGCGGTGTGGTTCAAGTTCAAGAACGCGTCGGTGATGCGTCAGCTCGGGTTCATCCGCTACATGGTCGTCGCGGGGCTCTTCATGACGATGATGTTGCTGCCGCTGAAGATGGGCCTGCGCTGGGTGCTCAACATCAAGTACATCTGGATCACCCCCTGGTTCAACGTCTAGTCGGGGGCTCCGCAGCGCGGAGCCAGGCCTGATATCCTGCGCCTGATGCGCGTCCGCCACGTCGCTTTCTTCGTCACCCTGGGCGCCGGGGCGTGCGGAGGTTCGTGCGCGGGGACCACGAACGGCGTCGACGAGCGCCCTCCGCCCGTCGAGACCCAGACCAAGTCCTACGTCTCCACCGAAGGCGACGACAACGCCGACGGGAGCGAGGCGACCCCCTTCCGCACGATCATGCGCGCGCTGGCGGGCGACGCCGACGTCGTCGTCGTTCGGCCCGGGGTGTACGTCGAGCCGGAGGTCGCGGTGGCGCGCAAGGTGTCGGTGGAGGGGGAGCGCGGGTCGGTGCTCGCGGGGCACGTCCTGGTGGCGAACGACGACGTGCGTTGGAGCCGCGTCGACGTGATGGGCGGAATCTCGATCACGCTCGCGTCGAACGTCGAGGTGACGACGGCGACGATCGGCGCCGGCACCCGCGAGGACACGATCAGCGTGGCCTCGTCGCGCGCTTCGTTGTCCGAGCTCGTGCTGAAGTGCGGCGCGGAGACCTGCGTGCAGGCGACGACCTCCACGGCGTCGCTCACGTCGGTGGTGATGGCCCCCGAGAATGCGTCGAAGCGCGGCGTCCGCGCGGAGACCTCGAGTGTCTCGGTGGCGGACGTCGAGATCCGGGGCACGAGTATCTCGCAGCTCCAGGCGAGCGGCGGATCGTGGATGCGCGTGCGCGGCGCGAAGCTGAACGCGGCGGGCGGCAACGCGCTGGTGGCGTTGCGGTCGACGATGCTCGCGGACGACGTGACGACATCGGGATCGACGCAGCTCGGTTTCCTCACGCAGTCGTCGACCGTGACGCTGCGCGGGTCGACGATCGGCGCATCGACGACGTTGACCGCTGGCGTGCAGGCCGGTCGCGTCACGATCTTCGACTCGACGTTGGAGGGCGCCCCCGAGGGGACCCTCAACCTCGCGGCGTGGCGCGACGACAAACCGACGGTGCGCCTCGTGCGAACGACCCTCGCGCACGGCGCTCGCATCGGGGTGCTGCAGTCGACCGGGACGTTGATCGTCGAGGGAGGTCGCTTCGTCGGAGACCCGAACGCGCCCGCGGCGATCGAGAGCGCAGACGCGATCGTGGCCAGCGGGATGGACTCACGCCTGATGATCCGCGGGGCGACGTTCGAGGACACCGCCGGCACGGCGATCCTCGGGACGCGCCACCTCGCCGCGACGATCACCGCCACGATCAGCCGGCCGCGCCTGACGGGGATCTTCATCGAGGAGGCGCGTGTCTTCCCGGTACGGATCCTCGGGGGGAGGATCGAAGGGTGCCAGCGCGAGAGCGGGCTGGTACTGCTCGACGTCGAAGGCGCACGGGTCGAGGGCCTCACGGTCACCGGCTGCCCCGAGGCTGGTGTGTTGACGGGCGAGGAGGCCGAGGTCGAGGTCGTCGGGGTACGCGCCATCGACAACGCAGGGTTCGGTTACGGCGCGTTCGGCGGCTCGACGATCCGCCTGCGGAGCTCCGTCGCGCGCGGCTCCGCGTGGGCGACGTTTTCGACGTGCGGCGACGGCGCCCAGGTCATCGACGCGGGTGGCAACCAGCTGTCCGGGCCGACGACCGAGTGCCCCTGAGCGCTGCGGATCAGGCGGCCTTCGCGATGTGGTCGAGCTTCGCGGTGAGCGGCATGCGGTACAGGCGCCGTGCGTCGGCGAGGGCGTGCTCCGTGCGTCCGCCGCGAGCGGCGCGGCTGAACCAGCGCGCGTAGCGGCGACCGAGTCGGTGGGCGAGCTGGTAGCGCTCGCGCTCGGCATCGTCGAGATCGGCCGAGAGGGTCGCGTTGTCGAAGAGCGCGGTGACGAGCGCCTCGCCGTCCATCGCGAGCAGCACGTTGAGCAGGATGAACTTGTCGACCTCGGCCTGCAGCTCCAGCTCCATCTGCGACACGGGGCGCTCCTGACGCTCGCCGCAGTACGTGAAGTACACGAAGTGCGAGACGCCCTCGGCGGCGACGCAGAAGGCGTCGAGCGTACGAACGTCGGGTGACGCGTGGAGCTGGCGCGCCTTGGCCATCACCTCGTCGCAGATGAACAGCGCGAGGTGGGTCTCGTCGCCGGCGTGGTGCACGACGAGCGCTTCACGTTGGCGCGCGGCGGCGCGACCGAGCACCTGGACGAACGCGTCGCGGTCGATGCGGAAGTGTTCGACCGGGGGGCTCTCGTCGAGGCGGTAGAGTTGCTCGAGCGACTGCTGCAGCGAGACGTCGAGGTTGGGCGCGCGTGGGCTCAAGCGACCGCCTTCTTGAAGACGGGCGCGCAGCCTTGCTCGAGGAGGCGACCAGAGGCGACGTGGCTCCCCGGGTTCAACATGAAGCGTTCGTAGATGGCACCGAGGTCGCGCGCGACGGGGAGGGTGGTGCGTTCGGCGACGTAGCCGAGGACTTCGACGAGGCGTTTGAAGTGTTGCGCGAGCTCACCGAGGAGCTGCGCGAAGACGGAGTGTCGCGCGAGGCCCGCGGCGCTGTCGTACGCGGCGGCACCCATCTGGACGTAGTAGTCGAGCCCGACCAGCGAGCGTTCGCGTTCGATGTGCGGCGTGAAGAAGCCGCTGACGATCAGCGAGACGTCGCCGAGGTGTCGGAACGCTTCGAACCGCTGTCCCGGATCCCCCTGCTGCGCCCGCTCGTACAGCCACACCAGCGCGGGCGTGCCGCGCTCGTCCTTGCCACCCGCGTGGAGGATGCTGCTCTCGCCGAACTCGGCGACGACCCGGAGGAGGTAGGCCACCGTGGACTCGTCCAGGGTCAGCCGCTCGGCTGCGAGCCCATCCTCGAGGAGCTCTCGGAAGAAGGACTCCAGGGTGTGATGCGTCGCGATGGGTCGGTTCATGTCTGTGATCCTACGAGAACCATCGGACGGCCCGCAAACCGTATGACTAATAAAATCAAATACTTATGGTTAGATGGATCTCCGATCCGGATCGGACCGGGTCGACCCCCGAAAAAAACGCTTGATCTTCCTGGGGTTATTGGAGTCTTCTGCCCGGTTTTTAGCACCCGGACCCCCGAGGTGGCTAACACGGCCAGCTCCGAATCTGACTCAGGGCGAGGCGCCCGGCGCCCAAAAGACCTTCCTCCCGGTTCGTCGTGAGCACTTCTGGTAGGCGCAGTAGGCATCCGATCCCGCGACGTAGACCGCTTGGGCGTCGCCGCCGGAGAACCAGGTCTTCAGCGCGGCGTCGAGGGTGTACGCCTCCGGCGCCATGAGCGTTCGCGTGAGTAGGATAGGCTCGGCACCGGCTCGCTCGAGGAGCGGGAGGAAGTCGTGGCTCGTGATACACGCGAGCGCGATCGCTGCGATCGCGTGGCCTTCGCGGCGGCCGACGTCGGGCGCGTCGAAGTCCATCAGCCCGTTGTGCCCGACGAACACGGCGACGTGGGCGCCCGCTCCCACGTTGACGCGTTCCTCGCCGATCGACACGAGCTCGACGTCGCGTCCCTGCACGTGTCCGAAGTAACGATCGATCGCGTCCTCGATGTTCGGTCCGGCCCAGGCGTCGGCCACCACGATCGCGCGGATCGATCTTCCGTCGCGGCGGATCCGTCGTTCGAACACCACGCGAGAGAGCACGCGCCGGTCGGGGATCGTGGTTCGCTTCACGACCCGCCACCCCTGTCGGGGGAGGAACTTCGCGACCCCGTAGAGCGCCCCCCAGTACAGGTTCACGTCGGGGCGCATCCCATCACCGAGGTCGCCCTTCACGGGGCCGATGTTCTGGTGCTTCGAGTCCGCGAGCGCGACGGTGACGTGGGCGACGAGGGGCCGCCCGGCGTCGATGTCCGCGCTCATGCGCGCCTGGGCGGGGGTAGCGGCGAGGAGGACGAGCCAGAACATGACCCGATCAACGGTCGGCGCGCCTTGGCGCCTTCCCTCCGGTCGTGCGAAAGACGCCGCGATGGCCAAGACCACCGGTCGTTACTCCCCGGCCCGGCGCTTCGAGGAGGTCCGCAGCCTCCTGAACTCGACGGGCGGTGCGACGGTCTACGAGATCGCGGAGCGTCTGCACGTCAGCGTGCGCACCGCGATCCGCTACCTGCGCGCGATGGAGGAAGCGGGTGAGCGCATCTACGACGAACGCGAAGGCTACCGAAAGATCTGGCGGCTGATGCCGAGCGCCCGCGAGGGGCTGCTCCGCATGACCAGCACCCAGATGATCTCGCTGTTCCTCTCGCGGCGGGTCTTCGACTTCCTGGAGGGCACCGGCTTCAAGGAGGACCTCGACGAGATCTTCCAGCAGCTCGAGACCACCCTGAAGCGCAAGGACTTCATCGCCGCGCGGAACCTCGAGAAGAAGCTCTACAGCGTCAACGAAGCGCCGTACCGCTACGAGGGCAAGATAGAGGACGTGAACGACATCGTCACCGCGCTCCTGCGGGAGGAGCGGTTGGTGGTGCGTCACGGGAGCGTGGGGAACGGGCGGAAGAAGTTCGAGATCGATCCCTACACGCTGCTCGTCTACAAGAAGGGGCTCTACCTCGCCGGTTACAGCCACCACCACGACGCGGTGCGGACGTTCGCGTTCGACGGCTTCCGCGCGATCGAGTGGCAGCGCAAGAAGGGCTTCGAGTACCCCGAGGACTGGGAGCCGAGCTCCCTCGTCGCCGGCTCCTTCGGCATCTTCTCGGGTGAGCCGACGAAGGTCCGCATTCGCTTCGACCCGAAGGTCGAGCGTTTCATCCGCCGACGTCAGTGGCACCCGACGATGAAGCTGAAGAAGACCAAGCAGGGCCTGGAGATGACCATGAAGATCCACGGCACCGTGGAGCTCATGAGCTGGGTGCTGTCCTTCGGCGACAAGGCCGAGCTCCTCGAGCCCGAAGATCTGCGGAACGAGATCGCAAAGGAGCTCCAGGGCGCCGCCGCGATATACGGCTAATCCCAAGGCCGTTCACTTAGCAGACGGGCCTGCCTCGGGCCCCCATCAGGCGGCGACTGGCGCCCCGACGTAGCGCAGCGCGCCGGCGCCGCGAAGCGGCTCGTCCCTCGGCCGCCGTTTCGCCGGGCTGGTGAGGGGGGGCCGCGGAGCGCAGTACTCCCAAGGAGGGCCGCACTCTCGAACACCGGCTGGTATCGCTCTCACGAAGTGCCCTCCGCGCGTGCCGGTGGCGTCGGATGCGCTTCACGCCGAGGACGACCGGGACACGCGTCTTGCCTGGGCTGGGTAGAGCGGCGCTCGTGAATCCTCCGAGCGATGAAGGCGCGACCCTGCACCTCCCGCGCCGCGTGAAGGTTGTGCGCGCGACACAGTAATCGCAGTTCGCCGACCACGCTCTTGGCGCCCAGCGCCCGCCCGCCCACGTGATCGAATTCGAGGTTCGACCGTTCGCTGCATCGGCGACCGTCGGGGCTCACGTACGTGCACTGCGCGCCGTCGCGCTCGACCACCGCGCGCCGCGTCGCGGCCGAGACGTACGCTGCGCCTGCTGGCGCATCCTCGGCGGGTTTCGATCGCGGACGACTCGTCTTTCCGTTCTTCCGCTTCTCCAGCCTCTCGACATACAGCGCGAGCGCAGCTTCGAAGATCTCCCCGATGTCCGTCCCAGGCGGGGTGAGCTCCTTGGCTCGATCCAAGAGCGCCTTCGCTTCGGCGCT